>NZ_CP029544.1:0-1856015 GCF_003173695.1 Lactobacillus helsingborgensis
ATAAACAAGGAATATAACTTATATCTTATTTAGCATTTTCTATAGTTAAAAAAATTGCAGACTCTAATACTAAAGTTATACGAAAAATAACTTATAAGCTATTAGTTATTAAAAGCAGCAATAAGCTTTTAAATTAATGATTATTACCTTTACTTTTCCCTCCGAACTAAAAGTTAATCTTTTTATGTTATGACAAAAGATTTTGTTCTTAATAGGCTAACTATTTTGCACTAAGTCTGTTTACATTTTCGCTCTAAAAATTATCCACATTTTGCAATTAACATGATTTTCCACACTTTTATCCACAATCTACACGCTGTTTAAAATTTTATGCACAGTATGTGGATATATTGTCACCCAATAATGCTCTTTTACTGTCATAGCAGTATAAAATTTCCACAAATTTATTGTACATAAATAATTAATTAGCAAAATTCAGCATTTTTTTGTGCATTTTCGCTTTTAATCTATCCACAACTTGTTAATTCTGAATTAATGTTGTTCACTTGTGGAAAACATTTTTATTAGATGGTAAAATATGTGTTGCTCAACGTAAGCGGAGGGAAATATTTTGTTTGATATTAATAAATTTTGGCATCATTTTATTAGCGAAATGCACGAACATTTTAATGAGGTAGCTTATAACGCCTGGTTTAAAAACACCAGGCCTCTTTCCTATAATAAGGAAACTCATGAATTGAAAATTGCAGTCCAAAATCCTGTAACTAAGGGATATTGGGAAAAAAATTTGGCGTCGCAATTAATTCAATCTGCTTACGGGTATGCCAATATTGAAGTTATGCCAGTTTTTCAAATTGAAGGTGATAAAAGTACAGAAAGACTAGTAACTCCAAAAGTGCAAACTCAAGTAGTTTCTGAGAATACCCGCCCACAAACAGATAATGCATTTGTGCGCAGCCTGAAACTCAATGAAAAATATACTTTTGACAACTTTGTTCAAGGTGAAGGAAACAAATTAGCAGCAGGTGCTGCCTTGGCAGTAGCTGACAGTCCCGGTAGCTTTTATAATCCCCTTTTTATTTTTGGTGGTGTCGGTTTAGGAAAAACGCACCTGATGCAGGCTATTGGCCATCAAATGCTGGCTGAGCGCCCCAATGCAAAAGTCGTTTACATCCAAAGTGAAACTTTCGTTAATGACTTCATTAACTCAATTAAGAACAAAACTCAGGATCAGTTCCGCGCTAAATACCGCACATGCGATTTATTATTAGTTGACGATATTCAATTTTTTGCAAAAAAAGAAGGTATTCAGGAAGAATTTTTCCATACGTTCGAAACGCTTTACAATGACCAAAAGCAGATAGTCATGACAAGCGACCGGCTTCCAACCGAGATACCAGATCTGTCCGAACGTTTGGTATCAAGGTTTACCTGGGGCCTACAGGTTGAAATCACCCCACCCGACTTAGAAACCCGAATTGCAATTTTACGCAAAAAAGCTGAAGCCGAAAACTTAACTATTGATGACAATACTTTAGACTATATCGCTTCTCAAGTTGATACCAACATCCGTGAACTTGAAGGTGCTTTAGTAAAAGTCCAAGCACACGCCACAATTGAACATGAAGACATTAATGTCAATCTAGCGCGTGAGGCGCTGGCTGATCTCAAATTAGTCCAGAAAAATCAGGGCTTGCAAATCTCTAAAATTCAAGAAGTAGTTGCAAATTATTTTCAAACTTCAACGCACGAACTAAAAGGAAAAAAGCGTGTACGCCAAATTGTGGTACCACGACAAATAGCAATGTATTTGTCCCGTGAATTAACTGATTCCAGCCTTCCTAAAATTGGCCAGGAATTTGGTGGTAAGGATCACACAACCGTTATGCATGCTTATGAAAAAATCAGCCGGGAAATAAAAACTAATTCCGATATTAAGACCGCTGTCTTTGATTTAAAGCAGATGCTTGACCGTTAAAAGTTATTCACTGTGGAAAAATAGCGGAGTTGTGCACATTTTCTTAACCGCAATAATTACGTTATTTTAAGGCTGTGATAACTTTTCAACATAAATCACAGGACCTACTAATACTACTAATTAAATATATAATTAATATAAAGGAACTAGACAAAATAACAGGAGGCTCCAAATGAAATTTACCGTAAACAGAAATCTTTTTCTAGACAATTTAAACAATGTAATGCATGCCATTTCTTCCAGAGCAACTATCCCTATTCTCAGTGGAATCAAGCTTAACTTATCTGAAGATGAATTACTCTTAACTGGTAGTGATACCGATATTTCAATAGAAATTAAAATTCCGGTTAGTGAAGATCTAACTGTGGGCTCTACCGGCTCAATTGTGTTACCAGCACGCTTTTTTAGTGAAATTATTAGACGATTACCTGGAAAAGAATTTTCTTTAGAAGTTAAAGAAAGTTTTCAAACCCAAATTATCTCTGAAAATAGTGAGTTTACAATTAATGGTTTAGATGCCAATAACTACCCAAGATTACCGGAAATTCCTGACGAGTCCTCTTTTGTTATTTCGGGGAAAACTTTCCGCGAAATTATCAATGAAACTCAATTTGCTGTTGCAACTCAAGAAAGCCGCTTAGTATTAACGGGAGTGCATTTTACTTTTAGCCCAGATAAGATTCATGCTGTAGCCACCGATTCCCATAGGTTGTCCAGCCGGGCCTTAGCTTTAGAAAATGGTCCGCAATCCAAGACTGATCTGATCATTCCTGGAAAAAGCTTGCTTGAGCTTGCTCGGATTATTGGTGAAACTAATCCTGAAATTAGAGTATGTCCGGGAGAAAATCAGGTTCTTTTTGAAATCGGCAATATTCTGTTTTATTCACGTTTACTTGAAGGCAGCTATCCTGATACTGAGCGCCTAATCCCAACAGATAGCACAACAACTGTGGAATTTGATTTAATGGAACTTTCCAGCGCACTAGATCGGGCAAGTTTACTGACACATGCTGGACGCAATAACGTAGTTGATTTAACTCTTGATGTCGACAAGCAAATTGCCAAACTGTCTGGTGAGTCCGCTGAAATTGGTAATGTTGAAGAAGATGTTGGCTTTAAAAAGCTGACAGGTAAAAATCTGAAAATTTCATTTAATCCTGATTACCTACGTGACGCCTTGAAAGCTTCAGTAACTGACTCAGTTGTGATGTCATTCACGCAACCGCTGCGACCATTTACGGTCAACCCAGATAAAAGCGATATTGATTTTGTCCAACTGATTACCCCAGTTAGAACATTTTAATCATTAAATTGAGCATAAATAAAAAGTCATCATTTGATGGCTTTTTTTAGAGCCAACTTTTTATAATCGACCGAAAATGCTTGTCAGTTTATTTTTAATGTCATTTACTATGAATTGTTTATTTTAAAAAAAGCCGTTTATATGGCTTTATACGGGCTTTTAGTTGTTTTTTACTTGTGAAACGAATATACTTATTATAGGTATTTAAAGTGGTGAAGGTGGTTATGATCAAAGAGTTTAAGTTAACGAGTGAGTACATCACTCTGGGGCAATTTTTAAAAGAAGAAAGTATCATTTCTTCTGGTGGTCAGGCTAAGTGGTACCTGCAAGATAATCCAGTTTTACTGAATGGGGTCAAAGAACAAAGACGCGGCAAGAAATTGCGCTCTGGCGACAGGCTTGAAGTAAACCAAGAAACTTATGAATTGCGGTAGCATTAAATGTATCTCAAGCATTTTATTGCACAAAATTACCGTAATCTGCAGCAGTTTGAGGTTGATTTTGATCCCAACGTCAATATTTTTATAGGTCAAAATGCGCAGGGCAAAACTAACTTACTCGAAGCAATTTACTTTTTAGCTTTAACACGTTCTCACAGAACTAGTAATGACAAAGAATTAATTGCTTTTGGTCAAGATTATGCCAATGTATCTGGCCATGTATATAAAAGCCAAATTGGCTTATCTCTGCGGGTTCTAATTACTAAAAAGGGTAAAAAAGTTTGGGTTAATCGGATTGAACAAGCGAAGTTGTCCAAATATGTGGGACAATTGAACGCTATTTTATTTTCTCCAGAAGATTTAGATTTGATTAAAGGCGCACCCAGTCTGAGAAGACGCTTTATGGATCAGGAATTTGGGCAAATTAGTGCAGAATACCTCTATTTTGCGGGCAAGTACAAGCAAGTCTTGCAGCAAAAAAATAATTACTTAAAGCAATTAGCAAAGGGTGATGCGCACGATACCATGTTCTTGGAAGTTTTATCTGATCAATTGGCTGGAGTTGCTGCAGAAGTAGTTGTTCGCCGTTTTCAATTCCTAAAAAGCTTAGATGAGTATGCCCAAGATGCCTATAATCACATTAGTACCGGTGCAGAAAATTTGCAGGTAACTTACCAACCGTCAGTTAAGGAAATAACAGAAAAAGATAGTGTTGAAGAAGTTTATCATAAGTTACTGACTAACTTCCAAAAAAATCAGAAGGTTGAAATTCTCAAAGGTACTACTTTGAGTGGTCCTCACAGAGATGATATTGAATTTACGCTTAATGGCAAAGATGCGCATTTGTATGGTTCTCAAGGGCAGCAAAGAACCATAGCACTTAGTCTTAAACTGGCCGAAATACAGCTTGTGCACCAGATAACTGCTGAATATCCATTATTGCTGCTTGACGATGTTATGAGCGAACTTGATCATAAACGACAAAGCGCCTTACTTAATTACATTCATGGTAAAACACAAACATTTATTACGACGACAGATCTTGCGGGTATTTCCTGGGAAATAATTAAAAAACCGAAAATATACCAAATTAAATCTGGACAAATTTATTTAGAAGAGGGGAAATTGCATGGCAGATAATGAAAAAGAAAATCTCAATCAAATTAAGCAATATGAAAAAGAAGCCGATAAATATAATGCCAGTCAGATTCAAGTCTTAGGCGGACTTGAAGCAGTTCGTAAGCGTCCAGGAATGTATATTGGTTCTACCAGTTCTCAGGGCTTGCATCATTTGGTTTGGGAAATAATTGATAATGGTATTGATGAAAGTCTAGCCGGTTTTGCCACTAAAATTGAAGTTACTATCAATGAAGACGGCAGTGTTACTGTCCAAGATGATGGTCGTGGTATTCCGGTAGATATTCAAAAGAAAACCGGCCGGCCAGCTCTGGAAACTGTTTTTACTGTTTTACACGCCGGTGGTAAATTTGGCGGTGGCGGCTATAAGGTTTCTGGTGGTTTGCACGGAGTAGGTGCGTCAGTCGTTAATGCTCTTTCAACCAAACTGGACGTTACGACTATGCGTGACGGTAAAAAATATTTTATTGATTTTAGCCGTGGCCGTGTAGTTGACGAAATGAAAATGATTGGGACAGTTCCATTATCTGAGCATGGTACTATTGTCCATTTTTTCCCAGATCCAGACATTTTTACTGAAACCACTTCATTTGATGATAAGATCCTCAAAAACCGTATCCGTGAGTTAGCCTTTTTAAATAAGGGCCTGAAATTAACGTTTACAGATAAGCGTAAAGAAAGCGCGGAAACCGATGTTTATCACTATGAAGGCGGAATCCAGGAATACGTTTCATTCTTAAATCGGGATACAGAAGTATTATTCAATGAGCCGATTTATGTAGAAGGTAACGATAACGAGATCAACGTTGAAGTTTCTTTGCAGTATACAAAAGGCTATAAAACAACGTTAATGACCTTTGCCAATAATATCCATACTTATGAAGGCGGAATGCACGAGGCAGGGTTCAAGACAGCCTTAACGCGGGTAGTTAATGATTATGCCCATAAGACCAAGTTATTAAAAGATAGTGATGATAATCTTTCAGGAGAAGATATTCGTGAAGGAATGACTGCTGTTGTTTCAGTTAAGCACCCTAATCCGCAATTTGAAGGTCAGACTAAGACCAAATTAGGGAACTCTGATGCACGGACTGCAGTAGATCACGCTTTTTCTGAAACCTTCAACCGTTTCTTAATGGAAAATCCGCAAGTTGGCCGGAAGATTGTTGAAAAAGCACAACTGGCTGAACGTGCTAGAACGGCAGCTAAACGTGCGCGTGAAGTGACACGTAAGAAATCCGGATTGGAGATCGCTAATTTACCTGGTAAGTTAGCTGACAACACTAGTAATGACCCCAGCATTTCTGAATTATTCATAGTTGAGGGTAATTCGGCTGGAGGCTCTGCTAAACAGGGTCGGTCACGATTAACACAGGCGATTTTGCCAATCCGTGGTAAGATTTTGAACGTTGAAAAAGCGTCAATGGACCGCATTTTGGCTAACCAAGAAATTCGGTCACTGTTTACAGCTTTAGGAACCGGTTTTGGCGCAGATTTTGATGTGTCTAAGGCTCGTTATCATAAATTAATTATTATGACAGATGCCGATGTCGATGGGGCTCACATTCGGACACTGCTCTTGACCCTCTTTTACAACTATATGCGTCCGATGATTGAAAAGGGCTATGTTTATATTGCACGTCCGCCTCTATACCAAGTGCGTCAAGGCAAAGTTGTCAGATATTTAGATACAGACGAAGAATTGCATGATTATCTGGGCAGTTTGCAGCCGAGTCCCAAACCGTTGGTACAACGTTATAAGGGATTAGGTGAAATGGATCCTGAACAATTATGGGATACGACTATGAACCCTGAGAATAGACGGCTTGACCGTGTCAGCCCGGAATATGCTAAAAATGCCGATGAGGTCTTCGAATTGCTGATGGGTAATGAAGTAGGACCACGGCGCAATTTTATTGAAACTAACGCTAAATACGTTGAAAACTTGGATGCATAGGAGGTTTAAATGGATAACGACAATCAAGGTCAAGATCACAGAATACGAAACGTTGATTTGACCAGCGTAATGAATAGTTCATTCTTGGATTATGCCATGTCCGTTATCGTCGCACGGGCTTTACCCGATGTGCGTGATGGCTTAAAGCCGGTTCAACGCCGGATTTTATATGGTATGAGTGAACTAGGTGTTACACCAGATAAACCATACAAGAAGTCTGCCAGAATTGTAGGGGAAGTTATGGGTAAATTCCACCCTCACGGTGATTCCTCAATTTATTTGGCAATGGCTCATATGGCCCAAGACTTCAGCTACCGCTATATGCTCGTTGACGGACACGGCAATTTTGGTTCGGTTGATGGTGATGAGCCCGCCGCAATGCGTTACACTGAGGCACGCATGAGCAAAATAGCCGTTGAAATGCTGCGGGATATCAATAAAAACACTGTTAATTGGCAACGTAATTATGATGATTCTGAAAATGAACCGGTGGTATTGCCGGCTAGAATACCAAATCTTTTAGTTAACGGCACTAGCGGTATTGCGGTTGGTATGACTACCAATATCCCGCCACACAACCTTTCTGAAGTGATTAAGGGACTGCACATGTTAATGAATAATCCTGCTGTCACTACTAAAGAACTGATGAAGGCAATCCCAGGTCCTGATTTTCCTACAGGCGGAACGATCATGGGTCGCGGCGGCATATATCGCGCCTATGAAACTGGTCGCGGCAATATTGTTGTCCGTGCTAATACCAATATTGAAACTGAAAAAAGTGGCCGTGAAAGAATAGTTGTCACTGAAATACCATACTTGGTTAATAAAGCAGAACTGGTTAAGAAAATTGCTGATTTAGCGCGTGCGAAGACAATTGATGGTATTACCGGTGTGCGGGATGAATCAGATCAAACGGGGATGAGAATTACCATTGATATCCGCCGTGATGCCAGCGCTAGTGTGGTTTTAAATAACTTGTTTAAACTGACACAAATGCAGGCTAACTTTGGTATGAATATGGTAGCAATCGTCGATGGCGCACCGCACTTTTTAAGCCTCAAGCAGATGCTGCAATATTATTTGGAGCACCAAGAAGATGTTGTTACCCGTAGAACTAAATTTGAATTAGCTAAAGCCGAAGCTAGAGCACACATTCTTGAAGGTCTCAAAATTGCCCTTGATCATATTGACGAAATCGTCCACATCATTCGGCAGAGTCAATCAAGTGATATTGCTAAAGCTGCCTTAATCAGTCGTTTTGGTCTTGATGACAAGCAGTCACAAGCCATTTTAGATATGCGCTTGGTACGGTTAACGGGTCTTGAGCGTGACAAGGTTGAAGCTGAATATAAAGAACTACAAGCTAAAATTGCCGACTATAAAGATATTTTGGCAAAGCCGGAGCGCATTAATGAAATAATCTACAATGAATTGCTGGATATTCAAAAGCGCTTTGGTGATGATCGGCGGACTAAGATCGGTGCCAGTGAAGTTGTTTCAATTGAAGATGAAGATTTAATTGAAAAACAAGATGTTTTACTAACCTTAACTCATAGTGGCTACATTAAGCGGATGCCAATTACTGAATTTAAGACTCAAAATCGTGGTGGTAAAGGTATTAAAGGCATGGGCGTTAAAGACGGTGACTTTATTGAAAACCTCATTTACTCCAGTACGCATGATATGTTACTGTTTTTTACCAACAAGGGTAAAGTTTATTCAAAGAAAGCCTATGAAATTCCGGAATTTGGCCGTACAGCTAAGGGTCTCCCGATAGTCAACTTATTGCAACTGGAAAAGGGCGAAA
The DNA here is from genome assembly GCF_003173695.1 of Lactobacillus helsingborgensis. Classification (NCBI taxonomy): domain Bacteria; kingdom Bacillati; phylum Bacillota; class Bacilli; order Lactobacillales; family Lactobacillaceae; genus Lactobacillus; species Lactobacillus helsingborgensis. Next base: position 8,584 of record NZ_CP029544.1, read on the forward strand.
AAATCCAGACAATTGTCAATATTCCTGAAGATGCGGATGACCAATACTTATTCTTCATTACAAAGATGGGGACGGTCAAACGGACACATGTCAGTGAATTTGGCAATATCCGTAACAGCGGCCTAATTGCTTTAACCTTGCGTGATGGCGATGAGTTGAATAATGTCTTGGCTACTGATGGCAAACAAGATATTTTAATTGGTACTCACTTAGGTTACGCCGTGCGCTTTAATGAGCAGACAGTTCGTTCAATGGGCCGCACAGCAGCTGGCGTTCGCGGAATTAATTTACGCGAAAATGACTATGTAGTTGGCTCTGGCGTCATTAAGAATAGCGATGAAGTGTTAGTCATTTCTGAAAAGGGTTACGGCAAGAGAACAGCAGCTGCCGAATACCCAACTAAAGGTCGCGGCGGAAAAGGTATCAAGACTGCAAATATTACCGAGAAAAATGGTCCACTCTCTGGTGTAACAGTGATCGATGGCAGCCAGGATATCATGGTGATTACTGATGATGGTATCATGATCCGCTTTAAGACAAAGGATGTTTCTCAAACAGGTCGCAGCACTTTGGGCGTTCGTTTGATCAAAGTTAATGACAACAATAAAGTTGCCAGTCTTGCGGTAGTTCCTGCCGAAGAAGATCAAGAAGTTGCTGCAGCTGAAGAAACTGACAGTGAGCAGGATTAACTACTAAAATAAAATTTTAAAAAATTAGCAAATTATTTAACGTATTTATTAGTAAGAGATGAAAATTTCTTAGTGGATCACGTGAAGATAGTTTGGTAATTTTTTATTTATGTGCTAGAATTAGAGATTGCGAGTAATAAACTTCATTACTCCTTGTTCTTGATTTTTAGCAAGAACCATTTAGTCCAGAAGGAGGTGCACTAGTATGACAACTACTAAGTACGAAATAACTTATATTATCAAGCCTGACATTGATGAAGAATCAAAAAAGGCGTTGGTTGAAAACTATGATAAAGTTATTACCGATAATGGTGGTACGATGGTTGAGTCAAAAGACTGGGAAAAGCGTCATTTCGCATATGAAATTAATAAATATCGTGAGGGATTATATCACGTTATGACTTTCACTGCTGATAACGCTGACGCAGTTAACGAATTTGACCGTTTATCCAAGATTGATACTGCCGTTTTACGTTCAATGACTGTTAAAGTTGGATAATTAAGAACAAAAACGTTATCGTTTTCGTGATTTAGGAAAGGAAGGACCTAAAGTATGATTAACAGAGTTGTACTTGTTGGCCGTTTAACACGTGATCCTGAATTACGTACTACTGGGAGTGGAATCTCGGTTGCTACGTTTACTCTTGCCGTCGATCGTCAATATACTAACGCTCAAGGTGAGAGAGGTGCAGATTTTATCAGTTGTGTCATTTGGCGCAAAGCAGCAGAAAATTTCTGTAATTTTACGTCTAAAGGTTCACTTGTTGGTATTGATGGCCGAATTCAAACCAGAAACTACGATAATAAAGACGGGCAAAGAGTATATGTAACGGAAGTTATCGTTGATAATTTCTCATTGCTTGAATCACGTAAAGATCGTGAAGCCCGTGGTCAAAATGGTGGTTACACACCAAATAATAATGGTAATTATGGTAATCAAAATACCAATAACAATCCTAATATGGGTACGCCAAACCAGAACAATGGCCTAGATAATACTCAGGATCCATTTGCCGGTTCAGGCGATACCATTGATATTTCTGATGATGATTTACCATTCTAAATTGATAGAAAGGACCTAGGATATGGCTCAACAAAGAAGAGGCGGCGCCCATCGTCGTCGTAAGGTTGACTACATTGCTGCCAACCATATTGATTACGTTGACTACAAGGACGTTGATTTGTTGAAACGTTTTATCTCCGAAAGAGGTAAAATCTTACCACGTCGTGTCACTGGCACCAGCGCTAAGAACCAACGTAAAGTAGCTAAGGCAATTGAAAGAGCTCGCATTATGGGCTTGTTGCCATTTGTTACTGAAGACTAATAAGAACAACTAATTAACAGAAATTAAGTAGTGCTACTGATTACTTAATATCAAAATATAGACTGTTAATGAGATAAATCTCGAGATTAAGCTTACTTAATTTCGAGATTTTATTTTACCTAAAACAGGGTCGCAGTAATTTAGCAATAGTGCAGGACGTGAATTTAGAGTAACTGAATACATAATAATATTTTTAACCTTAATATTGAGGAGTTTCTTATCCAGTCAATCCAATGTATAATAATAATGATGTATTATACATTAATTTAGGAAGGACCTTACATGAAAGATTTTTTACGTAAGCTTGAATTTCCTGCTTTTATTAAAGATTCCAGACTAACAGCTTCTGTTATTATCATCTTAGCCTTGTCGCTTTTAGGCAGCATCGTTGCCATGATTATGAGCCCATTATTTGGCTTGGCTATGGTCTTGATCTTTATTTTGACTGTGGCGTGTGTTGCTTATGGCGCATATATCTTAGCTGGCAATGCGAATAACTTTGCTGTCAGTTTATCTTATCGGATTAAGCGCAGCGAGCAAGAAGCAATGATTAAAATGCCTCTGGGCATTTTGCTATATGATAAGGATCGTCAAATTCAGTGGGCGAATCCTTATTTACAACTCTATTTAAAAAATGAAGAATTAATTGGTCACACAATAGCAGCGGTTGACCCTGAACTAGATAAATTAATTGATGAATCGTTAAAGGCAAAAACTGCCGAAAATCATATAGTAAATTGGGATGGTCATCAATTTGAAATGGTTATTCAGGACAATCTCGGCGTTGTTTATTTGCTTGACATTACGCGTTATGCCAAAATTGAAGAACGCTATCAGAATGAATTATTAGCCATCGGACAAATATTTATTGATAATTATGATGAGCTAAGTGAAACAATGCATGATCAAGAGCTGACTGCCACCAGTGTCTATGTGCAGAATACTCTGAGTGATTATGCGAAAAAATTCAACGCCTATCTTAAACGCATCGACGAAGATCATTTTTTGCTTTTGCTTCATATGCAAGATTTGACTCAGATGGAAAAAGATAAATTTTCTGTTTTGGATAAGATACGCTTAGAAACAAGTCGTAATAATACCCCTTTGACGTTATCTATTGGAATTGCCTTTGGTAGTAGCTTAATTACCGAATTAGCTGATCAGGCGCAATCTAACCTTGACCTGGCACTGGGTCGAGGCGGCGATCAGGTTGTTCTTAGTCAGCCAGGAAAAGCTGCCCGTTTCTTTGGTGGTAAATCTAATCCAATGGAAAAGAGAACCAGGGTCAGAGCCAGAATGGTTTCACAAGCAATTAGCGAGCTTTTTAAAGAAGCGGATCGCGTTTTTGTAGTTGGTCATGCCAGCCCAGATATGGATTCGGTTGGTAGCGGAATAGGCGTTGTCAAAATCGCCCGTTTGCACCATGTAAAAGCTAATTTTGTCCTAGATGTCAATAAAACCAACTATGATGTCAGTCGTTTAGTTGCGAAGATGGCAAAAGTAAAGGAAGATAATGATATTTTCATTTCCCCAGATGATGCACTAAATGAGTTGACCGCTAAGTCAATGTTGGTCATGGTTGACCATTCGAAATACTCTATCACATATGCAAAAGAATTATACGAACGGCTTAGAGACAGAATTATTGTGATTGATCATCATCGACGCGGCGAGGAATTTCCGGAAAATCCAATGCTGACATACGTTGAGCCTTATGCTTCGTCAGCTTGTGAGCTGGTAACTGAAATGGTGGAATACCAGCAGCCTAGTTCTGGTAAGCGCGTTTTAACAGATCTTGACGCTACGGCAATGCTGGCAGGAATTACGGTTGATTCCAAAGAATTTTCATTGCGTACGGGTACTAGAACGTTCGATGCAGCCAGCTATTTACGTTCAATTGGTGCAAGTACGATGGGTGTTAGTGAGTTGCTAAAAGAAGATATTGATAGTTTCTTGCAGCGCACTCGTCTTGTCAGCAGCTTGCAGATGATCAAGCCTAAGATGGCTGTTTTATGCGGACCTGATGACAAGGAAATAGATCCAATTGTTACTGCTCAGGCTGCGGATACTGCTCTGGATTTGGAAAACGTTGAAGCTAGTTTTGCTATTACTCGGCGTGACAAAGATACAATTGGTATATCAGCCCGTTCAATGGGTGATATTAATGTCCAAGTGATAATGGAAAAACTCGGTGGCGGCGGTCATCTGTCTAATGCTGCCACCCAAATTAAAGGGATTACTGTTAAGGATGCACTTGCTAAATTACTTGACGCAGTGGATACTTATGAACAAGAAAATGAATAAAAGGAGAGCACAATGAAAGTTATTTTTACTAAAGATGTTAAAGGTCGCGGTAAACGTGGAGAAGTTAAAAATGTTCCTGATGGTTATGCCCAAAACTTTTTATTTAAAAGAGGATTAGCTAAAGCAGCTACCAAAGCTAACATGCACACTTTGGAAAGAGTAGCTGCTAATGAAAAAGCAGCATACGAAAGTGAAAAGGCTGAAGCTGAAAAAATCAAGTCTGAACTTGATAAGGATGAAACAGTCGTTAATTTCAAATCTAAGGCCGGTTCTGACTCACGGTTATTCGGTTCCATCTCAGGAAAAAAGATTGTGGAAGGCTTGGAGCAGCAATTTGGTATTAAAATTGACAAGCGCAAATTGAACCTGCCTGAACCGATTAAATCATTGGGCTACACTAATGTACCGGTTAAGTTATTCAAGGGCGTAGAAGGCAAAATTCGCGTTCATATTACTGAACAGGATTAGCCCTGAAATAGATTTTGATAAAAGTGGGCGTGATTAATGGATAATATTGTCTCACAGCAAATACCGCACGATGATGAGGCGGAAAAGGCAGTTTTAGGTGCAATTTTTATTGATCCTGATGCAATTGCTGATGCGAGTGCAGAGGTTCAACCCGACGATTTTTATAAAAAGGCCAACCAGCTGGTTTTTCAGGCTATGCTTGATCTATCTGATCGTGAGGATGCAATTGACCCGTTAACTCTGCAAGATGAATTAACTAAGAAAAATCAACTAGACGATATTGGCGGTATTGCTTACGTTTCTGAATTAGCTATGGCAACACCGACAGCTGCCCATGTCACTTATTATGCTAAAATCGTTCATCGAAAGGCGCTGCTGCGGCGGCTTATTTCTGCCAGCCAAAAAATTATAACGAATGCAATGCAGGATTCTGATGATGTTACTGACATTTTAGATAACGCCGAAAGCGAGATCATGAATGTTTCATCAGAAAATAACGCCAATGGCTTTCGCAATATCAAGGATATTGTTAATTCAGCTATTGATGAAATCAATGATATTCCAGAAGATGGCAACATGGTCACGGGACTGCCCACTGGATTTGTTGAGCTTGATAAAATGACTACTGGTTTTCACGATGATGAACTGGTAATTGTGGCTGCCCGTCCTGGAGTAGGTAAGACTTCTTTTGCGCTTAACGTGGCGCAATATGTAGGCTTGCACACAGATAAAACAGTGGCAATGTTTTCTTTGGAAATGAGTGGCGAACAGCTGGTCCAAAGAATGCTGGCATCAGAAGGCTTGATTAATTCGCAACATTTGCGAACTGGTCAACTGGATGAAGATGAATGGCCTAAATTGGTTGCAGCTTCGGGTTCTTTAGCAACAGCCAGCATTTACATTGATGACACACCCGGCATTAAAATGAGTGAAATTAGAGCGCAGGCGCGCAGGCTCGCCAAAGAAAAAGGTAATTTAGGGTTAATAGTCATTGACTACTTACAGCTAATTGAGGGCCCTCACAGTGAATCACGCCAGCAGGAAGTTTCAGCTATTTCACGGCAACTAAAGAAATTGGCCAAGGAGCTGCACGTGCCTGTGATTGCCTTGTCACAGCTATCGCGGTCAGTTGAACAAAGACAAGATAAGAGACCAGTTTTATCTGATATTCGTGAGTCCGGTTCAATTGAACAGGATGCGGATATTGTTTCGTTTCTTTATCGTGATGATTATTATCGTGATGAGGAAGATGGTAATAAGGATAAAGAAGTGGCGGCAGAAGATGATAACGGTGAAGTGGAAGTTATCATCGAAAAGAACCGTTCAGGTAGTAGGGGAACAGTCAAGTTAATGTTTTCCAAACCGTATAATCGCTTTTCAAACCTCGATTATAGTCATGATCAGCCTAATGAATAATAAGTAATAAAAGTTGTGGTAATTTGGACTAAAATGCCACAGCTTTTTGTTTTAATTGCATTTTTTAACAAAAAATAAAGCGTTTTTGATGACAATATTTTTACAACATTGTACTATTAAGGTGTGAATAGAAAATTTTCGCTAATTTTTTGGGAAAGGACCGATTAAGATGGCCGATAAAGGATTTAAAGACAAGGTAGCCGGCAAAGCTAAAGAAGTCAAAGGCAAGGTTCAACAAGCTGCTGGAGATGTTAAAGATAAGGCACAAGAAGCTACTGAAAACGTCAAAGATAAAGTTGATGACGTTAAGGATAAAATGAAGAAATAACTAGTTAATTAGTTAAATAAAAGAGGCTGGAAAACATTTTAGTTTTCCAGCCTCTTTTTGGGTTACACATGAAACAATTTACTTTAATTTACGTAGAACACTTTCTGGTAGTTTAAGGTTCGGACGATCTGGGTCGTAAAATTCGTAAAACACTGGTGCTTTATTTGAATCATTGCTTTTAGGATAAAGTTCATAATTGCTGGCCATCAGAGGCAAAGTCATATTCCTTTTATATGAATTCCAGATATTGCTCAAGACTTGGGTCAGCAATTTTCGCTCTTGGGGTTCAAGAGAGAGAAAGACGCGGCCAAAACGGTATGTTCCCACTATTTTATTACTGGTTAATTGGTTTAGTTCATCAATATCATAATTTTCAAAAGCCTCAAATAGATCGGAAAAGGCAGTGCCTCTTTCTTGGTCAGGGATAGAATTATTAAAATTAATGAGCGCGTGTCTAATTACGCGACTGCCTGATGAGAGTCCGTCAGCTAAGGTAAAACTGTCTCTACCTACAGACCAGCGGCGCGGGTCATGTTGGTTGCGCATTGGTACTGTACTTTTGACCACTAAAGTTTGTTCGGGATGATCAAGCATAGCACCAAAAATTGAACCCTGAGGGATATAGGTTTTCATTTTAGACATTGAAGCGGTAAACCCAGAACTCGTATATACTTTATGGAAAAAGCCCGGTCCGTCAAAACTAATCGCTTTTATTACCCGGTTCTGAATTTCAGGCTCAACAGCGCTTAGAGCATATTGAGCAAAATTGCCGCCCTTTGAATGACCAAGTAAAAAAATCTTTTGGTTAGTAAATTTTTCTGCAATAGCGGTGAGATACTTGGCTGCGACATCTTGACCGTAAATTTCCGGCAGGTAATTCATGCCCATGTCTTCGTTTAAGCCAATCATGGTACCATCTGTTCCGCGAAAGGCAATGGCAATGGTATCTGAATCAAGCGAAAAGGTGGCAGCAGTGAATTGCAAGGGATGAGGGTCTTTTGCTAGTTTGTCTGTCCAATCTAAAATTTTAATATTTCCAATTCGGGGACTTTCAGGTAATAAAAAAATTTCGGTTGCCGTCTCTGTATGCATTTGATGCTGAAAAGAGGGCAAATTGCGGAGTTTTTCTGCCACTTCTTTTAGTGTATGACCGTTGGCAGAACTGTCAGCTGGTAAATAAGCAATAGATGATAGCAATGATGCATCAACACTGTTAAATGGTTTTTCAGAAAAAGTTAAATCACCACGCCAACGTAAATAGTCAAGGGAACCAGCCATAACATTTCTCCTTTCGAATAAAAACTTATATTAACATTGTAATAAGTAAAAGTAATTAGTAGCTAATTAATGCAAAAAAAACAATAGAATTAACTATTGCTTAAAGATTATTTGTACTATTTGTCTATACTGGCATAACTGATGCGCTTAATATCAGGATATTTGCGTAGAGCCATAATAATATCATTTTCATCAATATTATTGTTAATAATACCATCTACAAAAAAGATAATTCGTTCGTCACTAACAAACAGTATCTTGACGGAAACATTTTCAACATGATTTGCCTCAAGCTCCTGCTCAATAGTGTGCAAAATATTCGGCTTATTAACCGCTTCTATTTGAATATTAAAACGAATATGCATGATGATTTTATCAATTATAGCATCATCGTGAAACATCATTTGAATGACAAAGAGCAAAGCCGTTGCCAATATTCCGATAAAATATAAACCTGATCCAATTGCCATGCCGATTGCGGCTGTGGCCCAAATACCAGCTGCCGTGGTTAAACCGGAAATTTGCTGCTTTTTAACTAAAATAGCACCAGCGCCAATAAATGAGATACCGGAAACTATTTGAGCTGCAATTCTGGAAGGGTCTAAAGCGAGATCTGACATTTTTAATAAATCGCCAAAGCCGTACTTTGAAACTATCATGAATAGTGCGGAAGAAAAGGCAACTACAATATGTGTTCGCACTCCGGCGCTTTTCCTTTGAATTGCGCGTTCATAACCGATTAGCGCCCCGCATAATGATGCAACTATAAGTCTTAATAACCAGGGAAATTGCGCGTTAATCGCTGCAAAATTTGCCATTACATCCACTCCATTTCTAAATCTTTTATTATATTATACTCTTAAAAAAGTACGCCAAAGTTTAGTTATAGCAAAAACCGAGAAAAAGTCAAAAAGTGCTTGCGTAAACTGATAGAATATGTTTTAATTAATATCGTTGTCGAGATATGACAATGCTGACTTAGCTCAGTTGGCAGAGCACGTCACTAGTAATGATGAGGTCGGAGGTTCGAATCCTCTAGTCAGCATTCGGAAGAGTAAAATTAGTAAAATAACCTTGATATATCAATATTTTCTGTTGGTAAGTTAAGGTTATTTTTTTGTTTAAAGATATACGGTACGTGGTAAAAACGCTGTATACCAAGAAATTCTTTGAGTTCAGAATAGAGATTGCTAGAGCCTTATTCTATAGGCGCTCAGTTGTGTTAGCAAATGAAGTAACAACTTCGCTTGATCCGGTACTTTCAAGGAAAATTTATAATACTTTTTTGCATGAATATCTTTGAAAAGTTGTTGAAGTAGCGCATCATCTTATTCCTAAGGAAAAGACGATATTTAACAAAATAATTCACTTTAAAAATTAGGCTTATTTGGAGTAGCAATATCATAATCAAGTAGATAGTTACTTACTTATATTTTTCAATCCAGTAGCCAATAGATATAATTATATTAATAAAAACTGCTGTCACTAGCTGAATTAATAGTATTATTGTTAATTTTATTTTGTTGATTTAAGACTTGTTTAATGCTATTATTAAATAAATATAAATTTGTAAATAATAGTTGGTACAAATTTTATAACTAGTAACGTGTTATATGGGTTAATACTGCCAGTGGGCTTTCATTTTATTTATTTTAGGATTTTTGTACCGAAAGCTTATGGTAGTGTGATGAAACTATATTTTTTAGCTTATAGCAAATGTTGTAGTTCTTCTGACATCGTTTATAGTAAAAATCAGGTTACTATACATAAACTTTCTTTTTGTTAATTATTTTAATCTTTGTTTTAAAAAAAGGGATGTGAAAAATCATGAATTATTATAAAGCCTTTAATGCGGGAAGTAGTATATATCTGGTTGTATTTATGATTGATTATATTATAGAGCTGTTTAGTATTAACAGTTCTGGTATCAAGACAACAGCATTAGGACTGAAAATAATTACAACTATGAATGAGCATTCCTTAAACACTACTTTTTCATTAACATGGGAAGTGTTAATTTCGTATTTGATTTTTATATTATTTTTTATGCTCGCCTTTTATTTTTTAAAAAAGATAAAAAAACAGATGACTATATGGTAATGTCAGCTAGAATAATAGTCTTATTCAGAAGAATCATTTGACTCGATTAGCTTTGACCTATCAGCATTTCGCGCAGATAAGTTAAGGCTAATTTTTTGTGTGGTAATAAATATTTTTCGGTGCAATAAACAAATTTACGGTGCAAAATAATTAAATTTTGCACTGATAAACTTTTAAATACACTGATACTTGGTATAAAATATGTAGGAAGAAACTAGCTTATAAAGGAGACATAATATTTTGAAAGTTTTTGATTATCAAACTTTAAATGGTTTGAAATTAACCACGAAGATGATTGAAAAACTCAATCTGATCTATGAGTTGAAAGGTAAAACGGATCATATCTCCTTAAAATCAAAAGACATAATGAATAAGCTGTTAGTGGTCGCAAAGATTGAGAGTACAGACTCATCAAATCGAATTGAAGGAATTGCAACAAGTGACGTACGGCTTAAGAAATTAATGGAGCAAAAAACGACTCCGAAAAATCGCAGTGAAGAAGAAATTTCTGGCTATCGTGATGTTTTAGCTATAATCCATGATAATTATAAATATATCAAGATTACGCCCAATAATATATTGGCATTACATAAGCAATTATTTAATTTTACTGAAAGCAGCTGGGGCGGTCAATTTAAGGACATTGATAATGCAATTATTACTACCTTTGCAGATGGTCATAAAGAAACTCGCTTTACTCCACCACCAGCTTGGATGACACCCAAATTAGTCCAAAGTTTATGTGAAACTTATAATGATGCAATTTGTGATAATTCTTTCCCGCCATTAATACTGGCGGCAGCATTTATGTTGGATTTTGTATCAATTCACCCATTTAGAGATGGTAATGGCAGAATGTCACGCTTGTTAATGTTACTTGAATTACAACAATTAGGTTTCGGAGTTGGTAAGTATATTAGTTTGGAACGTTTAATTGAAAAAACTAAGGCGCAATATTACCGGACTTTGTTAGAAAGTTCAGGTAAAGCATGGATTAATAATGAAAACGATTATGGACCATATGTTGACTACTTTTTGAGTATCGTATTGCAAGCTTACCGTGAATTAGATTCACGAATTGATTTCACTAGTAATACGGAAAAGGATCCGGAATCATTGCTATTGAGTAAAATTACTAATAGTTTAAAACCGCTATCTAGACAAGAACTAATGAATTTGGTACCGCAATATGGTGAAAGTACTATTAAACATGCTTTAGCTAGGTTGCGTAAAGAAGGAAAAATAGGTTTAGTAGGCAAAGGAAAGGCAAGTCGCTATATTGCCAATGACTAAAGCAGTATAATAAACAAGTTATCGGTGCAAAATTTAATTATTTTGCACCGATAATATCAGAGACTTTCTGATGTTTCTATAAATCATTTTTTCTATAATAACTTTTTTCAGTCATGCACCTTTGGTTCATATTACCAATGTTTAGTAAAGTGCTGAAATTAAGCATGCCTAACTAAAACTAATTATGTTGTCTCTAATCTTTAAATTTAAAAAGTTAATATTTTTGAACATTATAAGGGTAATTAATTATGAAAAAGTTACATTTTTTCAACATTACTTCGATCTGCTTTTAGCGACTTATAAATTGTTTTTCAAGGCAGCTCGCAGTTTAGCTGCTTTTGTTGTTTTATTGGCACCTATCCAAGCAATTGCTTCCGTTCTTGCAGTCAATGTGGGACAAAATGTCATTAATGATGTTTCTAAACACCAAAATTTTGTTGTTAGTCTAATAATTTGGATTATAGCTACCGCTTTAACGCAGTTATTGCCACCTGTAGCTACTTCTGTTCAGGGCATTTTAACTGATAAATTAACGGGTTTTATCAATGTCAGCTCAGCCTAATGACTAAATCCCAAGATTTACAGTCTCTTAGCATTTTTGACGACAGCTTCTACTATGATGATTTAAAGATGTTAAAAGACGATGCTTCATGGCGACCAGTAAATTTGATCATGTTTGAAGTGGCAGTAATTCAGTCTGCTTTAATTCTACTTTTTATGCTGTTTCTTTTGGCGCGCTATAATTGATGGATTGCAGTTTTACTGCTATTAGTCATGGTTCCTCAAAGTTTGAGCTATTACCGTATTCAACAAGAGCCTTTGAAACAATGGTCACCCGTAGTAAAAATACGTCACACTATTTCAGGATAACAGAAAAGATGTGGATCAAGTCCGTAAAAAGCAGATGGGCATCAGCACTTTTTTCCTCGCGCTTGTCTGCGGTGGAATATGCGGATAAGATTTTCTTTTTACAAAATGGTAGAATTCTCGGCTTTGACACACAAAAAAATTAATCAGAACTAATGCTGATTATCGTAAGATGTACAATTTACAAAAAGAGGCTTATGTCTAAATACAGGTTGGTCTGAAAAGTGCTTTTTGTTAAAATCAAAGTAATTCAGTAAAAAATACTTTTGGTAAGAAAAATCCTAAAGCAACAATAAACTTTTGCAATTAAACTATTTTAAGTAAGCATTGGCTATATACACTAGCGGAATAGAAGGTGTGACAATATGAATTCCATCAAAAAGTTTTTAGATTGGCTAATAAGTTTATTACTGATTATAGTGGTCGGACTGATTTTGATCACACTTTTTTCTGCATATTATAGTTTTGGCACAATGATTTTTGGGGTCCATGAGGCAAGCGCAATAAAGGATTTTTGGTTCACAGAAATCATGTTGGGTACAGTTTATGTATCTGTAGTTATGGTCATTGCTATATATACAGCAATAACTCGTTTTTTGAAGAAAAGAAAAAATAAAGTTTCTAGTTAAGTTGCTAAGATCACAATATAGTAAGGTAAAGGCAGATAGTTAAGTGAACTATCTGCCTTTTATTGTTCTAATTCCTATTTTTAAAAAGCGTTTACTAATATAAAAATCCTTTATAGTGGCGCTTGTTCAACTTTTTAGCAAGTTTAACTGAGCGATACCAGTGAGACGTATTATGTATACTTGTTCCATCAATCGTGTTTGCAATTGATAATACCTGGTGGCCCTTAAGTTTGGAGACGTTGAAAAATTCACCGCCATTTTCACCCCAGCCGCCGTCTTCACCATCATCACCAGTATCTGGTATACCGATGCCAGCAGGTTCGTTCCATTGTTTTACATTTAACCAAGTAATACCTCTTTGTTTCTGATAGCCAGGGATGAATACCCAATCTGCTCTTTCAAAATCCGGTTTATCATGTGGTATATATTTATGTATTACTTTAGGTGTATATTCACCTAAAATATACGTTGTTTTAGTTATTTTTACTTTACTGAGATATTTTCCAGCCCCGTCAGTATAATACTGGTACCAAGTTCCGCGCATGTTCTTAGGAAAAACAGTAGGAACTCCTTTTGCTTGAGCAGTATTTGGAGTGTTACATACACTTCCGACGCCAATAGCTACAGCGATTAATGCCAATATTGTGAAAATTCTTTTCTTTAGTTTCATTTTCTTTCTCCTATTTTTACTACTAAATTGTATTATATACTACTAATCACTAGTATGAACCAAATTAATAGTAATGACGAAAATATTTGGCAAGATGTCTAACTTTAGCAACATAGCGGCCAATCTTTTTAAAAACTACCATAACAAAAAATTAAAAATGTCGAATACGACAATTTCCTCTTTGCTTTTCTACCTGAATGTACCATTAAGCTAATAAAAAATTAAAAATAAGGAGAAAAACAAATGACTAAATTTAATATTCGTGGTGGCTTTGGCGATTCTACTAAACCTGATGTAAATATTCGTGAGCAAGATAACCTTTATTTAGCGGTTAATTCAAAATGGCTGCAAGAAAACCCTGTTCCTGCCGGTAGACCAATCATTGATGGCTTTAGCGTGGCAGAGAAGCAGACTCGCAAAAACTTAGTAAAAGATTTTACTGATTTTTTAAGCGGGCAAAAGTCAATTCCGCACATTAAGAATTTTAATAAAGCGGTAGAGTTTTACCGGGTAGCTAAAGACGAGCAAAAAAGAACGGCCGAAGGTGCAGCCCCAATTAAGCAAGATTTAGCCTTTTTAACCAGCCTCAATAATTTAGCTGATGTCAATGAGAATTTAACGAAACTGTTGCTAATGGATAACTTGCCGTTCAAATTTGAAGTGGAGCCAGATTTCAAAAATGCACAGTTGAATATTGTCACTTTTTACCGGCAAAATTTGATTTTGGCTGATACCAGTTATTATGGTAATGAAAAAACCACTAACCTGCTTGACGTTTGGCAAAAGCAAACTGCTAATCTGTTGGTAATGAGTGGCATTAAGCAGGATGAAGCAGAACAATACGTTAACGGCGCAGTTAAGCTGGACCAGCGTTTGGCGCAGGTTTATCAATCAGCAGAATATAACTCTGAAGTTGAAAACATATATCACCCTCTGAGTGTGGCAGAATTTACAAACCAGAGTAAAAATATTCATTTAGCTGATTTACTGAAAGAAACTGGTCTTGAGACCACTAAGAAAGTTAATGTTACTGAACCAGGTTATTTAGATAAATTTGATGAATTGTTTAATGAAAAACATTTCTTCGAATTAAAAGGTTGGCTAATTGGTCATTTTATTAATCAAGCGGCACGGTATTTGTCACGTGAATTTCGGAAAGCAAGATTACCACTAAGAAAAGCAATGTACGGCATAGATTCTTTAGCTGCAGATGAGCGTTTTGCGTATGACCAAACAATTGCAATGTTTGGTGATGTTATTGGTCAGTATTATGGCAAAGAATACTTGGGCGCTGAAGCCAAAGCTGATGCTACTAAAATAGTTAAAAATATGATTGCGGTTTATCAAGACCATTTAAAAAACAATTCTTGGCTGTCAGATACCACTAAGAAAAAGGCATTAAAGAAGCTAGATACTTTAGTCTTAAAAATCGCTTATCCAGAGCATGTTCAAAGATTTTATGACGAGTTCAAAGTAACAGCAGCTCTAGCAGGTGGCAGCCTATACAGCAATATTAAAGCCAATAATCAAGTTAAACTTAGGGCTAACTTTGCAGATGTTAACAGCCCGGTTGATAATTCACTTTGGGAAATGGCAGCAGTAGAAGCCAATGCTTGTTATAATCCGCAAAGTAACGACATTACTTTTCCGGCACTATTATTACAAAAACCTTTTTATGATTTACACCAAGATCGTGCAGCTAACTATGGCGGTTTTGGTGCAGTGGTAGGACATGAAATTTCACATGCGTTTGATAACAACGGGGCACAGTTTGATGAATTAGGTAATATGAAAAACTGGTGGACTGATGAGGATTATGCCGCATTTAATAAACGGATCAAAGCCGAAATTAAGCTGTTTGATGGCGTTGAAGTTGGTACAAGCAGAGTCAACGGTAAATTGACAGTTTCGGAAAATATTGGTGATCAGGGTGGTCTAACAGTAGCCGTTGCAGCTAACAAGCAAGAAGGGGGAGACGCCAAAACTTTGTTTGAAAACTATGCGCGAATTTGGGCGACAAACGCTAAGCCTGAATTTTGGCAATTAATCGCCGCGTCTGATGTTCATGCACTTTCTCAGGCTCGAGCAAATGTGCAGGTGCAATGTCAAGATGAGTTTTATCAGGCTTTCAATGTTAAAGAAGGAGATGGCATGTGGCTTGATCCGGATAAACGAGTACAAGTCTGGTAAAATTTGATACTATAAATTAAGTATTTTTTAAGAAAATTAATTCCTGCTTTGTGCTAAAACAGATATAAGTCCAGCACGTGATGCTAGAAAAATAGTAAAATAATTTTTTAGGTAGGAGAAAATAATAATGAAAAATGTTCAAAGACTAACTTCTATATTAGCGATTATTTTGTGGGTTGTCGTGATTGGCATTTTTGTTGTGGCTGTTGCTAACAATCAGCTGTGGAGCATGGGACCGGTTATAACACATAATAGACCGCAAAACGCCCTTGGCTGGTTAATTGTAGCTGCTATTGCGGTAACGGCAGTCAGTGTAATTTTAAGATTGACTAGAAATAAATAAGACATAAATAAAAGTCGTGCGACTAAGATTGGGCAAACTGAGTAGGCGATCTGCAAAGACAATTGACATTTTCTCCTGCACCAATAACTTTTTGGGGGCAACACCTGCAACAACTGGCGTTTTCAATAAACAAGTTTTCCAGCAAATGAAAAAGACAGCTTATATCATCAATGCTGCTCGGGGTAAATTGATTAAACAAACTGATTTGATTGCCGCATTGCAAAACGGAGATATTGCCGGGGCAGGTTTAGACGTCTATGAAACCGAACCGGAAGTACCATCAGCTTTGCGTGCTTTAGACAATGTAGTTTTGTCACCGCATGCGGGTGCAGGAACCCAAGAAGCCCGCATATCTGTTACTGCTGAAGCTGCTCAGAACCTCATTTCTTATTTCCGAGATCACAGATTGATAAATCAGGTAAATAAGTAATTACTATAATTATTAATAATTAAAAGCCAAGTTTTGCTTGGCTTTTTTTGTCGTAATATAATACGAAGCTAACTACATGAAGTATACTTCATATTTTGAAGAAGGTGAGATTATCAAAAATTTAGTTAAGGAAAATAGGAAAAAGCTGCACTTAACGCAGCATGAACTCGCTCTTAAAGTGGGTGTCACTGAACGAACGATTATCTCAGTAGAAAAGGGGAAATATAAACCCTCACTTATCTTGGCGTATAAACTAGCGCAAGTTTTTAGAACTGATATTGAAACCTTGTTTTGTTTAGAGGAGTATTTAAAAGATGAAGAAGAATAAGAAAAGGAAGATCAAAGATTATATTGTGGAACATACTATTTTTAATTGAGATAATTATAGGTATTACTAATGAATTTAGAAATTAAAAACAGCAAAAAGGGCATTGCATTTTAGTACAATATTTTTTCCACTTGCTTTCCTGATAGTGACCTCTTAGTTAAATAGTATTGTAATCAAAGCCTTTCTCAAGTTTAATTAATTTATCATCTTTATGAATGAAAAAAATATTCACAAAACTGAGGGAGAAAAATAATGATTTACCATAACTATTCACATTTAAAATTCTTTTGGCTCAATGTTTTCGGTTTGATATACAGTACTTTAAATATCTTTGCTGCTTATATGCTTAGCAATTTGATCAATATGGCAACTAAGAGACAATTTTCAGTCTTACCTTCTTTAGTGACGCAGATCATAGTAGCGTTGACTTTAATCTTAATTTCAGGCTTACTATTTAATTACTTAAAAACCGATGCAGTTAAGCAGATTAACACAAAGTTGAGATCTAGAGTGCTGAAAGGGATGCTGCAAAATAAAGAAGAAGATAGTGCTAATTTAGGTTTTTTAACTAACGACTTTAAGTTATTAGAAACTAACCGTTATGAAGCTGAAATCGAAATGCTGATCTATGCTTATACCGTTATTTTGGCGCTAGGTTATGCTTTATATCTAAACTGGTTTGTTACCTTGATTTATTTCGTGGGCTCAGCAATCCCTACAATCGTCTCCAACTTTTTCCAAAAACCAATTCAAAAGGCTTCAAGTGATTGGACTAAGGCTAACGACAAGTATGTCAGCCAAACCAAAAACATTTTAGCTGGCACCAGTACTTTTAATTTATACGGCGAGCAAGACAATGCTGTTAAGCAAAATAAGAGTGCCGTTGAACGCCTGGAAGAAAAATTGGCCAAAATGAATCTGCTAAATAATAATACTAATACCTACCTTAATATTATCGCGATTGCCAGTGCCTTTTTACTACCATTTGCTTTTGGGACATTACTGGTAGTCAATGGTCAAATAACATTGGGAGCATTATTTGCCATCACCCAGCTTTCTAACTCTTTTGTTAACCCTATTCTGCAAATTTTAAATGAACGAAACAATTTATCTACCACTAAGGGTATCGTTAACAAGATCAAGCAGTTTATTGCTAAAGGTGAGCAAAAACCGCAAAGCAGTGTTGCCACTGACGACTTTAAGCAACTAGAAATAAAAGATCTAACTTTAAAGCGTCAGGGTAAAGAATTAGCTAGTCAAATTAATTTTGCAGTTGCAAAAGGACAAAAAGTGGCGGTCATTGGACCGTCCGGCTCTGGTAAATCCACCATGCTTCAATATTTAATGTATGGTGATTACGGCCAAGCACAAGAAGAGTTGCTTAATCAAAAAGCAGTACAACCAGGCACTTTTACCAACCTGTTTGCATATTCAAGCCAAAGTGCGGTTATCTTTGCCGACTCATTATGGTTTAACCTTACGTTAGGTGCGAATATACCACGAGAAAAAGTTACGGACGTGTGTGAACATTTAGAACTGGGTCAGCTGGTTAAAGAAAAAGGTTTTGACTATCAATTAGGTGATAATGCTGATCAATTATCGGGTGGGCAATTAGCCCGAATTGAACTGGCAAGGGCTATCTTAGCCAAACGACCAATTTTATTACTAGACGAAGTCAATGCCTCATTAGATAAGGCAACTTCTCAAGCAATTCATGATTACTTGTTTGCTTCAGACTTCACTTTTATTGAGGTTATTCACCACTATGAACCGGCAGAATTAAAGCGGTACGATACTGTAATCGACTTTAATGATTATATTTAAGATATGACATCATAAAAAAACTTATTTTCTTACGATAGAAAATAAGTTTTTGTTTTTTTATGTAAAACCAAAATTATTAAGTTCAAATATTTATTGGCTGTCACTGAAACCTTGGAACTTAAAAGTTAGTGTGATTGGGCTATCAGCCTTAATTTGGTATTGTGCGTGAACCGGTGCGCCCCAGGAGTCATCCCCGCCAACACCCATTTGTTTAGCCAGAATTCTGACCCTCGTGCAGTATGGTTGAGGCAACTCATAATGATGATATGCATTTTGAATTTCATATTCACTGTAAGGCAGAACGCTTTGTTCAAATGGTTTATTGAGTGCAGTAAATTTTAATCCGCGGCCATTGTTGTCGTACACTTTGAGCCAGCGTGTTGCACCATGATTTCCTGCTTCCTGCGGTACTAAATACGGGGTGAAATTAGCTTGAGCATTACCTTTAAAAATTCCAAGTTTAACACCATTATTACGATCACTATAATTTTCATCTGGTCCCAAACCGTAAAATTCGTAATGGTTAAATTGTAACGGTAACTTGAAATCCACTCCGATAGCAGGAATATTAGGCAAATTTTTGTGTCCCGGATAAGAAAGAGTAACTGTTACTGCCCCGTCTTGAGTTACCGTATAAGTGATGGTATTAAACACTTTTTCGGGCAGAGCCAATTGATATTTAAAGCTCATCGTAACTGTTGTCTCAGTTTGTGCAATGTCACTATCAATTAATTTTTGATATTTGCCGGCAATAGACCACATACCAAGTTCAAAGCCACCATTGTAGCCATCGTCATTATTGGTTAATGCGCGCCAATAACTGGACTTGGGAATTTCGGAAATGTATTCTTGTCCGTCATATTTATAGGAACTCAAGCCGCCTTTGGCCTTTGATAGTTGTAAGCTAAAGTGTTCTCCGCTGACACCAATGTTGGTACTGCCGTTAACCAAATTAAGTTTGCTTTTTTGGGCTGCTGGTTTGTTAATAGACTTAATTAACTTTTGGGCAAAGCAGATTTCATAATTTTTTGGTGCCCACAGAGTATCATTTTTAAGTTTAGCCGCAACTTCTGCAACATATTCTCCGGGTTGGGTACCAGTTGACCATGGCAAAGACTGCTGCAAACTCTTTCCCGGTTCGACAACTAGGTTAAAGTCTCGTTCTTTTAAAAGCTTGCCGTCTTTTAGTACTTTGGCAGTAAAAATCAAATTGGCAGTATCAATAAACAAATTTTTGTTTTTAATAGTAAAACCGTCCTGATCAATTCTAATTTTGATATTGGAATAGTCTTGCTTAACTTCAGCCGCTTTAGGAGAAGGGGTCCGATCAGCCAGCAGAATCCCATCGCCACAAAATTCATAGTCGCTTGGTCGATCTGTCCAATCACCGCCGTACGAAATACATTTCTGCCCGCGCGGATCGGTTGTTAAAAGACCTTGGTCAATAAAGTCCCAGATAAACGCCCCTTGGTAGTTGGGGTACTTGTCTGCAAGTTCTGTATCTAATTTCATACCACCAGTCGAGTTACCCATTGAATGCATGTATTCGCATTGAATAAAGGGCCGGTCAGTGTGTTTCTCCAATTGATTAATAATATCTTGGGGTTTCCAGTACATGTGGGTCTCCATGTCAGAATACTTCTGGTTTGCGCCGCCCCTAAAGAAGCCTTCATAGTGAACTAATCTTGATTGGTCATGCTGATGAAACCAGTTGGCACTTGCGACTAAATCTTTACCTGTGTATGATTCGTTTCCCAAAGACCAAATTAGGATTGCCGGATGATTTTTATCCCGCTGAAACATAGAATTGTCCCGATCAATAATTGCTGGGAGCCATTCAGGATGATCGCCGGGAATATTCCAAGATTTTCCTAAAGCATCAATTTGTAACCAGCAGCCATGAGTTTCTAAGTTAACTTCATCAATCATATAGATACCATATTGGTCGCAAAGCTTATACCAGAAAGGATGGTTAGGATAGTGGGAAGTCCTGACGGCATTAATGTTATGCTGTTTCATAAACTTAACGTCGAATATCATATCTTCTTTAGTGACGCTGTGACCAAAGCGGTAGTCAAACTCGTGGCGGTCAATGCCCTTAAAGACAATCCTTTTTCCGTTTAACAACATAATGCCGTTCTTTTTTTCAAATCTTCTAAAACCAATTTGAGTAGATGTGATTTCAACAAGATTTTCCTGATTAAAAATGCTAAGAACAGCGTTGTATAAGTTAGGTTCTTCTGCACTCCATAACTTAGGGTGAACTACCTTAAATACTGCTTGGGCTAGTTCTTTATCAGATAAAGTCTGCTCTAGCACTTTATGCTTGTCTGGAGCGAATAATTCAAAGCGAAACTTGGTTTGCTCATTTTTATTTTCAACTTCAGCAGTAACACTAACCTTGCCTTCTGAAAAGTCGGCGTTAAGAACAGGCTGATAATGCAGGTCCTTGATATAGGTAGCGGGTACGGCGTAAAGGTAGACGTCACGGAATATCCCAGACAATCTAATCATATCTTGGTCTTCTAGCCAGCTGGCACTGGAATATTTGAATACTGCCACTGCCAAGCGATTGGTACCAGATAGTAAATAATCACTAATATCAAACTCACTGGGAGTAAATGAATCCTCACTATAGCCCACAAAATGACCGTTCAACCAGACATAGAAAGCTGTTTGGACACCTTGAAAAGAGAGAAAAACTTTTTTATTTTTCAGATTGTCCTTGAGTTCAAATCTCTTTACATAGCTTGCGACCGGATTGAATTTTTGCGGAATAGCGGGAGGCACCAGCTGTTCATGTCCATCCCACGGATATTGCGTATTAACATATTTAGGGTGATTAAATCCTTGTAATTCTAATTGTCCAGGGACTTTAACGTATGAAAAGCCACTATCATTAAAATCATTCTTGTAAAAATTTAATGGTGCAGTAGATAGATTTTGAGCAACATGCACTTTCCAAGTGCCATTTAAACTTTGCTTTAAACTGGTTTTTTTACTCTGAAATTCTGCTTGATTTTGATAAAAGGCAAAATCCGCGTGCGCTGGCAGGCGATTAATTTGAAAAACTTGCGGATCGCTGAGCCAATCTAAAGTAGGGTTTTTAATTTTTGCCGTCATTTTGTTAACACTTTCTCTATTTTTATAAAAAATAAGAGACGGAAAAAGTTTTTCCGATCTCTTAAATCATTAAAATTTAGTTATTTGAATTTTTAGCTTCTGGCCAAACTTTATCGTAATCAACACCAATAATGTCTTTAGTGGTGCGCTTTACTTCATCAGTAGCATCAGCTTTAGAACCGCCGGCACGAAGTCTGGCAATTTCGTTGATTATTATGGTATGGCTCTTCTTATTTAGCTTATAACCAAATGAGATAAGTAATGCTAAGAAAATCAATATACCAGAGCCAAACAAAATAACATTTAAGATTGCGTTTTGAGTAGCAATTGGCTGAGTAGCTGCATTTTTGGCAAAGCCGTTGTTATCAAGATACATACCAACAAATATACCGGATAGTCCTGAAGTTAAACCACGGACAAAACTAACAACTGCTTGGAAAGTACCAGCCTTGTTTTCGCCAGTGAGCAGTTCGCCTAAGTCTGGCATAAATGGGTACATGTTCCAAGGAAGGAACCAGTCAATAGCTCTGGAAATTATGAAGAGCATCATGATGATAAATAATAATACGAATGTGTTCTTGGGTTGCAGTTTGCCTAGAGCATAAAGAATGATAAATGTAGCCAAGTCAATTGTTAAAGTTACGCCATAAATTTTTCTAGGACCGAATTTAACAACAGCCCAGCCACCAATTAAAGTACCAATAAAACCGAAACCGGCAAATGACATGATGTAACCGGCAGTTGAGGCGCTGCCGTGCAGACAGAAAATAACATAATATGTCCAGACCATGCTCATAACATCAAAGCCGGTGAATGACAGCAGGTAAATCAAAATTTGCTGAGTATATGATTTAACCCGGAATACGCGAAGGTAATCCAATAACTGTCTTCCCAATATCTTCCAGAAAGAACCGTGAACTTTTTGATGCTTTTTTTGTTTGTTTTCTTCAGCCTCTTTGTCAGCCACATTTTCGACTTGGTCAACAGGCATTTCCCAAGTATTAAACGCTGTCAGCCAGAGGCCGAGCAAGTAGACTACACCAAAGAAGACAGCATTAAGAGTCAACGCCATAGCGCTGTGTTGCCCAAACACCTTAAAGAGTTGTGCGGGAATGAAGTTGGCAAAGAAGTTTGAAAATGCGGCAAAGACCAACCTGGTGGTAGAAAGTAACGTACGTTCATTAAAGTCGGTAGTCATTTCGTTTGGCAGAGTTGAATAAGGTACAGTAATCATTTGTTGGATCAGCAAAAATGCTAGATAAACAAAGAAGTAGTACCAGTAGTTCAAACCGCCGAACCACAGGCAAATGTAGGAAAGAATTAATGGTGAACCAAAGATTAAAAAGAAATGGCGTCTGCCAAATATTTTTCCTAGTTTAGTGTGATAAAAGTTGTCGGTAATACCACCAGCAACCAAACCAAAAACTGCAGTTACCCAACTACCAATAGCAATAATTGAAGCACCTTGTGTAGCAGATAAATTGCAGAATGATGTGAAGAAGTAGAGCATCCATGCTGACTGAACGGCTTGCGCCCCACCACTACTGAAATCAGTTAAACCATAACAGATAGCAGTCCAAAGAGTGACTTTCCGCTTAGTATAAATTCGTTTTGAAAGTTTATTCATTTTACATTCTTACCCCTAAATCTATTATAAATCGAATCTATTAAACTATTAGGAAGCGGTTCCACTGAAAATTGTAAACATATTTTGTTCAAAAAACCAGAAGTTTTTAAAAAGTTTTTTGTAAAATAAGCTGGCTGTGGATAGCAATTTAGTATACTTAAACTAGTTTTATATATTTTATTTAAAACATTTTTGCGAAAATGGTCTAGACCGTAACATAACAAAAAAGCCTAATAATTTAGCCATAAAATAACTATTTTATAAAAGCGGTCTAGTTTTACTATCTGTGAATAAAGTTGTTTTGCCAAAATTACTATGCTAAATTAAAAACATGGAAGCGGTCACAAAAAATAAAAAGGTTAGGAGAAATATTTAAATGGATTCTAAGAAATTTACGGTTTCACAAAATGAATCTTTAACTAATTTTCTACTTTCACCAATTACCTATGAGCGCCAAACTACAGTTCCGCCACGAAAATTTCGCAGTGGGCTTCGGCCTAGCCCTTATGAGTATGAAATGAAAGGCATTGATAATGAGTATCCGGGTAGAGCTTATTTTTTAACTCATAAAGTAATTGACCACCAAGATTTAGCTAAGAATATCAAATATACTAAAGTGTATTCCGGCTTTGAGGATGACTTTATTACTTTATCGACTGAAGTTCCGGTACCGACAATCTTAAGATGTTGGGCTAAAACTTATATTGATATGGATGAAGATGCTAAAGTTCCATTCCAAATGTCAACACCTGGCGGCATGAAAATATGGGTTAATGATAAGTTGGAAGTAACTTATAAAAATTATACGCGGAATACAACTAAGGCTAAGAACTGCGAATTGTCTTTAGCACAGGGTACTAATGAAATAGTCGTTTATTTTGACGATTTAGCTGAAAGAGACGCCGATTTTATCTTTTCTCTGGTCAATTTAGGCACGAAGAAGCTCCATGGTCATATTCCGGTTAAAGATGCTGCTGCTCTTGAACATGCACAACATTTACTGGCATCTATTCATTTCTTGAAGGATTATTACGCTCAAGGCGACATAAAGTTTTTTGTAGATTCACCAGTAGATACTGCTCTAAGAATTAGGTTTAATCCACCTGCTGAAGATCCGTATAGTGATATGCAAAGCGGCAATATTACCGAATTCAAGCAGGATGAGCGCAAAGTAACAATTACGCCAGGTGCACATGAATATGTAATGGGCAACACGTATGATTTTCAATTTGCTTCTTTAACCAATGTTGAATTTGGAGTTAAGTTGCCCGATGGTTCGTGGGTTACCAGAATTATTACGTTAACAGTTTATAATACTAAAAACTATGAAAATGTGATTACTGGTAAAACGCTGGCAGAACGTAAAAGACAAGCTTTAGAATATTATGCTAGGCAAAACCTTGATGATATTAATGTTGCTATGGCAAAGATGTATCTGAATAAGCCACTTACTTATGAAAAAGGGCATAAGCTGCCTTTTGAATTAGAAAGTGCACTTAATTTAGTCAATAATCATGGGGATTGTTCCGACTTTATTTTGGCGCCTTTGTTAAGCTTTATGATTAAGTATCCGGACAAGATGCCCCCAGAAATTAAGCAGACGCTTAAGGAAACAGCGCTAAAGTTCAGATACTGGATAGATGAGCCGGGCAATGACGTCATGTGGTATTTCAGTGAAAATCACGCATTCTTATTTCATATTGCACGTTATTTTGCCGGTTATCTGTATCCGAGTGAACAATTCACGGTCAGTGGTCATAAAGGTAAAGAACAATATGAACTGGGTAAAAAGCAAATTGAAGACTGGTTTGATGAGTTTTTCAAGTATGGTCTGGCTGAATGGAATTCGTTAACTTACATGCCAATTGATTTGATTGGACTGTTCAGTTTATACAATGCGGCACCGGATGAAAGTATCAGAAATCTAGCGCAAAAAGGACTAGATTTTTGTTTCCAAATCATTGCGATCAACTCATTTGGTAAAAATTATGCCTCAACTTATGGTCGCGTTTATGAGCACAATTTAAAAAATATCTCTCTCAGTGAAATTGCCAGTTTAGCTAAAGTCGCGTTTAATATCGGCTGTTTTAATGATGCCTTAAGAGATGCTGCCCCGTTTTCACTCTCGGATTACGTACCACAAAGTAACCTCAAAAAGTACTTTATTCCGACTAAACCATATAAATTTGAGTATCTTCAAGGGATTAATCAGGCTCATTCATATATCTATAAAACTCCCGCATACGCAATGGCTAGCGTGATTAACTACCAAGTTGGTCAGCACGGAGTGCAGCAGCACAATATGAATATTGCTTTGAAAGACATGATTACAAACGTCTGGATTACAAACCCTGGTGAGCGTAAGTATAGCGGTGATCATAAACCAAGTTACTGGGCAGGTAATAATAGAGAACCTCAAATCAATCAGTATAAAAATTACATGTTTATGACTTATAATTTAACTAGGGATGACTTACTTTTTATTCATATCTATTATCCATTCTGGGAGTTTGATGAAGAATTAGCTGGTGAAAATTGGTTAGCCTTTCGTAAAGGCAATGCTGCTTGCTTTATTCACTTTTCAAATCCGATCGTAAAAACTAAGTTTGGTCCCGAAACGGATCGTGAATTTATTAGTAACGGCACGAACCACTTTGTTTTTATTACTTGTTTTACAGTAAACGGTAAGCTACCCTCCAGCGCTGATTTACTTCAACGTTTTAAGGTAGACGATGTAAAAAGAGCAGTAGTAGCTGACGGGCGACACTTCAAAGTAAGACCAGAAAAATTAACTGTTGATAATGAAGAAGTGCCGACTAATACTGCCAGCTATTTAAAAATTGGTGGTTTAACAAATTAAAATTTTAGTAAGTAGCGGCGATAAATATGGAAGATGTTGTAATTGGCATTGATTTTGGAGGAACAACGATTAAGTTCGGCTTGGTTACTAGAACCGGTCACATAAAAAAGCAATGGTCTATAGCTACTCCTGCAAAAACTGCACCAGAAACCGTTATGGCAGAAATTGTTCAGGAAATAAAACGGCGAGTAAGTAGTGCAGAGCACCTTTTAGGTGTTGGTCTGGGTATTCCGGGATCGGTGAGACCCGATACTTTAGCTGTCTATGACTGCAACAATTTAGGTTGGAATAAAGATACGGATATCCTAGCACTGCTGCAAAAAGGCTTGGATATACCGCTTGTAATAGAAAATGATGCCAATGCTGCAACTATTGGCGAGAAGTGGCAAGATAGCACCAGTAAAGACAACCTCATGTACGTTACGTTAGGGACTGGCGTAGGAGCTGGAATTGTATTAAATGATCAGTTGGTTCATGGGTTTGCTGGTGCTGCTGGTGAACTAGGACATGTTATCGTTGACCCAAAGGGGTTTAAATGTACTTGTGGTAATCGCGGCTGCCTTGAAACGGTATCATCAGCCACTGGAATAGTACGTCTTTATCAAAAAGAGAGCGGACAAGATGAAGTCTCAATCACAGCAAAAGAAATTTTTGACCAGGCAAAGCAAAACTCTCCTTTAGCCTTAAACGTGGTGGATCAAGCTTGTGATTATTTAGGCTTGGCTTTAGCAAATGTCGCGAATGTTCTTAATTTGGAAGAAATTATTATTGGTGGCGGCGTAGCTGCTGCTGGTGAATTTTTAAGAGCAAAAGTTGAACGGGCTGTGGATAAGTATCTTTATTTTAGCGCTCAAAATCACATTACTATTAAATTAGCAAGTTTAGGCAATGATGCAGGAATTCTAGGCATGGCAAAATTGGTTTTGCAAAAAGTAAATAAATAATATTCATATTTTGGTTATAGCAGCTGCGCCTATAGGTCTGGGTCATGCTGATCATTTGCTTTTAAAGACGAGGTAGAGCTTGTGCTTTATCTGGTCTTTTTTAAAAAGGTGAATTAAAAATGAAAGCGAATCTACGGTTAAAAATTAGTGGCAAAAATTCACGCGCAGCTTTAATTGATAATGGTCAATTACAAGTATCTTTTGATGAGCAAGGCAAAGTAAAGCATCTACGTTATCAGGGGTTGGAGCTGCTTACCAGCCTTGCCGGCGAGCCGGGTGATCCCGATAAAAGGCATAGCTTTTATTGTGACTATCATCAGGCTGGAAAAACTGTTAACTTGCAGCCGTCAGCCCTAAAAATTATTGAGAAATCTGCCGCACGAATACATATTGCATATATTGATGATACAAACGAATTAGGTATTGAATATCATATTATTATTAATAATGACGATCCCGCAATCTATTCTTATGTCAAAGCATGGAATAACGTGCACCGCAAATTTAAGATTAATGAATTACGCACGGTTTACCGCTTAAATCGTTCTTTAGTTCCTGTGAGTTATAACGGCGAACGAACTGGCTTGCAACCAACTTCTGCGCACATGATGCAGGGGCAAAAATTGCAAGATGAAACTTACCTCATGCCGGATGGCTCGCTTTATGACAGCAGCATGATTTATTCAAAATATGATTATGCCGGCTATTTGAGTAAGACAGATTTGTGGGGCCAATTTGGTCAAAAATTAGGTTTTTGGCTAATTTTACCAGATAAAAGTGCTTATGGTTGTGGTCCTCTTAATCAAGATTTGTTGGTCCATTATGATGCGATAGTTCTCAATTACATGGTCAGTGAGCACTTCGGCAAGGGCGTGTTTGAAGTCCAGCCTGATTTTAATAAAATTTTTGGCCCCTGGTGCATTTATTTAAATAATGGTGACTTAGCCGATGCTAAAAAAAGAGCGGATCATGAAAAAACGACTTGGCCTTATGATTGGGTTAAAGACCCTGATTATGCCCAAACTCTTTATCAGGTACAGGGCAAAATCTATTCAGAATATCGTCATCAAAACTGTACGGTCATTCTGACAGATACTAAGGCGGATCAGGTGCCGCTTAACCAGCAAAAGGCTGGTTTTATGTACTATACGGATACGAATGCTGCGGGTGAGTTTAATATCGCTCACATCAGACCCGGCAAATATTTCCTATATGTCTATGAAAATTATGCAGATGATTTGGCAACACATCTTTTAAAAGAGGTAATAGTTACTGATCACAATTTAGATCTGGGCTTGTTAAAGATTAAGCGGACAACAACAACTATTTGGCAAATTGGTCTGTGTACTCATACTACAGCCGGGATGAAATTCAGTGAGCAGCTGCGAAATTATAGCTGGCTTGATTTGGTTCCTGCAAACTGGGATTACGACATTGAAAAAGATGCAGAATGGTACTATTTGCAAAATGATCGTGGTCGATGGCAAATTCACTTTAGTAAAAAATCCCTGCAATTCGATGGTCGGGACTATGAATTGCAGTTATCTTTTGCCGGGACATCTCAAAAAGATATGACAAATGATAATGGCTGCACGGTAAAAATTGCTTTAAATGGTACTACAATAGCGACTAAAATTTTCCCGAATGATCGTGCCGCTTACCGTTCAGCCATGAAAAGCGGCGGTTATCATCTATGGCAGATAAAATTACCTGCCGCCGCCGTTTTAAATAATAATGTTATTAGTATTACGACTGATGGGTACTTAATGTATGACACTATAAGTTTAGTTAAATCAATAATTGATTAGTGCTTTTTCGGTATGAGGAGGCAAATTATGAGTAAAGAAAAGAAAAACACCCAGTACCTTTCTACAGGTGGTGAAGGAGTCAAAATTCCTTTATGGCGCAAAATTGGTTTTTCGGCTTTTCAATTGTCTAATGTAATGATCACACTGGTGACTACATGGTTGATGTATTACTACACGACTTTTCTTAAAATTCCAATTGTGGTTGTTACTTTAATGTTTACGTCTGCTAAGATCATTGGCGCTGTCTTAACCCCAATATATGGCTATATTTCTGATCGTTTGTATCAGACAAAGTTTGGGCGCAAACATGGACGTAGAAAATCAATGTTTTTAATAGGAATTCCGTTAAAGTCTTTGACCTATATTTTTATGTGGATTCCAGGGATGCCGCAACCATTATATTTTATTTTCTTTTTGTTATATTTCCTTATTACCCCCATGCTGTCAACTTCGCAGTTAACTTTGACATCGGAAATGTCGGAAGACTCTGATCAACGGGCACAGCTAGTAGGTTTTAATCAGGCTGGAGCTGCCACTTCCGGAATATTTGCTTCTTTATTTATTGCTTGGATATTCAAGATTTGTGGTCAAAATAACGTTAATAGTTTTGTAATTGCTGCTGTAGTCTACGATATTGTAGGTACATTGATGCTCATTCTTTTTTACAATTCAGTTTATGAAAGACCGGTTGATGAGTCGACAGTGCTTGAACAAAATAAGATTAGTTTGTGGAAGCGTCTGGTTAATATTTTTTGGAATTTTATTAGTGCTATCAGAATAAAATCTTATTGGACGTATTTGTTAATGTGGCAGTGTGAGGAACTGTTTCGGACTATTCGGGGAGACATTAATACGTACTTCATTATCTTTGTCTTACTGTTAAGCCCCACAGAAGTCGCTGTTTCCACGAGTGTAGGCTACTTTTTTGGCATTATCTTTCTCGTGTTCTTCATGTGGCTGCAGGCCAAAACAAATGGTATGTTTTCATACCGTGTGGGTGCCTGGGGCGCAATCGTTGTCTTTATTGGTATTTTCATGTTGGCCGTTTTAAAACCGGCACATTTAAATATGTGGTGGATTATTGCCATGGTAGCGTTAAACTTTGGGATTACTGGTGTGGTCAATTCTTCGCAATATATCTTTACTTTTTTGCCCGATGTAGATGAAATTGTCACTGCCAAAAGGCGAGAAGGAGAATATGCTGGTGTGAACACTACCATTGATACTATTCTTGATTCACTTTTTACCTTAATTATCGGCATTATTTTACAAATGACCGGCTTTAAGGCCGGTACCAAAGTACAAGCGCCAACCACGGTCAAGGCCCTGCTTATTTTATATTGCGTTGTTCCGATTGTTTTGCTGCTTTTGGGCATAGCCTTTTCTTATATATGTAAATTGAATGTGGAAAATCATAAGATTATTCTGCAGGAGATTAAACGGCTTAGAAATGGCGGCGCCAAAAAGGACGTCACTCCTAATACTAAGGCGGTTGTCGAGAATCTAACCGGAATGCCGTATGAAAGATGTTGGGGAAATAACAAAGTTATGGACATTACGCGAAGTATTAAAAAGTAGTGGAGAAAATGAAAGACATTGTACTTGATTTTGAGAAGAAAAGTTTTACTGCTATTCCGGAATATTATTGTTGTGAATACCCTAAACCCGCTGCAGGATGGCACGAGCAGGTTTATTATCCCAGATCTATTCAAATTACTAATAATTATCCCGTAAAGACTGATTTAGAGGGCTTAAAAATGACCAATAAATCGTGGGATGAAATTGGCGCAGCGCTAAACGATGATGTCAAAACCTGCCCGCATTACACTTACGCTGAAACAGTACATTTGGTGCTTAAAGTTGCTAATGCCAACTATCAGCTTTTCTTAACTGTGGCAAATTACGAAGAAGTTGATCAGAAAGTAGATATTGTTATCAATAAAATTAACGAAAAAACCATATTAGTTCCAGCTGCAGGGCAGGTAAGGGTGAAGTTGGAAATTGCATTGTCACATACCACTTTTGATTTATCCTTGATTACTCATAATCGCCCTGATAATGCGCAAAAAGCGCATCCAGCAACAGTTTATTTGAATTACTTAAAGTTAAAGCAACAGGCGTTAAAGCCAACAAGCACCAAAATAGGTATTTATATTGCCTCTGACTCTACTGCGCAAACGTATTCTTTAACAGAATATCCGCAATCAGGCTGGGGAGCAGAACTGTATCACCAATTAAAGGGAAAGACGGTAAAAATAAAGCCGTCATCTTTTTATCCGCAAGCGACAATTTATGAATGGGAAAATGCTTTTGTCGATAATCGCTCAATGGGAGCAAGGTCCTCCAAGTCATTTATCTTAGAGGCAAGACTTGAGGCAATTTTAAAAGATATTGCCCCGGGGAATTATTTACTAATTCAATTCGGTGATAACGATGCCACGTCGTATCGTCCTAACCGCTATGTTGCGCCGAAAAAATTCGCTGAATATTTAGTGCAATACATAGATAGTGCATTGGCAAGAAAAGCAATTCCAATTTTAGTCTCCCCGCCAGCGCAATTTAAATATAATGACCAAACAAAGCGTTTTAGCATCTGCTTTGATGATTACCGCAAAGTTATGTTGCAAGTTAGTCACCAAAAAAATATTCCGCTGATTGATTTGGGCAAAGAGTCAACCGCGTTATTGAATTATTTAGGCTGGGATGCAGCACACATGCTTTATTTACAAACAAGTAAAGCAGATTATCCCAACCTTAGTGAAGATAAGCATGATATAACTCATTTTTGTTCTTTTGGTGCTTTCGCCTTGGCTAAAATTATTGCTCAGCATTTAAGCAGTATTATCGGTGCAGAATACTTTGAGTTAAAAGAGTTTAAGCAAGATTTAAGACCAATTATTGACCAGCGCATTGGTATGATTCATTTATCCTGGCCAGAAGTTAAGGGTGCAGAATTTTATGTCGTAAAAGAATGCGGCCAAGAAAGGCATTATCTTGCTACTACGTTTAAAACTAGTATTTACGTCAAAGATAACAGACAAAAGCAATTGGCAATAATTCCCTACCATGGCAACCAACCATTGGCAAAAGAGTTAATAATTGAAGTCTAGAAAGGTTAAAAAAGTTATTGATTAATTATGGATACTGAGCAGGAATTGGGGTCAGATTACAAAGTTTTTTCCAAAAAAACAATTACCGTTACCCTGATTGTCATTTTAATATTATTTGTTATTGGTACTGTTTGGGATCAACCACTTTCTCAGTTAGTGGGAAACCAGAATGAATGGTGGGCAGCTATTATCCAAGATATGGGTGCTTTTCCCAATGTAGTGCTGTGTTTTTTAGGAGCAGAAGTCATTTTCCAAAAAGGGACCAGGCTGCAAAATCGTCTGTTGAAATATATGACGCTGCTTTTTAGTTTTATGTTTGGTTTAACCAAAACCTGGGATTTTTTTATCGAAGCCAGAAGTCAAATGGGACAAGCATTTGCTAATGCTACTAAAAACTTGCCGGTAGGTGCTGGCAATGACTATTCATTTATAGTTACTAATAAAGAGCTCTATTTTGTTGTGCTATATATCATTGCTTTTTATCTCATTCATAAAGCTGTGCAGCTGGCTTGGCTCCAAAAAGTCAGTGACCGTGATCTTGCAAGACTAGTAATCGTTGGGTTAGCTGGAATTGTAATTGATACAGCAACAGGTGAAATACTTAATCAAATTAAAAATATTGTCAGCAGACCGCGTCCATTTATGAATTTGACTAAAAACGAACCGTTTAAATCATGGTTTATGGTCAACGGCATGTTAGGTTCTGATGATTTTGCATCTTTTCCATCGGGTCATACCAGGTGCTTTAGTATGGCACTTTATTTTTCGCTGTTTGTTAATACCAATAACGCAAAATGGAAAAAAATTTGGAAATATATTGGTTTTACCTATTTAATTATCGGTGGTTTTTCCAGAATGGTCATGGAAAAACATTATCTTTCTGATGTAGCAATGGCTGCCTTTATTGGTTTTTTAGGCATTACTGTTTTGGTAAAACTACTCCATTTAGAAGAAAATAAATTTGATTTTTAAACTGATGAGGGAGAAAAGATGTTGGAAGCTAGTTCGAAGATTGATGATAACGCGATTGTAGGCAAAGTTAAGCCAAGAGTGTTTGGTACTTTGATAGAACAGCTTGGTAGAGGTGTCTATGGCGGACTTTATGATCCAGATTCAGAATATGCTGATGAAGAAGGCTTTAGGACAGATGTTATAGAGCTGGTAAAAGAACTGGGGATAACGACTGTTAGGTGGCCGGGAGGAAATTTTGTTTCTGGCTATAAGTGGGAAGATGGCGTAGGACCAAAGGATAAGCGCCCACGACGACTAGATTTAGCTTGGCATTCTACAGAAACTAATCAATTTGGCTTGCATGAAATGGAAAGATGGCTACAAAAGGCAGGCAATTTAGAACTTATGGCCGCGTTAAATATGGGTACGCGCGGTTTACAAAGTGCACTCGACTTTTTAGAGTATGCCAATATTCCCAGCGGTACTGCTTTAGCAGACCAGAGAATAAAAAATGGTGCCCCAAAGCCCTTTAATATTCGTTTATTTTGTTTAGGAAATGAGATGGACGGTAAGTGGCAGCTCGGTCATTTAGATCAAGTTGAATATGCCAAAAAAGTGGCAAGAGTGGCTGCGGGTATGAGACAAATGGACCCTCATTTGGAACTTATCGGTTGTGGGTCTTCTAATCACGGGATGGCAACCTTTGGTGAATGGGAAGATACTTTATTGCAATATGCTTATGATGAGATTGATTTTGTTTCCTGTCATGCCTATTATCACGCTGATCCCGGTAAATTAGCTACTTTTTTGGGCTCAGCTGTTGATATGGATCGTTTTATTGATGAGGTCGTTTCTTGTATTGATGCCAGCAAAGCTAAGTTAAGGTCGAATCATCAAGTTAATATTTCTTTTGATGAATGGAATGTATGGTATCAAGGATCAGAGCCAAGCAAAGTTCCAGAAGGTCTAAATAATTGGCCGGTTGCACCACATTTGCTGGAAGATATTTATACAGTAACTGATGCAGTTGTAGTAGGAGATTTTTTAATCACTTTGTTGAAACATGCTGATCGGGTAAAAGCTGCATCCATTGCCCAACTAGTTAATGTGATTGGACCCATTATGGCGCCGGCACACGCTCCTGCTTACCGCCAAACCACCTTCTATCCGTTTGCTGAAACAGCTTCTTTGACCAAAAACGGACGGGTGTTAACAGAAGTGTCTACTTTTCCTAAACTCAAGAATGAAAAATATGGCACGATAGACGTCATTGACTCAGTGAGTGTCTATTGCGCGAATAATTCCTTAGCTATCTTTATCGTCAATCGCTCAACAGATGAAGATATTAATTATAAAATAGCTTTACCGGCTGATCATAAATATTCGGAGATTGTTAGGGCGCAAACACTGCATGATGACAATTTTTACGCGCAAAATACTGCTGAAAATAATAGTCGCGTCATTTTGAATGATAATGATAGTATTAAGCTAGATTTGCAACAAAAAAAGTTGGAAATTAATTTACCTAGAAATTCATGGACAGTTATCAATATTAAATGATTTAATTTTAACTATCTAGATAGTAAAGGAGGTAGTTTAAATGAAAACCTTAGTACAGAAATATGACAGAATGAATGGCAAGGACCTTTGTGAGATAACTTTGATTAATGATCACGATGTTAGAGCTAAAGTTCTTAATTATGGTGCCACTTTAGAAAAGTTGGAAATTCCCACAGGCAATAATAAATGGGAAAACATTATTATGTCTCTTGCAACTCCCAAAGATTACGCTAAAGAAAGAAATTTCTTAGGTGGGACAGTTGGCAGAGTTGCAGGTCGCATTAAGGATGGTAAATGGCAACACGGAAACCAAATTACCCAATTTAAATTAAATGACGGACAGAATTCACTTCATGGTGGTGGAGAAGTAGGTTTTGATAACAAACCATGGGATTTTAAAATAAGTAGTGATAAAGATACGGCTAGTGTACAGTTAATTCTATTTGATCCTGATGGAGAAAATAATTATCCGGGAAACATGAAGATTATTGCTACTTACCAGTTAGATAATGATAATAATCTGAATTATAATATCACTGCTTTTACGGATAAAACGACTTTGTTTAACCCTACCAACCACACATTTTTCAGGCTGGATGGTCCACAGAGTAATGTTGAAGACTTAAATTTACAGCTTAACGCTGATTATTATGTACCAGTTGATGATGCAACTATGCCTGTTGCGGGAATGGCAAAGGTGGCTGATACTGTCTTTGATTTTCGCAAGCCTAAGAGATTAGGTGCTATCATAAATTCTACAGCAGAACCGCAAATAAAAAATCGTAATGGGTTAGATCATCCCTTTATTCTGAATGGTTATAAGCCA
This sequence comes from Lactobacillus helsingborgensis, assembly GCF_003173695.1. Taxonomy (NCBI): domain Bacteria; kingdom Bacillati; phylum Bacillota; class Bacilli; order Lactobacillales; family Lactobacillaceae; genus Lactobacillus; species Lactobacillus helsingborgensis. The sequence continues at coordinate 43,875 of NZ_CP029544.1, forward strand.
GCAGCTGTCTTGTCTTCTAACAAAACGAACAGGAAGTTAATCATGTCTACGGATGCACAAGCGGTGGTCGTTTTTAGCGCGAATACTTTTAACCATCAGGGCGCCGCTAAAAATATCGGCAGGCATGATGGTATAACATTGGAGGCACAAGCCGCTCCTGAAAGTGACTATAGTCTATCTTCCTTTACATTAGTTCCCGGCGAGAGATTTTCCAGAACTATTAATTGGCAAGTAGTTTACTAAGTTAAAAAAACAAGTTCAATTCTGAACTTGTTTTTTATTCTTCTGGCTGTTTTCTTTTAAACCATTTGATTGCAGCAACTGTCATGGTGATTAACACACCAATAATTACCAGCAAGAAATTAGACTTTTTGTTTTCCCCTGTTTGTGCTAATTGCTTAGCATGATTTTTGGTGTTGGGTTTTTATAAAAGAGTGCTTTTAAACGCGCTCTGGTGATAGTGTAATAAAAATTATTATGCTATACATGTAATTAAGCTGATAAAAATATGATAATATTATTATTAATAACTTTTTTACAGTCACTGGTTAATTTCATAAAGTCAGGCGGTGCTTTTTATGAAAAGAACATATTTTAAAGCTAATTTTAATATTGCACGGAAATCTAGGAAAAACATATTGCTAATGGTGGCACTAGTTTTATTTATGGTTCTCTTTGTCCTAGTGGTTGAAACTCAAAATCTGGGAGATAATTACCGACAGTGGCAGTCATACCATGATTCGCTTGAGATTAATATTAGCTATTTTGATAGTAATTCATTACATAAAAAAGAATATAAAGAGACGTATTACAATCTAAATAATCAAGAAGCCTGTATTGCCGGTTTACAAAATGGAGAGGTTTTTAGTGCGCCGCAAACCTATTTAGAGAATTCAATCGGCTTATTTCAAACCATGCTAAAGGGTTACCGTAATAATTATTTGGGAGCCAGTACCTTAAATGTGCCACCAAAGTATCAATTACATCAAAGGTTGGTGACTTACAAATATCTTTACCGCCACCACATACCAGCAGTGATGAATTCTAAATCATCTGTAACATATTTGATTTATATCCTAAATTTTGTGGCTGTTTTTATTTTCTTTTATGTTTTGCTGATATCTAGTGATGTATGGATGATCAAACTAGACCATGATACAGTCTTGCGCAATATTCCGTATCGTGTAGAAGACGAAGTGAAGGGCAAAATCCTGATTAATCTGGTTTTAGTCTTGGTTCCCATACTTATCGGCTTAATTGGGGCATATCTTTTCGCGGGTTTTCGCAACGGTTTTCGGAGTTTAAATTACCCCAATGTTTTTTATTTCAATAAAATTAGAGCAATCCCTGTATGGCTGGATTGTGTCTACTTTTTACTTTATACGGCAGTATTAGTCATTTTTGTTACCAGTTTAACGTTATTTTTAAATCAATTAACTAAGAATGTTTATTTAAGCATATTTATTGGGATTGCGCTATATGTTTTATCCTATACGTCTAATCAGCTCTCTAAGTTTATTGTCTGGCTGCCATCCGAGTACCTTAATGTTAACAATGTTCTTAATGGTACTGTAGCAAGCAAAACGGGCTTTGCCGGTTTAAATTTGGTAACGGGAGCTGTTATTTTATTAATCTGGTCTTTGATATCAGTTGCAGGGTTTAGATATTTAATCAATAAGGGAGGAACACTGAGATGAAATGGCGTTATTTTCTTTTTCAATTAAAGTCGTTCCTAGTTAATCCTAAAAATGTCGGTTTATTTATTATCACTATAGTTTTGTCGCTTTATTTCGGCTTGGTTTCCGTACCTAACCATACGGTAATTGAGCAAGTCAATCCTCGGCCAATTCGAAAAGAATATATTGACAATAAAGCTTTTCTTAAAGTAGCACGCGGAGAGGTCGCACTTGCGCACAAGCCGGGATATCATTATTTTCCTAGCAAACGAGCAAATGATGCTGTATACACTTATCCAAAAGTTTTAGCATACGACCGCAAATTGCTAGGTGCTTTAAAGAAAAATGATATGAATGCTTATGCTCGCTACGCTAGTATGCGCTACAAGTACGTAGACGATTTAATTTTTGAAAAAAGTAATCGGGCTTTTTTATACCCAGCTGCATATAATAAAAATGAAAGTTATATATTGGAGGGACATTATGGCTATCAACGGACACTTCACTTGTATAACGCACTTTTAGAGAGTAATAAAGATAAAAAAACACCATTAAATAAAAATATTCTGGAAGAACGAACCGCTTTACAAGTAATGCAAAATTCTCTTTCGGGCTGGACGGTATTATTACTAGTGGTGATGGTATGTTTCTTTACTGCTGATATTGTGACTAATGACCGCAAATATTACACTGTTTTAGAAAATATTCCTTTAACTAAGCGCACTATTTTATGGCTGAAGACCGGAGCCGTTGAGGTAGGAGTTTTGCTAAATTTCGTTGTAGCAGGCATAATTGCTCTTTTCTGCATTGCCCCTAAGTATGGCTTAGGCTCACTAAAGTTGAATACGGTTGATTATTTAGGACAAATAAACTTTAAATCTACTTTCAGAACAGAAACATTGGGTATGTATTATTTGCAGTTTATAATATTTGCAGTCATTATCACTTTTATTTTTATCAGGCTTACAATTCTGTTATCAATTGTCTTACGCAATGAATATGTTGCTGGAATAATTAGTAGTTTGTTTGCTATTAGTGCGAAAATGCTTTACTTTTCGCTAGGAATGGGTTTTGCTTATCCAATTTTGGAAAAACTGCCCATGACGTATTTTTCTATTGGCGATAGTACAACGGGGAGTTTGGCCTATTTAATGGATGTACCTGGCTGGAGCTTTACTGTGGGTATCAAACCCCTGCTTTACCTGGCACTTACAATTGAAATATTATTATTTTTGTTCACTCAAATTAAAAGTATACCTTTAGTTAGGCGTGGTGATTAAAATGCTAAATTTAAAAGATGTTACATTAGCTTTTGGCAAAAATGTTGTTTTAGATGGTATAAACTTGCAATTCAAACAGGGAGAAATAGTGGGTTTGGTTGCGCCTAACGGAACGGGTAAATCAACTTTAATTAATGTCATTTTGCATAATTTGACCCCGCAAAAAGGCTTCATTGAGTATGAAGGTACGCGTTATCAGACTCAAAAAGATACGATTAAATTGCACCAAGAAATTTGTTCCTTTCCTGAGCAAAACGACCTTTTTCCTTTTATGTCGGGAAGGGACCATCTTAACTTGTACGCCGATCTTTGGCATAATTCTGAAAAGCCCGTTGAGCAAATAATTACTGACTTGCAAATGACAGACTATGTTGGCCACAAGGTTGAGACTTATTCATTAGGAATGAAGCAGCGGCTTTGTTTTGCGATGGTAGTAGCGGCTAACTCTCCTGTAATGCTTTTAGATGAAGTAATGAATGGTCTTGATCCCCAGAATGTAGCTTTAATTTCGCACATGCTTCTTGATCTAAAGGGTGAGAATAAGTTGATCATTATGGCTTCGCATTTGCTTTCCAACTTGCAGAAGTATGCAGACAGGGTTTTGTTTATGGGTCACGGTCAAATAATTGAAGATTTAGATAATAAAGAACAACATAATCGTTATTTGAAAATGCAGTCCAGTCCTAAAGCAGTAAAAATACTTTCCGGATATGATTTCGAAACTTTGCCCAATAACTTGATCTTGTTACCTTTAGCAAAAATTGGGCAGGAAAAGCTAACGCAAATTTTAACGGAGTTAGTTGACGCTGATATTCAATATTCAGTTGAAAGAATTGATATCGAGGACTTATTTAACAAGTTCTATAATTAAAATTATTTAACCTGGTTTAATATCTTTAAAAAATAAGTAGCCGTAGTCTGCATATTCATACTAGTTAAAAAGTGAATAATCGAAATAGCAACCGTATCATTGGCAGTATTGTGAAATGTCAAAATGGCGTTTAGGAAATTGCGGCCAACGATTAGCAGCATTTCATTATCTGGCAAGTCAATCTGATTTATTCGTGTAAGTAGTTGGTCTGCAAGTTTAAATTGATTTCTGGTAATTAAGCCAATGACGGCTTCAAAAAGTGCTGCTATACCGAAATGAAAGGTGTTTTCTCCCGCTTTTTTAATAAAGGAAATATTGCTGCTGATTTGAGCAGCGGTCTGATAGATAATTCTGGGACTAATAATAGGAATGATGTTGGCAAAGAGTGAGAGAAATTCATGCCCCCAAACCGTTACTTTATTTAATTGGCGGTTTAACTCATTTTGTTGAGTGATAGGAAAAATATTGTGCTGAGAACTCTTATAATACAAACTGCAGGCAATTGCTGCATAGTCCAAGTCAAAAGGATCTTGACTTAATTGATATTTGTTTAAAGCCGCTTGAGCCAGTTTTTCCAAATAGTCTTTGTCGTGGTTACTCCAAGACTCTTCTAAAATTTGGGCAATATGATCCTGTGGGTCGAGTTTAGCAAGTGCAATATATTCAGTTGCTGATAAATTAAGCTTTTCACACAGTTTGAGAACGCGGTTAAAATCCATGTGTCCTTGATTATTTTCCCAGCGGGAAAGCATTTGAATGGAACAAATGCCTGCGGCAGCTTCTTTAAGGGTAATATGCTGCATTTTTCTTAACTGTTTAAATTCATTCCCTGATTGCATGATGCTTTTGTCCTTTTTAAGATATTATGGCACTTTTTTCTCATATATGAGAAGTAAAAAAATCTCAAAAATAATTCATGCTTTAATATGCTTAATTTAAAACATTACAATCGTTTTTAATAGTAAAAAAGGAGTAACAAAATGCAATCTTCGTTAAAATTTGCATCTAAATGGAAACTTGGTGCCTACACACTTTTAGCAATGATCAGTGCATTTGGCAATGTGGTAATTGCGTATGTCACTAAGATCATGTTAAATTCAGCGCAGTACCGTCAGGGTAATAGTACTAATTTAATTAAAATTGCCGGTATTGGTGCTGCAACCATCTTAATCATTATGCTGTCCAACTTTGTATACCGCTATATCAAATGCGCTATTATTCAAGATGTTAATGTTTATCTTAAAGAGAAAACGATGAGCTATCTGATTGAACAGCGTAGTGACTCACAAAAGGATGGTTTAAGTCTGATGACCAACGATCTGAAACAAATTGAGACGTCTAAGACTACAAATGAACTAATGATTATTGCAGAATTAGCTTCTTTTGTACTGTCAGTTGTGGTTGGTTTAATCAATTCTTGGATTTTAACTTTAATTTTTATGGTAACAACTTTGATTCCTGGACTAGTGCAAAGAGCATTTACCAAAACAATTCAAGCTAAAGCAAAAGTTTGGGAAACGAACAACGTCGCATACACCCAGAGTGTGAATGACGGATTAAACGGGGCGCAAACTGTCGGCTTATACGATGCCCAAAGTTCGACTATTGTTAAAGTCGTTAATAGTGCCAAGAGAATGGAAGAAGCATTAAAGAACTTAAACTTCACACAAGCCGCTGCGGGAGAAGTTATTATGGCTTTTGCGGATATTTTTAGCTTTATATTACCATTTCTAGTAGGTGCCATTTTAATGCTGCAAGGTCAGATTGGTGTTGGTACTTTAATTATGATAGTGCAACTATCTAATGAATTTATTAACCCGATAGTTAATATTTTTGAACAATTGAATGCAATCAAGTCTACTAAACCAATGTGGGATAAGGTAGAGCAAGCCTTATCTTTTTCAACCAGTAAAGTTAAAAGCACCAAAGTTGGTCAGTTTACTGGTTTGAAAGTAGAGGATGCCTCTTATAGTCAGGGTGGTAAAGCAATTTTTACTCACCTTAATTTGACAGTTGCTCCGAACGAAAAAATCTTACTTATGGCACCTAGTGGTTGGGGCAAAACCACGCTGTTAAATTTAATGTTAGGAAAAATAAAGCCTAATACGGGTCATGTCTTTATTGATGATGAAGACGTCACCGGTAATTGGTCCGCAGCCCACGATAATTTCAGTTACGTTAACCAAAAGCCGTTTATTTTTGATGATACAATCAAATTTAATATTCTATTAGGTCGAAAGGTTTCCCCAGAAAGTTTGGCTGAAGCAGTTGAATCGGCGGGACTAACTGAACTCGTGAATGAAAAAGGCTGGGATTATCAGGTTGGTGAAAAGGGGGCAAATTTATCCGGAGGACAAATCCAAAGAATTGAAATTGCACGTGCTTTTTTGTCTGAACGTCCTGTATTGCTCGCTGATGAAGCTACTAGCGCGCTTGACCCAGAACTGTCACTTGCAATTCATAAAACGTTATTAAAAAAGCCTAATTTAGCGGTAATTGAAGTGGCTCATAAAATTTCTGCTACTGAAAAGTCGTTGTTTGATCGAATAATTAATTTGAATGAAAAAAATGGAGAATAAAGAATTATTAATGCGTTATATTGACGCTGATGGTGTTGTTAAAGTATGGCCTGGTAAAGCCAAAAATCGGTTGTTAATTTTAAAGTATTTGGCAACTAAATTTGAACCAACAAAAAAATATTCTGAGCAGGAAGTGAATTTAATTTTAATGCACTTTGTGTCAGACTATGTTACTAGAAGACGAGACCTAATTGAGAATCATTTTTTGAACAGAACGGATGACGGCAGAGTTTACTGGCTGAATGAAGAAAATAGAGTAAAGGATTAGGATATAATTGATACTGAAAAGCGGGTATATAAAAAGGGTATTAAGACCATAGTTGATGACTATCAAACTAAATAATAAACAGTTTAAAAGGACAAATGGCTGCATGTCGTTTGTCCTTTTTTGGTGAAAAGCTAAAAGCTGATGTAGCAGCCTCTTATGAAGATAGACGACAAGATGGCAAGACTTAAAATTTATATTTAATTTGATATTATGATACATTCCTAAAAAATAATAATTAAATTTATTGGTTGAAAAATGATTGAGACCCGCAACTTTAAAAATTGTCAGTTTGCTTTTTAAACATATTTTTACCTTTTTATTGAATGCAGTTAATTAAAGATATATAATCTCAATATTAAATTATTATTTTAATATATGATTACAGTTAAATTGATAATTAAATGGAAAAATATTATTAGTATTAAATCAAAGTAGGTTGGGTAAAAATGAAAAGATCACTTAGTATAGCAGCAATTTTAGCTGTTTTTGGTGCAAGCTTGATATTTAGTGCAACAAGCAGTAATTATGTGCCTGTTAAAGCAGCTGACGTAAGCGATACAAATACTATAGTCAATAATCAGGGTGTGTCTGATAAAACATGGTCTAAAAAATTAGCCAAGGCTGGTTATGTTTTCAAGTTAACTAAAGATGAAGTTTCTGCTGATGGTGGATTGTTTCAAAGAAAAAATGGTTTGTCTAAAGAATATAGTGTGAAGTATGCTAAAAAAATTTTTGCTAAAAACATGTTATTCAAAATAGATCGCGCTATATCAATAAAAAATGGTTCCTTAGTACATATTGTGTCGCAAAATGGCAAATATAAGTTTTGGACTAACTTTTTAACCGGGACATACAATGTAAATGGTCTAAGAAAAGCGCTTAAGCCATTAATAAAAGCCGAAGCAGAAGTAATCCACACTACTTCTAAAGAGAAAAAGACAAAAATGCTAGTCACTGCCGAAAAATTGGCTAATAAATTAAAGGGTTCAGATAAAAAATTGGCTCAAGAATCAATTACCCAATTGAAGCAATGGATTGATAACGAAGTTTATGCTAATATTCCTACTCTTTTAATCGGTAATTTTTAGTTGTCTGATTGTAAATAAGGAATGTAAAACCCTGTGGATCCAGACTGTGTTTAAGCAGCTTATACTAATTTAAATTAACATAAACTTTGAATGCGAAGATTATTAAATGGAGATATAGCAAGGTGACGCGAAAAGCGGTGCAATTATGTTTGATTGAAATTTGAGTCTAATAAAGAAATAAAATTTCTAAAGGTCTCAAAAAAGATTGCGACTTAGATTATAGCTTTAAAAATTGGTAATTTTCTTTTATACATTCATGTTAGTTTTTCGTTACCTTTGTTTTCTTTTTGAAACAAATTCATCCTAAAATTTAAATGTATAAATAGTTTAGCGGTTCCACTGGAATCACAGAAAAAATTTTATCCTAATTGATATGACCCCCAAATTTAACACAAATTTGGGGGTATTTTTGTGACTAAATTATCTAAGCAAGATACTGTCAGCTTTAGTATGATTATCAAATTTGTCCTGGTGAATTAAATTGGCATTACCAGGTTGGACTACCTAATATTATTATGCGGCCTTTTTAGCAAGTTTTTTAGGACCTTAAATAATAAAAATATGAGATTTAATTGACCAATATGGTAAAATAACATATAATTTTCATAATTTATCGTACAGTGAAGGCTAATAGTAAACTGACTATTGTTGCTAGATTGAGAATCTATTTCAAATGAAAATTATCTGAGTTTTGATTCTTAGCTAAATTGGGGTTACATCTTTTAGGCGATAAGTTTAATCTATTTCAAAAATGTTAGGTAATATTCACGGAGATTTCTATGAAAAAAAAGTTTTATGCGCTCTACAAGATTTTTCTTATTAATGCTTTTAGCAACAAAATTGCATTAATGTTTAACATTGTCTTTCCAGTTATATATTTTGCTATATCTAATGCTCCGGTCTTGATTAATAATTATACTGTCAGTAAGGATAAACTAATTAGCGCAAGTGCATACTATTTTGCCTATATTGCCTTAACAACTACTCTAAATTCAGTGATTCTGGCAATGGTTGAGTATCGTGATTATGGTTATTATAAAGTTATTTACATGGTGACCAATTCAAAGTATCTAGTATTGATCAGTCAATTTTTATCGCAGTGGACGTTTTTAATAATAGAATTATTCCTTTTTAACTTAATCACCACACTAATGTTTAAGTCCCTTGCTTATCTGGGCTATTTACTGTTGACCACAATAATAGCTGCGATTGTGTTTGTTTTACCTTTAACTATGGGCTTATATTTTTTACTTACAGTGAAATTAAGGTTGCAAACTTACAATATTGTGATTACGTTAATTATTTTGCTCTCTTTCATGGTGTCAGCTTTTGAAGCAAAAAACGAAATATTAAATTTATTATTGCTATGTACGCCTGTTAAATACCTAATGACTGGGTATGAAGTAATAATGCAAATGATGTTTTCTAGAGTAAATTGGGCAAATCTTATTAATTTATTGCTCGTTATTTTAATTTATGTCCTATTTGGAATGATTTTTATTGCAAAACAAAATATTTCTACAATTTTTGAAAAAAAATAGTTGGAAGGTGACAATATGGAAATTAAGCATTTGAACTTCTCTTATAAAAAGAAAGAAATCTTTGCCGATTTTAACGCAAAATTTATTGGCGATCAGTTAAATGTGATCATTGGTAGTAATGGTGCTGGTAAAACGACTTTACTTAACCTAATTTATGGCTTTATTGACCGTCCTGCTGCAGCTATGATAGATTTTCCTTCTATGTCTAATATTATTTATAAATTTCAAAACATGTCTTTCTTTGATGAACTGACGGTAAAACAAGTAATAAATTTTTTTAAATCGATGAATGATCATACTGTTGCAGTCACTAATGCACAAGTTAGTTTTTATAATGAGATCATAAAGGAATTAATAAATACTAAACTAAGGTCTTTATCCGGTGGAGAATATCAATCTGTCATGGTTTATTGTACTAGTATAATGGAGCGGGAATTATATTTGTTCGATGAACCTCTTAGTGGAATTGATAGTTATATTGAAAATTTGATTTTAGACTTAGTTGAATCTTTAGTTGTTGAGAAAAAGAAAAAAGTAATTATGACTTTGCACCAGTTGGCTAAATTAAACTCTTTGCAGGCGCACATTGTATTCGTTGGCAACAAAAAGTGTGTTTTTCAAGGTAATCTTAGCCAAATGCTGCAGGCGGCAGATACAGATGATATTGATATTGCATTTAAAAGAATGCGTCAGGCAGTATCTTGTTAAATCAAGAGTGACTATACTTTTAATTTATAAGAGATATAAAATTGATTGAGCTAAACCAACTATTTTGGTTAGGTTTGCTTGGCGTATCAAGCAGAAGCGTATTACTTATATATAAAATGAGGTGACTTAAATAGTATTTTTAAGTCACCTCATTTTTTTAGTCAAATTAATAATAGTGCTACATGAGCAATTCATCTTAAATTCTGATGGTAATTTTTTGACTGCAGTATTTTCTATGTTAGATTTTCATAGCAAAAGAAGTTATTCTTTTAGCTATATTAACAAAGCCAGCGATTCATAAGGCTGTAAAGCTAAAGTCTTTGGTACTGCGCTTAAATTCCTATTATAGTTGCTAATTAAAGTTTGCGCTTTTTGTCCTTGATAAGAACCAGGTAAATCGTAGGTTACTTTTTGCCCGTAAAAATTATTTATTACTAGTAAGGTTTGTCCCTGATAAAGTCTGCAATAAGCAAAAATTTGCGGGTGATCCAAATCAATGGGTTCATAGCTTCCCTTAGCGATAATGGGATAATGTTTTCTCAAGTAAATCAGCTTTTGATAATAGGGGAAAACTTCACCGTGATCAAGTTCAGCCGCCACGTTAATTTGTTCTTGATCTTTAGGTTTCAGCCAGGGAGTACCAGTAGTAAAGCCGGCATTAACACTATCATCCCAGTGCATTGGCGTTCTGCTGTTATCTCGTGACTTCGCCTGAATAATTGTCAGAGCTTTGGCGTCACTTAAGCCTTGTTTTTTAAGGTCATCATAAGCATTAAGTGTTTCTACATCCACATAATCGGTTATCTTCTGGTAGTTAGGATTAATCATGCCGATTTCTTCGCCCTGATAAATATAAGGGGTACCGCGTAACAAGTGCATTACGGTAGCCAGCATTTCAGCGGATTTTTCCCGATAATGTACGGGATCACCAAAACGGCTCAGAGCCCAGGGCTGGTCATGATTATTCCAAAACAGAGCATTCCAGCCGCCGCCTTGACTCATTCCTACTTGCCAGTCATTTAGGGCCTTCTTTAAAGCAGAAAAATCAAAGGTCATCTTGGTCCATTTTTGTCCATCTTGATAGTCAACTTTTAGATGATGAAAAGTGAAAACCATTGAAAGTTCATGATTTTCTTTTTTAGTGTAAGCAACAGAATTAGCAATGGTCGTTGATGACATTTCACCCACTGTAATGGTATCGGGTTCCTGACCAAAAGTCTTCTGATTTAATTCTTTTAGATATTGGTGGACTACCGGTTGATCCGTATACATTAACTTGCTGGCAGTGTTTTTAGGCGCGTCAGTAAGCTGTTCATCTTTGCCAATAACGTTAATCACGTCAAAGCGAAACCCTTTAACCCCTTTGTCACGCCAGAAATTAACTACTTTAAAGAGTTCTGTTCTAACTGCTGGATTATGCCAGTCGAGATCGGCTTGAGTCTTATCATATAAATGAAGGTAGTATTTACCAGTTTTACCAAACGGTGCCCAAGCGGAACCACCAAATTTAGATGTCCAGTTGTTAGGCAAACTGCCATCTGCTTTAGGCTTTCTAATGTAGAAAAATTTTTGATAATATTCGTCCCCGGCTAAAGCTTTTTTAAACCAAATATGATCAGTGGAGCAGTGATTTAACACCATATCAAGCATCACACCAATATGGTTTTGCGCAAGCTTAGCGACTAATTCTTCAAAATCAGCCATTGTGCCAAATAACGGATCAATACCATAATAATCGGCAATATCATAACCATTATCATTTTGGGGAGATACAAAAAAAGGATTGAACCAAATCATATCAATATTTAGTTTCTTTAAATAGGGAATTTTCTGAATAATCCCCCTTAAGTCCCCGGTACCGTCACCATTACTGTCATAAAACGATTTGGGATAAATTTGATAAATAACTTTATCTGCCAAACTCATAGAATAAGACCCCCATTTTTGTTTTTCCTGTGTGCAAAGTCTACAAACTTAAATTTATCAGGCCGATGTTGCGAAATAGTGTACTGAAAAAAAGATGTGTCTTTTAAGTAAGTTAAGCTGCGTACTACTACGACTAAATTGGTATTGGTAAGCTGCAACTGCTTGATTACACTTGCACTAGCTGGCTCTACCGTAATAGTTTTAGTGGCATAATCAATTTCAAGCCCTAAATCATGCTCAAAATAGTGGTATAACGAGCTTTGTGCCTGCTGCGGCGAAATTTGGGGCACGTATTTTTTTAAAATATAATCTTCGTCAACTACTATTGGTTCATGATTGATCAAGCGCAAACGTTTTACATAAGTCGCAGCAGTTTCTGTTAAGGATAAATGTTTACTGATGGTAAACGGCACACGTGCATCTTTTAACTCAATAATTTTAGTTGCCGCGTGCATTTGTTTTTGCTTGTTGAGTTCGTCAAAAGATTCAATATTAGAAACTGGGAAGGCAATACGAGCGGCATTAATAACCACTGAACCTTTACCCTGTATTTTTTGAATTAAACCGGCATCTGCCAGTTCAGTCAAAGCTTTCCTAATCGTTTCACGTGAAACATTATATAACTGTGATAATGTCGGTTCGCTTGGTAAAAAATCACCGGCTGCATATTGCTCGTGTTTAATTTTATTCGCTAAATCAGCTGCAATTTGGATATACTTAACTGCCATTATTAAAGATCCACCTTTTTTTATTTAATCATACCACCTTTCTTAAAATTATAACCTGTCTAGTATAGTTAACAAGCATAAAATAGACTATTACAACAATATAATAATCAATATGTTGACACTTGTCTATACAATATATATAATTTTTTAGGAAAGCGTTATCAATATATGACGAACCATTATGCAGTAATTTCATGGAGGTTTAATTATGAGTAATACGATTAAAATACTGGCACCTGTTGCCGGTCAGGTCATTAATCTTGAAGATGTTAATGATCCGGTTTTTTCTCAGAAAAAGTTGGGGGAAGGCTTTGCTGTTAAACCTAGTGCAGGAGAAATAGTTTCGCCTGTAACTGGGAAGGTGGTAATGGTTGCTAAAACAAAGCACGCACTTGGTTTGCAAACTGCAGATGATGTGGAAGTGATGATTCACCTTGGTATAGATACCGTTGAACTTGACGGCAAACCGTTTGATTTGCAAGTGGCAGCCGGCTCTAAAGTAAAAGCAGGGCAGCAACTGGGGACAATGGATCTGCAGGCAATTAAAGATGCCCAAAAAGATGATACCGTCATTCTGGCGATTACTAATACCGCTGATATTTTAGCTGGTATCGATCTTGCTCTGGGCACTAAGTCTGCCGGTGAATCGGCAGCCACTATTACATTGAAACAGACTAAGTCAGCACCGGTTGCAGCTAACAAAAAAGAAAATAAATACCAAACTACAGCTCGTGAAATTGTTAAGGCAGTTGGTGGCGCTGATAATGTTAAAAGTGTTATGCACTGCTTTACTCGTCTGCGCTTTACCTTAAATGATAATAGTATTCCGCAGGATGACGAGGTTAACAACATTAAAGGAGTAATAGATGTTACCCGTGCAAATAACCAATATCAGATAGTAATTGGTCAAACGGTAGAAGACGTTTATGATGAATTAATCAAACTACTTGGGCCAAAATACGCTGGGCAAGGTGAGACTACAGCTGCTGCTCCAGCTCCAGAGGCTAATCAATCTATCGGTGGCAAGATTAAAAACGGCTTCTTCCAGTTAATAGGTGTAATTACCGGCTCTATGATGCCTGTAATTGGCTTGCTGGCCGCCAGCGGTATGTTAAAAGGTATTCTTAACATTTTAACTAACTTCTGCCACATGTCTACGGCTTCGCCAACTTACACTATTATCAATGCGATGGGGGATGCATCGTTTTACTTTCTGCCTTTAATTGTTGGTTTTACAGCTGCTCAAAGATTAGGTTCTAATCCAGTAGTTGTTTCTATTATTGGCGGTTTTCTGATTTACCCTGATTTAGTAAAAATTTATGCCAGCGGCAAATTCAGTTACTACTTAGCTGGCGTTGGTATTAATGCCAACTTCTTCGGTATTCCAATTCATATTCCACAATATACTTATTCAATTTTCCCAATGATTTTTGCGGCTTGGATGGCTGCTAAAATTGAACCGTGGATTAAAAAATGGATGCCAGTTACATTAAGACAAATTTTTACTCCACTAGTAGAAATCTTTTTGGTAGGGATGACAGTCTTAATTATTGTAGGGCCCGTAATTTCGTTTATTTCTACGGGAATTGCCAAAGTATTGCAATGGCTCTTAACTGTCAACACTGCACTTTCCGGCTTAATCATCGGTGGTCTTTACCAGATACTCGTTATCTTCGGACTGCACTGGGCAGTAGTGCCAATTATTGCGAATGATATTGCTGCAACGGGACATAGTATTTTAAACGGTATTGTTTCAGTAACTATGATTGCACAAGGTGCTGGTGCTCTGGCCGTTTGGTTTAAGACCAAGCATAATCCTGACTTAAAGGGATTATCTTTAAGTGCCGCTATTTCCGCTGCTGTTGGTATCACTGAGCCGGCAATGTACGGTGTTAACTTAAAGTATGGTCGTGTATTTATGACTTCAAGTCTTGGTGCTGCCATTGGTGGTCTGGTAAACGGTCTGCTTAAAGTTGATATGTATGGCTTTACTGGCAGTTTAATCGGATTTCCATCCTTTGTGCCTAAAGCTGGGCAAGGCAATCCTAATAACCTGCTGAACTTCTGGATTGCCTCCATTGTGACAATTGTTGCTGCATTTGCTTTGACCTACTTCTTTGGTTATAAAGAGCAGGACGCTAATAGTCCTAAGGATGCTCCTAAGAAAAAGAATTTAGCTGATTTATAATTGATAACAGTTTTATAAGTACAAAATATTAAAGGGCTCCAAAAGCATGGTCGCTTTCGGAGCCCTTTTTCTGTCTAATAAATTATTGCACCAACTTAATTGGCACCTTGATAACCGCCTTTTTACATGGCTTTTCATTAACGTCTAAATCTAAGCAAGCTTCATGAGCATCTTCAGGAAATAAAATAATATAATCTCCAGGATGTAAGCAAATTGAAGTTGCTGGACCAGTAAAGCGCTGATAATGCGCTACGTCATCCGGGCTTGCAAGTGCATTATCTATTTCAGTCAGGCCGTTAGGTTTGGTTACCCTTGTTATTTCTGCACCCTTAATTAAATAATGAAAATCAAGGTGCGTTTGATGATTTTCAAAGCGACCCTTTTTTTCGTCTTTCGTATTATATTCCTGAATTTTAACAAAAATGCCATCACTGATATCGTATCTGCCAACAGCTAAATTGGTCAAATCGGTTTCTTGCAGCCATTTAAAAGCCTTATCCAGATACTGATTTTGACGAATGAAAGTAGTAGTTGAATCATTAATATTAGCGTAAATCATATCATTTTCCTTTCTTACATTCTGGGTTAATTATTTAGCATTTGCTTTGAATTAAGTTGCTGGATCTTATCCACCATTTCATCAAACGAAAGGTTGCTCAATTTTTTATTGGTAGTAAATTGTGTATCTTCTAGAGTGTTGAAATCACCTATTAAGTAGTATGCGGTCAAGTAACTTAACAAGAATTTTTTGGCCTCAGGTATTAAGTCTTGTTGAGAATAATTCATCTGACGGGCAACTGTCGCAAAATGATATGCGAATTTTTCTGGATCAATCTGAGTATTTTCGTTAACAGTCATAGAAAACCTTCTTTCATAAAAATACTTTTAATCCTATTCTATATTGCCCAATTAAATTGTTTTAGTGTTTATTGTTTAAAAATAAGACGATAAATATTCATTTACGAGTGATTTCTTTTTATCCAGTAAATAATGTTTAAAAATAAGACGATATTCAATGTAGTTTAGTTATGATTTTTATTAGCATAAACAATGTAAGCGATTAACCGGTATGTTTTATTTGAGAGAGGTCATTAAAATGTCACAAGCGTACATTGTTTTAATTGTAATGGCTGTAATGATCGTAGCAATGGTTTCTGATAAGTTTGATTTTGGATTTGCGCCAGTTGCCGCCTGTACAATCTTGGTTTTAACTGGAACAGCCACCGTACAACAAGCATACGGTGGCTTTATTAACAATAACACTATCTTAACTGCAGGATATGTAATTATCAGTTCACTTTTTGCGCGGACACGTGCCATTCATAAATTACAGGCATTTTTGTTAAAAATTCAAAAAGGTAAAAGTGGGCTGACACTATTTGTAGTTTTGCTATTATTCACTGTTATTCTGATGACAGTAATGGAACCGGGACCTGCAACCTTATTAATCTGTTTGGTTTTGTCAACTTTACCTGCAGGTGGTGGTATACCATCGGGACAAATGCTGTTGCCGCTGGCTTCAATGGTCGATATTAGCGCTCGTAAAATTCCTATGGGTATGACCATGGTTTATGTGTTAGCGTTAAATAATTTTATTACTAACGCTGGCTTCAGCCATACAGTAAGTATGGGCACTTGGATCATTGCCGGTGCAGTGCCACTTTTAGTTGCATTTGTTTATTCCTTAATTGCGTATCGTGTTTTACCCAAAAAGGAATTAAAAATTGATGCGGGGCAGGATCAAAAAGAACAGGAAGAAGAAGCGACTGATAACTTAAAATCATGGCAGGAAAATTTGATTTACATTTCTTTTGTTGTAACTACAATTGCCATGTTTTTTACCAATCAATTAGGAAATATTGTCTACGTTATCCCACTAGTAGGAATTGGCCTGATGTATTTTTGCAATATTATCAGTTTTAAAGAAATTCGCGAGGGTATGTCCAGTCCCATTATCTATCTTTTAGGCGGAATGTTTGGTCTTGCTGATATTATGGCTGCTAAAGGCGTAACCAAAATGATTGGTTCAGCATTACAAGGAGTTCTGGGCAATAATTCCAGCATTTGGGTCATTACCTTTGTCTTTGCTTTTGCGGCGACAATCATGGCCAACTTGACCGGCTCGAACATGGGAACAACCATGATTTTAACGCCAATCGCTATTGCAGTGGCTGTTGCTTCCGGACTTGATCCCCGTGCTGCAGGTTTAGCAACCGTAATTGCGTCTAATGCTGCAGTTATTATGCCAATGGATACTGCCATAGGTATTGCTGTTGCCCAGGGACACTATAAAATTGGCAGAACATTTGTCTATACTATCCCGTTAACAATAATTTATATCACCGTTGTTGCTGTGATGTGCTGTGTATTATTCCCAGCATAATTTGGCAGCAGTTTGATAATAACCCAGTTTTTACCGTTTTAAATAGCGCCATAAAGTTGCGCGACTAATGTTTAATTCTTTAGCCGTTTTGGTTTTATTGCCATTATTTTCTTTGAGCGCCTGTTTAATGTCTTGGACGATAATATCATGCAAAGAATGTCCTCGATGTGCGGGACTGGCTACCTTTAAAGCCGCTTGTTCTGGCTGTGATTTTTCACTCACAGCCAGCTGAGTTAAGATCAGATCAATATCTTTGCCCTTTAAAATCGGGGCGTCAGCTACTGCTAGGGCAGTAGTCAAAACGTGAATAAATTCGCGGTAGTTGTGGGGCCACGGGTAACTCGATAGATGGTCTAATGCTGTGTCAGAAATTCCTGAAAAAGTTTTACCCGTCTTTAAATTAAAATCGTTGAGAATGGAGTGTACCAACTGATTAAAAACGTCATAAGACATTGCGTTTAAAGGTTTTAAAAAGAGTTCGTTAACTGTGAGGTAATCAGGAAAAGAAATGTTCAACTTTGTTCCATAAGGCTGGGTAATTAAGAAAACCAACTTGTTTCTGCCGTCCAAATTCGATTTACGGATAAATTCAAAAAAGTCATTTTGGTCAGAGGCTGGCAATTTCTCTAAGCCGGTGATCTGAATAAGATGGTGATTATCAAAGAATATCGAGTCATTATCAGCAAGAGCTTTGCTTAAGCTTTCATGATCTGACAGAGAAATCTGTATTGGAGTTGCAGCGTCTGTTTCTTTAAAGATTAGGCTGCCTAAATATTCTTTTTCAAGGCCATCTGCACCGATTATGGCAACGGGCGCTTGGAGGTGAGAATAGTGTCTGAGTAATTTGAAAAACTGGTTATCATAGCAGGTCGAATAGACTGAGGAGATATAATCCGCATCAAAGTGTGTTTGACTGCTTGATGCAGCTTTTCCTAAATAATCAAGTGTAGCAATTGAAAAGTTGGGTGTCTGCGTTACTACTACGTGCCAGGAGGAATTAGCCCAAGTTACGATCGGTGTGGCGTCACTGAGCGCTTTACGCACCTTTTTTGC
Source organism: Lactobacillus helsingborgensis (assembly GCF_003173695.1). Lineage (NCBI taxonomy): Bacteria > Bacillati > Bacillota > Bacilli > Lactobacillales > Lactobacillaceae > Lactobacillus > Lactobacillus helsingborgensis. The sequence continues at coordinate 62,164 of NZ_CP029544.1, forward strand.
CAAAAATGCGGCTTTTTTCTTATTAGTGCTGAATAAAACGTTAAAATAATTATCTTTTTCAAAAAAGAGTGTGTAATTATGAAATGCTGCGAGGGTTTCGGAAAGCAGATTGAAGTAATTAATATTTGTTTCCTTTTCCCTAAGTAAGAGAAAACAGGTTTTAAGTGCTTGATAGACAACTTCGTCTCCCGATTCAATCAGATAAGAATTGAGGTGGTAGATATTGTTGGAAGCGACAATTATGCCTGAATCACAAATTATATTGTGATAACCGCTTGCTGCAAGCTTTGCCATTGCATTTTTAATATCCATTTTTTTCTGTACTACATATTTGGTCATTTTAATATTAAATTGAGCCAAGGTTTGGGAGATAGCTTGATCGAAGGCGTCATAGCAGATGATAGCGGACTTACTCAAGTCGGGAATGCTTTTGATCGTCCGAATAATATCGTACTGGGAAATACCAATATCTATTACAGGTACATTGGTTTGTTTTTCCAAAAAGGCGACAGTTCCACCACGGGAAAGTAATAAGTCAAAATCATTATTTTTAACTAAAGCGGCCAAATTGTTTTTATTCGCTAAATTAGCTAGTTCAATTTGAATTTGAATGTCCAGATCAGCATTCTCTGTTGTTAATTGCTTAAAAAAGTGTTGGACTTTGTTTCTCAAACCGGGATAGGGAACGATGCAGAGAATTTTAGCAGTCATAATAACCTCCGTTTCAATTTTGAACATATTTTTAGAGTTAGTATACTTCATTTTTAATTCCCTGATAAGTGTTTAAAAGTGAAACAAAAAATATTACAGCTTTGTTCTTAATCATTTTAAGATTATCTATGTAAAGAATATCTGATGGCGGGTGGAAAAATGGCTAAATTTTTGATAATTGCTGATGACTTTACTGGTGCTAATGATACCGGTGTTAAGCTTACAGAAGAAGGTATGCCAGTAAATGTTTTTTTCTCAGCAATTAATATTGTTCCCCACACTTCTTGTGTAATTGATACGGAAACACGAAATGACTCAGAAAAAACGGCTTATGAAAAAACAAAAACAATTTTAAATTCAATTGATATGAACCAGTTCGATTTTGTTTATAAAAAAGTTGATTCGACTTTGAGGGGTAATATTGTTACTGAATTAAGAGCGATTAACGACCGTTTTACACCAGATTACGTTGTTTTTGCACCAGCCTTGCCGGCGCTAGGCAGGCAGGTAATTAATAAGAAAGTTCTGGTTAGTGGCAAAGAACTGCGCAAAACGGAATTTGCCTGCGATCCCGTTAAACCGGTATTGCTGGATAATGTTGAAACAATCTTGGCCCAAAGCTTTGGCGTTAATAGCGTGCAATATTACTCTTTAAAAGATTTACGGTCTAACAAAGACTTGGATTTGAGCAAAAAATGCTTTGGCTTTGATACCGAAAATGATGAAGATTTTTGCAAGATTGTTTCTCTATTTCAGGGATTAAAAGGCAAAATCCTCTGGGTTGGCTCCTCTGGTCTAATTGAAGGAATGGTCAAAAAGAGTAGTGTGGCAACACCGGCAATTGCTTTAGTTGGCAGCGTCAGCAGTAAAACTAGAAAACAGATTCTTTATGCCAAAGAAAATGGGTTGGCTATCATTGCATTGCCGATTTATGAAATTTATAAAACAGAAAATTATTCTGAATACGTTGACCAGGCTGTAAGTATTTTAAAAAAAGGCAGAAATTTGGCCTTGGTATCGTCCGCATCACTAAAAAGGGCAGATTTAATAAAAACCAAGACCAGTTTTAATGAGGCTGGCATAGTTGGTACGGAAATGGAGAACACCATTCAAATGATACTGGCAGGTATTTGCCGCCGCGTGATTAAAGAATTTCCTGTTTCTGGCTTATTTGTTACTGGTGGTACAACTGCACAAAGTATTTTAAGAATTGTGAAGGCACAGGGAACGGTAATTAGAGAAGAAGTTGCTTTGGGGATGCCGCTTCTAACCGTTGTTGGCGGTGAATTTGACGGTATTAATATGATTTCTAAAGCTGGTGCTTTTGGAGATTCGAGTTTGATTATGTTTGGTTTAAATAAATTACGTTCTTTAGGAAAGAAGGCAGAAATATCATGGAATTACAAGAAAGCTTAACTGCTAAATTTGACAGAACTATGTTGTTGCCAGATTCGGGAATTCAAAGTCATGCTTCCAACTTATTGATATTACCTAATGGTGATACCTTGTGTACTTGGTTTTCAGGTACTGAAGAAGGCACAGACGACATTACCATTTTTATGGCTGAATTGAAAGCAGGAACAGATAGCTGGTCAAAGCCGGTTCCAATGTCGAACAATCCCGGTCGTTCCGATCAAAATCCGGTTTTATTTGCGGCACCTGATGGCGATATTTGGCTACTTTACACTTCCCAAGTTGGTGGAAATGAAGATACGGCGATAATTCAATATCGTGTTTCACATGATAATGGGAAAACATGGAGCTTGCAAAGTAATCTATTTCCAGGTGAAAGTGGTCTGTTTATTCGTCATCCGCTAGTTGTAACAGCTAATGGAGAGTGGCTTTTACCCCTTTATCATTGTGTAGTTAAAAATGACGGCAAACCATGGGATGGCAGTTATGATTACAGTTGTGTCCGGGTTTCGCAGGATAGCGGACAAACTTGGAAAGAATACGAAGTCCCCGATAGTCAGGGCTGCGTTCAAATGAGTATTGTCAAGCTACAAAATAACGCGGGATATGTAGGCTTTTTTAGAAGTCGTTGGGCTGATAATATCTACCGTTCTTTTTCTAATGACGGCAGCCGCTGGACGCCACCTAAGGCAATTGACTTGCCGAATAATAATTCATCTATCCAAGCAGCACTGCTGCCTGACGGCAACATAATTTTAGCTTTTAATAAGTCCAGTGCTGAAGATGCAACAGTGAGAAGACTATCATTATTTTCCGAAAAAACCACGGCAAAGGAAACGTCCAACAAAAAAGCTGCTAAAACTGCTTTTTGGGGTGCGCCCCGGGCACCATTAACCGTGGCAATTTCAGAAGATAACGGTAAAACTTGGCCGTATGTAAGAAATATTGCCGAAGGCAGCGGTTATGCCCTCACTAATAATTCTAAAGATAAGAAAAATAGGGAATTTTCGTATCCCTCAGTTAAACCGACAAGAAACGGTAAAATTGCTTTGACGTTTACCTATTTCAGACAAAATATTGCTTTTGTCGAGTTTACAGAAGACTGGGTCAAAGAAGAAAAGGAGTAAGACTGTGATGAAAGAAGCTTTTTTAAAGTTACCGCAGAGGGTATATCTGGGTGAAAATTTACTGGACAAATTAGGTGAATTTTTGCAAACCAGAAAAAATACGAATGTTTTACTTTTCACGGATCAAGGACTGTTAAAAGCGGGTTTGGTTCAACCGCTAGAAGATTGCCTGCAAGCACATGGTATTGCTTATCAAATTGAATCCGAAATTAAACCTGAACCAAGCTATACCCAAGTTGATGCTCTTTTTAAGAAGGTTAGCCAGTTTAACTTCAATACGATTGTTGCTATCGGCGGCGGCTCGGTAATGGATGCTGCCAAACTGATTTCACTATTGCTTCATACCGATTTGAGCGTTAAAGATCTGATTAATGATCCGACCAAAGCACAAAAACACTGTGCCACCGTTTTTATTCCGACTACTGCGGGTACAGGCTCAGAAGCCACAATTAATGCGATAGTCAGCATTCCGGAAAAACAGGTTAAGTTTGGTATTGTAGCGGATGCAATGCTCCCGGATTTAGTTCTGCTTGATGGCAATAATGTTAAAAACCTGCCCAAGTCAATTCTTGCCTCGTCAGCAATTGATGCACTCAGCCACTGCGTTGAATGTTATACGGCTAAAAACGCCACTGTAATGAGTGACGGTGTGGCACTTCTTGGTGCTAAATTGATTTTTAAGAATATTATTAAGGCCTATCAAGACACAAAGGATATTCAGGCACGTGAAGCGCTGCAACTGGGTGCCTTTTATGGTGGCGTAGCAATCACCGCTTCCGGAACCAACATAGTTCATGCCTTGTCGTATCCGCTTGGTGGCAAATTCCATATTGCTCATGGCGTAGCTAATGCCATTTTATTTAAAGCATGCATGGAAACTAACAAGCCGGCGATTGAAGATCGTTTAGCAGCACTTTGCACTAATATTTGGCCGGAAGAAGGCAGTAAAAGTACTAGTGCGAAAGCCGATTTTGTAATTGCTAAGATTGCAGAAATTGTTGCAAAAACCGAAATACCAACTGATCTTAAAAAATTTGGTGTACAGGAAACAGACTTGGACTTTTTAGTTGATTCAGCACTAGAGCAAAAGCGCTTGCTCAGTCACAATCTGAAAAAATTAACGCGCTCAGAAATTGCTCAAATTTATAAAGCAGTAATGTAGTTTAGAAGGAGGAGTTTTTAAAATGTGTCAGACAAAGATTGCTCAGGGTATTATTGCAGCAATGGTGACCCCGATGGATGAAAATGGTCAAATAAATTATGCAGAGTTGAAAAATCAGGTTGAGCGGCAGATTAATGCCGGCATCAGCGGAGTTTTTACGCTAGGCACAAACGGTGAAGGATATATTCTTAGCCATGATGAAAAATTAAAAGTGATGGAAACGGTAATTAAACAGGCAAATCACCGGGTTCCAGTATATGTGGGCACAGGTTGTGTTTCTACAGCAGAAACAATTCAGTTGTCGCAGCAAGCTGAGGAGCTAGGGGCAGACGCATTATCAGTTATTACTCCGTGGTTTGCGCAAGCTTCACAGGAAGATTTATTTAAGCATTATCAGGCTTTAAATGATGCTGTTCATATTCCAATTTTGCTTTATAACATCCCTGCAAGGACGGGCAATGCTCTCGCACCTAAAACTGTGGCTCGCCTGGCCGATTTGCCACATATTGCTGGTATTAAGGATTCAAGCGGTAATTTCGACAATATTTTGCAGTACATTGAATTAACCAGAAATAAGGATTTTGCAGTCATATCAGGTAATGATTCTCTCATTTTGTGGACTTTGAAAGCCGGAGGTACCGGTGGTATTGCCGCTTGTGCGAATGTATTACCGGAAATTATGGTATCAATCTACCGCTACTATCAAGCTGGTAAATGGGAAGAAGCTAGGAAAGCGCAAGATTCTATCCGTCCGTTTAGAAACTGTTTCAAGTTAGGAAATCCGAATACAATTGTTAAGAAAGCAACTAATGTCATGGGCTATCCTGTGGGGATGCCCCGCGCACCATTTAATGGTTTAACTAAAGAAGCAGTGACGACCATTCAAAATACTATAGATGAGTATTACAGTGAATATAAAAAGTAGTTGAAAAGGAGACAAAACTGATGGGTAGACCAATTGTTGGTATTACAATGGGAGATCCTGCAAGTATAGGACCGGAAATATCTTTGAAAACTTTTCAGGATCAACGACTTTATGAAAAATGCCGACCTTTATTGATAGGTGATAGCAATGTTCTCGAAAAAGTAATGGAAATATTACCTGACCGTAAACTGCAGCTTAACCCCATTACTAACGTTAAAGATGCTAAGTTCCAATACGGGACAATGGATGTTTACGATATGCACGAAGTTGAAATCTCTGAATTGCAGTTTGGCCAAGTCAGCAAAATGGCGGGTAACGCTGCTTTTCAATATGTCAAAAAAGTGATTGAACTGGCTAATGCCCATGAAGTTGATGCTACCGTAACGAATGCCCTAAACAAAGAGGCAATGAACTTAGCAGGACACCACTATGCTGGGCATACTGAAATCTATGGTAAATTTACCCATACTCCAAACTACACGATGATGCTCGCCCACGGCAATTTAAGGGTGGTTCATGTTTCTACACACGTTTCTTTGAGAAAAGCCTGTGATTTGGTGAAAAAGCCTAGGGTTGCAGAATGTATTAAGCTGGCTGACGAGGTTTGCCGTAATTTGGGCATCAAAAATCCGCGGGTAGCAGTTGCAGGGCTAAACCCACATGCAGGAGAAAATGGCTTATTTGGTGATGAAGAAATAAAGGAAATTGCACCTGCGGTTGCAGAAATGCGAGCAAAAGGCGTTAACGTGACTGGTCCCGTTCCTGCTGATACAGTTTTTGCAAAATGTAATGGCGGGATGTACGACATTGTAGTTGCAATGTATCATGACCAAGGACATATACCGGTGAAAGTAATTGGCTTTCAATATGATGAGCAAAAGAAGAAGTGGGATAGTGTTGCAGGAATCAATGTCACTTTGGGTCTGCCAATTATCAGAACGTCGGTTGATCATGGCACTGCCTTTGATCAGGTTCTTAAAGGCACAGCTAATGAAGTCAGTTTAAAAAATGCAATTGATTATGCCGTTAAACTAGCTGAAAGCAAGTAGTGCAAGATAATACTGTTGTATTGCCTCATGAACTTAGCAGATATAAATTTAATTAGTCTTTTGGCTTAAATATAGGCAAAAAAGAGCTATCAGTGCGATAGCTCTTTTTATTTACTCTCTTTGCGATATTTGTATTTAATGAAAGGCCAGTGCCCAGCAATTTAAACACTGCTAATAATGGTATTTATTTTACTAAAAAAACATTATTTTAATTTTGCTCTTGACATAGACGTCTATGAATGTTTATATATAACTGTAAGCGATTACAGTAATTGCGCAAGATAAGCTAATCAATATGAAAGGTGGTTTATTATGTTAAATTTGTCGGATAAGGAATTGGCTTCTAAGATTCAACATACTAATGTTAATCCAGAATTAACGCCAGATGATATAAGAGGTTTGTGTGATGATTGCAAGCACTTTGGCTTTAATGGTGTCATGATTCAGCCGCAATGGGTCACACTTGCAAAGGAGGAATTAAAAGGTACCAACATTCAAGTTGCCACATGTATGAGTTTTCCAATGGGGGCACAAAAGACAGAAGTTAAAGTGTTTGAGGCTCAAAGATGCTTTGCGGACGGGGCAGATCAACTTGACTGGATGCCCAATGTCGGCTTCCTAAAGGCTGGTATGTATGATGAATACCAAAATGAAATTGCCGCTGTGGTCAAGGCAGCAGGCGGCAAGGTTGTTAAAATTATGCTCGAATTTGGTATGTTGACACGCGAAGAAAAGATTAAGGCAGCTGAACTTGCCAGGGATGCTGGTGCCACTTATCTGAAAAACTCTAGTGGTTGGGGTAAAGGTGGTCACGCTACCATTGATGACATCCAATTATTAAAGAGAATTGCGCAAGACAAATGTGAAGTGAAAGCTTCTGGTGGTATCAGAACCAGACAGCAGGCTCTATCTTTGCTTGAAGCAGGAGCATCATTGCTGGGTACGAGTGCAGGGCCACAAATTATCACTGGGATAAAGGGAAATGATGATTCTATAGCTGATTAATTTATTTAGCTATATTGCTTTTAGGGCGAATAGTATAATGCTTTATAATAAAAACAAAGATTATACTATAAATAAATAACTTTTAAAGAAGGAATGAATCCCTATGAGTAATATATCAATAGATAATAATTCTCCAATATCCATTTACCAGCAAATTGCGAACCAAATAAAGACAGACATTAATAAAAAAATATTAACACCCGGCGACAAAATTCCATCTGAAAAATGGTTTGTTGACAATCTGGGAGTAGCACGAGGGACTGTTAGAAAAGCGATCTCTTTATTAGTCAAAGAAGGTACTTTGGAAAAAGTTCAGGGTAAAGGAACTTTTGTGACGAAACCGCAGATTTCTTATCCTTTTGCGCAAGAATTAGTCTCGTATGCCGAAACGATGAAAGCCAAGAATATTAATTTTTCCACGCAAGTGATAGAAAAGAAAATTGTCGAGCCTACCAAAGAAATCCAGAAAAAGTTAAAAATAGATAAAGAGCAGAAAGTATTATATTTGGTACGTCTCAGAAGTGTTGAAGACACGCCGGCTATACTTACTTTTAATTGGATTTCTCTTGATAAGTGCCCGGAAATAGCAAAAGTAGATTTTAATAATGTTGCTTTATTTGCTGCAATAGAAAAAGATGCAGGAATAAAAATTAAATATGGTATCAGGAATTTTTCAGCACGTAATCTAAACAAAAAACAGGCAAAAATAATGGAATTGGCACCAAATGATGCTGCTTTAGAATTAAACCAAGTTACTTTTGCCGCAAATGATGAGCCGATAGAATGCTCCGACGCTTTGCTTAGAACTGATCAATATAAAGTCACTTCTATTTTATATAGGTAGGTTACAAATAATGAAGATATTAATTACAACACACGGGAATATGGCAAAAGGCATTTATAGCAGTTATCAAATGCTTGCAGGTTCAAACAATCAGATTAAATATTTAGGACTAAGTCCTGATGATACTGGTCAATTTAAAAAAGAACTTGCCCACATCATAGATCAAGAAACAGATGATTTATTAATCCTTTGCGATATTAAGGGTGGTTCGCCTTATAATGAGTGCTTTGCAAAATATCTTCAAAATCCGCAAAAGATTAGAGTTGTAGCGGGTCTTAATTTGCCTATGCTTTTAGAAGTCGGCTTGTCACTAACTAGCAAGCCAAGTTTAGATGAAATCACAGATTTAGCTGAAAAATTCGGTAAGGAAGGAGTTTGTGTAGCTAAAGAAACAGCGGACACAAATCAAAATATTGAATTTTAGCTAGAGGAAGGTGTTTCTCTATGGCAATAACATTAGCTAGAGTGGATGACCGTGTGATTCATGGTCAAACCACCACGAGATGGTCGAAGGAAAGACCCATAGATGGTTTCTTAGTAGTGGGTGATAAGATCATTCATGATAAACTCAGAACAAAAGTTTTAAAAGCAGCAGCTGGAAACTTAAAAGTAGGTATATTTAGCGATGATAAAGGTCCAGAAATAATTAAAAAGGGGGTACAGTCACACAAAAACTTTTTCTTAATATCAAATTCACCCCAAACTTTTGCTAAGCTTCTGCAAAACGGTGCTGATTGGGGTAATGAACTGAATGTAGGACCAATGAATACGCGTGAAGGGGCAATAGTCGTTGAAAGAACTTTAGCCCTTGATGATAAAGATTATGAAGCATTTGACTACATGTATAACCATGGCATAAATATTTCTTTTCAACTGATTCCGGATGAAAAGAAAAAAACGTGGCCTGAGGTTAGAAAACATTACGATGAGTTGAAAGCCAAGGAGGGATAAAAATGAATATGGCTCTTTTTTGGCAAGCTGCTTTAGTTGGTATTTTCGGATACTTAGGAGCAGTTGATAGTATCGTTATGGGTGGCGTTGCCTACGGGTTCTATATTTTAGGCAGACCTTTAATTGCAGGCTTCATTTGTGGTTTGATTTTTGGAGATGTTAAGGCAGGTATACTTTGCGGGTTAGCTGTACAAGCGGTTTTCATTGCGACAATGCATACTGGCGGAACTTCAAGTACGGAAATCACTTATGCTTCTTATGGCGGCATTGGTTTAGCAATGGCTACAACCAAAGACCCTGCAATTGCAGTTACCCTTGCTATTTTTATTGGTCAAACATTTGGCTTAATTTTTTATAACTTAAGAATGGCAGGTTTTTCCTATTTTAATCATAGAGCGGATCGTGATATTGACCGTTTTAATAAACATGCCCTTATTATGGACCAAGTCGTTTGGCCGCAAATTATTACTTTCTTAGTACGTGCAGTGCCAATATGGGCGGCAATTTACTTTGGCAGGGGAGCAGTTGAGGCTTTACTCAAAGTAATTCCAACGCAAATAACCAGCATTATCACGGTGCTGGGTGGCTTACTGCCTGCTCTTGGTATTGCAATGTTAATGAATATGCTGATTAAAAATAAGCTACAATTAATCTACTTTCTATTTGGTTTTGCAATGATTGCTTTTGCCAAAATGAGTACTATTGGCTTAGTATTTATTGCCGTTTTAATTGCTTATATTGTCTACCAGATATCCGGTAAAACTGGCAGCAATAATAGTAGTAATTCATCTGGCACAGCAAAAGCGATTCAAACCGAAGATGAATACGAAGATGCAGATTTATTCTAAGGAGGCAAAATAATGGCTAATCAAGATGATAAACAAACGCCAGTAGCCCAAGAGGCTAAGCCGGAGCGTTTAACTAAAAAAGAATTACGGTCAATTTTTTTAAGATATATGTTCTTGCCTGAATCTGCAATGAGCTATGAAAAGATGCACGGCGCTGCGTGGGCAGTTTCATATATGCCTTTAGGCAATAAATATTATAAAAATAATGATCAAGCCTATCAGCGCCTGCTTAAGCGGCATTCGCCTTTTTACAATACGGAGCCACAAACCGGACAACTGGTTAATGGTATTGTAGCGTCACTTGAAGAACAAATTGGTATGGGCAACACTAATGTCAGTGAGGAGATGCCCGTCGATGTTAAGGCTTCCTTAATGGGCCCCTTAGCTGGTATCGGTGATTCATTGATGCAGGGTATTCTAATTCCCACGCTCTTATCAATTGCCATGGGGTTATCTAAGGGTGGCAGTCCTTTAGGTCCGTTATTTTACATTGTAACTTATGCGGTGATTATTACTATTGTAGAGGTAATTTGCTTTAAAGGTGGCTACAAGTTAGGCGTATCTGCTGTAGATAAAATTGTTGGTGAAAGTGCTAAACGTCTGACCAACATGTTCACAGTTTTAGGTACAATTGTTATCGGTGGTCTGGCTGCTTCGACAATTGCTTTAAAAACAACCGTCAAGATTCCTTTTGGTTCACAAACCAAACCACTTGAAACTATTATTGATGGGTTCTTCCCGGGGCTATTACCTCTAATTGCAGTTTTGTTTACTTTTTGGCTGATTTCATCTAAAAGGATGAGTGCTAACAAAGTAATTCTAATATTAACTTTGGTAGCTACGGTAGGTGTACTGATTAAATTTTTATAATAGTTAATTGTAAGCAAAATAATGTAAATGATAAGCTTCAACGCTAAGCAAACGTTGGAGCTTTTTTATTTAAGATATGCGGTATAACCAAAATAGAGGGCTTGACATAAGGGGCGCAGAGCATAATTAATCAGCAGGTATTAGGTTTTCTAGTGACTGCAAGTTAAAATTAGTTGGCAAAAAATGCTCAGTGCAGCTAATCAATTAGACAGTTGCAACTGAGCATTTTTGCTTGTATAAAACTATTTAGCTTTAATTTAAGTATTTTTCAGCCATTTTGATACATTGATCTATGTCTTGCGAAAACCCGAAAAAGCCGCTGCTGCCGAGAACTAAAATATCAGAACCGGCTGTTTTGAGATCTGAATAAGTTTCGGCATTACAGGAGCCGTCAATTTGAATTTCAAAATGAAGACTATTTTGCTTACGGTAATCTTTTAGCTGGCTAATGGTTAATAATGCTTCCTTAATGAACTTTTGCCCAGCATAGCCGGGGTCTACGGTCATTACGGTAACCATATCAACCAAGTTAAGATACTGGGAAATATCTGCAATATTTTCTTCAGGATTGATAACGACGCCAACTTGCCTGTCACTTTGCTTAATGAGATCAATCAAGCGAAAGGCTTGTCCGTCGAGCTTTTCCGCATGGATATTTATTAAGTCGGTTCCAGCAGCAATTAAGTCATTGATGTAGTCTTCAGGATTGTCTACCATTAAGTGTGCATCAATAGTTTTATTAGTTAAAGGCCTGATAGCTTTGATAAAATCAACTGATAAAGCGAGATTTCTGACGTAATGTCCGTCCATAATATCAATATGATAATTATCGGTAAAAGAATTAAGTTTTTTTATATGCTCTGCGACTGTTGTCAAATTCATGCACATTAAAGATAATGATACTTTCATTGATTAAATTAGTTCCTTTCTTATCCTTTATGCTGTATTACCATCATTGATTTACATGAGAAGATTTCTTTATTGTGGATATGCTCAAATAAATCAGTTACTTCATCAATTGCTACCCTCTGGGTGATTAGATCATGGACTTTTAACTCTTTGCTATCAAGTGCGTTTCGGGTGGTTGACCATTCATCTGTAGGATATCTCTTATAAACATCATTATACACTGAAATTATTTTACCTTCTTTTCTCATTAGTTGATCGTAGGTAGCACGTTTTAAAGTCATATCTGAATGGGGATTTCCCAGCAATACTATGGTACCAAATTTTGTGATAGATTGAACGCAGTTATTGAAGGAATGTGTGTTACCGGTTGCTTCAACCACAATGTCAGCTAGCTCTCCGCCGAAGGCTTGTTGAATATTTTCTAAATTGTTTTGACCATCATTGAAGAAGGTATTGGTAAAACCTAATTTTTGTGCAAAGTTAATGGCGTCGTTATCAATATCAAATAAAGCAATATGATTTGCGCCTGCCAGCTTTGCCCATCTGGCGACCATGATGCCAATAGGGCCAGCTCCATAAACAACCACATTATCACCCAATTTTAGACCAGATTTTTGAATTGCATGTTGAGCAACAGTTGCAGGCTCAATCATTGCCCCTTCTTCATAAGAAATATTGTCTGTTAAGGGCACCAAGTTGAATACTGGTACTGCCAAGTATTCTTCAAACCCGCCGTCATTGCGTGAACCAAAGTATCTGTAATTATCGCATTGGGCATAGTCACCCGATAAGCAGGAACGGCAATGAAAGCAAGGCAAAATCGGAAAGACTGCTACTCTTTGATTTAATAATTTTTGATCAACGTTTTCGCCTAGCTCTACTACTTTTCCGGCAAATTCATGACCTATAATGGTGGGAAAATGGTAAGTGCCATTTTGGTAAACGCGGGGTAAATCTGAACCGCAGATGCCACAGGCTTTAATTTTAACTAAAACCTCGTCTTTTTTCGGACGTGGCTTTTCTTTTTCAACTAACTCTAATTTTCCAATTGATTTAAGTTCTATAGCCTTCATATTAAGCTCCTACTTGATAATTCCAAAGATATTTAAATAACTAAACGCGATACCAATGATAAAGATAAAGACAATTATCCAGTTAACATTAATCTTTTTTCTGATTAGCCAATATACGAATAATGTTAAAGCCAGCGGTACGAGCCCAGGCATCAAAGCATCCAAAACCTGACTTTGAATGTTCATGTGGACATTACCAATGTTTAACTTTAATGGCACTCTGATTGCCACCCGTGAGGCAGTCATACATCCGACCACCATTAAGCCGATCATGCCAAAAACATCGGTTAGCTTGTTAATTGTCCCTTCACGCATTATTTGTAAAATGAAGGATTTTCCCCGACTATAACCTAACTTATACATATTCCAGCCGATAACAATAAGTAAAGTTTTGTAAACTATCTCAAAGAATAGTGGTCCTAAATAGTTGCCGGCGATTGCCAATGAACAGCCAATTCCGGCTAATATCGGATAAATTATCCCTTGGCTTAAAGTATCGCCAATTCCAGCTATTGGTCCCATTAAACCTGTTCTTAGGGAATTAATAGTTTCATCCGTTATTTCTTCCGCACCGTTGGCCCTTTGTTCTTCCATAGCTGTGGCTATTCCGGGAATAACAGTTCCTATAAAAGACGGTTCAGTATTGTAAAAGATCATGTATTTTTTAAGCTCTTGTGCCTGCTTTTTGGTATCGTTGGGATAGAGCTTTCTCATTATAGGTACCATTGCGTTGGTTTGACCGAGAGCTTGCAGCCTTTCATAGTTATAAGCTGCTTCATTAGAGTATATTAAGGCCCAGTTTTTTAGCAGGTCTTTTTTAGATAATTTAGGCATTTAATTAACCTCCTTCGGGGTTTCGTTATTCTTTTTATCTTCCAGAAATCCTGTTTGATAGAATACAACTCCCATTACTACAGCTAGTGCAGTTACGCCGATAATGTCGAGCTTTAAATAAATAGTTAATAGAAAGCCTAAGAAGTAAAAAGGCATTAGCTTTTTAGTTCCCATGAAATTAAGCAGCATTGCAATACCAAGAGCAGGCATGATCGCACCTACGACCTGCATAGCTTGAACTAACGAATTAGGGATGCTGGCTAGAAGATTTCTCATAGTCCCAGCGCCAAAATAAACTAAAATAAATGCAGGAACCCCAGTTACCAGGAAATTTAAAATCCCAGAGGGGACAAAATTCATGATTCTCATTGCCCTGATATTATTTTGATCTAAGTATTTTTCGGCGCGATGGACCCAAATAGAGTTCAATGACATGGTAATTTGAAAGGTTAATATCCCAAAAAGACTAAATGGCACTGCAAAAGACACCCCCAAACTGGGTTTAGCATTTGCCAAAATAGTCATGGTGGGACCGAAAACGGCTGCAACTGGCAGGTTGCCCGGCATTGTTCCGCCTGCAGTGATCCAACCTAAATATGCTAAATTAATATATGCACCTGCCTGCATTCCCAGCATAGGTTTTCCTAAAGCCAGACCAACTAGTAATCCCGTCCATAAAGGATAAAACCAGGTCCTAGTTAATAACTGACTGGGCCACCAATTCGCGATGGTTGCAATTAAGCACACCAAAATTGCTGATACTAACATTTTTTGCCTCCTTTAAATCCCATCAATGCAGATATTTTTCAGCATCAACTTCTTTTTGATCAGGGATAATATGAATGGTTACTTTGACACCTCTGTCAATAATATTTTGCAAAGACTTTTTTTCTTCGTCGTTCATTGCAATATTGCGATAAAATGGCTGCCGGTCTTTTCTTGCACCCATTCCTCCTATAATTAATTTGCTAATATTGATGCCGCTGACAATAACTTTTTCAATTACAAGTGGTTCTTTGACTAAAATAATGATTTTATCGTCATTAAAATTGTCTAAGTCTTGCAGCTTTGTGATAGCAGTATCAGAATCAAAAACATCTACTTTAATGCCCGTAGGAGCAGACATTTTAAGTACTTCAATCATAAAATCATCTTTGGCGACTTTATCGTCAATGACAATAATGTGATTGGCGTGGGTCTTTTTGACCCAGGCGGTCATTACTTGACCATGAATTAAGCGATCATCAATTCTCGTTAAAACTATTTCTGCCATTCTTGTTACCCCTTTTTATAAAAATCAAAGTTTTGAATTTTAATGGTTTCTGCTGCCATTTGTTGCAAATGCTTGGTGAAATCATCCAGACTTTGATATTGGTTTCTGCTCAATAGTGCTTCAATCAGAATGGGCAAGTTTACGCCGCAAAAAACCTGATATTCGATATCTTTATTTAATTGTGGGTAATTTTGCACCAAAACGTTATAAGGACTGGCCCCGAACATATCACAGAAAGCCAAAACTTTTGCTCCTTTACCAAAAGATTTTAAGCTTTGATACACTCTGTCCTTAAAACCATCAATACTATCCGTTTCCGCAAATTCAACGAAACTCACTTGAGATTGCTGACCGACAATCATTTTTGCTGCTGACAGAATGCCTTCAGCGAACTTTCCGTGAGTAGCGACTAATATCCCAATCATTAAAATCTCCTCTAAAGCAAATAGCTTATTATTCATTATTATTAAAAATAGAAACGTTTCCATCAATTAGTATAAATTTAGTGTTGTATTTTTGTCAAGTATGCGTTTACAGGGCAAATATTAGATAAAAAACCAAAAATTAAAGGAAACGTTTCTATTGAAAAATTGCTTGAAACCCTGCAACATTAGTATTTGCCACACGTTGTGTTAAAATAAAAGTTACTGAGACAAGTAATTCTAATTCCTTAAATTTTCAATATATTGGTAAACAAAAAAGATGACGGATAAAAACATATCAATTCGAGAAATCGCCAAATTAAGCGGAGTATCAATCTCAACTGTTTCTCGTGTAATTAATAATAGTGGCAGTTATTCTCAAAAGACAGCCAAAAAAGTGATGGACGTAGTCAATGAATATGATTATCACGCTAATAGCATTGCCAAGGGTTTAAGGCAGAAAAGAACCAATTCAATTGGTATTATTGTGCCTAATTTAGGCAATTCTTTTTTTTCTAATTTAGTTGAATTGATTGAAAATCAATTAGCAAATCAAAATTATTCCACTATAATTTGTGATACTTCCAACAATCAAGTTAAAGAACGCAAAAGTATTGATATGCTAAATGCCCGTCTCGTTGATGGTATTATTGTCATATCTGGGCGTACTAAGTTCCAATCTGAAAGTCTTAATTATTCTGTTCCGCTAGTATATATAGATCGTGAAGCTCAGAATGATACGGACTACTATTTTATCGGTTCAGATCATTATAAAGGTGCAGCTTTAGCAACCAATAAGTTGATATCTGCACACACTAAACCTTTTTTATTTAAAAATGAGAAGGAATATCCTTCTATTAAAGAACGCATCAAGGGTTATGTTGATACCTACAAAAAACAATTTAACACTTTTGATGCAGACCGAATTTTGGTTGTTCCGAAAAGGGCAAGTTTACAGGAGGAAAGGGCAATTATTCGTTCGCGTTTACGTGGGATTTTCTCCCGATATTCTGCGCCAATTGGAATATTTGCGACCAATGATTCATTAGCTGTGAATATTATCCTAGCAGCACGTGATATTAACGTTAACGTGCCTAAGGATTTAAAAGTAATTGGTTTTGACGACGCGCCGATAGCCCAATATAGTGTCCCTGAATTAACCACTATTCATCAAGATGTGCAAACTATAGCTAAAATTGCCTGTACCAAGTTAATTGAACAAGTTACAAAGCCTAAAGCGGTAAAAAGGCCGCAGAAAATCATTGTAGATGTTTCTTTAATAGAGAGAGGGTCGGCTTAAGCTGAAACCCTAGCTTTTTGCTTAATTAAATAATTCACAAGTTCTTTTAAAACCGTATTTTTATTATGCCTGCTGTTTCAGGATATTTCCTCTGCAGAAATATTCTTAGAAAATGGAGAAAAAGTTTTTTCGTTACGGGTTTTTCCTGACCAAAAGCAAAATTATATATTTGTTAATAGTTTAAATGCTAAAACTGTAATAAAATATGAAATAAATGAATTAAGAATAATGAAAGTAGAAGGTAAGAAGAATGTTTAAGTGGTTTGGCAAAAAGCAGGAGAAAAAAGAAGATTTGACGGTCACTGCACCAATTAGTGGCAAACTTGAAAAAATTGAAGAAGTAAATGACCCGGCTTTCGCCCAGAAGATGTTGGGGGATGGCTTTGCTATTGTCCCTGAAGAAGATAAAGTAACAGTTTATGCACCTGTAAGTGGTAAAATTGAGGCACTTCCCAAAACGAAACATGCTATAGGTATTCAAACGGCACAGGGCGTCGAGGTACTTATTCACATTGGTATTGATACTGTAAACCTAAATGGAAAAGGTTTTGAAGTAGTGGTGAACCAAGATGATGAGGTAACGCAGGGACAAAAACTAGAAGTGTTTGATAAGAACGTAGTAACTGAAAATAAACTAGATCCAACTGTTATTGTTGTATTCACCAGCGGCTATGAAAAAGAAGTCAAATTGAATCAGGATAATGGTGCAGCAGTTAAAGCCAACGATTTATTAATAGGATAAACATTTTTGCTATACAAAAAACAGGTTTAATTTCTAAAATAGGGAATTAAACCTGTTTTTAAGTATTGATACTAACCTTCTAAACATTATTGACTTAACAACCATCTAAAACAATAGTGAAACTTCAAGAAATTAAATAAATTAATTTTAAAGGTTAGAACAATTATTAAGGCTATTATACCGCATAATTAAAAAACAAAGTAATAATAGCAATAACGAAATAATTTTACATTGCTTGCAATGTTTAAAAGACTATTATACAATGATAAATGTAACGAACATAGTGCTATTAACGCTAAAAGAAACGCTAATGGCTAACTTGATTAAAGTTAACAAAGAAAGAACTAGTACGACATTTTTCTTTGTTAACTTTTTTTCGATTAATTGCATAAACTTGTTTAGCTTTTTCATTTTAAGCTCCTTATAATTAAAAAACAAAGTAATAATAGCAATAACGAAATAATTTTACATTGCTTGCAATGTTTAAAAGACTATTATACAATGATAAATGTAACGAACATAGTGCTATTAACGCTAAAAGAAACGCTAATGGCTAACTTGATTAAAGTTAACAAAGAAAGAACTAGTACGACATTTTTCTTTGTTAACTTTTTTTCGATTAATTGTATAAACTTGTTTAGCTTTTTCATTTTAAGCTTCTTTTGTTTAAATTATGATAAACAACAATTTATAATAGTGATTTACTTATCTTTAATAATTTATGAATCTACTATTACAATAATTATACTACCACATAATATTTAAATTGTCAAATTAAAAAATATATTGCCACCAAATATATTATAACTTATAATTTGCTAAAACTGTTATTAGAATAAAAAGGAGGGAGCAATGCTAAAGGTAGAACATTTGAGTAAAAAGTTTGATACTTTCCCAGCGCTTCAAGATGTCAACTTTACAATTCACCCCGGTGAAATTATGGGTTTGATTGGTCAAAACGGAGCGGGGAAAACCACGAATTTTCATAGTATTTTAAACTTTCTGCACTATGAAGGAAAAATCACTTGGGAAGATCAGCCCATTACTGAAAAAACTTTTGATACTATCGGCTATTTGCCGGAAGAACGTAGTTTATTACCCAAAATGACTATTGAACAGCAAATAGTTTATTTGGCGAAGCTAAAAAACTGCCCGGCGAAAGAGATAAAACCGCAAATCGATGATTGGTTGAAACGCTTTGATGTTCAGAGCAAGAAAAGCGACAAAATAAAAACACTTTCGAAAGGTAATCAGCAGAAAGTGCAATTAATTTGTACTTTGATTCACCAGCCAAAATTAATTATTTTGGATGAACCATTTAGTGGTTTGGATCCGGTAAATGCAGATTTGCTTAAAAACGCAGTTTTAGATGCTAAAAAGAATAATGCAGCAATTATCTTCTCCAGTCACGACATGTCAAATGTTGAAGAAATCTGTGATAGTTTAATCTTGTTAAAAAAAGGACAAGTTGTTTTAAGTGGTACAGTTGACGCTGTTCGTGACTCATTTGGTAAAACGGAAATTTACTGCAAAACTACCAAGTCGCTTGCAGAATTGCAACAGCTTCCTTACGTTGAAAAAGTGGCAAAGAAGTTGCATGGTCAATATCTTTTACGAATTGACGATGAAAATAGTGGTGCGGAAGTCTTTGATGCCTTAACAAATGGAGAATATATTGAAGAATTTCGGCAACAACCACCAACACTTGACGAAATATTTAGAATGGAAGCTGGTGAACAACATGAATAAATTATGGACCGTAACTTTGCACACTTATTGGCATCAAGTTAAGTCTTGGTCTTTTCTGCTTTTGATTCTGGGTCCATTTTTCATAATTGGTTGTGGTGCTTTAGGAGGAGCTATCGGTGCTAGTTCTGATCCAGACAGTCAGATTGCAGTTATCAGTTCCAATGAGCAAGTTCGCCAAAACTTTATTAAAAATAATGATAAATATGTTGATGCTAAAATTAAAACCGCTGAATCTGCTAAAAAGGCTGTCAAAAAAGAAAAAGTTGATGGCTACTTGGTATTTGAAACGCAAAAAAACCAAGTTAAGGCCATTTATCATGGAATATCATCTATTGATGATGAACTAAAGCCCAAAGTAAAAAGCTATTTACAAGTCTTGCAGAGCCAGCTTAATTTGCAAAAGGCGCAATTGGCGCCACACCAGCTCAAAGCATTACAGCAGCAACCGCAATATAGTGAGATACTCCAGAAAAATCATCAGGGAGATAAATTGGTTAAAATGGTGTCATTAATTATTGTGATTATGGTCGTTTACATGGTTTTGATGTCCTACAGTAGCATTACAGCTCAAGAAATAGCTTCTGAAAAGGGTACGAAGATTATGGAAATCATTTTTTCCAGTACAACTGCGGCAAAATATTTTTTAGGTAAAATTTTGGGTATTTTCGGCGTAATTATTACGCAACTTTTAATCTATATTGTTGGCGGCTGGGCAACTTACCGCTGGGCATTGCATGCAAAAATTACGTCTTCTTTCATGCATAACAACCAAGCAGTCATAAATAAAATTCTGGGCAATTTGGTAAATGTCAATCTCGTTTTCCTGATTCTCGGTGTAATTATTTATACGATATTAGCAGCTTTTTCAGGAGCTTTAGTAGCTAAGCCTGAAGATTCTTCAAAAGCTGCTCAAGGTACTACGATGCTTTCCCTCATTGCATTTTTCCTGTCGTTTGCGCTTATTACTAACCCAGAACAAATTCTGCCGCAAATATTATCCTACGTGCCATTCTTTTCCTCGTTCATGATGCCAATTCGTATAATTAATGGTCATGTTGGCAATATGGAAGTTATTCTGTCGCTGGCGATTTTAATAGTAAGTATTATTGGCTTGACAATATACATTAGTAAAATCTATCAAGGCGTAATTTTACAAACAGAAGATACCAGCTTTTGGCAGAGATTAAAACGAGGACTGGCATATAGTAAAGCGTAAATAATATAAAAAAGACTAGGATGAAAAAATCCTAGTCTTTTTTAGCATATTGCTTTTAATGTTTAAACAGATTGTAGCTGGCATTTATAAACCTTAATTAGAATTCACAGCTACTTTTTTGGATTTTTAACTTGGTGTATAATAAAATAATATTCAAACCAAATACTGTATTTTTATGATTAGTCTTTACTGGATTTCATTTGAATACATTTAAACTTTGTATGTCCAATGGCTGGATTTTAGTAACTGAACAACTCATAGTTACTGGTAATAACTATTTCTCTGACTTTTTAATTGTGGCTGCAAAGACCAAAATATTAATAATAGTTTTAAACAAAATTTGTCATTCGGAGGAAGCATGATTATCAGTAATATTTGGTTGATTATTTTTGCCACTATTTCTTCATTTTCCAGGGGAATAATATCAGTTATTGACCGTTACCAAATGGGGTATCGGAAGCAAAGCTCAATTGATGTGAACTTTTTAAATAATATTTGTAGTTCGGTTTTAGTAACTTTCTTTCTAATTTACGTCCTGCACAGTTTTCCTAGTCCTAGGATAACCAATAACTATCTTATTAAAGTCCTTTTATATGCTTTTTTGGCTCAGGTCGTCGCTTATGGCTACAGTTATGTGTTCAAAAAAGTTTCAATTATGCAGTCTGTGCTTTTGAGTAAAGTGACCGATCTTTTTATTCCTTGGGCCATTTTGCTGACTATGGGTTACTTTAGCAAATCTTCATATTTAGTTTCTATTATTTCCACTGTAATAGTAGTTATTTATATTGTTTTCGAGCAGCGCCACAATAATTTAAATTTGAAAACCCTGTTGACGACTTTTGCCGTAATTGCGCCCTTATTGATTATTCAAGCTGCACTTTCGCCGTTATTAACCAAAGGCCTTATCAAACCGATTGATCTGGTCTTTTTTACTATCATGACAATTTATGTGCGCTGTTTAATTACCCTAATTACTTTTATTTATAAAAATAGAACTCTTAAAATCAGCGCTGAAAATCTTAAAGGTAAGGTTTATCTAATTTATGGTTCTCGGGCGGTTTTGACTCTTTTAGCGCAAGTAACTTATACTTTGGCAACGTCTTCACCCAACTCAAGCATTGCCTGGATCTTTTTAAACATGACCTCTTTATACAGCGTCATCTTTGGCGATATTTTCCTTAAAGAAAAGATGAAGTTCGCAGATATCTTGGTAATTGTGGCCATTTTTATCTTGGCTTTGTTTTCAAAGTAATTGCAAGAGTTTGGAAAAATAAAAATTAAGCGCTATAATGGCGCTATGATTTGGAAACGCCGGTTCAAGGTGAGTGTTGGTTTCTATATTGGGGAAGAAATCTGCACTCTGAATTAAGCATTGGGGAATAATTAATGATAATTGAAACCAAGAACCTGGCGAAACGGTATCGTAAGGTGAAAGCAGCTAAGCTGTTTCACAAAGAATATCGCATTTTTGACGCAGTAAAAAATGTTTCTCTAGAGATTTATCAAGGAGATCATGTTGGCTTAGTGGGGTTAAATGGTTCCGGCAAGTCGACTTTGATCAAAATGATTTTAGGTATTTTGCAGCCTGATGGCGGCAGTATCAAAACTTTTGACAGAGATCCGCTTAATAACAGACAAAAAAATGCGACCAAAATAGGGGTTGTGTTTGGGCAAAGAAGCCAATTACGCTGGGATTTGCCCGCAATAGACACATTCAAACTCAACCGTGAAATATATCAAGTACCGGAGGATATTTTTACAAAACGGGTAACAAAGTTAGCGCGGATGTTGCAGGCTACCGAGTTTTTAACGCAACCGGTGCGCACCCTTAGTTTGGGTCAACGAATGAAGGCTGAATTCATTGCAGCTCTTATTCACGATCCTGAACTGCTTATTTTAGATGAACCCACAATTGGACTTGACGTTCTGACAAAAAATAGTATCACGCAATTTTTACAACAATTAACTGATAAAACGATCATTTTCACTTCGCACGATCTCGATGAAGTAGCTAAAGTATGCTCGCGCATTTTAATCCTGAATCAAGGCCAGTTGGTATTAGATCAAAGTAGTCTACAACTAGCAGAATTAGATGTGCCCACAACGGTCACGTTTACCAGTGCAGATAAATTAAGTGCTGATTTAATTAAGCAATGGCCCAACATGATGCAGCTTAAAAACGGTTCATACCAGATTGCAGGCATTAAGCAAGAAAATCTGAAAGAAGTGTTAAGTACAATTACTGCCCGCATACCAGTTGCCAATATTGAAGTTAAGAGTAATAAACTGGCATATTTATTAGCGCACCTCACGCGACAGGGGGTGCAGCAATGAAATATAGGCTAATGCTCATTAAAATAGGAATAAAAAAAGGTCTAGCCTCAAAATATGCTTTGATTTTCTGGCTGTTTTCATCTTTAATTTCGCTTACCGTACAGTATTTTTTGTGGCAAGCTGTTCTAACTGGCAAGCCAAACGGTGAATTTAAACAAACAATTAGTTATTTGGTATTAATGCAGCTTTTGACCGTGCTTTTTCCTAAAACCAGCTACGATGTGAATGATAAAGTTCGTTCTGGTGATATTGCACTTGACCTGTTAAAACCAGTAGCATTTGCAACGCAGCTACTGTGGGAAAGCATCGGCTATTCAGTTGTCAAATTTGCAGTGATTGGTACAGTGGATTTATTAGTTTGTTTATGGATTCTGAATTTTCAAATTGCAGTGGGCACAATTTTAATGGTCTTAGTAACAACCACTTTGGCGTATTTATTGTATTTTGAGCTGGAACTGCTTTTAGGGACATTTTCTTTTTACACTTATAGTATTTGGGGCATCTCCACTTTTAAAGAAGCAATACTATTGGTATTAGCTGGCAATATTTTTCCGGCCAATTTTTATCCGGCAGTGATCAAAAAGTTGGCCGCTTATTTGCCATTTCAATATTCATTTGGTGCAGTAGGAATGCTGGCACAAAAGCCATCGTGGAGTTTATTTATTCAAGTAGTTTTGATTCAGCTAACCTATATTGCCCTGTTCAACGTGCTCTTTAAATTCTTGTTTAAACGCTCCGTTGTTTCGACTGTGATTCAAGGGGGTTAATAATGAGATATTTAAAATTATTAAGTACTTATTTAAAAATCAATTTAAAATCACTTGCTGTTTATGACCTGGACTTTTATTTTGCACTAGCAGGGATGATCATTCAAAACTTGCTTAATATCCTCGCTTTAAGATTTATTTTTAATATTGTGCCCCGCATTAAAGGCTATAGTTTTGCACAGCTGCTTTTAACTTATGCCTTGGCAACTTTAGCTTTTGCTATTTTTCGCTGCTTTTTTATCAATGCACTCAACATTTCTGATTATATTCATGACGGGCGCTTAGATACAATCTTAATTAAACCCGTCAATCCTTTATTTCAGCTTGTTAATGAACGAGTCGATGAAGATGCATGGGGCGATTTAATTGTTGCGCTTTTGTTGTTGATAATTGTGGATATGCAGTTACATAATCCGTGGTATATCACGGTCATGTTTATTTTTATCTCACTTTTTACTTCGCTCATCTTTTTGGGATTGGCTGTATTAGGTAATATCGTTGCACTACTTTCTAATGGTTTAGCCAACTTGGCAGAAACAACATTTGACTTTTTTGACATGAGTAAATATCCGTTAGCGATCTATTCGTCGGCTTTAAGGCTAATTATGACCTTTATCTTGCCAATCGGCTGGGTTGCTTCAATTCCACAAGAAAAAATTGCAGTTAAGCATGAGTGGGTCTGGCTACTGTTAGTTCCTGCCGCCTGTGTATTCTTTTTTATCCTAATTTATCAGTTATGGCGGGTATTTTTACAAAAATACCAAAGTACTGGCAGTTAGAAAAAGCCCTGTAGCTATTACTACAGGGCTTTTAAAGTCTATGATATTCTTTTTCTTTTCATTTTTTTGGCATTAAGTATTATTACTTAAAAATTGATTCCTGCAGTAATTTTAAAAATAATTCTGCGACTGGTGATAAATTAACTTCACGTTTCCAAACCACCCTGATAGCTTGGTGCAGCTCTGGCTGTAATTTTCTAAATGTAATGCCTGAGCCTTTAGAGGTATCAGCTAATTTATCTAGAGTGAGCATTAATGCGGCGTGATTTTTGACCATCAAGGTACCGTTAAAATTTAAATTATAGCTGCCAATAAAATTGACTGAATCATAGTAATTTCCTAGCCAGTTTTGAAAAAGGTGCATTTTTTGCGCTTGCTGCGAATTTAGTAAAGAGCGCCCTTGTAAGTCTGCCGGTCTGATCACTGCTTTTTGCGCTAAGGGATCATTAGTAGGCATTAAAATTCCCCAAGTATCTCTTTCGGGTAAGGTTAAAGAGGCGTAATTAGCTAAAGGAACGTTCCCGATAATGACTGCAAAGTCAACCGTCCCGTTATCTAGCTTGCGTTCGGCATAACTGTAGTCTCCGCTTAATAGGTGAATTTTAACAGAAGGGTGCTCTTTAATAATTGCGCTGACCACATTCATGACCCGCTGCATCCCGAGGCTTTCACCTGCAGCAATGGTCAAGTCGCCACTGACAAAAGAATCTTTTTCGATATTTCTTTTAGTTTTGGCAGTTAATTCCAATATCTCTTGTGCCTGTTCTAATAAATATTGTCCTGCTGGAGTTAAAGCCAAGCGCCGCGACTTACGGCTAAATAATTTAACGCCAAGTTCAGCTTCCAGGTCAGCAATTTGCCTTGATAACGCTGGTTGAGAGATAAGCAGCTTTTTGGCAGCACGAGTCATATTGCCTTCTTGGGCGACGGCTACAAAATAATTCAAAACTCTTAATTCCATGTTATCCTTCCTGTCTTTAATAAGCAGACTTTAATGCAAGTAAGTTATAACTATTCATGTTTAATAAGTATTTTACATAATAATAGATGTGATTAAAATTTTAAGTGTTAGGTAAAATAAGTTAATTTTTTATTTATGCCAAAATTGGCGATCTAAGAATTCATATATAAAAAGCACCTATAATGTAATTATAGGCTACTTTTTAACGATATTAGGCTGAAAAAATGAGTAAAATTGCTGCAATCAACCTAATATATTTTTTAGATAATACTTAAACTTAGATCTAAGTTTAAATTCATTAAAAAGAGCAAAATATAATGAAAATATCAGAAGTAGCTGAAAAAGTAGAATTAACGCCTGTAACTCTCAGATATTATGAAAAGATGGGCTTAATACCCGAAGTCAAAAAAGAGCACGGGGTTAGAAATTATGAAGAAAAAGATCTTACTTGGATTAGTTTTATTAAGTGCATGCGGCAGGTGAAAATTCCAGTAAAGGATTTACTTGAATACACCGAATTATTGCAGCAAGGCAGTGATACTAAGAAGTCCAGACGGCAGATTTTAGTTAAAGAATTGCATAGGCTAGAAAAGCAAGACCAAAATATTCAGGCTACAATTGCCCGGTTAAAAACTAAAATCAATTTATATGATCAAGGCAAAATTCAGTAGGATAAATTACCAGAGGAAGTTGACTAATAAACGGTCAACATTAGTATTTTCGTGCAATTTACTGTGTTGAGCGCGAGGACCTTTTATTTCTTGTTCTTGGTATGAGTGAGCGCGTTTACTCACTAAATAGCGATAAGAGCGAGCAGAATTAACGGTGACGTCACCATCACTGCCAGAACCTGTGTCACCATAGATATTTAAGACGTCAGCGTTTTGAGGAAACTTTTTTCTCAAACTTAGAAGTCCGCGGTAACTCGCACTCATTTTTTGCGGTTTGCCGGCCCGGTTTAAGACAGTTTTATTTGGTGCTCCTTGTTCACCAACATAGCCATTATAATGACCAGCAATCGAAACCTGTTTATTTAGTTGAGGCATGTGCGCATTAGTGGCGTTGTTACGTAAGTAATAGGCAATCTGTAAATTACCCATTGAGTGACCTACTAAATTAATGCGGGTAAAACGGTATCTTTTTTGCAGTGCAGTGATTACATCTTTAATATAATTGCTGCTCTTGTTCATGGCAGTAATTTGATTATTCGTTCCAGCAAAAATGCTCTTATTATTTTGGAGGTTGACTTCAACTATCGGGTTCTTGGCCCGTTTTTTTATTGTCCCTATTAAGGTGACTTTACCAGTAGAGCTAACGTCGGCTCGAATGACAGAATTAGTAGCATGCTGTTTTTTTGCATAAGCCACCATACTTTCTTCAGCGTGGTAACTACTGCCCCAGCCATGTACAAAAAGTGTTGGAGTATTGATGCGAATACTTGCACCATTTTCTTCCTGATAGTTGTTTTTAAATATGCAAACGGCAAGTAGCAATAACGCTAATAGCAACGTGCCTGTTATGATAGATTTTCTTTTTGTAGTCATAATTAATCAGCTCCTAAAGAAGGATTAGTTGCAATTATAAAATTTGCTGCACATCTGCAACATAAAATTTTATAATTATCAAAATTGTAGTACTTAAAGTTAAGGTTAAGTCAAATAGTAAACAGATTTTTTAGTTAAATATCGTTTACACTATAGTTACTAAGTAAATTTGAACATTGTGAAACCGAAAGGAAACATAATGACAATTGGAGAATTATTGAAGCAATTTCGTATTAAAAATTTAAAAACACAGAAAGAATGGGCGTTTGGCATAGTTAGTCCTTCATACTATGCCAAAGTAGAAAAAGGGCTTCACCGCATTACCGCCGAAGACTTATTAGCGATTTTAACTGCTAACCAGATTAAACCGGAAGATTTTTTTAACAAATTAAGTGCTAATCAGGAGCATGACAATGCAGCCAGCTTTATTGATCGTGAAGTAAACAGGGCATATTATCAGAATAATCCTGCTAAAATCAGAAAAATCAGGCAGTATGTAGCAGATAGTGATTTTAAAGATAAAGATAAAGAAAAGATACTATTGCTGATTGATTTCGAATTGGCCGATGTGGAAAATAAGCTGGCAGATTTGAGTGAAACTAAAAAAAGCAAATTGAAAAGCTGGCTCTTTGACCAAAATGATTTTGACGAGAGAGCGTTGCGAATTTACATTAATTTAATCCCAATTTATGATTTAAAGAGCAATTTGCTAATAGGTAAAAAGATAGTTGAAAAGTTAAAGAACGTTTCAAAACCGCGCCAGCAAGAAGAATTGTTAGATGTTATCTGCAATATCTTGATCATGTGCATTGAGCAAAAGTCATATACTGAAGCACAATACTTTATTACTGCTGCTGAAAAGGTGAAGATGATTCCTGAACTCTTTTTCTGCAAAAATATGCTGGTTTTATTGGAAAACATGGTCAATTATCATTTTGTGCATAAACCTGAATATATATCTAAGTGCAAGTGGGCAATTAAGAATTTTACTTTATTAGGGATGCCGGAATATGGTGAGCAGGCAGAACTTTTTGTTAACGAAAACCTAAATAAATAAAAACTCTACTTATTAAAGATAAGTTAGTGGTATGATTAAATTATTAAGAAAACGTTTTATTTAATAGAGGAGATTTGATTATGAAAATAGGTTTTATTGGAACTGGAGTTATGGGAAATGCCATTTGCCTTAACTTGTTAAAAGCTGGTCATCAATTGTGGGTTTATAACCGCACTAAGAGTAAGACTGATAACCTGGTTGCAAAAGGTGCTACTTGGTGTGATAATCCTAAAGCTGTAGTTGAACAGACTGAGACAATTTTCACTATTGTGGGTTTTCCCGCTGACGTTGAACAAGTTTATTTCGGCGATAATGGTATTTTGCAAGCCGAAGTTAAGGGCAAAAATCTGGTAGACATGACCACTTCCAAGCCTGCTTTAGCACAAAAAATTTTTGCTGCAGGTGAAAAGCAGGGCGCTAAAGTGCTAGATGCCCCTGTTTCTGGCGGTGATTTAGGTGCTAAAAACGGTACGCTGACCATTATGGTTGGCGGCGATGAATCTGCTTATCAAAACTTGGAAACAATTTTTAAGGATTTCGGAAAGCAAGTTCACTTTTTTGGACCAGCTGGTGCAGGTCAGAATACTAAAATGGCTAATCAGATCATGATTGCAGGCACCATGACCGGTATGACAGAAATGCTGGTTTATGCTAAAAAGGCGGGGCTTGACCTTGAAACAGTCCTTAAAACGGTCGGAGCAGGCAGTGCTGCTAACTGGAGCTTGAGTAATTATGGTCCGCGGGTCTTAAAGGGTGACTATACCCCCGGCTTTTTCAGCAAACACTTTTTGAAGGATTTGCGCATTGCTCTAGAGACTGCTAAAGAAATGAAAATTGAGCTGCCAGCAACCGAAGAAGCTAAAAAGTTATACGAAACATTAGTTGATGAAAAGCACTTGGGTGACTTGGGGACTCAAGGACTAATTAAATTGTGGTGGCAGTAAAATATTAATTTTAAACAAAATAAAAACGGGGTAGTTTCAATTACGAAACTACCTCGTTTTTTGAGCTTGCTTACTTAATTTTACTTTTGACTTCTGGCACACCGTCTAGCACATTAGCATAACGAGCTAAGGTAAAGAGGTAGTCTGACAAGCGGTTGATGTATTCCAAACAAGCGGGAGCAAGTTTTTGTTCTTCAGCGTTTAGTTTTACCATGGAACGCTCGGCTCGTCTGGCAACTGTCCGGGCATAGTGTAAGTGAGTGGCAGTGATCGAACCGCCAGGTAAAATGAAATGGGTTGTTTGAGGAATTTGTTTATTAAGTTCGTCGATCTGTTTTTCAAGTTCTGCTACTTTTTCAGCCGTAATTTCTTCGTGTCTTTTGACAACAATGTCACTTTCCAGTTCATATAAGTCTCGTTGCAAATTTTGTAAAGGAGTATGCAGCTTTTGACATTTGGCAGACAAGTTGGCAATCACAACGCCTAGGTAAGAATCAAGTTCATCAATATCACCGACAGCGATAATCTGCAGATCATATTTGGGAACCATTTTGCCGGTTACCTGTTTGGTAAAACCTTGATCGCCCACCTTAGTGTAGATTTTAATTGTCATAATAGCCTCCGTTTGTAATGATCAAGTGCAATGTTTAACGGCTTGTATAAAATTGGGTAAAACACTAGGTTGCCGACAGCATGATAAGTATCAAAGACCAGACTGCCTGCCCAATAAGCTAGGAACGCATTGAAACCGCCAAATATAGACATGCCGAAGTCGACAAAGCAGCCATATTCCCAGCCGAGAAAAACAGCAAGAATAAGTTGCAGTGTAAAATGTTTTTTAAGTGGCGTAAATTTACTGAGCAAAGCCACAGTTAAAACACAGCCGCCATAGGCTAAGACTTGTGATACTGTCCAAATGCCAAAGCCTAAGTAAATGTTGGAAACTACCATAGTTAAAAGGGCTAAAGCAAAGCCGAAGCCAAAGCCAATATTTAAAGTTACAATCATCAAAATATCGGTTACTGGTTGAACATTGGGCACAGGAATAATTTTAAATATTCTTAGTGCCACACACATGGCTGTTAAAATTGCTAATAACGCTATTTTCTTAGTTGAACTGCGGACCATAGCAATTTTAGAAGTTAACTTTTGCTAAAGTAAATTTAATTTTATCTTTGTTAGCAAGCTTCTGTATTGCCGCACCTTTTTGTGCAAACTTGCCGTTAATGGTGTAAGTCCAATAAATCTTCTTGCGCTTATTTTGGCTTTTACCAGCTATTGAAGTAATAAGACCGTGATCACTCTTTATTTTCCAGCACTTTTTCAAACCGCGCATTACAGTTGAGTTCTTAGGCAATTTAATAGTCTTTTTCTTGTAATTCTTGTTATGTACTTTAAGGGTGTAAGTAACTTTGATTTTGCTGCTGGCGTCTACCTGTTGGACATTTTGGGTTGTTTCGTAGCCAGCAAAAGTAAAGGTAAAAATAGTGGCTATTCCGGTTAAAACTGATAATTTGCTTTTCTTCATAATATACTCCTAATCTATAGATTTTTGTGCAAGCACTAAAAACTTCGTACTTAGCTGCTTGCACGGCACTAGTTTAATTTAAAAAACTTATTTAACTGGACATGCACCAGATTCACAGTCTGTTTGGTCAACTAATTCCAAATCTTTTTGATCATCATTTTGTTCTGCAAATACTTGGGCTACATCACCGGTAATTTCAGCTTTTCTTTCCTCATATTTAACTTTATCGATTGGTTCTTTTGGCGCTTGTTTGAGTGAACCACCATAGTATGGCAATAATGAAGTTGACTTAATTACATGCCGGTATTGTTCAAAGAGTGGAGTAATCTTGTCACCTTCATTGCTTTGGAAAGTAACGGTACAGCTAACTGCATTATCTGACCAATAAGTTTGCAAAAAGGCTTGTGTTGCAAATTGTTCTTCAATTGAAACTGTACCGGCAGAAGCAAAGTTCTTGCTGTCGGCGTGAGCAGCACGCAATGGAAATTCAACACAAGTTGTGTTTGGTGAATAAATATCAGGTTCTGAATAGTAACCACATGCGTCCAATGCTTTAAGCAATGGATCAGAAGCTTGGAACCTAATTCTTTGAATTAAGTAGCCGGCATAGTGGAAGTGCATTCCTTCAGAGGCCCCAGCCAATTTGGCAACAGTACCAGAAGGCTTAACAGTTGTGTGCTTGATTGACTCATTGCAGTGTAAAGTCTTGCTGTATTCTTTATCAGCATCAATGACGGCTTGGTAAGCTTCAGTAACCATTTTAATTCCCTGAGGGTCGTAAATTGGCTTTTTAATCTTTGCGCCGGTTTCTTCATCAGTGCTGTCTTCAAAGCCGGTGACAACCCGGTGACCCAAATCATTTAACAGCCAGTCTTGAATACCTGACATTGAAACACCGATTCTACGATTCTTGGAAATGATGTTGCGGGAAATTTCCCAGTCGTAGTCACTAAACGTTACCCGTTTGGCGTAGCGAGTGGCCAACCTGAAAACATCCTTTAGTTTCCAACCTTGTTGTTCTGCAATGTATGGGAATACTTCAAACAGGTTGCATGGCTCACCGTTAGCCAAGGAAATCTCTCCGCAAGGGTTGGTGCCTTCAACGTCGCCGTCAATATCTTTTTGATAGCCGTCAATAATACGACCATAGTTACGAGATAAGTCAAGGTTAACTATTCCTGGTTCACCGTTTTCTCTAATACCGTTAGCAATTGGTTCATATTCATCAAAGTTAGAATCAATTGCTACACTGTTGTTTGATGCCCAACGGTGGTGGTAGAGTTTGTCTTTATCCTGTTTCATCGTGATGAAGTCTTGGTCGGTACTTGTACCTAAAGCCAGTTCAGCTGATCTTCTCACATTGCCGGCAACGACAGTTTTACCAATCAAGTTGCAAATATCCGTACAATCAACAGAAGTTAAATTGCCGCCAACCCGATTGTTAATAATGTTGTTAATATCAAAAAGCATTTCCACTAACGGCATAGGTCCAGAAGCAGTACCGCCAAAACCGTGAATTTTAGCCCCGTAAGGACGAATTCTGCTGATGTCCAGTACCAATTTGGTCTTGTTTTCAGCATTGGTTTGATTAAAATGCATGTCAACTAAACGAGCATTGGCCAAAACCCAACCTTCACGGGTATCAGGCAAGTTGTAGTATACGTAGTCAGGCTTGCCGTCATTTTGCTTTGCCCATTCGTCTTTGTCCGTTGCACCCAATTTAACCGAATCCGCGTATGAGGCACTCTTTTTGTCGATCACGATTGTTAAATCGATTTTGTTATCAACTGTTGGGATCTTTTGAATGTTGTCTTGGACAACAGAAAAGCCAACGCCGCCGCCTTTCATTAGTTGGTCAAAAAGAAATGAAAATGGCATTGAAACCGCTTCTTGCGTTTGCCCTAAATAGTCTGGCACTATATGGCTGTCACCGTATTTTTGGGGACGAATAGCTATAAACCAGCAATTATTCAACGAGTCACCATTACGCTTTTGGTAATCTGTCCCGGAGACCCAGAGGTTTCGACCAGAAGGCGTCGCGCCTAAACCGTAAACCAATTTAAATAGGCTCTTGGCCTCATCAGTTAGTTCATCGACTACTTCATTTGCAGGAGAATCTTTGAGACGAGGATCAAGATTAATATTGCCTTCGATTACGCGTTTAACCGTTTCATCCCAATTTTCGGAACGATTTTTTTCAGGAAGCCATCTGGCGTAGGTCCGTTTGTAAGTAACCCAGCCAAGCTCTCCCCAGTGGGGAGTGACAGTTTGTTTCACTTGATCAATGTAACCCTGATCTAAGGTTATGCTCGTATTTTTCATATTCAAAGTTACTCCTTCAACTAGCAAATTGTTCCACAGACACATCATCTATGGCTACAAATAGAACTATACCACAATATCTTGTATTTACTAGAGGAAAGTTTGCTCTTAAACACAAGTAAAAGTCACAACTTGATGTGCGAGTAAGTTATCGGGGATAATAAAAAAACATATAGAATTCGAAGATATAAAAAAAGCATAATAAGCTAAAAATAGCGTTTATTATGCTTGAATATATTTTTGTTTTTAAACTAAAAATTAGTGCCTAGCTAACGTGAAGAAAAGGAAAATTAAGCCAAGAATAACGACTATTGGCACTAATAAATGAATAAAGAAAATAAAGGCAAGTGTGCAAGTTAAAATGAAAAATAAGATTTTAAATATACCAACGCCCAGTTTTATAAATAACCAAATTAACAAGAATGCTAGTAATAGTCCAACCATGCTTAATCACCCCTTTTATCAGAATTAAGTGATATTATAGCTGATTTTTAAGAAGAGTAATAGTAATGCAAGCAAAATTTAAAAATAGTTAATTTTGTTCCCAATGTGTGAAATATTGTTATAATAGACCTCCACACTAATTTTTAGTGAATACGCATTTTATTCTGCGGAATAATTGGAGAGGAAGAAATTGCTTGCGTTATAAACAAATAATTTTTGATGTTGATGATACTTTGATTGATTTTGCTGCTACAGAAAATTTTGCTCTGCATAGTCTTTTTCAGGCTCATCATTGGCAGTTAACAGACAACATGCAGCGTGATTATCATGCATATAATCAAGGACTTTGGCGTAAGCTGGAACAAGGTAAAATCGATTATAATCAACTCAGCAAGACTGTCTTTAGCGAATTTATCAAAGAAAATTTAGGCATTGATATTGACGGAATTGCAATTATGAACGAATACCGTTCTTATTTTAGTGAAGCTCATAAGTTGCTGCCCGGTGTGACTGATACTTTGCGTTTTGCTAAAAAGCACAATTACGTTTTAACTATTTTAAGTAATGGTGAAGCCTTTATGCAGAGGCACCGTTTGCAATTAGCGGGCATTGATAAATATTTTTCGCTGATTGTGACATCAGAAGAAGCCGGCTTTGCTAAACCGGATACCCGTATCTTTGATTACTTTTTTGCTCATACTGAAATCGGCCCTGAAGAAACTGTGTTCTTTGGAGATGGGCTACAGTCCGACATACTGGGGGCAGAAAATTACGGCTTTGACAGCATCTGGTATAACCACCGTAAACGGAAGAATAATATGAATCTGCATCCCTTATATGAGGTAGCAACATATCCGGAATTTGTGGCTTTGCTCAAGGGTGATTTGCAAAAGCAACCGCAATAATTGCTATCTTTTCCTGTAGAAGTATAGTTCAATCCTGTATAATAATTATTAGAGGTGAGAATAATGACTTTAAATATTCATTCTTTTAATGATACTTATGAATTAAATAATGGCGTTAAAATACCAGTCATTGGTTTAGGAACTTGGCAAACACCTGACGGTGAAGTAGCCAAGAACACTGTGAAGGATGCACTGGATCTGGGCTATCGCTTAATTGATACGGCTGCAGCTTACGGCAATGAGGAGAGCATCGGACAAGGGATTAAACAAAGCGGGGTCAATAGACACGACTTATTTGTAACCACTAAATTATGGAACGATCATCACGGCTATCAGGCAACTAAGGCTGCGATTGATGAAAGCTTGACTAAATTAGATTTAGATTACCTGGACTTGTATTTGATCCACTGGCCTAATCCAGCACCTGTGCGTGATCACTGGGCTGAATTAAACGCAGAAAGCTGGCAGGCAATGGAAGAAGCTGTTCAGGCAGGTAAAATTCGCGCAATCGGAGTATCTAATTTCAGACGTAAACACTTGGATGAGTTGCTGAAGACCGCCAAAATTCGTCCTGCTGTCAATCAAATTTACCTTAACCCAAGTGATATGGAAGAAGATGTGACTTCTTATAATAAAGAACTCGGTATCTTGAGCGAAGCATATTCACCACTTGGCAGGGGCGGTTTATTTGCTAATGAAACTGTCGTTTCTGTTGCGCAACACTATGACAAGTCTCCAGCGCAAGTCTTATTACGGTGGTCTTTGCAACACGGCTTTGTCCCATTACCAAAATCTGTCCACCGCGATCGGCTTGAATCTAATTTACAAGTTTTTGACTTTACAATTAGTGATGCTGATATGGCTAAGCTTGATGGTTTGCATGGAGCAGCTAAATTAGCAAATGATCCAGATCACACGGACTTTTAAAAAAGGTGGTAGCTGATGAAAATTGGTTTTATTGGAACTGGTAAGATTGGTTCCGCTATCATTAAGGGCTTGTTAAATGCTAAAAATTCAAGCCAAGATATTTATGTTTATGACGGTGGTCATAAGTCCGCTCAAAAAATTGCTACTGAATTTAATCTGCGCTTAGTTAATAGTTACACTGAATTTAACGCTTGCCAGGCAGTTATAGTTGCTGTGAGTGGCTCCAGTGCTGAAGCTATACTGAAACAGCTGGGTCAAAAATATCACGGTATCATGTTATCAACGGGTGGGGGCAATTTAACTCAGATTAATAGTGGACTTGCGCAAGATACCACATTTGCCAAGATCGTTCCTAATACTCCCGTTCAAATAGGTAGCGGAATTACAGCCATCAGTTTTATTCCTAATGAAAAGCCGGAAGTGATTGCTACTGTAAAAAAGATTTTTACTCAGATGGGTGCAGTTTACGTTGTGCCTGAAAATCTGCTAGGTGTTTATGGTACAGTTGCTGGGTGCACGCCTGCTTTTGTAGATCTTATGATTGCAGCGCTGAGTGATGCCGCAGTGCAAAATGGTATTAAGCGCGCAGATTCATATCAGATAATTGAACAAATGCTTTTGGGTACCAGCCAATTGGCACTTGCTAGTAAAAAATTGCCGGAAGAATTAAAAGACGAAGTTACCACACCGGGTGGCTCAACTATTAGGGGAGTAGCCAAGCTTGAAGAAACGGGCTTTAGAAATGCGCTTATTCAAGCCGTAAATGCTGCCGCAAATTAAAATAAGCATTAGAAAAGACACCAGATAAATTTATCTGGTGCCTTTTATTGTTATTTAAAGTGTATTTAAGAAGGGAAATGAATTTTACAAATTAAAATTCTTTGTTCAAATCAACAGGAGTATCAGCCTGCTCGCCATTGATTAACTTCAAGTTGTTATCAAAGGCTTTAATAACCATGTTGCGCACAGCGTGAGTAGTGTAGAAAGCCGTGTGTGGTGTTACCAAAACATTTGGCCGTGCGATTAAATCAGCTAAACGCTTGTCAGGGAAATCTTTGCCACTGAAGTCGCTGTTGAAAATACCAACTTCATTTTCGTAAGTGTCCATTACGAAGCCAAAGATCTTGCCTGAGTCAAGACCACGAATAACGGCGTCTGTGTCAACTAATGGACCACGAGAAACGTTAACGATAACAACATCGTCTTTCATCTTTTTGATTGAGTCGTCGTTGATCATGTGGACATTTTCTGGAGTATCAGGAACATGAAGTGAAATAACGTCAGACTTAGCATATAGCTCATCCAAGTCATCAACGTAGTAGCCCTTCTTTTCTAATTCTGGGTTCTTGAAAATGTCATAGGCAATGACTTTAGCGCCAAAGCCTTCCATAATTCTCATGAATACTTGACCAATGTGACCAGTACCAATAACACCAACTGTTTGGTCACGTACTTCACGACCAATTGTAGGTGCCCAGCGCAGGTCATGCTTAGCAATTTTTTCGTCCATTGCCTTATCTTGACGTAAAACTCTGGCAGCTTGAATAGCAGCGTGTTCAGCAATTGCGTCTGGTGAATATACCGGAACATTAGTGATCTTAAAGCCTAATTCTTTAGCCTTTTTTAGGTCAATGTTGTCAATACCAACGTTACGGATTGACCAATTATGAATGCCTAATTTATCTAAAGCTTCAACAGTATCAGCCTTGTAATCTAATTGCTGGTAAGTTACAACACCGTCAGCACCCTTAGCTAATTCAGCTGTCTCAGGGGTGAGAAGTTGATCAGTAAAATCAACATCAACATCCTTGTGAGCTTCTTTCCATTCATGAACGTATGGTTCTTCGTCTTTACGAATGGCGTAAGCATAAATTTTAGTCATAAAATCTAACCTCCAAAGATTATTATTGTTGTCTCTTGTGCTATTATACACTTGCTTAACTAGATTTAAAAATATAAAATTGTGAAAATAATATTTTTATCAAAATGGCGTTCTATTAGTAATCGCTTACAATAATATGGCACAAGGACTCACGCTTAATCAAAAAAGTTACAAGTATTTTTTGTATAGATAGTGAAAAAAATAACAGCAATTTCACCTCAATATGATCACCTCAAACTTGGAATTGGAAAAATCAGGGTGACAGAAGTTTTGTGTCCCAGCTAAAAAACTATATAATGAAAGAAATGAATAAAAAGGAGCAGAAAATGATCTTAATTTCGTGGAATATCGACTCATTAAATGCAGCTTTAACCGGAACTTCTTCCCGTGCAGTAGCAACACGCAAAGTTTTAGAAAAAATACATGCTGAAAATGCTGATATAGTTGCAATTCAAGAAACTAAATTACGTTCAACTGGACCAACTAAAAAACACATGGAAGTATTGACAAAAGAATTTCCAGAATATGATATTGTTTGGCGTTCATCAGAAGAACCGGCACGTAAAGGTTACGCTGGAACCATGTTTTTGTATAAAAAAGAACTCAAGCCTCAAGTGACTTATCCTGTAATTGGTGCACCGGAACCGATGGATCATGAAGGCAGAATCATTACGTTGGAATTTCCTGAGTATTTTGTTACTCAAGTATATACGCCAAATTCTGGCAACGGCCTTAAGCGTTTAAGTGAGCGTCAAGTCTGGGATGAAAAGTATATTGATTACTTGCAAAAATTAGATCAAGAAAAACCGGTTTTGGCTAGTGGCGATTATAATTGTGCTCACCACGAAATTGATCTAAAGCATCCTGACACTAATCACCATTCTGCAGGTTTTACTGATGAAGAGCGAGCAGATTTTACCCAATTGCTTAAAGCCGGCTTTACAGATACATTTAGAAAACTCAACGGCAATGTTGAAGGAGTCTACTCATGGTGGGCTCAAAGAGTAAGAACTGCAAAAGCTAATAATTCCGGCTGGAGAATTGATTATTGGCTAACTAGTAATAGAATTGCAGATAAGGTTAAGCGCTCTGAAATGTTGGATACAGGAGAACGTGCTGATCACTGCCCAATTTTATTGGCAATAGATTTATAAGCAGTTGTAAAAAAGGGATCCAGATGGTTGGGTTTCTTTTTCTTTTGTGTAAAATAATTTTGAGGTGATGAGTATGAATGAGCCCTTGCAAGACGCCATTCTTAATGGTCTGTATGACCCTAAATATCCCGGTCATGAATTATTAGGGCCGAAACTGCTGCAAAATAATAAACAGGAGAATATTTGGCTGACGCTGCGCCAAGAGCTGCTTAGCTGTCAAAGTTTTACTTGGGCTGTAGCCTTTGTTACTCAAGATATGCTCGTTCCCTTTAAAGTAGTTATGGCAGATTTAGCTAAGAAAAATATCTCAGGTACATTAATTACGGGTGACTATTTAGGATTTAACAATCCCAAAGTTTTCCGTGAGTTACTTAAAATTCCCAACTTGACAGTTAAAATTACGCCGCAAAGCGGATTTCATGCTAAAGGTTATCTCTTTGAACATGAGGACTGGCAAACTTTGTTTATCGGCAGTGCTAATTTCACCCGGTCGGCTTTACTTAGCAATTACGAATGGGCTTTAAAAATCAGCTCAAAAAATAATGCGACGTTGACAGAGCAGATTGCCAAGCAATTGCATGAGTTAAAGAATGATAGTTCGCCACTATCTGAAAGCTGGATAAGAGAATATGAACAAAATTGGGTAAAGCCGCAAGTGCAATCTCAGGTTCATGTTAATGAAACAACTAAAATTGTGCCAAATAAGATGCAAGAAGAAGCACTGCAGGAACTACAAGGCTTAATTAAAAACGGACAAAAGCGGGGTCTGGTAGTTTCAGCTACTGGAACTGGCAAAACCTATTTAGGAGCATTTGCTGTCAAAGATTTTAACCCCCAGAAGTTTCTTTATGTGGTTCACCGTGAACAGATAGCTAAAAAGGCTTTAAAAAGTTTTCACCAAGTAATTGGCGGAAAATTAGCCGATTATGGTCTATTAACCGGGCATAAGCACCAGCTTGAACGCAAATATATTTTTGCCACCGTGCAGACTTTAAGTCAGCCGGAAGTACTTGCTAGTCTGAGTGCAACAACTTTTGATTACATTTTGATTGATGAGGCCCACAGGGCAGCTGCACCAAGTTATCAGCGCATTTTTGCCAAGTTTAAACCGCAATTTTGGCTGGGAATGACTGCCACTCCGGAAAGGATGGATGACCAGGATGTATACCGTCTTTTTGACTATAATTTAGCTTACGAGATTCGTTTGCGCGAAGCACTGGAAGAAAAAATGCTGGCACCTTTTCATTATGTAGGCGTTGCAGATTATGAGGTTGATGGTGCTACGATTGACGAAACCACTAACTTGCGCAGACTGCTGGCGCCAGAGCGGGTTGACTATGTTTTAAAGCAGCTCGATTATTACGGTTATTGTGGTTCTCAAGCTAAAGGATTGGTTTTTTGCAGCCGCCAAGAAGAAGCGCGTGAATTAGCGCAGGCCTTTTCAGACCGTGAACATCCTGCTATCGCCTTAACTAATGAAGACAGTGAAAAAAGAAGGCTGCAAGTAGTTAAGCAGCTGGAACAAGGACAAATTGATTACATTATTACCGTTGACCTGTTTAATGAAGGAATTGATATTCCGGCTTTAAACCAGATCATTATGTTGCGTAATACGCAGTCCAGCATTGTTTTTATCCAGCAGCTAGGCCGCGGTTTGCGTAAATATCCCGGTAAAGACTATGTCACGGTCATCGACTTTATTGGTAACTATAAAAATAATTATTTAATTCCAATTGCTTTAAATCAGGATGACAGCCGCTCGCAGGATAAGGCACGCGAGGAAAGCTTGCTTCCCAGCTTTATTGATGTTTCAACGATTAACTTTAGCCAAATTGCTTCTGCTAAGATTTTGGCTTCACTTGATCAGATTAAACTGGATAGTATTAAGGAATTGCGACAGTCATACCAGGAACTAGCGGAAAAAATAGGGCGTCCACCCCTGTTATTTGATTTTTACCGTTATGGCTCAACTTCACCCATGGTATTTGCCAATAATCATAGTCTTGAGCATTATGGTGAATTTTTAATAAAAATGGGCGAACCTGTGAAGCTAAGTCGGTATGAAAGTGCTGTTTTATCCTTTGTTACTAAAGAGTTATTGAATGGGAAAAGACCGCATGAACTGCTACTTTTGCAACTGCTTTTAGAAAAAAAGCAGGTTAGTCAAGAAAAATTTGAACAAGCCCTGCATGATTATGGTGCTTACGTTAATGAAAAAGTGTTAACTTCAATTGAAGATATTCTTTCTCTAAGCTTTTTTGACATCAAGCAGGGAAAAACAACTAAAAAAGAACAATATGGCGGGCAGCCACTTGTGCTTAAGGCAGATTTATTAGATTATGCGTTAGCACCTAAATTGGCACAATCTCTTTTGCAAAATGAAACCTTTAAAAAACTTTTTACTGATGTTATCAAAACCGGCTTGGCATTGAATCACAAGTATGATAATCAGAAGCAATTTACTCTTTATGAGCAATATGACCGTAAAGATGCCTGCCGATTATTAAATTGGCCGTTAGATGTTTCCGCCCCGATGTACGGCTATCGTGTGGATGAACATGAGACCCCCATTTTTATTACTTACCAAAAAGATTCAAAGAAAAAACGCAACGCTTTATACCATAATACTTTGGAAGATGGCCGCTGCTTGCGTTGGTATACCCGCACGCCCCGTCATATCAACTCCGCCGAGGTACAAAAATTACTTAATACGCCCCAGATGAAGCTATTGCTGTTTGTTAAGAAAAGTGATGCAATTGGCAAGCAGTTTTACTACTTAGGTCAAGTGCACATTCAAAAGGACACAGTCAAAGAAGAATTGCTGGGGCCGAAGAAAAAAGCAGCGGTAGGGATGAATTTGCTGCTGGAAAAGCCGTTGAGTACAAAAATGTATGAGTTATTATTTGATGAATAAAAAAAGTCTAAGAATTAATTTTCTTAGACTTTTTCTGTTGGCTTTAGCACTTTAAAAGAGAATATCATAGAGTTTTCTGCCAGGTAGCACAAACGATTAATTAAAAATATTAAATAAAGATTAATTAAATCATTTAATTTGGTAATATCGTGTTAAAATAATAAGAAATTTCAATAAGAAGGTTTAATAAAAAGGAGGTAATAAAAATGGCAGAACATGACCTTAAAAACGCGGATCAAAGTAAAGCAATTCATAGTATTCGTCGAGAACATCGAATTAACAGAGTCGCTTTACCCCTTGCGGTCTTTTATGTATTCTATTTAATGTGGACAGTCTTAACAGATTTAGGCTTATTTCTTAGAATTGTTACAGTCGCATTTTTTATTACACTTGTCTATTTTACTATCTCTGGGACTATGTATTTGAGTGACAAAATAAAAAAGAAACGCGAAAAATGATTTTCAATGTTAAAAACTTTAATAGAAAAGGCTAATAAATCACATTGGTAAATGTTGACTTATTAGCCTTCTGCGCTATAACTATTCAATTTTTAAAGTGACGAAACGTTGTTACAACCTTTTTGAACAAGAACCTAGCGTTTAACAAAAGTATTAGGTTTGATATGCTGTAAAATTTCGTAACCTACATCTTTTTCGTCATTTTCATTATCATCAGTTTGATTTAAAAACATGACGATACCGTTTTGGTTATCGGCAGTTAATTGCATCCAGGTGCCAAAATGTTGCCCCATAAAACTGCCATACGCATTTTTGATATTGTCTTTATTATATAAGTACAGTCCACCAGAGTAGTTAATTACCTTACTCTTTAGGTGAGTCATGTAGTAATAATCGTCTTTACTTAAAATAGAGCCGTCCGCTAATCCAACTTGGATTTTATAATATTCTTCTGGAGTTGAAAACAGATTGCCCGCGCCCGGAATTTGAGAAACTAGACTTTTCTTAAGATAAGTAGCATTTTGATAATTTTTACCTCCGTTTGAATAATATGAAATGGGATCTGTCATTGTTTTAGGGATGTTTTGATAAAGGTATGTATTTTGTAAATTCAACTTATTAATAATACGAGTCTGCAGATTTTCTTCATACGACTTGCCTGTAACCTGTTTGATAATACCGGTCAGAAGAATGTAATTACTGTTATTGTAATGATAATTGCCAATTTCATCGGATGATGAAGCATTAATATTATTGATTACCCACTTGACAGCATTATCTTCAGAATAGTTATAGCCGCGATCTATCTCCGTACCAGTAGCCATAATACCTGAGGTATGAGTTAACAAGTTGCCCACTGTAATGCTATCAGCGTTTTTAAGATTGGGATACCAGCGCGAGATTTTAGTGTTTTGGGTAAATTCCTTATTGGTTCCCTTAGTTTCATTAATTAGTTGGACTACCATTGCTGCAGTTACTACTTTTTGCAGAGAAGCTGTTGGGTAAACAACTTTACTGCTGCCATTACCAATTCTTTTGCCATACCAAGCATAGCCGTAACTGATTGTTTGTGGTACTCCGTCTTTTACAACCGTAACTATGCCGCGTACATGATGCTTTTTAAAAGTGTTCCTGACAAAATTGTACATTTCAGTTTGTTTATTAGTTGTCGTTGCTGCTTTAACTTGATTGGCACTAGTAACAAGGGGCGTAGTGGCCATAAATAAAGCGGTTGTCAATGTCATAATTTTATGCTTCAAGATATTTTTTCTCCTTAGAAATATAGTAGTATTATAAAACTTTTAAATTAATAAAAGTATGCGAAAGGGTTAAAATTACTTAACAAACTTAATAGCCTTTGTAAATTTGTAAAATAGCCAAAATAGATATTGAAAATGGATGATTAGAGGAGAAATAAGCAAAAATTTCCATAAAAAGTCTTAGATACATAAGGGCTTATTGACAGAGTGAGAAAAAATATCAAAAAAGACTTGCAAAAGGGAGAAATAATTGCTAGTATTAATAACTGTCGTCGGGCAATGAGCCGCAAGGCAAGAGGAGCCAAGGGGCGACAAAAAATCGAGCAAAACCAGTTGACAAAAAGCAACAGGTTTAGTAAGATAATAAACGCTGTCAGGTAAGGCAGCGAAAACAAGTCAGAAAAAAGTGCTTGACAAAAGCAGATGAATCTGGCAAAATGAAAAAGCTGTTTTAAAGAAGACAGCAGGTAGTACCTTGAAAACTGAACAATGTTTTCGCAAAAATGTGCGGGTTTAAAGAACCCAAAACAAAAGAGCGAAGTCAATTTCGCAAGCAAATAAATCCGAGATGCGAATCTTGGAACGAATGAGCAAACATTCAAACAAACATTTAAAAAATGAGAGTTTGATCCTGGCTCAGGACGAACGCTGGCGGCGTGCCTAATACATGCAAGTCGAGCGAGCAATTTTGACGGAATACTTCGGTAGGAAGTCAGAAGCGCGAGCGGCGGATGGGTGAGTAACACGTGGGCAACCTGCCCTTTAGCTTGGGATACCACTTGGAAACAGGTGCTAATACCAAATAAGCAGCACGAGCGCATGCTCGAGCTGAGAAAGGCGGCTTTCGAGCTGTCACTAAAGGATGGGCCCGCGGTGCATTAGCTAGTTGGTAAGGTAACGGCTTACCAAGGCGATGATGCATAGCCGAGTTGAGAGACTGACCGGCCACATTGGGACTGAGACACGGCCCAAACTCCTACGGGAGGCAGCAGTAGGGAATCTTCCACAATGGACGCAAGTCTGATGGAGCAACGCCGCGTGAGTGAAGAAGGTTTTCGGATCGTAAAGCTCTGTTGTTGGTGAAGAAGGACAAGGGTAGTAACTGATTCTTGTTTGACGGTAATCAACCAGAAAGTCACGGCTAACTACGTGCCAGCAGCCGCGGTAATACGTAGGTGGCAAGCGTTGTCCGGATTTATTGGGCGTAAAGCGAACGCAGGCGGGAGAATAAGTCAGCTGTGAAAGCCCCCAGCTTAACTGGGGAAGAGCAACTGAAACTATTTTTCTTGAGTGCAGAAGAGGAGAGTGGAACTCCATGTGTAGCGGTGGAATGCGTAGATATATGGAAGAACACCAGTGGCGAAGGCGGCTCTCTGGTCTGTAACTGACGCTGAGGTTCGAAAGCATGGGTAGCGAACAGGATTAGATACCCTGGTAGTCCATGCCGTAAACGATGAGTGCTAAGTGTTGGGAGGTTTCCGCCTCTCAGTGCTGCAGCTAACGCATTAAGCACTCCGCCTGGGGAGTACGACCGCAAGGTTAAAACTCAAAGGAATTGACGGGGGCCCGCACAAGCGGTGGAGCATGTGGTTTAATTCGAAGCAACGCGAAGAACCTTACCAGGTCTTGACATCTAGTGCCAGTCCTAGAGATAGGATGTTTCCTTCGGGAACACTAAGACAGGTGGTGCATGGCTGTCGTCAGCTCGTGTCGTGAGATGTTGGGTTAAGTCCCGCAACGAGCGCAACCCTTATTATTAGTTGCCAGCATTAAGTTGGGCACTCTAATGAGACTGCCGGTGACAAACCGGAGGAAGGTGGGGACGACGTCAAGTCATCATGCCCCTTATGACCTGGGCTACACACGTGCTACAATGGTTAGTACAACGAGCAGCGAACCTGCAAAGGCAAGCGAATCTCTGAAAGCTAATCTCAGTTCGGATTGCACTCTGCAACTCGAGTGCATGAAGCTGGAATCGCTAGTAATCGCGGATCAGCACGCCGCGGTGAATACGTTCCCGGGCCTTGTACACACCGCCCGTCACACCATGAGAGTCTGTAATGCCCAAAGCCGGTAGGATAACCTGCAAAGGAGTCAGCCGTCTAAGGCAGGACAGATGATTAGGGTGAAGTCGTAACAAGGTAGCCGTAGGAGAACCTGCGGCTGGATCACCTCCTTTCTAAGGAAAAGCGAAGGCCGAAGCGGAGAGTAGGAATACTAAGAGAAGCCAAGGCAAGAGCAAGGAAAGCACATGAGTAGCGAGAACATTGTTTAGTTTTGAGGGTAATACCTCAAACGAGTTAGTACATTGAAAACTGAATATAATCCAAGAAAAACCGAGAAACAATCAAAAGAGAACAGATTGCTAAAGAGCGACCGAGA
The DNA here is from genome assembly GCF_003173695.1 of Lactobacillus helsingborgensis. Classification (NCBI taxonomy): domain Bacteria; kingdom Bacillati; phylum Bacillota; class Bacilli; order Lactobacillales; family Lactobacillaceae; genus Lactobacillus; species Lactobacillus helsingborgensis. The sequence continues at coordinate 107,148 of NZ_CP029544.1, forward strand.
GAGTATCTTGAGTAAGGTCAAGTAAAGAAGGGCGCACGGTGAATGCCTGGGCACAATGAGGCGAAGAAGGACGTGACGAACCACGAAAGGCTTCGGGGAGCGGTAAGTACGCAGCGATCCGGAGATATCCGAATGGGGGAACCCAATGCATGCAGATGCATTACCAAGCGGTGAATAGATAGCCGGTTGGGGCAAGACGCAGTGAACTGAAACATCTAAGTAGCTGCAGGAAGAGAAAGAAAGATCGATTTCCCTAGTAGCGGCGAGCGAAACGGAAAGAGCCCAAACCAGATGATTTATCATCTGGGGTTGTAGGACTGCGACAAGGCAGCGCAAAGGATAGCAGAATTATCTGGGAAGGTAAGCCAGAGAGGGTGAGAGCCCCGTAAGCGAAATCCGGAGCGCGCTGAGCAGGATCCTGAGTAGGTCGGGACACGAGGAATCCCGATTGAAGCAGCGAGGACCATCTCGCAAGGCTAAATACTACATTGTGACCGATAGTGAACCAGTACCGTGAGGGAAAGGTGAAAAGAACCCCGGGAGGGGAGTGAAAGAGAACCTGAAACCGTGTGCCTACAAATAGTCAAAGCCCATTAAGGGGTGATGGCGTGCCTTTTGTAGAATGAACCGGCGAGTTACGTTAATTAGCGAGGTTAAGTCAGAAAAGACGGAGCCGGAGCGAAAGCGAGTCTGAAGAGGGCGCGGAAGTTAGTTGATGTAGACCCGAAACCAAGTGACCTACCCATGACCAGGTTGAAGGTGCGGTAAAGCGCACTGGAGGACCGAACCCACGTAAGTTAAAAATTGCGGGGATGAGTTGTGGGTAGCGGTGAAATTCCAAACGAACTTGGAGATAGCTGGTTCTCTCCGAAATAGCTTTAGGGCTAGCCTGGTGCGAGGATGATAATGGAGGTAGAGCTCTGTTTGGACGAAGGGCCCGTCAGGGGTTACTGAATTCAGATAAACTGCGAATTCCAGATATCAAAGCACTGGAGTCAGACTGCGAGTGATAAGATCCGTAGTCGAAAGGGAAACAGCCCAGATCACCAGTTAAGGTCCCCAAATCTATGCTAAGTGGAAAAGGATGTGGAGTTGCGTAGACAACTAGGATGTTGGCTTAGAAGCAGCCACCATTAAAAGAGTGCGTAATAGCTCACTAGTCGAGTGACGCTGCGCCGAAAATTTACCGGGGCTAAGCATAGTACCGAAACTGTGGATGTGCAGTAATGCACGTGGTAGGAGAGCGTTCTAAAAGCGGCGAAGCTTAACTGAGAAGATAAGTGGAGCTTTTAGAAGTGAGAATGCCGGTATGAGTAGCGCAAGATAGGTGAGAATCCTATCCGCCGAAAGACTAAGGTTTCCTGGGGCAGGCTCGTCCGCCCAGGGTAAGTCGGGACCTAAGGCAAGGCCGAAAGGCGTAGTCGATGGAGAACAGGTAGAGATTCCTGTACTGCGCAGCTTCGTTAATAGCGAAGGAGGGACGCAGGAGGCGAAGGACGCATGGCGCTGGAAGCCATGTTTAAGCGTCAAGTGTGGATATGAGTCAAATGCTTGTATCCGAGAAGCACAAGGCGTGATGAGGAGCGAAATTAAAGTAGCGAAGGTCCAAGAGTCACACTGCCAAGAAAAGCTTCTAGTGAGAAGCTGCGTACCCGTACCGCAAACCGACACAGGTAGTCGAGTGGAGAACACTCAGGTGAGCGAGAGAACTCTCGTTAAGGAACTCGGCAAAATCGCCCCGTAACTTCGGGAGAAGGGGTGCTGGTGTAAGAGCCAGCCGCAGTGAATAGGCCCAAACAACTGTTTATCAAAAACACAGGTCTCTGCAAAGTCGTAAGACGACGTATAGGGGCTGACACCTGCCCGGTGCTGGAAGGTTAAGGAGAGCTGTTAGCGCAAGCGAAGCAGCGAACTGAAGCCCCAGTAAACGGCGGCCGTAACTATAACGGTCCTAAGGTAGCGAAATTCCTTGTCGGGTAAGTTCCGACCTGCACGAAAGGTGTAATGATTTGGGCACTGTCTCAACGAGAGACTCGGTGAAATTATAATACCCGTGAAGATGCGGGTTACCCGCGACAGGACGGAAAGACCCCATGGAGCTTCACTGCAATTTGATATTGGGCAGCTGTTAAACATGTACAGGATAGGTAGGAGCCGGAGAAGATAGCACGCCAGTGTTATCAGAGGCAATGTTGGGATACTACCCTTGTTTGATGGCTGCTCTAACCAGGGCCTCTAAGCGAGGCATGGGACAGTGTCAGACGGGCAGTTTGACTGGGGCGGTCGCCTCCTAAAGTGTAACGGAGGCGCCCAAAGGTTCCCTCAGAATGGTTGGAAATCATTCACAGAGTGCAAAGGTATAAGGGAGCTTGACTGCGAGAGCGACAACTCGAGCAGGGACGAAAGTCGGGCTTAGTGATCTGGTGGTACCGTATGGAAGGGCCATCACTCAACGGATAAAAGCTACCCTGGGGATAACAGGCTTATCTCCCCCAAGAGTTCACATCGACGGGGAGGTTTGGCACCTCGATGTCGGCTCGTCGCATCCTGGGGCTGAAGTCGGTCCCAAGGGTTGGGCTGTTCGCCCATTAAAGCGGCACGCGAGCTGGGTTCAGAACGTCGTGAGACAGTTCGGTCCCTATCCGTCGTGGGCGTAGGAAATTTGCGAGGAGCTGTCCTTAGTACGAGAGGACCGGGATGGACATACCGCTGGTGTACCAGTTGTCTTGCCAAAGGCATCGCTGGGTAGCTAAGTATGGTCGGGATAAGCGCTGAAAGCATCTAAGTGCGAAGCCCCCCTCAAGATGAGATTTCCCATACGAAAGTAGTAAGACACCTCAAAGACTAAGAGGTAGATAGGCTGGGAGTGGAAGAGCCGTGAGGCTTGGAGCGGACCAGTACTAATCAGTCGAGGACTTGACCAGAGCTTAGAAGCAGTCAAGGTTTTTCAAGCGGATTATATTTAGTTTTGAGTGTAAAAGCTCAAAGGAAAAAAGTACGGTGGCAAGAGCAAGAAGGAAACACCTGTAACCATGCCGAACACAGCAGTTAAGCTTCTTCACGCCGAGAGTAGTTGGTGGGAGACTGCCTGCGAGGGTAGGACGCTGCCGTGCTTTTTAGTATTCCGGCTTAGCTCAGTTGGTAGAGCGCTTGACTGTTAATCAAGATGTCGTCAGTTCGAGTCTGACAGCCGGAGCGAGCAGCAAAAAGAGGACCTAACGGGTCCTCTTTTTTGTTTATCATTTTATCTGATGTAAGGGTTAATTTTTAATTTCATAGGTAATTTTTAATTTCATAGTTAATTTTTAATTTCATAGTTAATTTTTTATTTCATAAAGGTTCTAATTAAATTGCTTAATCTTGGTTTGACTACTTGACTATGTTTAACAAAAATAAATACTATTCTGCTTATAAAATAATAGTTATCCAGTTAGGCTAACCATTATTTTTTTATTGCGAGTAAATATTAATATACATATAAATTACTACATTTTAAAACATAGTTTGTAAATAAAGATACCAACCAGTGCGCCTAAAATAGGAGCAATAACTGGTACCCAACTGTAGTCCCAGTTTGAAGATCCCTTATTAGGAATAGGCAAAATAGCATGAACTATTCTAGGTCCCAAATCTCTAGCGGGATTTAACGCTGGGCCAGTAGGACCACCATCAGCGATTACTAATGCCATGATGATGAACCCGACACCCACATTGGCAATATCAACAGATTGTTTGAAGAATACACCACTATAGATTCCAGTACAAGTGAATACTAAAATTGCAGTTCCGATAAATTCTGCGATAAAACCATTCAACTTATTGTTAAGTGTTTCACCAGTCGCAAAACAAGAAAAAATTTGCCCTTCTCCATTAGTAGTTTCTCTAAAGTACGGCCAATAGATAGCAACAACCAATAATTGGCCTACAATAGCGCCGAGCATTTGGGCAATTATATATTGCGTAACATGACTCCAGGGAAAAACTCCAGCTGCAGCCTTTGCAATAGTAATTGCGGGATTAATATGGTTTCCTGAAATTGAGCCAAACATCATTGCTGGTATCATTACACCAAAGCCAAACCCGAGCGCAATAAAAATCCAGCCTCCGTTTGCTTGACCATCTTTGCCATTGGCCGTGGTTTTCTTGAGAAATGAGTTGGCAACTGATCCGTTACCAAAAACTATAAAAACAGCTGTCCCCAAAAATTCGGCAAGATAGCGCGTCATCCAACTTCCAGTCATAATCTTCCTCCTTTAATTAATTAGACTTTGCACAAACTATAAACTAATGTAAAGCGCTACCACAAATAGCTGAATGACTATTAATACTATTTGTTATCAGTAGCATTATTTTTAGTTATTGCCAGGGAAAAGGCGGAAGCATTAAGCCTTTAAAACTATTTCACGACATAATTTGTGCAAAATTTAACAAAAGTTATTTCTACCATAACTTTTTTTCAATGATGCTAAATCCCTGATTATTTAAGCTTTTACTGCCAAATCCTGAAAAAATAAAAAAACAAGCCTAATTTGCTAATTGTTTCCGCTTACACAAGAATTGACCGTGAGAGCATAAAATGAGTTTGATGTTTTGAAAGGATCAAGGAAATTATGAGTTTTAATAAATATGATAACGTTTTGTTGGAAGCTGAAGATGGAATTGGCACATTGACCATTAACCGTCCTAAAGTTTTGAATGCTTTAAACTCTGAAACGCTGCAAGATATTGGGGATGCCTTAAGAGAGGTAAAAGCTCACCAAGATGAGATCAAAGTTTTGATAATCACAGGTGCTGGTCCCAGATCATTTGTTGCCGGTGCAGATATATCACAGATGCGCGACATGAACACACTGCAAGCACTTGAGTTATCAAAACTGGCACATAAGTCTTTTGGCGAAATTGAAGATTTACCTCAATTTACGATTGCTGCTGTCAATGGTTTTGCACTTGGTGGTGGCTGCGAGTTAGCTTCATCTTGCGATATGCGTGTTGGTTCTGCTAAAGCTAAGTTTGGTCAACCCGAAGTTGGCTTGGGTATTATTCCCGGCTTTGGTGGGACACAACGCCTGACACGCCTAGTAGGTCGCGGAAAAGCTAAGGAAATGATTGCAACTTCTACAATGATTTCTGCAGATGAAGCTTATCGCATCGGTCTACTTGATGAGTTAGTTGAGCCGGAAGAATTGATGAACAAAGCCCGTGAAATTGCTAAGCAGGTTATGAAGAATGGTCCTATTGCAGTTGCTCTAGCCAAATATTCTGTTGACCGGGGTGCAGATTTGCCACTTGATGTTGCTATTGACATGGAATCACAAATTTGGGCTGAAACTTTTGCTACTAAAGATCAAACAGAAGGAATGAGTGCCTTTGTTGATAAGAGAGATGCAAAATTCTCAGGTAAATAATTAATTACTCAAGCCTCCCTTTGCTTTATTAAATAAATTAAAAAATCAAATATTTTAAGGAGATTAATATGAATCGCGTTACAAAATTATTAGGTATTAAATATCCAGTTGTTCAAGGTGCCATGCAGGAAGTTGCTACAGCTGACTTAGCTGCTGCGGTTTCAAACGGCGGCGGCTTAGGCATTATTGCTGCCGGTGGAAAAACACCGGATCAGGTTAGAGAAGCAATTAGAAAAGCCAAGAAACTCACTGATAAACCTTTTGCTGTTAACTTGATGCTGATGGACAAGAATACCCCGAATGTTGTTAAGGTTTTAATTGAAGAAGGAGTAAAAATTGTTACTACTGGTGCAGGTACTCCCAAACCTTATATGACAGACTTGAAAGCTGCAGGTGTGAAAGTAATGCCTGTTATTCCAAATGTCAAAATTGCTAAGAAGATGGAAGAAATGGGCGCAGATGCAGTGATTGTTGAAGGTATGGAAGCCGGTGGCCACATTGGTAACACCACTTCAATGGTTTTATGGCCTCAAATCGCCGATGCAATTTCAATTCCTTTAATTGCTGCCGGTGGTATTGGTGATGGTCGTGGAGTTGTTGAAGCCTTTGTTGCGGGAGCTGAAGGCGTGCAATGCGGTACGATATTCTCCATTGCCAAGGAAAGCCCAGTCGGTGAAAATTGGCGCAAAGCCGTAATTGACGCAACAGATACTGGAACTGCAGTAGTAGGCACCTCTATTAAGGGTGGCGCTACCCGCGGAATTGCTAATGAAGAAGCCCTTAAGTTAACTGAACTTGAAAAGACTGGCGTTTCTCGCGATGATTTCAATGCTGCTATGAATAAGGCCCTTTATAAAGGCGTTCAAGAAGACGATCCTAAAGAAAGCTTCTTCATGTCTGGTGAAGTTGCCGGATTGATTAAAGAATCAAAACCGGCTGCTCAAATTGTGCAGGACCTCATGGATGATGCCCAAAGAGTCATTAAAAAAGGCGTAGAAATTTTATAGAAAGAACAAGAGGTAAGCATTATAGCTGAAGAAAAGTTAAGAATTGGTTTATCTGGCACTTTTACTAAGCAAGTTACAGATGAACTGGTCCAACAATTTGCCGAACTAAGCGGTGACCATAATCCAGTTCACATGGACGAAGAATTTGCCAAAAAGACCCAATTTAAGCATAGAATTGCGCACGGAATGATTACTGCTGCTTTTATTTCTACCTGTTTAGCAGAGCATATTCCGGGACAAGAAAGTTGTATTTATCTAGATCAAACCCTTAAGTTTGTCAAACCTGTGTACTTAAATGACGTGTTGACTGTCAAATGTACGATTACTGAATTTATTCCTAAAAAGAACTTCACTATTGTTGTGTATGATACTACTGTAACAAATCAAGATAATGTTGTTGTTACCAGTGGTCAAGCGCAATGTATGGCTACTAAGTAAAAAGAAATTTATGTGATAACAAACTACCTTGCACTAACTAGCATTTAACTAGTTTTGTGCAAGGTTTTTTTGATTAAAACCATAACTTAAAGTTATATAGACAGTGAAAATTATGTATTTCACAATCTATACTTGTAAGCGTTACCCTTATTGTGTCGGAACGATGTATGAATGACATAGTTCGGATAGTTATTGGTTTTAAAATTAATTTTTTGATTACATAAATTGCTCTCATCAATCTAAATAAACTCATTTTATTAATTGTAATTGAATAAATTATTTTTTGACTCATTAGGAGGATTAATCTGATGGCAATTCAATTTATTAATAGTCAAAAAGCTGCCGAATTAATTCCAGATAATGCAGTAATTGCACTAGATGGGTTTTTAGGTACAGATACTCCAGAAGAAATTTTGGAATGCATGAGAGCACGTTATAAAAAAGAAGGACATCCTAAAGGACTGGATGTTTGGCACGCAGCCGGCATAGGCGACGGCAAAACTAAGGGGACAAATAATTTTGCAGAAAAAGGCTTTCTACATCGTTTAGTTGGTGGACACTGGGCACTAGCACCAGAGCTGGAACCATTATCAGCTGCTAATGATTTTGAAGCTTTTAATTTCCCTCAAGGGGTTTTGTCACAAATATTTAGGGATGCTGCTGCACATAAGCCAGTCTTAATTACTAATGTGGGTTTAGGTACCTTCGTCGACCCCGAGGTTAGCGGCGGTAGACTAAATGATGCAGCTAAAAACGCCACGTTGGTCAACAGGATCAATATTCACGGTAAAGATTATTTAGCTTATGAAGTACCAAAACCAAATGTTGCTCTTTTACGGGGCACATTTGCTGATGAAGATGGTAATATTACGTTCGATGATGAGCCGCTTACCCTAGTGGCAACAGCGATAGCCATGGCCGCTCATAATAATGGCGGCAAGGTTTTTGTTCAAGTTAAACGTGTGCTTAAGCGCGGTTCCATGAAGCCTAAAGATATCAGAATCCCAGGGATATTAGTTGATTATGTTGTAGAAGCTGATAGTGCTGAATGGACTAAGCAAACAACAGATACTCAGTATAACCCCGACTTTGTCAGCTCTGCTGTTATTAAAGCCGAAGATGAAATCAATATACCGCTAGATAGTAAAAAGGTTATAGCACGTAGAGCTGCTCTGCTCTTTAATGAAAAAACCGACCAGGTGGTTAATTTCGGTATTGGCCAGTATCCAGAAACCTGTTCGTTAGTCTTAAAAGAAGAAGGACTTTCCGATAATATCATGACTACCGTTGAGCCCGGTACTTTTGGCGGCACCCCACTTGGTGGTGGTGACTTCGGCGCTGCTATTTCCCCACAATCAATTATTGATGAGCCGTACATGTTTGACTTTTATGACGGCGGCGGGATTGATTTAACATTTTTGGGCTTGGCTGAAGCAGATGCCAAAGGTAATTTGAACGTTTCTAAATTTGGTCCTAAGATTGCTGGTACCGGCGGCTTTGTCGATATTACGCAAAATACTCCTAAAATTATCTTTACTGGTACTTTTACAGCTGCTGGGTTGAAAGAAGAAGTTAAAGACGGCAAGCTGCACATTATCCAAGAAGGTAAGGTCAAGAAGTTTGTTAAGGAAGTTCAACAAGTTACATTTTCAGGGCAAGTGGCTTCTGCTAACAAGCAAAAAGTATGGTATGTCACTGAACGTGCTGTCTTTGAATTAGCCGAAAATGGTTTGAAATTAATCGAGATCGCGCCCGGTGTTGATCTGCAAAAAGACGTTCTTGATCAAATGGAGTTCAAGCCGCTTATTAGTGATGATTTGAAAGAAATGGATTCTAGGATTTTCCAGGAACCGCTTATGAATATAAAAAATAATAATTAGTTTTATTAAGTTAAGCTAATAAAAGAAGCAGTATTTTAAATGGTTTAAGAAAAAATACATTTAATGCTGCTTTTTTTATAAATCTGAACGTGAATGAAAGTAGGAGAGCTTATCTTGGATATTAATCAGATTAAATACTTGCTTGCAGTGGTAGATAATAATTTTAACCTAACTAAAAGTGCGGAAATTTTGCATGTTTCTCAACCAGCAATTAGTAAATCAATTAAAGACATTGAATTTAGGAAGGGCATCAAAGTTTTCAAGCACAAAAAAGGCAGGATTATTGGGCTCACCCGCTATGGCCAGGCTCTAGTAAATGAATCAAGAAAAGTATATCAACAATACGTTGAAATGATGGAAAAACTAAATCGTTTTTCAGAAGAAAAGAATGGAATAGTAAAAATTGGCATAGCACCAGTAATTAATTCTATTGTTTTTAATGACGCCCTGATTGCATTTATTAATTCTAATCCTGGGATTGAGCTTAAATTGGTTGAATGTGGAGCCTATAGTTTGCAAAAGATGCTCGTATTAGGAGATATAGACTTAGCGGTAATTGTTTCCCCCGCTACAATTGAGGGCATCTATGAAAATTTGATTTATGAAAGCAGCGTTCGCGTGTGGTTTAACGCTAATCATCGTTTTAATCAAATCGGTGCCAAGGTAATTCCGTTTGCTGAAATCGAAAAAGAGAAGATCGTGACTTTAACTGATAGTTTTATGGTTACTTTCCAACTAAATAAGAGATTCAGAGGGGACCGCAAGAGACCTAATTATTTTTTACAAACCGTGTCTTGGGATCTGGTGTTAAACCTGGTACAAAGAGATGCAAATTTGGTGGGCATTTTGGCCGCCCCAATTGGACAAAATTATAGTGACAAGGAAATCAAGAGTAAGGAAATGGAACCAGCTTTTCCGTGGCGGATTTCACTTTGCAACACCAGCACGTCTATTGAGAGTCCAGCGGTTGATTACACTAAAAATTGGTTTTTGAAATATTTTTCCAAGTATAAAAAAATTTCTATTGAAGGCTAGAAGGAATAAAAAATGTTGATGCAAATTGCTAATAGGAAAATTTATTATGAAGTGACAGGAAAAGGTCAGGCAGTGGTCTTTTGTCATGGCTTTGGCGGTAACCACGTGGTATGGGCTGGGCAAGTGCCTTACTTAACCCAACACGGCTACCAAGTAATTACTTTCGACTTGGCTGGACACGGCAGTTCAGAAGGACCTGCAGTAAGCACCATGGCAGACTTGGCAGATGAAGCTGCCGAATTAATTTCCAGATTGAATTTAAAAGACATAATTTTAATCGGGCACTCAATGGGTGCAGGTTTAGTGTGGGCCATTTTAAAATATCATCCCGAATTGAAGATAGCTAAGATCATTACAATTGATCAAACGCCCAAAATGCTGAATGACGAAAAATGGCATTATGGCTGGGCTCACGGCCAGATAGAATTAACGCAGCACAATTTTAAAGAAGTGCTATCTCATTATGATCATATTAAAGAAACGCTAAATGGGATTGATAGCCAAGTTTGGTCTGAACTATATCCGTTTAAACGGCAGCATCCCTTTAAGCGCGAGGAAAATATGCCACTGCTTTTTGATCACGTTCAAAAAGATTGGCGTCAAACTGTTTATAGTATTGATTTTCCGGCGCTATCAATCAGTTCAACTAAAAGTCCTTACTTTAGGATCGGCTACGTCAATGAAATGCAAAAGCACAATCAACACATTGAAATCAACACTGTTACTGATGCCGGTCATGACATAATGGCTGAAAAACCGGCAGAATTTAATCATTTGCTGGGCAAATTTTTAGGGATTGAATAGCATGCCCCCAATAGCAATTTGCTACAGGCTTCATTAAAAAAGTGGATGTTCAATAATAGCAGATACCATTATTGGCAGACTGAATAATGATAAATATGACAAAGACAATATGGAGTAAAAGTATGAAAAGAGATAATACAGTTAAATTAGCAGTTACTGCTGTGTTTATGGCGATATTGATTTTACAAACCTTTGTACCTAATATTGGCTACATCCGTATTTTGCCAGCGATTCCGGCTATTACTACCATTCCGTTAACTGTTGCTATTTATGGTAGTTTACTTAATCCTTGTTATGGTACAGTTTTTGGCCTATTTTGGGGTTTGACTAGGTTAGTGGTGGCGTACACACAACCGGGAGATATGGTTAGTCTCTTGCTGTTTCGCAATCCGGTAATTTCTTTAGTACCAAGCATCTTGGCAGGACTTTTTCCTAGTTTGATTACTAAATATTTTCAGCAAAAGAATTTACCGGTCAAAAAGTGGGTTTATGTATTAAATGGGGCTGTAACATCTTTGACCAACACGGGACTGGTCATTACTTTAGCCAGCTTATTCTTTATGCGAAATCCGCAAATATTGCTCTCAAATATCGGCAATTTCACGGCAGGGATGCCGCTATTTATAGTTTTACTTGTTTCGCTGGGAATGAATGGTTTAGTCGAAGCGATTTTTACTGCAATAGTCACACCTATAGTTGTTACGCCTTTGCACTATATAATGAAAAGAGCATAAATGATGAAAAACTTTACTAAAATTTCACGGCAGGATTGGTCCCAGGCAAAGAGTAAGACCAGCAAAATCAGCAAAAATGAGTTAAAAGAACTCACTTCATTAGGCGATATTGTCGACTCCAGCGATGTTAACGAAATTTATGCTCCCTTGGTGCATTACTTGTATCTGTTTGTGCATAACGAACAATTGCTACTGCAATCAATGAACCATTTTATTGGGGCCAATAATGTTAATAAACCCTTTATTATTGGTATTTCTGGTCCAGTTGCCGTCGGGAAATCCACAGTATCGCGCCTGTTAAAAGTCTTGCTTGAACGCCTTTATCCTAAATTGACAGTACAACTGATGACGACAGACGGCTTTTTATATCCTAATCGTGAATTAAAGCAAAAAAGACTGATGGATAGTAAAGGCTTTCCCGAATCTTACAATATGAAACTGCTAGCAGATTTTTTATCAGATGTAGCCAGTGGCCAAAAAGAAGTGTTTTATCCGTTATATTCACACGAACTGTCAGATATTGTTCCTGGCGGTTACGGCAAGATTACTAATCCTAATATTTTGATTATTGAGGGGATAAATACCCTGCAAATTCCACCTAATAAAATGATTGCGACAAGTGATTTTTTTAATTTTTCGATTTATATTGATGCAAATGAAAAACTGATCAGGACGTGGTTCTTGCAACGTTTTGTTCATCTGCTGGTCATGAACCAAAATAATCCTGCCAGTTTTTATTATTCTTGGGCAAACGGACCAAAAAGACGAGCTGTCGAAATGGCGGAAAGGGTCTGGCAAACCGTTAACTTAGTTAACCTACGTGAATTTATCGCGCCTACTAAGTCAAGGGCCAATGTTATTTTGCATAAAACAGCCGGCCATGAGATTAACTATGTGTATTTACGTAATTATTAAAAAAGAAGAAGGCAGAGCGCCTTCTTTTTTTATATGTATCCTCTTTGAAGAGCTACAAAAATGGTGACAATCAGTAAATCGGCACAGCCGCCTAAACTATAATTGTGTGTTAAACAATCACGGCATAATTTTTGCAGTTGCTTTCTTCCAGCCAAAGTCTGATAGCCGCCTAAAGCCAAGTATTTTGTTGCACCTGCGTGCAGCCATTTAATCACGCTATAATTGCCAGCTCGTTTAATCAAATTGCTGTCAACACTTACTGCAGCTATTTTAATTAGTGTGTCAATGAGTCTTGCTTGTAGTGTTCCCGTACTGCTTTTTAAGAAAGGCAAAGCAACTTCTCTGACTATAGGATAACCTTGTTCAGCTTGTGCGCGTGCCCCGCCTATTTGATATTGTATAAATTCTTTTTCTCCGGCTGTTTGCAGCTGGTTATTTTCCACTAGATCATGGTGGACAAGGCCGCGGCACATCTGGGTAATAGTGAGAAATAATTCGGTGTTATTAACTGCAGAATAACTTTCGGCACAAGCACAGATCCCTAAGGCAAATATTGCTCCTTTATGAGTATTGACACCATGCGTAGCAGTAAACATTTCTTTTTCAGCGACGATGCCTCTTTTGCGCAATTGCTGAAACATTTTGGTTAAATCAGGAGCTGAAAAATTTTTTCCAATTTGAACAGCGGCAGCAAAATATGATTCTAAACTTAAGCTGCTATCAATAAAAGTGTAAATATCCATATCTGGATGCGGGCCGGAACTTGCAGGATTTACCAAACCCGGCTTTGGTTCGGTTACGACTTCATATAAAAGAGCACGTAGGGCGTTTGTGGTAATTGAATTAGTCATAGTTATCCGTTTTCTCCATTAGTTGCGTTATTTTTGGAAATTTTAATTGACAGGAATATTATCTACAATTTTTTGAATATCTGGCTTATGGCTTTTAAGAAAGTCAATAAAATCAACAATTCCCGGTGAAAAATTCTGATTGGGGTCATAAACTAAATAAACCTGACGAGTATTTTTAGGTAAGTCCAGTTTGATGATGTGAATATCAAAGCCGCTCAAATAAATAGTTTTAGCAACAATGCCGACAATGTCATTGGTCAACACTTGCCCCGCAATCGCCAATTCATCATGCAGTCTATTTGTGATACTCAGATCAGATGCGGTTGCCAGTAGAGCATTGGTGATGTCGTTACCAATCTGAATTTTTTTAGAATAGGTAATAATTGGCTCACCTTGCAATTCTGCCGGAGAGATTTCATTTATTTTGGCTAGGTCGTTTTCCTTTGAAACGATAGCAACAATTTCCTCGGTGTAAAGGGGAATGTAAGTAAAATAACTAAATTCAGGTACAAATGAAGAAATTCCGATATCATACCAACCATTTTTAATGCCTTCGCAAATCTGATATGAGGGGTTATCGTGGTAGATGAAATGCGGGGAAATATTGCTTTCTTGTTGGAACTGCTTAGTTAAGTGGGGCAAAATAGTCCCAATTGCTGTAGGAATGCCGGCAATATGGATGTTGCCTTGATCTTGACTGATACGCTGTTCGATCTTCTTTTTACCACTATCTAAAGTATTTAGTGATTTGGTCACAGTATCATAAAAAATGCGCCCATATTCAGTTAATTGCACGTAGCGTCCATTATGTTTAAACAATTTGCAGTGCAGTTCATTTTCCAATTGTTTAATCGATATTGAAAGAGTCGGTTGACTGATAAACAAGTTTTCTGCCGCTTTAGTATATTGCTTTTGATCTGCCAATTCACAAAAATAGTAGAGTTGATTTAGATTCATGATCTTACCTCAAAAAGTATTTTTATATTTAATACTTATATTAAAAAACACTATACTCTTTTTTGTAAAGCCCTTACAAGTTTTATTTATATTATTATTGCTAAAATTAATATTTCCGTCGTATTTTTGATTGTTCTATATAGTAGTTGCTGTTCCGGGCAAAGGGGATTTAAAAAACTAGCAACTTTCTTTGCGTTAACAAATAACTTTGAGCTGCCTTGGCAATATGAATATGCAATTTACGATTGTGAGATACCTGATAAGTATCTGTTTAACAAGACAATAGAGGGTATAAATGCTGCTAATTATAGTTATTTTTTATAATTTAGCGATCAGAAATAATTATTCATATCCGTTTTAATAAGATATATTTATTTCTGAAATATTAGCAGTCTTAATTTTGAAAGGTAAAGCTATGAAAAAAGGTAAAAGTTATAGTGGTGTTGCCGCTTCTGTTTATATTCATTTTGCAGTTGTGGGAGCAGCTACCTTATTTATTAGTCAATATAGGGAGATATTGGCTCATTCTTGGAATGCTACTGAAACCCAAGTCTCGCTTGTAATTGCAATGGTGGGCTTGGGTAGAATTTTCACAATTCTATTTGCTGGTGCTATTTCAGATAAGATTGGTCGCAAAAGGACTTTGCTAATTGCATTGTTAAGTGACGCAATCTTTCTTCTTGGTGCTGTTTTTGCCAATAATATTTGGGTTGCCGGTTTAGCGGCAATGGTTTTCGGTGCAACCAATTCATTTGGCGATACTGCGGGTTATCCTGCACTTGCAGATGCTTTTCCAGATAAAACAGCTACAATGAACTCGTTTGTTAAAGCTGCAATGCAAGTGATGCAAATGGTATTTCCATTTTGCGTGAAAATAATTAAAAACCCCAAGATTACAGCGTTAATATTAGTCATTATTATTTTACTGGATGTTGTATTTACAATGAAGACGGCTTTTGCTCCACAAGCTGAAGCAAAAGCCGCACCTGCAGCAGAGAAAAAACAAGAGACTGGTGTTAGTGAGCAGAATCAGCCTAAGTTAGCCGTTGATGGCCTGATGATTATTGGTTTAGGCTTTACGCTTTGCTTTACATTCTATATTTTTTCTCTTTATGCTCCTTACTACGGGCAGTATGTGTTAAATGAGCCCGCTGCTAACGCCAATCAGCTTGTATCATGGTATTCAATTGCTTCCTTAATATCTGTGTTTGTGACATCAGCTTTAGTTACTAAGGTAAAAAGATTGAATTTAATTATGGTATATTCGGCAATCACTGCTCTTGGTCTGCTATTTATGGTCTTAAAGCCATCCCTGTTAGCCGGTGAAATAGGTGCTTTGGCTGTCGGTTTCTTTACTGCAGGAGGAGTATGGCAGGTTGGACTTTCTGTTTTGACTTCTTATTTCCCCCAGAGTCACGGGAAAATTACTTCATACTATAGTTTTGCTCCAGCCGTAGTTTACTTCGTGGCACCGCTTGTAGCCGCGTTTGTATTAAAGGCTAACGCTACAAGTACGCTAATGGTATTTTGGATAACTACAGTCATAACAATCATTTCGGTAGTTCTATGTGTTGTCTTAATTAGTCGTAGTAAAAATTTCAACATCAAAAATTAATGTAAAACGGAAGGTGGAGTTATGTCAGAAAAAACAATTAAAGCAACAGCAGAGGGCAGAAATGGTCAGATCGACTTTGATATTAAAGTTGAAAATAACCGAATTGCCGATATTAATGTAACCAAAACTGCAGAAACCCCAGGTATCTTCAACCAGGTTGTGGGTAAATTAAAAAAGAATATTATTAATAATCAAAGTTTCGCTGTTGACGCTATTTCCGGTGCTTCCATTATGACGCAAGCCATGCTTGACTCCGGGAAGAAGGCCTTAAAAGAAAATGGTGTAAATATTGCTTCTCAGCCTAGTGATCAGTCACATCAAGATGTAACTTATGATGTAGATGTAGCCGTAATTGGTTCAGGGATGGCTGGCTTAATGGCTGCCTCTCGGGCATTATCAATGGGTAAAAATGTTCTTTTACTTGAAAAAAATGGTTATCTCGGTGGGGCTACAATTTTAAATGGCTCAAACGTAGTTGGTACCGGTTCAAAATTAGCAGCTACTTTATTTGGTGAGGAAGCCCAAAAAGATTCTCCGCAGCTTTTAGTTCAAGATATTGCCCGTGAATGCCGGGGGACAAATTATCCCTTACTTTCAAATTTACTGGCGCAAAATATTGGTAAAGCAGTTGATTTTATTACTGAATTTGCGGACCTAACCTATCAAAAGGCCGAAACACAAACTATTGAGCATTCCGTTGATCGCCAAATTGAAATGCCCACAGAAAGTTCTTATGAAGTAGTTTCTAAAGTGGCAAATGCCTTTACCAAAAAGGGTGGTAAAATTTTACTTGAAACTCGGGTGGAACAACTTAATAAAAACAAACAGGGCCAGCTTGTCTCATTAGTTGCTGAAAGCAAGCACGAAACTGTTACCGTAAACTTTAAGTCCTTAGTTATGGCAGCTGGTGGCTGGGGTGCCCGTGATTACCTTAAGCATGAGACCAATATCCCTTATTACGGCCCGATGACTTCTACTGGTGATTATTTTGATTTTGCTAAAAATATGAATTTGGCTTCCCGCAATCTTGACTGGTATAAAGTTTACCCTCATGGTTTAGAAGTTGAACCTGGTATCGCCAAATTAACCACCTATTCAACAAAAGAAGCGACAGACATGGGTGCTATTTTTGTCAATACCAGTGGTAAGAGAATTGTAAATGAATCTGCCCCATACACTCACTTTAGGGATGCTATTGCTGAGCAAAAGGATAAAATTGCTTTTGTAGTAATGGATGAGAGAACTTGGAACAGATTTTATGAATTGCTGCTTAAATATGGTTTTAGCAAAGACGAAGTGCAAGGTTTCTTCGATCTTGATGGCAAGAGGAGTCCGATTTTAGTTAGCGGAGACTTAAAGACAGTAGCTCAAAAAGCCGGCATTGATTATGAAAACCTCAAGAAGACTTTAACTGACTATGATAAATACGTTGCCGCAGGTAATGATCCTGAGTTTGGTCGTCCTTGTCAGTTTATGCATAAATATGAAGGCGAGACCTACTTTGTGATTGAGCAGAAATTACGTTTTTGTACAACCCTTGGTGGCTATGAAACTAATCAGTGCATGCAACTTTTAGACCAAGACTTTAAAGCACTAGATAATTTCTATGCCGCTGGTGAGATTGTTGGCGGTGCTAACGGTCATGATTCAATGCCCAGCATGATGAATTCTTGGTCTTATGCTTCAGGTTTTGTTGCCGGAACAGAGGCTGCTGATAATACTAATTATCAAAAACTGACCACGACTTCACCTGCTTCAACTGATGCAGTGTCTGGCGCTTCTAAAAATTAACGTAGATTAATTATTTTTAATTTTAATAAAGGAGAAAAATGATGACTAATAAAATTACTGGTGTTAATGGTCCTATTACTGGCTGGCTCGATGGTCATACCTACTTAATTGGGTTGATGGCTTATCCTATTCGGCATTCAATGTCACCGACAATGCACAATAATGCGTTTGCTAAGCTGGGCTTGAATTACACCTATCTTTGTTTTGAAGTTGGCAACGATAAATTAAAAGGCGCAGTTGACGCTATTCGCACGTTAGATATGCGTGGTTCCAACGTTTCGATGCCTAATAAAAAAGAGGTCATTCAATACCTCGATAAATTATCACCTGCTGCTAAAATGTGTGATGCTGTTAATACTATTGTGAACGATCATGGCGTTTTGACAGGCTACACCACTGATGGTATCGGTTTTGTGCAATCACTTAAAGATGAAGGCTTTGATATTAAAGGTAAGATTATGACTTTAACGGGTGCTGGTGGTGCTGCAACACCGATAGCAGTTCAGTCAGCTTTAGATGGTGCTAAGGAAATTAGAATGTTTAACATTAGAGATAAAAATTGGCCTCAAGCTGAAAAGACTGTTAAAACTATTCGTGAAAACACTGACTGCAAGGTTTCTCTTACTGAACTATCTGATCAGGAAGCATTTAAACAATCAATTGGAGAAAGTGATATTTACTGTGATGCAACCAGCATCGGAATGAAGCCGTTTGAAGATAAGACGTTAGTTTCAGATCCATCGTGGTTCCATCAGGATATGGTGGTGTTTGACACGGTTTACTCTCCTAGAACTACTAAATTAATGAGAGTGGCACAAGAGGCCGGAGTTAAGCATGTCTATGACGGTATCGGCATGATGATTGATCAGGGAGCAGCATCATTTAAGCTGTGGACAGGTAAAGAGATGCCAACCGATTATATCCGTGAGATTATATTTTCAGACGACAACGATTAGTTGAGGGATTGACTAATGGCTACTGTAAAGATTAGAAATACTGTTTTAGGAGCAGGACTGCCCAAAATTGCCGTCCCTAATGTCGGAACAACCGCAGAAGAAATTTTGACTGCAGCTGAAAAGATTAAGTCTGCCAAACCTGATTTAATGGAATGGCGTATTGATTATTATGCTGCAGGAGTTAATGACTTTGACAAGCTAAATACTACTGCTAAGAAATTGCGGCAGGAAGTGGGCGAACTGCCTATTTTGGTCACATTTCGCACAAAAAATGAAGGTGGAGTTTGCAGTCTGAATGAGGAGCAATATTTAAATTTAGTAGAATATGTCATTACTAATAGACTTGGTGATGCTGTTGATATTGAACTTTTCCACACTGAAAAAAGAGTAAAATCTTTAGTGAACTTAGCTCATGACTACAATGTCGTAGTAATTATGAGTAATCACGACTTTGAAAAGGTGCCAGCTAAAGACGTAATTGAATTTCGTTTACGAAAAATGGCGCAACTTGGTGCAGATGTCCCTAAATTAGCCTGCATGCCTCATAGTGCTACTGATGTTTTAACTCTTTTAGCAGCAACGACAGAAATGAATGCAGAAATTTCTAATCCCTTGATTACTATGGCTATGGGCGATATTGGTAAAGTTACCAGGGTAGCCGGTCAAGTTTTCGGTTCTAGTTTGTCCTTTGGGGCAGTGAGTCAAACCTCTGCACCGGGTCAACTATCGATTGCAGACTTACGTAATGCAGAAAATTACTTAGCTTTATCGTAAAATTTCTTAAAATAAGAGGTATTTTTGAGTTAGCTTTAAATATTAAGGCTAACTCTTTTTTAGTTAAAACCAAATATATGTGCAAAATAAGTGTTAAACTTTTAAATAATAATATTAAGTATTTTCAGGGTAACTTTTGTATTGGAGAAATGTATGACTGCAAACGAGAACATTGAGTGGTTTAAAAACGCTCAGTACGGCATGATGATCCATTGGGGGTTATATTCGCTTCTGGCCGGAGAATATGAAGGAAAAGCAGCAGGTGTATATGCCGAATGGATTCAGTCTAAATTGCAAATACCTAATGCCAAATACAGCCAGCTTGCTGAGGCTTTTAATCCAATATATTTTGATGCTGATCAGATTGCAGCTTTTGCCAAAAGCTGTGGTATGAAATATCTAGTCGTTACAACTAAACACCATGATGGCTTTGCTATGTACCACTCACAAGTAGATCCCTATAATGTTTATGACGCAACACCATTTCATAGGGATGTCATCGGTGAACTTGCAACAGCTTGCGCAAAAAATGGTTTAAAGCTGGGACTATATTACTCTCAAGACTTAGACTGGCATGAACCCAACGGCGGCGGCTATCTGTCTAATACCATTGAATCAGCTGGATCAACTTGGGATAATAGCTGGGACTTTGAGCAGAAAAATAAAAACTTTGCGCAATGTTTTTCTGCTAAAATCTTACCCCAAATTAAAGAGATAATGAGTAATTACGGCGAAATAGCCACGGCTTGGTTTGATGTACCAATGACACTGACAAAAGCGCAAAGTCAAGAAATTTATGATACTGTGAAAAAATTGCAGCCAAATTGTTTAATTAATTCACGACTGGGTAATGGTAAATATGATTATGTTTCACTGGGCGATAATGAAGTTCCCAGTACAAAAGAAGAAAGTAAGGGCAATACTGATTATAATTCACTTACTGGATTTAAGCCCTCTAAGTATGGTTTATATGAAACAGCGGGTACAATCAATGACTCTTGGGGCTTTTCTTACCGCGATCAAAACTGGAAAGCGCCTATGACAATTGCTCATTATCGCAAGCATTTAAATAGTCTGGGAATCAATTACCTTTTAAAAGTTGGACTTGATGGTCTGGGTAGAATTCCTGTGCCAGCCCAAGAAAATATCAAGGCGGCAGCAAAATTGTTTGCAAAATAATAAAAAGGCGCATCATAATTCGATGCGCCTTAATTAATGAAAGTAATTCTAATCAAAACATTAGCTGAATAAATTTCCTTTGATTTCATCAAAATTATAGTGCTTTGACTTTTCAGCTTTTTTAATTTTGTTTACCAGCTCAAGAGCAGTAGTAAATTCATCATATTCTTCGATATCTATGAGTGCAAATTTGCCATAGCCATTTTTGGTGAGAAAAACTGGATTATCTTTTTTAACTTTATCAAGGACTTTATTGTAATTTCTTAATGCTGAAACAGGTTGTATTTGTAACATGAGCATCACTCCCTTAGACAAATATTGTACATTATTTAACTAAAAATTTACAGCATAATAATTAACAGAATTAATAAACGCCATTTTTTTAAGTTTTTCATTACTGTCTGGTATTAGACTAATTAGTTGTTAGACAAAGGATAAGATTCCTCACATAAATGAGGTTAATAGCATATTTTCTGTAGATGATGTGCCCAACTGATATTTAAAAGAAACTATTTTATTGGTATATGAGTGTATAACGACAAGAATTTGTTAGAAAAAGACTTAGAAAAGTAGTTTATTCATCAAAAAACAGGCATACAAATATATGCCTGCTTTTTACTATTTATGTTAATTAATCTTCGTAAGTACCGACTTTTTTCAGGTTACCCAAGACACTTTCACCGTGAGGTGATTGTCCTATTGCTACAGTCAAGTCGCGTCCTGCCAAGTTACCATGGTGCTCACCATCAGTCCAGTGCGGATTACCAGTAACATCATATACGACGCCTTTGATTGCTACATAGGCTGGATTACCATTTTTGCCATCGTATTTTGCTAAAGATTCTTTTGTAAATTTTTCCATTGGAATTATCCTCCTTCCGAATACACTTACTAATTGTCACCTACATTATAAGCTCAAAAAATGGGCAAGTCTAATTTTTATTTTGTTCTTTTTGATAATTAAAACGCCAGCCAGCAATATCCCATGGGGTAAAAGCTAAATCTAACTTACGTTGGTAAGCCTTTTCATAAGCTGCAACTTTTTGTTGATAGTCGCGTTTCATCATGAGCTTGGAATTTTCATTAGCAGTTAGTTTAACGTCGGGGAAAATCGGCGGTAAAACATGGACTACATATTTGGTTTGGTAAAAGTTGGGGTGGCTTTTTTCTATTTTGGTAGTTGATTGTATTTCAATAAAAGTTGAGATCACCGGTACGTTTTGCTTAGCAGCAAAATAATAGGCACCACGCTTTAATTCCCGGGGCTTACGGTAGTTCCACCACATTTCCTGTTCTGGAAAAATCAAAACCCAGCTGTTTTGCTCTAACGCATCATGCAGATGACGAGGAAATTCCGTACCCACATAGCTTGGAACTTGAATTAGGGGAATAGTGCCAACGTAGTTCATTAAGTAGCATAAAATTCCGGGTAATTTCAAGTTGGTATCTTCAATTGCAATTGTTAAAGAATTATGTGTTTTATTTGCCAGGTGCTTGATAGGCAAGGAATCAATTTGGTTAAAATGATTGGCAGTGATAATTGCTCCACCTTGTGGCAAATTAGCCAGATTTTCCAGACCGGTGAACGTAGTAGATGAAGTTAAAAAATGGGTCAAGCTATTAAAGAATAAGTGGCCAATCCGGTCATTTATCTTGCCTTTAATTGTTTTTTGCTCTTGCCAAAAATTGTTGACTAGATCTTTACTTTCATTCAGAGATAAAACAGGATCACCGACTTCGACTTTTGCATTCCAGTTACCGTTTTTTACAGCGTTTTCAATGTTGTGGATAACTTGTTCACGATTGTCACCAATAATCATAAACTGACAGGTCCTTGCTTTTTCACATTTGCCCAGTTATGAGGGTCATTAATAGTTTTATCTTCTTTAGCCAGCATGTGATCTAACTTATGCCGATCTTCATCACGCTGCTGATCAGTGTAATTATTGAGCTCGCTTAAGAGTTCCTCATAAAACTTGGTTTCTTTTGCACTGTTCCAGAAATATTTTTCGTATTGAATGTTCTTGAAGTGCCAAGGCTTAAAGAAAAGGTTGTAGTGAATTAAGCTGGGATTTGCCAGGGGTTCGGTATTGTCATTTGGCATCGCGTCCCATTTAGGGTCAAGATGCAGTATTCTTTTATCCCCAATTTCATTTAAGTAGTCTTGATCAGGAGCGATGCAGTCAAAATGATATTTGGTCAGCAGGTGCAAAAAGTGATCAATAAAGTGCTCGTCGCGAAAAGCTTTGCAGTTTAAAACCAACATTCCAGAATTAATGTACTTCTTGGGATCTAAAACCAGTACATTTTTGATGTAAGCAACCATTTTTGCTACGTATTGAATTGAAGAATCTGTACAGGCAGCAAACAAATGATTGCCAAGTTCAGTATCATATAATTTACCAATATCATCATTAACGACAGTGTCGCTATCAATATAAATAGCTTTATCATATTGCGGGAAAAGATCAGGAATGAATAAGCGGTAAAAAATTGACATAGTAAAGAAATCAGCCCGCAGGAAGTTTTCAGTCCGATTTTGAATGGGCGCAACTATTTCATCATTAATTTTAAAAAACTTAACGTGAACGTTAGCAGCACCTAATGCCTGCAAGTCTTGTTTATGCTGCTCAGATAAATCCTGACTTAAAAAGTAGACGGTGTAATCTTTAGTTTTAGCAGCATTTTGCACTAAAGAATTAAGTGATACAGCTGCATATTGAGTAAAGTCATCACTGATAGCATAAAAAACTGGAATTGTCATATATTATTTTTCTCCAAACATGAATTTTATAAATTGCTTTTTACATTGAGATAGTAAGTCAAAATGTCGTCATATTCATGTAATTTTAATACTTCGTGTACTCTTGTCACATCCCAGGGCTTCACTGTTAATGTGTGAAAAATGGGCAGGAAGCGAAAACTCGTAGTAAAGTGCTGAATTACAGTGTCTGACTGCAATTTATACTGTTCATTATAACGCCGGGGCGCAATTTTCTTCTTTCTGGCATACCGATTAAGTGCAGTTTGATCTGGCATTAAAACGGTTCTGGTCTGTAACAAGCGCCGGATTCTAGTAAATAGCTTAGTTTTCCTGATTTCAGGCAAATTAAGCAGCAATACACCGGAATTGACATAGTCAAAAACTTTGTGCTCATGAAAATTGTGGAAAAAGAACCGTCCCCAATAATCAAGGACACCTGCAAACTCAAAACCGGCTAAGTCTTGCTCATAAAAGCTGACTAAGCTGCGCCTAATAATCACATCAGCGTCAAGATAAAGTATTTTGTTTGGTAGTTGAGGAATTTCATCCGCAAATAGTCTCAGCATCGCATAAGGGGTAAAGTGTGTACTCATGTTGGCTATTAATGGCTCTCTGACAAATAAGCCGGTGCAGTCCATTAATTTTAAAGTGCTATGAGGATTTTGCTTTACCAAAAGAGATTTTAAATAGTCCGCTGCGTGTTTGCTAAAGGGCTTAAACTTTTTATGAAAGCTTTGCGTGTACATCGTTAGAATGTAAATGTGGAGTTCTTCTGCGCCGCTGTTTTTTAATAAAGAAAGAGTGGCGATAAGAATGCCATCTTCGGCGTTATGATCACCGCAAAAAAGAATATTCATTTAGAACTCCTTAATTTATTTTTTGATAAGTGCAATATTCGTAATCGCTCAAAAGAGCGCGTTTTTGCATTGTTTGATGGATTTGGCTGTGCAGCTTTTTTTGCGCCTGCTTTTTATTAAGATTTGTGTCTGGATAAAAAGGACCGTCTATGTAAACAGTCATTTTCGGCTTTGTACCTCTTTTAGGCTTGGAATAAGTAGTTGTCATGGCAAAGCTGGGAGCAGCTAACATAACAGGAAAGTGCATGCTGGTGGCAGGAAAAGGCCTAATTTTAGTGTAATAAGGCCAGACATGAGCTTCAGGGTAAATAACAACTACTTTTTTAGCTTTAATGACGGCAGTGACAGCTTTAATCAGTTTACCAGATTGGTTTAGGTTCTGACCCACTGGCAGCCCAAAATAGGGCAAAACCAACTTGCCTAAAATTGGGAGACTCCAGTTTGCTTGTGAGCCGATAGCATAATAATCTGAGGCAGAAATAATGCTGAGTGGCAAAACGACATCACCGAAGGCTTGTGTATGGTTGCCATATATAAAATAGCCTTGATCCCTTAGCAGCGATAATTTGCTTTTGCCGACAATGCGTACCCGCAGAATTAAACGAATATAGATAATACTGATTAAATGAGCAAGAAAACGCACAATTTTGGACCAAATTCTGCCACCAAGTGAGTGAGGAAAGATAGCGTAGTTCTCAGGCAAATGATATTCTTGTCTCTTAGTGACCACTACATCATCAGTTAAACGCTGGTAGTAGTATTTATGTTTACCCATGAAACCCTTCTTTCAATACAGTCATTAAGTAATTCTATCATGAATTATACCAGATTAAAAAGGGGCCAAAGGCTTCTAAAAAAGAGCTAAATTAAGTATAAAAATATTTTCATATAGTAAATGATTAATTTGTTATTCGGCTCCATTTACTAATTTGTATATAAAAAGAGTTAACCCTTAAATTCTACTCTCTTAGTAGTTAAAAAATGGTATAAATTACTATTTTTATAAAAATAATTTCAGTCTGACAATAATTTTCAGCGTGCAATAATTTTCAGCATGCTTAGTGATTAATAATAGTTTATAAAATTGTAAATACATAATATTTAAGGCGGCAACAATAAATGGTTATTTAGCAGTTGACATAATATTTTATCGCTACTAAAATGATATTATGTAATTACAAAAGGAGAACAAAATGAAATATACAATTGATGACTTTGCCCGTTTGATTGATCATACAAATTTACATGCTGATGCGACAGAAGATGATATGAAAAAACTTTGTGCAGAAGCTAAAAAATACCATTTTAAAATGGTAGCTATTAACCAGGTACAATCACATTTTTGTGCAGAACAATTAAAAGGAACTGATATTGATACTGGCGCTGCTATCAGCTTTCCTTTAGGCCAAACAACAGTAGCCTGCAAATTGGCGGAAACTGAAGACGCTTTAAAAAATGGTGCTAATGAAATTGATTATGTCGTTAATTTAACGCAAGTCAGAGCTCATAACTGGGCTTATATTGAAGATGAAATGCAAAAAATGGTAAACTTCTGCCATCAGCACCAGGTACCATGCAAAGTTATTTTTGAAACTTGCTATTTAACTAAAGCAGAAATTAAACAACTCGCTTTAGTAGCTAAAAAGGTCAAACCCGATTTTATTAAGACTTCTACCGGCTTCGGTACTGCTGGTGCAACAGTAGAAAATGTCAGGTTAATGAAAGAAACCGTGGGTCCAGATGTCAAGGTCAAGGCTGCAGGCGGAATACGCAATACTGATGACTTTTTGGCTATGATTGCTGCTGGGGCTGAGCGTATTGGTACTAGTTCTGGAGTCAAAATTATTGAAGCATTAAAAAAGCGTTTTGCAGAAGACGGTATTAGTGCCATTGAAATATAATTAATTAGTAAGTCGCTGTGAAGCTGGAAGGTCTTTCTTACTTTACACTGGCTTTTTGCATGATATAGTAAATAATTGTAATGACATTATTAGTAATCTGAAAATGGTGGGGTAAATTGACAGAGAAAGAACTTCCTAAATACCAAGTAATTGCCAATGATTTGTTAGCTAAAATTCAAACCGGTTTTTACCCGCAAAATTCAATTATTCCACCAGAAATAGACTTGGCGCAGAAGTATCAGGTAAGTAGGCCAACGGTGCGCCAAGCAATTTCCCAACTGGTGCATCAAGGCTATCTGGAGCGAAAGCGTAAACGGGGCACATTAGTTAAAAAGGTAAAAATAGAGCAAGAATTTACGCATTTAATTGAAAGCTATAGTGAGGAAATGAGTGCCAAGGGCATCTATCCCAAAACTAATCTGCTTTATTTTAATGAAGAAAAAGCCAACTCCGAGGTAAGTAAGAATTTACAATTGCCACTAAACGAGCCTGTTTTTAAGTTGGTACGATTACGGTATGCTAATAACCAACCGATAGTTTTAGTAACAACTTATGTGCCTAAAAGACGTGTACCTGAATTAATTAATTATGATTTTGCTCAAGTCTCTTTATATAGCACGCTTGAAAAATATCACTTGAAAGTGACACGTGTAATTAGAAAACTAGAGGTGCTGGCAGCAAGTGAAACTACCGCTAACTTATTAAATATAGCGGTTAACGAACCTATTTTTTATTTTCACACTCAGGGGTTAACGGCTGACGAGCAGCCAATTGAATATTCGATCGCCGAATACCGTGGTGATATTAATTCATTCGTAATTGATGTGCGACGATAATTGAGGAATTTAAAAAGTCTTGCTTTAACCCATATTAGTCAAAAGCAAGACTTTTTTATTTGATTTTGATTGAGCCTACCGAGCTGAAAGCAGTTAATTGGTTAGCGTTATCGTCGTGTTTGTAAAAATGTTTACCTATTTTACTACCATGGAAATAAATTGAGCCTAAAGTAGTAGATAAATCATAATCAGTCTGATCATCTCTATCGCCTAATGTTTTTAGTGATCCAGCAGCCAGTTTAAAGTGGTTTTTTCCTTGTAAACCTTTGATCTTGACAGATCCAGCAGCTAGTCTGGCGTTAGAATTCATCTTACAGTGATTGATATCTAAACTGCCAGCATCTAAACGTATTTTAGCATCGTTTTGAATCGTGACCCCCTCTAACTTTAACGAACCGGCATTTTCTCTGATCTCAAGTTGTTGCATGTTCAAGTCACTCAAAATAATGCTACCGGCAAAGTCTTTTATTTGTACTTCATTGAGTATGGCAGTCTGGGGAACCGTAATTATCAATTCAGATTTAGTTTTGCGAATATAAATTTTTTCCCGATGATTCTGATAATATTGAGGCTTTTGCTCACGAATAAAAAGAGTTTGTTCTGCGACACTGATTTTCATGCGCTCAGGATTAATATCATGAGTTGATATATGAAAAGCAGAGCCCACTTGAACAGTAACACTAGCGGCGTAAATTTGGGCATCTATGTTAATAAAATTTTCTAAATCAATTTCTTGTGATTCTACTTTTTCTTCTTCAGCGTCAAAGTCTCCGTTAATATATATTTTCATACTTAAGCTATCTCTTATCTTTTTAACACTAATTTAATTTTTATTTTAATTTATCATATCATGCTAGTTTAAGTGAAGCAATAAAAAATTAAACATGGTAGTTATTACTTTTGATATAGATATATAAAAAGACCTGAATTAATTTTTAAAATCAATCCAGGCCTTTTTATTTTATGTGGTTAATCATTTGCGTGCTGCATAGTTTAATTTATGAGAATATCACCGTCGCCACAAGAAACTTTGAGTAGAGGCGTGCCCCTTAATTTTTTAACAAAATGTCTGTGATAGTTATTACCGTGAAATACAAGCTCGTCTTCTGAAGAAGTTGACAACTGATAGCTGGCCTTAGGAGGTCTGCTCATTTGGAAATCTCCTTCACTCAAATTAAAGGAACTGTCAGCCAGTAACTTGGAATCATTGACTCTGACATCACCGTCACCCAAAGTTGCCTTTACTTTAAATTGACTATTTGTAACAGTTAAATCACCATCACTCAAGTTCAAGATACCACTGGTTAAAGTTGAATTAGTAATTTTTAGGTCACCGTCGGCAAGGTCTAGATTGGCTTTGTGAGTTGTCACGTTCTCAGCACTAATATTACCATCTTCAACCTGCAAGTCGAGGTCAGCGATAGATAAGTCAGCTAAATGAATATTCCCCTCAGAACATGATCCTGTTATTTCTTTGATAGAGCCAATTGCCGGAACGGTAACATTTACCTGATAAGTCCCGTCTTCATAAGCATTATTGTCAGAGATAGTCAGCTGGTCGTCTGCAACTTTAGCACTAATCTTTTTGACGTTGGGGCCGCTGATAGTAACCTGAAAGTCGTTTCCCTTAGTAATTTGGATGTTGGGTTCTTCAGCATCAATATTAATCTTAGAAAACTTGTCTAAATTAAAAGTGCGCTTTTTGGCTACTATGTGATGGGACTTTCTACTACTTTCATTGTGATTAAAGAGATTGCCAATATTAGTTGTCCTGCCCGAATGAATGTTATTGATATCATCATTTCCGCCTTTGGCATGACCAAAAATAAATAAAATGATGCCAATAATGACGATCAAGCCGCTAATTTGGTAAAACTTTTTCATTGCTGTCCTCCTTGTTTTGGGCTACGTTTTTTTAAATAGTTGCTACTTACCAAGAAAGCATCTACGTAATTTACTTGCCCACTAATTAATTAAAATATCGCCATCCATACTGGTAACTTTTAGTACGGGTTTATTTTTAACTTTTTTTGCAAAATGGTTGGAATGGTAAGAACCTTTAAAAATAATTTTATCATCCGAGTGATTTGTCAATACATAGTTGATCTTCGGCGCGTTTGACATTGAAAAGTCGCCGTCATTCAATATAACTGAGCTGTTATTTAGTATTTGAGAATCGCTAATCTTAACATCGCCATCATTTAGTTTTAGTGAACTACGTGAAAAAGTCGATTGATTTACTTTGAGGTCACCGTCATTTGAATTTAGGTCAAGGTTTTTCGCAGTAAGCTTATTAATCAAGATGTCGCCATCTTCTATTGTCAAATTGATGCGGGGAACATTTAAACTGTTGATATAAAAATCGCCTTCTGCACAAAAACCAGTTATCTTTTTCACTGCGTTTTTAGCGGGAAGATAAACATCAACGCTGTAATAACCATCGTTATAATCATGTTCAGGCTGATCCGAAATAGTGAGCACATTATGCTCAACTTTAGTTTTTATTTTGTTGATGTCTGCTCCGTGCCCACCTCTAACTACCACTTTGAACTTGTTAATATCCTTAAGTGAGATTCGGATATCGGGTCTGTAACAGGCTAACTTGATACTGTCGAACTTTTTTACGTAAAAAGTCTTGCTTGCATTATAATGAGCGTGTTTACCATTATAATCATGTGATGGGTTATCATTTAATCTAAATACGACTAGAAGAACGAGACCAATAAGTACTATCAGTCCAAAGATTAGCCCACAGATTTTGTACAACTTTTTCATTTTTATTTATCCTCATTAGTATTTTTTTCAGAACTCGTCTGAAAGTAATTTTTCTTAAGCAGATTTTTACCTAAGTTTCTAATAATTTGGGTACACTTGGCAATCAAAATTTGGCCTAGTTTGACGATAAACGGGAGTAACAGCAGGATGACACCGATACAAATTAACGATTTACCTAAGTAGATGCAGCCTGTTGGCCAGTTACTGGTGAATAGAAGGGCCAGTGACCTAAGAAAGTTTAGACCGCCACCAACAAAGAATTTGAACAAAAAGGCTACTAAGGCGAAAAATAAGCCAAAGAAAACCGCCAGTAAAAAGAAGATCACGAATAAAATTGCCAAAATGAGCGGGATGCCGATTGGTGCAGCACAAATTCCCAACAGAATATACCAGCTTGCTTTTAAGTTTGACTTAGGAGTCTCAGGTTTGGCGGGAGCAGAATCTTCTTTGGTTGAATAATCGGCCATAATGTTAATTGCCAGCTGCTTGGGAGTTCCTAGTTCAGTATCAATTGTTGAGCGTCGAACAAAATCACCATCTAACAAAAATTCACGATAAAACTCAACGACATCTTCACGATCTTTTGCAGGTAAATCGACTAAGTTTTGTTCAAGTTCGGAAATATAATCATCAATTACTTTGGTCATTTTGTCCTCCTAATACTTGATTAACTCTTGCACTAAAATCTAGCCATTCATCTTGTATGGTTTTTAATAAAGTTATGCCATCATCGGTAATGTGATAATAACGCCGGTTACGACCTTGATATGGTTCATCATAAGTTGTTAAACAGTTATTTTTCTTTAGTCTGCGTAACACTGGATAGATAGTTGACTCGGAGATGTCAAAAATCTTTTGGACATTTTGCGTCAAAGCGTAGCCATACAGATCATCTTGTTTTAGAAAAGCTAAAACTGCACCATCTAGCAAACGAGTTGGTATTTGAATTGCCATGCTTTGCCTCCCTTAATATTATATGATATATAATATTTTAATTTAGGTTTTACACATTAGCAAGTACTAAAAAGAAATTTTTATTAACTGTCCCGAAAAAAGAAGAAGCTCATAAGAGCTTCTTCTTACTGTATTGTTTTAAAAATTTGAACTGCTTTATTTGATGACTATATCCCCATCTCTGACAGATGCTTTTAGTAAATCACCTTGCTTGGTTTGGCTGGTAAACTTGTTGCCAATACTGGAATTATGATAGATAATGTCCCCATCTTTAACGTCTAATTGTACACCTGTATCATGAGTGATTTGGTGTAAATTCAAATCGCCGTCTGCCATTCTAATATTATTTTGGTGCTCGAGTTGAGTCTGGGTGATATTAATATCACCATCGGCTGCTTCAAGGTTGGAGTTTATATGACACTGTTTGATCTCTAAATCTCCATCACGTGTTTGCACAATTGCCTGTTTGATAATGCTGCGTTTAAAACTGCTGTCGCCATCATGGATTCTGCTTGATAGTTGGGCAATTTCTGACTGTGTAATAAAGTTGTCGGAGTTTTTTCCAGAAAAAATCACTTCACCAGTAACATGAACGTTATTTAAATATAGGTCCCCTGTACGCAGATTAAATGTAATATTATCGAGCTGCAGGTTTTGCACCATTATGTCACCATTACGGCTGTGACCACTAATTTTAGCTAATGAGTCTTTTTGCGGAACTGTGATTTCTACCCGACTGGCACTTGTGAGCCTGTTAAACATTACCACATGATTTTTTTCTTTAGCAATACCTTCCTTAATCAAAAGTGTTTGCTTCATTAAACTAACTTCTATTGGTCTGCTGCTATAATCCGCTACCAATACCTGAAATTTATTCCCTAAATGGATAATGATGTCTGTGCTATGCACTGCCAGCTGGACTTGATCAAAACCTGCAAATGAAAGTACACGTTCTCTGCGAGGATATTTTTTAACCCGTAACCCGTTAAAATAATTGTCACTGGCGTGGGGATTGTTTGCAGAAGACATAACAGCAGTTAAGAACTTAACGTAATCTTGTTTAATTTCGTTAGCCAAGCTGTTAGGCGTTCCCAGCTCTTTAATGATTTCTTCTTTTGTTTGAAAATCACCGTCCAGCAGAAAAGTCCGGTAAAAGTCAAGCGCATAACGCTGCTCAGAGTCAGATAATGTTGACAAGTTTGAAGCTAATTTTGCAATAAAATTTTCAATTACTAGTGTCATTTTTATTGTCCTATTACTAAAATAATTATCGCTTTTCTTTTATTATACGCTATAATTTATGAAAAAAATATTAAAAATGATTATAGTTTAAAGATTAGTTTGACCATAAAAACTGGCCAATATAGCGGTCCACTTTTGAATTTTCATGCAGTTGACTATGTTGGCCCTTTGCACCCTTAATTTCAATTTCGCGGTAATTAACTTTTCCCCTTAATAAATAGCGTAAGGACTGAGCAGAGACACAGCTGACATCATCATCAGAATTAGTGCCGTCTTCTTTATTGCCATAGATATTCAACACAGCAGCTTTGCTGGGAAAATTATGACGTTCTTTTAAAAGAGCGCGGTAAGACTGGGTCATGTATTTTGGCCTGCCGTTATGTAAAAGGTAATTATGATTAGGTTGATCGTCTATGCCGATAATACCATTAAACGGCGCGCCCAGATTAACCTGCTTTTTTAATTGGGGCAAACCTTGTTTTTGACCATATTTCAGTTGATAAGAAAGAGTCATTAAATTGCCCATTGAATGAGCAACTGTATTATAGTGCTTAATATGATATTTGTGCTGCAAAGACAAGATGAGGTTATGAAACCATTCTCTAGTCACAAGGTAATCGCTATTTTTGTTGTCCGTTAAAATTACCTGAATAAGTGGTCGCTTAGTTTGCGGACGCCAATACCCTTGCAGGTTAACTTTGCCGGCAGCAGAAATTCTGGCTGTTAAAACTTTATGAGCACCATTATGTTTTTCTGCAAAGGCAATCATGCTTGCAGTCGAATGTGCTCCTGCACCATAGCCATGTAAGTAAATCGTGGGCGTAGCTTCAGCACGCCTTGCTTTTTGCAAGTCGTATTTAGTTTGCGGTATAGCTGGTTGAGAAGTAGCTTGCTTGCGCAGCCCAATTCCAACAATTACTATCAGCGCTATACAGAAAATAATAATAATTAATAGTCGTTTTTTCTTCATTTTTTTTGCCTATTTTACGAATTTTTGCCGTCAACTAATTATAATAAAGAGCAATTAAGGGATAAGCAACTAATAGCCTTAATAATGTCTTAAGCATTTCATTTTAATATGGAAGTTTGTTATGAAAATTAATAGTATAAAAAGAGCGCAACCTAAGAACAATTAAAAATGTTCGCAGTCACTTTTACTACTAGGAGAAAATTAATGCAACCAATCTTTATCTTAATTAGAGGCAATTCAGGTAGTGGCAAGAGTACTTTAGCTACCAGCTTGCAAGAATATTTTGGCTATCAGCAGTGTCTGCTTTTACACGAAGATATATTACGACTAGATATTTTACATGCTAAGGAAAATATTTCGGGACCAACAGCTAGTCTAATAGAACTAATGACTATTTTAGGAGGAGAATATTACCCGATCACCATTTTGGAGGGAATATTACCTAAAAGTATTTATGAACCAACTTTAACTAAATTGATACATAGATTTGGGTCTGGTGCCTATGTTTATTACTTGGATGTTCCTTTTGCGCAAACCTTGATTAATAATAGTCAGAAGCAAAATCCGTTCCCCACAGAAGTTTTACAAAAATGGTGGCTTGAAGATGATACATTGGGAATCAATGAGCGTAAATTAACAAATGGCACGGTAAGCGAATTGACAAAACAAATTTTGTCAGATATTCAAATTGGGACAAACAAAAAAGACGACTAATTAGTCGTCTCTTTTTTATTTGTCAAAAAGGTAATAAAAAAAGCACCGACTACTTGCAGTGCTATTTTTATTATGGTGGGTGGCCAGGGGCTCGAACCCTGGACCCACGGATTAAGAGTCCGTTGCTCTGCCAACTGAGCTAGCCACCCGTCATTATTTCTGTTGACCGTTAATTATGATAACAATTAATTTATTTTTTGACAAGCCTTTTGTGCAAAAAACTTATTTTAAAAAGTGTTACGGCCTTTTATGCTTAATAAAATCCATAAAAGCTTAAAGATTGACGTGTGATAGATGTATGTTATCATTGTTCAGCCGTAATAATTAGTCTAAAACAGAATACGTCATTTCTGTAGCCAGCATCTTTTTGACAAACAAAAAGGAAGCAACCAAGTGATTGCTTCCTTTAATAATCAATGGGTGGCCAGGGGTTCGAACCCTGGACCCACGGATTAAGAGTCCGTTGCTCTGCCAGCTGAGCTAGCCACCCATAAGCGTTGTATTAAATAACCAACGAAAACTATTATGCTATTATTTTAAAGGAATTGCAAGTTTTTTTATTAAATTTTGATGACTTTTTTGGCTAATAAACTAAAAACCAGTATAATGATAACAAAAGGGGGCTTTTCGATGTCAAAGAAAATTCTCGTTGTTGATGATGAAAAACCGATTTCTGATATTATTAAATTTAATTTGACCAAAGAGGGTTTTGACGTCGACACTGCTTATGATGGTGAAGAAGCCATCAAGAAGGTTGACGAATACAATCCTGACTTAATGATTTTAGACTTGATGCTGCCTAAAAAAGATGGCTTGGATGTAGCACGTGAAGTAAGACAAACACACGATATGCCCATAATTATGGTTACGGCTAAAGATACTGAAATTGATAAAGTTCTAGGTTTGGAAATGGGCGCAGATGATTATGTGACCAAGCCTTTTTCTAACCGTGAATTAGTGGCACGGGTAAAGGCTAATTTGCGTCGGCGCAATATTGTTAAAAAAGATGAGAGTGCTAACGAGGACGCTTCATCCAAGAATATTACCATTGGCAATCTGGTAATTATGCCAGATGCTTATATTGTTGAAAAAGAAGGTAAAAAGATTGAACTTACTCACCGTGAGTTCGAATTACTTTATTATTTAGCCCAGCACATGGATCAGGTGATGACTAGAGAACACCTTTTACAGACGGTTTGGGGTTATGACTACTTCGGTGATGTTAGGACAGTTGATGTTACAGTTCACCGTTTACGTGAAAAAATTGAAGATAACCCAATTCAACCGCAGATTTTAGTGACTCGTCGCGGTGTTGGCTATTATGTAAAACAGCCTAATGAAGACTAATAAAGAAAGCCCGCAATGTTTAATAATGCGTGGCTTTCTTTTTATTTAATTTTGCGAAACCATGAAAAAAATCAAAAACAAGTTTAAACACTTAACCATTTCTATTAACACTACTTTAGCCATTGTATTTATGGCGACGATTATTGCCACAATTGAAGTAATCGGCGCTTATTTTACGCGTCAATTGGAACAAAACAGTATTGAAAACTTTCAATCTTCAATTCAGGTTTTGCCCATTGTGTCGAACCAGCTTTCAAATCAATTGCTAAAAGATAATAAACATACTGATAGCAATTTAAACAGAATAGTAAATGATTACAGCAACGGCGTGGGCACGATTAGCGAAATCATCGTTGTAGATAATAAGGATATTATTCGTGCAGTTTCAAATTTAAATGATAAAAACCGCATTGGTCAGCGCGTTAACAATACTATGGTTAAACAGGTCACTTCAACTGGCAGACAGGCAACTAAAGTTGTTAATGACCGCGGGGACTATATGATTCAAGTCACACCTCTTAGTGCCGGCAACGGTTCTGCTAATACCGTTGGCGCCATCTATGTGCGCGCGTCAATGCAAGGGGTTTTTAACGATTTGCGTAACATTTCACTGATGTTTTTGGTTACTTCGTTGATTGCGGCGGTAATGGGAGCGATTTTGTCCTTAGTTGTTTCCCATGCTATTACTAAGCCGATTGAAGAAATGCAAAGTCAGGCACTTAATATCGCCGATGGCGATTATTCAAGTCAGGTAAAAATTTATTCAAACGATGAGTTGGGCCAACTAGGACAAGCCTTTAATACCCTATCAGTTAGAATTGAACGTTCTCAAGAAGAATCTGAAAGTGAGCAGCGCAGGTTGGACAGCGTTTTATCGCATATGAGTGACGGCGTCCTGGCTACTGACAGGCACGGCAACGTTAATGTTGTTAATCAAATGGCGCTTAACTTCTTAAATACTACCGACGATGAAATTATTAATAAGCCAATCGCTAGTGTATTAGGGTTAGAAGAATCGTCGCAAGACTTAATTGGCAGTCAAAAAGGGATAGTTATTACAATCAATAAGGGCACGCGCGATGAAGTGATTTTACATGCTAGCTTTTCTCTGATTAAGCGGGTTACCGGCTTTGTGTCCGGTAGCGTTTGCGTATTGCATGATATTACTGAGCAGCAGAAAAATGAAAATTCACAAAAGCAATTCGTTTCTAATGTTTCCCATGAATTGCGTACCCCACTTACAAGTTTGCATGCGTATATTGAAACTTTAAATGAAGGTGCTTGGAAAGATCCTAAGATTGCCCCTAAGTTTTTGCAGGTGACGCAAGAAGAAACAGAGCGCATGATTAGAATGATTAGTGAACTGCTTAGTCTGTCACGAATGGATAGAGGAGTTTCAAAAGTTGATTTGGAGTGGGTTAACTTTAATGATTTTGTCGCTCATATCTTGGATCGCTTTGATATGATTGTAAAAACCGATAAGGCAGAAAATAAAAAATATACGATTGAGCGGCACATTGGCAAACAGGCATTATGGGTAGAAATCGACACGGACAAGTTTGCCCAGGTAATTGATAACATAATGAATAATGCGATTAAATACTCACCTGATGGGGGTAAAATTACGGTTAAATTACATTCTGAACAAAACCGAATTGTGCTTAGCATAGCTGATCAGGGGTTAGGTATTCCGCGTGAAGATCTTAATAAAATTTTTGACCGTTTTTACCGCGTTGATAAGGCCCGCTCTCGGGCTCAAGGCGGTACGGGATTGGGTCTTGCAATTGCCAAAGAAATTGTGGAAGAACATCATGGTCATATTTGGGCTAACAGTAGTGAGGGCAAAGGGTCAACTTTCTATATTTCACTGCCGTATGAGCCAATGAGTGAAGGAGATGATTGGGATGAAGTCTAAATTTAAACTCGGTGACGCTTTACTTTTAATAGGAACGTTAGCAGTTTTTATTCTTTCAATCGTTCTCTGGATTTTCATCATGACTAATGACCAGTATTTTCATCACATTAGTCAACCAAGTAGAGTGACTGAGCAAGCCAAAAACCGGCGGGGACGCATTGCTTCTAATCTTTATATTCCTACCAACTCTTATGGCTTTAGAGATGGTCAACTCTACCGTTTGTATGATTCTAAGAAAAATCTGCCGCTAGAATTTATTAAAGAAATGAAGGGCGTTAAGTTTCGCAGTATTAGAAAAAGCAGTACGGGTAAAAAAGAATATGAAGAAATGCTGCATGATGAAGATTGTGTTCAGCTCAGTTTTCCTAAAGAGGTCAGCGTCAATCTGTTCACTAAGAAAAAAGTTAGAGAAAACGATGAAAGATTTAGACGTATTTTTGTCACCAGTAGCGACGATTACCTTTATTTAGGCAACGATAAGACCAATACTATTTACCGCGTTAACTTGATTAAAGCCGACTTTACCAAATTACGTGACTATGCCGGCAGAGCTCGGGGCAAAATTCCGGTTGAATTCGTCCGGCTTAAAAATTGTTATGAAGTCTTTTTTACTAAACAAGACCATTGGCGCATCTACAGCTACCTGACAAATACGCAAACCGATTCTTATTTTGTTTCCCGATTATTAGGTACTACTAGTGTGACTACCCGTTCTAATAAAAAAGGCTGGACCACGTATTCTCTCAACTACTATACAAATTTACGTGTTCCTAAAGCCAAGAGTGATAGGCATGATTTTCATTATACCCGCTTTGAAAAGCAGAAAGATTTGTCACTTAATGAACGTTTGTTAGAAAGTGTTGATTTTGTTCATAAACTGGGTTTAAGTGAGCAGGATCTGCGGTATTTTGATACGATTAATGACTCCATGAGTTATGTGAACTATATTGAAGGAATACCTGTTTTCTGGGATGAAAGCAGTCCCCAAGTCACTACTACCTTTACCGGCGACGCAGTTAAAGTTGACTTTAACAATACCGATTTGCAAATTCCCATACCTTTTGACGGGCAGACCAAGACTTTGCCTACTAGTGCAGCAGTGATGCAGAAACTCTTGAATGCTGGTATGAAAGAAACAGAGATCCAGCGTATTATTGTCGCGTTTCGGGTGGAAAAGGATAACTCTCATGATCATCTGGTTAACCTCATCCCCGGCTATTACATAAAAGCTTATGACCAATGGAAAAGTTTAGCCGCTTGGGAAAAAGAAGATTTTTCCGGCTTAAATAAATATAATGAAACATTGCCGAAAGAAGGAAAATAAGATGGACCGAAAAAGAATAGAATGGTTATTTTTCATTATCTTTCTCTTAATTGATATTTATTTAGGCATTGAGATATGGCGCTCACCTATTAATTTAAGCAGTACCCCGGGAACAACGGCAACCAGTATTCGGGCTGAAATGCGAGCTGATGGCATTGACGTTCCTTTACACATCTCGCGCAAACAGCAGTCTGGCTACTATTTAGCTGTTAAAAACCGTGATTATCTTTCTCGCAAAAGCGGCGGTTTAACCCAAGTAACAACGCATTATTCCAAAAGCGATAATTCGTTAACCGGAACGCCCAAGTCTATGATTTTGCTTAATGGCAACCGTAAAAAAATCATGCAGCAGTTGGAAGAATTTAAGAATGAACCTGCCAATGTTCCTTATGGTAAAGAATTTAAGTTTGAGCCCAGCATGTCAGGAGATAATACGTATTGTTATGTGCAAAATACTGATTATGGTCGTATCTATGACAGTGACGCCCAATTAACAATTAATGTGCGCAATGACCAGATTATTAATTACACTATTTCTTATATGGGACCAATAAAAGCGGTGCGTGAGCCACAATTGATTATTAGTGCTTGGCACGCTGTTAAGGCAATGTATACTGATAGAGAAATTGTTAACAATTCCAAAGTTATGCAAGTTAGTTTGGGATATTCCAAGTTAACCGATGTTCGCGGCAGTACGATCTTGCTGCCAACTTGGCTAATTCAAGTTGAGAATAAAACCACTAAAAATATTACCGTTAAAAGAGTTAATGCATTTACAGCACAAATTTTGCAAGGTAGCTCTTATAATGTTAATGTACAGAAAAATTAGAAAGGGAAAACACAGTGCAGGTTTCTGTTTTAGCTAGTGGTTCGACTGGCAATACCAGTTTAATTGAAACCGACCAGCATAAAATTTTAATGGACGCTGGTTTATCCGGTAAAAAAATAAAGTCTTTGTTAGCAGAAGTTGGTGTTGATATTAATGATATTGACATGGTCTTTTTAAGCCACGATCATTCAGACCATAGCAAGGGACTAGGTGTTTTAATGCGGCGCTATCCCCAAATTGCCGCATTTGCCAACAGCGGCACCTGGGAATATTTAACCGAAACTCAAAAAATTGGGCAAATACCAGTTGAACAAATCAACGTGATTGAACCGGGACAGACTAAAACGTTTGGCGATTTAGACGTTACGGCTTTTGCTACAAGTCATGATGCCGCCGAACCGCAATATTATGTTTTTACTAGTGGCGGCAAGCGTATGGCTTTTTTGACAGATACAGGTTACGTTTCAGGTAAAGTAAAAGGCGTCATTAGCGATGCTGATGCTTATTTAATGGAATTTAATTATGATGACATGATGCTGCGTAACGGCCCGTATTCATGGGGCTTAAAGCAGCGGATACTGTCGGATGTAGGACATTTGTCAAACGAGGACGCGGGTCAAGCGTTGCTAGATGTAGTAACAAGTAGGACAGAGCATATTTTTTTAGCACACAGAAGCCAGCATAATAATACGGCTAAATTAGCTTATGATGCTGCTAAAAAGATCATGATTAACGGCGATGCTAACTTACCCAGTGATGTTAAAATTGTTCTGACTGATCCGGTTCAACCAACTAATTTAGTACAAATTTAAGAAAACTTTTTATCTTTTTTCAAGATTTGTTAGTATAGTAAACAAAGATGTGTAAAGGAGACTGAATGATGTATAATCAAAACTCTGGTCATCAGCAGCATGGCATTGTTAAGACTGTTATTATTGGCTTAGTAGCGGGACTAATTGGTGGTGGCGCCTCGTATGTGGCTCTCGATCAAATAAATAATGCAAATATGAACAACAATGCGCAAACCAGTATTAGTTCAAGCAGCGCGAAGACTTCCAAAAATAGTGCCAAAACCAGTGGCACAATGACACCTGCTTATAATGACGTCAAAGGTGCAGTAGTATCCGTAATTAATATGAAAAGACAGTCAAACAGCAATAACTCTTTGTTTGATATTTTCGGCGATGACGACAATGACAATAAGAGTAAAGGAAAGCTGCAAACTTATAGTGAAGGTTCTGGAGTAATTTACCAGAAAGCTGGCAATAAAGGCTATATCGTCACTAATAATCACGTGGTTTCAGGTAGCGATAAAATACAAGTGATGCTTTCTAATGGTAAAACGGTCAACGCCCGCATTATTGGTACGGATGCAACAACAGACCTGGCAGTTCTTTCAATAGACAGCAGCTATGTTACTCAGACAGCCGAATTTGGCGATTCTAAGAGCTTACAAGCCGGTCAAACCGTAATTGCGGTTGGTTCCCCTCTTGGTAGTGAATATGCCTCTACGGTTACCCAGGGGATTATTTCAGCTCCTGCACGTACCATTACAACTTCATCTGCTAACCAGCAAACTGTTATTCAAACTGATGCAGCTATTAACCCAGGTAATTCGGGTGGTGCATTAGTCAATTCTGCCGGACAAGTTATTGGGATTAATTCAATGAAACTTTCTCAATCAAGTGATGGTACATCAGTTGAGGGTATGGGCTTTGCGATTCCTTCAAATGAGGTAGTCACAATTGTTAACCAGCTGGTTAAGAAGGGTAAAATCGTTCGTCCACAGCTGGGAGTTAAGGTCATAGCTTTGCAGGGCATTCCGTCCAGCTACAGAAAACACCTTAATATCAAGTCTAACCTCAAGAATGGTATTTATGTTGATTCGGTTACCAAGCACAGCGCAGCTGCAACAGCAGGAATTAAAGCGGGTGACGTAATAATTAAAGTTGACAACAAGGCTGTCTCTGATGTTGCTTCGTTACACAGCATTTTGTATAATCACAAAGTCGGAGATAAAGTGACTTTAACCGTTAACAGAAACGGCAAAGAAATTAATTTACAAGTAAAATTACAATCGGATTAGCTGAATTAATATTCTAAAAATAAGCTAAAAAAAGGCTATACTATGCGATTTAAAACATAAGTATAGCCTTTTTGTTAATAAAATTAGTGGGAAACAAAATAAGGTTCGTATTTTAAGTCTGTCAAGTAAAAAACTAGTCGTCAACCTTTGTTGACAACTGTGGAAAACTTTGTGGATTGTGCATAAAAGGCGGAAATTAACTTAGGATAAATTGTGGAAAAGCTGTGAATTGTGTGTAAATAATAGTGAAAAGTAATTAGCACAAACAGTTGTTCAAGGCTTAACAGCAGTATTTGAGGTCTAAAAGTTTGTGAAAAATAACTATGAAAAATCTGTTTGTGGGTAAAATGTTCTCAAGTAAAGTAAAAAAGTTTGCTAACCACAATTTATTTGCTTACTAAAGGTAAAGACCACAAAATATAGATTTTGCTTATACACAGCTGTGGAAAAACCAGGTGGAAACTTTGGGAATTGGGGGATAAAATAGCAATTATGAATATTAAGATTGTTTGTGTGGGTAAGTTAAAAGAAAAATATTTTAGGGCTGCGATTGCTGAGTATCAAAAAAGACTGAGCAGGTTTGCCAAAGTCCAGATAATAGAAGTGCCAGATGAAAAAGCTCCTGAAAAATTTAGTGCGGCAGAACAGGAAAATGTTAAGGAAATAGAAGGACAGAGAATTCTCAGTAAAATTAAAGCTAAAGAATATGTTTTTGTGACGGCAATTAAAGGCAAAGAGAGAAGCAGTGAAGAACTTGCTGGAGAAATAAAAGATTTGGGCACTTACGGTCATTCAGATCTTACTTTTGTAATTGGTGGCAGCCTAGGTACCAGTGCTGCCGTTAATAAGCGGGCGGATGATCTACTCAGTTTTGGCAGGTTGACTATGCCTCACCAGTTAATGCGGGTTGTGCTAATTGAACAAATTTATCGCAGCTTTATGATTAATAGTGGGAGCCCGTATCACAAGTAGACCAAATTGTCTGAATGTTGTATTTTAAAGAGTAGATAGGATTGATTTTAAATTATATTTAGGATGGAATTTTAGTATGAAAAAGATTGGAATCCGTGAAGTTGCCGAAGAAGCACAAGTTTCTACCGCTACGGTTTCACGAGTTTTAAATAATAGGGGCTATATTAGTAAAGAAACTCGTGATAAAGTCCAGGCAGCAATGAGAAAATTAGAGTATTATCCCAACGATTTAGCTCGTGCGCTTTATCAAAAAAGAACATATACAGTCGGTGTCATTTTTCCTTCAAATGTTCATCCTTTTCAAGCTGAATTAATACAGGATATTGAATATTTGTTGTCTCAAAAGGGCTACAAAATGCTTCTTTGCAACAGTCTAAATAATCCCCAAAAAGAAATTGATTATTTGACAATGCTCCGCAAAAATCAAGTAGACGGCATTATTGTTGGCACGCATAATAAGTATGTGTCTGGTTATCAAAATTCTAAATTGCCCATAGTTGCTATTGACCGTGACTTGGGTGAAAATACTACAACTGTTGCCTGTGATAATTATGCTGGTGGTAAAATGGCGGTGCAATTGTTAATTGACCGTGGGTGTAAGCAAATACTTGATATTAGGGGTGATAGTTCAGTTAAGTTGCCAGCTAACGATCGCTCAATTGCCTATTTGAATTTGATGAAAAAAAATAATTTACCTAAAAATGTTCTGGAAGTTCCATTTGTGTGGAGTGCTGCTAAAAAGAAAGAGACTATTGAAAATTATTTGCAGAAGCATCCCCAAATTGATGGCATTTTTGCAGGAGATGACTTATTAGCTTCATTAGCTATTTTTTATCTAGAGATGCATGATAAAAGAGTACCAGAAGATGTCAAAGTTATCGGTTTTGATGGGGCAAAGCAAACTCTATTATATAACCCCAGATTAACAACAATCAGACAACCAATTGGTCAAATAGCACAAGTAGCAACAGAAAAATTAATAAATAAAATTAACGGTAAAAAAGAAACAGATTGCCTTGACCTTC
The DNA here is from genome assembly GCF_003173695.1 of Lactobacillus helsingborgensis. Lineage (NCBI taxonomy): Bacteria > Bacillati > Bacillota > Bacilli > Lactobacillales > Lactobacillaceae > Lactobacillus > Lactobacillus helsingborgensis. Next base: position 150,000 of record NZ_CP029544.1, read on the forward strand.
CTGTAAGCCTTTATATAGGGCGCACAGTGTAATAATTACCAGTTTTTTTAACTGGCTTTTTTTAATTTTATATATGTAACCGGTTGACATATGTAACGGGTTGCAGTATATTCAATAGTAAATGTAAGTGCTAACAAGGAGGAAACGATGGATTTAAAGCCGACTAATAATCAACAAATTTACTATCAACCTAAAGATGTTTGGGTAGGAGATATTATGCCTTACGCTCAGGATAGTAAGTTTTATATTTACCATCAACGAGATAAACGGATTCATGGTCCAATTACTGATCCGTTTGGATGGTCGCTTGCAACCACCACAGACTTTGTACACTACGATGATTATGGAGAGGTACTAAAGCGGGGCAGCGATCAAGACTGGGATCAATTTGTTTATGCTGGGTCTGTTTTTGAAGCTAATGGTAAAATTCATGCTTTTTACACAGGTTTTAATAAAGAATTTTTAAAAGAAGGAAAGACTTCGCAAATATTATTGCATGCCACAAGTAATGACTTTATTCACTGGACGAAGTCAAAAAATGCTTTAAAGCTTGAACCACAACCCAGCTATGATAACCGTAATTGGCGTGATCCATCGGTCATTTGGGATGATACCAAAAAGGAATACCTGCTGATTTTAGGAGCGCGTAAAGGTCAAGATAAGCATAAGTTAACTGGAAGACTTGTAAAATACACTTCAAAAGATCTAGAGAACTGGCAATTTGAGGGTGACTTCTGGGCCCCAAATTTATATACCATGTTTGAAATGCCTCAACTTTTTAAAATGGGTGATTGGTGGTATCTGGTTTATTCAGAATATAGCGTCAAAAACAAGGTTTTTTACAGGATGAGTAAAAGTCTAAATGGCCCTTGGATTAAGCCTAAAGATGAAGCTTTTGATGGTCGAGCTTACTATGCTGCCAGAACAGCATTTGACGGCAAGCGCCGAGTACTCTTTGGCTGGGTTCCCACTAAGGTTGGTCTGAATGATATGAACAATTATGAATGGGGCGGTACTTTTGTGCCACAAGAAATTTACCAACGTGCGGATAATACGTTGGGTGTACGTCCTGTTGCAGAAATTTGTGCAGCCTTTGCAAATAAAAGAGAGATTCCGCCGCAGGAATTGCAAACTACAGACACTCTTGAGGAAAAAGAACTTATTAAGGATACGGGGGAACACTTCTATTTCCATACTAAAATCAGTTTTAGCAAATCTGTTAGTGATTTTTCTATTCGACTTTACCGAAATCCTGCAACAGATGAATCTTATGAGTTTAGATTTAATTTAGATGAGAACTGCTTAACTTTGGATAAAAATCCTTGTTACAAGTGGTACCAAATGATGAGCAAGGGACTTAACAGACCAATCGATTTAAAGGCTGGTAAAGAATATGATCTAAAAGTAATTGTGGATGATAATATCCTAACGATTTATTTAGATGGTACTGCGTTAAATGCCCGCGTTTACCACAAATTTGGTCATACTTTAAGTGTGACTGTGACTAACGGAACACTTCAACTTGATCAAATTGAGTTTTCAAATGATTATCGTAAATGATAAAAAGGGATAAAAACAAATGGCAGATTATAATAAAATTGCACAAGAAGTCTTAAAAAATGTTGGTGGTGCAGATAATGTTGTTAGTGCCACTCATTGTGTTACCAGATTAAGGCTAGTCTTAAAAGATGCTAATAAGGCCGACCAAGATGCACTTAATAACATTGAGGGCACTAAAGGAGTAATTTACAACAGCGGGCAACTGCAAATAGTATTTGGTCCAGGAGCAGTAGAACAAGCTTATGATGCTTTTGTTAAAATCTCTGGGACTAAAGAAGTATCAGTTGATCAAATTAAAGATGAAGGTATCAAAAACAAAAATAAATTTCAGCAAGCCTTTAAAGTTTTTGGTGATATCTTTATTCCTATAATTCCGGCTTTTATTGGTGCTGCTATGATCTTAGGCTTAAGGTCATTGCTTGCTACTCCGGGCATGTTTGGTATGACCAAGTCACTGGCCCAACAGAGTGTGTATGTGGGCGATTTTTGTAAATTTTTAAATGTTATCGCCACTACATTTAAAATCTTGCCCGTATTAGTAATGTATTCAGCCACTAAGCGCTTTGGTGGTAATCCAATTTTGGGGATACTAGTCGGCTTTGTCATGATTTCACCTGATTTGGCTGATAGAAATGCTTTTGTCTTGGGACAAGTTCATCCAGCGTACTGGAATTTGTTTGGTCTAAAAATAGCTGCTGTCGGTTTCCAAGGCGGTGTCTTTGCGGCAATTTTAACTGCGTGGTTTCAGGCCAAGGTTGAAAAAATAGCTACTAAATATATACCTCAGGTTGTTTCGTATATACTCGTGCCTGCTGTTACTTTGTTAGCGGCCAATTTATCACTATTTCTAATTTTTGGACCTCTTGGTCTCTGGATTGGGAATATTTTAGGCGGCATTATTAATTTCCTTTATATGAAGATGAGTGCTTTTGGTGCCTTTGTCTTTGCTGCTGGATTGCAACCTTTAGTGGTAACAGGAACGCATCAAGCTATCCAGGGAATTGAAGCTAATTTAATTGTACAGACAGGATTTGATTATATTCAACCTATTTGGTCAGTTTCCATTATTGCCCAAGGCGGTGGCTGTATTGGGATGTACTTGATTTTAAAGCAAAAATCCAAAGATCGTGATATTGCTATTTCAAGTTTTATTCCTACGTTAGTCGGAATTACTGAGCCCGCTATCTTTGCTGTTAATCTTAAATACAGTATTGTGCCTTTCGTATGTTCGTTTCTGGGAGCCGGATTTGGCGGAGTTTACATGAAGCTGTTAAATGTTAAAGGTTTAGCGCAGGGTCTTACTGTACTTCCCGGTTTAACGGTTGCCAGACCGATAGGACCGTATGTTATTGGTAACCTAATTGCATTTGTTTTGCCAATTATTTTTATTCTTGTTTGGAATAAATTCAGGCCGATATTGCCGGAAAACAAAAGAAGAGTGGACCACAAAGAAAGCAAAATACTAGTTGCTACTGATGATAATTCAGTCTTAGCGCCAGTTGATGGTGAATATTTACCTCTTGAAAAAGTTAATGATGAAACTTTTTCCAAAAAATTAGTTGGGGACGGTTTCGCTATTCAACCAACTACCGGTGATATTTTTGCACCCGTTAATGGTAAAGTGATATCTGTTTTCCCGACAAAGCATGCAATTACCTTAAAGAGTGAAAATGGCGTACAAATATTACTGCATATGGGAATTGATACTGTTGATTTAGGTGGCAAAGGTTTTACAATTTTAGTAAAAGATGGTCAAGAAATTGCAGCAGGCGATCCACTGGCTAAGATGGATTTAAAAGCTATTCAAGCATCTGGTAAGCAAACAACAGTCATGGTATTATTCCCTGAATATAAAAATGGTTTTACCACAAAGAACAAGGATATAGAAGTAAATCACGGCAATTTAATTTTGCAATTAAACAAGTAAGCGAACTGAAATTTATAAAAATAAATAAGGAAGAAACAAAAATGCAGGTTCCAGCAAAAATTACTAACGAGCGATATCGCCTTAATTATCATGTCTCAACGCCTTCCGGATGGATGAATGATCCTAATGGCTGTTCGTATTATCAAGGCTACTACCATATTTTTTACCAGTATTATCCTTATTCAGCTGAAAGAGGTCCAATGCATTGGGGGCACTATCGTAGTCAAGACCTAATTCACTGGGAAGAACTGCCAATTGCACTGACACCAGACAGCCCTGAAGATGACAATGGCTGTTATTCTGGCAGTGCGATTAAAAAAGATGGCCGTTTATATCTGATCTATACTGGCAATCATTATTATGATGTGAATGATCACAGTCGTTTTTGCCAAACGCAAAATGTTGCATATAGTGATGATGGTGTTCATTTTACAAAATACAGTGGTAATCCAGTGATTGCTGTACCACCGGCTGATAACTCACAGCACTTTCGTGATCCAAAAGTATGGCAACATGGAGATTCATATTATATTATTGTTGGCAGTCAAGATAAAACAGGATTAGGTCGAGCAATTACTTATAAGTCAACTGATCTGTTGCACTGGGAATATTTAGGACCAATTGCAGTTTCTCAGGGAACTGATAATGAAGGATATACGTGGGAGTGTCCAGATCTTTTTTCACTAAATGGGCAAGATGTTCTGTTATGTTCACCTCAGGGGATTGCAGCAAAGGGTAAAAAGTATCTTAATCTTTACCAAACGGGATATTTCATCGGCAAGATGGATTATCACAAAAACCAGTTTGAACACAGAGCGTTTCAAGAACTTGATCATGGTCATGACTTTTACGCAGCGCAAACCATGTTAACACCTGATAACCGGCGCATTCTTTTTGGCTGGCTTGATATGTGGCATGCTGACTTTCCTGAACAGGCTGATGGCTGGTGTGGTGCTTTAACTATACCCAGAGAATTAACTTTAAAGAACAATCAGCTGTATATGAAACCCATTAAAGAACTGAAACAGCTGCGGCAAGAAAAAGTAATTGATGAAAAGTTGATGACTTCGTTAAAGCAGATTAATGTTTCTGATCCGCAGCATCTGGAATTGCTTTTGACAGCTGAAACTGAAGATTGGTCTGGTAGTGAGATTAATTTTATACTCAAAAATAAGCAGGAAGATTTAGTAACACTCACTTGGAACAAAGGGAATAACGAAGTGGTTTTAACTCGAGCTGATAAACCCGCAGATGATTCTCGACGCTATGGTAGATTAAGACCAAAGTCCAATCTGAAAATCCGGGTATTTATTGATACCAGTTCAATTGAATTTTTCATAAATGACGGTGAACTGGTATTTTCAGAACGATATTATGCTTCCGAAACACCTCAGATTTTTGTCAATGCAGACCAGCCAGTCAAAGTGAATATTATAGGCTATACTTTAGCAAAATAAATTAGGCCAAAGAAAAAGTGGACATGAACGTCCACTTTTTTATTTTAATGTGAATAAAGCCAAGTTTACTAAAAGAAGGATAATGATGGCTGTTAACCAGTCACTTTTTTTAATAGGAATGGGCACAATGACGGAGCGTTTAGCATTTTCCTGATAGCCATGAGATGCCATTCCTTGTGCCAGATTTTCGGCTGAATTAAGGGCCACTAAGATCGCTTTAAAATAGAGAACGGGTGACCAAAAGCTCAGGTAAACGCCGCGCATCATGCCGGCAGTCCGAATTTGTTTAACGGCTGTTTTCATTCGCGGCACAATATTGAGAGCAGCTAAAACGCCATAAGCAAACTTACTCGGTAAATGAAAGTTTTGTTCAAAAGAGCGAGCTAAGTCTGTGGCAGTGGTTCCAATTGAGACACAGTAAATCGTTAGCGTATAGACATAAACACGGCTGGATAAACTCAGTGCATTTTGCAAGTTAGGTTGCGGTGCAAACCAATATAAAGTAGCAAAAACCGTAAATGCAGCAATTAGGGGCATTAAGAGCGTTAGCAGCAAATTCTTTAATTTAATATGTTTGTAAATTAGATAAATTAATGCACAACCGATGATTAACAAATTGGTGCATAAACTGGACTTAAGGGATATTTCTAATGAAATAATTAGTGCCAGAAAAAATTTGAAACTAGGATTCATTGTTGATAGCCTCACTTATTTGTATAGCTTAAATGCTGGTCTTGAAAAACAAGATGATAGTCGCACCAATCAGCCAAATTAGTTAATTCGTGACTAATGATCAATAGCGTTTGGTTGCGGGCCTTTTGGCTTTTTCTTAATAACGTCATTACTTTACCCGCAGAAACCGCATCCAGCCCGCTAAGGGGCTCGTCAATCAGTAATACATCTTGATCAGAGATCAGCATCAGTAAAATTTGCAGTTTCTTTTGTTGGCCACCGGATAATGAGTAAACAACATGATCAAGCAAAGAATCAAGTTCAAGATAGGATAGTGTTTCATTTATTTTTTCATCCGTAAAGAAAGAATTAGTCCGGTGCTTTTTGCTCAGGTTAATTTCATCTGCCACTGAAACGTTGATGAACTGATCACTTGCACTTTGAAAAATTTGCCCGACTTTAAGCAGGTACTTGCGGGTCGCTAATTTGTTAATTTCCTGATTGTGGTAAGTGATACTGCCAGAATACGGCAGCATTTTAGTTAATGCGTTAAAAAGCGAAGTTTTGCCCACACCGTTTGCTCCTGTTATCAGGGTAGTTTTACCAGCAACAATGTTTAAATGTTCTTGCTTGAGAAGCAAACGATTTTGATAAATCCGGGTATTTTGCAGCGTAAAACAATTTGGCTCGTTTTGTTCTGGCAAAGCGAAAGAATAAGAGGCAACCGTCATACTTTTTTGTAACAGCTGTTCTTTTTCATCTGGTGCAAGTTGCACTATTTTTTTACCCTGAAATTGAAACAGGTTATCACAAATGCCCTCATAACCAGATAATACGTGGTCACTCACAATGATTGTTTTGCCCTGATCGCGCAAATGGGCTAGTTTAGCAATCAAAAACTTGCGGGCTGCAGGATCGCAACTGGCAAACGGCTCATCGAGTAAAAAAAGGTCAACATTCATTGCAATTAAAACGGCTAAAGCTACCCGCTGCTGTTCGCCGCCAGACATGGTATTAATTTTTTGATCAAGCAAATAATCAATTTGGGCAAACTGAACGGCTTCATTTAGACGCTTCTCATACTGCGCTTTGGTTAGGCATAAGTTTTCAAGTGCAAAAATGATTTCCTCACGTGGCGTTGCCATAGTGAACTGCTCACCGGCACTTTGAAACATCATTGCTGATTTTAATCCGGCTAAAGTCACAGTGCCGCTTAAGTGACCGGCAAATTTAGGGTATAAGTCTGCTAAAATTTTTAATAAAGTAGACTTGCCGCAGCCGGTAGGGCCAACTAATAATGAAAATTCTCCCGTAGGAATCTTTAAATTAATATCAGTTAATATTTGATTTTCTTTATCGTATGAAAAAGTGAGGTTCTTTAATTTAATCAATTTAGTTACCAAAAAAATCGTCAGGAGAATACCTGACGACGTAAAATCTTTCGTTTTCCCTTCGCTGGCATTATCCATAGCAGGTTCAACGGGTATATTCTCAGCCTATACGGCACCCCGATATTATTTTCATTATACCTAAAAGAATTTTTATTGTCTAGACTGATTAGTCTTGCTTTTAACGGCCTGTAATAATAATTGTGAAATAACAAAAATTTATTAGCAAGCTGCCAATTTGCTATATAATAAATTTATGAAAATAAAAAATAAAACAAGAAGGTGACGTAATGGCGGCAGTTAAGTTAGAACAATATTTGGCTAGTGTCTTGGACTCAAAAAAGTCGGACACAAATGAGATAAGAATAAAGCCGGGAAATGAAGATTTTAATTTATTCAGTGCTTTTTTGGAAAATCGGAATACTGGGATACATCGTTATCAAACTACAGGCTTAACCATTCTTTATTTGGCAAAAGGAGCAGTCAAAACCAGGATTAACGCTCAGGAACTTACTTTGAGTGCTGGTAATATTATTTTTTTACAGAAGAAATGCAACTACGAGATTTTAAAACCAAACCATAAAGATATTTTAGTTAAACTTGAATTTGACCCTAATTTAACTATGCAAGATTTTCTAGGTGATTACTCTAAACTGAATAGTGAAGAAAAGGGTCTACTTAAAAAAATTACTACAGCTTTTAATCAGAAACGCTTATTAAGTATGAGCGGCACGCCAATGTCTAAATCCGCTCATCTAGTTAAAAAAGTAATTGATGAATATCTCAATCAAAATCTTTTTGCACGCAACATAATTATGGCAGAACTTAATTTGCTCTTATTTTTAGCAATTAGAAGCCAAGACTTAGCTGCTGAAACTAGGTTGATTACTAATCATCAGTTTGCTCAAACCGAGTTAGAGCAGTATATTGATGCTCATTTCACTGATGTCAGCCTTAATGATGCGGCCAAGTATTTTGGCTTTAACCCCAATTATTTTTCAAGTTTGGTTAAACAAAAAACGGGCAAAAGCTTTATGGAACATGTTGATGAAAGACGTATGCAGGAAGCGCGAAGTTTGCTGGCACGCCCGGATATCTCTGTTAAGGAAATAATTACCCGTGTAGGTTATAGCGGCAAATCATTCTTTTATAAAAAATTTAGTGAATATTACCATGAAACGCCCGTGCAGATGCGTGCAGAACTATTTCGACAAGCAAATATCAACTTAAAATAAAAGCAGCCTTACTAGAAAAGGCTGCTTTATTTATTACATTTTTTCCAAACGTTTAATTCTATCCGCTGTCGGCGGGTGACTGTCAAATAAATGCGTAAAACTGCGTCTTTTGCGTAATGGATCCTCAATATACATTCCCGCACTGCTCGGATCGGCTTTTTTCATTGGTGCAGAACCGTCAATTTTCTCTAGCGCCGAAATTAATCCTTGAGGATTGCGCGTTAATTCAACTGACGAAGCGTCAGCCAAGTATTCCCGATTACGCGATAATGCCATTTGCGCTAAGCTGGCACAGATCGGACCCAGAATTAACACAAACAAAATAGCTATAACTTTGAAAATCACAACAATAGAACCGCCGTTGTTGTCGTCTCTATCTCTATCATCGTCAATCCACCAGATGTAGCGGCTGGCAATTCCCGATAAATATGAAATGACGCCAACCAAGACTGCAGCAATAGTAGAAACCAGAATGTCATAATTTCTAATATGAGAAATTTCATGACCTAAGACGCCCTCAAGTTCCTCACGGTTCATCATGTCAAGCAAGCCTTGTGTCACTGCTACAGCAGAATGGTTAGGATCACGTCCTGTCGCAAAGGCATTGGGACTAGGATCGGCAATGATAAATACACGCGGCATCGGCACCTGTCCCACAAGTGCCATGTCTCCTACAACATGCCAAAGTTCTGGATTATCCTGCTCATGGACTTCTTGGGCATGATTAAGACTCATTACCATGTTGGCTGGGTTAGGCAAGACAATTAGCATATAAATGATACTAAAAATGACGGCAATAACTAACCCCAAGACGGGCCGATCACTAAAAAGATAACCTAAGCCTGCCCCTACAAGTGCCAAAATAATAACAAACAGACCCATAATACCAACGGTCTTACGCTTATTGCAGGCAATTTGTTGAAATAACATAAAAATAACCTAGTATTTAAAATTTAACTTTAGGTACTTCTTTTTCCGACTCGTTAGTTTGTAAGTAATCAACTTTCTTAAAGCCGTGAATATGAGCAACTATGTTGGATGGGAAAGTTAAAAGTTTTTGATCATATAAGGCAGCTGATGAATTGTACAGTTGTCTGGAATAAGCAATCTTGTTTTCAGTGTTAGTTAATTCTTCTTGCAATTTCAAGAAGTTTTGATTTGCTTTAAGATCAGGGTAATTTTCTGATAAAGCAAAAATTGACTTAAGGGCATCGGAAATTTGGTTAGAAACCTTCAGAGTTTGAGCATGGTCATCGCTAGGAATATTTGTTAACTGGTTACGCAAATGAACAACGTTTTCTAAAGTTTCTTTTTCGTGTTTAGCGTAACCTTTAGTAGTTTCGACCAAGTTAGGGATTAGATCATTACGCCGCTTCAATTGTACGTCGATCTGGCTCCAAGACTCATCGGTGTAAACCTTGGCTTTTTGTAAACCGTTGTATACTGCAATGTAAACTATAACTAATAAAATAGCAATTATTACAATTATCCAAGTTAAACTGATCATAATTTTCCTCCTTAATTTATATCACTCAATTATAACTGATTATGAAGCTTTTGAATATAAAAAAGAAGCTTATGCTATTTCTCATTAGCAAAGCTTTACTGATATTATTTATTATTAAATTAATAAAAGACCCCAGCCGGCAACGGTTAGAACCAGCAGACCAATAAACTGCATTAAGGACCATTTCTTGAAGAATTCTCCTCTTGAAACTGTGGCGTTTTGGGTAAATGTTTTTAATACCAGCATGTTAGCCATTGAACCGATTGGAGAGCCAAAGCCGCCGATATTGGAGCCGAGAAATAATGCCTCCGCGTATGGCGTAAACTTACCAACTAAAATAGTTGCAGGAACATTGCTGATAATTTGACTGGAGATAATCGAGGTAAAGTAGGTCGAGCTTTCCGAATTGATCATTGTGTGAATGATACTGACAATCATCGGAATCTGTTGAATATCACTAATAAAAATAAAAAAGCAGGTAAAAGTTAATAGCAGAGCAAAGTCTACTTTAAGTAAAATTCTGGGATTGATTAATAAAGCCAGTATAATTGCCACAATCATCGGAATGGCAACGTTAATTACCTTAAAGACCCCTAAGAAAAATAGGGCAAAAACCGCAGTCGTAATGATTGTCGGTCTTAAACTAATATTAATTTGTTTAATGTCTTGCCGCGGAATCTCTTTACGAGGAATGAAGTGAAAAATAATAAACGTGATGATCAGCGCCATTAATAGATATGGCAATGACCATGAGAAAAACTGCAGGGCGTTAACAGAATATTTGCTGACCAAAAAAATATTGTGAGGATTACCCCACGGTGTAAAAGCAGCACCAATATTTGCCCCCATCCCAATTAAAGTAACGGGCAAGATTTGAGGCAAATCACATCTTTTGGCGATATTCAAATACAAGGGAATTAATGTAAGCGCTGTTATGTCGTTGCCAAGAAACATCCCAGCAATAATTGCTAAGAGTGTAAACAAAATGTTTAATTTCTGCATATTGTCGGCAATACTGGTCAATTTATACGCCAACACGTCTAACACGTGCAGGTAGGCGTATATTTGAATAATGATTAGCATCGCGGCAACTGAAAATATTGTATGAAGGTTGATATCTTCAAGCCGCGGTCTAGCAAAAAAAAGACTGATAATCGTTATTACAAAAGTAATCTGCAGGATTTTATCACTAAAAACCTTTTTCAAGACGGTCATAAAATGTCCCCTTTCACAAGTTACAATCATCTATAATCGCTATATACATTTTGACCTTTTTTCCTCGTATTCGCAATAATAAATTTTCATATTGAAAATGCTCTTTTACTATAAACATATTTTTTGACACTATAACTTAATATATCCTATACTTGAGAAAATTGCTAAGGTTTAGGAGGAAATATTAAAATGAGTGATTCCGAATCAGTAAAAATGAATGTTAAATCAAGTGCTGCTGATAAGATTAGAAAAAGTGTGAAAGATGGACAAGTTGTTTTACTTTCATTAAATGACGGTTCTAACAAATATTCTAACATTGCTGGCAGCTGTGCTGCCGGTACTCGTTTTCAATTTGTAGTTTTGGATAAGCAAGATCCGGAATTTTCAATTAAAGTTGAAAATAATGCCGGCTTGGATTTATACACCAGTCCTGCAGAAATGCAATATTTAGGCAACAACTTGGTTGTTGATGAAAAGAATGCAGCTATTAGTTTAGCTGATGACAGTGGTGTAATTGATGCAGCTATGACTGTCAGTGAAAATAATTAGTGTAATAAACTAATAATATCTAATTAAAAATCACCTAATTTTTTAGCGGTCTCATTGAGGCCGCTTTTTTGCTCAAACCAAAAAGTCACACTCAAAAAGCGTATCTTGCTTCATTCTAGCTTAAGTGGTAAACTATATAAGATTTTCGAAAATCTTGAAAGGAAGTATAGTACTATGCGTAAAGGTGAGAATTACAACACTGGTTGTGAGCCAAACCAAAGACCTAAGAACAAGAGAAACGGCAAAAAACGTGTTGCGCACGTAGCAGCAGTTGTTGCTTTCTTGAACAAGGCCAAAGCAGACGAAAATAAATAGTCTGTTTTTAATTAAGACTAAAGGGTGGATGAAGCTTTCGTCCACCTTTTTTTATTACTCTAAATTGAGTAAAATTAAATTGAAGTAATTACTTTTTGCTTTAAGGAGAATACTTAAAAGTGAAGTTTCAATGCAGTGCGTGCGGTTTGCGCATGAATGCCAAACATTATAAACAAACAGGCTTACTTAACCCTAAATTAACCAGTATTTGCGATCTGTGTATCCAGAGAGGGGAAACGCCGGAGAATTTTGCCAATATTGCGGTAAAAGTCTTTGCACAATGCCTACTGTATACTTTTGTAGGAAAAGATGATGACTCAGAAAGCCCCGCGCTTTTAATTGCCAAAAATGACCTACGTAAGCGCTATGAGGCTTTTATTCAGGATTATGACGGCAATGAATTAGCTCAGCAGCAACTATCAGCACATGATTTTAACCAGGCAGTAATTGACAGCGAGACGGGTCAAACTGATTTTGTGCCCAGCAGCGAATTTACTTTTGCCGAAAATCTGAGTAAATTAGGATTAACAGTCGACTTTAAACTAAATGAAGTGGATTACATTGATCGTGAGCGTATTCGTGCTAAATACCATTATCGCTGCCAATATTGCGGTAGGCGCGGTCGTAGCGTCGATCACAAAGATCCGGTTTCGCTGTCACATAATAATGATTTTGACAACCTGATTTTATCCTGCACGGAATGCAATCGCATCAAGTCTAACATGCCGTATAAATTGTTTGTCAGTTTAAATAATGAAATCCCTGAAGTTAACCACAAACTCGTCAAATATGAAGACGCTCTTGCTACTTTGAAGGGTGAATTTGAGGAAAGACGGCGCGAATTAGCTGCTAAAATGCACCTAAAAGGCGTTGTTAATGATCCCGAACTTGACCAGATGCGTAAGCAAAACAAAAAACTGCAGGATGCAATTGATAGCTTGGAAAGCGATTATAACGACTTGCGTTCTTTACGCGAGCAGCACTTTATGACTGGCTGGAAACTAGCGCAAGTAAACACAAAAGAAGATATTATTTAACTTTTAAAAGGCTTACAATGAAGTTAAGGAAAAAGGGAGGTTAAAAAATGAAGTCAACTAAATTCAAGCAAAATATTTTAGCAAAATTGGGGATCAGTATGGCTGCCGCAGTCTTGGGCATGATGAGTGGCGCTAATCTGGTCCAGAATGTTTTGGCAGCTTCTGCTACACCTGCTGCTAACGATCAAACTGCAAAAACTACACCAACTGCAACCAGCACTGTCAATAATCAGCTAGGCTTTTGGACTGGCACAGATGGCAGTTGCACTTGGAAATATGATGTTCTTACCGATACTCTGACTATTAGCGGTACTAAGGGAGCACAACTGTCAAGTACGCCTTTTACTAAAGAATTCAAATGGGCTGGGAATATCGAACATATTGTTTTTGAAGATCCGATTCAAATGGCACCGGACTCAAAAGAAAAATTTGCTCAATTAAGTTCACTGCAAGATATCAAAGGCATAGACAAAGTTGATACCAGCAACGTAACTAATATGTCGAAGTTGTTTTCTGACGATTCGAACTTAACCAGTCTTGATGTCAGCCATTTTGATACTAGCCGGGTAACCGATATGAGTCAAATGTTTTTGGGTCTAAAAACGACCGAACTAGATGTTAGTCACTTTGATACCAAAAATGTAGTGAACATGAACGGCATGTTTGCATTCACAAAAGCCAAGCAGTTGGATCTGAAGAATTTTAATACATCTAAAGTAGCTGACATGGGAAGTATGTTTACCAATACGGTTGTTACAAAATTGGACCTAGACCACTTTGATACCAGTAATGTAACTAACATGGCCAACATGTTTGGGGAAGCTAAGGTCACACAACTTAATCTTAAAAACTTTAATACGCAAAATGTAACAGATATGAGTGGGATGTTCGCAAATGACAGCCTAACTAACTTAGACCTAAGTAATTTTGACACCCACAATGTTACTAAAATGAATGGTATGTTTGAAAAGCTTAAAAAAGTAACCAGTCTTGATTTAAGCAATTTTAATACCCAAAATGTGACCACAATGGCCTATATGTTTGCTGACGCGCCTGATTTAGTAAAGGTAAATACCACTGGCTGGGATACCCGCAACTTAACAGATACTCAGTATATGTTTAAAAATATGAATAGCCTAACTGATTTCGATTTGGGTAATTTGAACACCAGTAAAGTCAAAGATATGACTGGGATGTTTACCGGTTTTAATCATCTTGATCAACTGGACTTAAATAAATTAGACACACGCAATGTCATTTCCATGGTTGGTATGTTCGAAAATGTCTCTAATGTTAAGAAAATTGATGTCAGTCATTTTGATGTTCGCAAAGTTACGCGCACTTTCAATATGTTTAGAAAATGTACTGCTTTATCTGAAGTAAATTTGAAGGGTTGGAACCCAAAGAGTTTAACGGATATGGGCAACATGTTTAGGAATGATAAAAATTTAGTTAATGTCGATTTAGGTAAGCTGAACACCAAAAATGTTTCCAGTATGATTGACCTATTCAGAAATGACACCAAGTTGGAAACTGTAGACCTGCATGACTGGAACACGAGTAAAGTATATGCGACGGCTAGAATGTTCATGGATTGTCCTAATCTAACTTATGTCAACTTACACGGGTGGAAAATGCCCAAGTTAGAAGATTCAACGCAAATGTTTTATCACGATAAAAACCTGATCGGTGTGGATCTTAGTCATTTTAATATTCATAATAGTCAAATATTATTGGAGGCTGGCAATCCTAAAGGGTTTGCTGTAAAGCTGGGTCATTACCGTTTGCGTAAGAGTTCAGGAGTAGGTCAAGGATTTAAGCATATTCAGGCTGTAGGCAAAGGAACAATTAGAAATCCGAAAGGCAAAAAATATACTGCAAAGCAATTATTCAAGCTGTATAATCATTCTGCCAAAAAGAGCCCTAAAGAAACTTATGTCATGTATAATGGTAAAAAACCACAGCTGCCAAAATCATTTCATTTTTAATCTTTAGCAAAATAAAAGGATTAGTTCATTTCAGAACCAATCCTTTTTAATTTGGCTTTCCAGCAAACCTTAACTAAAATCTTCGAAGTACAAAGTGTCTATCTGGGTTTTAGTGGTTTCTAATAACCAGTTTGCTTGGTCTACTTGTGCCAAAGTTGCTTTTGTTGATCTTAAAACCACAGCTGCGTTAACTAAAGCATAGTCGTAACTAAGCAAAAGTCCAACATGGCGGCCACTGCCGTTACCAATTTGCTGCCCAGAATCAAAGGCTTTTTGTAGCTGTGCTTTATCACTGGCAGTGGCTATTTTTTGTTTCTGCTCCGTTTCTGCAGGTTTATTTAAAGGTGAAAGCTTAATACCGTCATAAAATTTTACGTCGCTGGCTTTGACGAAACTGTTAACGGAAATTATTTTTTCAGCGGTAGTTAAAGTGCTCCCAGCATTTTGAGAGTCTGACTTAGGACTGCTTAATTGTGTACCGTCATTATTGAGGAGGTCTTTTTTGTTAAAGCTGCTGCTTAAAAGATGGTAATACAATTCAGCCTTATTTGTTGCTGTATTCCAAATATAGAACAAGCCGTCAACATTGAAGATGGACAGCTCCGCAGCATTAAAGCTAACTCCAACAGGGTTGCCTGTGACATCATACAACTTAATGTTTGCAGGCTTCTTTGATTTCACATAACTGCAGACTTGAGCAAGATAATCAGAAGTTGGCAAATAGTTTCTTAAGCTGATGTAGCTTTCATATATGTACTCGTCAGGATGATCATGTAGACGGAAAATATAGCCTTCAAAGTCTTCTGCCCAAGGTTCAACAGCCAAATCAACTTTTATTTTCTGCCCCTTTTTTAAAACATGTTTTGTTGTCTTATTTTTGATAGTTTGAGTTGCTGTCTTTTTTAAGACCGTGGCAGTTGTAACCCCATTGTAAGTTAGAGGATAACCATCTAAGCTTGCCACATTATAGGCTTTGACATAGCGGTTTTTACCAATGGCATAATAATTTTTCCCTTTAATTTTTGTAAGAGGAAGGTAGAAAAAGTGCTCGTCGTTATCTGATTTAAAGTATTTACTATAATAGTATTTCGGCTTTGACTTAACTTGTTTAACTTTGCCCTGATACTTAACAATAGCGCGCTTAGGTAAAGTATAACCACTCTTGTTACCGGCTTTAGTATATACAGCTGATTTCTGTAATAAAACCAATTTGCCCTTTTTGCTGTTCTTACCATTGACTTCTTTAATATCCGCCATACTAATGTAGCAACCATCACCAATATTATAGAATTTTTGTCCATTAATTATTTTGGTGCCGTAATATTGCATAACATCTGCATTAAATCCTGGAATGTACTTATAGCCATTGGCATCATCTTCAGCATAAGGCAGATATTTGTTCTTGTTTTTAATTTTATGACCATATTTATTATAAAGATGGGCATCATAGATTAACGTGATTTTACCCTTTGCGGTCTTTTTACTGCTTTTGGTAGCTGCAACTGTCTGTATTTGATTGCAATTTGCTAAAAAAGGTGTGACGACCAATGCCAAAGCCGTAATCGCCAAACAGATTTTTTTGGTAAGTTTCATGATTTACCTCCTTACTAATCCTTTCTACTAAATTTATTATAACCTAATATAGGGGGTAGTAATACATGTCTTACAGTAAAAGAATAAAGGCTGACAAAGTTTAACTTAAGTTTTAAATTATTAATTAGTTTTAAGTAAAATACCCGTATAATTAGGGTAAGAGAAAAGAGGTGTCAAGATGAAATTACCCAATTTAATCAAGTTAAAAAAGACAGGTGCAGGCTTGGCAGCAATGGCATTAGGTTTAGTCGTAACGTTGCACACCAATTTAAATGTGGCTGCCGCAACAGAACCTCCTACTGTTGTCCCAATTAGTGCGACAGGTTTGCCATCTGATGCCGGTCTGTGGACTAGCACTGATGGTGGCTGCACATGGAAATATGACATTATTACCAGAACCCTGCGGATTAGTGGCGCGCAAAAGAATAGTCAATTATCAAGTACACCGTTTTTAAAACAGTTTAAATGGTCTGGTAATATTGAGCATATTGCGTTTGAAACACCGGTTCAAATGGCTCCGAACTCGGCAGAAAAGTTTTCCGATCTTGAGCATTTAGAGGACATTACGGGCCTCGACAAAGTTGATACTAGTCAAGTGACAAATATGGCTTTGCTTTTTACTAATGACCAAGCCCTAACTAAAGCTGATGTGAGTCACTTTGATACCAGCCAAGTGACTAGTATGGAACGAATGTTTGACAGCACAGCACTGACAGAAGTAGATTTGAGCAGTTTTAATACCAGCAAAGTCACTAATATGGGTGGTATGTTTAGAAACAGTGCGATGAAACGTCTTAATCTGAGTAGTTTTGATACTAGCCAAGTGACCAATATGGCAGATATGTTTGCGGATAGCGATGTGGCAGAACTTAATTTGGCTAATTTTAATACCGGTAATGTCACTAACATGTCTGGTATGTTTGCTGGAGTAAAAGTTCCTGAACTAAATCTGAAGCACTTTAACACCAGAAAAGTTACTAATATGTCCGATATGTTTTCCAGTACCCCAAATCTGTCAAGTCTTGATCTGAGTAGTTTTGCTACCAGCCAAGTGACAAATATGGCTGAAATGTTTTCGGGCAGTAAGGTTATTCACTTAAACTTGGCTAATTGGGACACCAAAAAAGTCACCAGTATGAAAAATATGTTTCAAGGGTGTTCTAACTTAACTAAACTTGACTTAAGTGGCTTTAATACTGGTAATGTTACAGATATGGCGGGGATGTTTGCAAAATTCGCTCATTTGGATCAGCTAAATTTCAGTCACTTTGATACGAGTAAAGTTGAAGATATGAGAGAAATGTTCGCAGACAATCCAGCTGTTACTAGTTTAGATTTAAGTAGTTTTGATACCAGCAACGTTACTAATATGATCTCGCTGTTTTCTGGAGACAGCTCTTTGACCAAACTCAATTTAACGGGCTGGAACACCAAGAACGTACGCTGGATGAATTATATGTTCAGTGGTGACAGCAGTCTAAAAGACATTGACTTGAGACACTTTAATACTGCCAAAGTTACTGATATGCTTAGGATGTTTAAGGGTGCAAAAAGTCTTGAGCAGCTTGACCTGCATACTTGGGATACACGCCAAGTTACTAGGGTCAGCGAAATGTTTATGAACTGTGATAATCTTGTTTTTGTTGATCTGCATGGCTGGCGGTTACCAAAAGTATACGATTCAACGGAAATGTTTACTAATGATCAGAAGCTCGCTGGAGTTGATTTAAGTCATTTTAATATCCATAATAGTCAGGTTTTGAAAAATGCTGGCAATCCCAAAGGCTTTGTTGTCAAGCTTGGGCATTACCGCTTACGTAAGAGTTCGGGAGTAGGCAAAGGCTTTAAACATATCCAAGCAGTAGGTAAAGGCACAATTAGAAAGCCGAAAGGCAAAAAATATACGGAAAAACAATTGCTCAAACTGTATAATCATTCGGCTAAAAAGAGTCCTAAAGAAACTTATGTTATGTATAATGGCAAAAGACCACAGTTGCCTAAAGGGTTCAAACTTAAATAGATAAGACAAAAAAGGCTAGTTCGTTTTAAGTACGAATTAGCTTTTTCTAGTACATCTTTATTATTGTCCATATTGTTACCTCCATTATATTCAATTAATAGAAGTAAATATGGTTATTTTAATTTACCTTCGTCAATAAGTTTATCATCACGTTTTTGAAGTTTCTTATTATGTGCTTCGTATCCTTTATCAGATAAGTCTTTATTAAACTTAAAACCACGTTTCTTTAAATCTTTAATATCATTTTGAACTTTCTTTTTATAATCACTTGGATATTTACGATAATATTTATAATCTATTATATAGTCATCATATAATGTACTATCAATCCAACCACCATGATCTTCTGATGGTTGTTTCTTAGGAGGATTTACAGGTTTTGGCTTAAGATCTCCAGAAGGTTTAGTAGTAGGAACATCTTTCTTAATTTGTCTCTTTAACCATTTAATTTCTGCATTAAGATATTTCTTGAAAGTCTTGGCATACTTAGTCTTATAATTTTTAAAATGCTTCAAGGTCTTCTTGTAAAGGGCTAATTTTTTAGTCTTATTCGTTAACTTCTGCCCCTTCTTGACGTTCTTATTGAAATAATTATTTGCTTTCTGGTGGCGTTTTGACCAGGTCTTCTTAGTCTTGTGGATGTTGGTCTTAGGCTCGGGATCATTATCTTCAATAGGTTGCGAAATTGGTTCAGCTACAGGGGTTTCAGTTTTATCTGTTGCACTTGTGTCTGGATTATTGGTATTAGTATTTGTTTGATTAGTTGCAGCTACATCTGCTAAAACAGCTGAAGTTTGACTAATAATTGGCGCTAAAACGGTAATACCCGCAACAGCTGCAACAATAATATTTTTATGTAATTTCACTTTGGTTTACTCCTTTAAATTTGATTTTAATAGCCTTTATCACTAAGCTTATCACTACTTTTTGTCAGTTCATAGTTATTTTTTAATAACTAATAAATCGGCATTAAACTGATAGTCTCGTTTTTGCCAGGCTCTACATATTGTCTATTATATTTGCTTGGACTATTTTTGTAAAACTAATATTGCTCTGACCAGTAGCCATTTAATCACCGGGAGGGGTAGACATAGTTGTCAGCTGCTTTTTAGCGGTTTTAACATACCAGACAGCCTCATCTACCTGTGTGACAGTTGCCTTATCAGACCTTAACATAGCAGAAGCGTTTCTTAAGGCACAATCATAATTAGACATAAGATCATGATAAGCGCTATTTTGTGCTAGATCTTTTCCTTCATTAAAAAGTGTGAGCAGTTCCTGTTTGTCAGCTCCTGTCGCAATTTTTTGCCCATTTTCAGCCTGCACAATTGTATTCAGTGCTTTTAGCTTTAACCCGCTGACGTATTTCACATCGTTCACCTTAATAAAGTTATTGCCATAGATTAGTGCTTGCTTTTTTGCAGGGTAAGTTGGCTCTGAATTTGGCACCGGGTTTGGTTGGTTGGCATCAATCACACTAGCGTCACTGTAATTTAAACAATGATAAAACAGTTCCGCCTTGTTTTCCTCGGGTACCCAGAGATACATTAAGCCGTCAACTGTCAAATTACTGTATTGCGGCTTTATGATGCGTTTACCAATTGTCTTGCCAGATGTGTCATAAAGTTCAACGCTGTTATCTGTCACTGGCGTAACGTAAGTATAAACTAAGTCGCGATAGTCAATGATAGGCAAATTCTTTTTCAATTTAACATCGTCTTCATCAACATATTCATCCGGATAGTCGTGCAGTCTGTAAAGATAACCCTCAAAGCCATCATTTTGGTAAGGAATAACAGTTAAATCAAGTTTAATCTTCTGTCCTTTTTTCAGTTTACGTTTAACGGCAGAATAATTTACCGTTATGCTGGCGGTGTTCTTAAGAACAGTCGCTGACGAAACACCGTTGTAGCGAGCAATGTGACCGTTAATATAGCCGACGTTAGCTGCTTTAATGTAACTGTTATGTCCTAAGGAGTAAAAATATTTTCCTTTTATTTTGTGGGCAGGTACGTATTTGGGCTGGAAGTACCTTGCGACATCCTTAAGGTAGTAAAAATATTTGGGTGTTTTAGTAGCAGTCTTAGCTTTTCCTTGGTACTTAACAATTGTATTAGTTCTTAGTTTCTTTCCCGTTGTTTTGCCAGTCTTGGTGTAAATCAGTGCATCGTGTTTGATAGTCAATTTGCCTTGTGTGATATTGCGCCCATTGACTTTTAAAACATTAGCACTATTAATGTAATAGTTATGCCCCAAGTGGTAAAATTTTTGTCCGTTAATTTTTTTAGTGCCGTAGTAGGGATAACTGGTTCTACTGTCATCATCATAAACTATCATTTCTGTAGTCAAATAGCCCTTGGGATCAGCGCTAAAGCCGTTAGGAATGTTATAGCTATGTGTACCCCGATTTTGCTTCAATTTTATTTTATGGCCTGACGGGTTGTAAACATAATCGCTCTCAAGCAGCGTGACTTTTCCTTTGGCTTTCTGAGCAGCTTCTACTGTTTGGGAGTTAGCGGTATATGGCAAAAATAGAGTGGTGGATAGGGCCAGGGCTGTTAAGCCAATGCCAACTTTCTTGAAAAAATTCATATTATGACCTCACAAAAAATCGCTTAAGTTAATATCATTGTACCCTAAACTGATATTTAAAATTGTTTTATTATATAAATTGTTAGAACTTTTGTCTGGTTTGTAATATTTTTGCGAGAATAAACTGTGATTTTCTAAACTATTTTAAGTGTAAAACAGCATATAATGAACTTAAAAAGTAGGTCTTAGTTTGAAGTGAGTCTTAATATCATTATATTTTGCCAGCAAAATAATTTTAAGATTTATTAGTCCAGTTTTTATTTTGCATTAAACTTTATAAATTTTAGACTAAAAAATGTTATTGGGATCATTAGTAAAATGAAATTTATAGTGAGGGGTAGCATGGATCAAGATTGGAAAATAGATAAAATTGACACTACTAAGGTTGCCGAGGCTTTTGCAAAGGAGCTTAGAGAAGAGCAACCTAAAACTTTTTTTCTTAATGGTACTTGGGGAAGCGGAAAAACCGAGTACTTGAAAGAAGTTGAGAATGTAAGTAATAACAATTTTAAATTTGTTTATTTGGAATTATGGAAACCTAAAAATAAAGCTTCACTTGCTCAAAATATATTCGAAGCCATTCATCCAAGATTCTATTGGCTAAAGATAATTCTATATATTGCACTGCTCT
This sequence comes from Lactobacillus helsingborgensis, assembly GCF_003173695.1. Classification (NCBI taxonomy): domain Bacteria; kingdom Bacillati; phylum Bacillota; class Bacilli; order Lactobacillales; family Lactobacillaceae; genus Lactobacillus; species Lactobacillus helsingborgensis. The sequence continues at coordinate 171,686 of NZ_CP029544.1, forward strand.
TTATAACAGTTGTAGCTAGTACATACTTATCAACAATTACTATTATTCAAAGGCAACTTAGTAATCATGAAAAAAGTTGGTTAGTAGTTGTAGCGTGCTTAATCACAACTTTAATTACATATTATCAAAATAAATTTTTTGATATGGATAGGTTATTATTGTGGATAGATAAAAGAAACTTGCAACGTAAAAAGCACCCCAGGATTTTGATAGTTGATGATTTTGACAGACTACATAAGGATGTGCAAAATGAACTTTACTTGTTTTTTAACCAACTTAACGGAAAAACAAGAATCATTTTTGTAGGTGATTTTGATAAAATAAGTAAAAATGAAGATAACTATTTAAGTAAGATAATTGATCGTCAAATCGGATTACCTGTGCAATTACAATCAGTTAATATAGCAAATAAAATCGAAAACAAAATTAGGCAAGAATTAGAAAAAATAAATGATCCCAACGCTAAATACACTACCTATCAAAATACTAGGGATTTTAGTTTTTCTGATATAAAGAAATTATTTATTAGTGAAAAAAGGACAGCAAGAAATGCAAATCAATATTTAAGTTATGTTCAGAATCAGTTGATTTTCAGGTCAAAGCTAGATAGAGTCGATTTAGGTCAAGAATTATTTATTATTTATTTATATTTGTTTCATAAAAGCAATTATAATAAATTACAAAATGGTTATAAACCAGAGGTGAATGATCAGGATAATATTCAAGTTAACAAAAGTGATATTGAGCAATTAATGGATCAAGTTCTTAGCTCGAGAGAGTTAACCATAATAAAATATCTTGAAAAACCAGATTCTTATTTTGTTGATGACTTAGCAACAAGTCATAGCATAGCAGACCTAGAGAATATATTAGAAAATAAAGAGAAGTTAAAGACTATTTTTTATAAAGAAAATGAAGAAAATGTCGCTGAACTTAAAAAATATCTTTACAACAAAGCTGGACTAAATATAATACATGAAAAAGAATATTTGTTTATGGCAGAAGTAGCTATTGAAGTAGTGGGATCTTCAGAATATGAAATGCCAAATAGCTTAATCAGATTTGTATTACAAAAATATGCTAGTCAGCTTTATAATAAAAGAAAAACAAAGATAAACAGCAAATTGTCAGAGCAAGAAAAATTAAAATATAAAGCAAGTGCTGATGAATATGTTATTTCTAAATTTGAAAAGATTTTTAATAAGGTTCAAAAAGAAGCAGATCATGTAGTTACTAATGGTAAAAAACTTCATATCTATAGAGAATTGGTAGATTTATTTAATTTAAAGCAGTTTTCATATGATGATTATGCGCAAAAATATTTTAAACAATTAATAATAAATTCGGAAAAAGAGAAAGATTTTGGAAGAAAACCGTATGATGCAGAAACATTGCTTTATGTACTAAACTTTAATTATATTCATATAAATTTTTCTAAATTTTATACAAAAGTTTCACCTAGGATTGAATCTCAAGTAAAAATTATTGAAAATCTATGTGATACTGAATATATATACTTTTGGAATATTTATTTGATGAACCCGCGCGAATTTCTTCCTGTTGTGTCAGATAGTAACTTATTAGGTGTTGATCAACTGCGCTTTTCATATAGAGGAGAAACCTATGCTGATCACGTACTTACTCGATGTAGAGCCATTTCCGCTAAGTCTTAACTAAATTGTTAACATAAAAAAGTTAATAGGCTGATAGATAGTAAGGATTTTATGAATATTAGTTTAGTTATAAACTGCAATTTTCAAATTAGACAGTAAATTTAAGCAATAAAAAAGGAGTTAGTTCACTTGTATTTGATAGACTAACTCCTTTTTAATTTAACTTCATTGCGCAAAATTTAAAGTGCTAATTGAGTTCTAATTGGTTCAAGTAGCCACAGTGCCTGCCTTACCTGAGCAATTGTTGCTTTAGGTGATTTTAGAACGGAAGAAGCAATCAACAAAGCATTATTATAATTCTTTACTGCACTTTCATCATGACCTTTAACATTCTGGGCATTCTTTTTTGCCTCAAATTTTCTTTGCAATTCTTGCTTATCCTTATCTGTTGCTACTTTCTGATCGTTCTCGGCATCCTTAGGAGAATTAAGAGGGACTAATTTATTTCCTCCGGCATAAGTGACATCACTGACTTTGATAAAGCTGTTACTATAGTGGATCTTGTCTTCTGTCGTTTCAATTGGTTTGTTGGTGTTTTTATCAATCTCTGCATCTTTAAGGTCGGTGCCATCGTTATTAACAAAATAACTTCTGTCCTGTTTGTAGGGTACGTAGTGATAAAACAGTTCGGCTTTGTTTTCGCTAGGTACCCATAAGTAATAAAGACCATCAGTGGTTAGCGGGGTTTGATTACGGTTCCTGTAACTGACACCTGTTGGGGTACCGTCAAGACTATAGAATTTAGTATCTGCTGTAGTCTGAGGCTTTACAAAAGTGAATGTAAGCTCACTATAACTTGATGTTGGCAAATAGTTTCTCAATTTAATGTAACTTTGAGCAACATATTCGTTAGGATAATCGTGCAGGCGATAGATATAGCCTTCAAAGTCTTCTGCCCAAGGCTCAACCGCCAAATCAACTTTAATTTTTTGACCCTTTTTTAGAACGTGCTTAGTAGAATCATTGGTTAATGTTTGAGTTGTCGTCTTTTTGAGAACAGTGGCATAGGTAACGCCATTATACATAAGAGGATATCCATCTATACTATCAACGTTATTTGCTCTAATATAACGATTCTTTCCCATTGCATAGCAGTCTTTACCATTACTGTTTCTGCCTGCAGGTAATAATAAGTTGGTTTTTGCTCAGAAACACCAGAATAATATCCAATTTCTTTACTTATATCATTGTAATGCAAACTAGTTAATAAATTTAGAGCAAACAGACGTTCATTTTTTTGCTAGCGGACAAATACTTGTATAATTAGGTTAGTAAGTATCTAGAAGTAAATAAAGAAGATGTAATGATGAAGCAAGAATCATTATTTGCAAACAGTGGGCAAAATGAACCATTGGCTAACCGCGTGCGTCCCCAAAATCTAGCTCAGTTTGTAGGACAAGAACAGCTGCTGGGACCGGGAAAAATTTTGCGAGAAATCATTGATAATGACCAGGTTTCCTCAATGATTTTTTGGGGACCACCGGGAGTCGGTAAAACGACTTTGGCTGAAATAATTGCCCGGCAGAGTCAAGCGAGCTTTTTTAATTTTAGTGCGGTTGACAGCAGCATTACTAAAATCCGCAAAATTATGAAGCAGGCAGAAGCTGAACACGAAGTGGGGCAAAAAACGCTGGTATTTGTAGATGAAATCCATCGTTTTAATAAAGCACAACAAGATTCTTTTTTACCCTACGTTGAACGTGGCAGTATCATTTTAATTGGTGCTACGACCGAAAATCCTTCCTTTGAGGTTAACTCGGCGCTGCTTTCACGCTGTAAGGTTTTTGTCTTAAAACCGCTTGAAGTCAAAGATATTATCAAGTTATTGCAAAACGCTTTGCACAACCCTAACGGTTTTGGCAAGTTAACCGTCAAAATCAGTGAGCAGGAGATTAAAGCCATTGCCAAATTTGCCAACGGTGACGCCAGAACAGCTTTAAATACGCTGGAGATGGCAGTTTTAAACGGTCATAAAACTGGCAATACGATCGCCGTGACTATGGAAAGTCTGGGACAATTAATCACCCAAAAGTCAGTCCTGTATGATAAAGACGGAGAAGAACACTACAATATCATCTCCGCTTTGCATAAATCAATGCGTAACAGCGATGTGGACGCGGCAATTTATTGGCTGTCGCGGATGCTTGAAGGGGGAGAAGATCCGCTTTATATTGCACGCAGACTAGTGCGCTTTGCCAGTGAAGATATTGGCTTGGCAGATACTAATGCGCTGAATGTGGCGGTCAACGTCTTTCAGGCTTGTCAATTTATAGGGATGCCGGAATGTGATGTGCACTTGACGGAAGCAGTGATTTATTTGTCGCTTGCTCCGAAATCAAACGCAGTTTATAAGGCTAGGCTGGCTGCTGAAGAAGATGTTAAGAAGACTATTGATGAACCAGTGCCTTTGCAAATTCGCAATGCCCCGACTAAGTTAATGAAAGATTTGGGCTATGGTAAAGGTTACCAACTCGCGCATTATGCTAAAGACAAGTTAACGACAATGAAAACTATGCCACCGAGTTTAGAGGGACACGAATATTATTTGCCAACATCGCAGGGTCATGAAGACCGCTTTAAAAAGAGATTGGAGCAGATTAAAGAATGGCACATAGAACACGATGATTAGCGCGCAGCTTTTAAAGTCTAGCCTCATTGGTTTTAATTACCGGGACACTGCTATTTGAGCATCAACTAAAAAGCGGGCAAACCACAATTTAAGTGGTTTGCCTGTTTTTGTGCTCTTTCTTTTCTGTGGCAATATTTATTTAAATTCATTATTTGACGAAAACCATGTTGCCTGAAGCCCACATAATGTAAAAAAACAGAATAACACTAATTATTAGAGCTAATAGCCAACCCAAAACCAAACTTATAATAAAGGTAATATGTTTGTGTTGAAAAAATGTTGTAAATACATCTGACAAAGCTGATAGTAGGAGACCCAAAGCGCCAACGCTTAAACCAAGAGATTTGAAAAACGGTAGGATTAAAACCAACAAGAATTCGCCTAATGCAATAAGCCATACAACTTTATATAGATGATCTGATAACAGTTGTTCTTTCATCTTAGTCTGTTTTTTGGTCATTATTAATAGCTCCAATCATGATATTGCCAAGATTTATTATGCACAAAGCAATATTAAACTTTTCACAGATACAAGAAACAGTTATAATTTAATTTAAACTTTTAGTTATATCAGTGATAATAATTACTTATAGGTTAGTACATAAATATTAAATTGTAAAATTTTTAATTAGAGATAAATTAAGCTGATTTTTGACCAATCTGAAACAGATGTAATAGCTGATATTTCTAACGGAACAACTGCAGTGACTAATAGAACCTTTGATTAATACCACATTTCATTTATAATTATAAATAATAAAATAATTAAAATAATTCGAAAAAGAAAGGCTGTGGGAAATAAGATGAAAATGAAATTAGCAAGAGTTGCTTTACTGTGGTTGTGTATAATTGAAATGGAGGCTTTTTTCTCCAATAAGCCGAATTATAACTTAATATGGTCAATTAGTGCATTCATCATAACAATAATTGCTACAGCTTGCTTTGAAGTAAAAGAAGAAACATTTACTAAGCAAGTCGAAAATGATTTATTTTATTTTATGGCATTACAAGGTGCACCTATTAGTTTTGAAACTTTATATTTATTGAATATGACAGATGAGCAAGAAGATCACCCATTATTAATACTCTTAATTATTGTCTTAAATCTAATCTGTGTGCTTTTATTTGACTATTTAATTAATCGGGCTAAATTTTACCAAGCTGAAGGTAAAAATGAGTAAAATTTAACAAGATTTGAGTACCAGGCAACTATACTGCTTGGTACTTTTTTCTAGCGTAAAGTTCGTCAGACTTTTTGATAAAAATTGCGTTAGTCTTGTAAACATAATTTGCAATTTACAAAGCAGAGACATTAATAATATACTTAAATAAAGTAGCAGTGTATGCATAATAACAAGCGATTATATGAATATAGGCAAAAAATGAGTAGTACATCAGTAATAGAAAACGTAGAAATTAACGGCGCTAAACTTTATTTTTCAATTAGTTCAAAGCAAGGCCGGAAACCAATCATTTTATATTTGCATGGTGGACCGGGCGATGCCTGCATCCCCTTGACCAAAAAATTTAATAGCGAACTAGAAGATCATTTTATCTTTGTCAATCTGGAACAAAGGGGCAGCGGACTATCGTATTACAAATTTTCACCTGAAGAAAACTTGTCCATCAATATCATCTTGGCAGATATTCATCAGTTTGTGCTTTATTTATTAAAACGGTTAAAACAAGATAAATTGATTATTATGGGTCATTCTTGGGGTACGGTTTTAGGGCTCAATTTTATTCAAAAGTATCCAGACCTGGTTACGCAATATATCGGAATAGGTCAAGTCGTTAATATGAAAAAGAATATTGCTTTACAAAAAGCTTTTCTACGAACAAAAATGAAAAATACTGCCAAACTTGACCAACTTGATTTTGTCCATGAACCAACTAAAGCCAGCCTCAAATTAACTAAAATGATTGTGGCTTATGGTGGCTCAATCTACGGCGCTAAAAACTACCGCAAATTAATTGGTCCTTTTATATCTGCTAAAGATTATTCTTTTAAGGACCTAATTCATCGCTTGCAGGGCTCGAAACAATCAATTCAATATTTCTGGGAAGAACTGATGGACGTTAATTTTGAAAATATCCTGCATTTTGCCGTTCCCATCACTTTCTGTGAGGGCAGGCATGACCACCATGTGTCCTCACCATTGACTGCAGAATATGCTGCTAAAATTACTAGTCCGTGCAATATAATTTGGTTTGACCATTCCGGTCATTTCCCGCAGTGGGAGGAGCCAACTAAATTTAATCAGGAAATTATTGGACTTTTAGAGCCACAAGCAAACTAAAAAACTGGCAAATCACGTTATTCATCACGTAGATTTACCAGTTTTTTATATTCAATTAGACCTTATTAATTATTCTGAAAATTACTCAAAAACTTGACGGTTTTTTCATTTTGCGGGTGATTGAATAATTGATCTGGCGTGCCTTGTTCAGTGATTACGCCATCGCTGATGAAAAACATTTGATCGGAAATCTCCTTCGCAAACGCCATTTCGTGGGTTACGATAATCATCGTTAAACCAGTAGTAGCCAGATTCTTCATGACGCTTAAAACTTCACCGACCATTTCTGGATCTAAAGCACTAGTAGGCTCATCAAATAGCAGAATTTCAGGATCCATGCAGATTGCTCGGGCAATCGCAACCCGTTGTTGTTGTCCACCTGAAAGTTGGCTGGGACGAGCATTAACGTATTGCTCCATACCTACTTTTTTCAGATTAGCAAGTGCAATTTTACGCGCCTCGTCTTTTGACCGTTTTAATACTAACTCTTGACCTACCATACAATTAGCTAAAACGTTCTTATTTTCAAACAAGTCAAATTGTTGGAAAACCATGCCGACTTTAGCACGATAAATATTACGATTGTAGTTTGGTGCCAAAACATTTTCACCATGAAAATCAACTTCACCGGCAGTAGGTTCTTCAAGCAGGTTGATACAGCGCAAAGTAGTTGATTTACCGCCACCTGAAGGACCGATAATGGTGGCAATTTCACCTTTGTTAATGTCAAAAGAGATATCTTTTAACACTTGGTGTTCACCAAATGTTTTCTTGATGTGCTTTAAACTTAAAATAGTTTCGTTTGTTTCAGTCATTAGTTCTTAGCCTCCATGTCTTTTGGTGTGCCCACTTGAACTTGGTTTGCCATTAAGTTGTAATTCTTACTTCCTTGGAGGTGTTTTTCAATTAAGTTGAATATTCTGGTAATGGTAAAGGTCAAGATGAGGTAGATAGCAGAAATTGTCAGGTAAGTCGGGAAGAACTTAAATGTCTGACTTGCAATAGTTGAACCAACGAAGAACAACTCTGATACGGAGATGATGCTCAAAACTGAGGTATCTTTGATATTAACGATAAATTCATTAGTAATTGAAGGAAGACAATTCTTGATTGCTTGTGGCAAAATAATATGCCACATTCTCTGGTTGTGGGTCATTCCTAGCGCACTGGCTGCCTCAAACTGACCTTCAGGTGTAGAAATAATTCCGCCGCGGATGATTTCGGCTAAATACGCTCCAGTGTTGATCGAAACAATGATTAGTGCGGCGACCGTTCTGTCAATATTCAGGTGCCAGAATTGGGCAATACCATAGTAAATCACAGCTGCTTGCACCATCATTGGCGTACCCCGGAAAATCTCAATATAAACCGAAAGCAGCCAGTTGACAAACTTGAGCAGCCATCTTTTACCACTGGTAGTTGGTGTAGGAATAGTTCTGACAATACCCACTGCCAGACCGATAAAGAAACCTGCAATGGTACCAACTGAAGCTAAAAGTAAGGTCATACCGATACCGTTTAAAATCATGCCGCCATATTGGCGCCACATTGATACTAACCATGGTTCTGACTTAGCCTTTTTACCTTTTTTATCACTATCAGTTTTAGGCTGCTGCTTAACAGCTTCAGTCATTAACCTAACCCTTTTTGCTTGAGGAATAGTAGCTAAAATTTGGTTGACACTCTTTAGTAGAGCCTTGTTAGGCTTGGCAATTCCGATTGAGGTAACAGATTCTTCCTTAGTAGCGTGAAAACCAGCCATTTTGCTGACAGGAATTGACTTAATGTCAGGATCAACCATCTTAAAGGAAGTTGATTCAGTGTCTTCGGCCACATAGCCGTCAATGGTGCCAGAGATTAAACTTTGCCGCATTGCCGCAAAATCGCGCATAGCTGGTTGTCTCTTAGCACCTTTTAACTGCTTGATTAAATCATAGTGGAAAGTACCTTGTTGCGCTGTTAATTTTGCACCCTTAAAGTCAGTCAGCTTTTTAGCGTTGGCGTATCTGCTGTTAAGTTTGGTAATTACCACAAAAGTACTGTTTCTATATGGCTGAGAGAAATTAATGGCTTTTTCACGTTCAGCTGTTGGGCTCATGCCGGCAATAATTAAATCGGCTTTACCACTGGTTAAAGCAGGAAGTAAACCGTCCCATTCAGTCTTAACAACTTCGACTTTTCTGTGTAATTTTTGCCCAATGACTTTAGCAATCTTGACATCATAACCATTGGCGTATTCTTTTGAGCCCTCAATTGGCACAGCACCGTTGGCATTATTAGTCTGTGTCCAATTGTACGGCTGATAATTAGCTTCCATGGCGACTTTGAGCGTACCGTCGTCCTTTTTGGCACTAACTTCATTCAGGCTAAAATCAGCCCCAATGCCTAAACAAGTGAATAAGGCAACCAAGGTAGCCAACCACTTAAATCTTGACTTCATTTTGAAAACCTCCACAAAATATGTTTCAAATAAAGCCAACACAATAAAAGCGTAAATAAAAAACTCGCTGTTACGCAAAACAACGAGGTTATAATCTATTATTAGAACAAATCATATAGCGCTCCCCGGGGACTAACCGGGACAGTCTGCAAAATATTCTCTTGCAGCCCAACAAGAAGATTGAAACGAACAACATTCTTGTTTCGGCGGTAATTCTTACGCTAACCTTCAAAGTGTTCGCTCACTCAGATTAGTTTCGTAACAACCGCGACCTCTATTGCATTGGAAATTATTTAACTTAGAAAAATAATAGGCTATTAAGAGTGACTTGTCAATAATTTTATTTAAAAAATATTTTATAATTATCTCATTTATTTTCTTTTACTATTTTAAAAGACTTCTGCAAGCTGCTCTTATCGCCAGCCGTTATCTGTCTGATAAGCGCTCTTTTTCATTCTAGAAACATAGGGATTACCGGCAACATAATAACGTAATTTTTTGTTAGCCCATTCTAATTCGGATTGACTAACACCAATTCTGGCACTGGTTTTAATTTCCTTAGCCCACTTTTTATGATTATCATCTAAATCAATTTTAAATGGGGAGTCAGACAAGAAGTGTAAATTCCATTTTTTATCGTGAATGCCAAAAGCCTGCATCATTTTAGCAGGACCATTAGTTAAAAGCACACCATTTTTGCCCCCGCGGTTTTTAATCATCTGCTCTATACCCCAGACTGGTTCGATAGCCCTGATTAAAATTCCTTGCGGCTCATTATATTCTTGCGTTGCGACATCGAAAAAGAAGTACTGTCTTTGAGCGTAAATATAAATGGTTCCGCCTTTGCGATAAAGACCTTCATTAGCTGGGCTACGATGGCCGCCGTAAGAATGTGCTGCCCTGTCTTTGACCCCTAAATATGCTTCAGCCTCCACAATATAGCCACCCATTATATTCTGACCATCATTATATGTTAATGGTCTGCCGATTAAGTCTTTAGTAATAGCAGCAGTTGGTTTATTAGTAAAATAAGTTGAATAATTCATTTTTTCTTCCGTGTAGTAAACTTAAACTAAAAGGAGATATTATCATGACAAAAATAAAAGTAGTGCGCATTTACGAACATGAGCAGCCTGCTGGCTATCGCATTTTAGTTGATCGTCTGTGGCCACGAGGCAAAAGCAAAAAAGATGCTAATTTGGATGAGTGGGTCAAAGAAATTGGTCCCAGCACCGAATTGCGTAAGTGGTTCAATCACGATGATACTAAATATCCTGAATTTAGGCAAAAGTACATTGCTGAATTAGAGCATAATCCAGCGACCACAGCTTTTGTCGCCCAAGTGAAAGACGAGCTTGCCGAACAAGATGTCCTTTTTCTTTATGGTGCTAAAAACAAAGAACACAACCAGGCAGTTGTGCTCAAAGAATATGTTGAACAAAGATTATAGTTTTTGACTTTTCTTTTAGTACGCAAAAAGTGAAAAGCAATAGTTAAAATTAGGATGCTGAAAACGAGCAATTCAAATAGCTTAAAGGCTTTTTTAAAAACTTAAATTAAAGCTGTTTAAAAACATCCATGGCGTCCGCAATAATAGCAGAAATTCCTTCTGCCGGAATAGCTGTTTTATTAATTGCCCAAACTTTGGCACCGGCTTGTCTATATGATAATAATTGGGCAAATGGATACACAACAAAACTGGTGCCTGAAATAATTACGAGGTCAGAATTTTGCATTGCGTTGACAGATTTGGCTAAACTGTCGCCGTTAATTGCTTCACCGTATAAAACAATTCCTGGTCTGATAATACCGCCGCAATTTTCATGACGGTAGGACTTAGCATATTCAGCGTAGTCAACGACTTTGTGACATTTAGTGCAGTAGATATTATAGAGACAGCCGTGAAATTCAGTCACGTGTTTATTACCCGCTTTGGTATCTAAGCCGTCAACATTTTGGGTGATTAAATCGCCTTTTTTGTTGCAGATAGCAGCAATTTTTTCGTGGATTTCGTTTGGCTTGGCGTCAGGGAAGTACATATTATCCATTACGAACTTGTAGAAAAAGTCAGGGCGCTGATAAAGAGTTTCTTCGCTCAATATTGTTTCTGGACTTTCAGAGACGCCGTCATAAATGCCGTTTTTAGAGCGGTAATCGGGAATACCTGAATGGGTCGATACTCCCGCACCGGTCAAAAAAGTAACGTGGCGCGCCTGATCAATATCATTTTTTAACTCAGTTATCTTGTTAGAATCAATCATAATTTTGCCTTTCTTAAAACTAGTTCTGCTACTGCTAGTTTACTACAAGATTTTGTCTAACATATAGGGTTATTGCAATAAAACCATGCCATCAGTTATTGACAGCATGGTTTTTGTTTATTAAAGAATTTGGATACCGTGCTCTTGGCACTTGGTAATCATGTCATGCGGCCAAACGCTGGCTTGAACTTCTCCAATGTGAGCTTTGCCCAGCAAAAGCATACATAACCGTGATTGTCCAATACCGCCACCAATGGTATAAGGCAATTCCCCGTCAAGCAGCATCCGGTGAAATTCCAGCTTTTCGCGTTCAAGGCAATCAGCCTTTTTTAATTGTGCGTGCAAACTTTCAGGACTAACGCGAATACCCATTGAAGAAATTTCGATTTTTTGCTTTAAAGGTTCATACCAGAAAATCAGATCGCCGTTTAGTTGCCAGTCATCATAATCTGGTGCTCGACCATCATGAGGTTTACCACTTCTTTTCAGTTTATCACCAACTTTCATAATAAAGACCGCCTTTTCTTCCGCGGCAATCTTGTTTTCTCTTTCTTCAGGACTGATGTCTGGCCAGCGGTCTTCTAATTCCTGTGTAGTGATAAAGTAAAGTTTTTCTGGTAAACGATAAGTAGAGGCAGGGTAGCGGAAAGCACAGCCAGCTTCAATCTCTTTAATTGCAGCAAAAATTTTAGTAACCGTACTTTTAAGGGTTTCTTCCGTTCTTTCCTCCTTGGCAATAATTTTTTCCCAATCCCATTGATCAACATAAATTGAGTGGAAATTGTCTAAGTCTTCATCGCGGCGAATTGCGTTCATGTTGGTATAAAGACCTTCGTGCATGTTAAAGCCGTATTTTTTCAGTGCCATTCTTTTCCATTTAGCAAGGGAATGGACGATTTCAACTGTATCATCTGCCGGTAAGTCCTTCGCATCAAAAGCAACGGGACGTTCAACGCCATTTAAGTTATCGTTTAAACCAGTATGTTTTTCAACGAACAGCGGGGCAGACATCCGTTGTAAGTTTAATTTTTTAGCCAAAATCTTTTGAAATTCTTCACGAATGAAAACAATCGCAGCTTCAGTGTCACGAATGGTAAGAGTAGGGTGATAACCTGCAGGTAAAATTAAAGTCATTGTCTTGACCTCCTATGATTTTAAGGAAAAGAAAAAGCCTCCATCCCGTTTTTAATAAAACAAGGACGAAAGGCTTTTTCCGCGGTACCACCTTAATTGCCCTAAATAAGGGCCAACTCATGAAGCACTAACATGCTCCACCAGCGTGGTAACGTACTGGAGACGACACAACCTACTTTCACGTAAATTTCAGCGTGCTGCTAAAAGTGTTTTTCAATAATTCAGGGTCTAACAGTTTTCCACTATCACTGTTTCACTTAAAGAAATAAATTATTTACTCGTCTTTTTCACTGCATTTAATTTAATAGTAATTTAACAATAATTTCAATGAAAATTCAAGTAATATTTTATTTATTTTGTGAATATTTGGTAAAGAAATGCTATTCGTTAAATTTTATCTGCCAGTACATGCTTAACGTCAGAAAGCGAATCAACTAAATAATCTGCTGCAGCTTGAGAAAAGGGAAAGCGTTCCTCTTTTAGGGCAATAGTGAACATTCCGGCATTTTTACCAGCCGCAATGCCATAATCCGAATCTTCAATCACAACGCATTGTTTGTTTTCTAAGCCTAGTTTGGCTGCTACAGTATTATAAATTTCAGGGTTGGGTTTTGATTGCTTGAACATATTGCCACTGATCACCGGGTCAAAAAATTGTGTTAGCTGACACTGCGTCAGTACAGTCTTGATTTTTTCTGGAGCTCCAGAAGACGCCAAGGCAAGTTTTAGCCCTTGTTTTTGCAGCCACTTTAATAACGGAATCGCATCAGGATTTAATAATTTCCGGTAGTTAATTGGGCGGTCTTTAAAGTATTGTTGAAATTTTTGATAATATGCACGGTAATTAGGTTCACCAGAATAGTATTTTGAAATAATGTCAAAGTACATTTTCTTATTTCCGCCAACCATTTTGATGAGTTCCTGCTCGGGAACGGCAACACCTAAATAGTCCAAGTATTCTTTTTGGCGTTTTAACTGTAATGGTTCACTATCAATTAACACGCCATCCATATCAAAAATAACAGCTTTGAACATATATTCTTACCTCTGCTTCTTAATCTTGTCGTATTCCGCAGCAATTTGCTGCACCACAGTATTAGTGGTTGGTCGTTCAATGTACTTGGAAATGGTCTTGGTGATACCCATTTCTTTGATGTCTGCTTGAATTTTCATCGCTTGAGAATCACGAGGCTCGTCATAGGCAAATGCGGCTGCTAATGCTTTTACATGGGCGGTATATGGCAGATGATATTTTTCACACAGATTGATTACGCCCATTAAGCGGTCATTTTTACCAACTTTACGGATAGGATCAAAGCCTACACGATAAATTGAATCTGACATTTCGTCTTTAGCAGCCGGTAAATATTCCAGTTCCCGAATTTGATCACGTGTTACCGGATATTCATACAGCACTGCTTCTATTGTTTCGTCATGGACACCCTGAACCAGCTGGTGGACTTTCTCGTCTGTTTCAGCTTTTGCAATATCATCATATCCTTGCAGGTAGCCTTCATAGGCAGTAGTAGCATGGGGACCATTAATGGTGAAAACTTTGATATCTTTTAACATTTCTACATTGTCACGCACATCAAGCCACTTAACATCGCTAAAATCTGAGTATACGGGACCTTGGATAATAAGGGAAGCTACAGCTGTTGTTACTAACTTGGTCGCATAATTTGAATCCGCGTCGGTTGAACGACGAACGATTGAGTCTCTTATTACCACGTTTTGATCAAACCAGTTTCTCACTTCGTCATCAGCCAAGTGACTGCGGAAGTCTTGGGTTATTTGGTTAATCAAATGGTTTTTATTAGTCAGGCAAATTAGAGTCTTTTTTGCAGTGGGATCAACTTTAAATTGTTGGTTAAAGTAAACGGCTAATTCATTTGCCGCTGCAGGAAAATCACTGGGATAGAGGGGCAGCATCAATAAATCTGCCTTTAAAAAAGCCTTTAACACATGCTCGTAATCGTCTACCAGGTAGGCGTCATAATTTTTAATAGTATTCGTGAAGACGCGTTTGGTAGTGTGAACACTTACTTCATAGGTATGGGTCCGGTTCAATTCCTGAATAACGCGGGGATCATTATCTAAGAAAGTAATTTTCCACCCGGCATTATAAAATGTTTCTCCCATAAAGCCTTTACCCAAACGACCTGCACCAACAATTATTACATTTTTCATGTTTAAAATAACCCTCCGATAAAATTTTTTATTCAAATACTGCTAAAATTTCCTCAGGACTTTTGGCAGTCCTGATTTTTTCTACATTTGCTTCATCCATTAAAGTCTGAGAAATCACTTTCAGAATATTGAGATGATCATCGCCTTCGCCGGCCAATCCCAAAAGGACATAAGCAATTTCATTTTTACCAAACTTGACTCCGTCAGGAACTTGAATGATTGATATTCCTGTTTTCTTAATTGCACCCCGTGTGTCTTCAAGACCATGGGGTACGGCAACGTGGTTACCGATATATACCGGCAAATCTTGATTTCTTTCAATCATTTGGTCGATATAATCTGGTGTAACGTAGCCGTTATCAACTAATATTTGTCCCGATGCTCTAATGGCATCATCAACACTGGCAAACTTTTGATTGAGACGGATATTGTTAACGTTTAAGATTTGAGGATCAAGTTCTGGCTTTTTGGCCTGCTCCTCAGCGGGAGCTTCTGCTGTACCGCTGCTGTTTTGCTTTTTAACAAAATCAATTACTTCTTTATAATTAGTATCTTTTAGAAAGTTATTGATTGGAATAAAAGTGGTATCCGGGTTATTACTGCTTGCTTTAGCCCGGTCAATTAGAGAATCAAGTGTAACTACCAGATCTGCATCTTGATCAATTTTGTTGGCAGAAGAATTTTTAACCTGAATGCCCGTTAAATTCTCCTTTTGCAATAATAACTTTAAGACAGAAGCACCCATTGCACTGGAACCCATTCCGGAATCGCAGGCAACAATAATTTTCTTAATTTTGCCTTTTGCAGGCTTAACAACAAAATCATCTGTAGTTTTAACTTCATGATCGTCAACCGTGAAGGATAAAGTGGGGTCAACATCTTCTTTTGGTGGGAAGACCTTTAGTAAAAACGTACCAATTGCTGCAGCTACAAGGAAACCCGCAACGATTGAAACTAAATTAGCGAAAATAGCATCACGTGGAGTCATAATTGCAATATTGATTAAACTGCCGGGTGATGCTACACCGATTAGACCGCCACCAAAAATAACTTGCAGATAAAGGGAAACTGCCAAACCACCCATTGTGGCAAAAATCATGATTGGGTTTCCCAGCACAAATGGAAAGTAGACTTCACCAATTCCAGCGATACCAGCAATAAACATTGCCATAGGTGCAGTATTTTTTGCTTTACCCTTGCCAAAGATCGAGATTGAGAGCAGAGTGCCAAGAAGTGGCCCGCAGTTACTATCGACTAAGAACATAATTGATTTTCCGGCTTTAGCTGCTTGTGCAAAACCGATAGGAGCTAAAATTCCGTGATTAACAACATTATTTAAAAATAAAACTTGTGCGGGAGCCATAAAGACGGACAATAACGGAATTACCTTATTCTTAGTGGCCCAGTTAACACCTGCTGTAATCATTGCAATTAATCCCCTAATTGCGGGGCCAACTGTGATAAACGCTAAAATACAATAAAATGCCCCGATAATACCTAAACTGAAATTATTTACCAGCATTTCAAAACCGGGTCTGATTTTGTTTTCGACGGCATGGTCAAACTTTTTCAATGTCCAAGCTGCTAGTGGAGCAATAACCATTGCGCCACTAATCATTGTGATATTTGAACCCACAATAACGCCCATGCTGGCAAAAAGCCCGATGACGCCGCCTCTTTGTCCGTGAATGTTATATCCTGCCGTATAGGCTATTAATAAAGGAAAAACGTAGTCCAAGATTGGTGCGATCAGCTGATTTAATTCCTTGTTAGGCATCCAGCCATGCGGAATGAAAAGAGCAGCCATCAGCCCCCAACCAACGAAAGCGCCAAGGTTGGGCATGACCATTGCGCTCATAATGCCGCCAAAACGTCTGATTTTGGTTAAAACGGTTGAACTATTGCTATTTTGGTTCATCATCTCCACCTCCTATCTAGTGGATTTAGCTCCTGTAATGTTAATGGTGGTGCCAGAAATATAGGAAGCATGGTCGGAAGATAAATATGTAATTAAATCAGCAATCTCACTGATTTTTCCAGGACGACCCAAAGGAATAATCGCTTTGTAGTCTGAACTAATATTATTAGGATCCTGTCCTCTGGTGTAAGCCAATGCTTTGAAGGCTGCGTCATTATTCATTGGCGTACGCTCATTAACACCGGGTGCCACAGCAACTACTCTGATGTTAAATTGACCTAGTTCTTTGGCCCAGGCTTTGGTGTAAACTGCGACTGCTGCCTTGTTTCCTGAATAACAGCTCTGACCTTTAGATCCCTCTAAACCTGCTTCAGAAGACATGTTAATGATCACGCCCGATTTTTGCTTAATCATTACTCGTGCAACAGCTTGGGCACAGAAAACAACGCCTTTTTGATTGATATTGGTCATGAAGTCAAAGTCATCTTCACTAAGTTCATATTCGGGATGCGTGCCGTAATAATCGACTAACATACGTGGTCTGCTTACTCCCGCGTTATTAACTAAGACATCAATGTGACCGTATTGGTCGACAATTTGTTTGACAACCGCTGCAACTTCTTTTTGATGTGAGACATCACAAGTCATTGTTGTAACGTTTGCCTGATTTTTATGTGCGTCATTTGCCGCAACGTCTAGTGAAATTACTTGGGCCCCATTTGCGGCCAATTCATTAACCATTGCTTCGCCAAGCCCCATACTGCCTCCAGTAACGATTGCCACTTTACCTTCTAAACTAACCCATTGTTGAGTCATAATCTGTATCTCCTTTTCTATATATTGCGGTCAAAATAGATACCGCTTTCATTAACCACCTGTATTCTATATGCGATTTATGCAAAAATCAATATATTTTTGCATGTTTGTTCAAATAAATTGCATAAATATGCAAAAACGTGCTAAAAGAAGCTCATTTTTGCTGCTAAAATTGAAATAAGTTAGTAAAAAGAAAATATGTTAAAATTAGTGAAGATAACACGTTAAACGTAAACTAGGGATGCCTAATGTTAAAAAAAGAGCGCCAAAACCTGATTATTCAGGCAATTAATTTTCACAAACACGTTACTACAGCTGAATTGGTGGCTAAGTTTAACTGCTCAGAAGATACTATCCGCCGTGATCTACGGGAGCTGGACCAAAAGGGGCTAATTAAAAGAATTTATAATGGGGCCATCCGCATAGGACCTCCTGTAACTACTTTTGAACAGCGCTTAACGATTAAAACCGAGATTAAAAAGCAGTTGGCCCAAAAAGCCTTGTCTTTTTTGCGTGAAGACACGGTTATATTAATTGATGGCAGTACAACTAATTATTATTTAGCACAAGCTATACCCGAAAATTTTGCTGCTACGTTTATTACTAATTCGCCTTATGTAGCAATTCAGCTATCAAATAAAAGAAATGTTAATATCATTACTTTGGGCGGTATTTTTGCCAAAAGAGCAGCTGTCAGTTTGGGAGTAGAAGCACTTGATGCCTTGAGAACGTTTAGAATTGATACCTATGTCATCGGCATTCATAATTTGGATCCTGATAACGGCGTATCATTTCATAGTCAACAAGAAGCGCAGGTCAAAAAGAAAATGATTGATGTTGCTGATAACGTTATTGCCTTGGCTACTAGTGATAAATTGGGCTTGTACAGCAATTTTATTTGTTGTGCCGCAGACAAAATTGATCAATTAATTACCGATTCTCAAGATGAAGAACTTTTAGCTCAATTTGCTAAAAAGCATATTGAAGTTGATCAAATAAAAAAAGCTTAGAGCCGCTTATTTAGCGGGCTTTAAGCTTTTAATGTATTAAAATTGTTTTTTTACGCAAACTGGAATCTCTTTTAAGAGCTAGCTATTAAATAATTTGCTGAATTAATTTTAAAAAAATATGTAGTTACATTTACTTTATCCAACCAAAACGCCCCAGTCTGTTATAATGAGAATGAACAAATGTGAGGAGAATTCTATGGTAATTTTTTATCTTATTTTAGATGCCCTGCTTTTAGGCTATACTTGCTATAGTTGGTACTGGCAGGCAAACATTGATTTAAAAGGGCATTATCGCTCCTCTTCAATTATTTGGGCAATAATTTTTATTTGGATTGGCTTTACTTGGCAATTGATTGAAAAAAGTGATCCGGGACTGAGTTTCTTTTTAGCTATCTTTTTAATGATTGGAATTATAGACGGCTTTACGGGGTTCGCTCCCAAAAGGGCTGTTGTGTCGGGCTATTTTCGCCGCACCATTTCATACGCGGATGTGGTAATGGTGACTCTAATCAAAGTACCTAATCCTAATAAAAAACAGGTAATTTGTATCTTGACCACCCAGAAGAATAAACAATATTATTTACGCTTTTCTTATGGTGTAGCTCAAATTATTGAAGCATTAAAAAATCATATTCATCATGATATCCGCATTGAAGTACAGGATATCTTTTAAGATCACGCGGTTAGCGTGGTCTTTTTTGATGGCAAATTATTCTTCCCAGTTCATTTCCAAAAATTTACTGAAGCCGCCTTTAAGGGCGCGTTTCTTATTAACTTGCTTTAAAAAGGTCTCTTGGTCAACATTTTTGAATTTAAGATAAGCCAAGATCACCTCATAAACATCACCCAGTTCTTCAACAAGGTTTTCTTCGGTTTTAGCAGCAAGAACCTCATTAGTTTCTTCAATTAACTTTTGCTTTAAAGCCGGCTCAATTTCTGCAGGTGCAAGTTCACGATAAGTCGCATAATGTGCAAATTCTGGAATTTTGTCTCTGACTAATTTTTTCATCTTTTAAGCCTCTCATACAAACTAAATTTTAGTATTATTATACTGCTAAAAATGGTAAAAAATATTGTGAAATATGTAACAAAAAGTAATAAAGTAAAAGAAGCTTAATTTAGTTAAGAAAGTGCGACTTCTATGCGCAATAATGATTTTAATGATGTTGTTCAAAATCGTCATTCGGTTCGGAACTTTGATAAGACGGTCAAAATCCCGCGCTCAGAATTTAAAGAAATGTTTGCCGAAACGATCACAGCGTCATCTGGTCGCAATTGGCAAGAGTAATGAAACTGAAGCAACTTTAGCAAGGACAATTCGCTATCCGGTTGAAAGTGTTTATCACTTTACTGAAAAAATAAAAAATTTGTACTTTAAAAGCCTTCCCTGAATGGAAGGCTTTTTGCTTACTATAAAATTGGTGAGAGCATCCGTGAAAAGCTCTGCAAAATCTTAAGCCAGCGACCTTGTTTGGCAATATCTTCTGGGGTTAGTAGTGATGAAACTTTCATATCATCTTCAAATGATTTGGCAACCTCAAGCGTGAAATTTTTATCATAAAAAACGGCAACATCTTCAAAATTGAGATCGTATGAGCGGTAATCTTGGTTCATAGATCCGACCGTAGAGAAAGTATCGTCAACCACTATGGTTTTGGCATGGATAAATCCCTTGTTATAAATGTAAATTTTGATACCATAACGGGATAGTTCGTTAGCGTACCACTGCGTTGCCCGGTAAATGAAGGGGTGATCCGGTTTACAAGGAATCATAATTCTGAGATCTACTCCTGAGCGCGCAATGGTCTGTAAAGTCGCAAACATCGCATCGTCTGGAATTAGGTAGGGCGTTTGAATCCAAACCCTTTTTTTAGCTAGCGACATGAGCCGCATAATCCCATTGCGCATATTAGCATTATAACTGTCTGGCCCGTCTGAAACTATTTGGGTTGCCACGTCACCACGATGAATGTCGTTTTCATCCAAATTTGGGAACAAAATAGTGTTAAATGTGATTACTTGGTTCTCTTTTTGAATAGAGGCATTCCAATCCATGACAAAACGTTCTTGCAGTAATAATGACGCTGAACCAACAATTCTGACTTGACTATCACGCCAGTAGCCAAATTTCTTTTTTCTGCTTAAATACTGATCACCGATATTAAAGCCGCCAGTCCAAGAGGTTTTACCGTCTACTACTACAATTTTACGGTGCAAGTGGTAGTTAATCCGGTACCGTGTAATCATGTTGCGCGAAGTAATAAAGGGTAGCACAACGCCGCCTGCTTTTCTTAATTGGTCAAACCAGGCTTTGGTTGCTCCCATGGAACCCCAAGCATCATAGAGCAAGCGCACAGATACACCTTCTTGGGCTTTTTTAATTAGTAAATCAAGAAAGTCATTGCCAATTTCATCATTATAAAAAGTGTAAAACTCCACGTTCACCGATTGCTTGGCTTTTTTAATATCACGCATCATGTCGTGAAACATGATTTCACCATCGGTGTAGAGCTTAACGTGATTGTTTTTACTTAAAGGTGATTCACCATCATGGTCAAAAAAATGTACTACCATCTTGGCCTTATTAGAGCTGTCAGAGGTGCTGATCTTTTTGGGGGCCGCAGTAATGGACTTTTGAACGTTGCGCAGACCAATGTGGTGCTGTTTGTTAATCGCAAAAATATTTTCCTGCGAAATTCCCCGCCCGAAAAAACCGTAAATAATCATTCCTAAAACTGGAAAAACCAGCAGGATAATCAACCAAGCCCAAGTTGTTGAAACAGAGCGCCTTCTGTGAAAGACGATGTAAAAGGCTAAGATAGTATTAGTAATAATGATGATGCGTCCTATGTCACGGAGCAGAATCACACGTATTTCCTCCAAAAATTAAGTTACTTTTTAAGACCAATAAATTTATCAATAATATCAATCACAAACGGATTATCATGCATCCAGCTGTGTTCGGCGTATTTTTGCCCTCGTATTTCAACTTCATGGTATGACTTAGCATATGGAGCCAAAATATAACGGATGCTTTTAGCAGAAGTTACGGAGATAAACTTGTCGCTGTTTGTGTTATCTAAAACATTGCCGTAAATATTTAACACAGAAATGTTGGGATTGAACCGTTTGCGTCTTAGTAAGAGGTAAAGATAATGCAAATTCACTACAGCTGGACGACCTTTTTGGTTAAAGGCGTTCACATTGGGAATATCTCCTAAATAAACTACCCCATCAAACGGTCCGGCAATAAAAGCACATTTTACCAGATGGGGGAAATTCTTTTTACGATATTCACGCATTTCTGTCCGCACTATACAAGGGCAAGCCAGAGAGTGGGCAATTGCCGAATAGTGTGAAAAGTGGTACCTTTGAGCTAAAAAGGGTAGGGTAAAACGGAGATAATAGTCGATTGCATACACTCCGATCAATCTCTGCCGAAAAACCACTTGTACAATCGGATTGCGATCTCCGGTCCAAGTACCTTCCAACTTAAAGTTACCAAACAAATCTGCGGTAACTTTAAGATATTTCGAAGTCCCTTTATCGGCAAGTGCCTGTTTAACCATTACCCTTGTAGTGTAGTCACCGCCACGAAACCCGTGAAAGTAAATAATGGGTATCTGCTCAAAGTTGCCTTCTTTTGGTTCAACCGTGGCATTATCTTCTATTCTTTTTTTATGCAGGCGTAAGAAAACGCGAGTGGGTGCAAAAGTTGCTAAAATAGCAAGGAAAAGCATGCTAATCTTACTTGGTTCTTTTGCGAGGTCGCGCTTGTGGTTTTTCTCTACTTCTTCCTTGTATTTTTTAGTATTGAAGAACATAATACCACCTTAAAAATAGAACTACTTCTATTTTAGCATTGACAGAAGAATTTAGTGATAGGGGAACATATGAAATTTTATGCAGTCAAAAAGGGCCGCCAACCAGGCGTTTATCGCACCTGGGAGGAAGCCAAAAAACAAGTTAATGGTTTTTCTGGTGCTGAGTTTAAATCTTTTGCCAAAATAACCGACGCCACAGAATACTTAAACTGGGACAAAGAAACAGTTAATCAGGTATTTCAAAAAGGGGAAGACACTTTACAAGAAGCAATTGCCAAGATTCAAAGGGAAAGCCGAAAAATTAATAGTAGCAATGAAACTGCTGCAAGTTCCGAGCAGGTACCAAAATCTGCGGCAACAAGCAAAGCTGCGGGCAACTATTTTGCCACGATTTATACTGATGGCGGCACGCGCAATACCGGCAATTTCAAGGGTGGTCATGTGCGTCAAACAGACAAGGCGGCTTGGGCCTATTTAATTGAGTGGCATGAAAATGGTCAGCCTAAGTCAACTTATAATTCAAATGGTGAGTTTGGTGCCACCAATAATAAAATGGAACTGACAGCTCTAATTGAAGCCCTTAAAAAATTACTGGAATTGGGCTTCAACGACAAGCCGTTATTGTTTGTGCTTGATTCCCAGTACGTTTTAAATCCAATCACCAAAGGCTGGCTTAAAGGTTGGAAAAAGCGTGGCTGGACCAAGTCTACTCCAGGAGCAATTGCCAATCTTAGCTGCTGGCAAGAACTTGACCAACTATTAAGTAAATTTACTCAGAACAAATTTGAATGGACTAAAGGGCATGCTAATAATCGCGGCAATGAATTTGTTGACCAAACTTTAAATAAGTTTATGGATCAAATGTAATTAGTTAATATTGAATAGCCATTAAGCCACTGAAAAGGTGGCTGAAGAATGCAGTAATATTATGCCAAATCTGTTCAAGCCAGTTACGGTTTTCTGGTGTATTGATCTTATCAAAAATGCCTTTGGCATTCTTTTTAATGTTTTTTGAAAGTGCATCTGCCTGATCTTTAAATTTGTGATTTTTTAAGGCACCAGAGTCGCGTACTTCAATGAGAACGTTAATAATCTGTTGCTTCTGGTTATTATTAATCACGTCACCAAGATGGTTGATGTTGATTTGGTTGGTAACAATGTCATGAATTTGACTATCGGAAACGTTGTTGCCGATTTGTCCCATTTCCTGTTTGGCACCGGCAACGGCATTGTTTAATTGGGCGTCGCTATAGCCGTCTTTATCCTTATTTTCTTTAGTGATTTTGCTTAAAGTGTTCATTTCATCTTGAGCAGCATTAACTTGACTTTGGTTTAAGTTTTCGCCGGTTTTACTGTAAGCAGCGTAAACACCGGCTAAAGCACCAGAGCCATCAATCGGCACAGCGCTGGTAACGTAGATATTGGCATCAGAGATGCCGGCGGTTAAAGCCGCATTTTGATATTGGTCGGCAGTGATGGTGGTAATGTTGTTGTGCCCGTTATAATCGAGAATGTGGACGTTAATGCCATTACCTGCAGCTGTTTTTTCGATCATAGCACTGGACCATACGCCCGATTGGGTCGTGAAATTAGCACCAGAAGGGTTGAGATACTTCACCAGATCGGCACCTGTGATAGTTATAGTTTGATAGCTGCTGCCGTTTAGTGGATTGCTAAGCGTTTTTAAAGTACCGCTTTTTTGAGTTTCAGTCAGGGATGTTCCCAAACAAATAACAGGTAAGTCGTCTGCTTTAACAGTCTGTTCAAAGGCACCGCAGACAATTGTACTTAAAAATAACATGGTAACAATAGTTAAAAAAGTTTTTGCTTTTTTCATATAATAATTAACTCCTTTTGAATGAACCTAATTATACTAAATACTCAAAACAAAAGTTTAAATTATGGTTATGTACCACCTAGTTTACGTTATTTTTAAGATTTAAGATGGTATAATAACAAAAGTAAAGGAGGAAACTATGATTCAGCAACCTGAATTAACAGTTATCATGCCAATTTACAATGTTGAAAAATATTTAACTCGGGCTCTTGACCATTTAGCTAAACAAGATGATCCGAATTTCAAGTTGTTAATTGTCAATGACGGTTCAACGGATAATACCAGAAAAATAGCTGAAAGCTATCGTGAACGCTTCCGTTACTTTAAAATAATTAATAAACATAATGGCGGCTTGTCTGATGCCCGCAATGTGGGCATTGCCAATGTAGATACGCCTTATTTTACATTTCATGATGGTGACGACTGGGTTGATTCCGGTTATACTGCCTTTTTTGTCCGTGCGTTTCACGATCATCCTGATGCAGCGCTGGTTTCCTGTGGCTTTTGGCTTGATTATGAAAATAAACAAGGTTCAGTTCCTGTAACTAAAAAACAAGTACGGGGAATGAAAGGCAAAGCGCGAACATACCAGTTAATCAGCAATCCTTTTGGCTCTTTATGTGATAATCATTGCCTAGCTACCCCAGTAAAGGGTTATACTTGGAACAAGGGCTATAAGTTATCGGTTGTACGGCAAAATCATTTACATTTCATGAAAGACTTAGCTTTTATGGAGGATCAGATTTTTAACGTACAATACTTGGCATTGACCGAGGGCTTTTACTGCGATAGCACTCCTATCTACCATTACTGGCAGCGTAAAGACAGTATGGTTCATCACTTCAACTTAAAAATGATACCCGATAATTTTAAGGCAAATTATATTGTTGCTAAAATTATTGTCCGTAGTCTATGGCAAGAGCATAGAAAAGAAAATGGTTCTGAACAAAAGTTAATAGAGGCTAGTGAAAGAGACCAGAGATGAGAGTAAAAGTTAATGGTAATGAGCTTTATTATAGTAAATTAGGTAAAGGTGCCCCGCTTTTGTTACTGCATGGGCACCATTTAGATGGTGGCATGTTTGACCAGATTGTTGCCCCGCTATCTCTTTATTACACTGTTTATGTGCTGGACATGAGAGGGCACGGATTGAGCCAGGGAGAAGCAGCAGAACACTATCAAACAGAAGTTGAAGACCTGTCTGCTTTTATTAATCAGGTAAATATTAGAGGGTGCTATTGCTTTGGCTTTGATGCCGGTGGCTTAGTGGCAATGATGCTTGCCAGTCAAGATCAGACTGTGTTTCAAAAATTGATGGTAGCCGGTGTTTTTGTCAATGGCAACGGTATTAGGTCATATCATTATCTGACTGAAGGGTTTCTGCGTTTCTTGCGGATGAACCGCGATAGTAAGGTAGAACTGTCAGAAAGTTTTATGTCGGTCGATAGCTTGAAGGCAATCAAAATTCCAACCTATTGTGTTGTTGGAGAAAAAGACTGGGTTAAAGTTGAACACGTTAGATGGTACAGCCAAATTATCCCTCAGGGTCAGCTTTTGGTTATGCCTAGACAAAAGCACGACAGTTATGCCGTTAAGAGCTTTAAATTACTGAACTTAATGGAAGATTTTTTTAAATAGATTACTAAAATTTAAAAGAGAAACTTGAATAAAAAAGCCGAAAACTACTTTCGGCTTTTTTTCAATTTATTACTTTGCTAGGCACTAGGGACTTTTTTGGTTATAATAGACATGCAAAGATTGTATTTTAAATAAATGAGGTAGCTATGAACAAGGAAGAACTTCTTCAGTTAATGCACCCAATGAAGCTGATTGGGTTAGGCGGAAATCCCGCTTTAAATGAAAAAATTGCGCAAATTTTGAAAAAACCGTTAATCGAAACTGCCGTGCAGCATTTCAGTGACGGCGAAATTCAAGTTAATATTGGTGAAAGTGTCAGGGGATGCGACGTTTTCGTTATTCAATCAATTCAAGACCCTGTAAATGAAAACTTTATGGAACTGGAAATTGTTTTAGATGCTTTACACCGTGCTTCAGCTCACCGGATAAACGTAGTAGTACCATATTTAGCATACTCGCGCTCAGATACCAAAACACGTTCGCGGGAACCAATTACTGCTAAATTGGTAGCTAATTTATTGCAAATTACCGGTATGGATCACTTAATCGTACTGGATTTACATGCTTCACAAATTCAAGGCTTTTACAATGTTCCAGTTGACCACTTACATGCTATGCCGTTATTAGCGCAATACTTTATTGATAACGGTATTGCTACTAAGGAAGAAGACGATATTGTAGTTGTTTCACCAGATCATTCTGGTGCTAAGCTGGCTCGTAATTTTGGGCAATTCTTTGATGCTCCAATTGCAATTGTAGATCAGCGCAGGGCTCGTTACGATGCCGATGTGCACAGCATGATTGGTGATGTGAAGGACAAGAAATGTATTATTGTTGATGACTTGATTGACACCGGTTCACGTATTTCTTCTTCAACCAAATCAGTTCTAGCAGCGGGCGCTAAAAAAGTTTATGTTGCTGCAACGCATGCACTGCTCTCACAAAATGCACTGGAAGTTCTGAATGAATTACCAATTGAACAAATCGTAGTAACAGATACAATTAAACACAGCCATTATCCAGATAGAATGGTTCGTATCTCAGTAGATTTGCTTTTAGCGCGGGGAATTAATTATGTATATAATGACCGCTCAATGCATTCATTAAGTGAAAGTGACTTGAAATAATCACATGATAAATGGCTTACTTTTAGTATGTAATTAAAATAGTTAAAACTATAAGCAAATAATATACCAGTGCCTTTTTGTTTATTTATTCTATATCATTGGTATAATTAAAGCAAAATGTATAGGAGCTGAGAAAACATTATGGCACGACGTAAAAATTATAAAAGAAGACGTACTATTTTAAGTAATACTTTTCATTTAATCAGAGAAAACGGAATGGATAGTGTTTCGTTTCAAATGATTGCAGAAAAATCGGGGATTTCTAAATCCTTGCTGCAATCTTATTATCCACATAAATCTGGCTTAATTGCAGATGTTGTCCGCAACATTCTCAATACGTTAGACAAGCAAGTGCAAAAATTTAGTGCTACTAAAGAGGACGAAGTATGTGCTCGCACCAAAGCCTTTATTTATGCAATTGAAATGTTGGGAATTTATGATGAGGGTCTTAAGCGGATCATTACAGAGGTATTCAAGAGTAATGAATCACTCGACTTTTGGAGTCAAACAATCAATGATTGGTTAAAAGAAAAACAACTATTTGACCACCTTGACTTTGAACCTAGAGAAGTACGAATGGGGATTGCCTTTGTAGTGACCGGTATTAGTCGTCTTTATTATGATAATCAAAAATATGAAGTTTCTCCTGAAGAAATAGCAGATTATGGTACAGAATCATTTATGTATAGTTTTCTGCATAGTTCAAGAAAAACTATTGATAAGGCGCTCAAAGAGGGTCATGATATCATTGAATCTACCGATATTAAGACCATTCATCATGCAATAGATACAATGTTTGATGAAGACAAGGAGATTGTCTGTTAGGAAGGAAAAATATGGCAAATGGCGCGCGCAATGGTTTGCACAGAATGAGCGAAGAAGAAAGCAGTCAATATAAAAAAGCTTTGTCCTTTATTATCTTTCTGATTGTATCGCTAACCATGATTACCGCGACTTTCCTTAACCCCTTTTTTATGAAGGGACAAATTAGAAACAGTAGTAACGAAGCTGTAGTGGTTAGACAGGTTAATAAGCATTTTGATACATTAGCAGAAATAATAGGTGCTAATAAAAATGGTAGTGCCAACCTGTTAACTACTAAGCAAACGCAGCCGATTGCTGATCATATTATTGATTACACGTTGGGTACTCCCTGGTTTAAATTTAATAACATGAATTTAGCTAAACAAATTTTGCATGATATTGAATTAAATATTGACCAGGATTCTTCTAGTGATGCGCAACTAGTACAACACAAATTAAAAGTGCAAGCAAATAATGCTCCCTTTGACGTGAAGGATGCTTTTAATCTGAACACGATCACTTTGGGAGGCAATATTGCATTTATTTTGTTAATCGTTAACGTAATTATACTAGTAATGGCATTTATTAGTTTGCACTCACTGATTAGTGATATGAAGTTATTGCTTAATTCAAAAATGCTGACCCATGAAGTTACCGCATCTGGAATGTGGGCGGGCTTTTGGCTAATGCTAAGTGCAGGAATATTAGCTATTATTCCTGTCATATTTAATGTCGAAGGCTTGGCTGTATTAGGCTATGTCTTAGAGATCGGTAGTAGTATTTTCCTCGATTTTGTCATTGCAGGTGTCATTCTTTATATCCTGAGTGCAATTCCGTGGGAAATCAGCTCGCCAAATAATTAGGTAATTTAGGTGTCAAAAAAGCAATTTACCGTTGCTTGCCAAAGGAAGTTCAAATGAAAATTTATTTTGCTAATGCTCTGTTTTCACAGGCAGAAATTAATTATAATGCGCAACTGGCTGCTAAAATTCGGCAAATAGATGATGCAATTGATTTATATTTGCCCCAAGAAAACGCGTCAATCAATGATAAACAAGCGTATGCTGATTCTAAAATGATTGCACAAGCAGATACCGAGAAGTTGGTTAACAGTGATTTAATGATTGCGGTGCTTGATGGGCTTAGCATTGATAATGGTGTTGCCAGTGAAATAGGTGTCGCTTATGCAAAAGAAATTCCGATAATTGGCTTGTACACAGATACACGCCAGCAGGGCGCTGATAATCACGAAAAGTTGCAGGCTTTGACCCAGATTGCTGAAAACCAGTTTCACTACGTTAATTTGTATACTACGGGTCTAATTAAACTTAATGGTACCATTGTCAATAATGAAAATGACTTGTTGGCAGCGGTAGCCAATTACATTTAAAAATGTGCTCAGTTCTAAAAATAACTATTTAAAGATATAATTATCTCTCTAAAAAGGGATATTAATTCATTTTAAATAGAAACCATATTTCGCTTAACTTTCGAAATATGGTTTTTATTTATTTAATTTTATCTATATTTTACCTCATTATAGTTGATAATGGGGTAAAATATAGATAAAAGGATGTGACTGAAATGACTGATAAATCTGAATTGGAAAATTTGTTAAAGCAAAATAATTATGTACTGTCTAGAAAACAACTTACAAAGAAAAACTATTCGGGACAGCAAATCAAGAGCTACATTAGAGACAACATGTTGATTTTAATTGACAAAGGGATTTATGGCAGCCCAAATCATTTAGAAGATGCTTTTTATACTATTCAGCTTAGGCTCAAGAAAGGAATAATTTCGTTGAACTCCGCTCTTTATTTATTTGGTTTGAGTGATCGTGTCCCAGATAAAATCGATCTTACCTTTCCGAGAGGATACAAAAATTCGAAATTAAAAGAACAAATTGTGTCCCATCAGCAAGTACCTCAAATGTATAATTTAGGTATAGAAATAGTAAAAACTCCTACTGGAAATAATGTTAGGGTTTATTCTATTGATCGAACTATGGCAGAAATATTACGTCCACAAAACCACATTGATCCTGAAATAATAAATAAGGCTTATAAGCAATATTTAAAACAGCCAAATAAAAATATTGCCAAATTGCTGTACTTTGCGAGAAAATTCAAAACTGTTAAGAAAGTTCAAGAATACCTAGAAATATTGCTATAAAAATGAATGATAAATTTCGAAGCTTTTATTATTGCGCAGAACTGGATTTTTCCTGAAGTTGAAACAGTTTAAAACTATAACTGGTTAAACCCGTGATTTTTACTTCATATTCATGGCCAACTATTAGCGGTATTGATCCAGGATAATAAGTAATAATCGTTTCAAAGTTGCCGTAACCGGTCTTACTATAATTACGGACGTTTTTTGCATGATAAGTTTCACCATTATCTTTATCGGTAATAGTAATGACTGGTATTCCCTCAAAATGGCGGCTGGAAAGATAAACTGACCAGGCAATATTTTCACCTGCTAAAAGTTCAATAGGGAAAACGCCAGCGCTAGGATATGTGACCATTTCTTGGCTCGGAGA
Source organism: Lactobacillus helsingborgensis (assembly GCF_003173695.1). Lineage (NCBI taxonomy): Bacteria > Bacillati > Bacillota > Bacilli > Lactobacillales > Lactobacillaceae > Lactobacillus > Lactobacillus helsingborgensis. Next base: position 201,832 of record NZ_CP029544.1, read on the forward strand.
GCGGAAAACGTCAACCGGATTGAATACTTTTTGCACAGAATAACGGTAGCCATTCGTACCATAAGCCGCACCGATACCGGTTGTAGTTAAGCGCGTTGATAGCAGCCAAGCACGATGACCGGTGTCTGCTCCGCCTAAATTATAGCGGTCAGTCAATAAATCAGTGATAACATCTCCTGCAGATTGGTCAGTGGTATTGAAATTAAGATTTGCTTGATTAGATGTGTTACGGGCAAGTTGCCAAGTATCTTTGCTAATTAATTTGGGGCGCTTATCATGAGGTAAATTATGCTGGTTAATCATCGGGTTAGCATTTAAGGCAGCTAAAACAGCTGCAGTTTTTTGCGCGGCAATATTGTCCTCCGAGTTTTCATTTACCGGATTTAAACCAAACAATTCGCGGTAATAGTTTGTGTACGCCAATTGACTAGTGAGATATGCAGGTACAAGCACACCCTGCTTAAATTTGGTTTTAAAATGGGGTTTAGTTAAATAAAGGTTATTAAAGTTAAAAGCAGTATTATCGAGCTGTGCGTATTCCTGTTGCAGCTTGTTTATCTTGCTTTTTTCAATTGGTGTGAGTTCCGCAGCGTATGTTTGTGTATTGCTAAAAGGAAAAAAGAAAAGCAAACATAAGAGGGCAGTATAAATTTTTTTGAACATTTAAAGATGCTCTCCTTTCTTTAACACTAATTATAAGGCAAAATAAAAATAGGTATGTGTAAATTACCAAATGATAGTTATATTTAATAATTTGAATGGCTTTTTGTAAAGGACTTTTATAAGGAAAAGATTTTGACTAACAGTGAAGGCATGCGACTAGCAAAAAATATCAGTATCACTTTAACAGCTAATTTAGATGACTGGGACGGGGTCACTGGACCAGTAGATCAGGACTTGCGCCAGGTAGTAGTGCAAAAAACCAGTATCATTGATGGCAAGCTCTATGCTATGCAGCGTGTTGCGGGTGATACTCTGGTTTATCGCGGGCAAAATAACATTAATGCTGTTTTTAATAAAAAAATACCAGTTTTACATTTAACCGGTTCAGCTGCAGGACATACACAAACTTTGGAATTTGCCGGCAGATCTGGTCAATGGTTTATAGGCACCAAACCAAATGATTTAAATCAAAGTTGGTCGACATGGTCAAAGCAAGTCGCACGTATCAAAATGCCGCATTATTTTAAAATTGCTGCCAATACTAAAATGCAACCGCGATTATCAAATTTGAATTATGCAGGAGCAGATTTGGGCATCAGCTGCTCTGGAGAGCAGTTTGCACGTGTAGAAGTCGCTGTGTCACCTGATCTGCGCTACTTTTTAGTAGCCTATGGCGATAATGACTATACCGGCTATTTTGCGCTTTATTATCTAACTGATATTAATGATGCTCTTGATCACGCTACAACTAAAACCAAACATGTTGATATTAGAACGATAAATTGCATTGCTGCATTTAAAGTGCCCAATTTTTCTGGTCATGGTGGGTTAGTTGGTTCGCTGCAAGGCTTCGCTATTAGCAATCACCGTGATATCTATCTCTCCAGCCAATTTGCAGATGATAGGTTAGGTCGGGATAGAAAGATTATTAAAATTCCCTGGGCAGCAGTCGATCCTCAGGCTTGGGAATTAGTTGACTTAGCTGGTGCAAACAAGCTGGAAATCCCCGGCTATTATACAGAACTGGAAGGCTTACAACTAGTTAGTGCGAATGATGTTTACTTGACGGTAGCTTATCATCAGTCTTTTGTCCCAGCTGCTCCCGACAAGCACCCAACAAAAATCAATAAACTTTATGAAATCACTTGGGATTCAAATAACAATTTTTAATATAGTATAAATTTTTCGGATATGATTTTGCCTTATGCAAGACTTTTTGCTTATAATAAAAAATATTCCTAAAAAATTGTCTAATTTACAATTCTTCGGGTTTTCTTGCCGTATAATTAAAAGTTAGAAACAATGACTAAGAGGTAAAAATAATGACTAAGAAAACACAAGTTGGTTTAATTTTTGGTGGTAATTCATCTGAATATGAAGTATCAATTATGTCTGGCCATAATATTTATAATGCCATCGACCAAGATAAATTCGATGTGCATCCAATTTGGATTACTAACGACGGCTATTTAGCAAGTGAAGAAGACTCTTTTAAAGTCTTAAAAAATCCTAAATATACCATTGAAAATCCTCATGAAGTTGCCAACATTTCAAATTTAATTCAATTAAAAAATTTACCGGAAATTGATGTTTTCTTTCCGATTGTACACGGCAATTTAGGTGAAGACGGTTGTTTGCAAGGGCTGTTCCGCATTTTAAATAAGCCTTTTGTCGGTGATGATGTGTTAGCTTCGGCTGTGACAATGGATAAGGAATTTACCAAGATTTTAGCACAACGCGTCGGCGTTCCTGTAGCTGATTGGATCGCGATTAAGCGGTTTGAATATGAAGACGCTGCTAATGCCAAGCGGGACTATGACAAGGTCAGTGCTAAACTTGGTAGCGACCTCTTTGTTAAGCCGTCAAATCAAGGTTCTTCAGTTGGAGTTCATCATGTTACTAACAAAGAGGAGTTTGCTGAGGCTCTAGCCGATGCTTTTAGATATGATGATAAAGTTTTAATTGAGGAAACCATTCACGGTACCGAAGTTGAGACTGCGGTTTTAGGTAATGATCAACCAATTGTTTCCGGTGTCGGACAAATTATTAATGCAGCTGGTACTTTCTACAGCTATGAAAATAAATATGATGATGATTCCACTACTACCTTGCAGATTCCTGCTAAATTACCTCAAGAAATTGTAGCTAAAGTTAGAGCTAATGCCCTAAAAGTTTATCAAGTCACAGAATGCAGTGGGTTAGCCCGTGTTGACTCCACACTGCGCGATAGCGATAATAAGATCATCTTAACTGAAGTGAACGCATTACCGGGCTTTACCAATATAAGTATGTATCCTAAACTTTTTGAAGAAGCAGGTATTTCATATTCTGAGTTAATTACCCGCCTGATTGAAAAAGCCCAGGAGCGTTTTAACCATAAGAAAAACTTGTTACATAAGATTGGTTAATTTAATTGTGCTAGGGAGTATATCTGATGAGTGAAGATAAGCATAATTTTGAAGAATTAACCGCACCGGCTGCAACGGCTAAGAAATTGCACATTAGTGTGGCTACTTTACGCAAATATTCTTTAATTGTAGAGAAAATTACTGGTAAACCCGACTATTATGCACGTACTAAGCAAAACGCCCGCTTATACAGTAAGCAAAATGTGCGTGATTTGGAAGATTTTCACCAATTGGCTCAGGATAACGGCTTAACCTTGCAGGAAGCCGCACAGCAAATTTTTGCAGTTACTGACAAAAATGAACGGATTAAGAAAAAGGAAAGTGGCAAAAAACAAGAAGTAATGTCCACTTCCCAAATGGTGAAATTGCTGAACGCTTTGCAGCAAACAATTGGCCAGCAAAATACGGCTCTTAACAACCTGCAAAAGCAATTAAACCAAATTGAAGAACAGAATAAAGAGCTGCTCAAAAAGCAGGAGCAATTAGAACAGCCTGCTGCCAAAACAAATGGTGCTGCAGAAGATTTTAGTGTGTTACCGGATATTTCGGGAATTGTGACTGATGATCCTATCACGGATGTGCAAGAAATGCCGGCAACCAAACCATTAACTGCGGCTGAAAAGCGGGCTCAAGTAGCGCAAGATGAAGGAAAATCAAGTGAGCAGATGCATGAGGAAATCTTAGCCAAGGCAAAGGAAAATGCGGAAAAGAGTGCAAACGCCAACGCTCACCGTACTTTAGCAGATATGCAGGTGGAACCGGAAAAGACACATTGGTGGCAGCGGTTCTTAGATATGTAATAATTGAAAACGACTTTTAACCAAAAGTCGTTTTTTTATAATAGTTAAATTTTGCAAATTTAACTAAAAATTTATTTATATTGACTGTTTTTAAGTTACAGTAGGTAAGTATAAATTGATGGGAATGATTTTGATTGAAAAAAATTAAGAAGCGCTACTTATTTGCGGTATTAATTGCAGTCGTGGGTTTAATTTTAACCACTTGCACCTACTTTGCGACAGATATTTACTCTAAAAATGATGTAGCCGTAGTGACCGATAGTCAAATTAAGGATACTTTAGAAGAAAAAAGTACCGATGTCTATGGCAACAAAGACGAAACCAGAAAGCAAGTTCTTCATTTAAAGGTCTTGTCAGGTAAATTTAAGGGTCAGACATACAAAACTACCAATATGTATTATCCGTCACAATTAGTCACCCAGAAGTTCCGTGCGGGTCAGCGGTTATTTGTTAATATCAAACATGGCGAGCCGATCATCCAAGACCCTAAGCGGGATTGGGTGTTAGTTTTAGCAATGACTGTGATGTCTACGCTATTAGTGGCAGTTTCAGGTAAGAAATCTTTGAGTTTAATAGCTTCAATGATACTTAGCTGGGTAATTTTCTACCTCGTGATCATGCTCGATATTAAGCTGAATGGATCTTATATTGTCTTGCTGTTTGGCTTAGCCGACATTGTCTTTTCCTTCTTTAGCTTATTAGTCGTTCAGGGCTTTAACCGCAAAATGTTGGCAACTTGGCTCGCGACTATTCTAGGCACCTTCGTATCTTTTGCACTATGCTATTTAATTATGCGTCTGACAGGGGAATCGGAAATTAAATACGAAACTGGAGATTATGCCACCCAAGATCCGCGGGGCATCTTTTTAGCACAAACTTTATTAGGTATTTTAGGAGCGGTAATGGATGAGGCCACCGATATCATTTCCAGTCTTTACGAACTAGTTCAGACTAAGGCAGACTTAACTGCCAAGCAATTAGTTCACAGTGGGCGCACAATGGGTCAGGAAATCATGGGGCCACTAATTAACGTGTTGGTATTAATTTTTATGTCGGAGGAACTGCCGCTGACAATTATTTATTTACGGGATAACAACAGTTTGCGCTCCACTTTCGGTTTTACACTCTCTCTTGGTGTTACCCAAAGTGTCATTTCCGCGATTGGGATCGTTTTGACAGTGGTCTTCGCGACTGGATGCAGCCTGCTATTTTTAGAAGAAAAAAAGTGGAAAGCGGGGAATAAAAAATGAGTACGTTAACTGCTTTATTGATTGTATTAGCAATTTTAATGACAATTGTTGGTGGAGAAACCGGAATTCGCAGTTTTTTCAGCGTTTTAATCAACACATTGTTGTTAATTTTAGTGGCTATTCTGATTTCTTGGGGTATCAATATTCCACTTCTGATTTTGATTTTTGTGCCGCTAAAACTGGTAACCATAATTTTTCTTGGAACACATGATTATCAAGTTGCGAAAAACTCTTTTTATTCCTCACTCATTGTGTGTCTGGCAGTTAGCGTAATTATCCTAGGCTTTGAGTGGCTGGCACAAGCTGCCGGTCTTGGTCCTGAAGCGGGCGAAATTCTGGTGGGCTTATCGCAAATGCCGGGATTGAGTTACCCTTTAATTGCAGTAGCAGTTGCTATCTTTTCCACACTTGGTGCTGTAGCTGAATCTGCCGTTGCGATGAGCTCCGGTTTGCTCGAAATCAAAAAGCATAATCCGCAAATATCGTATGAGGAGCTCAAGGCCAGTGGTGCTAAAATCGGTAATGACGTATTGGGAACAGCGATGAATACCATTTTGTTTGGGATGTTCGGCAGTTTTCTTTCGTTATTTTTGTGGTACATACGTTTGAATTACACTTTAGGCGAAGTATTAAATGAAAAGATGTTTGTCAATGAAGCTTTGATTATAATGTATTCTTTAATTGGTGTATTATTAACAGTACCATTAACAACAACATTTTTGGCGAAGAATATGATAAAAGTGGGGCAAAAAGATGAAAGTAAATGATCTAACGTTAACTAATTTTAACCAGCGCAAATTCCAGCTGCATACATATACTTTGGGATCAATTGGCGAATTGGTGACTCCCAAGCATCCCCTCGCAATAGTGATACCCGGTGGTAGTTTTGACCATTTGTCAAAAAGAGAAGGCGAGCCGGTTGCATTGGCTTTTAACAATTGCGGTTTCAACAGTGTGGTGATGGAATATAACTTAGTGCAAGATGAAGGCGACATTTATCCAGATGCTGGTCTTGATGTCTTAACCACTGTTAAGTATTTTCGTGAACATGCGCAAAAATACCAAATTGACCCTGAAAAAATTGTGACGATCGGCTTTTCAGCGGGCGGACACGTTACCAGTTTTGCCAACAGTATGGCTAATTCTGCCAAATACCAGCAAGAATTTGGCTTTAAGAGTGAAGAAGTTCTGCCTAATAAAACTATTTTGGGCTATCCCTTAATTAATTTGACCAAGATCGGTTTTGATATTCCGGCAGATGAACAAGATAAAGTTCCCGCAGATGAATTTATTAAGGACAGTTCTTTAGGCGTAACTGCAAATACGCCGGCAACTTTTATTTTTCATGCTTGGGATGACCCCATTGTTCTTGTAACTAATACGTTTGAGTATATCGAGGCCTTACAAGAAAAGAAAGTGCCGTGTGAAGTTCATATTTTTAATCGTGGTGGTCACGGCTTTTCTTTGGCACGCAAAGACATGGTGGTTAAAGGCAGAGAATGGCAGGAAAATCCGCACGCGGCGCATTGGTTTGAACTAGCGCAAGAATGGTTAACAAGTGAATGGCAATAAAAAGGAGTACGAGTTTTGTACTTCTTTTTTGTTCGGATTTAGAAGATTTAATTATAAAATTCTAATAATATTCATATTAGAAACAAAAAATTTAAATTATTTTAAGCAAAGGGGTTGCATTTATTTTTAAAGGGTATATAATGCTGGTATTTAAATCGAAAGAAAGGACATGATTTTTTGAAGTTAACGAAGATGAAAATTTTAACGGCAGTTAATGGCTTACTAACTCTAAGCAGTCTAATCATGTTATTCTTTGGATTATGCAACCAAGTTAATGAGTCAAAGAACCTGCTAGATGAGGAACAGACAATTACGCTGAACAATAATAATATGATTATTTTGGCAGCTGTAGTTGCGTTGATGGTCTTCGGCTATGCGTTCTTTGCGACTTGGTTAAAAGGTGAACCCGCAAAGGCTCATTTGTTAAGACACAGAGTGTAGCTGATTAGGAAAAAGCGGGCTGTACTTCAATAGTTGAAGTATAACCCGCTTTTTTGCGCCCAAAATTAGGGGGCGAGCCTATTCTAATTACTTTTTTAGATAAAGTTGCTTGTTTAAATAAAGATATTTATGATGAACATAGTAGTGAAATAATTAGAAATACTGAAAGGGAATTTTGCCAATGAGTAAAATAAAAGATGAAGTTTATGATCCATTTTTACCCACTTTACTAATATCTCTACATCAAGAGTATGTAAAAGAAATTTTAACCGGTCAAAAAATAATTGAATACCGCAAAAGTTTTTTCAAAGATAGTTTTCAAGCCTTTGTCTATACTACTGGCAGTGCTGGCGGCATTCAATTATTTATTAAGTGTGCCCCGCTAATTCGCAATAATGCTGCTAATTTAGCGCAAATTGGTCAGGAAATTCAAAATGATGATTATGCTGAAATTTATGACTATTTTATGCCTAAAGATGATGGTTGCATTATTCCGATTTTAAAATCTTGTGCTGTTAAAAAAATTACGCTTGAGCAGCTGCGAGCAGTTTTACCCCAAATTGTTGTTCCGCAAAAATATTTGTTTTTAGATCGACCTGATAAAGCAGATTTGCTCAATTTTTTATTAAACCAAGAATGCGATAATTTAATCATTAATAACTGGGATAAGCGGTATGCGCTAATTAAAAATATACTTGCCGGCAAAAACTGAGTGGTAAAAGAAAAAATAAGTCTTGAAGGACCTAAATCTTTCAAGGCTTATTTTTATTGGCAATTTACCAGATAAGTTCAATATCGTGCTTATTGCAATACTTGATCGTATCTTTAGGCGGTTTCTTGTCAGAGATGATCGCCTTAAAAATCTTTAAAGTACTTGCTTTAATAAAGTCGCTTTGTTCAAACTTGCTGCTATCCATTAGGAGCAAACTTTCCTTGGCATTGGCAATCATTGCCAAACGAAAATTGGCCTGCTCCTTGTCAGTGATATAAACACTGTCGTTTAGCAGGCTGCCAAAAGAAACAATTGCCAAATTGGTATTGTAATTATTGATTTGAGCAATCGTGTCACTGCCAACGGTTCCTCCGAAACTTCTGGGGTTATGCCCGCCCAAAGTATATAACGTCACATTTTCTAATTTACTCAATTTATAGGCATGCAGCAGCCCGTTGGTAATAAACACCAGCTTATTCTTTCTAAATAAGTAGTCTGGAATAAAGCTGGTGGTAGAACTTGAATCCAAAAATACAGCCATATTGTTGGTAATAAAAGAAGCTGCTTTTTCACAAATGTATTTCTTGCCCTTAACATTCTCTTGTTCACGCACGGAATAAGGAAACTCTAAGTTTGCCTTGCCTAATAAGCTGACATAGCCAAACTTCCTGCTAATCATGTTTTGCTTTTCCAGTAAGACCAAGTCCCGCCGCAGGGTTGACTGACTAACATAAATTTTAGTGGCTAGTTCTGACGTTTTAATTTTTCCAACCGAATTAAGAATATTCATAATTTGTTGCAATCTACTATCTTTATACAAAATTTATCCTCCATTCACAACTAATTTACTAATTTTGATGACTAAGTATGAACAAAATAATCAAAAAAAGTGAACAAAAATCATAATACGTGAAACGTATTGCTTATGAAAAATAGTGTCATTACAATTAATTTTGAAATCGGTTTCTAAAAAAATTATATAGAAAAATTAACGTTAATGAAAGGAAAAGTAAATTGATAAATTTTGTAAAGGCGCTTAATGATCTTTTTTTGGGCAATCTGGGCAAAGGAATCATCCATAATATTTCAACAAATCGAATATTTTATGCAATTGGCTTTCTAATTTACGGCTTTTTACTAATGTATGCTCACATTATTTATCTTTTTTATATTCCTAAGGAGATTGAAAAAGTTGTATTAAAGAATCGAGATTTGGCTCTTGGGCAAATTTATGAGTTATGGCTCAAGCATAAAAAGGCAATGAGTTTTTGGTTGCTAGTACCAACTAGAAATGAGCTTTGGGTACAAACACTTAGCTCCTCAAGCGGTAGTTATGATGTTTTGTTTTTTAACAAAAAGAATAGTTACCAGTCTGAATACGATTTATTAACTGCTATCTATCAAAAACTCTAAGGGATTATGCTTTTGGTCAATTAAATACTGGGAGAACAATTATGAAGAAAAAATTATTATATGTTTGTTGTGGTACAGGGATAGCCACATCAACAATTTTAAACAAGAAAGTAACTGATATTGTATCGGACTTGAAAATTCCCTTTGAGATAGTCCAGTGTACTGTCGCTGATATACCAGCAAAAGTAGCTAGTAGAAGGCCAGATTTGATAGTGTCTTCGACAATGATTTCCGCTGATATTGGTGACGTCCCCGTAATTTTGGGGCAATCACTTTTAACAGGTATCGGCAAAGAAAAAACAGTCGCTAAAATCAAAGAAATACTCGAAGGCTAAACGGAGGGCAATACATTATGGAACTAATTCTCAATTTTTTCCAATATATCGTAAATTTAGGTGTTAGTGTCATGATGCCAATAATAATTACCATACTAGGTCTCATTTTTGGCAAAAAGATTGGGGTGGCTTTTAAAGCAGGATTGACCGTCGGAATTGGCTTTGTCGGTATCAACGTGATGTCGGCAATGATGATGAATTCAATTTCGCCAGTAGTCAAAGCCCTCGTGAAACAGTACCACTTTCATCTGACAGCAACTGATACTGGTTGGCCAGTGGCTTCATCAATTGCTTGGGGAACTCCGGTAGTACCGTTTGTTTTCTTAGCAATCATTTTGACCAATATCATTATGATTGCATTCAACTGGACCAAGACTATGGATATTGATATCTGGAATTATTGGCAGCCGTTGTTTACAGCCAGTGCGCTTTATTTAACCACTAAAAATATGTTTATAGCAGTATTAAGCGCGGTGATTAACATGGCAATCATATTTAAACTGGCTGATTATACGCAAAAGGATGTGGAAGAAAATCTAGGTCTGGAAGGAGTTTCGTTTCCAGGATTGCAAACTACGAACTGGGCGGTGATAGGCTATCCCTTAAATTGGCTGCTCGATCAGATACCGGGTGTGAAGAAAATTAGCTGGACGCCGGAAAAATTACAACAACACTTAGGTATTTTCGGTGAACCAATGATGATGGGCTTAATTATCGGTGGTGCTATGGCGGCAGTTGCGAGAATGTCTGTTGCCAAAATATTGACTACAGCAGTGGCAATTTCAGCCAGTTTAGTCTTAATTCCGCGCATGGTTGCCATTTTAATGGATGGACTATCAACTATTTCCGAAGCAGCGCAGGAATTTATGCAAAAAAGATTTAACGGTAAAAAGCTCTACATCGGGATGGATGCAGCTTTAGGAATTGGCAACCCGTACGTCTTAACGTTGGGGTTAATCATGGTTCCGATCACAATGATTTTAGCTTTTATCCTGCCGGGCAATAAGGCAATGCCACTTGCCGATCTGACTGCCTTACCGTTTTACGTTATTTTTGCCATTGTGCCTTCAAAAGGCAATTTGTTCCGCGGCATCATCATTTCCTTATTTATTTGTAGCATTACGCTTTACATGTCAAGCTTTGCTGCACCGCTTTTGACTAATTTAGCTTCTTCAATCGGCTATCACGTTCCGTCTGGGATAACGCAGATTACTTCTCTGGCAATCGGTACACAGTGGTATTCATGGATAACATATTACCTGCTTAAGTTGTTAGCTGGAATTTTGTAGCTGAGGTGGTAACAAATTATGATTCATTTAATTTGCCCTAATCCGGCAATTGACCGGACTTTACTTTTTGAAAAAATTGTACGGGATAAGCCTAACCGCCCATTAAAAATGAAAGAAGTGCCGGGAGGCAAGGGCTTTAATGTGGCTTATGCACTGAGTTTTGACCACGATGTTGATTTTAAAATTCATACAATTCTAGGTGGTAAATATGGTGAGCACTTTATTCAGCTGGCTGATTATTATCATTACCCCATAGTCAGAACAGCCGTTGATACTAATACCAGACTATGTCACATATTAGTTGATGAAAGTGACAGATCGCTAATTTTGTCACAGGAATATGGTTTTAAACTTAACCAGCGCTTATTTAACAGTTTTACTAATACATTGCTGGATAGTGTTAAAAATGGTGACTATATCGTTTTTTCCGGCTCTTTAATGCAGGGAATGCCTGAAACCTATATCAGTGATGTGGATGAACAGCTGCAGCAGCGCGGTGTTAAAGCCAGAATGGTAATTGATACCAGTGGGGCGCCGCTCAGGCAGGCGTATAAATTAGCTCCTTACATGATTAAGATCAACAATGAGGAAATTCTTGATATTTTTCCGCAGAAGAAGTTGGAAACAGTTCAGGACTACCTTCATCTTCTTCAATCTGATGTTGATCCCGCAATTAGCAATTTTATTATTACTCTGGGAGGCAAAGGAGCGATTGGCAGAATTGGGCACAAATACCTTTATGGTTATTCACAACCGGTAGAAGTTAAAAACCCTAATGCCAGTGGTGACTTTTTCTTAGGACGGTTCATGCACGGATTGGCACGAAAAGAAGAAGAAACGTCAATACTGCGGGAAGCGTTAGCTTTTTCAACCAGTAATGTAGAAAACTGGTTCCCAGAAGTAACGCCAAAGCAATTAGCAAATGCAAAGATAGAGATACAAGATTTAGAACTAGGAGCAAAAACTAAGTAATGAAAGCATTAGTAATTACTGCCAAAAATAAAATGGAATTGCAGGATATTCCCGTTCCAGAAATTGAAAATGACCAAGTACTGATTCATGTAGCGTATGCAGGAATTTGTGGTTCAGACTTGCCACGTTACTATGAAGGCAAGGTGCATCATTTTCCCCAGATACCCGGTCATGAATTTTCAGGAACTGTAGCCAAATTGGGCAGTGCGGTTACCGGTTTAAGCGTCGGAGATCGCGTTAGCGTGGCGCCACTTATTCCCTGTGGCAAATGTGCTGAATGCCAAGCGGGATTACCATCAATGTGTACCAATTATACTTTTATTGGTTCAAGCGTCCCGGGAGCATTAGCTGAATATGTGGCGGTGCCGGCACAAAACTGTCTGGTCTTACCCGACAATATTTCTTTAACTGAAGCAGCAACTATTGAACCACTTACGGTAGCTATTCATGGAATTGAGCGTGTCAATTTTAAAGCGGGGGCAAATGTTCTGGTTTTAGGCGTGGGCTCCGTCGGCTTATTGACCGTGATGGCACTTAAAGCAAGAGGTGCAGGGAAAATTACGGTGGTTGACATTAAAGATGCCAGTTTAAAGGTCGCTCAAGAATGTGGTGCAGATGTTGTCATCAATTCAGCCAAGGTCAATTTAGACCAATATTTGTCAAAGCGTAAATTATTTGATGCGGTTTTTGAAACTGCGGGTAACCCTATTACTCAAGTTCAAGCATTGAAGTATGCCGCTAAGCATGCCCAAGTGGTTTTTATCGGTAAGACGACTAAGCCCACAACGTTTCAATATCAGGAATTTGAACAGATTTTGCGCAAAGAACTGGAGATTACTGGTTCGTGGCTGTCATTTTCTGCACCGTTTCCCGGGTACGAATGGCAAGCTGCTATTGCTTATCTTTCATCAGGCAGGATCAGTACGCAAAAACTGATTACGGGAGTCTATTCACTAACAGATCAAGATAAGCCGTTTGCAGTATTAAGTGATAAAAATGCCGGCGCAATCAAAGTAATGTACAAAATAAGCTAAGGAGAAAAATAAAAAATTATGCTATACCAAAGTGAACGTGAAAAACTGGTTAAATTTGTCAAAAACATGTATGAACGCAAAGTAACTAATTCCGCTGGCGGAAATGTCAGTGTGAAGGTTGATGAAAATCACTATATTATGACGCCCAGATTGATGGCAGAAGATTTTCACTGTGATTTGCGTCCTGATCAAATTCTGGTTTTAGATAAAGACGCAAACGTCATTGAAGGCGACGGCAAAGTAACACGGGAAGTTAACATGCATCTGGCTTGTTATGAAGAAAATCCGGAAATAGGTGCTGTTGTCCACGCTCATGCTCTTGAATCAATGACTTTTTCAACGCTGGGGATTGATATGCCTAACTTAACCGAGGCAACCCAGAAGATTGGGACTATTAAGTGTTTTAAGTATCATCAGGCGATGACAATGGATCTTGCTAACACTGTGCGGGCACAAGTACGCGCTGATCAACAAGCGACTAAGGCATATTTACTTAATCGTCACGGCATCTTAGTAACGGGACCAACCCTTGAAAAAGCTTATGATATGGCGGAAAGGTTGGAATGGAATGCCAAAATTGCCAAAGAGAGTTTTGTTTATAAAAAGCTTTCATAAAAGTGAAAAGAGAGTTGACCAATGAGTTTGCAGGATATTTTTAAAACTGATTTGATAGATATAAACATTGAGGTAGACAATGAACCCGATTTGTTTGCTTATGCGGCTAAAAAGTTATTAGCAAAAGGTTTGGTAAAGCCGGGATATGCGGCGGCTTTGACTAAAAGAGAAAAAGAATTTCCCACCGGCTTAATGACTAAAAACTTTAATATTGCAATTCCGCATGCCGATCCCGAAAACGTCAATGCACCGTTCATTTATATTTTGCGCTTGGCTAAACCAATTGTGGTGGAACAGATGGCTGACAGAGAAAAGATTAAGGTTAAAGATGTCTTTATTCTGGGCATTAAAGACGGCCGCAAGCAGGTTGATGTTTTAGCAGCGCTCATGAACTTATTTGTGAACGATGCATTCGCCCAAGATTTTTTGGCAGCAACTACAGCTCAAGAAATATCTGCCAGTGTTACCAAACATTTACAAGTTGATTAAGAAGGTGCAGTAATAAATTGATCAAGATTGAAAATGACAAATATCAAGCAGAAATAAACGAGGTTGGAGCAGAATTAACACATTTTGTGCTTAAAGATGTCAATTATGACTTAGTTTGGAATGATCCAGACGGCTCAATTTGGAAACGCCATGCACCAATTCTTTTCCCTGCTATTGGTCGGTCAAATGAGGGCAAATACCTACTGAACAATAAATTTTATAAGATGAAACAACACGGCTTTGCTCGTGACTACCGGTTCGACGAAGTTAAGCGGTATGGTTCTGCTAAGGTAGAGCTGGTGCAACATGCGACGCCTGAAACTAAAAAGGTTTTTCCTTTTGCATACGTATTGCGTGTCATGTATGAGCTCGTTAGTGCAGGTTTGAAAATCAGTTTCACTGTAGAAAATCCCAATCAAACAATAATGCCGTTTGCATTAGGCTTTCATCCGGGCTGGAACATTAAAGGTTTTCTGGAAGAATACAGTATAGAACTTGAGGGTAGTTCTACCCCTGTTGCAAGATACGGTGTGGGTCCAGTACCTTTTCGCAATGGCATGATTGCACCGTTAGCCGAGGCAAACTTTAATAAAATTCCGCTTGGTCATAGTTTCCTAGATCAGGGCTTGGTCATTCTGGATGTGCATAACGCTAATTCAGTCTTACTAAAACGCAAGCCTGACAGCAATATTTTGCGGATTAATATTAAAGATTTTCCGTACTTAACTTTATGGAGTCCAGAAGGCAAAAACGCACCGTTTGTTTGTATTGAGCCATTTGCGGGATTGCCGGATAAAGCCGGAGAACCAGTAGATTGGTATCAAAAATTGGGCAATAATTTGCTTGCTCCGGGAGAAAGCAAACATTTTGAAACGGTCATCGGAACATTTTAACAAGTGATTTTTACTAATAAAAAAGGCAGCCTAACAATTAGTTAGGCTGCTTTTCTTAATGGGATAGTTGTATTAAAGAGGTATCTTCTAATACCAGTGATGTGTTAGCCAGAAGTTCTTGGCATTAACCCATGAACCATAACGACCGTAAACGTATCTGTCAGCGGTTCTTTCTTGGTTCTTCTTAGAATAATTACCGTTCAGGTAAGCAATGTTTAATTGGTATTTGCCATAACAAACACCGTTGCGTGCGTAGTAATTACCGCCTGATTCACGCATAGCAATCCATCTTTTAGCTGCACGTTCAGCTTTTGACATCTTACGAGCGGCTTGTACAGTTTGTGTACACGAGCCGGTGTTAGTTGTTTCTACCGCAGTGACAAAGCTAAATGAAAGCGCCAGTGCTGTAATTAACTTAAGTATTAAACTTTTACTGTTCTTCAATATATTTCAATCCCCACAATTAACTATATTAATTCTATGGATAATAATACACAGTCAATGTGTCATTGTTGTTACAGAAAGAACACGCAACTCTTACAATATTTTTTAAAAATTTAATAATTTTGCCACTATTGAAAAATAAAAGCAGCCTAACTATAGTAGTAGTCTGCTTTATTTAAATTTTACTTTTTTGCAACATTGACGGCGCGAATATAGCGATTTTTAGCAATGCGGTAGTATTTTTTGCCTTTAATGCGGTAAGCTTTGCCGTTGATTTTGACAATCGTGCCTTTCTTGAGTTTCTTCTTCGAAACACGCTTTCCTTTGTGGGTATAGCGATAAGATGCTTTTCGCAATCTTACTACTCGTGACTTAGATTTCTTGGAAGTAGAAGGTTTAGTAGTGTTACCAGAAGAATTAGAGCTGTTTGCATTACCAGAGCTTGAGTCGCCACTTACGAGGTGACCAGTCTTCTTGTAGTTAGCAACGGCATCATTAATCTCTTTAGTTAGAGTATCAACACTCTCTTGAGTTGCACCCATGCCATGTGCTGCGTAATAGCGGTTACACATCTTGGTACCCCAGTCATTATCTGCTTTAGATAATTTGGAAAAGTCAATGTCGTCAGTATAGTGTGCAAAGGCATCATCTAATTTATCAGTATTTGCGACAGGTACATCAGGATTGTTACTATCTACAGGATGAAAATCGGCAGATTTCAGATCCTCGTAATCTGACGTATTTTGTACTAAAACAACATTATCAGACGGATAGTCAATTTCGTGCCAGCCTTCGTAGTTAACATAGCCTTCTGCAATTTGTCCGCCACCAACGTCTTGTAACAGCTGGTTACCGGGAATACCACCAATTTCAAGAGTTAAATAAAACGGCTCGCTTGGGAGAGAGGTGGGTGGAATATTATCATTACTTAGTTCACGTACTACTTTAGTGCCAGCAGGATAAACTCGACCTGATGGTCCTTTTAAAGCATATTTTAAAGTACCATATTGTAGCCAAACTTTGGTTCCTTGATGGTTGGCAGAAACAGTTTGAATATTGTCAAAATTAAAGACTGCCGTCATTGGTGCAGCCAGACTTAACGCGGCAATTGTCGCAAAGATTATGCGTTTATTCTTCTTCATTTTTTCACTCCTTATAATTATTATTTAGAAACGTTGACCTTACGGATATAACGGTTTTTACCAATACGGTAGAAGGTCTTGCCCTTAATGCGGTAGGTCTTGCCGTTAATCTTGACATATGAGCCTTTCTTAAGCAGTTTCTTAGATACACGTTTACCCTTGTGAGTATAGCGGTAAGATGCTTTACGCAATCTTACTACTCGTGACTTAGATTTCTTGGAAGTAGATGAGCCAGATGAATTAGTGTTGCCACTAGTTGATCCGCCATTACTGTTAGAAGAATTAGATGAGCCAGAATTACTGTTATTGCCAGAATCTGAATTGCCACTTACGAGGTGACCGGTTTTCTTGTAATTAGCAACTGCATCATTAATCTCTTTGGCAAGATCATCGACAGTTGATTGTGGAACACCCATGGCTTTTGCTGCAAAATAACGGTCTGTAAAGTTGTAAACAGCGTTACGATCTTTACCTGAAGAAGGCAACTTGCTAGAGACTTTTGTTAACTCATGATATGCTACTTCAAGATTGTCAATGTTTGCACAAGGAACATCAGGGTTACTACTATCTACAGGGTGAAAATCACTAGATTTTAAGTCAGTATAATCTTCGGTATTTTGTACTAATACAGTATAATCTGATGGATAATCAATTTCATGCCAATCTTCATAATTAACATAAGTTTCGGCAATTTCACCACCGCCAACGTCTTGCAATAATTGATTGCCGGGAATACCGCCAATAACAAGTGTTAAATAAAATGCACGACCGTGCATTGAAATAGGTGGTTTAGCATCGTCACTAAGTTCACGTACCACTTTAGTCCCCGCAGGATAGACATGACCTGATGGCCCTTTTAAAGCATACTTTAAAGTACCATATTGAAGCCAAACTTTGGTTCCTTGATGGTTAGCTGAAACGGTTTGAACATTGTCAAAGTTGAAGACTGCAGTCATTGGTGCAGCCAGACTTAAAGCGGCAATTGTCGCAAAGATTATGCGTTTATTCTTTTTCATTTTTTCACTCCTTATAATAAAAAATTAATTGTTTCACAGGCAGAAAGGCACCTAACCGAACTGGAAGTAAAATACTATCTTTTTCTATCAGTATACTACATGAAAGTACCGTAATGGTAATTATTATGTGAAAAGCAAGTCCTAACTGCAATTAAATTTTAATGTTATTTCCATATATGTCTGTTAAAATTGATAATAACTATTATTTTAGGAGGTAAATATGGCTGCTAAACATTTTTATGAAACTTTTCACCCTGAACACTATGATTTGTTCATAGACATTAATCGGGCACAGAAAACTATTAACGGTACTTCAACAATTACAGGTGAGGCACTTGAAAATACTATTTTAATTAATCAGAAGTATATGAAAATTGCTTCTGTTACCAGTGCGGGCAAGGATGTACCGTTTACTGTCAATGAGGACAAAGAAGCAATTGCTATTGAACTGGGTCAAACCGGCAAAGTCAGAGTTGAGATTAAGTATTCGGCACCGCTGACTGATTCTATGATGGGAATTTATCCGTCATACTATCAAGTTGATGGTGTTCAAAAACAGATTATCGGTACTCAATTTGAAACAACAGCTGCACGTCAGGCTTTCCCATGTGTTGATGAGCCAGAAGCCAAAGCTACTTTTTCTTTAGCACTTAAGTATGATGAGCATGAAGGTGAAACTACGATTGCCAACATGCCGGAAGTTAAAGTTGAAGATGGCGTGCACTACTTCGAACAAACCGTTAGAATGTCCAGCTACTTGATTGCCTTTGCTTTTGGTGAATTACAATCAAAGCTTACCGAAACCAAAGACGGCGTTAAAGTAGGAGTTTTTGCGACTAAAGCACATCAAGCAAAGGAATTAGACTTTGCTTTGGATATCGCAAAACGGGCAATTGAATTTTACGAAGAATTTTACCAAACCAAGTACCCGCTGCCACATTCTTGGCAATTGGCGCTGCCTGACTTTTCTGCCGGTGCAATGGAAAACTGGGGCTTAGTCACATACCGTGAAGTCGCAATTTTGCTTGATCCTGATAATGCTACTCCTTATCAAAAAGCGTATGTGGCAACGGTTATCGCTCACGAATTAGCGCACCAATGGTTTGGCGACTTAGTTACCATGAAGTGGTGGGATGACTTATGGCTCAATGAAAGTTTTGCCAACATGATGGAATATGTTTCAGTTGATGCTTTGGAGCCGAGTTGGCATGTTTGGGATAATCTTTACCAAATTTCTGAGGTGCCAGCAGCTTTAAAGCGTGATGCCACTGATGGTGTCCAATCCGTTCACGTTAATGTAGAGCATCCAGCTGATATTGATTCGATTTTTGATAGTGCGATTGTTTACGCTAAAGGTTCAAGAATGTTGGTTATGGTACGGGCACTCTTAGGGGACGATGCTTTGCGTAAGGGACTTAAGTATTACTTTGAGCAGCACCAATATGGCAACGCTACGGGTGATGACTTATGGAATGCTCTTTCGACTGCCACCGATTTAGATATTGGTAAGATCATGCATACTTGGCTTGATCAACCGGGTTACCCTGTTGTTTCCGCTAAAGTAAACTCAGCTGGTCACTTAATTTTGAGCCAAAAGCAGTTCTTCGTTGGTGAAGGCAAAGAAGTTGGGCGCAAGTGGGCTATTCCTTTGAACGCAAACTTTGAGGCACCGCAGATTATGTCTGAACGAGAACTGGATCTGGGAGATTACCAAGAATTACGCAGTGCAGCTGGTCATGCTTTGCGTGTAAACGTAGGCAATAGTTCACACTTCATTGTCAATTATGATGAAACCTTGATGAACGATATTATGGCTGAATTTAAGCAGCTTAAACCGGTAGATCAATTGCAATTATTGCAAGATTTAGGACTTTTAGCAGAAGGCAAGCAAATTTCATACGCTGAAATTGTCCCGTTGCTGCCGAAATTTGCGGATTCCAAATCATACATTGTCATTAGTGCCTTGTTATCTAGTATCCGTTCATTATTTAAATTTGTTACACCTGATTCAGCTCAAGAAAAAGATTTGAAGGCGTTTGTTAATAAATTAGCCCAAAAGCAAGTTGAACGTTTAGGTTGGCAAGCAAAAGATTCTGATACAGATGATGATAAGAGAATTCGACCACTAGAAATAGCCTTAGCTTTGTATGCCGATAATTCTGCTGTGATAAAAGCTGGTCACCAAATTTTTGTTGAGCACGATCAAAACTTAAACGAAATTGATGCTTCAGTTAGGCCGTATGTTTTAATGAATGAAGTTAAAAATTATAATAAAGCGGGTCTAGTTGACCGTTTGCTGAAAGAATATCAAGCTGCCATTGATCCTAACTATAAGGACGATCTTACTGATGCTATTACCAACACCAAGAATCCCGCTGAAATCAAGAAACTTATTGAGAATTTTGAGAATGCTGCAGTTGTTAAGCCTCAAGATTTGCGTTCTTGGTTTGCGAATGTCTTAGCTAATCCAAAAGGCGAACAATTTGCTTGGGACTGGTTACGGGACCAATGGTCATGGCTCGAGAAAACAGTCGGTGGTGATATGGAATTTACCACTTATATTACTGTGGCTTCAAACATTTTCCATACTGAAAAGAGATTGGAAGAATTCAAAGAATTTTTTGAGCCAAAGGTTGATCAGCCGGGTCTTGGGCGTGAGATTAGAATGGATACCAAGAATATCGAGTCCAAGGTTGACGTGATTAATGCTGAAAAGGATGCTGTCAATCAAGCAATTAAAGCTGCTCTTTAATAATTAAAATTTAAGTAATATATTAATTATATATTCAAATATTATTTCAAAAAGTTGGTAAGTCAATACTTTAAAGGCATGATTTACCGGCTTTTTTAATGCTATTACTAACTTCAAGCTTTAAAAAAATAATACTAAATTTGAGTGCTTTTAGTTGTGGCAGAAAATAAAAAATGCTATATTCTAGCATGAAAGAGCTTACAAATAAGTAATGATATTTCATACGGAAGGAGTTGTAAGTAATGAAAAAACGATGGTCTAGATTGTTAACAATCGGAGCAGGCGTGTTGCTCGGCTTGGGGAGTGCACAGGCAGTCAAGGCTGCTGATGAATCACCAGCTAAACCGGGATATACACTTGATTTTGATGATGAATTTAACGGTCCAACTTTAGATAAGTCAAAGTGGACTGATTATTATTTACCTCATTGGACTGCTGATCCAGAAACTGCGAAGGCAAACTATCGCTTTGAAGATGGCAAGTTGATAGAATATATTGCTAAAGATCAGAAACCTTGGTCACCAACTTTGGATGGTACGGTCAAATCAAGTGCGATTATGTCGTTTAATAAGAATTGGATCCATAATTTCAGTGGCAATAGTCAGATCTTAAGTAACCAGAAAGAGTGGCAGGGTTATGTCACAAAATATGGTTACTTTGAAATTCGTGCCAAACTTTCCGATGTTGGTGGCGGTGGTCACCAAGCTTGGTGGATGGTTGGTATGCAAGATGATACTAATGACTGGTTTAATTCCAAGCAAACAGCCGAAATTGATGTTTTGGAAACTTTCTTTAGAAGACAAAACACTTGGCGAATTGCGGCTTTTGGCTGGAACGATCCGTTCTTTGAAAACCAATGGGAACTATTTGAAGATCCTGTTCCAGAAGGAAACCCAACAAAGGAATACCACACCTATGGTCTTGATTGGGAACCGGGGTCATTAAAGTTCTACTATGATGGCAAACTGTATAAGCAAATTAATCAGGCACCAGATTACCCAATGGGTACAATCTTGAATATTTATACTGATGCCGGTTCTGGTAAGGGGAATGATATCTTCCCTAAATCATGGTCAATCGACTACTTCAGAGTTTACAAGAAAAGCGGTGGCTATGATCTGCCAAAGACAACGCTGCAAAATTCTGCCAGCAAGAAGTATGTCACTTTAGATCCTAATTCTGCTGCAGTGCAGGTTACCTCTGAGCCAACAGAATATTCGACATGGCAATTAGTGCCAAAGGGCCGCTACTTCTTAATTCAAAATGTTGCTACCAAAGAATTACTCCATATTGAAGATATGAAGGACTATGTAGAACATGGCAAGGTACCAGCTACTCATTGGAGCGCGCAATGGCAAAAGATTACTAAGGATAACCAAATTTATTTTGTCAATCGCTGGCAGCCAAATAAGACACTTGCGGTTGATTCAACGAGTAGTAATTTGCAAAATAAAGATTTTACCAGTCCAACTGCAGACAATCTCTGGAACAATTAGTTCAAAACTAAAGAAAATTTAGCTAAAGTCATAAAAATAATAGTCAAGGTTAAAAGGAAAATAATTATATAAGCAAAAATTCCTAACAGATTTGTTGTTAGGAATTTTTTTATTTTGTTATAAATACTGGTTAACAATATTTTCAATTAAGTTAATAGTATTGCCGTAAAAATAGTTGAGGTTGGTATTTTCAGGATCAGGCACTCCGCTGCCACTGTCTACGACAAAGGCAAGGTCGCCAATGTTGGCATAAGTGCTGTGCGGTGTAGCAGTGATGGTAATGATATTGCCCCCATCTTTTTTACAACCTGCAATTTTGATTAAACCATTTTTATTTTCTCCTGATTGCGAGAATGTAATCAAAGTGTGGGGCAATTGGTCAGACGCAATTGAAATTTCAACGCCATCAAGATCGACACCATAAATTCTTTTGAGTAGGAGCTTGCGGTAAGTGTAATTAACCAGAATTTTGCAAAAGCCCTCACCAAATAAATAGGTTCTTTTTTCCAGCTTGATTTTCTGAAAAAAGTCGGCAACTACTTCATTACCTACATTACAGTGGACATACGGCAGATTGCCATAAGTTTTTAACGGCTGATTTTTATACCGAGAAGAAAGAAAAAAGATAAATTCTTTAAAATTGGCAAAACCTGCCCGCTTGACCAATCTGCTGATTGAAGCAGTAGAAAGATAGTTTTTCTTAGCTATAAAGCGAATATCTAAATTGTCGTTTGCGGTAATTGAATCAATAATCGATTCAATCACTTTAATATCTTGGGGACGCAAATGATTATTAGGAAATAACCGGTCAATTTGGAAGATTTTGGTCATTTATTATATCACCCTGAAAATATTTTCCTTTTTTGAAAATCACATCATAATTCGAGTGATTTATTGTTATTACACTTTCATTATACTATATTAACTTTGTTGAAAGAAAGCGTTTTAAATAATTTGAAAGGCGTGTGTGCATGAAGCAAGTTGTTATTAATGCCGATGATTTTGGCTATTCACTGGCTGTAAATCGAGGAGTTATTAAAGCGTATAAAGATGGGATGGTTTCTTCTACAACACTTATGGCGAACATGCCAGGTTGTTTAGAGGCAATCAAGTTAGCAAGTGAAAACAAAGACTTAGGAGTTGGTTGTCACCTCAACATCACAACGGGTAAACCCATGACGGACGCTAAGTCACTAGTTGATGAAAACGGCGAATTTTATCATTTGGCCGGCTATAAAGAGCATCGCAGTGAAATGGATCCGGAGGAAATTTACCGTGAGTGGTGCGCGCAAGTCGATTTCTTATTAAGTAAAGGAGTGAAGCTGACTCATTTAGATAGTCACCACCATGTTCATTCTTTTCCTGAGAACTTAGCTCTTACTCAGCGTATTTCTGATAAGTATCAGTTACCGGTTAGAAATTGCTACGGTATCGAAGATCAAGTTAAGTTGTCATATCAAAGAGGAATTGCCGGTTTTGATGATCTGATGAATTACCCGCATATTCGCAGTTTGGTTAAATCTTATCATGCGGATCAAGAGCAATGTTTAATAGAAATACAAGCTGTTCTTGATCGCCTGCAAGACAATCAAATAACTGAGTTTATGGTTCATCCCGCATTTGTGGATGAAACACTTTACTTTGGTTCTTCATTTAATATACCCCGAATTAAAGAAGTGGCAATTCTTTGCGATTCGGCTTTTAAACAGAAGCTGCAAGAAAATCAGGTAGAAGTGATTCCATATCCTAATTTTTAAATAAAAAAGTGTAAAGGAGGCAAAATTATGAAGGGTAAGTTTATGAAGTCCGCGAATGTATTTTCGCGGGCAATAATTCAACCCGTTATGTTTATGGCGGTAACTGGTATTATCTTATCAGTTTGTGCCATTTTGAAGTTGGACTTAATGCCGACCGTTTTGAAAGATACCGGTAATTTTATTTACAATATTCTCTCAAGCGGTATGATCGGACAATTAAGTTGTATTTTCTGTGTAGGTATCGCTGCAGCTTTAGCTAAGCCTAAATATAAAACTGATGCTGCTATTTTAGGTATCGTTACTTATTTAATCTTTTTGTTCGCCAACAACTCTTGGCTGCAATTGACTCACCGTTTGGCTAAGCCAAACTCTCAGGGACTATATGGTACTGGACAAAACATGGTTTTCGGTATTCAAGTCACTGATATGGGAGTTTTCCTCGGGATTATTTTAGGAATCCTAGTAGGCTGGATGGTAAATAAATGGGGTAATATTAAGCTCCATAAGTATTTATCACCTTATGCAGGAACAAAATCTGTTTACATTATTTTAGTATTTGTCACAATTCTGTTCGCAATTGCGATTACTTATGTTTGGCCAGCAGTTAACTGGGTCATTGAAAACATTGTTAAGGTAATGTCAACTACGGGATCCATTGGGTTCTTCCTCTATGGACTTTTGAACCGTTTGCTTTTACCTGTTGGATTGCACCACTTCTTATGGATGCCTTTGTTCTACACTCCACTTGGTGGTACTGCCAGAATCGCCGGCAAACTATACACTGGTGCGTTTAACATCTGGCTAGCTGAATTAGGTAACCCAAGTCATATTACTGCAATGCACCAATCTATTGGTTATCTATCTAACTTTGGTTCAATTTCATTACCTATCGGTATTGCTTTTGCTTTCTGGAAGATGGCAGAGCCGAAGAATAGGCAAAAAGTTGCGGCTATCCTAATCCCAACCGTTACTACAGCCTTTTTAGCAGGTGTTACTGAACCTTTGGAATTTATGTTCCTGTTCTTGTCACCATTACTATGGCTGGCTCACTCAGTTGTTTACGGAATTAGTCTATTTTTGACAAATATTGTTGGTATCGATATTCAGTTTGATACCGGTATTAATATGATTATTAACAGTTTTGCCTTTCCGGCAAGGCTGGGACACCAGTATCTCATACCAATAATGTTTGTCGTCACGGGTTTACTTGAATACTTTGTCTTCGTCTTTATGATTAAGCGTTTCAACATTCCAACTATTGGACGTGCTAATGCTGACGAATCACTACTTAATGGTGCAGAAAGTGAAGATGAATCTGTTCAAGAGGCAGAAGAAGAACTTGCTCAAAGTGACAGTGATGCAGAATCTGCAGACACTGCAAAATTTGATAATCAAACTAAAAATATTGTAACTGGTCTAGGTGGTCCAGAAAACATCGATGAAATGGTTAATTGTTATACTCGGCTTCGTGTTGATGTTAAAGATACAAGCAAATTGGATATGGATCTATTGAAGCAAAAGACCGGTACTAAAGGCGTCATGCAAGATGGTCATAATATTCAGATTGTATTTGGAGTCGATGTCGAGAGTATTCATGATAAAGTCGATGAATATCTTGATTATCTGAAAAAACACCCATCCCAAAGCGGAAAGTAACATAGGAGGCTTATTGAAATGGCAAATAAATTTGTAATCATTGGTGGCGGATCAACTCAATCACCAAGTATCTTGGAAGTTTTACGTCAACGCTCTGCTGACTTGGATATGAACCAACTGGTTCTATATGATACTGATGAAGAAAGAGTATCTCTTTTAGGGCAATACACCAAAATGTATTACAAAGAGACAGGTTCACCGGTTCATGTTTCTTATACAACCAATCTAGAAGAAGCTCTGCAAGATGCCGACTTTCTCTTTATGCAAATTCGTCCAGGTCTAAATAAACAACGGGCAATAGACGAAAAAATTTGTATTCGTAATGGCGTTATTGGACAAGAAACTTGTGGACTTGGCGGTTTTTCCTTCGCGATGAGGGTAATCCCAGATATTATTGCTATCATCAAGAAGGTTAAGCAAATTTGTCCAAATGCGTGGATTTTAAATTACACTAACCCTGAAGCGATTTTATCAGAAGCAATTTACCGCGAATTTCCAGAAGCAAAAGTTATTTGTATCTGTGATATGCCAATTTCAATTGAGGGCGCAATTGCACAATACTTCCACAAAGATTTAAAAGATATTACCTTTAAATACTTTGGCATGAACCACTTTGGTTGGTGGACGTCAATGATTGATGAGAATGGTAAAGACTTGTTGCCACAACTGCGTGAAGATGTGCAATCCGGTAAGATTGACACCCTTGCACAATGGAATGACGAAACTCTTGATGACCAATATTGGATTGATACGTACAAGCGTATGATTACCATCTTCAAGCGTTTCCCTGAATATTTCCCTAACTGCTACCTGCAATATTACCTGATGCCTGATGTAATGATGGCTGAATCAGATGTTAACTTCACACGTGGTGACTGGGTAATGCAGGGACGTGAAAAGAGAATCTTCACAGAATGTCGTCGGGTTTTAAAAGCCGGCACAGCTAAAGGTTCTTCACTTAACTCCGGTGTTCACGGCAACTATATCGTGGATATTGCCAACGCAATTATCCATAACACCCGCGAGCGTTTCACTGTTAACCAAAAGAACAATGGCGCAATATCTAATTTTGATACAGATGCTGTTGTAGAAGTGCCGGCATACATTGGCAGTATGGGTGCAGAAACCATTAGTATTGGTAAGATTCCAACTTTCCATAAAGGACTGATGGAACTGCAAAAGGCTTATGAGAAACGGACAGTAGACGCCGCTCTGTCTGGTTCATATCAAGTCGCTTTAGAAGCAGTTGTTCTTAATAAGACTATTCCAGATTATCACGTTGGTAAAAAGGTTTTGGATGAGTTATATGAGGCCAATAAAGAATACTGGCCAGAATTGCACTAATGTGTTTGAAATAAAAATCTAATTACTAAAAAGATTAGCTTTAACTTTAGTTATTGCTAGTCTTTTTTATGTGAGTAATAATTTTGGGGAACAAAGAAAAAGACTAGCTTTGAACTGAAAGCTAGTCTTGCAACGTAATATTTTGACTTATTTGTCTAAAATTTAGTCGTAAATAATAACTGGCTGGTGCTTACTTACATTGCGCCAGACTTGTTTGATTTCTCTAGGCTTAATATTAATGCAGCCATGTGAACCGCCTCTTAAATAAGCTTTTTTACTCCAATCACCGCGCCAACCGGCATCGTGAAAACCACAACCAGTTAAAGTAAATGGCATCCAGTATCTGACTGGTGAAGCATATTTAGAGCCGTCATTATTGCGCCCGCGTAAAACCGCATGACCTTGTTTATAGTGAATATACCAGACTCCTTGAGGAGTGCGGTTATTTTTATTACCGTCTTTTGTTCCAGTAACTACGTCATTAAGGTGAACGACCACCTTGCCTTTACGCACAATCCACATTTCCTGCTTTTTGATTGAAACTACAATATAGTCATTGCCTATGCCATGATTGCTTTTGCCGTAGCCTAAACCATAAGTGCTGTAGCCAAGACCATAAATATAGTTCTTGCCGTCCAGATTTTTAGTTCCGCTTAAAAATGCTTGTTCTACGGCTGTTTGGGCTCTTTTGACGTGTACGCCCCAACCATAGCTTTGATTTTTAACAGTAATTTTCTTTCCTGCTGTTTTATTACCTTTTGGCACCGCAAATTTGTAACTCTGGTGAATTGTTGACACTTCTTGGTCAATTTTATTCAGTTCCGCCGTTAAATTTTCGGAATTAAGAAAACTGTACTTGCCTTTTTTATAAATTGCTTGATTAATTAACTTTTGTGCTTTGAGCTGATAATCTTTGCCGGCAACATGATAATTAACTACAGCGTGACTGACTGCGTGCATCTTTTTGTTTGCGGCATCTAAATCAGTATTGCGGTATTCATAAACTTGTTTGTCAGGCATAGTTGTATGTTGCTTTTTAAAATAATTTGCAACATCCTGCTTTTTGATAGTGTCAATATTGGGATCGCGTTCAATCGCAACTTTGCCGTTTTCCAAAGAAACGATATTATTCGCTTTCCGATTAATCTTGGCAGTTGCTTTAGTAATTGTTAAGTTTCCAACTTCGACGCCATAAATATTAACATTAGGGTTAAAATGATTTGTAGCGAATGCTTTGGCCTGCTTTTGCGATTCAACATGATTATTATATAGAACCACGCCAAAGACAACTGCTAGAATTAAGATTATTCCAATAATAATCAGAAACAAGTTATTGCGGTTATTATATTTTTTTAAGTTTCTTTTTGATTGCATAGTCCTACCACCGTCAAACGTAATTTCAAAAAATAATTGCGGTTACAGTTTACCATCTATTGCGGCTCTAGTAAAATGCAAGCTTTAAGAAAAATTTTTAGGAGGGATTGCCAAATGGAAAACGACCCATTAGTATTTGATGTTAACATAGCTAAAGATAAACCTAATTCTTACCGTAAAGTTAAAAATAATTCCGGCTGTCCCTTTTGCGATCCCGCAGGGCTCACTCATATTTTTAGGCGTGAGGGTGGCATGATTTGGCTGCTTAATAAGTATTCCACACTCCATGACACTTTCCAAACGGTTCTGATTGAATCTAGCAAACATCAAGGTGACATTACTTCTTATTCAGTGGACTATAATCGGGCTTTAATGCGTTTTTCGCTATCTTGCTTTAACCAAGTGAACAATTCTGGCAAATTTAGGTCTGTCTTATGGTACAAAAATTATGGTCCGCATTCTGGTGGTTCATTAGAACATCCCCACATGCAGATAGTAGGATTAAAAAAGCTGGACGGCTATCAATTCATTAGACCCAGTGCTTTTGCCGGCATCACTTTATATCAACATAATGGTTTAGAAGTTAACGTTTGTACTCATCCCGTTCAAGGCTACATCGAACTCGATTTTAACCTGCTTGAAGAAAGCAGCATCGATGAGTGGTCTGACTGGATTCAGAGTGGGGCAAAATACATGCTGCAAGTTTTGTCAAATGGCAGGTGCGATTCTTATAATCTGTTTTTCTATCCGCGCAGCGATCGGGGCATTTGTGCGAAACTAATTTCGCGTTTTATTGTGTCACCTTATTTTGTCGGTTATAAATTATCGCAGGTAGACAATAGAGAAAAGTTAATTATAGAAGCGAATAAGTTCAAAAACTTTTTTGCTTCCGGCTCGATTGTTCAAGCGTAATTAGCAGCAGACACTAATTAAAAGCATTTAAGTATTTTTAAAATTCACTAATAGCGACGCTAATATTTGCGACAAATAACTGTAAGCAATATAATAGCAAGGTGTTTTTTTAAGGAGGACTTAGATGCGTAGAAAAGAAACTAAGAACCTGGCTATTACAGCCATATTTGTCGCAATCTTTTTATTGCAAACTTTCATCCCTAATATCGGTTATATTCGAATATTGCCGACACTTCCTGCTATCACAACTGTTCCCTTGACTGTTGCCGTTTATTCTCTAATTATGGGACCAATAGCCGGGACTTTCTTTGGTATTTTCTGGGGTATTGCCCGTTTGGTACAGGCTTATACCCAGCCGGGAGATATTGTGAGTTTAATGCTCTTTCAGAATTTTGTTATCGCCGTGATTCCAAGTGTCTTAGCGGGACTATTCCCCGGACTAATTGGCAAATTAACCGTTAAAAAGAAAAACCGTTTTAAAGAAGTAAGTTATACCGCCGCTGGTGCTATTACTTCTTTGACCAACACCATTTTTGTAATTTTGTTAACCAGCCTTATTTTTATAGGTAATCCCGCTCAACTAGTAGGGCACTTAGGCAATTTTAGCCACGGCACGCCTTTGATAAAAGCTTTAATAATTGCTTTAGGCATGAATGGTCTGGTTGAAGCGGTGTTTACTGCAGTGGTGACACCGATTATTGTTACCCCGCTCAATAAGGTTTTAGCTCGACTAGGGTAAACCCAGTAAATTTTTAAACAAAATTTAATATTTCTTGTTTACCAGTAGCATCAACGAAAAAAGCTGCTATAAGTCTTTCAATTTTTGAAAGGCTTATTTTTTTGTTGACAATGTTGAGTAGTTAAATTAGTGTATTAGATAAATAGTACACAAGTATTACAAAGAGGATTATACAAATGACTGAAATTTTACGAGTAGATCAAGTCACTAAGACATACGGCAAGCGGGGCGAAAAGCAGTATCAGGCTCTCAAAGGAATTAATTTTGCGGTCAATTCAGGCGAATTTGTAGCAATTATGGGTGCTTCTGGTTCTGGTAAAACTACGTTGCTCAATATCTTGTCGACTTTAGATAAACCAACAACAGGCAATGTTTTTATTAATCACGAAGATAACAACACGCTAAATGCTAATCAGCTGGCTGATTTTAGGAGTCAGCAAATTGGCTTTATTTTTCAAGATTTCAATCTCTTGGAAAATTTAACTAATCGCGAAAACATTGCTTTACCTTTAAGCTTACAGGGTATTTCTCCCAGAAAAATTGATCCGCTGGTTGACAAAATTGCGACTAGGTTAGGGATTAGAGAAATATTGGCTAAATATCCTGCTGAAGTATCTGGTGGGCAAAAGCAGAGAGTGGCAGCTGCTAGGGCGTTGGTGCATGAACCGGCAATTTTGCTTGCGGACGAGCCAACTGGCGCCTTGGATTCAAAGAGCGCCAGCGAGTTGCTTTATACTATGGCTGATTTAAACCAAAACGATGGTATTACCACTCTGATGGTTACGCATGATCCGTTTGCTGCCAGCTTTGCCAGTCGCATTTTATTTATTAAAGACGGCCAAATTGGTGAACAAATGTTGAAAAATGGGCAGTCGAGGCAGGAATTTTATCATCTGTTAATTGATCACTTAGATACTGATGAATAAGGAGAACAAAAATGATTTGGAAGTTGTCCTTAACGGGAATCAAGAGTCGCTTTAAAGATTACGCGGTTTTGTTTTCCGGCTTGGTTGTTGCCAGCATGATTTTTTACATGTTCCTCACAATCACCATTAATCCTACTTTTATCAAAAATGATATTGCAGCACCAAGTAACTATGTCCGCTTTACCTTTGGTTTTGGTATTGTCTTGTTGGTCATCATCACTGCGGTTTACCTGGTTTATGCCAACTCTTTTTTACTGAGCATGCGCAAACATGATTACGGCATGTACATGATGCTCGGAGCTAAGAGTACTAAAATCGGGGCACTAATTTTTCTAGAAACTCTGATAACCGGTATTTTTGCCACAATAGTTGGTATTATGCTGGGCGTTGGTCTGACCGCTATTGTATCGCAGCTGCTGATATCTCGTTTAGGCTTGACGGTGAAGCATTTTGCCGTTATTTTACCCAATGCTATTATCTGGACGATTATCTTCTTCATTTTCATCTTCTTATTTGGTGCTTTGAAAAATGTCCGTAAATTAACCAAGACGCCGATAATTGAATTATTGCGTGATGACCAAAAGCCGGTCGCCTACAAGCGTCAGCCGGTCTTGCACTGGATTCAAGGAATATTGGGTCTGTTACTTTTAGCTGCAGGCTACTTTATTCTGGGTCTTCCAGGCGGTGCTATCTTATTTATTATTCCAGCAGCGCTAGTGACCATAGTTGCCGGTTCATACTTCACATTTAATGCTTTTTTCAGTGCCTTAATTGGGTTCTTGCTTAACCGCAGAAGCTTTTCTTATCATGGCATCCGGGTATTTACTTTAGGCCAGTTGAAGTTTCGGCTGCATGATTATACCCGAATTTTAACCGTGGTTTCACTGCTTTTTGCCTTGGCACTTGGTGCTATTACTGTGGGACTTAATTTTGGCACCCTCAGTGAGCAGCTTGAAGGCAATTTTTATTATGACACCACTATTATCAGTGACTCTCCCAAAGTTGAGCAGGCTAAAAATAAGCTAACTATTACCCGTAAGCAAACTTATCATTATAAGGAACAGGGCAAGTATTTATACTTTAACCGCAGTGAATTTAATAATAATCCAGTTAAAAACGTCAAGTTTTACATGAAAAATGGTCAGCCCGCCTACAAGACGATCAACTTGCCTACTGAAAAATTAGATGTGCCAGCAACGTATGCCAATAATGCTTTTGGCGCTATGGTTCCTGATGGTATTGCTAAAATCATTCGCTTGGTTTCACCTGAAAAGTGGGCACAGAAAAAAGGGCAGAATAAATTTGTCAGTTTCGTAAATGTGAAAAATTTCGATCAAGATTACCCCACCATCTTAAAATTACAAAAACAGCAGTTAAAAGAAAATTCTGCTTATGAGTATATATATACTTCGAGCAAGGCTGGCAGTTACCAGTTAATCAAGAATTTCAGCAGCGGGTTTGAATTTATGGGCTTCTTTTTAGGTATTGCCTTTCTAACCATGCTGGCTTCAACCCTGATGTTCAAGGTGCTAAGTGGTGCAGCCAGTGACAAAGTGCGCTACCAAATGTTATTTGAAATTGGCACAAGGGTAAAGGTATTGCGTCAATCTATCAGAAATGAGATTGGAGTGCTGTTTCTTCTGCCCGGTGTATTGGGCGTAATCGACGTGCTTTTCGGGTTAAGACTGTTTAAATTGCTTTTACCGCACCCCTACCAGAATTTATGGATTCCGTTTACAATTTTTATCGTGCTTTATCTGATTTATTACTTATTAACAGTGAAATTATATGAAAAAATTGTGCTTGCACATGAATAAAATTGGGGCAGTAATTAATACAAGTTTGTTTTTAGTAAAAGAAAAGGAGCAGTAATGATTTGGAAGCTATCCGTGACGGGTATTAGGAATAGGCTGAAAGACTATCTGGTATTATTTTCCGGCTTGATTGTAGCCAGCATGATTTTCTATATGTTCTTGTCAATTGCTACTAACCCTGTATTTATTAGTAAAGATGTCTACGGTAGAACAGCATACCTGACGTATATTTTTACCTTTGGCATTATTTTGTTAGTAATCATTACATCTGTCTACCTAATTTATGCCAATTCATTTTTGTTAAGTATGCGTAAACATGACTATGGCATGTATATGATGCTCGGGGCCAAAAGCACGCGGATTGGCTTACTAATTTTTTCTGAAACTCTGTTAACCGGCTTTTTAGCAGTTCTACTGGGAATAATACTGGGGCTCGGGTTGACCACAATAGTTACCAAGGTGCTGGTAGGTAAATTAGGGCTCGAAATTACGCACTATAAGGCAATATTACCCAGCGCAATAATAGGGACTTTGCTTTTCTTTGTTATTATTTTTCTCTTGGGTGCACTGAGCAATGTGCACAAACTTACACATACTCCGGTAATTGATCTTTTACACGAAGATCAAACTCCCATTAATCTTAATCATCATCCAGTTTTGCGGGGAATTGAAGCAATTTGCGGTGTGCTTTTGCTGGCTGTCGGTTACTATGTAATGACTTTGTCCACCAGATATATTTACTTTCTTATACCCACCGCTTTAGTAACAATTATTGCTGGTTCTTTCTTCGTCTTTAATAGTGTCTTTACAGCTATAATTAATTATTTACTTAATAAAAAATCTTTTTCATATCGTAGCATTAATGAATTTACTCTTGGGCAGTTGAAATTTCGTTTGCAAAGCTATACCAAGATATTAACTATGATTTCAATTCTGTTTGCTTTGGCACTAGGTGCAATCACAGTAGGGCTTAATTTTGGCTCCATGAAGGATGAGACGCAAAAAAGCATTTATTATGATGCTACAATTGTTAGTCAGACGTCAGCAGTTAAAAAAGCAGAAGCTAAGTTAACCATTACTAATAAGCAGACTTATCACTACAAAGAAAAGGGGATGCACCTCTACTTTAACCGCGCGGAATTTGAAAAACAGCCGCTGAAAGAAATAGAAATCTATTTTCATGACAATCAAGACAATTTACCTACATATAAAGTGAAAACACTGGTTACTGCCGAACTGGATCAACCGGAAACAGCTGCTAACAGCATTTTTAGCCAAATGGTGCCTAACGGCATTCCTAAGAAAATTAAGCTAGTTTCACCAAAAAGGTGGAATACACTTGGTGGTCAGAAAAAATTCGTCAGTTATATTAAAGTTAAAGACTTTGCCCATGATTTTCCAGTAATTAAACAAATTCAAAAACAGCAACTAAGGGAAAATCGCAATTACCAAGATATATACCTTTCTTCCAAATCATATAACTATAATAATATGATTGGCTTTACCAGTGCTTTTGAATTTATGGGCTTTTTCTTAGGAATAGCATTTCTGACCATGCTCGCTTCGACGTTAATGTTTAAAGTTTTAAGTGGTGCGGCCAGTGACAAGGTGCGCTACCAGATGCTACATGAAATTGGAGCCAGGCCACAATTATTGCGCAGTTCGATCAGAAAAGAAATTGGTACTTTGTTCACCATGCCTGCAATTTTAGGCATAATAGATGTCCTTTGTGGCTTACAACTGTTTAAAACATTGCTGATATCTCCATACCATAATATCTGGATTCCATTCACAATATTTATTGTGCTTTATCTGGGTTATTACTTGTTAACAGTTACGTTATATCAAAAGATTGTCCTAACAACTGAATAATTTTAGGGTGAGTTCCCAAAGTTAGATTAGAATTTTTAATAATTATTTTGTTAAGGCTTGATGTCGATATTCAATCGGCGTCAAGCCTTTTAATCTGCTCTTGATTCTTTTATTAATGTAATCACTGATTGCCCTTCTCCAATTCGATTAAGTTTTGATGGCAATCCCCCGGACTATAAAGCATTTCTGCTTTTAAGAACTCAAAGAAGTTCTTTGTTGAGTCCGTGATCCAGTGATAAGTTTATCCCCGAAAGCATGTAACGAATGCAGGAGGGTAAGTAGCTGGGTTCTGGTTTGTGAAAGTTAAAGTGGGCAGCCTAGGCTTTCTTTTAAAAAAGCAAAAAAGCAATCCACTGGATTGCCTAGACGTCTAGTACGCCTCTTTTGCATGCAAAGATCGCACTTTATTTCTTCTACTGAAATTATAGCATAAGAACACATGAGAGAATAGTGAAGTACGCCTTTCGATCCTCCCCGAAAAAAGGTGATAGCATGGGAAGGATTGTACATTTATTTCTTCTGAAGTGTTTACTACTAACAAGTCTAACGCCTGCATTGCGCAAGCTAGGACAAGATTTTGATAAATTAGCCAATTTAATCGAAAAGATGCTTCGGTTATTTAAGTAGTAATCAGAAAGAAATGGACTTTTGTCCTACCTCTTTTTGATTACTGCTTTATTTTTTATGTACCTTTTAAAATTGCTAGCTACTTGGCTTTAGCTCTATTTCAATTAATATACTATGTTAAGCTACTTTGGTATAGGTGAAAGTCGATAGGAAATAAATTCTGCTAGCTTTTGGATTTGTCATATCCACCTTATTTGCGTCAAATATGACAGTTTTATTAATAAAAATAAAAAGGCAATTATATTATTTATATAAATAACGAAGGTTTTTTGAAAGGAAAAGAAAATTATGGTTTATAAATACTATTCGCACTTTAAGTTTTTTTGTTTAAATATTTTTGGATTAATTTCCAGTATGCAGAATATTGTTACAGCATACATCGTTGGTTCGTTAATTAATTTGGCAACGGCTAAAAATTTTGCAGCTATTCCAGTCTTTTTTGGTAAAAACATTTTGTTATTGATCTTAATTTTAGTCGCCACTTTAATTTTTGATTATCTTAAAGCAGATGCTGCTAAGCAGGTCAATACTAAGTTAAGGCTTAAAGTGATGAGAGGTATGCTCTCGGATGAGCAAGAAAATGCTTCTAATTTAGGTTTTTTAACTAATGATTTTAAACTTTTGGAAACAAATCGCTATGATGCTGAAATAGGAATTTTGATTTATTCATACACTGTCGTATTTGCTATGGCATTCGCTTTGTATCTAAATTGGCAGCTTACAATAATATTCTTTATTGGTTCGGTTATACCAACAATTGTTTCCACCTTTTTCCAAAAGCCTATTCAAAATGCTGCAGAGGCTTGGACAAATGCTAATGATAAATATGTTAATCAAACTAAAAATTTGTTATCTGGTACTGCTACCTTTAATTTATATGATAAGCAGGATAATGCAGTTAAACAAAATCAGTATAAAGTTAACCAATTAGAAGAAAAATTAGCCAAGATGAATGTGCTTAATACTAATACCAGTGCTTTTCTTAATGCAATTGCAATTATGGGTACTTATTTATTGCCGTTTGCAATTGGTATTGCATTAGTAATTAAAGGCCAAACTACTTTAGGTGCTCTTTTTGCAATAACGCAATTATCGAATTCATTTGTAAATCCAATTTTACAAATTCTGCAAGAACGAAATAATTTGTCTACTACAAAGCCAATTGTTCGAAAGATAAAGCAATATATACAAAAAGCAGATAATGTGGAGCGTGAACAAACCAATGATCCTACATTTAATGAACTACAAGTGCAAGACCTAGATTTAATGCGTCAGGATAAGGTATTAGCACAACATATTAATCTTGATATTAAGTCTGGCCAAAAAGTTGCGGTCATCGGACCCTCAGGATCAGGGAAATCTACGATGTTACAGTTTCTAATGTATGGTAAGTATGGTAAATCTAAAAAAATTATACTTGATCATAACGAAGTAGCGGCAGGATCGTTTACTAAGTTGTTTGCCTATTCCAGCCAGAGTGCAGTTATTTTTTCTGATACGCTTTGGTTTAATCTAACTCTAGGAGCCAATATAGCTAAAGAAAAAGTTCTTGAGGTATGTCAAGGACTACAGTTAGGACAATTAATTAAAGAAAAGGGATTTGATTATCAATTAGGTGACAATGCAGATCAACTATCTGGTGGCCAATTGTCCAGAATTGAGGTGGCACGGGCTATTTTAGCCAATCGACCAATTTTATTACTGGATGAAATTAATGCTTCACTTGATAAAACTTCATCAAAGGCAATTCACCAATATATTTTTGATTCAAACTTTACTTTTGTTGAAGTTATTCATCATTACGATCCAGAAGAACTGCAAAAGTATGATGTAGTTGTTGATTTTAATCAATACCAATTTAACGATAAGAGCCTGTCGTAGTCAGATAGATAATAACCCAATTTACCTCAGCATTATATAATTTTCATTTTTAATTTAATAATACTTTTATATTTTTTGATTATAATAGATTATAATAAAATTAAAAAATTTAATATTTGATAGTTAATCAAATAGTTGAGGAAATTTAAATGACAATTGGTGAATTACTAAAAGACTATCGCATTCAGCAAAAGAAAACACAAAGGCAATGGGTTAATGATGTGGTAAGCCCGTCATTTTATGCAAAAGTTGAAAAAAATTTAAGCAGCATTTCAGCAGATAATTTAATTGAACTATTAAACGTTAACAAAATTTCATTAACTGATTTTTTTGGTAAGTTAAACCACCAGGCGAAGACCGTACATGACGAGAACCTAGAGATTGATAGAATGGTTAATGAAGCGTATTATCAAAATTCTGTGCATGATCTGCAACAAATACGAAATTTTGTTGCGGAAAGTGATTTTCCAAATAAAGAAGATAAATTAGATATAATTGATATCTTTATTGCAATAATTAACAAAAATCTTTCCAGTATTGATAGTGGCGTTATAGATAGATTGAAAGAAAGAACGTTTGATGTTTCTCATTTTAATTCTGATAGTTTAAGATTGTACTGCAACCTTATGAGTTTTTATGATTTAGATAGTAATTTATTGATTTCAAAAAGAGTAATACGTCAGTTTATTGGTTCAAGTAGCATAGATATTCAGAAGTTAGTTTTATCTATAATTATTAATATGATGATTTTGTGTATTCGTAACAAAAAATTCGAAGAAACAGCATTTTATGTTAGTAGTGAACAACAAATCAAAACAAAACCAGATATATTTTTCTATAAAACTATTGCTCCAGCTTTTGAAAATATAGTCAAATATCATTATGATCAAAATCCTAAGTATCTTAATAAAATACAAATAATAATTAAAAGTGTAAAAATTGCTGGCATGCCCAGTTATGGTAAAGAACTTGAAGAACTAATGATTGCTAATAAATAAAATTTTTAAATGTCATATTAAACCATTAAGAGTTAAATATGACATTTTTTATATGCTTATATAAAATCGTAATAAACTAGAAGTAAATAGAAAGGAGTAAGAAAATTGAAAATTTATTACATAAATTAATTCTTATTGTGCTCAATTTAGATTAATTAGAAACATGGGAAAAATGTTTTGTAAGTTAAGCGAAGATTTAAAAATTATGTCTAAAGTAGATGATCATATTTATGAAGCATTTGTAGATGGATTATTTATAAAGTTTAGACCGGAAAAAAATTATAAAGATAAGCAAGTTTTCTATAAAGGGAAATGCTTTAAAAACTAAGTATTAAAATATGCTAAAGAAAATAGATAGCTTATTAAAAAGTTGGTAGCGCTAACTATAATTAAGTTAAAAGGTGGTCTGCTTGAAGGAGCGAACAGAAAGTTTGGTGATCTTGATGCAAAAATTAAAAAATATGCGCGTTGGACTGATAGAACTTTGTGCGACACTCATTATTGGCGGTTTGATGATAATTGCTGGTATTATTTTAGGGTTGGATATAGCTTCTTTAATTATTAAGTTATTTAGCGGTTTAATAAAACCAAATGTGCCGAATTTTAACGTCATTAACAGTTTTCTGCGGATAAATTCAGGCATGCAAGTGGCTATGTTACTGGCGGTTCTAATAATTGTTGGCGGCATAGTAGTAACTTATAGGTTAACCAGAACTATTTTAAAAAGTGTAGCTGCAAAAGAAGTTGCACCTGCAATTTTTCAAAAACATTTAGGACTAAGAATAATTGAAATGGTTTTAGGGTTGATACTAATAGTAACCGGCTATTTTATACTAAATTTGCCTAGTCAAAATCTGTTTAATACTTTATTGGCAGCCTTTGTTACAATTGTGTCAGGTACTTATTTACTTTGCCACTCGTTATTAAGCTTGCTGCCTGCAACTTGGTTTAACAAAATTAAGTTAACTAAAGGAAAAACGCTGCTGGGACTTCATCATTATGCTGGCGTTTTTACTATCATTTCCTTACTTTTCGCCTTGACTATGGGCGCTCTGGCTTTAAGTCATGACTTTAATGCCTTTTCTCAAGATATTAAGAGAGGAACTTATTATGATGGCGTAATTGTCAGCAACACCGCCAATATTAAAAACGATGTGGCGCAACTAAAAATTAAAAAGCAACAAACTTATCATTATAAAGAAACAAAAGGGCACTTTTATTTTGTTCGTAATGAATTGGCAAATAATCCAATTAAGTATGTCAAAAGCACCGGTAGACGCAATTTTCAAGTCAAATCTATTAAGTTAGACCAATTGAATAAAAATTCTCTAGCAGATGACAGTTTTCGTGAACTCGTTCCCAATGGTTTTAAAAATAAAAAAATTGCACTTCGTTCAACTGCAGAATTAAATAAGATTAAAGGTAAAACTAAATATCTGACTGTGGTGCAGCTAAACAGTTTTGATAGAGACTGGCCGTTTTTACTAAAAATTGAGCATAAACAGGCTCAAAGTAATCTTGCTTATAGTCACCTCTATAGCAACTCTAAGGCGGCTACTTATCAGCTGATATTGGGGATGAATAAAGAAATGAAGATCTTGGGCTACTCATTGGCGTTTGTATTTGGTACAAGCCTGATTGCGATCTTGATAATAGCAGTCAAAGCTGCTAAACGGGATCAGAAATTTACGAATGAAAGACTAGCTCAAAGAACATGGCAGAGCAAAACCGGGCTTTTATTCTTTATTCCCGCAATATTTGGGGTCTTTGATGTTTTGTTTGGCTTGAGATTTTTCAATCAGGTTTTGCCAACAGCGTATTATGAAGTTTGGCTGCCAATAGTGCTAATGTTGCTGGCTTATTTTGCTATTTATCTGCTAACAGTAATGCGGCATCACAAAGTTGAGTTTTAAAAATTTAGGCAATGAAAAAGCACGCTAAAGAGCGTGCTTTTTTCAGCGTCTTTAATTAATGAAAGATAATGCCTAAAATTAGTCCGCAAACTTGCATTAATTGAAACCAAAATAAATTTTGCGGTGCTAAATCAAAAGTTGTGGGTACTCGGTGCTTAATATTATCTTCATCAACCCAGAAAGCCATATCCTTGGTCTGCTTCTGTCTGAATGCCTGCACGTTTTTATAGAGCTTCGGCAAAGTTACAAAAATTAATAGTTGCCAAACTGGTAAAAGACGGAATATGACGCTGATAGCGACTATTGCAAATGGAGCCAGGGTTAAAAAACTGAATAAGTTTAATGAATTTTTTACGCCAATGTATGAGGGGAGGGTATGGCGCCCGTTAGCCAGATCTTGTTTTAAGTCGCAGGTATTATCAGCCAGCATTGTCGCTGCGTTAAAGAATGCTTGGGGTAAAGCTACCCAAAAAATTAACAGGAGGTTGGCTAAATTGCCCCCAACAATAAATTGCGGCCAATCAAAGTTTAAATAGGCTAATTGACTTACTGGTGAATTGATGTAAACGGCTAAGAACATAATTCCCAGTCCTTCGAATAAGCCAGCAAGAATTTCGCCTAGCGGTACTCTGGAAAAGGGAACGGGGCCGTAGGTGTAAAATACAGCCACAAAAAGTCCGGGGGCACCGATCAGCAAAATAAAAAGATTGGTTCGCACAGTTAGCCAAATTCCTAAGACTGCTGCGATTAAAAGCAGAGTAAGCATGACCGCCATTGCAGTTGTCGGCGATAAATTACGTTTGCCAATTAAATTATGTTCTTTTTGATAATCTTTGCTTTTAGCCAGACGATAGTCCTGAACGTTATTAAAACCAGTCACAAATAAAGCGATTGCGCCTTGAGCAACTAAGTATATTAAAGAATTTTGCCAATTAAAAGTATGAAAATAAAAGTAAGCAAATAGAATTCCTAATAAATAAGGCATTAAACTATTGAGCTTGGTATTAAGCCGCACCAACTCAAAAAAATCGGTTACTGTAAAGTGACTGTACTTTTTTTTAGCCTCCATTGGTTTTCCTTTCAAAATATTGTCTTTATTTATCCAAAATT
Organism: Lactobacillus helsingborgensis; assembly: GCF_003173695.1. Classification (NCBI taxonomy): domain Bacteria; kingdom Bacillati; phylum Bacillota; class Bacilli; order Lactobacillales; family Lactobacillaceae; genus Lactobacillus; species Lactobacillus helsingborgensis. Next base: position 242,491 of record NZ_CP029544.1, read on the forward strand.
AATTGCTGGTTTTTAACTTTGCCAGTTGATAACCATTATCCGTAAACAGTTTGAATTTATCTTTTAAGCCCGAGGTGACGTAGACTTTTTTCTTTTTAGTAATAAAAATTGCCTCTACGCCAGACAGATGTTCTACATAGTCATAGCCCTTTTTCAAACCGCGATTAAATACTGCAGTTGACAGTCCATCACCTGTGGTTGACCGCTTAGCAATAATTGTGACACTTAACAAGTTGTTTTGACAAGGGTAACCCGTTTGGGGATCCATTAAGTGACTATAAATTTTGTTTCCGACTTTGAGATAACGTTCATAAATACCTGATGTTACTGCAGTAGCATTCTTTTCCGGTAAGGAGCCGATCGCATCACCCCGCGCAGCACTGGGGTCTTGAATCCCCACGGTCCAATTACTGTTATTGGTTGGGGAGTTGCCTAAAACGTAGATATTGCCGCCCAGATCAATAATGGCACTGGTGACGCCCTTTTTTTGCAAGACTTTCATAACTTCATCAGAAATAAAGCCTTTAGCCATTCCTCCTAAATCAAGCATCATCTTCTTTTTCTTTAAGAAAACGGTGCGTTTTTGATCGTTAAAAACCACATTACGGTAATTAACTAACGGTAGCCGCTTTTTAATGGTACTTGCTTTAGGTTTATGGGCATCGGGGAAGCCTATTCGCCATAAGCTGGTAATTGGTCCAATTGTTAAGTCGAATGTACCAGCAGAAATTTTGCTGTAATGATACGCGTCTTTACACATACGGTAAATAGTAGGGGTAACTTTGACCGGTTTAATTCCGGCATACCTGTTGATTTTGTCTATTTCACTGCCTTTTTGGTTAACCGTGGTTTGAGCTGCTAATTCCTTAATCCGGTTAAAGCCGGCCTTCAGGGCTTTTTGTTGGTGTTTATTGTAAATCTTGATGGTGCAAACAGTTCCCATTAAAAATTGGGTATCTGAAGTGGGAGTAGTGGTAACAGGTGTTTTTGTTGGGGCAGTAGTTTTACTTTGAGTTGAGCAAGAAGTTAGGCTAAAACATGCTAATAAAATTGCAATTACCAGCATAAACTTGTTTGGTTGCTTGGTCATATCACTTATTTCTCCTAATAAAAAAGAGCGGCTAAATGTCACTCTTTTTGTAATTAACTAATTAACTTTTTATTCTTGATAAACAATATTGTCAACCTTGATAGTTCCGCTTTCACCCTTTTGTGCGGCATTAATTAGTTGATCAGCATAAGCGATAAATGAATGAGAAGATTCTGTTGCTCCCGAAACTGCTTGAACTTTTTCGGTGTTTCCTTTAGCTTTTAAGAATTCTTTTTGTAATTTTGGAATGTACTCTTTCGGTCCAACTTTGTTAACTTTCTTCATCTGCTTTTCGTAAGCAGCATTCTTGGTCTTGGAAACACCTTTTTTGTTAATTTGGTCGTATTTAAAATCACTGACTTTGCCTTTTTTGACTACCATGGTTAACACTTGACGGTAACCGTGGCTGTAGTTCTTTTCTGCTAATTTATATGTGCCGTCTTTTAATTTTTTATTGTTATTGATGTGAATGGTAGTAGTATCACCTTTTTGAGCTGCCTGTGTTAACTGGTTGACATAGTTCTTTAAAGTGGTGCTTGAACTGGTAGCACCGGAAACGACTTGGATAGCGCTTGAATTAGCGCCACTAGCGGCAAATGATTTTTGCAATTTAGGGATGTATTCTTTAGGACCAATTTTTGCTTGAGAATACTTCTTCATTTGTGCTTCATATTTGGCGTCTTTCGCCTTTGATTTACCATTCTTGTCTACGTTATCATAGCTGGTGTCTGTAACCTTGCCATCTTTAACGGTCATAGAAACCTTTACTTTATAGCCATTGAAATAATTGTCTTCGACTAATTTGTAAACCCCATCTTGCAATTTGCCACCGGCAATCTGCTTAGGGGTTTTCTTCTTTTCGACCTTACTTTCTTTTGGCTTAGAATCGCTTGAAGAACTTTTCTTAGCCGTAGTTGAACAAGCACTAAGCAAAAGCGTAGAAAGTGCCAAAATAGCTGTGCTGGTTATAAATTTATTATTTTTCATAATATCTCCCTCAGTGATCATATCAAACCATATAACATTGTGTACACATTCACTTACTTAGATTATAAAATACAGTTTTACTTTGTGCAACTACAAAATTTAAAAACAAAAAAGTTATTTTAATAGCAAAGAAAGCGCGTAACAAAAACAAAATTAGGAAAGATTGTGAAAGTAGCCACTTTACCATAATTGTAAATACTAGTATAATAAAAGACAACTAGTACATTTGCATTAAGGAGTGTTAAAAGTGGCTGAAACGAATATTGTAGTAATTGGCGGCGGTTACGGCGGTCTGTATACCACCAAGCATCTTGCCAAAAAATTAAAAAAGCGGCATGATGTTAAAATTACGCTGATTGATAAAAATCCCTATATGACCATGATGACTTCTTTACACGAAGTAGCAGCTAACCGAGTAGAAGCTAAGAGTCTTAAGTATGATCTGCAGCGTTTATTTTCACGGAGAAAAAACGTTGATGTAGTAACTGACAATATTACTAAAATTGATCAATCTGCCAAAAAAGTTATTGGCGATAACGGCACTTATCCATACGATTACGTCATTTTAGCTATTGGTTCGCAGCCTAATGACTTTAACACTCCTGGTGTTAAAGAAAACGGCTTTGTTTTGGGTAATCTTGATGATGCAGAAAAACTGCGGGATCACATTGATCTGATGGTTCATTTAGGCTCTCAAGAAAGAGATCCTGAAAAAAGGGCACAATACCTCAACTTCGTCGTTGTTGGTACTGGCTTTACCGGAACTGAGATGGCTGGGGAATTAAACTCCTGGCGTGGTGATTTAGCTAAAAAATATAATTTGCAAAAAGACGACATCAAGATAACCATGATGGAAATGGCGCCAACGGTAATGAATATGCTTGATCGCGCTGATGCTGCCAAGGCGGAGAAATATCTCTTAAAGCGGGGCGTAGATATTAAAGTCAATACAGGTGTAGTTGGTGTTCATGAAAATTATATTGACCTGAAAGACGGTTCAACGTATCCAACGAGGACATTGATCTGGACTGCTGGTGTTAAGGCTGTTGCTACAGCTAAAAACTTTGGTTTTGAAACTGGTAGAGGCGGTAGAATTTTAGTTAATGAATATTCACAAATTCCAACCGATCCCCACGTTTATGTCATAGGTGATGTGGCTCTTTATGATGCTGATGGCAGCGGTCGGGGTGAACCACAGGTGGTTCAGGGAGCTGAATCCGCCGGTAAATGTGCTTTGAGAAATATTTTGAGCCAGATTAACGGCGGTGAACCCGTTAAATTTAAGGGTACTTATTCCGGCTTTATGGTTTCACTTGGACCTAGTTGGGGTGTTGCGTCTTTAGTTAATACTTTCCATCTGAGTGGCTTTTTCGCTATCTTGATGAAAGACGTAGTGGACATGATTTACTTTATGGAAATCTATTCCGGTTACTATCTTTTCCACTATGTAATGGACGAATGGTTCAGAATTAAGCGTCCAACTTTATGGCGGGGCAATCTTAATAGGTACGGCAATGTTTTATGGGCAGTACCATTGAGAATTTATTTAGGCTTGATGTGGTTAGTTGACTGCTGGTACAAGGTACAGGGCAGCGGCTCTTGGTTCACTAATAAGCTGCAATTGCAATTCCCGTGGCTGATTCAAGCTGCTACCAGTGGTGCTTCACAAAAGGCAGCGGCTACGACTGCCGCAAGTGGTAAAGCCGCTACAACTGCTGCTCCTGCTCTATTTTCCCTCAATTATGATTATGGTCATTCCCCAATGGCAGTCTTTGATAAAATGCCAAGTTGGGTGCAAGCAGTAACTAAAGTTCTAATTCCTAATAAAGAAGCTGCACTAGTAGCACAAAAGACTATGACGTGTTTGGAAATTGTTTTAGGAGTTATGTTAGTATTAGGCTTATGCACGTGGTTTGCTGGTGGTATGAGCGCAATCTTCGTAGCTATTTTCTGTTTATCAGGAATGAACTACTGGGTCAATGTCTGGATGGTATTTGCTGCTATCGCTGTAATGAACGGCTCGGGTAGAGCATTCGGTCTTGACATGTGGTTTGTTCCGTGGCTGCAAAAGAAACTGACTAAACTTAGATATGGCGTCTTGAAGCCGATTTACCACGTTGATAAAAATGGAATAAAAAACTAACAATGGTAATTCTAAAAAGTCCTATGGTTTTATCTATAAGACTTTTTTAGTTTTAATTGTTAGTGAGGTAAGACATGGAAATTTTAAAGAGGCTTAAACCTGGTGACTTTTTAATTGTAGTAATTTTATTAATTATTAGTTTCACGCCCTTTTTTATGGTACATAATTCTAAAAAAGAGGGTAATCAGGTAATCGCTATAGTAAAAGTTAATAATCGCCAAGTTAAAAAGCTTTCTTTAGATCATGACCAAAAATGGCAGTATCAAAGAGACGGTAAAATTAATATTTTACAGGTGAAAAACCACAAAATTCGCGCAATTGATGCTAACTGCAAGGACCAAGTATGTGTTAAAGAAGGCTGGAAAAGTAAAAGCGGAGATACAATTGTTTGTTTGCCACACAAATTTTTAGTTGAGTTAAAAAACGAAAATCAAATTGATGATGATAAATAGATTTAGATATTATGACTGAAACAAATAGTTATTTACGCACGTATGTGTTTACAGGAATTTTATGCTCCCAAGGAATTATTCTTAGCGTTGTTGAGCAAATGTTTCCTGCACCCTTTTTCTTTGCACCTGGTGCTAGGCTTGGCTTAACCAACATTATTACGATGATGGCATTAATGATTTTGCCTTTTAAAGATTGTATTTTATTGACGTTTTTGCGCTTAGTATTAGCCGCTTTGATGACAGGGGGCACCAGTACCTTTTTATTTGCTGCTGCAGGTTCATTTTTAAGTCTGTTTTTAATGAAAATGTTCTTACCGTTGGTTCCCAGATTTTTGAGCATAATAGGAGTATCAATCCTTGGCGGCGTCTGTCATAATTTTGGTCAATTATTAATTGCCGTGCTGCTAGCACAAAGTAAATATGTTTTATTATATTTGCCATTATTGACAGTATTCGGAATTCTTTCTGGAACAATAGTTGGTCTTGTCAGTAGTTTTTTAATGCATTACGTTGATGCATTGAGTTTTATTAAAGGGATAATTAATAAAGGTATTTAACATGTCAAGGCTAGAAAAAGAATTAAGAAAAGTCCAAAGCAGCATTCAAAAAAATATCAGGACTCCCAAAGGTAAACTGGGAGAGGCAATCAGGTACACATTTTCCAAGCCTGGCAAACAATTGCGTCCCAGTTTTGTCTTACTTTTTGGCAATATGGGTAATGAACCAAAAAAGGAAAGACTAATTAATATTGCCGGGTCAGTTGAAATTCTTCATAACGCTACCTTAATTCATGATGATATTATAGACAATTCCAGTGTCAGAAGGGGCAGTCAGTCAGTGCAGGCAAAATATGGCAAGACCATTGCGCTCTATGCTGGAGACTATTTATTTGCACTTTCATTACAATTGCTCAGTGAGAATACTTCAAAAATAACTAATCTGCGCGTTAATGGCTCAACTATGCAAAAAATTCTTGCTGGTGAGACTACTCAATTTGGTAATGAGTACAATACTTCGATTACTGAAAAAGAATATCTTGAACAAATTCGGGGCAAAACGGCAAGCTTGTTTGGTTATGCTTGCTATATTGGGGCACTTGAAGGAGGTCTTAACAAAAGACTGGCCAGAAGTGCTCAGCAAGTAGGTGTGCTATTTGGACAAGCGTTTCAATTACGGGATGATATTTTAGATTACACTGCGTCAACTGCCGAATTAAAAAAGCCGGTTTTATCTGATGTAGTTAACGGTGTTTATACCGGGCCACTAATTTTTGCCTTAAAAAAAGATAACACTGGTAAATTAAATAAGCTGGTTAAGAAAGGTAGAAACATAAGTTCTAGTGAGTTAGCCCAAATAGAATATTTAGTCAATGAATTAGGCGGCATTAGGCACGCCCAGAAGCTGGCAAATGACTTTACGAGTAGTGCGTTAGCACTGCTTAAAGATAAATTTAGCAATTATTCTGGATATGATGAGGTTGTTGAGATAGTTCGAAAAATGCTTACCAGAAATTATTAAATAGCAAAAAAAGGAGGTTGATTATTCAACCTCCCTTTTTGATATTAGGAAAACTTTTTAAGGTACTAAAGATGATTGTTAGTCTTAACCTTAAGCTTTTTTAGGCTTACGTGTAATGCCAAACAATACTTGCAAAACTACCAAAGCGCAGTAGGCAAAAAGCATATATACTAAAAGGCTAATGTCTGCCCTAGTGGAAGAAAACCAATACCACTGATTGCCCTCAGTGCTATAGATCAAATTAGCCAGACCTAGTAAAGCTAAAATCAAAACATTAATTATTGCAAAAATCCATAAGTTGCCGTTTTCATGTTTAGCAACATATATCATCGACCAGGCTGCTGACCATACTCCCCAAAGACCGGTAGCAGCAATTATAATCCAGTAAAAAACTGTAGCAAACATATTATGCCTCCTTCTCAACAACTTTATTTTACCATAAAGTTCATAAGATCACATGTTTAATTTGTGAGCAAGTGCAAATAGTATTTTGCCAGCTGCTAATCCTATTGCCAGCTGGATTAATAAAAAAAACTTAGAAATTTGTTCAAAATAATTACTAATTGTACTTGACATGCTACATACCTTTACTTATAATCCTAAGTATTAAATTAAATTTGAGGAGGCAATTTTAATGAAACATCAATTTTTAAGTAAACGAATCAACATTAGAAACAGCATTTCTCAAAATTTGATTGCCTTGTTGTTGTCGCGTAGGACTTAGCGTGAAAGAATTACTTTTAGTAATTAACATGTTGAGCCCTTGTTTGCGTCTTAATGAATAGGGCTTAACAAATAACTATCTTGGGCCTCATTCATTAAGTTGAATGAGGTTTTTGTTACCAGGCTAGTTAGAGAAGGAGAAAATGATGAACAAGTTTACTAAAAAAATGATGGGTATCCTAACGGTAGGAACAGCTGCCTTTATGATGGCAGGTTGTTCAGTTGCCAAGAATAGTAACAGTAGCGGTACTCATCAAGACAAAGACACTGTCAAAATTGGTGTCAACATGGAATTATCTGGCACGGCTGCAGGTTACGGAAATGCCCAGAAACAGGGAATTCAGCTAGCAGCAGCTGAAATTAACAAGGCTGGCGGCATTGATGTTAACGGTCATAAAAAGAAAATTAAGCTGATTATTCGCGATAACAAAACAGCGATTGCTACTTCTGCTTCGGTAGCAGCACAACTGGTAAATAAAGATAAGGTGGCAGCAATTGTAGGGCCGGCCACTACTAATGCGGGAACAGCTGAAATTCCTAATATTACTAAAGCAGCAGTTCCCAGCGTGAGTCCTTCTGCAACTGATCCTGATTACACTAAACAGAAAAACGGCAAGGTTCAACCATACGTTTTTAGAGCCTGTTTCCAAAACAATTTCCAAGGAGAAAGTGCCGCTAAGTTTGTCACAAAGAAGCTGAAAGCAAAGCGTGTAGCAGTTTACGCTGATAATTCAAGTGATTACGGTACCGGTTTAGCTAAAGCCTTTAAGAATACATATAAGGGTAAAGTAGTTGATAGCCAAACATATTCAGAAGGTGACAAGGACTTTAATGCCGTTTTAACTTCATTTAAGTCAAAGAAGATTGACGCTATTTATGTTCCGGGCTATTACACAGAAGTTGGTCTGATTGTTAAGCAGGCACGGCAAATGGGTATTAAAGTGCCAATTGTGGGTAGTGACGGTATGGCTGATCCTAAACTTGCCCAAATTGCTGGTGCTAAGAATGCTACCAAAGTTTACTACACTACACCATTTTCCACTCGTGTAGCTGCTAAAAATCCAACAGCTGTCAAGTTTATGAATGCCTTTAAAGCACGTTATCATGCACCGGCTCCAACGTTTTCAGCTTTAGCTTATGATGCAGTCTACATGGTTAAGACTGCCATTGAACAACAAAAATCAGATGATTCAACTAAAGTCGCTGCCGGCTTAGCTAAGATTAAAAATTTTGATGGGGTTACCGGTAAGATTACAGTTAATAAAACTCATGACCCAGAAATGCCAATTGCAATTGAAGAAATGACTAATGGCAAAGTAAGTAATTCATTTAGTGTTGAATAGATCCAAAATTTAAAAGGGGCGCTTAAATTTGCAAACAGTATTACAGCAAATCATTAATGCCTTGTCACTGGGCTCAATATATGCCTTGCTGGCATTAGGCTATAGCATGGTTTACGGCATTATTAATTTAATTAACTTTGCTCATGGCGATATCTACATGCTGGGGGCATTCTTTGCCTACTATGTAATTAATGCTTGGCATTTTAACTTCATCACGGCATTACTTTCAGCAATGATTGTTGGTGCGGTTTCGGGTGTAGTGATCGAGTATTTTGCTTATAGACCATTGCGTAAATCACCGCGAATTGCTGTCTTAATAACAGCTATCGGAGTTTCATTTTTACTTGAAAATGGCATGTCTTACTTTGTGGGTTCAAACGCACGTAGTTTTCCGCAGGTAATTGAACAAGTCAACTATGTGTTTGGCGGCGTTCAAATTTCCAATATTCAAATTTTAATTTTAGTAACTGCTTTGATACTAATGGTTTCACTGCAACTGATTATTAAAAAAACTAAGATGGGACGTGCAATGCGGGCTGTATCTGTTGATCCTGCCGCTGCCGAATTAGTTGGGGTTAATGTTAATCACACGATTTCTTTTACTTTTGCCTTGGGTTCAGCTTTAGCTGGTGCGGCAGGAGTGCTGATTGGCATGTACTATAATCAAATTGATCCTTTAATGGGGATGACTCCCGGTATTAAAGCCTTTGTGGCAGCCGTTTTAGGAGGAATTGGTTCGGTACCCGGTGCCTCACTTGGTGGCTTCTTAATTGGTATTTTAGAAACCTTCTTCCAATCTATTGGTTTGTCCGCATATAAAGATGCAGTAGTTTATCTTGTGTTAATAGTCATTTTGCTCTTTTTACCAGCAGGTATTTTCGGCAAAAATGCCAAGGAAAAGGTATAGGTGGCAAAATGAAGGTTAATTGGAAATACATTTTATCGTGGCTCGTAATTATGGTAGCCGGCTTTTACTTAATCAACGCCTTAATCATAGTTGGCGTAATTGATGATTTTATTGAAAACATGCTGGTTACGATTGGCATTAATATTATTTTGGCAACAGGTTTGAACCTGATTATCGGCTTTAGCGGTCAGTTTTCACTGGGTCATGCCGGTTTTATGGCAATTGGTGCATACGCTACTGCAATCATTACGCAACACATGAGTAATGAAGTTGGCTTTTTGCTTTCACTGCTAGTAGGTGTGCTTTTAGCCGTTATTATTGCGGGTGTGATTGGAACAGCCACATTTATTCGCTTGAAAGGAGACTATCTGGCAATTGCCACATTAGGGGCTGCCGAAATTATTCGCAACGTAATTAATAATTTAAAAATTACGGGCGGCTCTGCCGGCATGTTTAATATTCCCCAGTTATGTTCATGGCCTACCGTTTATATCTTAGTTTGTGTGACTACAATCGTTTTGATGAATTTTATTCGTTCCAAAAATGGGCGTGCAATTAAGGCTGTGCGTGAAGATGAGATAGCCGCTGAAGCAATGGGCATTAATACTACTAAATGGAAATTAGCTGCTTTTGTATTGGGCGCAGCTACTGCTGCTATCGCCGGCAGTTTACATGCCTCTTATTTACAAACAATTTCACCATCAAACTTTGGTATCATGGAATCAATTTCTATCTTAGTTATAGTTGTTTTAGGTGGTGTTGGTAGTATGACAGGCACATTTGTAGCAGCAACTGTGCTGGGAGTTTTAGATACTGTTTTACAAAACTTTGGTTCTTTGAGAATGGTTATCTATGCTATTGCCCTCATATTAATTATGATTTTTAAACCATCTGGGCTTTTAGGTAATTGGGAATTTTCACTTAAAAACTTAACCCGCCATTTTGGCAAAAAGGAAAGAGGCTAGTATATGGCACACTTATTACAGGTTGAACATGTAGTGCGCAAATTTGGCGGATTGACTGCAGTTAATGACGTTTCACTTCATTTAGATAAGCATGAACTAGTTGCCTTGATTGGACCTAATGGTGCGGGCAAGACCACTTTATTTAATTTGTTAACTGGTATGGTGCAGGTAACAAGCGGCAAAATCAATTTACAAGTTAATAATCAAAATTATGACTTAACCCATAAAAGTGCTGTTCAAATTGCTGACTTGGGCTTATCCAGAACTTTTCAGAATATTCGGTTATTTAAAAACTTGTCTGTCATGGATAACGTTTTAACTGCAATGACCAATGAGTACCAAGAAGGCTTTTTAACCGCTGTCTTTCGTTTGCCCCGTTATTATAAAACTGAGAAGGACATGAAAGAAGCGGCACAAAAACTACTAGCAATTTTTGATTTAACTGAAAACGAAAATACTCTTGCTAAAAACTTGCCCTATGGTACACAAAGACGGTTAGAAATTGTCCGTGCTTTAGCTACACAACCGCAAATTCTTTTCTTAGACGAACCCGCTGCCGGTATGAATCCCGAGGAAACAGCTGACTTAACCAATCTTATCAAATACATTCAAAAAGAATTTCAAATTACCGTTCTTCTAATAGAACATGACATGTCTTTAGTAATGAATTTAGCAGAACGAATTTATGTTCTAGATCAAGGAGAAATGCTTGCTACTGGCAGTCCAGAAGAAGTCAAAGCAAATCCTAAAGTGATTGAAGCATATCTAGGAGAGGGTGAAGACTAGATGGCTATGTTAGAAGTACGAGATTTGTCTGTTAACTATGGTGTCATTCAAGCAGTTAAAAACGTCAGTTTTGAAATTAATCAAGGTGAAATAGTAACTTTAATCGGAGCTAATGGTGCCGGCAAATCAACTATTGTCAAGACAATTTCAGGATTGCTCAAGCCTAAGAGCGGGCAGATTTTATATCTTGGTAAAGAAATTGAACATAAAAGTGCCCCGCAAATCGTCAGCGCCGGCATTTCACAAGTTGCAGAAGGCAGACATATTTTTGCGGGGATGACAGTAATGGAAAATCTGCAAATGGGAGCTTTTCTCCAAAAAAATCATGAAGAAACTGCAAAGACTTATCAGGAAATCTTCAAACGATTCCCTATTTTGCAAAAAAGGCGTCACCAAGATGCCGCCACTCTGTCTGGTGGTGAGCAGCAAATGCTGGCAATGGGTCGTGCCTTAATGGCAAAACCCAAATTGCTGTTATTAGATGAACCCTCAATGGGGCTTTCGCCTTTATATATCCAGGAAATTTTTAAAATCATTAAAGAATTGAATGAAAAGGGCACGACTATTTTATTGATTGAGCAAAATGCTAAACAAGCATTATCAATTGCCGATCGGGGGTATGTGCTTGCAACTGGAGTAGTGCAATTAAGCGGCACTGGTAAAGAACTATTAGCTAATCCGGAAGTCCAAAAAGTCTATTTTGGTGGTTAATAGATAGTATCTTTTTAAGTAAAAAATTTTAAATACAATCTTAGGTCAAAAATAAACTAAACTACATTAAAAGGCTAACTTTTATAATTATAAAAGTTAGCCTTTTTAGTGAATTTAAGCGGGTTTATGATAATTTTTGCGCAACTACTGAAAACTCAAGCGGAAATTGTGGTGAATCAGAGGGAAGAACCCAGCCCTCATCTTCTTTACTATAGATTAATGATGGCAAAGCTTTCCAATCAGTAACTTTTTCCTCTCCAACTTGTTTAATGGTTAAGCCCGCAGCAATCAATGAATTAATAATTTCCGCAAAATCATGGGCCCAATTATGATTAGTCTGGTGCTTAATTTTACCAGCAGAATTAGGCGTATACGAAGAATCTGACTGATAGGTAATTTCAGTGCCGCTAAAATAATCTTGAATAATTTCCAATCCCGCATTGTCTAAAGCAAATAATATTGGATGGCTGTCCCTAATCATAAAAGTGCCACCAACCGCTAATAGTTGTGCAATAGAGTTTGCCCATGATTTAAGGTTAGGAAGCCATGTAATAGTACCAGCACTAGTGACAATTAAGTCAAATTGACCTAATTTTTCAGGCATGGCTGCGGCCGCAAAACGAGCATCGCCTTCGACATAAGTAATTGGCGTTTTAGCTTGTTTAGCTAGATTACGCGCATATTTCAAAGCCGTAGGTGAAAAATCCAACCCATAAACGTCTTTAGCTCCCAGACGTGCCCAGCTGAGTGTATCGTCACCAATGTGACATTGCAAATGCAGTAGGCGCTTATTTTTAACAGAACTGGCAGGTAAAAAGGGCTTTAATACTGCTAAGTCATGTTTCACTGTAGTAGTGATAGCTTTGGGGTTTTGGGCAAATTCAGACAGATTGCCATAACCGCCATGGGCATGAACATCAGCCCGGTCGTTCCAATTGTTCAAATTATCCGTAATTGCAGAGTAGTCATCCTGAGACTGCATAGGTTCTCCTCCTAATTGCAGGAAAATATCATATTTTTGTGTTGTTGTAAGAAACAACTTTCATTTTTTGCTCAGTCATATTCATAACTGTTACAGAAGCATTGCGTGGATCTTCGGTAATAGCAAAATCACCATAACGATCTGCAATACTGCGGATAGTAAAACCATGAGTTACAAGTAAAATGTTTTCGGCACCATCTAATTGGCTAATTAACTTAAAGCCTTTATCAAGTCTTTGCCAATATTCTTGCGCGTTTTCCGCGTCATGAAATGGGTCTGCATCTTTAATCCAGTTCTTAATGGTGTCAATTGGTTCATTTTTAAATAAGTCACTGTGGTTCTGGTAGCCGTGAGGACCGCCAATCATTTGCCAAGCAGCGTCAATATCCATGCCTTCAAAGTAGCCGTAAAAGTGTTCACGGAAAAAAGGCGTCGCAATATGCTGAATTTCATCATGATTAACATTGTGCTTAACAATGATGTCGCAGGTATCACTAGCTCTTTTTACATCACTTGATAAAGCAATATCAAAAGGAATATCTTTTAAAATTTCACCAGCTTGATCAGCGCCGGCTATACCTTTGTCTGTCAAGGGTGTGTCACACCAACCCTGCATTTTGTGGTAACGGTTAATGTAAGTTTGACCATGACGAACAATATATATTCTTTTCATTTTCTCCTCCGCACTTCTAAAAATTTATTCGTGATATAGTTTCTCTACTCGATCAATATCGATAGGCTCAATAGGGTAAAGTGAGCCCGTTGGGTACATCACAGACACACCGTTATTATGCTTAAGTCCAATTGCATGCCCTAGTTCATGTTCTACAGTATTGAGAATACGTTCGTAGGTATAATTATACGGTGAAAAGTTCTGTAAATAATAAATGTTTAATCTGGTAACGGCAGAATACATAATTCCAGTCTTCACGTAGTAATGAAAAGTGGTGTAACCAGCATAGTTGGTGTTGGGACTATAAACTTGTTCAACAACAATATTGGCTTTTTTCCTACTGCTTGCTTTGGTAAAAGTAAAGGCATCGGTCTTGTTCCATGCCTCAATCGCATCGTTTGTAGCAGAAATAAGTTCCTGGTTGTCTTCAAGATCAATATAGACTGATGCCTTAGGTTTTTTCCACCGCCAAGATGTGGCGACAGCAGCTGCTTTTTTCTTCTTGGTTTTTTTACTTTTCTTGGCTTTCTTCTTAGCTTTTTTGGCATAAATGACTTGAGAAGACCACACAGATGATGAATTATCTGTAATTGCTGGTAAATTACTCCCAATTGTTAAAACGACTATTAATGCACAAGCCAGTTTAGCTAAGAAATGGCGCATATTTTTCATGCCTTGATCAACTCCATTACCTTTCATTATATAAGAAAAATAGTAAAAGTATCATATTTTACCAACTTTATTACTTAAAATTATAGTTATTAATTGCTCAACTTTCATAAATTTTTTCCTTTTTGTAAAAATAGTTAATAGGTTTTAATATAAACCGATTTCATGGTAAAATAGTATGCAAGTTTTGAAAAAAATAGGTGAGTTTATGACAAAAGCGATGAATGATAAAGAATTCGAACAAAAACATCTCGACCAGATTTTGAAAATGATCAGAGCAAAGAAAGTCGAGCTGTCTTCGTCAATTAGATCCGCTGAAGGCGAGGCCCAAGAACTTAATTCACACTTTTTTGATGACGTAAAATTGGATTATGACGGTTATTCAACCTCAATGGAAACTGCACTGTCTATTCATCAGCAACAACAACTACTTGATGAACGGCAAAATGCCTGGCAACATGCAGCCAAACAACTGAGTACAGTGCAAAAACTAGAGCAAAAACCGTATTTTGCCAGAGTTGATTTTAAAGAAAATGGTGAAAAGCCGGAGACTATTTATATTGGTCTGGGTTCCTTTGCTGATAAAAATAATCATTTTCTGATTTACGACTGGCGGGCACCAATTTCGTCGATATACTATGATGGCAAGATTGGCAAGGTTTCCTATATGTCGCCAGAAGGTGAGATTACCGTTGACATGACCAAAAAGCGGCAGTTCATGATTGAAGACGGCAAAATCACTAATATGTTTGATACTGATGAATCCATTGGTGACCAAATGCTGCTGGAAGTGTTAGGCGAAAAATCCAGCACGCAGATGAAGTCAATTGTCACGACAATTCAACGCGAGCAAAATAAAATCATCAGAAATACCAGTGCTGATTTGCTCTTTGTACAAGGTGCTGCCGGCTCAGGTAAAACCTCTGCTATATTGCAGCGTATTGCCTACTTGCTTTACCGCTACCGTGGCAACTTAACCAGCAGTGACGTGATTATGTTTAGCCCCAACCAGTTATTTAACGATTATATTAAAAACGTTTTGCCTGAAATGGGCGAGCAAAACATGGTGCAAATGACTTACTGGCAGTTTGTGGCTAGAAGGTTGCCGGGAATGACCGTGGAAAACTTATTTGATCAATTTGAAGATAGCGCTGCTGATTCCGCCATTAGTCAGTTTAAAGACTCTACCAATTTTTTCAATTTACTGCACCATTATGCGAAACACCTTAATAAGCGCGGTTTAATTTTCAAAAATATTTATTTCCGTAATAAAAAACGACCATTTTTTACCAAAGAAAAAATTAGTGAACTCTATTATTCCTTTAACGATAATTACAATTTAAGCAACAGAATTGATGCTACAAGAGAGGAATTAATTAAGTCTCTTAACCGCAAGATTAATGGTGAAACTAAGAAGGCTTGGGTATCTGACGCTATCCAAAACTTGAGCCAAGAACAGTTGAATGCTCTTTATGATCATCCTGACCAAGAATTTGAATCTGAAGAAAAAGAAGAAAAGTTCCTTAGTCGTAAAATTGTTGTGAAAGCACTCGATAAGGTTTTCCAACAAATTAGACGCAATAATTTTATCAACATGAGGGCGCAGTACCTGAATTTTCTCCGTGCAGTTCCTAAAATGACTGATTTAGCTAAATGGCAAATTACAGTGGAGGATTGGGAAAAGCATGTTGCAGAGGTTAAACAAAGCTTTATACGGCACTACATTCACATGAGTGATGTTTCCGCCTATTTATACCTCTATGACCTAATTACCGGGCGTCATGTTGATTATGAAATGCGGTATGCGTTTATTGATGAAATTCAGGACTACACTCCGTTTCAACTTTGTTATCTGAAATATAATTTCCCACGTGCCAAATTCACAATGTTGGGAGACTTGAACCAAGCTATTTTTACTAAAGATGAAAGTAGAAGTTTGCTTAAGCAGATTAGCGGTTTATTTGATCCTGAAAAAACAGATGTCGTTCAGCTGACAAAGTCCTACCGGTCGACTGAGCAATTGACTAATTTTACCAAGCAAATTTTACGGCAAGGTGAAAAAATTGAGTCTTTTAACCGGCAAGGACCTAAACCAACACTTTGGGGACGCTCCACTAATGCAGCGGCTGTAGCAGTGCTGGAAAAAATTTTAGCCCAAAATAATGAAGGTAAAATGACAACAGCTGTTATCACTAAAGATTTAGCCAGTGCGAAGATTGTTGCACAAAAACTGAAAGATGATGGGGTGAAGGCCACATTGATTGCCAGTGCTAATCAGCGGTTAGTCGACGGCACACTGGTTATTCCGTCATATTTAGCTAAAGGACTTGAATTTGATGCTGTTATCATGTGGGCAGCTTCAAAAGATAATTATCATCGCGTTGATGAAACGCAATTAGTTTATACAATAACTTCCCGTGCGATGTACAAGCTTGACATTATTTACACTAATGAAAAGAGTCCGCTGCTCGAGGTAGACCGGGAAAGTTATGTAGAAAAATAGGCGATTCTATGACTAACACTGAAAAATTTACCTTCAAACCAATTGCGCAAATGACCGGGCGGGAAATGTTTTGTGTTGCCCGCTTACGGATTGATACGTTTGTAACTGAACAGAAAATCACGGTACCGGAACTTGATGATCAGGATCTAGATGCTATTCAAGTTTATTTGCTAAATAAAGAAGAAACTGCCGCTTTAGCTGTTTGTCGTATTTTTCCAGAAAATGGCAAGTGGATGTTAGGCAGAGTAGCGGTTGCTGCAGCAGCCCGCGGGCAAAAGCTGGGGACCAAAATGATGGCGCAAGTTGATGAATATTTGCGTAATCAAGGCGCTAACCGGCTGTATTGCCATGCACAATGGCAGGCCAAGCCCTTTTATGACTTTTTAGGCTATAAAACAAAAGGAGAGCCCTTTGTAGAAGCTGACATTAAGCATGTCATGATGTATAAAGATTTATAGCAAAACAACTTGCACTATAATTGTGCAAGTTTTTGTTTAATTGCTGCGGCTACAAGATTAATTAAAATTTCGTTACCTAAAGCGGTAAAGTGCTGTCCATCTTTTTGATAATATGAAGATAGATTTGCCAATTGGCTGAAATGCGCAATCAAATTAATAAAAGGAATATTATTTTTAGAGGCACAATCTGCAGCAATCTGATTATAAGTTTCCATGTCCTTTAGAGTGTAATATTGCATGATATCCTTGTTATTAGGGTCTTGATAAGACGGACCTGTAATAATCATGCGGGAAGCGCCAATATTTTGAACCATGTGATTAAGGTTGGCAGCATAATTACTGCTGCTGATGCCCCAACTATTTGACATGTCATTTGTGCCATATTCAAGCACTACTATATCTGCCTCCTCAGGGATTAGATTTAACCTCTGTATTCCTGCAGTAGTTGTTGCTCCACTTAAAGATAAATTGATAATCTGCGCGTTATCCCCAAGTTTTTTCTGCACACCGCTGGTTATGACATTGGTATCACGCCCAGCACGATAGCCGTTGAATAAAGAGTCACCAAAGAGAACTATTTTTTTCATAAAAGCACCTTTCTTTTAGCTAGCAAATTAACTTGATGAGTGGTATTAATTTACTTTATATATTAAAACAAAAACTTAAGGAAGATTAAGATGAAGAACTATTTACAGTTTAACAGGGAACAATGGCAGTCTTTTTCTACTGCTGCACCAGTCAAAATCACTGATACGGAGTTAACACAGATTAAATCGGTGGGGGATATTATTAACTTAACTGATGTACAAGAAATTTATAGCAGTTTGGTTAAATACCTTTTTTTAATTTACCAGGAAAAATTGTCTTTACAACAAAAGCAAAGTGAATTTTTGCACCAAAAAGTAGCTGCTGCGCCCTTTATTATTGGCATCTCCGGTTCAGTAGCGGTGGGTAAATCTACTACTGCCAGATTGTTAAAGGTCTTATTAAGCCGTACTTATCCTGACTTAAAGGTTCATTTGATGACCACGGATGGTTTTATTTATTCAAATCAAGAATTAAAAAGGCGTAATTTACTTGAGCGCAAAGGTTTTCCTGAAAGCTATAACATGAACTTGCTTACCAATTTTTTGCAGGACGTATTAAGTGGTAAAAAAGATATTGTCTACCCGCTTTATTCACAGGAACTAAGTGATATAGTACCAGGGAAATACGGACATGTGCGCCAACCTGACATTTTGATAATTGAGGGTATTAATACGTTGCAATTACCCACTAATGGTCAAATAGTGACCAGTGATTTTTTTGATTTTTCTATTTATATTGATGCACCTGAGGATCTGATTGAAAAATGGTTTATGCAACGCTTTGTCAGGTTGCTGGAATTAAACAAAGATAATCCGCATAATTTTTATTATGAAATGGCAAATGGTCCAAGGGATGCAGCTTTGCAGTTTGCGCAAGAAACTTGGCAAATGGTAAATTTGGTTAATTTACGAGAATATATCGCCCCTACTAAACAACGGGCAAGCTTAATTTTGCATAAAACGGCGGGACACGTGATTGACCAAATATATTTAAAGCAAATATAACAGCTTAACGGCAGCAAAGTCTATTTGTGTTCAAGTGTTAGACAAAGGGTCGGCATCAATGTCGCAATATGCTTTTTTACTAGCTAGAACGCAAACTTTTTTAAAAATAAAAATGCTTGATTTTAAGGTGTTGGTAAAGGCCAAATTTTGCTATACTAATCATTATGAATGAGATTTATTTACTATTAATAAAAAAATTTGCTTTGCCTCCAGCGTGGTTTCCTCTAAATATCAATTAGTTTATAAATAGATTTAAAGGAGTAAAAAATAATGCAAGCAATTAACTTAAAAAAAGGTATGGTTTTCAGTCAAGACGGCAAATTGATTCGGGTTTTGAAAGCTAATCATCATAAACCCGGAAAAGGCAACACTGTTATGCAAATGGATTTGCGTAATGTGGAAAGTGGTGCTGTTGTTCATAAAACTATGCGTCCAACCGAAAAGGTTGATTTAGTAGAAATTACTAAGAAGAATGCCCAATATCTCTATAATGAAGGTGATATTTATACCTTTATGGATACAGAAACTTATGAGCAATATGAAGTAGCAAGCGATCAATTAGGTGATGATAAGCTTTACTTAATGCCTAACATTGAAGTGCAATTGGAATTTGCTAATGACCACAAATTGCTTGGTATTGAGTTGCCGGCAACTGTGACCATGAAAGTTACTCATACTGAACCGGGAATTAAGGGTGCAACTGTCACTGGCTCTGGCAAACCGGCTACTATGGAAACTGGTTTGGTTGTGCAAGTTCCTGACTTTATCAAAGAAGGAGAGGAACTGGTCATCAATACCTCTGAAGGTGTCTACAAGTCAAGAGCAGATGCTGGCAAGTAGTTCTGTCATTAACTGAATAATAAAAGGACGTAATTTTTATGATTACGTCCTTTTTTCTGGTTAAATATCACCCACAGCTTTTCTCGTGGTAAGCATTGATTCTTGTAAAGCAGTTTCTTCTTGCAAACATGAGGTCAAAATATCAATTAGATACATATTCGAGAATTGCGAGTTGATAAATTTTTCATTATTAGCAAACCGCGGATTATAGACGTGAAAAATCAAGTCACTAAGTTGAGCAACCGGATTTTCGAGATAACTGGTAATCGAAACAATTTTGGCATGGTGTTTTTGTGCCGATGTCAATGTTTTAACAATGCAATCGGTTGTACCACTATTTGATACCGCTAAAAACAGGTCATTGCTTTTGGCAATACTGGCACGCATTTCCATCCAATTAGGATCGCTGAAGCTCTGTGCATCAAATCCCATGCGCATTAATCGTAAACCCAGTGTAGCAGCAGAAACTCCGGAACTACTCGAACCAATTACAATAATATGTTCCTGCTTTTTTAACAACGAAATAAATTGCTTGATTAAACTTTGATCGATCATTTGTTGAGTATTTTTAATAACTGTTTGATAAAAATTGAAAACTTCACTCAAAATGTCATCTTTTTGTTTAGGAACAGTATTAATTAAATGATGACCAATGTTAACCTTCATATCGGAGTAACTTTTGCAGCCGATTTTTTTAACAAACCTGGTAATAGTAGAAATGGAAGTCGAAGTACGGTTAGCTAATTCTGTAATTTTCATATTATTTATTTCTGGACTGTTTTGCAAAATGTAATTAGCAATAACTTTTTCGTTCTTAGAAAAATTTAAGTAGTTTTTTTGAATTGCTATAAGTGGATTCAAAATAATTTCCTCCTGACAAAGCCTTAAAATTTATTGTAAGTGGATAGGTTTGCTTTTTTTCATTGTACTCTTTTTTGTCAAAAATGAAAATAATTTTCTTTAAAATAAAATTGCGAAAATTATTTTCTTGTAGTATTATCAGTTATGAAAGGGGTATCAAGAGCTAATGAAAAAGCAACCATACATTCTACCAAATATTTATATGAAGCGTGATGGCAAGCAGCTGACTATTAAATTACAAAATGAAAACAGTGGTCCTTATCAACTCTTAATGGGTGATGTGCCAGAAGTTAAACATATTCAAAATGTTGTAGCAGAAAGTTCTACTGGTGATTTTACAATCAAAATCGCGCGTAAAGACCTGCCAAAATACTACATCATCAAGAGTGCAGAGCCTGGCTTTGCAACCAATATCTTTGCTGAACGTGTTATTCCCCTTGAGAATGCAATTAATATTCGGGATATGGGCGGATATGCGGCTAAAGATGGACGCTTTTTAAAATGGGGCGTCTTGTTTCGGGGAGATCAGTTATCAAAGCTTAATGACAGCGATCAACAAATATTAACAAATTATAACTTGCAGACAATTGTTGATTATCGTTCACCACATGAAAGACAGTTTCATCCCAATAAATATTTACCCACAGTTTTAGAAATTCTCAATTGTGATCCACAGTCAAGTTTTTCTGAAGCCGCCGCAAATGTAGTTGATTTAAAGGGTGAAAATGAAAAATTGGTTCAGTCTCTGGAAAACGGAGAAGTACCAGAAAAGTATATTAACGATCGCGGCGAAAATGTCATCGAAAGTTATGAAGACTTGGTAACCTCTCCGATTGCGCAAAAGTCTTATGGCAGAATGTTAAAAGCTGTTGTGCGTAGAGAAGCTTTGCCATTGCTCCATCATTGCCGTGGTGGCAAAGATAGAACCGGTTTTGGCTCAATGCTGATATTGCTGCTGTTGAATATCAAAGAAGAAGATATAGTGCGCGATTACATGCTGACTAAGATTATTCGCAAAGAAAGAAACCAGTTAAAGTATGACTTGTATCATAAACTAGTTCAGAAAAAATCATATCTTGATTACTTGATGGCTATGATTGACACGCGTGAAAGTTACATTAAAGCGGCAATCAATAAAATATACGAGCTCTTTGGTACTCCCGAAAACTACTTTCAGCAACATTTTAAATTAACTATGGCTGAAATTAACCGTACTAGAGATTTTTACTTAGAAAAGGGGAATGAAAATGGCAAATAACAATTCCGAAGTTGCAGTAATTTTAGCCAGTCATGGCTATTTGGCAAAAGAAGCATTGCGGAGCGCAGAAATGATTGTAGGCAAGCAAGAAAATTGTGCTTATTTGGCTGTGACTGAAAATCTGAATCTGGATCAAGCAAAAGAAAAAATGAATCAAATGTATGATGAGCTTGACACCAGTAATGGCACCATCATTATATGCGACATTTTAGGTGGCACCCCGTCAAATGTCAGTGGTACCTTTTGCTTAGAAAAAGAAAATATCTTGGTGTTAAGCGGGTTGAACTTGCCAATGCTGTTAGATTTATTTACCAATCGCAATCGCAGCTTGGCTGAGCTAGCAGAATCACTTGAAAAGTCCTATAACATGGGCTTTCAGAATATTTCAGAAAGATTTAAAGAAGAGGAGCAAGACGAAGATGGCAGTGGAATTTTGTAGAATTGATGATCGTTTAATTCACGGACAAGTGGTAACAACTTGGCTTAATGTTAAGCAAATTGAGCAGGTAATCATTGTTGATGATAAAGTTGCTAAGGATAAGATTCAATCGAATGTTTTAAAAATGAGTGTTCCGCGCAATGTTAAATTACATATTTTTTCGACTGAAAAATTTTTAAAAATTGTTCCTCACAACCCGGTAACAAGGAGAACCATGCTTTTGTTTGCCTCTCCATTTACGGTGGAAAAAATTGTTGACAGTGGTTATCAAATACCAAAATTAAATATTGGTGGTATTCGCGGCAATGATGAGCGTAAGCAATATACGAAAGCTGTTTTCTTAACTGATGAAGAAAAGAAAGCATTGGAGAAGTTGCTGGACTTAGGAGTAGATATAGAAATTCAAATGGTTCCAACAGATGGAGCCGTCAAATTAAGTGAGGTTTTACAGAAATGAAAGTCTTTATCTTAACGGCTTTGGCCTTTCTCTTAGGAATTGATAATGTCAGTACAAAGATGTTCAGGCGCCCATTGTTAATTGCACCAATCGTGGGCATTATTTTAGGTAATTTACAAGCCGGACTTATTATTGGTGCAACTCTTGAAGTTATGTGGATGGGTATTGGTGACGTTGGTGCCTATATGGCTCCAGATATCATTACCGGTACGATGATCAGCACTTCACTTGCAATAATGGGTAATACCAGTGGCAATATTTCGACAATGGTGGCAACTGCAATTACACTTGCTGTTCCAACATCAATTTTGGCACAACAATTGCTGGTCTTAATTGAAACAGTTAACTGTTCTCTTAACGGCTGGGCTAAACGGCTAGCTGATAATGCTGACGTTAAAGGTACATTTTGGCTGACTTGGCCACCGGCATTTTTATACGGTTTTGCTTGTGCATTCCCTACCTTTCTGGCTCTACAATTTGGTGCTGGCGCAATTCAACAAGCAATAAATGACCTGCCTAAATTTATCATTAATGGTTTAAGCACAGCAGGTTCAATCATTCCTTCTGTAGGTATTGCATTATTAATGATGACAATGCTTAAAAAAGGTGAATTATGGATGTTTATTATTTTAGGCTTTGTGTTATCGTCCTATTTAAAGCTGGATATCTTACCGATTACATTGATCGCCTTAGTATTTGCCTTCTTATATGAAAGAGCAACTCGTGAGCCTAGTGCTAAAGCGCAAGTTTCACCAAATACTCAAGTCGACAATTCAAATAGCGCTGAAGAAGACGATGAGGAGGACTATGACCTATGAGTGAAGAAAAATTAACTGCGCCAGAACATAAATTGAACAATAGAGATATTTGGCGCATGTTTATGCGACTCAATACAATGCGCATTACCCTAAACTATGAAACACTGCAAGGTGTAGGATTTATGCGGGCAATCGCACCGGCTCTGGCAAAGATTTATCCTGATAAAAAAGACTTATCAGAAGCTATGAAGCGGCATTTGGTTTTCTATAATTCCCACGTTAACTTCGATGCCGTGATTTTAGGATTATCAGCTGCGATGGAGGAGACAACGACTCCCGATGAAAAAGATGGGATCAACCCGTTAAAAACCGGTTTGATGGGACCACTAGCTGGTTTAGGTGATAGTCTGATTAAATTTACCTGGCTGCCAATCGTTGGTAGTATAGGTGCCTCAATTGCTTTTGGTGGCAGTATCTTTGGCCCGATTTTAATGTTTATTCTCTATAACGTAATTAACATGGGGGCAAGATACTATGCCGTCTCATTTGGTTATAAGAAGGGCATTGATTTTTTAAATAATAATGAACAAAACGATGTTATCCAGCGTATTTCCACAATGGCTAATGTAGTAGGACTAATGGTTGTTGGTGCTTTGATTTCAACGGTTATTAAGGTCAAAACACCGTTAAAAATTGTGGTTCATTCTAATGTCTCTAACAAAGTTGGTGGCAATGTCATTAGCTTGCAAACAATGTTTGATAAGATTATGCCAGGTCTGTTAAGTCTACTGGTAACTGTTTTGGTTTACTACATCTTAAAGAAGACGAATGGTAAACATGCGGCAATGTTAATTATTGCAATGATGGTGGTAGTAGTGGGCTTAACATATTTCAAGATTTTATAATATAAGTCGATTCTTTAGTTTAAAGCTTTAATATAATTAAAAAGGCTGCTAAATTGCGTTAACAAAACGCTAATTTAGCAGTCTTTTAAGGTATAACCAACTTGCTATTTCTTCCTTATTAAAATATTTTTCTAGGGCTTTTTATTGAGTTCAGAAACATTATTTTTAACGTCTTTGGGATTAATTGGCTCTCCAAATGACAGTGTAGGAATTTTTAGTATAGCCCAAATAATTAAAGGATAAATCCCTATTTTCAGTTGTCCAAATACTGCAAGTACTGTTCCCAGCCATAAGAAGCAGGAACGGACAATTTTTAGATAGTATAACTGGCGGTTAGTTTTGATATCTTTTTGGTTTTTAATTTTAAAATATCTAATTTGTGCTTTTGGTTTACCAGCTGTTGACTGAGGATTATTTTTATTACTATTCATGTTTGCCTCATTTTGATAATTCATTTTATGTTGCTTATTAATAGTGCCGGAAGTTGACTTATTTTTACTGGAACTATTGTTAATAAATAATTTGCGAGTATCAAAAGTAGTCTTATTATAAATTGTATTATATATTTTTCTTTTAGGATGGGCCCAACCCATGCCGCGCTTGCCATAGTTGGGAATAATGGCTTTTTTAATAGCTCTCGTCGCTCTGCCTTTTGTTCTGGCAGAGATAGACTTTCTTAAACTGGGTTTTCTAAAACCGATTTTGACCATTATTTATTCTTCTCCTTAATCTTCCCATTTACATAAGGTGTAACCTTCGCTAATAGCTTCTTTTAAAGGCATTTGCGTAATGTTGCCATTTGCCGGTCGCAATCCGCGGCAATTAGGATCAAAATGGTAGCGTCTGCCAGAGGTGGGAGCTACGTAAACTGTCCGACTATTGCGGTCATTAGCTGCGGCCTGCTTTGCTTGTGCCTTTTTTTGCGCCAGTAACTGCTTTTTTTGCTTTTGCTGTAAAGCCAATTGCCGTTTTTGCGCGCGTCTTCTTTTTTGGGCTAGTTGTCTGGCACGCTTTTCCCGCCGCTTTTGCGCTAACTGCTTTTTCCTTAATTTTGCTTTTTTAGCTGCCAGCTTTTTGGCTTGGGCTTTTTTTCTTTCAGCGGCTAATTTTCGCGCTTTTTCTTCTTTTCTTTTTTCAGCTGCTGCCTTTTGCTTACGGCTTTTTTCTACTTTTGCTGAGCGAGCTTCAGTGGAATGGTGTGTACTTTGCGTTTCATTGTTATTGCCAGAACCGAGATTAGTAAAAACAGTGATTACTGCAATAACAAGCCAAAACCACCATTTTTTATAAAAAGGTCTTTTATATTGCATATTTTATACCCCCATATACTAAATAATTATTTAATATAATCATATCGCATATAGGCTTAAAATGCACAGCTTTTTTGTATAAATATATACAATATAAAGCAATAGCCACTTTTAATTTATTTGCTATCTAGAATAAAAATGGTTGTTATAAAGTGCTTCGCTGCCCATTTGTTAAAGGTATAATAATAGCCGGGAGGAAAATGACTATGAGTATAGGACCATTATCTGAGTGGGTGACAGCAACAGCTGAGATAGTAAAAATGATAAAGGTGTACTCAATAGTGCAGCATATTATCGAAATTCTGAATAATGATAATATGCCACATGCTAAAAAAGAAACGGATATTGAACAATCGCTGCAATATCTTAACTAAAAGGGTATCTAGTTTAAACGCTAGATACCTTTTTAAGGGCAAAGAGCAATTAATAATCATGAAAAAGTGACATTTATCATCTTTGAGTCTTGTTATTTTACCGTTATAATGACCTTGTCATGACTTAGAAAGCGCTTTTAAAAATGTAATTTAATTTTTAGGAGATAACTATGAAGTGCAGTAAATATCGTTTTATTACTCAAATCACTGTGGCAACACTTTTAGGCTTAAGTCTAAAAGTGTTAAGTACAACCAATGCCAAAGCAGCTCAAATTGATGTTCCAGCAGTACTTATACAGCAAAAAGATTTTGAGCAGAAAGGTCAAGATCCCTTGTTAAATGGCAAGTATGTTTCTAATGGTTACACGGATGGTGGTTATACGTATCTCAACCCCAGCGACACATCACCGGAGCGGGAGAGCTCCTATCATCTGGATACGGATGAGGGTTGGTCTAACGACTTGCAAACAATAGTTTATGATAATGCAAATAAAGAGTGGGTTATTTATTATTTACATACAGCAAAAGTAATTAATGGTGATGCTGGTGCCCAGCAAAATTGGCAGCGCGTAACCACAAAGGACTTTATTCATTTTTCTCAGCCAGCTATCGCCATCAAGGATTTAAAAGGTGATATAGGTGATGCCTGGAGTAGTGCTTGGACAGGCTCAATCATTGTTAACGCAGGCAATATTGCGGGCGTTCCCAAAGGTGCTCAAGTCGCATTCTTTTCAGGCTTAAGCAATAAAGATAACCAGCAGAATATCTGGGCTGCTTGGTCTGATGATAACGGCAAGACCTTTGCTCATCCTTTAAATGATAAAAAAATCATATTAGATCATTATTGGCCGTGGACTTCAATTAATAGGTCAGATGAAAGAGACCCTGCTGTTTTTTATTGGCACAATAAACTCATTATGTACGTAGCTGAAGGCGATAATATTGGCGTTTATCAGTCTGATGATGGTCTTAACTGGTCTAACGCAAATGGTAATCAGGCTGACAGCAAAATTGACAGCAGTACTTTTTTCAAAGGACTACCGTTTGAAGCACCTGTCGAATGCCCCGCTTTAAGGAGCATGAAAACGGCAGGCGGAGAAACAAAACAAGTGCTTTTCTTCGGTGCCAAAGCGCCACAAGCGAAACAGACAACTGGCACTTATTATATAGTCGGACACTTGGACGACAAGGGAATGTTTACTCCCGAAACGGAAGCGAAAAGATTAGACCAGGGTACTGATTATTACGGTGCCAACTTCAGTGGCAATTACGACTTGGAAAAAGCGGACGATTCACTCATCTCAATGGGTTGGATTGGCAACTGGAACTATACCAATTCAGGGATTAAGGCGAATCAAGAAGGCTTTTTACCAAATTCAACACGGATAGGAACGTATTCCTTAGCCAGAAAAATAAGTTTAAATGACGATTTGACAATCACTAGTGTGCCATTAACTACTGGACTAGAGGAAAAGAATGTTCAAAAGAGTGTAGGAAAAGTTGCCAGCCAAAAGCCGATTGCTAATGACTACTACAGTTTGTTAAATTTAAAAAAGCAACCAGCAAATAGTAAGTATGTGTTGCACTTTTCAACTAAAGACCAAAGTGCATATCAAGGAGCTGTGAGACTGGTGCTTAATCAAGGGCAGGACAACAACATTCTAATTTTTGATCCAGCAACCGGCAAGTACCGTCTTGACGGCGTAAGCAGTGAATTATCAGGAAACGCAGCTAGTTATTATAAAAATGGTTATGAAAGCGGCATGGGCTATATCAATGACTCCGGCTTGAAAGGGTCATCTGAATTTACAATCACAGTTTATACTGATAAAAATGCCATTGAAATTTTCTTTGAGAATGGTCAAGCGGCAACTGTAGCCCGCTTTTGCGTTAACAATGTGCAAGATGTGCAAATAGATGCCCAAGATGAAAGTAAGAAGAATCAATACGAAATAAACTATGGTCAAGTAGGCAAAGACCTAATCGGCTTTGAAGAAAAGCCTGCAGCAAGTGAATCTGGTGGAAGTACTAGTAGCGGAAATAACGTAATTAACACTGAAACTCCTACTGTAAATAGCCCTGTAACTAATAAGCCTGATGCAAATAAAGAAACTGATAATTCAGCAAAGAAAAAACAGGCACAAAAAAGAGTTGTGATGCATAATTCTTGGGTTTATCACAGCAATGGCAAAAAATCTTTTCTTAAAATAAATGCCGGGGCTACGATTTCTACGTATGGTGTAACAGAAATCAAAGGCAAGAAATACTATATTTTGGCAAGTGATAAGTATATTCTGGCAACTAATGTGACAGGCAAGAAACGGCAACTACGCCACAATACTTTTGTCTACAATCAAAAAGGACAAAGAATTAAACGTTACTACTTCAAGAAAGGCAAAAAATTGGTAACTTTTGGTGGCAGCGTGAAACTCAAGCATAAAGCCTTTTACATCATTGGCAAGAACATGTATGTCAAACGAGCTAATTTTTAACTATTTTGAATAGATAAAAATGCACTTTCACAATCTGAAAGTGCATTTTTGCTATTTAATTTGTTTCACTCTGATTAACCTGTAATTGGATATTGAATAGTTGGGTTTCTAAATTGCCGGCTTTGAGGGCATTCTGTATTTTGTAATCTAACTTTTCCAGATTATCGTTGTAATCCTTGAATTTAGGTAAAACCGCACCGTCTTTCATAATTAAATCAAGCTTTTTAATAGTTAGGTTATGAAAATTGATTACCTTTTCATCCAAGATTTTTTGTGCTTGTGTGCTTTTTACGACTGCTGGTAAAACCGAGCAGCCCATATTGGTCTTCATGACTTCTCTTTGGACTTTTTTATTAGTGCATAATAACTTCATGAATTCCCAAGCTCCCTTGGTGTTTTTGGCTTTACTTGAGATTGCAAACATGGTGGTCTCAATTGGAGTCGCTTTAATTCCTTTCATACCGGGCATTTTGGTACACTTCCATAAAAATTTGTTATTGCGAGTGATGTGGAAAGGATAAGAAGTGTAAGTCCGGTATTGGGCCAGCCCCAGCGGCATGAAGGTTACACGTCCTTTGTCAAATAACTGGGAGGTAACGTTAAAAGTCGACTGGTCGTTCACAATATTTTCTATCAGAGCAAAAGCACGTCTGGAACGATCTGAGGTCAATTCAACTTTGCCGTCATTTTTATTAAATATTTGCGCACCATAGGCAAATTGGGCGTCTTGCCAATTGTAATTCATCGTTACACCATAGTATTTTTTCTTGGTATTGGAATAAGTGACTTGGTGGCACAGTTTATAAAATTGCTGCGGTGTCCAGTCAAAACTCGGCGTCTTGATTTTGAATTTCTGCAGCAGCGTTTTGTTCATGACCATTAGTGTGGGATTAGCTTCATAAGGCAAGGCCAGCTGCTGACCACCATATTGCCCTGCTTTAAGCGTACTGGCATAAAAAGTTGAGTTTTTAATGTTATCTTGCCACATGAAAGAGGATAAGTTTTTAAATGCGCCTTCACTGGCCAGGGCATTAAAATCGCGGTTGGGTACAATTATCAAGTCCGGGGTTTTATTTTCAATGATTTTTTCACTTAACCAATTGCGGTAATCATCCTGTTGAATACCACTTTCATACTTTATTTTGATGTTGGGGTGTTCCTGTTTAAATTTGCGGATAGCATAATCAATTACTTTATATTGGTGTCCGTTGGGTACGTTCCAGCTGCTGCTGGTATAAAGCCCGATTGTTAGCGTCTTTTCGTTTTCTTTCACACGGTAGCGCCAATAAAAAGCGCCACTGATGATTAGGATAAGTGTAACCAGTATTATGATAATTTTATTTTTGCGTTTCATTGTCATCCTTAATATTTTCGCTTGTAACTCCAGTTTGCACAGCCCAAATTGCTAGTTGTGTGCGGTCGCGTAGTTGCAGCTTATCCAGAATTTTTGAAATGTAGTTCCGGACAGTTCCTTCTGATAAAAAGAGTTTAGCTGCAATTTCTTTGTTGGATAAGCCTAATCCTACTTGCTGGATTACCCGCCATTCGTGTTGGGAAAAGTTCTTAGTATCTTTATCGTTTACTTGAATAGCATAGTTGGCCTGTGCCATTTTGGAAAAGAGTCGAAAGACCTTTTCAGCAATATCAGGATTGATCATTGCTCCGCCGTGATACACAGTTTTAATTGCCTGATATAGTTCCTTGGTTGAAGCGCCTTTTAACAAATAACCTGAAGCACCATATTTTAAGGCGCTGAAAATAAAATCATCGTCATCAAAAGTAGTTAAGATTATTACCTTAATACTAGGATATTTTTCTTTGACATATTTTGTGCAAACAGTACCATCCATGACCGGCATCCGCACATCCATTAGGATAATGTCTGGCTTTTTCTTTTTAATACTCGCCAATACTTCTTGACCATTCGCAACGGTATCCGTAACGGTAAAGTCGGGATTGGCATCAAGAATTATTTTTAACGAGTCTCTTATTAATTGTTGATCGTCAGCTATCATTATTTTAATCATACATATCACCCTCTGCTGGAATATCAACTACTATTGTAAAACCGTTTTGGCCGTCAAAACTAATTTTTCCATTTATTATAGCTACCCGTTCTTTCATTTGCGTAATCCCATAGCCGGGAACAATTTTTTGGGCTCCCGTGCCGTTGTCCTTAATTACCATTTGGTATGTCTTTTGATCCGGTTTAGTGCAGGCAATAGAAACTTGACTTGCGTGACCATGTCTGAGCGAATTAGTAATTGCTTCTTCAATTATTCGAAAGACCACATCTTCGGTTGTTTTTTCAAAATCTGCCGAGCCCCAATGGTAAGAAAAATCAATTTTAATGCGGGAAATATCAGCATATTCCCTTAGCATTTTTTTCAGAGATTCTTGTAAAGTATAATTATTTAGCGCTCCGGGGCGAATACGGTTAAGCGCTTTACGGACATCCTTAATTCCCTCTTTGACTGCTGTTTGAATTTTTACCAGCTGTTTTTTAGTGGCATCCTTATCAACATCAATTAATACTAAGGTAGCGTCAATACCTGCTGCGATCCCAGTTAGTGCGTGACCCACTGAATCGTGAATATCGCGGGCAATGCGTTTTCTTTCACGGTCTTTAGCAATATATTCTGATAAAGCAGCATAGTTTTTTAACTCGTAGTTAGCTTTAGAAGCTAAAGCTAACTTGTTTTGGATGTCATTTTCTTGGTTTAACTGGTAAATAGCAAAATAAATTAAAATTAAGATAAAGAGCGTCAAGTTCAAGATGGTAATAAAATTTTTCCAGACTAACAATTTGGGTCCAATGTTAGAGGGTAAGAAGTTTAAGTAAATGGTCAAATCGGGTAGAGTCATGAAGTGGCTCAGAATTGAATAATCTGTAATCACTAATAAAAATAGCAAAAAGACTACTACCATCATCCATACAAGATAGTCGCGAAAATCATATTGGTTGCGATTACTAATAATAAAATCAACAAAAATCAGCAAAAAAATACCATTGTATGTCAGTCGTAGAGATAGAAAAACAAAAATGGCTAAAATGAATTCTACGAAGATTATAGTATTGTTTAATTCAGTGTCTTGTTTAAAAGCTGAATAATGGTGGTGAAAAGACATTACAACTGCCAAAACGGAGAAACTGATGATGCTTTCTCCAAAAATTGCTCGGGGCGAATCAGGAATATGGTGTAATGATTCCAAAAATTGGTAGGATTGAGATGTTTTAATGACATAATCTGTGGCATAAATAAATAATGTGGCATTAAATAAGATGGCAAAAAAATTGAGCCATAACATTGTTCTGCGTAAAAAGATTAAGACTTTGAATTTAGGCATTATTGCCACCCTAAGACGTTATAACGATTGATATTTTTATCTGTAATTAAATAAACCGGTAAGATAATTGTTCGTGGCACTTTTTTACCCGCAATTAACCTGTATGCTATTCTGATAGCTGTCTTACCCATATTTAAAGGGGTCTGAGCTGCAGAGGCGATGGCATTATGATTGACTCCTAACAGTTTTTTCATGTTTTCAGATCCATCCACGCTATAGACATCTATTTGTCGTTTTAACTTAACCTCATCAATTGCAGCTAGGGCACCAACAGCTGCTTGGTCATTCAATGCCATGATGGTATCAAATTTGGGCCCTTTTTTGAGTGCTTTTTCTACTAGTGGCAAAGTTATTTCAGACTGCCCGTAGGTATTAATTTTGCCCACGATATGAAAACGGTTGGCCTTTGGTGATTTTCTGATAGTATCAGTAAATCCCTGTATCCGATTATTGGCGGAATAAGCAGAATAGTGTTCCAAAAGCAAAATACGCGCAGTTTTTTTATGCTTTAACAGGTGTCGCGCACATAATTGCCCCGCCCGATAATTGTCGGATAGAATCGTACAATCAGCATACTTATCCGATTTCATCTGTGAGTCAACAACAATAATTTTAATTCCTTTTTTCTTAGCTAAACGCAGCGCATTTTGAATTTTTCTACTGTTGCCGTCAACCGGATTAATAATGATGGCATTCATTCTTTGCCGGATAAAAGTATGCAGTTCTTCAACTTGTTTATTCACAATTAGTGCTGGATCCCTATTATATAAGCGGTCGTGATGGTCTTCGACATAATTAGCAATTTGCTCGTTTAAGACGGGGTAAAAACTATTATTCATTGTCATATAAGTTGAACCGATTTTGACCTGCTCGTCCTGACTGGGATATACGATAAACGTTACATACACTAGTAAAATAAAAAAAGCAGCAAGAACCAACTCGCTTGCAAGCAGGATACTTGTTTTGCGGTGGGAATGTAGGTTGTGCTGCTTTTTTAGTTTAGTTAAATTCATGCCATCATCTCATTCACTATTCAGAATATCACTTATATAGTAATTATTGCCGAAAAAATAATTTCCTTCAACCATATTTTAGGAAAGCGCTTTTAAAATGTGACAATTGTCATATCCGATTTTATGACATTTAGCACTATTAGCACAGACAAAGATTGTGCTAATTTTAACTTATACTAATGAAGAGAGGAATGAAGTATTGAAATATTTAATTTTGGTTTCTCACGGACAGTTTGCTGAAGGAGTAAAAACTTCATTGGAAATGTTTGCTGGGGATGCTATTAAGCGTTGTTTTGCATTATGTCTTCATAATGGTGATTCTGCAGAAGACTTTACTAAGAAAGTTATCGCCTTTTTGCAAAAAGAAGAGTTTAAAAAAGAAGATGAATTTGTTGTCATTGCCGATATCATTGGCGGCAGTCCGCTAACTACTTTTTTAAATGTCTTTTCTGAAAAGGGCTATCTTGCAAATTCTGTAGTAATCGGCGGAATGAACTTTTCAATGGCACTTACCGCGCTAATCTCCTTAGACACTATGCCTAAAGAAGAATTGGTTAAGTCAGCTTTAAGTGAAGGTGAAAAAGCAATAAAGCAATATGAAATTCCACAAAATTCAGTTGATAACGAAGATGACATTTAAATCTAGGAGGAAAAACAATGACTGTTTCATTGATTAGAGTCGATGACCGGATAATTCATGGTTTAATTACTACCCGTTGGGCAAAAGAACGTCCTTGTGACGGAATTATAGCTGTAAATGACAAGGCAGCTACCAATCCTATCTTAAAATCCGCCTATAAATCTGCGGGGGAAGATCAGGGTAAGAAAACTTTTATATGGACAATGGCTCATTTTAATGATGTTAAGGATAAAGTATTGAATTCTAAGACGCGGTACTTTTTGATTACCAAGAATCCACAAGATATGAAGCACATTTTGGTCGATCTTGATTTTGTCCCAAGTGACCAAAAAGAGTTGATTGTGGGTCCAGGTAATGACCGTCCGGGAGCAATCAAATTAGGTAGTAATCAATCTTTTACACAAGAAGAAGGTGATGCTTTTGAGGCAATTAGCCAAAAAGGATATAAGGTTCACTTTGCTTTATTACCAGATAAACAATTAGGCTACTGGGATAAATTCAAAGGGAAATTCGGTTATTGAGATATATTTACTCAAACGAGTATCTAGCCTTAATAATTTTAATAAGAAGAAGGAGAAAAAATGACTATAAGTTGGTTACAAGCCGCTATTTTGGGAGTATTTGCGTGTTTATGTTCAAACTCCTGTATGGCTGGTCAAGCAGTCGGTAATTATACTATTGGACGGCCACTAGTTGGTGGATTGGTCTGTGGTATCGTTTTAGGCAACTTGCCGCTAGGAATTGCCTGTGGAGTTGCTACCCAGTTGGTTTACATTGCGTTAGTTACACCCGGTGGTACGGTTGCTGCTGATGTGCGGGCAATTTCATATATTGGTATTCCTCTGGCTATGGTTGCTATTTCATCACGTGGACTTAACCCAATGGGTTCAGCAGCTGCAAACATGGCGAAATCTCTTGCCACTTTGGTAGGTACAGTTGGCTCGGTACTATTTTACGCAGTGGCATTTATGAACTTGATTTGGCAAGCATTTGGCTGGAAAGATATTCAAAATGGTAAGTTAAATCGCCTCTACGGAGTTGATTTTGGCTGGCCTTGGTTATCTCACTTAGTATTCTCATTCCTGCCGACACTTTTGATGACGCATTATGGTGCAGAAGCCGTAACTGCTTTGAGAACAGCCTTACCAATGAACGGCATCCCAATGAAGACCCTGTTTACTGTTGGTGCGATGCTACCATGTGTTGGTATTGCTATCTTGCTTCGTCAAATTATTAATAAAGCGACTGATTTCATTCCATTTTTAGTTGGTTTCACTTTAGCAGCTTCATTACACTTAAACCTTGTTGCTGTGACAGTTATTTCATTATTGTTTGCTGTAATTATGTATGAAATTGAAATGGCTAAGGGCTCAGGAAATTCAAGTACTAGTTACGCCTCATCAAATGAAAATGCCGTTGGTGACGATGAAGAAGAGGAGGACATCTAAAAATGGATGCAGAAAAAAAGAGAATTAGCCATAAGACCCTGAATAAGTCTTTTAATATCTGGTTTTGGGGTGCATTAACCTGCTTTTCACAAGAGCACATGCAGACGTTTGGCTATTTATGTTCGATGTTGCCAATTATCAAGGAATTATATCCTAATGATAATGAAACACAGACTAATAATATTAAGGCATATACAGCGTTCTTCAACACCAACCCGATGCTAGGTTCAGTTATCATCGGTGCTACTGCCAGTCTTGAAGAAGCTCGTGCAAATGGCGAAAATATTGATGGTCAAACTATTAATGACATGCGTGCCGGTTTGATGGGACCAATAGCTGGTATTGGTGACTCTTTAATTGACGGTACTTTGATTCCGATTTTACTTGGTATCGCTTTGGGTATGTCAAGAAACGGTTCACCAGTTGGTGCTATTTTTTACATCATCGTTTGGGATCTCATTGCTTACTTTGGTCAACGTTTCCTATACTTTCGTGGTTACAAGCTGGGGGATAAAGCTGTCGGCTTTTTAGTAGGTAAGCAAGGTAAAGCTGTTAGACGTGCGATCTCCATTGTCGGTGGTATGGTTGTTGGTGGTGTTCTGGCTACCTGGGTTAACGTCACTACTTCTTTACAACTGAGAGATAATACCGGACACGTTTTCCTTGATTTGCAAAAGCAGTTAGATGGTATCTTCCCTGGTATCTTAACAGTAATCGTTACTCTTTTCTGCTGGTGGTTAATGTCCAAAAAGCATGTTTCTGCTATCTGGACAATGATCATTTTGATTGGTGTAGCTTTTGTCGGTGTTGTCCTTGGCGTATTCAATCCAGGACTCAAATACTAGAAGTAAAAACGGTGTAATAATGGACCTTAAGAAAATAACTGCCGGTTATCAAAACGAAGTTAATTATCAAAAAAAGATGCTGCAAAATTTACAGTATTGGCTGCAGACTTTATTGGCAATTGCCGCAATCGGCTTGGTCTTATGCTATTATTTCTATGGCAAAACAACTTGGCTCTTTATTGTGGGCGTGATTTTACTGGTATTTGGTGTTCTTGGCGGAGCTATTGTTGCTTATGGCAGGCACCGTGGTAAGCAGAATGTCAAATTGATAATTTCTGATTACGAAAAGAAAGTTAACTATTTAAAAAATAAATAAAGAGTAAATCAAATAGGGCTGAAGAAATAATTCTTCAGCCCTATTTTTGTATTTAAAAATAATATTTTAAAACTTGGTTTCTTTAATGTCGTCTTCTGGACGGTGTTCTTGGATTCGTATTATTTGCCAGTCATAATCGTTTTTGTTGCTATTAGTTAGATCAATAGTCAGTTCATTATTGCTAAACTCAAACTCTAATTCTGTTCTTTGATCAATCAGTTCGATGCGGTTAGGCTTAGCAGTTAGACCGATAATTTTGATAGTTTCGGGTAAGGGAGTCTTAACAAAAATATATTTTTGATATTTTGCATGTCTATTTTGCAAGATAAAGCAGCTGTCTTCTGCTACATTGCCAACTTTAAGGGTACAAGGCTCGCTTTCATTAAAAGCATGACCAAAAATGTGCATCCAATTGTTGATTTGTTTTAGCATTAATTCTGTTTCAGGTGCTAGCTTGCCATCTTCAGTGACTGGAACATTAATGATCGTTTTTGCTCCTGCTTTGCGGTTTAAAACCAGTCTGTCTATTACGTCTGTCGCAGTCAAGTCAGTACCTTGTGTAGGCTTTTCTATTAAAGAAATAGTGTATTTTGCACATGCTTTCTTAAAATCAGGAATATTTGCATCAGCAGCAATAACGCGGGCGCCAATATTGCGGGCAGTTTTTACTAAAAAATCAGCATCTACATCTTTTGCATTTTTTAGTTTAAAATTTAATACGATGGCAAAATCGGGATTCATTAATTTCTCTCCTTTAGTAAATATTATTAATAAGTTTAACCCAAAAGGTGGTAAAGATGAAAATTATTATTTCACCAGCAATGAAAATGACAGTCGACCGCGAATCTTTTCCAGCTAAGTCGCAGCCGCAATTTTTAGCCCAAGCACAAGAATTAGCTGCTTTTTTAAAAAAGTGCAGTTTTAATGAATTACAAAAAATCTGGCAGTCAAGTGAACGTATGACTAAGGAAGGCCAGAGACAAATAAATGAGCTTAATTTAAGCCAAAAAGATGGCCTGACCCCGGCAATCATCTCATATTCTGGTATTCAGTATCAATATATGGCGCCTGATCTGTTCACAGCACCTGCGTTATCCTATTTACAAGAAAATGTCCGCATATTATCCGGATTATACGGTGTACTGCGTCCTTTTGACGGAGTTTGGCCCTACCGCTTGGAAATGAAAAATAAAGTTACAGGCTTTAAACAACCTGACTTATATCAGTTCTGGGGAGCAAAAATTGCTGACAATCTTTTTGATGAAGATCAGATACTCATTAATTTGGCTTCAAAAGAATATTCTCGTAATATCAGCCCTTATGTGACAGCAGGCAGGCAAATGATCACCATTAATTTTCAGGAAAAGAAAAATGGTCAGTGGAAGACGGTTGGTGTTCACGCTAAAATGGCTCGTGGAGAAATGGTCCGGTATATTGCGGAAAAGCAGTTGACCAGGCCGCAGCAGCTACGTGAATTTACTGATTTTGGTTTTGCTTTTATGCCAGATTTGAGTACTGCTGCTTCTTATGTTTTTAGGACAGAATATGATTTTAAGCGGCGGTAGAACAAAAAGATATTTGGGACAAAGCACACTAAGTAAGATTATGAATGAGGGAATAATATGGAAATAGTTTTTGTACGTCACGGCTTAACTGATTTGAATAAGATTGGCCGCATGCAAGGGTCATCATTTGATCACGATTTAGATGAAATTGGTCAAAAACAGGCAGAGACAGCCGCAGCGAATTTTGATCCTGCACCTTTTGACGTCGTTTTTTCAAGCCCATTAAAAAGGTCGTTAACAACCGCTAAAATTTTTACCAAGGGTCAAAAAGAAATTAAAATTGATCAACGCCTGACGGAAATTAATTTCGGCGAATGGGACGGGCAATTTTTAACCGCGCTGGGGCAAAAATATCCCGATGCAATTGATCCTTGGGGTAAAGCGGCTGCTGACTACATTAAATATGCACCCAGTGGCGAGTCATTTACGGCGCTTAACCGCAGGTGCGGCAGTTTTATGACTGACATGGAAAAGAATTATCTGGATAAAAAAATTCTGGTATTTTGCCATGGCACCTTAATTAGGATGATGTTTGCCCACTGCTTAACTAATGGCGACATGAATTGCTTTGAAACTATGGCTAATTGCGCATTAGCTAAAATGTCCTATCGTGACGGCATATACAGGTTGAATTACTATAACCGGATATTGACATTTGAATAACAATAATAGGCCTTGAAGTAAGGCCTTTTTTGTTAGTGCATTTTAATTGACTAGAGCTAATAAAAAAATTATTCTGTAATAAGTGACGCAGTGTCACTTATTAAAATTAGAAGGTAAATAACGAGATGGTTAAAGCTACTTTTATTAACTTGCCGGCAAGCAAGAAAAAGATAATCAAACAGTCTTTGGTAAATGAGTTTAGTACCTATCCACTAGCAAAGGCGCAGGTGGCACGGATTGTTGCTCAAGCAGGTATTGCGCGCGGCGCATTTTATAAATATTTTACCGATTTAAATGATGCCTACCAGTATATATATAAGATTGCCTTAAAGGCGGTTCATTCACCGGTTGAACTAACTTCGGATTTTGAGCCGCAGCAATATTACCAGAATGTAGCCAATTTCATTGAAAAGGCGCAACAAAGTTCTTATGCAGGTCTAATCAAAATGCACATTTTGTACAACGAGAATTCAGCGGCACAACCTTTTCCGCGAGAATTAATCACTAAATTAGATCCGCAAAATTGGAGTGCAATGGTTCTTAGTCATGCGACAATCCGCTTGGTGATGGAAAATCCAGAACAAGAAAAAGAGGTTATGGCTCGCTTTAAGGCCAGTTTAGAACTATTAAAAAGGGGAACAAATTAATGTTTTTAGCAATTAAAGAAATAAAAAGAGAAAAGCTGCGTTACGGACTAATCATTTTGATGATTTTTTTAATTAGTTACCTTATATTTGTCCTTTCGTCTCTGGCAGTTGGTTTAGCCAGTGAAAATACGCAGGCATTAAAGTCTTGGGATGCTCAGAAAGTCGTTTTAAATAAAAATGCGAATGTTAGTATGAGCCAGTCGGTTTTAACTAAAAGTGATTTAGCAAAAACTACTTTAACTAAAAATGAGGCGCTGGTGGGACAAATACCAGTTGTAGTTAAAAAATCCGGAAGGCCGCAAATCTCAGCGCAATTTATTGGTGTCAAGAAAAACCAGTTCATTTATGATGATCAAGAATTAATTGCAGGCAGAAAAGCCAAAAAGAACTATGAAGTTACTGTGGATCAAGCTTTTAAAACTAAGGGCTACCAATTAGGTGATCGCTTAGAGTTAAATGGTTCAAGTAAGAAATATCGCATCGTTGGTTTTGTCCAAAATGCTAAAATCAATATTGCCCCAATTGTTTATGGTACATTGCAGTCGTGGAAGAAGCTGCGGCAAGGACTGCCGACCTTAAGGGCCTCGGCTATTATTTCACGTGATCATAATTATAAATACAATCACAAGGACAGTAAGACATATCCCATTGCGCAATTTATTAAAAAGCTTCCGGGCTATACCGCACAAAATATGACATTCGAGTTAATGATAGGTTTCTTATACGTTATTTCACTGATCATAATTGCCGTCTTTCTTTATATTCTAACGATGCAAAAAATGCACAATTATGCAGTGATGCGGGCACAAGGGATTCCGTGCAGCACGTTAGTTAAGGCAACAATCAGTCAAGCGTTAATTTTAGTTTTAGTTGGATTGGTTATCGGGTTAGTGGCTATGGCGGTAACTGTCAAAGTTTTACCTGCTGCAGTACCTATCAGTTTTACCCCGGACATCATTTTGTCGGGTACGTTGGGATTACTCATAACTGCAATTATTGGTAGCTTAATTCCAATCAGATCAATTCTCAAAGTAGATCCAGCACAAGCAATAGGTGAATAATATGGCAATTATTGAATTAAAAAATGTTCAAAAAGTATATGGTAAAGGTGCCGCAGAAGTAACAGCACTCAATAACGTAAATTTTAAGGCAAATTTAGGTGAAGTGGTATTAATCATGGGGCCTTCAGGCGCTGGTAAAAGCACCTTTTTAACCATTGCAGGTTCTTTACAAAAGCCAACCGCAGGAGAAGTCATAGTTAACGGCCAAAATATTGCAGATATTTCTGCTAAAGACAGCGACCGTTTACGTCTGACTCAACTTGGCTTTGTATTGCAGGCGTATAATTTAGTACCATTTTTAAAGGTCAAGGAACAGTTTGAATTAGTTAATAAGGTGAAAAAAACAGGCAATATCAATGAAGAAACGTTACAAAAATTGCTCAAACAATTAGGTATCAGTTCATTGCTTGATAAGTATCCCGCTGAATTATCTGGTGGACAGCAGCAGCGTGCTGCTATTGCCCGTGCACTTTATGCTAATCCTCAAATTTTATTGGCCGATGAACCTACAGCTTCTCTAGACAGTAAAAATGTCAGTGAAGTGGGGCAACTTTTTCAAAACTTGGCTAAAGACTATCACAAGGCTATTCTACTGGTAACTCATGATCCTAGACTCAAGCAGTACGCAGATCATATTTATGAAATGATGGATGGTGAGATTAAGCAAAAAGTTTAGTTATTAAATTATAGCTATAAAAATAACACTATAAAAAATAACCATAGAATAGAATTTAATTAAAAGCAAAAAATTAGCTAAACTTTTTTTCTCAGTAGTAATTTTATTATTTATAATAAAACTATTTTATCCGGATTTTTGTTATTAATTAGAATTAACTATTTAAAACCGAAATTTTATAGAAAATCACACATTTCTTTTATATTATAAAAAGTACTTTGCTCTTGA
Source organism: Lactobacillus helsingborgensis (assembly GCF_003173695.1). Lineage (NCBI taxonomy): Bacteria > Bacillati > Bacillota > Bacilli > Lactobacillales > Lactobacillaceae > Lactobacillus > Lactobacillus helsingborgensis. The sequence goes on from NZ_CP029544.1 coordinate 283,137, forward strand.
CAAAGTACTTTTAAATTTACTATTCTTATATGTGAAAAGAAAATGTTATTTTTTGAGATAAGATAACTGGAAAAATTAAAAATAAAATTATTAATTTGTTTTTTAACTATTTGAGTAAATTACTAGGAAATAATAGTTTCTTTGCTAAAATAACAAAAAGTTATTTTTTTGTATATGTTTTTGTTTGGTATAATTTTTATTTTATTTTATTAGTGGCAATCAGAAAAGCTACTATAATAAATCAATTTATGTAGAGGTACAAAAATGAATGATGTCCCTGAAGATAAGTCGATTGAATTATCGACCGACTATCAAAATCACAGTATTAATATGAACTTTTCAGATAATCTGACAGAAGATTCTGAAGTAGGCTATATTCTTTCTGCTGCTTTCTTTTCTTTTTGCGCTGCTCAAGGTTTGAGCAAAGATGAAGTAAGTGACATGGTTTCACAGTATTATGATGAGTTTATAGAAAATAATGGAGAATAATTTTCTTCATTAAAATATATATCATTCGGCAATAATTTGATTGTCGGGAAATAGCTGGTTTTTGTTAGGAATAACAGTACGTTTTAAAGTTAATCAAGGAATACCAAAATGGCTAGAAAAAAAGAAATAGGAAGAAATAAAATTTTAAGCATTGCCTATAAGATGGTTGTTAAAGATGGTATTGAGAGTTTGACTGCCCGCAATATTGCCAAGGCAGGGCATTTTTCAACGCAGCCTTTATATCTTGAATTTAACAGTATGGAAGACTTGCGCAAAGAAGTATTGCGTAAAATTGCGGACAATTTAAAGAATAATATTTTGCAGAAAAGGTATACGGATAAGCCTTTAATTGATATGGATTTATCTTATATTGATTTTGCCAAGGAACAGGAAAACTTGTTCAGAGCAATGTTTGTTGATGGTAAGTTCGGCAGTAAGATAATTGCTGATACTTTAATTGACTTTGGTGTGGAAAAGTTCAGGGAACAATATCCTAAGACTAAATACCCAGAAGACAAAATAAGAAGCATTATCATTGCCAATTGGATTACTACTAGCGGTATCGCTTCACTACTCGTTAATAAAATAGCAACTTTTACCCAAACGCAGATCATCAATGTTTTAACAGCTCAAATTAATGATGCCATTTTAAATGATTGGCTCAGTAAGACTAATAAAGTTTCATTATTTAAAACTGGCGAAGCGGAAAGCAAAAGTAAAAGCAAGAAGTAATTCTTAGTGTTTGCAGAGTGCTTATAATGTACTAAATCAACCATTTTACAGAAATTATCTATATAAATCTTTTTAAGAGCAGGAAAATGTTAAAAGCATACGGATATGCTATAATTAATCTTGAAATTAGTTTCTGAAAGGTGGTTTTTATGAAAATTCTTGCATTATCTGGCTCAAATGCCAATAATTCATTTAATGAGGCATTGCTTAAATTTATATCTAAGCAATTTGCCGACAAGTATGATTTTAAACTGGCAACAGTAAAAGGGTTGCCAATGTTTAAAGAGGGCGAAGATGCTCCAGAATCTGTTCAAGCTTTGACAAAAGAAATTGAAGATGCCGATTTAGTATTAATTGGTACTCCTGAGCAGCAACACTCTGTTACTAGTGCGTTAAGTAGTGCTTTAGAATGGCTTTCTTGCGTGACTCATCCGTTTAAGAATAAGCCAGTTGTGATTGTTTCTACTTCACCAATGCCACAAGGTGGTTCTCGTTCACAAGGTCGTTTAAAGAGCGTGTTGACAGCACCTGGTTTTGATGCCCAAGTCTTTAATGATGACGAATTTATGTTGGGAGTCGCACCAAAGCAATTTGACGAAAACGGTAATTTGACTAACAAGGAATCTGTTGAATTCTTGGGTCATTTCTTCGACGAAGTTGATAGTTGGTACGCACAAGTTACTAAGTAGGAGGGTCGAGAATGAAAATATTAGCAATTGTTGGTACAAATGCATCTTTTTCATATAACCGTTTTTTAGCACAATTTATCGCTAAGCGTTATGCTGATAAAGCAGACATTGAAGTAAAAGAAATAGATAAGTTAACACCATTCTGCAGAACAGAAATGGCTGATGATACTATTAAGGCTTGGATTGAAGAAGTTAAGAGCGCTGATGGTATAGTAATTACTACACCTGAATATGATCACACTATTCCTGCTCCGTTAAAGAGTAGTCTTGAATGGTTGGGTTCACATGCTGGTCCTAATGTCATGAAGATGAAGCCAGTAGCTGTTGCTGGTGTATCATACGGTTCACAAGGTACTGCTCGTGCTCAAGAAGATATGCGTGAAATTTTGCTTTCACCTGACATGAGCGCAAATGTTTTACCTGGTAACGAAGTTTTAATTGGTCAAGCTCCAGATAAATTCAATAAAGAAACTGGTGAATTGACTGATGAAGCTACCATTAAGCAAATTGATGGTATGATGGACAACTTCTTCAAGTTTGTTGAACAAGCACATAAATAAACTTTTGCTAGATTGATTAGCAGAGAGTAAAATAACCGGATAGGAGTGTCCTATCCGGTTATTTTTGTTTGAAAGGAAGTTGGCATGTCTAAACCCGTTGTTCTGCCTCTTAAGTCTGTGCGTAATCCCCGAGATTTAGGGGGATATATTGGCTTTAATGGGGGCAAAATTAAAGCACACCGGCTATTGCGGTCTGGTAATATTAGTCAGATAACTGCTGCCGACCAGCGTTTTTTGCTTGATTACGGTTTAACTAAAATTATTGATTTGCGCTCGCCAGCAGAATGCAAGGCAAACCAGGATCGCGATCTACCGGGCGTTACGCATTATGAGTTTCCGCTATCGGCTGAAGATAATACTGGTGGTCATGGCTTGGATATGAGTAAAGAATTCGCCAAATACCGTCGTGATCAATATGCTGGGTTTGATATGATGTGCAGGCGATACCGTGAACATATCAACAATAAGCAAGCTCAGCGCAGTATTCATCAAATTGTAAGTGTCGTAGCTGATACTGCTAATGGTGCAGTTTTGTATCATTGCTCAGAAGGTAAAGACAGAACAGGTTTAGTAACGATGGTGCTTTTGTATATTTTAGGTGTTGACCTAGAAGTAATTAGACAGGACTACCTTTATTCAAACTATCTGCTGAATAATTATCGTCACGTTCGGGATGAAAAATTTAAAGCAGCGGGAGAAAATGATAAGTTTCGTGCCAATATGCGCATTCTAGGCTCAGTAGCTAATGCTTTCTTTGATACCAGCTTGATTACAATTAATGATAATTTTGGCGGTATTGATTCATACATATCTAATCAACTGGACATAAACGCAGAAATGCAAGAAATGATGAGAGAAAAATATTTAGAGGATTAGGGATAAGATTATGATTAAAACTTTAGCTTTAGAACAACAGGTAGGACAACATCATGCTTTAGGAACGTCAATTACTTTACAAGTTTTTGGCGCCAGAGATAAGAAAGTAATTAACGATTCTTTTGCTTTAATTGACCATTACGAAGACATATTGACGGTTAACCGTGATGAATCGGAAGTAATGGATGTTAATCATGCGGCTGGAAAGAAGGCTGTACAAGTTTCCAGCGGCACTTATGATTTAATTAAACTTGCTGTAGAAGAAAGCCGGGAAAACTTTGGCTTTAATGCTCTTATCGGTCCGATAGTTAAATTGTGGTCAATAGGCTTTAAGAATGCTCATGTACCAGAGCCTGAGCAAATTAAAGAGAGAATGAAACTGATTGATCCTTATAGCGTTGACTTAAATGATCTTGACCAGACAGTTTACCTGAGAAAGGCTGGGATGGAATTAGACCTTGGTGGTATAGCTAAGGGCTGGATTGCTGATCGAATCAGGGATTTGTGGCGTGCTTATGGTGTGCACGCTGGAATTATTAACCTTGGCGGCAATATCTTGCTAGTTGGTGATTCTCCTAAAAGAGCCAATGGTCAGTGGTCAGTCGGGGTGCAGGATCCAAAAGAGCCTCGGGGCAAAAATATTACTTCTGTCATGGTACCGCAATGTTCAGCTGTTACTAGTGGCACCTATGAACGCTACTTAGAAGTTGCTGGTCATAAGTATCATCATTTAATTGATCCCCGTACAGGCTATCCAGTTGAAACAAATTTAGCAGGAGTCACTACATTTACAAAAGATTCTGTTGAAGCTGAAATTGAATGTAAACGGCTGTTTTTTGCGGGAAAACCTCTTGCGGGTTGGCATGACGATCCCGACCGCATTGGTGCCATCTTTGTGTATAATGATGAACACATTGAGTATGACAATTTTCAAAATTGATAAATAAAAAAGTGCCTCAAAGGCACTTTTATTTTGCCGTTATTTCCTGCAATTTAAGCAGCGGTACGACTAATACTAAAAATACTGTTAAATAGGCCGTTGGATAAACCAGGGGTGTTGTAGATAATAAATCTAATGAAGGAAGAATCAAGGGTTTGCTGAATGAACCACGGATTCTGTAAGGCGTTAAGCATTGATAATATGATGTAGACAAAGAAATAACTGGCGAAAAAAGACACTATCGCGCCTAAAACGCTGTCCAGCAGATTACCAAAATTGGTAGCATGGGGGTTTTTATTTGGCACCCAGCCTTTAAAAACTTTAACAATCATTTTGCCTACAAAAACAATCACGAAAAATGCTAAAAAGCGAAACAACATCAGGTTGGTTCCGGGAGTTAAAGTGGTCTGAATATTTTGCCCTGTTATCTGACTGTATAGCCAATTGCCGACTGGATTTTGAAAAAGAATTGCGGCAATAAAAACAATAGCAGCAAAAATCAAATTAATAATTAATCTGGTGAAGCCGGTTTGAAAACCTTTGTAGGTTTTTAGTGCCAAGTAGGCCAGAACAATTAAAGTAACTATCATATTTATCTCCTTTGACGATATTATAGCTTATTTTAGTCGTTTAGACTTTGACGACAGTCGAAAAATATTTCATAATTAAAGGGATGCATTGACTTTACATTAAGCCAATTTTAGCGTTAAATTTAAAGGGTGTGAAACAAGGTTTCACGGGTGAAAAATGAATCCTGAACAGTTTGTCCAAGAATTATCAAAACGTAATTTTAAATTAAATGAAAAACAAATCAACCAATTTAACCAATACTTTAACAGTCTAATTGAAGCCAACAAGCACGTTAACCTCACGCGAATAACTGCAGAAGATGATGTTTATCTTAAACATTTTTATGACAGCATTACGCCGCTTTTGACCTTTAGTACGGTTTTGAAGTCAAGCAGTTCTTTATGCGATGTTGGTGCAGGTGCCGGTTTTCCTTCGATACCATTAAAAATTATGCAACCGGACCTGCAAGTAACAATAGTTGATTCTCTTGGTAAAAGGCTGAATTTTTTGCAGGATTTAATTGCACAATTGGGCTTAAAAGATGTTGCTTTAGTGCATGGCAGAGCAGAAGATGTTGGTCAAAATAGCCGCTACCGTGAACAATTTGATATTGTTACAGCTCGTGCTGTAGCCAACATGGCTGTTTTAAGTGAATACTGCTTGCCACTTGTCAAAAAAGGCGGCAATTTTATCGCCCTCAAAGGTCCAAAGGCAGAAGATGAATTAGGAACTAGTAAAAAAGCGTTAAGCATTTTAGGTGGTAAAACAGTAGCTGTTAAACAACTGCAACTACCCCAAAGTACAGAGGAACGCACGCTTATCCTAATAGAAAAAGTAAAGGCAACGCCTAAAAAATATCCACGGCAGGCGGGAACGCCTCACCGTAAACCAATACATTAAACAGGGGGACTCAAAATGTCATTATTTTCTTCTTTGCGTCATCATGAAGAAATTCCTAAAAGTAAACAAATTCAGGATATTGAGTTAAGTAAAATTAAACCTAATTCTTATCAGCCACGACATGAGTTTTCCGAGGAATCAATTCGTGAATTAGCATCGACTCTTGATAAAGAAGGCTTACTGCAACCGATTATTGTACGTGAAAAAAATGACAATTACGAAATTATCGCGGGTGAACGCAGACTAAAGGCAGCTCAACATCTGGCATGGGAAAAAATTCCAGCAATAGTCAAGAACATGGATGACAGTCAAGCAGCATCATTAGCTTTAATTGAAAACTTGCAAAGAGAAGATTTAAATCCAATTGATGAAGCTCAGGCCTACAATAATTTGATGAAGTTAAATAAGCTTACGCAAACCACATTGGCGCAAAATATTGGCAAGTCCCAATCTTATGTCGCTAACAAGTTGCGTTTACTCAAGTTAACGCCCAAGGTGCAAAGCTATTTAGCTAGTGGTGAAATTTCACCGCGTCATGGACGCTGTTTAGTTGGACTGAGTGAAAAAGATCAGAGCCGCGTTCTGGATGAAATCTTGGCAAATAACCTGAATGTTAATGACACTGAAAAAATTGTCAAAAATGTTGACCAATATTTTGCCGGTAAAAAAAATCAGGCGAAAGAAAAAGAGCAGTCTGAGCAAACGAACAGGTCGGTTAATCGTATCCCTAAGGACTTAAAAGTACAAATAAATACGATTAAGAAGGCAATTAAGCTTGCCCAACAATCAGGCATCAAGGTCAAATTTAAGGAAAACAACGATCCTGATGATTATATGATTACAATTGAATTAAAAAGAAAGTAGGAAGGCATGGAAAATATGGTGAGTGTAATTTCGGTTGCTAACCAAAAAGGTGGCGTCGGTAAAACGACAACCACAATTAATTTAGCAGCTTCAATTGCGGAACGTGGGTACCAAGTTTTAATTGTAGATATTGATCCACAAGGTAATGCAACTTCTGGATTGGGAATAGAAAAATCCGAGATTGATCAAGATATTTATAGTGTGTTGATTGACGATGTTCCTCTTAAAGATACGATTTTCCATACTTCTACTAACCGCCTCGACTTAGTTCCAGCAACTATTAATTTGTCAGGAGCTGAAACAGAATTAATTAGCATGATGGCACGGGAAACCCGCTTAAAATCTGCTTTAGACACAATTAGTGAAAATTATGATTTTATTTTTATTGATTGTCCACCGTCTTTAGGGCAGCTGTCGATCAACGCTTTTACAGCATCAGACTCAATTTTAATTCCTGTTCAAAGTGAATATTATGCTATGGAAGGTCTAAGTCAGCTACTCAACACCATTAGGTTAGTCCAAAAACACTTCAATAAAGATTTGGGTGTTGAAGGTGTTTTGCTCACAATGCTGGATGCACGGACTAATTTAGGTGCTGAAGTAGTCAAGGAAGTACGCTCCTATTTTTCTAATAAAGTATATAAAACTATTATTCCGCGGATTACCAAATTGGCGGAAGCGCCAAGTTATGGTGAAGCAATTACAGAATATGCTCCTAATTCCCGCGGAGCTGAAGTTTACGACGATTTAGCCAAGGAGGTGTTAAAGAATCATGGCAAGAAACTCAAGAAATAAGGAAACCAAAAAGCATGGTGGTCTCGGTCGCGGCATCGAAGCGCTGTTTGAAGACGAACCTCAGATCGAGGACAACGAAGAAGAAATTCAGGACCTTAATTTAAGCGATATTAGACCCAATCCATATCAACCACGTAAAAATTTTGATGACAAGTCACTGAAGGAACTGGCTGATTCTATTAAAGAAAATGGTGTCTTTCAGCCTATAATTGTGCGTAAGTCTATTAACGGCTATGAAATTATTGCCGGTGAAAGACGGTTTAGGGCTTCGAAGATGGCCAAGAAAGGCACAATACCTGCTATAGTCCGTGATTTTAGTGAAAGTCAAATGATGGAAGTGGCAGTGTTAGAAAACTTGCAACGTGAAGATTTAACACCGCTTGAGGAAGCTCAAGCTTACGAAATGTTGCAAAAAAACTTGGGCCTTACCCAAGAAGAAGTTTCTAAGAGAATGGGTAAATCTCGTCCGTATATTGCCAACTACCTACGTTTATTGACCTTACCTAGCAAAACTAAGCATTTGTTGCAACATGGTGATCTTTCAATGGGTCAAGCGCGGACGCTTTTAGGTTTGAAAAACAAAGATAAAATTGATGAAGTGGCTAAGCAAGTGGTTAAAGAGGGAATGCCGGTGAGAAAAGTGGAAGCTTTGGTTGCTAACCTTAATTCCAAGAAGCCGCGCAAGAAGACTGTTAAAAAATCCGCTTTTATTCGTGCCACAGAGCATCAATTAGCAGATAAATTAGGATCTAGTGTCAATATATCCGAAAATAAAAAGGGCAGCGGCCATTTATCAATAGGATTTTCATCAGTTGACGAATTGAATAGAATACTTGATGTTTTGGGAGTAGATCTTGATGAATAAAGAAATCTCCTATAATTTAGCTGATACTGTACTCATGAAGAAACCTCACGCTTGTAAGACTAACGATTGGGAAGTTTTGCGTTTAGGAGCAGATATCAGATTAAAATGTATGGGATGTGGTCACATTGTAATGATGCCCAGATCTAAATTCACACATAATCTGAAAAAAGTCTTAACTAAAGCAAATGATCCCGTTAATGTTAAAAACGAGCTTTATGTACCTAAAAATGACATAGCGCGACCAAATTTTAATCAAGATAATAAATAGTTTTTGTTAAAGAAAGAGGATAAAAATGTCATTAACTGCTGGGATTGTTGGGCTACCAAATGTCGGCAAATCAACATTGTTTAATGCTATTACCAAAGCTGGTGCGGAGATGGCCAATTACCCATTTGCGACAATCGAACCTAATGTGGGCATGGTTGAAGTTCCAGATAAAAGACTGGCAAGGATTCAGGAATTAATTCCTGCTAAAAAGATTGTTCACACTACTTTTGAATTCACCGATATTGCTGGTTTAGTTAAAGGTGCTTCCAAAGGAGAAGGCCTCGGCAACAAGTTTTTGGAAAATATTCGTCAAACTGACGCAATTATTCATGTTGTGCGGGCTTTTGAAGATGATAATATTACTTCTGTTACCGGTAAAGTTGATCCGGAAGAAGATATTAATACTATTAATTTAGAACTCGCAATTGCCGATTTAGATGCTGTTAACCGCCGGATTAATAAGGTTAAAAAGATTGCCCAGCAAAATGATAAAGAAGCTAAAGCTGAATTTAATGTTTTACAAAAAATCAAGCCGGTTTTAGAAGAAGGCAAGGCTGTACGCTCCATCAGTTTTAATGAGGACGAGCAAAAGATCGTCAAAGGCTTGTTCTTGTTAACAGATAAGCCTGTGATTTACGTAGCTAATATTGCAGAAAGCTCAATGGCTGAACCTGAAAAAGATCAGTATTACCAAATTGTTAAAAAGCACGCTGAAAGTGAAAACGCTGAATGCTTAGGTATTTCTGCTGCTACTGAGGAAGAGATTGCTGGTTTAGAAGATGATGAAAAAGCTGAATTTTTAGAGGCAGAAGGCGTAACTGAATCTGGACTTGACCGTTTAATTCGTGCAGCTTACCACATTTTAGGACTGAGAACATTCTTTACAGCTGGTGGACCGGAAACGCGAGCTTGGACTTTCCATGAAGGAATGAAAGCTCCACAAGTTGCGGGAGTAATTCACTCTGACTTTGAGCGGGGCTTTATCCGCGCAGAGGTAGTTTCATTTACTGATCTTGATCAATATGAAACTATGCAAAAAGTTAAAGAAGCAGGTAAATTACGTCTTGAAGGTAAAGACTATGAAGTTCAAGATGGTGACATTATTGAATTTAGATTTAACGTTTAGGAAAAAATAATGGCAGAAAAGAAAACTGAAGAACAGGCTAATCAAGCTAACATAGATGTAAATAAGCAACAAAAGCTTAAAGAGAAAGTAATCAACCAAAACAGGGACGATGAAGTTAAGCAGATGACACCCACTGAATTACGTAAGCAACTCAGTAATAAGAACTCCGATTACGTTTTTCGTTTGCAAAAAGAACTCGAAGCTCAGGGAAAAATGAGCAGTGAAGATGCACAAAAGCGCATTGATGCCCTTTTAAGTGATTTAGTAGTTGCCCAGCGTCACGGACAACCTGCTAGCACTTACTATAATATGTCTCCTAAGTTAAAAGCAGCAGACATGTTGAAGCCTAAGAAAAGAAAAGCGTCAGATATACCATTTTGGCAATATGCTACGGATAATGCAATGTTTTACACCGCCTTATTCTTTGGACTTTTTGGTTTAGTAGGTTTGTTCCAAAAAAATGAAAAGTATAATCCACAGACGGGTGTTCTGACTTTGCTGGTTATTGGCGTAACTTTAGGAGTCTTCATGACTAAATATAATGATTGGGTTGTTCCCAGTACCGGTAAGACTAAGAAGATACCGTGGTCCAAGTTTATCTGGAGTTCTATTTTGTTAATGGTAGTTCTCTTTTTATTCCTCTACATCGTTTCAATACCAGCGTTTCGCATTATTAATCCTGCTTTGCCTGCTATATATAACCTCATTATTGCAGCTGCAGTTTATGGTATTCGGTGGCTCTTTAGGAAGCACTACCAAATTATTGGTTCTGCCTTTGCTCCAGCTGATAGGAGCAAATAAAGTGTTTTTTGTCAAGAAAAGAGCTATACTTAGATAACTATATATTTTAAAGGATAAATAGATTTATCATAGGTCTATTTATCCTTTTTAAACTGAATTCACTTACGAAATTAAGCAAATGCAGTAAAAATCAGAAAGGGGTATTCAATGATTAATACGCTGCGTAAATCAATTAGGCAGTATAAAAAACTATCTTTACTGTCGCCTTTATTTGTTACTGGTGAAGTTATCATTGAAATGTTAATACCGTATTTAGTTGGTATTTTGATTGATAATGGAATAATGAAAGGGAACATGGACTATATTACTAAGAGTGGTATAGTTTTGCTGGTGTTGACCCTGGTTTCACTTATTTTAGGTTCAGGTGCCAGTTACGCTTCCGCACATGCCGCAGCTGGATTTGCTGCTAATTTACGTAAAGACATGTTCTATCATGTGCAGGATTATTCTTTTGAAAATATTGATAAATTTTCAAGTGCCAGTTTGGTAACGAGAATGACGACTGATGTTAACAACATTCAGATGTCTTACCAAATGCTAATAAGAATTGCAGTCAGAGCGCCAATGATGTTGCTGGTTTCAATCATCATGTCTGTTATTGTCAGCCCGCGGTTGTCACTGGTTTTTGTTGTGGTTGCACCCATTTTTGTAATTCTTTTGGGCTTGGTTATCAAGAGTGCCAGCAAATATTTCCCTAAAATCTTCCGCGGTTACGACCGCATGAACCAAGTAGTTAGGGAAAATATCCGCGGTATCCGTGAAGTTAAGACTTATGTGCAAGAAGAAGCGCAGACTGTTAAATTTAAAAAGTCAGCCGGCTTTATTTATAAGTTATTTGCTACAGCACAGAAAATTATGTCGCTTAACTCAATGATCGTTATGGCGGTGTTAAACATTTCCAACTTGGCTATCTGCTGGTTTGGTGCAAAAGAAATAGTTGGCGGTAGTTTGCAAACCGGTCAACTGATTTCAATGTTTTCATATTCCAACTCTGTTTTGGGCAGTTTGAATATGCTGGCTATGATTATTACCCAGTTAGTTGTTTCAGGTGCTAGTGGTCATAGGGTTGCAGCGGTCATTAATGAGAAGCCTTCAATTGAAAATCCGCGTAAGCCATTAAAGCACATGAACAACGGCGAAGTGATTTTTGATCATGTAAACTTTAAGTATGATCCAGATGATAAAAACCTGGCCTTAAATAATATCAACCTCAATATTAAAACGGGTGAAACGATTGGTATTATTGGTCGGACAGGTTCTTCTAAGTCAACGCTAGTGTCAATGATTCCGCGTCTTTACGACACAGATTCAGGAGCCGTGCGGGTAGCGGGACATAACGTGAAGTCTTATGACCTGAAGACCCTGCGTGATAACGTTGCTATGGTTTTGCAGAATAACGTTCTCTTTTCCGGTACTATCAAGGAAAACTTGAAGTGGGGTAATGAAAACGCCACTGATGAGGAGATTATTGCTGCAGCCAAAGTTGCTCATGCTGACGACTTTATCCGCGAAATGCCGGATCAATACGATACAATGGTTGAGCAAGGTGGTAATAATGTTTCTGGGGGACAAAAACAAAGAATTACTATTGCGCGGGCATTATTGAAAAAGCCTAAAATCTTAATACTGGATGATTCTACTTCTGCAGTGGATACACAGACTGAACGGCAGATTCGTGAGGCTTTAGGTCAGAATATGCCAGACACAACCAAGATTATCATTTCTCAGAGAATTGTATCTATTAAGGATGCAGATCGCATCATAGTAATGGATCAAGGAAAAATCCAGGACATTGGTACACATGATGAATTGATGAAACGTAACGATTTATACAGTTCAATCGCTAAGTTCCAAGAAGAACAAAAGAAGTAGGTGATTAATTTGGATAAAGCAGTAGAAAATAATAAAACTAAGAGTACGGCTAAGCGTACGAAAACTCTGGGACGTCTGCTCAAATTAGTTGCCAGTACCAGTCCCTGGATGCTCATTACTTCAAGCGTTGCGATTATTTTAACCGCTGCAGCAAATGTTTTAGGGTCATTATTTATTGAGCGTTTAATCAATGACTATATCATTCCGCTTACTAAAGAGGCTCAACCTAACTTTGGTCCGCTTTTACATGCAATTGCCGTGATGTTTGGTTGCTATGCTATTGGTTTTATTTCCAACTATCTTTTTGCCGTATTAATGGCGGTTTTAGCGCAAAAAGTACAGTTCAGGGTTCGTAACGAAATGTTCGAACACATGGAAAAATTGCCTATTTCATATTTTGACGAAAATGACTACGGCGATATTATGAGTCGCTACACTAACGATATTGATACGTTAATGCAGATGATTTCACAGTCAATTCCGCAATTTATGAACTCAGCATTAAACTTAATTTTTGTATTAGGAGCAATGCTGACATTAAGCTGGCAATTAACTATTTTTACATTATTTGTTTTTGCACTCTCGATCATTATTGTTCGCTTCTTGACTGTCCGTTCTTCACATTTCTTTAAATTGCAACAAAAGGAATTGGGACAAGTTAATGGTTATAATGAAGAAATGCTTAATGGCCTTAAAGTTATCAAGGTCTTTAGTCATGAACCAGAAGTCGAAGAAGACTTTAATGATTACAATGAATCTTTAAAAGAAGCTGCTGGCAAGGCTAACACTTACGCTACAGTTTTATTCCCAATTATGGGCAACATGGGCAATTTGCTGTATGTTTTAATTGCAGTCTTAGGTGGAGCGGTTGCTATCAATCGTATTGCCCCGCTTTCTCTCGGTGTAATTGGTGCCTTTTTACAGTTATCTAAACAGTTTGCTATGCCAATTGCTCAGATTTCACAGCAGTTGAATTCTATTGTGATGGCCTTAGCTGGTGCTGAAAGGATTTTTAATTTAGAAGATCAATCAGTTGAAGTTGATGACGGTGACGTCACTATTACCAAAGATGAAAACGTCAAAGGTGCATGGCACTGGAATGTACCGCAAAAAGACGGTTCAATCAAGAAAATTACGGTTAAAGGTCATATTGTGTTTGACCACGTTAACTTTGGTTATTCACCGAATAAACAAATTCTGTATGATATTTCCATTGATGCTAAACCTGGTATGAAAGTAGCATTAGTTGGTGAAACCGGTGCTGGTAAAACCACTATTTCAAACATGATCAATCGTTTTTATGAAATTAATTCAGGAACGATTACTTATGATGGTATTCCAATTAGCAGGATAAAAAAGGATGATCTGAGACGGTCATTATCAATAGTTTTGCAAGACACTCACATGTTTACCGGAACGGTGATGGACAATATCCGCTTTGGTAATGCTGAAGCTAGTGACGATGATGTTTATCAAGCAGCCCACTTATCTCATGCTGATGAATTTATCCATCATTTAGATGAAGGCTATAAGACTATTATTGATGGTAACGGTGGTGATTTATCCCAAGGCCAAATGCAACTGCTCAGTATAGCGCGGGCAATGATTGCCGATGAACCAGTGATGATTCTGGATGAGGCAACTTCAAGTATCGATACGCAAACTGAAAAATTGGTTCAGGCGGGTATGGATAATTTGCTTGCCGGCAGAACCAGTTTTGTTATTGCGCACCGTTTATCAACAATAATTAACTCAGATTTGATTTTGGTCTTGGATCATGGTCATATTATTGAAGCTGGTAATCATGATCAGCTCTTAAAGAAAAAGGGCTACTATTACGAGCTGTATACGGGTAAAAAAGAAATAGAATAAGTAAAAAATATTCCTAGTTTTTAAATGACTGGGAATATTTTTTTGTGTCTATTAAGACTATAAGCAATTATTACTTTTAAAATATGAGTTTGTGTTATGGTAAAACAAAAGAATTTAACAGACTAGAGCTATTATTATTTTAGTTATTAACCTAAAAATTGACGTAAAGCGAAGGAATTAAGCAATGAATCAAATTATACAAATCTTAAGTGAACGCAAGGGTGATTTGGGGATTGCCTTATTGCAGCATTTACAAATATCACTTCTTTCATTGCTGATTGCAATGGTAATTGCAATGCCGTTAGCTTTTTGGGCTGTGAAGCATAGCAAGGCGGCAGAATTTTTACTGCAAGTTGCCAGTATTCTGCAAACAATTCCTTCTTTAGCATTGCTGGGTTTATTAATTCCGCTAGTCGGCATTGGCACAGTCCCAGCAGTAATTGCGCTTGTAGTCTATGCTTTATTGCCAATATTTCAAAATACCTATTTAGGCTTAACTGAGATTGATCCGGCACTGGAAGAAGCCGCGGACGCATTCGGGATGTCTCGCATGCAAAAATTGCTCAAAGTGGAATTGCCGTTAGCAATGCCTACTATTATTTCGGGTATCAGAACTGCTTTGGTTTTAATTATTGGCACCGCCACTATGGCTGCTTTAATTGGCGCCGGCGGTCTTGGCAGCTTTATCTTGCTGGGAATAGACCGCAATAATACTGGGTTAATAGTAATTGGTGCAGTTTGCTCTGGCGTTTTGGCTATTACCCTAAGTGCTTTAATTAAGTGGTTAGAACACGCCTCTGTCAAAGCAGCTTTGGGTATTTTGCTGGTCTGTGTCTTGTTTTTAGCAGGCAGCGGTATTTATGAAGCTGCCGCAAATCAAAAAGAAACTATTACTATTGCCGGTAAATTGGGATCTGAACCCGATATTTTAATTAATATGTATAAGGAATTAATTGAACAAGGAGATTCTCACGTTCAAGTTACTTTAAAACCTAATTTTGGTAAGACCACTTTTTTATTCAGTGCTTTGAAAAACTGTAAGATAGATATCTATCCGGAGTTTACGGGAACTGTTTTGGAAACTTTTGCTAAAACCCCAGTCAAAACTGCGGGTTTAACCGAAAAAGAAACTTATGAAAAGGCCAAAAATTTAATGAATAAACAGGATAAGCTCACACTGCTTAAACCTATGGCCTATGATAATACCTATGCTTTAGCCGTTAAAACATCATTTAAAAAGAAAAATCATTTGGCCAAAATAAGTGATTTAGCTAACATTACCAATCAGTTAAAGGGTGGCATGACGCTAGAATTTATTGATCGTGATGATGGCTTTAAAGGAATTAAAAAATTATATCAAATTGATTTCCCTGTTAAATCAATGGAACCGGCATTGCGTTATCAGGCAATTGACCAAAATAAAGTTAATATTGTTGATGCCTACTCAACAGACAGTGAATTAAGGCAATATCATTTAAGTATCTTAAAGGATGACAGGCATAATTTCCCGATTTATCAAGGCGCACCTTTAATGAGCAATGATTTTGCCCGTAAACATCCCCAAATTGTCCGCAGTTTGAATAAGCTGGCCGGTAAAATAACTGAAAAACAAATGCAGGAGATGAACTACAAAGTAAATGTTAAAAACATGGATCCGGGACAGGTAGCGCATGACTTTTTAGTGAAACAGCATTTGCTTAAGGAGAATTAAAATGACTTCAGCGATTAAATTTGAACATGTAAAAAAATCTTTTGCTGATAAAGTAGTGGTAAATGATCTTAATCTTGATATTCAGCAGGGTGAGCTTTTTGTTCTTGTAGGCAATTCTGGCAGTGGGAAAACTACTTCTATTAAGATGATTAACCGTTTGGAAGATCCTAATGATGGCCGCGTTTTAGTCAATCAGCGTCCTACTACTGAATATAACGTGCAGAAATTGCGCTGGCAAATTGGTTATGTGTTGCAACAAATTGCTCTTTTTCCTAATATGACTGTTGCTAAAAATATCACCCTAATTCCTGAAATACAGGAAAATAAAGGCAATTTAGCAGAAACTGCCGCCAAGTTACTACAAGAAGTGGGGCTGAATCCAGAGGAATATGCTAAGAGATACCCTCATGAATTATCTGGTGGTGAGCAGCAGCGAATTGGTATTTTACGGGCAATCGCCTCTAAGCCGCCGATTGTTTTAATGGATGAGCCCTTTAGCGCCCTTGATCCTCTTTCTCGTGCCAATTTACAAAGCTTGGTAGTTGATCTGCATAAGCAACTGCACAATACCATTATCTTTGTTACCCATGACATGAATGAGGCTTTACGTTTAGCTGATAGGATCGCCATTATGAAAGATGGGCAATTATTGCAGGTTGATCAGCCTCAGGAAATATTGCGGCATCCGGCAAATAAGTATGTCAAGGACTTTTTCAAGGGCAGTCTTGGTAATGACTTGTATGAAACACCTTTAAGGCAAGCCGCTTTGTTTAATGAATTTAAGCAGAAAAAAACAGCAACACTAGCATCTATGACTAAGGTTAGAGCTGATGAGAAACTTGCCAAGGTCTTAGCAATCTTAAGTGAGCAGGAAGAAGTTGCCGTGCAAAATGAAAATGGCACATTTTTAGGTTTCGTTGACCGACAATGGCTTGTGGCATACTTAAATGGTATTAATAAATTAAACTAAAAAATGAGCTGGAGTTTTTCCAGCTTTTTTAATAAAACGATAAAGTTGTGCCTGAATATTAGTAGTTTGTTACAAAATTGTCTAAAATATTAGACATAAGTTCTGCTACACTATATTTAGTAGACTACAAAAATAAAACAAATATAATTAATAAATAAAAAGAAGGGAAATAAGCCCTATGAAAATTTTAGTTGTCGATGATGATAAAGAAATCGTCGAATTGTTAAGTATTTACCTTAAAAACGAAGGATATACTCCCGTTGTTGCCTATAGCGGCAAGGAAGCAATTACCAAGCTGACAACTACTCCAGATATTGCACTGATGATTTTAGATGTCATGATGCCTAATATGAGCGGTATTGATGTTATTAAAGAAGTACGTAAGGATTCAGATATTCCTATTATTATTGTATCAGCCAAAACCGGTGATATGGATAAAATTCAGGGGTTAATTACTGGAGCCGATGACTATGTGTCTAAACCATTTAATCCGTTAGAGGTAATGGCGCGTGTTCGTTCACTGTTACGTCGTAGTCAAAAGCAGGTTAAAGACGATGAACCTGATATTTTAGAGGTAGGACCGCTAATTATTAACCGTGATTCTCATGAAGTTAAAACGATTGATGGTCAGGATATTCAATTAACAGCTTTAGAATTTGGTATTCTGTACTTATTAGCCAGTCACCCTAACCGCGTATTTTCTGCTGATGAGATCTTTGAACGGGTTTGGCAACAAGAGTCAATTGTTTCCGCTAAGACTGTCATGGTACATGTTTCGCACTTGCGCGATAAGATTCAAAAAGCGACTGGCGGCGAGGATGTCATTCAGACTGTTTGGGGTGTAGGCTATAAAGTTGAGGCTTAGCTAAATGAAAAAAGAACGGGTCAAGCTGACAGCTGCTGAAAAGAGTGAGTTGTTTGCTGAAGGTGTGATAACTGTTATTCTGCTCCTGCTATTAAACCTGTCAGTAGTTATTTTAATCAACTTGACAATTTTACAAAATAAAAACCTGGTTAATGGCATTTATTTTTTAAAAAGGACTATTACTTTTGCCGGTGGACGCCACTTATGGTCATGGCAGAATACTTTTATCATTTTTATGGGAGTTGGTGACTTAATCGTTCTTTATTGGCGGTTAATTCGGCGCTATCACCAAATGCAATTAAGGCACGTTATTTCCGAATTGCATTATATTGCTAAAGGACATTTTGACCATACCATATCTTTTAAGGTTAAAACCGATTTGCAAAAGGTTATTGATTCAATCAATTCACTAGTTGACAGTACCGTGAATGCAATTAATGAAGAAAAAGCAATTGAAAAGTCTAAAGACGAACTGATTAGCAATGTTTCTCATGATATCAGGACACCTTTGACTTCTATTATCGGTTATTTGGGATTACTTAAATCGGGGGTGTCGGATCCAGCAGATCAACAAAAATATCTTAATATTGCGTATATGAAAGCAGAACAGATGAAGTCGCTGGCTCACGATTTGCTTGAATATACCACATTAAAATCAACTAGTACCAAACTAAACTTGTCTTCTTTGCATATTTTTTCTATGTTAGAGCAAGTAGCAGCTGGTTTTGAATTCGAAGGTCAGGAAAAAGGGATAGTATTTAATATTGAAGCCAGACCGAAGAATTTAACCATTGAAGCTGATGCGGAAAAGTTGGTTCGCGTTTATAACAACCTGATTACCAATGCTTTAAAGTACGGCACCGGTGCCACGCAGATCAACCTGATTGCCAATTTAGTTAACAACAATGAGGTAGAGTTACGCGTAGAGAATAATGGTGCCCAAATTCCGGCTGATTCGCTTAAAAAAATCTTTGAACGTTTTTACCGGGTAGAAGGTTCACGGAATACCCAAACCGGTGGTACAGGACTGGGATTATCAATTACCAAAAGCATTGTTGATTTACATCATGGTAAAATTCGCTGTGAATCTGATCAGGATTGGACCCGTTTCATTATTTGCCTGCCATTAAACTTAAAGAGTGAGCAAAACCCCGGCGCAGCTGTGGTATAATTTTGACTGAGATAATAAATAGAGGAGTATAGCATGAGTATTTCTTTAAATACCTGTATTTTAATTTTAAAAGAACACCATCTGCTTAAGTCCAGCGCAGTTCAAGATACTGTTTCATCTAAAATGGAATATGTGTCTTATGACTCACGCGATGTTCAGACGAACACACTGTTCTTTTGTAAGGGAGCCGGCTTTCGCCCCACATACTTATCAATGGCAAAAGCTAATGGTGCTAACTGCTATGTAGCTGAACAGCCTTACCCAGAAGGTAAAGGGATGCATGCGCTAATTGTGCGCAATGTTTCAAAGGCAATGGCTTTGTTATCCGCTGCCTTTTTCCGTTTCCCGCAAGATGATCTGTTTGTAGTAGCGATCACGGGTACTAAAGGTAAGACAACCACGGCGTACTTTTTAAAAGGGATGCTGGACCAAATGAATGGTGGCAAAACCGCTTTAATTTCATCTGTTAATACTGTAGTAGGACCAGAAAAAGAAGATACTTTTAAATCAAGTTTGACTACGCCCGAATCATTAGACTTGTTCCGTGATATGAGAACAGCTGTTGATAATGGCATGACCCACATGGTTATGGAAGTATCGAGCCAAGCATATAAGAAAAACAGAGTATTTGGTTTGACCTATGATTTAGGTTTCTTTTTAAATATTTCTCCAGATCATATTGGACCAAATGAGCATCCTAACTTTGAAGATTATCTGCATTGCAAATTGCAGCTATTGGTTAATGCACGCAAGTGCATTATTAATGCTCAAACTGATCGTTTTGCTGAAGTTTATGCTGCCGCCACAACAACTACTGATCCAGACAGTATTTATTTATTTGCTGATGAGAAATTTACTAATCCGGATTTAAAACAGACGATTGATTTTCGCTTTGCAACTGAGGAGCTGGATATGGTGCGGACTAAATTCCAAGTGCTGTGCGTAACTCCTAAAGCAAAGAAGCTGAATATCAGTGGTAATTACCAGTTGAAAATGTTAGGTGACTTTAACGAATCTAACGGCACAGCTGCTGTAATTGGAGCCGGACTAGCGGGTATGGATCATGATTCCGCTGCTAAAGGCATTAGTCAGGTTACAGTACCTGGGCGGATGCAAACCCAAGTTACCAAGGACCACGGTGTGGTAGTTGTAGATTATGCTCATAATGAAGCGTCAATGATGGCACTAATGGGCTTTATGCAACGTGAATTTGATAATCCTAGGATTATTGTGGTTGTGGGCGCACCCGGTGATAAGGGCGTTTCGCGGCGTCCAGGATTTAGTCATAGCTTAAATGCGTTTGCCGATAAGGCCTTTTTAACCACTGATGACCCGGGGTTTGAAGACCCACAGGAAATCGCCCAGGAAATTGATGCTGGAATTGATCATTCTAAGGTTGACGTCACAATTGAATTAGATCGAGAAAAGGCAATCGCAGATGCTATCAGTATGTCTAAAAAGGGCGATATTGTTCTTATCTGTGGTAAAGGAGCAGATGGTTATCAAAAAGTGCGCGGTGTAGATACGCCATATCCTTCCGATATTACGGTTGCGCAACAAGTAATTGCTAAATTAGAAGGCTAAAAAACTTTAACGATTAGAAAAGTTGGTATAATGAAAAATTTTTTTACTATTATTGGCGGGATGGGCACTATTGCCACTGAAAGTTTTGTGCGTATGATTAATCATCGCATTAAAATTACTAAGGATCAGGATTATTTGAATTATATTTTAGTGAATGATGCACAAGTTCCCGATCGCACCACCTATATTAAAGATCACAGTAAGCCTAATTTTTTTAATGCCTTACGTGATGATGTTTTGCAGCAAGCGCCGCTAAAGCCTGACTTTTTTATCATGCCATGTAATACTGCTCATTATTTTTATGATGATCTGGCAAACTTAACTGATGTTCCCTTCTTAAATATGATGCGTATTGCCGTGCATAAGTTCTTAGTCGATTATCCCAATGAAAAAAAGATCGGGTTAATTGCTACAGAAGGGTCTATTTATGACCATTTATATGAAGATGAAATTAAGCAAGTAGGTCGCGAAGCTGAGCTTGGCGGTCCAGAAATTCAACCAATGGTTACCGAATTGATCTACTCGAATATCAAAGAAAAGGGTGTAGTTGACAAAGAACTCTATCACCGGATATTGCGTACAATGCATGATCAATACGGTTGCAATGTGATTTTGCTTGGTTGTACGGAATTATCACTGGCTCAGGAAAAAGCGCCAGATCACCCTTATAATGTAATTGACCCGCAAGTTACTATTGCCGATGTTGCAATTGAACTGGAGTTGCAAATACGCTCAGGGATGGATCCACAAACAGTGGTTAAGAAGTATTTGTATTAAGGTAAATAAACTGCTTAAAGAAGTTTAAAAAGATTAATAACCTGAAGTGACCCCCAAATTTAGGACAAATTTGGGGGTCACTTCAGTACACATCAAAGGTTCATGCTTTTTTTGTTTGGTCGTATTTTAATCGGTCATGCTATATTATTATACAGCAGGGGTAATTTTCACTTGGCGTTGAAAAAGGTGCTAAATGGAGCGGGTTTAATATCTAATAATAAATATGAGATAGCTAGTCCCATGCTCTTAGCGTGAGAGCTTTACTAACATCTACTCACGTTATAACCGATTTTGGGTTTAAGTAAAAAGTTTGCAGCAAAGCCAATAAGGATTAGCTACTCTGGGGTAAATCTTGGAAAGTGGCGAAAGCTATGCTAGCAACAAATGCCAGTTTGGCAGTCACTATGGTATTTTTACCAGTAATTGCGCACGTATTATGCAAAATGATTGATCGGTATTTTTTAATGAAAGGTAGTAAATAAGCTGAAATGAAGCAATTGGTCTAATTGTTAAATTATCAGGTAACGAAAAAAGGGAAGGCTGTTAAATCAACCTTCCCTTTTGCTATACGGCTTCAAATTCACAAACAATTATTTGCTGCAGTTTTAAGCCATACAGCTCTAAGTTTCGTAGCAATTTCACTTAATGTACACTATGTTAAGCGAAGTTGCTTTGGTATATATGGAATTATTTTTTTGATTAGGTATTTAATTTGCTTAATTTGTAATTAATTTGCGTATTTGGTATTTGGGTTGCTTATTTTTTGTTATTTCTGAAGAATATCATCCACTCATAAACACATGTAATAACTGTTATTAGATAATCATACCAATGAAAAGCTTTTGCAAAGCCCACTAGAGAGAGGAGAAATACAGCAATCAACGCTAAAGTAAAAAAGATAGGTATAGCAAGCGTCATATTATATCTGGCAAGCCAAGTATCGATTGGCAAAAGCTCTAGAGCCAAGATAATGATTATTATTAAAGTAGTATTCATGTTATAGTCACACCTTTTAGATTATTTAAAGATAGATAAATACGATTGTTCGTGCGGTCCAGTAAGCGACTGTGCTGTTAAAGTGAAAATAATGAATTAGTGCATATCGTATACCATCTTCAGCTTTACCTTCATAATCAGTTAGAAAGTTTACAAAAGCTTTTAGTGATTTAGCTTTTAAACTGTTACCAGTGATTTTAGCAACATATTTGGCAATTTCTTTAATTGTTTCTAACTTTAAACTACGCGTCTGGTTATTGTTTTGTTCAGTAATTTTATCTTGTAAGAGAGTATTCTGTTGCTCCTCACTAAGTCCAGCACCATTAACAATTTGATCAAACTCATCTTGTTGATCTTTAGTTAATGAACCGTACAATGCCTCATATGAACTGTCGTTTTGATTTTCATTGGAATTACTTACGGAGTTATCCGTAGCAGCAAATGTATTTACTACAGTTGTTGCCATAGTCGTTCCTATAAAACTTGCTGCTGCAAGAGAAATTCCCAATTTTTTAATGGTACTTTTCATAATAGTACACCTTTCATAATATTTTTCGTCAATGTCGACATTGATATTAAAACTATAATTCAGTATAAAAATTTGTCAATAAATAATATTAAAAAATAGTTATGTATATATAAACATATAGTTCGTTAAATATCCAGTTAATTTGTGCTTTATAATATGAAATTATCAAGTTTTTCAAAGATTAATAACTAGAAGATAAAATAAAAAATGACTCTTACGAGTCATTTGAAATAGTGATTACTTATTTAAAAAATACAGTGAAAATTAATATTATAGTAGGTGAA
The DNA here is from genome assembly GCF_003173695.1 of Lactobacillus helsingborgensis. NCBI lineage: Bacteria > Bacillati > Bacillota > Bacilli > Lactobacillales > Lactobacillaceae > Lactobacillus > Lactobacillus helsingborgensis. Next base: position 306,243 of record NZ_CP029544.1, read on the forward strand.
ATTATTGTCAAAATAACTTTGAATACGTTACTTTTAAACGTTAAGTTCCCTATTGTTAGTGAATAATTATAAGCCAGTTAGAAGTGATCTTAATATGTCTCAAGGTCTTATGCCCAATTACTTAAAAATTTTTTGCCACCAGTGTTCATTTTTTCGAACTGGCTCTTTTAGGCCATTAGCAATATTTTTTCTTTATGTTCTAAAGAGCCCTGGCAGTTACCCAACTAAGGCGCGAGCTTAAAGTCAGCGTAACTTTTATTCTTGATACCATTAATGCCAATCCCAATCTGCCCCATCTATCCCGTAGTAATTTACTACTACACTTTAAAGAAGAAGGACAAAGAGCGGGATAATCGAGAAATAATGACTGAAATCAAAGCTATTTATGAAGAACACAAGCACCGCTATGGCTATCGCCGCATTACTGCAGAACTTAAGCGTCGCAGTTTATTAGTCAATCAATGTCACGCAAGGGCAATTCGCTTGATGATGGATTAATAGAAGGCTTTTTCGGGATACTCAAACTAGAAATGTTTTATGGCTTTGAAAAACAGTTTAAAAATCTCACTGAACTGGAAGATGCGATTAGAGACTACATTGAGTATTACAAGCAGAAAAGAATCAAGATTAAACTAAAATACACGACTCCGATTAAATATCGGAATCGTGCGTTAGGTCTTGCTTAATAATAAAATGTCTAACTTTTTAGTTGCACTTCAAAGTCTGAGGGTTTATTTTGGATTGAATTTGCCTAAATAATGGCAGCAATCCATTCGCTAACTTTAATAAATATCCAGCCAATCCAAGTTGTAGCTGAGCCGACAATGTTGGTTATTGAACTAAAAGATTTAATCGAAGTAACATTTGCTTGTAAAGCCGCTTTAGTAAATTCGGGTGCAATAGAAGTGCCAATATAAAAGATGGTGATGATAATTAATAAACCCGAGATAAGCATTCTGAAAATGTTACGATTGCAAAATGGTGCAACCAAAGCAAAGAGAAACATTAGTGAAGCTAAATCAGCAAAAGGCAGTACTTTATTACCAGGCAAAAGAAAGGCTAAAATTATTGCCAGTGGCAAGAGTAACAGTCCTGTTGAAAGCACTGATGGATCATCAATTAGTAAAGCGGTATCCATGCCAATGTAGAATTTTCTTTTAGGAAACCAATCCTTCAATTTGGCATTAACGTGATCTTTAACCATCACGAGTCCAGATACTAATACGTTAACAACTATGGGCAATAAGTACATTGAGGCAGCGATATTAACCCCTAATGTTAAAATTTTAGAAAAACTATAATTTGCTAAGATGCCCATTAATACACCAATAATTGCCCCAAAGCTGATTGGTTCGCCAAGTATACCCATTTTTTTGTTGATAGTTTCAGGATCTAACTGGATTTTATTCAAACCAGGGATATGTTCACAGATCCAATTACCAATGATACCGAAAGGTACCCAGGCCAAACATGTTAAGTGGGGAAAAGAAATGCCATTTAAGTCCTTGTTAGGAAATTTCTTTTGAATGATAGGTTGTGTGATATCAGCGATGATTAAAGTCAAAGTGTAAATAATCCAATCAGCAATAATAGCGATCCAGTAATTATTGGTCCCGGCGTAGATAACGGCGCCAACTAAGAGGAAGATCCAAAAATTGAAGATATCAAGATCAACCGTTTTAGTTAAATTTAAAAACAATAAGATTGCATTTATGACTAAAAAGCCTACTACTGCAACTAACATAATTGGCGAGCCCCAGCCGATAGTAGACGCCGTTCCCCAACCAACATCTGTGACTGTGAGCTTTAAGCCTAGTCGTTCAACCATTGCTTTAGATGCTGGACCCAAAGCGCCAAGCATCAAGTTAATTACCATTGATACTCCGGTAAAGCCGACTCCAACCAGCATACCTGCTTTAAAAGCTTTTGCAGGATGCATTCTGAAGATTAGACCAACGATAAAAAAGATGATAGGCATCATGACGGCGGAGCCCAAACCGATAATAGAATTAATAAAAGCCATTTAATAACCTCCAATTTATTTATTCATGGTTATTTTTGTGCACTTAAAAATCTTTCAGCAAATAGTTTTGGAGTATTCTTGAAAGCATCGGCGGTAGAACCAGCTAAGTGCGAGGTTAAAGTAACGTTTTCCAAACTTAAAAATGCAGAGTTTGCGGGTAATGGTTCATCGTCAAAAGTATCAATAGCTGCACCCGCAATTTTGCCCTGCTTGAGTACAGCAATCAGAGCTTTTTCATCGACCAGAGCTGAACGCGCCGTATTAATAAAGTAGGCCGTGGGTTTCATTAAATCGAACATATCTTGGTCAATAATGTGATGGGTTTCTTCCGTAGCCCGCATGTGAATTGTAATAATATCGGATTGTCTAATTAGAGCTGAAATGCTGTCGCTTTTTTCGGCATAAAGATTGTTACCCTTAACATAAGGATCGTAAAAAATAATTTTGGCACCAAAGCCCTTTAAAAATTGAGCTACTAATTGGCCGATGTGCCCAAAACCGATGATTCCAATGGTTTTACCACCAATTTCGGGAATATTATCTTTGTTAGGAAAATCCTTGTACCAAATGTCTTCGTGCATTTTGGCATTAGTACGGGCAATATTTCTGGTTTCGGCTAAAATCATACCAACGGTGAATTCCGCAACTGCTCGTGCATTGCGTCCGGCAGTGTTAATCACTTTAATCCCTTTACTTTGGGCATAATCCACATCTACATTTTCCATACCACCTCTTAAAACACCTATGTATTTAAGGTTTTGAGCCAGATCAATGACCTGTTTTCCGATTGGCATAAACTGCGTAATGATCATGTCATAATCTGCTATTTCAGCTAACAAATTTTGGTCAGTAATTTCGACTGCATTCGCTCCTTCTTGTTCAATTTTAATATTGTCATTTTGCAAACTTTCTACGGTTTCATGGCTCCAATCACGAATTTCTACAATGTCGCCATTTTCCTGAAATTGTGTTAAACCTGCTTTTAACATTTCGGGAGTAATCAAGTTATCTCCAAATGCTATTATTTTCATAATTATTCTCCTCTTAACTTTCTGATTAATGCATCAGCATTCCACCGGTTAAATCTACTGTTGCTCCAGTCATATAGCTGTAGACATCGGAAACTAACAGCGTGCCCATTTTGGCAATTTCTTCTGGTTCGACCACTCTGCCCATTGGAATCCTGCTGACATAATAATTAGGATCTTTGTCAAGATTGGCCTGAATCATTCTGGTATGCATGATACCGATAGCAATATTGTTGCTGTTGATGCCGTTTTGAGCCTGTTCTCTGGCAAAAGAGGCATTAAAAGCTATTAAGCCTGCCTTTGATGCAGCATAATGAGAGTGTCCGGTTGTTGAACCATAGTAAGCGGCCTGACTAGTTACATTTAAAACGTGGCCGCCGTGTTTTTCCTTATTGGCGGCAAGTGCGAATTTTTGGGCAAGTAGAAATGGTGCCCTAAGATTGGTTTTCATTTCCAAATCCCAATCTTGCTCTTTAATTTCCGTTACTTTGCCACTTAGCCAGATACCGGCGTTATTAATTAAAATATCTATTTGTCCCAACTGCTCGTGGGCTTCATCAAACAGTTTTCTGGCTTGATCAACTTGGGACAAGTCTGTTTTAAAGCCGTAAGCTTTTTGATGAGTCTCTTTTTCTACTTTGTCCAGTGTTACTTCCGGATGTTCTTTTTCATTTAAATAACTAAAAGCAACTGTGACGCCTTCTTTTGCTAAAGCTAAAACAAATTGTTGTCCTAAACCTGTAGCACCACCGGTTACTAATGCGTTTTTACCTTGTAGTCCTAGTTTCATTATTAATCCTCCTTAAAATTAAATTTTGTTGTTAGTTAGTTGTTTCTAATTGGGTATTGCCGATATCATTCCAAACAAAAGATTGGTCTTTAACTACTTTTTGATATAGATCATATTTTTCCTGATAAACCTCTGCCAGTTCAGGATTAGGAGTAATTGTTCTTGAAATATGAACCATACTTTTTGCTGCTGCTTTAAAGTCGGTAAATAAGCCGGACATTACGCCAGCTGCCATAGCTGCTCCCATTGCGCCGTTTTCCTTAACGTTAACTAGTTCTAATGGTTTTTGAAAAATATCTGCAAACATTTGTAACCATACTTGTGAATTAGTGATTCCGCCGGCTATGCGAATTGGAGAAGACAAAACATTGGCATTTATTTTGAGTAATTTTTCAACGTGAGCTTTATGGGCGAAACAAACGCCTTCATAAACTGCATTTACAAATTGGGCTAATGAGGTATCTTTTGAAGCCCCAATGAAGCCGGCAGATGAGTTCGCAATACCAGCGTTAGAGCCAAAAATGAATGGGTAAAAAATCAGTTTGCTTTCCCAAGGTTTAACTGCTGCCACCAATTTTGAGCAGTAATCATAGATACTATGTTCATCATTAACCATCTTTAACAGTTGGGTATGATCCTTCATAAATGTTTCTGTGAACCAAGTTAAGTTAGAGCCACTTGTAGGTGACGCCTCAGTTAAGAGATATTCGCCTTTAATCGGATAATCAGAAGTCATAAATAAGTCTTTAACAACTGAGATTTTGCTATCAATGTACTGGTTAATGCTCCAAGTTCCAGTTACAATTGATAACTGATTGTGTTTAACCAGTCCTGTTGAAAGTGCGCTTGCGGTGATGTCAAATAGCCCACCAGCTACTGGAGTTCCTTCACACAGTCCGGTTTTCTTGCTGACAGCTGCAGTGATTTTCCCGCATTCAGCTGTAGAATCTACTAGTGGTGGAATCTTTTTTAGCCACTTTTTGATACCGAAAAATTCGAATACCTTTTCATCTAATTTTTCTGTGTCTTGGTTAAAAAGTGAGGTGCCACTTGCGTTTGAAATTTCAAAACCTGCCTTGCCGGTTAGCCAATATCTGACTAAGTCGGTAATCATGAAGACATATTCTGTTTTGTCATAGACTTCAGGTTCATTTTCATCAAGCCACTTTAAAAGGGCAGCTGGTTGTGAACTCCAAATAGTGGCGTAGGTTCTAGGTCTGACAGCTGTTTCATAATTTTTATCAGCAAGCCATTTTTCGACAATAGCACTAGCCCTATTATCTGTAGAAATAATGCCATTGCGCACAAACTGACCATTCTTACCGATTAAGTAAAGGCCATTACCATGACCAGTCATACCGACCCCAGCAATTTCTTTCGGGTTAATTTTTGATTTTTGCAAAACATCATGAATGACCTGAAAGTTTACTGCTCTTAATTCAGACATATCCCTTTCAGTCCAGTATTCATGAGGTGTTATCATTTCCGTATATATTGTGGACTTTGCAATTTCGTTACCGGCAGCATCATAAATAGCTGCCTTAGTTGAAGTACCACCATTATCTATTCCCATTAAATATTTGGTCATTTTATACCTCTTTCATTGCCATAATTTGCTATTACTAGTAGTAATGCCAGAAAATCCTAATCTAAAAATCTGATCGACCATATTTAAAGTTTTAATAAAACCTCCGGCAAATAATTTAGAACTTATGTTTAATTTAGCTAGATCAGCTGATTCAGCTATTGCTGAACATGCTGGCAAAACTTCAATAGCATCAAACTTATTATTTTCAAGTATTGCGCCAGTTCTTTTAAGAGAACGACTGTCAATTAAGAAAAAACGATAGATCACGTTGAGGCCAATACTCTTTGCAATATTGCCTGCTTGAATATTAGTAGTAAAAACACCATCCACTTGGTACATGTTTTTAAGTAACCGCAAGCCTTTTGCATCTGGTGCAAAACCTGCAATTAATTCCAAATGTACAAAAGCTTTTTTTCTGAATTTATGAACGTACGAAGTTTGCTTAATTAAGTTTCCTATATCAGTGTTACTCAATAGAATAATTGATGCCTTAGACTTACAAGCAAGTTGCAAAAGTTTTAGCTCTCTAACTGAGGGTATGATTGTTTTCTGGTTCTGCATTCAATTTCCTCCAATTAAATTATTACTAGGCTTTATTAAAGAAAATTATTAAGTGGTAATTAGGATTTGGTAGTTGAATATATTTGAAGAGCCTCCTCAACTGTTTTGCCATCATGGACAATTGCAGATAGAGCTGCTACCTTACCAACTGGGTTAGGGTCTTGGGTAATATTTCTTCCAGTTGCAATTCCGCAAACTCCAGCTGTCATTAAGTTGTGGACGTATTCAAAGTAGGTCTTGTTGTCAGTTTTTGGTCCTCCCAAAGCTACTGCAGGACGTCTGGTGTTTTCTACAATTTTTCTGTCAGTCTCAATATCACCAGTAAATCTGGTTTTAATGACATCGGCACCGTATTCAACGCCTAATCTTGCTGCCGTTTTAATATAGTCTGGATTATCTGAGTTAGGTTCTTGGTCAGAAACGGCGTAAGAACAAGGAAGGGTCTCAGCAATCACTGGCACGTTCCATTCCTCGCCTTGTTTTGCGAGCCGCGCTAACATTTTATGAGAAAATTCTTCTCTATCACCTTGACTGCCGGGGAAAGTCATGCAGACAACGCCGCTTGCTCCTAGTTTTAATGCATCAGTGACATCGAAGAATTGTGCTGTTTCAGGAACACTGCTGTCAAAAACATTAACCGACCCGTCTACTCTTAAAATTGTCGGCACATCAATTAAATCTTGCGCAAATAATTGAGCTTGCCCGTAAGTAACTAAGGCACAGTTAAGCCCATACTTTAATAACTGATGAACGCTTTTGACTGAAAAATCTACCCCGTCTGTATTAGCGGAAAAACCGAATCCGTCTAAAGCGACAATAATCGTTTTGCCATCTTTACCAAAAATATTATTTAAACGTTTTGCTTTATCCATTTGTAATCTCCTTTTCTAATTGAAGTCAAAAAAAGAAGGTCCAAATAAACCCAAGTGCAGAATTCTGCACAGGTTTAATTGAACCTTCTAATTTTCTCGTTCAGTTTTATATTTTATTACGATGTAAGCATAGCAGTATTTGAAAACGCTGTCAATGAAATTTGGCAAATTGTTTTAGTAATAATTTTTCAAAGCAAATGCTATTGCTCATATCGTATAACTATACTATACTTGAAATAGTTGAATACGGTTTCTTCGGGGCAGGGTGCAATTCCTTACCGACGGTGACAATTAATAATTGAAGTCCGTGACCCGCGTTTTGCGGTGGAACTAGTGAGAGTCTAGTACCGACAGTTATAGTCTGGATGGGAGAAGAACAAACAAGATTAGACAGAAAACTCGCGTCGTTATTAAACTTCGCTGAAATCTTATTTGATGAATAAAAAATAAGCCTCGTTGATAAAATCAACGAGGCTTTTTAATGCTTAGGAAGTGAGATAGTGCAAGACAAGGATTATATGCAAATGGCAGCCCAAGAAGCTGTGAAAGCAGAAGGGATGACTTGGACTAATCCATTAGTTGGTGCGGTTTTAGTTAAAAACGAGCAAGTTTTAGCAACGGGCTATCACCATCAATATGGCAGAGAACATGCTGAAGTAAACACGTTAGCACATTTATCTGACCCCAAAGAGGCTCAGGGAGCAACCTTGTATGTCACGCTAGAGCCCTGCAGTCATTATGGCAAACAGCCTCCTTGTTGCAAAAAAGTAGCCGCAGCTGGAATTAAAAGAGTAGTTATCGGTCAGGTTGATCCTCATCAAATTGTAGCAGGTAAGGGCATTAAATATTTAGAAAGTCATGGTGTTCAGACTGAGGTCATTGGTGGCACTGAAAATTTAAATGTTGCGTATAACTTTTTTTATCGGCAAAAAAGACCGTTTGTAACACTTAAATATGCAATGTCTATTGACGGCAAAATTAATGCTGCGGGTAAAACGAGAACGCTTTTGACTGGGGATGCAGCTCAAATAGATGTGCAAAGGTTGCGCCTGCAAAACCAAGCAATTTTAATCGGGGCCAATACCTTACGAATTGATAATCCGCTGCTAACAGTTAGAATTAAGAACTTACCACAGCCACCAATTAAGATTGTTTTAACTAGGGATGCTAATCAGCTTGATTTTTCCAGTCAGATATTTAAGACACGTGGTGAAATTTGGCTGTTAAGTGCAACCAATTTATCGCAAAAAGTAGCTGAAAACGTTCATTGCTATACTGCAACTAATTGGACACCAACAAAAATAGTGCAATTTTTAGCTGAACATGAAATTCAGTCACTATTAGTTGAAGGTGGTAGCAACGTACAGACTCAATTTGTGGCAGCCGGTTTGGCGGACGAGATAGTAACATACGTAGCTCCTTTAGTTTTAGGCGGCACTGGTTTACCAGCTGTGTTTGGTCAGCCTGCAGCAACAAAAAGTGACTATCAACTTTTGGATGTTAAGAGATTCAATCAAGATATCAGAATACGCGTGAGGAGAAAAGAATGTTTACAGGAATAATTCAGGCAACAGGCACCATTACTCGTTTAGAAATTAGTGAGCAACATGCCAGATTGGGCATCTGTGCTTCTGCATTAACGCCAGCAGATTTGCCTTTAGGAGCAAGTATTGCCGTTAATGGTATTTGTTTGACTGTTACCGATTGGAGCGATAATGACTTTGCGGTAGACGTAATGCCGGAAACGATGAAAAGGACTAATCTAGGCCATTTACAAAAAGGTAGTTTGGTAAATTTAGAGCCCGCACTAGCACTGAACGGCAAACTAGATGGTCATATTGTTGCGGGTCATGTTGATACTACAGCTGAACTGGTTATAAGAAACGAAAATGAAAATTCCATAGAATTAGAATTCGCAGTACCACATAAGTATGCTCCCTTTATTGTTGAAAAAGGGTCGATCGCTATTGACGGCATCAGTTTAACCGTCACGATGGCAGAGAATGATCAATTTGGCGTAAGTTTAATTCCTTATACTATCCAAAATACTACGCTTGCACATTATCAGGTCGGTGATAAAGCAAATATTGAAGTGGATATGATTGGTCGCTACGCAGTTAAGCAGATTCAGGCTTGGAAAAAAGAATTTTGATGGAGAAAAAAATGACAGAACAATTGAATGAAAAAATGCAAAAGGTATTAAAACATATGCTAAAAGGTGGATTAGTTATTGTGGCTGATTCACCGCAGCGTGAGTCTGAAGGGGATATGATTGGCTTAGCAGAGAAGGTTACACCGCAAGCGGTTAATATGATGATTACTAAGGCTCGGGGATTATTATGCGTACCAATGAGCAAAGCGTATGCCGACCGTCTGCAATTAAAACCAATTGAAACTGGCTCGAACGATACTTTTGGCACGGCTTTTACTCTTAGTGTTGACTCCACTGAAACTACTACGGGAATTTCAGCTTTTGATCGTGCGAAAACAATTAAAAAGTTAGCTGATCCTAATAGTCAATGGGCTGATTTTTATCATCCTGGTCATGTTTTCCCGTTAGTAGCTAAAGGAGGTGGCGTGCTGGAACGGACCGGTCATACAGAAGCAGCCTTAGATTTGGCAAGACTAGCTGGCGTTGCTCCTGTTGGCTTTATCTGTGAATGTATTAAAAAAGACGGAACAATGGCCAGACGCAAAGATTTAAAAGCTTTAGCAGAAGGACTTGGCATACCTTATTTGACCATTGAGGAGTTAATTGAGTACCGTAAAAATCAGGAAAACAAAGATTTGGGAATTGAGTCTTTTACCAAGGTTGACTTTCCCACAAAATATGGTCATTTTCAGCTTGAAGGTTTCAGAGATACAAAGCACCCTGAAAAGCAGCCTACTTTGTTAATTAGCAAAGGTGAAGTTAAAAAAGGTGAGCCGCTTTTATTGCGGCTTCACAGTGAATGCTTAACGGGAGATGTGTTTGGTTCTAAGCGTTGTGATTGTGGCGCTCAACTTGCCGCAGCATTAACTAAAATTGAAGAAAATGGTTCAGGAGCGGTTTTATACTTGCGTCAAGAAGGTCGGGGAATTGGTCTTGAGAATAAATTACGTGCTTATAAGCTGCAAGATGAGGGTATGAATACAGTAGAAGCTAATCAACATCTTGGTCTGCCAGTTGATGCTCGCCGCTACAATGTCGCTGCTGAAATTTTAAGACAAAAGGGCGTTAGCGAGGTTAAATTAATGACTAATAACCCAGATAAAGTAGCGCAATTAGAAAACTATGGCATCAAAGTTACTGAACGCATTCCAGTTGAAGTGGGCATGACTGCAGAAAATAAAAAATATTTGGCAACTAAAAAACATGAAATGAACCATATTTTAAATGAGGTGGATTAATATGAAAGAAATTAACGGAAACATTGCTCAAGGACAAGATAAAAAGATTGGGATTGTTGTTGCTCAGTTTAATGGTGTGGTCACAGATCGTTTGCTTTCTGGAGCAGTGTCACAATTAAAAAAATCGGGCGTGAAAGATGAAAATATTGTGATTGTGAGAGTACCTGGAGCCTTCGAAGTTGCCCGCACAGTTAACTGTTTGGCAAAGAGTGGTAAAGTCGATGGTATTATTGCTCTAGGCGCAGTAATTCGGGGCGAAACTGCTCACTTTACCTATGTTTGTGAAGGCACTACGTCGCAGTTGGCAGCAGCATCAGCTAACGGAAAAGTACCAGTGATGTTTGGCGTGTTAATGACTGATACAGTTGCACAAGCAACTGATCGTGCCGGTGGTAAGTCAGGCAATAAAGGTGCAGAATGTGCGACGGATGTGTTAGAGGTTTTAAATATAGAAGAACAAATTAAACAATTATAATTACTACATTTAATCACTGTTAATAATGACTAGAAAACAAGTCGTTTCTATTCTCAGAAACGACTTGTTTTATTTTTTAATTAATAAATATGTGATTATCAATTATATATTATATAAAAGCTATTAATGTTATTTTATATCTTGAATTTTACTGTAGTATTTTAATTTATTTATCATTGTTTTAGTAAAAATAATTTATAATAAGCTTGCTTTGTTATTGTTTAATATATATACTGATGATGTGATAGTATACATACTTTTTTAGACAAAATAGTTCGATTTATGATAGAGGTAAGAAATGAATAAAGGATTAGATCACAATAAGCGGACTGGAGCACTGCTTTTTAGCAGTTTAACGGCAGCTGCGCTTGGTTTGATGAGTTTGAATACTAATGTCGTAAAGGCTGATAGCAATTCAGGAACACAAGACACTGCACGAAGCTTTAATAAGAATGATAATGATAGTCGTGTTAAAACTCGAGTAGCAAACAATACTGTATCTCAAGTAAATAATCAGGTCGTTACTACTAATAATGCGAATACCACTGCACCAGAAGGAAATGCTAATGGTACTACAGATAATGCAGATGAAACTCAAAATGGGAGTGTAGACTCACCGCAGGGCAACAATAAAGATTCCAACTCTCAAACTTCTGCTGGTAATGACCAACCAGAAACAGACATCACTCAGAATAAAAATAAAATTAGTACAAAAGCTATTAAAACAGGTAAGTGGGGTAATGCTGACGTAAGTTACGATAGTGATACTCACATATTAACTGTAAGTGGTAGTCATGATAAGGATAATCCGACTATTGTAAGTAATGCTGGTCTCGTAGCTGGATTTCTAGGTCAAGATGGACCAGACCCTGAGTGTACGCATGTAAAAAAGGTAAACTTTGACGGCTACTTTAAAGTTGTCGGCGATGTTAAGTCAGTTTTTATTCGTCTTAGAGGCCTAACTGATATTGAAGGTTTAGAAAACGTTGATACTTCGGAAGCAACCACCATGTATGCCTGGTTTAGTCAATGCAGTAGTCTTAAACATGTAGATCTTTCTCATTTTAATACCTCAAATGTTAAAAATATGTATTGTATGTTTGACCGCTGTACCAATCTTGAAGATCTTGACCTAAGTAAATTTGATACTTCCCAAGTCAAAGATATGTCATATATGTTTGCTGGTTGCAAAAGTCTCAAAGAATTAGATTTGCAGAATTTTAATACTTCCCAAGTCACAAATATGTCATGGATGTTTGCAGGGTGTGAGAGTCTTGAAAAATTAAATGTTACTAGCTTCAATACCACTAATGTTAAAGACATGTCATATATGTTTAATCACTGTGCAAGTTTGACTAACATTGATGTACACAGTTTTGATACTAAAAATGTTGAAAACATGACGTCAATGTTTAGTATGTATTATAAATACTCTAGCGATACGAGTTCAGTATTCGGTTGGGATTCCAGCCTTGTCTCACTTGATCTTTCTAACTTTAATACTAGTAAAGTTACGGATATGTCATTTATGTTCATGAAATGTACAAAGCTAAAAGACCTAAACATTTCTAGCTTTGACACCTCTCAAGTTACAACTATGAATAGTATGTTTCAAGGATGTAATAAGTTAACATACTTAGACCTGCGCAACTTTGATACTGCAAATGTTGTAGATATGTCATACATGTTTCGTGATACGAATAGTTTAATCGGTTTAAATTTGTCAAGTTTCAATACTTCTAAAGTAAAAAGCATGAGTCAAATGTTCTATCTCTACGCTAATCCTAAAGTAGATGGTAAATATCCTCAACTTTCGAACTTAAGAACCCTAGACATCAGCAATTTTGATATGAGTAGTAATGGTAACACCTATGGTATGCTGAAAGGGCACCAAAACCTGCTAGTTTTGAAACTGGGAAAAGGAAACAAACTCGTTTCAATTATGGGTCTTGATACACCAGGAACTTGGTTAAATGTTGGAAAGAAAACAATGCAGGATCCTGAAGGCTCAGAAAAATGGTCATCAGAACAACTGATGAAAAATTGGCAAGTTGGTGCAAAAGATGAAACGTACGTGCGTGAAACTACAATAACAGCTCATTATCAAGATGAAAAGGGCAAGACGCTTGCAGATGATGAGACCTACACTGGTACATACGGCACTCCTTATGAAGCTAAAGTCAAAGAAATTCCTGGTTATGTTTTAACGGCTATGCCGAAAAATGCTAAAGGACTGATAGGCGAAAACGTAGATGATATTATGTTTATTTATCAAAAACCTACAAATAACGGTAAAACGCCTGTTAAGGCCGCTGATGTAACGGTTCATTATGAAGATGAAAACGGTAATCAAATCGCTCCTAAAGTTATTTTAAGCGGTAATGTTGGTGACGGCTATCAAACTGAAATAAAAACTATTTCCGGTTATACGTTAAAGGCTAGACCTAATAACGCCACAGGATTCTTTACCAGCCAACCTCAGGACGTGGTTTACGTTTACACGAAGAATGATCAAAGTGCTAAGGAACCGGGAAAAGAACCAGGACAGGAACCAAGCGACAATGACAATAGTCATAATTCTAGCGGTAATTCAAAGCCCAATAAGAATAAGAAGGGACCACATAAGACTAATAAAAAGGCAACTAAAGAAAGCAAGTCTACCAGTAAGCCAAATGAAGGTCGTAGACAATCAGGTAAGTCTACTGGTGCAAGTAAAAAGACCAGAACTTTGGCTCAGACAGGTTCAGATTGGAAATCTCAAATAGGCATGCTTCTTTTAGGTATTTCAGCACTAGTTTTGAGTCTTTTAGGTGTGGGGACTAAACGCAGAAGAAAAGAATAAGAACTGTTTGAAGCATATTAATTTAAAAAGTTAACTTAAATCAATCATTTCTATTACGAGAAATGGTTGATTTTTTTGACCAATTTTTAATTGATCATTTCTTGGCGGTACCGCTGCATATTATTGCCAAGAAGGCTAAAAACAAGTAAAAGGGCAATTCCTGCAGCAAGTAAAGTAAGAGCTGGTTGGTGGCAAGCATTGGCGATTGCAGATATTCCGACAGTAAAAAAGATATTCAAGAGAGCACTCCCCAGCTGCAAGAAACTTGACTGGGAAGACTGCACCTCTTTACCGGTTCTTTTAATTCTAGTTTTATTGCACCAATTAGCGATTGGTAAAGTTTCGCCATATATCAGTACAGTAATAACAGTCATAGTAACGATTGTTTGGTTTAAAAAGAAAATTCCTAAAGCCAGCGTGGTAATAAATACTAAAGCACTAAGTAGCCAAAATCTATTATCAAAGCGAATAAGAATAGCACCTAAGAAAAGACCACTGACTACGGCAACTAGTAACCAGTAGACGTGACTGTAGTTAGGATCAATCGCTTTCCAGAAATAGATCATCAATCCGTTAAATACTGCTTGGAGAGCACTGGTAAAGATGGCAACAAAAATTGAGGCGCGTAAGCCTTTGCTAGCAGTTATTTTGTGCCAAACTGTCACGAGATGGGTTAAGGTTTTAAAGCTATTTTGGTTTTTAGTAAAGTGCCTTTGGTGTAAAGCAATAGAGAGAAAGATATTTATAAAAAAGCCGCTGCTTGCTACCAAGAGGAAAGACAAATAGTTGCGGGTAGTAAAAATTAAAACTGCCATCGCTGCCACACTGGCAATATTACCAATAAGTCCGGCAATGGAATTATGGTTAATAGTTCGCTCCAGTGCATTATCAGTCAGAAGTGACTTTAAATTCCCAGTGAAAGATAACCCTTCTACTAAGCTAAACATTGTTATACACAGATCAACCAGTATGTATAAAGGTACAAAGTATTTTTGCGGGAAAGTAAAAGGGAGTAATAAAAATAAACTCAGTAAAATATACATCCAGATAAGCATGCGCCTTTTGTCAGTGTTATCAAGCTTGGAACCGATAAATAAAACACTCACAATAAGTGCTAATGAACTGATGCTTGAGATCAAGCCGTTAATAACGATATTATCTGAATATTCACGGATAATTAGTGAACCGCCAATTCCAACCAAGATGCTGCTAAAATTCGTCAAAAAATTGATTAGTGGTAATAATATTTGATTACGGCTAAGAAAGTTATTATTCAATTTTGCCACGCTTTCGTTTAATTTAACGAAAAGCGTACCATGTAGCAATTTTTCTGGCACCAAATGCAACACAAAAGACCGTTTTCTTTGCGTAAAACGGTCTTTTTTAATATACAAATTCGTAAATCAAAGATTTTTTTCACTAGATAAATCTTACTTAATTCGTTTTGACAATTTACTACTGCCAAAAGTGCCACTAGATTTCCTTGTAAGCGTATACAGGCTCCCATAGAATTAATATAGATAGATTTAAAGAGGAGGAAAATGATGTCACAAGAAAGTTTAGCTACTGGTCAAAATACAGTAAAAAGTAAAAAATCAGTCAAAACTAGAGTGCAGCAATTTGGCACAGCGCTTTCGGGTATGATTATGCCCAATATTTCAGCGATTATAGCTTGGGGCCTAATTACTGCTTTGTTCATGGTTCCAGGCGGCTGGTTCCCTAACGCACATATTGCAGAGTTGATTAATCCAATGCTGCATTACTTATTACCATTGCTGATTGGCTATGTAGGTGGTCGAATGGTCTATGATGAGCGCGGAGCAGTTCTTGGCGCTATCGCTACCACCGGTGTTATCGTCGGAGCCAAAGTGCCAATGTTTCTTGGTGCGATGATTATGGGTCCTTTAGGCGGTTGGTGCATTAAGAAATTTGATCAATTATTTTTAGATAAAATAAGAGCCGGTTTTGAAATGATTTATAAAAATTTCTCTGCCGGTATCATTGGTATTATTTTAGCCATTATTGGCCAATCCATCATTAATCCTTTAGTTGTCAGTGGGAGTAACTTAGCTGCTAAAGGTGTTTCTTGGATTATTTCCGTTCACTTATTGCCATTAGCCAACATTTTTATTGAACCAGCAAAGGTTCTATTCTTAAACAATGCTGTCGGTAACGGTATCTTGGTTCCCTTGGGTATCCAGCAAGCAGGACAGCTGGGTAAGTCAATGCTATTTTTACTGGAATCTAATCCCGGCCCCGGTTTAGGAATTTTATTAGCTTTTTGTCTTTACGGCAAAGGAAGTTCTAAGTCTTCTGCTCCTGGTGCAGTCATCATTCACTTTTTGGGTGGTGTTCATGAAATATACTTCCCCTACATTTTAATGAAACCTATTTTAATTATTCCGGCAATTTTAGCAGGTGTTTCAGGTACATTTACGTTCCAATTATTGGGTGCTGGTTTAAAAGCTGCTGCTTCACCGGGTTCCATTATTGCAATTTTGCTAATGACGCCAAAAGGCAGCTATATAGCAAATCTAGCCGGAGTTTTGGTAGCAACTGCTGTCTCGTTTGTTTTATCTGCAATCATTTTAAAGCGGGATAAATCTTTAGGTGGTGACCTGGAAGAAAAACAGGCACAAGTAGAGCAAATGAAAGCTGAATCCAAAGGAATTACCAATAATAATGCGGACTTCAGCAAATCTGGAAAGATTAACAAGATTATTTTTGCTTGTGATGCCGGAATGGGTTCATCTGCAATGGGCGCATCTTTACTTCGTGACAAACTGAAAAAAGAAGGAATTACTGATATTCCAGTTACCAATACTGCTATTCGTGATCTTAAACCTGAACCTAATTTATTAGTTGTAACCCAAAAAGAATTAGCAGATCGGGCTATTGCCCAAACTCCAGACGCAATGCACATTTCTGTAGGTAACTTTATGAGCAGCAGCCGCTATGATGAAATTGCTGCAATGCTCAAGCAGGAAACTAAAGAAAATAAGCCTAGTGGCGCAGATAAGAATACGGCAGATACTACTAATGTTCTTGACAAGATCGACTTTGACAGAGTCCAAAAAATATATTTTGTCAGCGGGCAAAATAATATAGGTTCTACTACCATGGCTGCAAGCTTATTCAATGATGAGCTTGCCAAAACTCACCAGAAATTTGTTGCTGCCAGAAAAGCACTTGATGAAGTTGTTGATAGTGCAGATGAGCTGTTCATCACAACTAAACCTGTAGCAGAGCAGTTAGGTAGTCAAATAAGTAAAGCACAAGTGATTGTGGTTGATGATTTACTAAAAAGTAAAGAATTAAAACAACTAGTTCTTTATTTAAACGGTGAGGATGTGTAAGATGATGAACCTTGATCAAAATATGATAGTACTTAACCAAAAATTTGACACAAAAGAAGATGCGATTCGCACAGCTGGACAGTTGTTAGTTGATGGTGGTTGTGTAAGCACTGATTATATTGACTCAATGATTGCTCGTAATAAGGAGCTTTCCACCTACGTTGGCAACTTCATTGCTATTCCCCATGGTACAGAAGAAGGGAAAAAGTACATCAAAAAAACCGGCATTTCTTTTATTCAAGTTCCAGAGGGGATTGACTTCTCAGATGATCCAGCAAAAAAGCAAATTGTGACTGCCATTTTTGGGATTGCGGGTATTAATAATGAGCATTTACAAGTTTTATCACAAATTGCATCATTTTGTGGACAGATTGAAAATGTCGCCCACTTAGCAGACGCTCAATCAAAACAAGAAGTGATTGATTTATTGGAAGGAGCAAAAGGTTAATGAAAGCAGTTCATTTTGGAGCAGGTAATATTGGTAGAGGCTTTATTGGAGAAACTCTTGCCGCTAATGATTTTGCAATTACATTTGTTGACGTTAACGACACCATCATTAACGAACTTAACAAACGTAAAGAATACACCATTGAACTAGCTGCAGAAGGGCAACAGAAAATTACTGTCAAAAATGTTTGTGGCATAAATAATGGGCAAAATCCAGAAGAAGTGGTCGCTGCCATTGCTCACACAGATTTAGTGACGACTGCTATTGGACCCAAGATTTTGCAGTTTATTGCTCCACTGATTGCACAAGGGATCAGTGCCCGTAAGAATAGTGGCAATGAAGAAAAGCTGGATTGCATAGCTTGTGAGAATATGATTGGCGGTTCACAATTATTAAAAAAGGAAGTCTATCAACATTTAAACGAAGATGATAAAGAATACTGCGAGCACTATATTGGCTTTCCCAATGCAGCTGTAGACCGTATTGTTCCTTTACAAAAGCATGATGATCCGCTGCTTGTCTCAGTGGAGCCGTTTAAAGAATGGATAGTTGATGAATCTCAGATGGCTAATCCATCTTTAAAATTAACTGGAGTTGATTATGCACCTGATTTGGAACCATATATTGAGCGCAAATTATTTTCGGTTAACACTGGGCACGCTACGGTTGCCTATACTGGAAAAACTCTAGGGTACACCAATATTGGCGAAGCGATTAAAGATGAACAAGTATTAAAGCAACTAAAAGGTGTTTTACAAGAAACTGGCGCTCTGCTGATTGCTAAATGGCATTTTGATCCCGCTCAACATGCACAGTACCAAAAGAAAATTATTCAGCGTTTTGAAAATCCATACATTTCCGATACTATAGCTCGCGTCGGACGCACCCCAATCCGTAAGTTAGGTTATGATGAAAGATTTATCAGACCAATTCGTGAAGCTAAGAAACGGGGATTAAAGTATGACAAGTTGCTTGAAACCGTAGCTAAAATATACCAGTTTGATGTTCCAAGTGATGATGAAAGTGTCAAACTACAACAGTTAATCCAGAATAAATTTGCCGAAGTAGTTAAGCAAACAACCAGCTTGCAAGATCAAGATTTGATTGGTGAAATTGCTACTCAAATATCAGCAGAATTTAAAAAATAAATTAATTTAATGTATTAAAAACAGCCGTTATATAGTTTAATCATATTAATGGCTGTTTTCTTAATTAAATGTATTATCGCATATTTAGCAAGAGTAGAAAAATGGTTGTATTTACAGAGCGACAGCAGAAAATTTTGTTAAAGTTAATTAATAATAAAAATGGCCTGTCTTTAGCTGAATTGGAACAACAACTTGGTATTAGCCAGAGAACGTTATACAGAGAATTTGCTGATTTAAGACCAAGTTTACGGCAAGAAGGAGCAGTACTGACCAGCAAAAATGGTATTTATCAAGTTGAGGGTAGTGCTGCAACATTAAATAATATAGAAATAAGCTTGGCGGGGCAGAAAAATACACTTTATTTAGCTACTCCTTCAAGACAGAATGCAGTAATTTGCATCTTACTATTAAGCACTGCCGAAATGAAGATTAATAATTTGGCTTTAACTCTGGAAGTGAGCCAGGGCACAATTCAAAGGGATCTGGATGTGGTCGCTAAGTCATTGAAAGACTATGGCTTATCACTAATACGAAAAAAAGGCGTGGGAATTGTAATTAGTGGTTCCGAAGAAATCCGCAGATATCTTTTTTGCAGAATAGTTTTGCAAGAAATCAATGAATATCAATTTTTACAAGGACTAGCAAATAACGAAATAACGGGTAATTTGTTTGCCGTTCTTATTCCTACTGATCTCTTATTAGAATGTTATCAAACTCTAGCAGATTGTGTTTTGCCTCAACTTACAGGAATTTATGACAGACAGACCATCTCTTTAGTTTTAATGTTTTCTTTATCGTTATACCGTTTTAAGAATGGTTGCGTTTTAACTAATACAGTAGACAATAATATAAAGCCTAAATATGTCAAACTTGTAAAAGATTTTTTAACAAGACTAAAATATCATGATCTTGGCCACAAGTTAACCGAGAATGAAATCAACTTTCTGGCACTGCAATTGCAAAATAGTGATCGGATAAAAGCTCCTAGTAATATTGATGACATGGATTTATCACTTTCACTTCAAGTTAAGGAGTTCGTATCGTTGGTATCTACTGCCTATGGTTGGGATTTTACACGTAATCCAGATTTTTCTGAAAAAATTACCCTTCATATAAAAAGCCTGTTGCAGAAATCACAGCCTGTGTTGCCTGAGAATAGTTTAGAGTCAATTACCTATTTAACCGAAAAGTACCAAAAGCTAATCACTGTTATTAGTGAAAAATGGGCTGAAGTATTTACAAATAAAAAGCTTCATCAGTACGAAAAGCAACTTTTGCTTTTGTATTTTGCCAATGAAATTGAAAACCATAAATTTCGTCAAGGTCTAAGTGCCCTGGTAATTTGCGAAAATGGCTTTTCAACATCACAAATCTTAAAGAGCCGACTGCAACAAGAAATTCCAGAACTCACTCAAATTGATACGACTAAAATAACTAAGTTAAATCAAATTGAACTGGCAAATTACGACATTATTTTGACCACAGTTGATTTGCCCGGGTTTGCTAGAGATTATCTAGTTGTCAGTCCCTTGCTCTTAAACGATGAGGCGCAAAAAATAAGAAATTACTTGCAGACATACCAATATCAGAATGCTAATTTTAAGCAGGATAATAGTCAGCAGGCTTTGAAACAGCTGCAAGAAAGAAAAAAGGAACTTGACCTTTATCTTGATTTAGTTGATAATGTGCAACTTTTTACGTATCAAAATAATGAAGAACAAACTCTTAAAGAGGTCATTAAAGGCGTTATAGATTTACTGCCTTCAGCTATAATTATTGATTCGCAGCAGGTGGCGCAAAAATTATTTAAGCGTATTAACCAGTCTCCCGTGGGTATTCCCAATAGTAGTTTAGCTCTTGTTCACGCCAGTAGTTCGGCTGTCAGAAAGGCTTACGTTGCTGTGTGCCAGCTGCAGTCAGTGGTGAAAATGAAGGCAATGGATTATGACGAGGTCAGAGTAAAAAGATTTCTGCTACTTTTAGCTCCAAGCAAAAGCAGTAAGGTTGAAACTAAAGCATTGGGCACGGTCAGTAGTACACTGGTAATGAATAATGACAGTATCAGTTTATTTGAAAAAGGCGGTACTAGTGATTTAAAAGAGTTTTTAGCAGAAAATTTTTGGACTTTATTAGAGCAAAAAGATTAAAGAAAATTTCAAACACCCTTTTCCCAAGGGTGTTTTTTCTATTAAAAAAATCAAGCTTTAAGAAAATATTGCTAACTTGCAAGTCATTTTCTATGTGCTTGATTTTTGAAAATTATATTTTTAAAAAGGGAAATTTAGATATCAGGCATATTATTTAAAATCCACTGTTCTGCTTCGTGGGACCAGATACCGTTGTGCTTTTTGAGAATCTTACCTAACTCTGAATCAGGATCTACTTTAGCTAATTCTATCCGATCAAATTTCTTGTGGGTATAAATCAGCTTTTTACCACCACCAATTTCGGGTTGTGACAAGGTAGTTTCAGCTGCGGCATTAAGACCTAAGACATGAGTAATGACTTTGGCTACATCTAGTTTGTGCTCGGCAATTAATTTAGCTGCTTTAGCTTCGTTTTCCGCATTACCACCCGAAGTGCCAACAACGTGAGTAAAGTTGTAGTGGATATCATAGAAGTTGAGGTCAGCAGAAAATGATTTGTCGACTGGTCCAGCGAACTGGTTAAGGCAGGCATCTGTATTCATTAAACGCCCAGCCATTTCAGCCAGTGGCTTGACACTAATCATTAAGAACAAGTCATCGTATTTTTCATTATTTACTTTTGCATTCAATAATTTCTCTTGTTCGTCAACTGACAAGCCCTTAGTATTGACGAAATGAACTTCGACTTCGTCTGACGGGTAGAGCTCCTTGGCCCTATCTAATTTTGCCTGATCAATATCGGTTACAACTAGTCGTTTAGGCTTGGTATCAGCGTGAAGTGCATAGTCAATAGCCAGCAGCCCCATAGGACCGGTTCCGCCCACAATTAACATGTTGCCACCTGCTTTAATTCCCATTTTGTGATTGTAAGTATGGGGAATGAGGTGGTATTGGGCGTCAAAGGCAGCGATGACGCAGCTGACCGGCTCACATAAAGAACCTTCATAATAAGAATCGCCCTTAAATGGAATGAGGCAGCCTAATTCCATCACTTCATTAGGAATAATAATATATGTCGCATCACCGCCAATATAAGGATATGAATACCCCGGAACAAATGGTGTGTCGTCTCTAGCTAAATTTGGTTGAACTACGAAGTCTTCATTTTCGTGAAACTGATCTTGCCACTTAGAACCAACTTTTAAAATTTTGCCTGAAAATTCGTGTCCCACCATGATGGGATGATCTTTTAAATTATTAGGCGTTTTTTTGTGTTCTTCACCTTCCTTGGCTAATTTCCAAGAAGACATGCACATTGAATCGGACATAACTTCAGCCAGGATCTCATCGTCTTTTATTTCAGGTAATGAGACCTCATCAATTTTCATATTGTCTTTGCCGTATAATCGTAAAGCTTTGCTTAAAACCA
Organism: Lactobacillus helsingborgensis; assembly: GCF_003173695.1. Classification (NCBI taxonomy): domain Bacteria; kingdom Bacillati; phylum Bacillota; class Bacilli; order Lactobacillales; family Lactobacillaceae; genus Lactobacillus; species Lactobacillus helsingborgensis. Next base: position 328,280 of record NZ_CP029544.1, read on the forward strand.
TTTTTAATCTCCTTAATGCTAAAAAACAGAAAGCGCTAACTTCACAAATGATACTAATAAATATTTACTGCAATTGCAATATGATTTAGCTTTATTGCACAAATGTGATTTAACTACATAAATCACGAATACCCAACGCGGTAATATCCGTAGTAATTAGAACATCTAAAATATGGGCGTTGAGAGCACCTAAAATTGATTTTATTTTATTTTTGCCACATGCGATTCCTATAACGGTTGGGACTTTTTTCAGCTCGTCCAGGTTCATGCTAATAATATGGTATTTGGATGAACTGATAATTTCACCATTCTCAGAAAAGGGGCGGGAAAGAATATCGCCTACGGCATTAGTTTCACTGAAAATTGTGGCGAAGCTGGAATTTTTATAAAATTCCTGCCACTGTTCCATATCAATTATTAAGTTGCTACCAATACCGACAATGGCATAGTCAAGATTTTGCCAGAGGTTAAAAATAAGCTGATTATTAGGGTTAGACATTAATTCATCTTGTAAACTCTGAGAACTGACTATCGCGGGACAATTGAGTGTTTCGCTTTTTGCGTTTAGTTTTTCACTCAAAAGGTAAGCCAAGCGATTGGACTGATAATCATTCTTAAGCCTCCCTGCTGGTCCACCAACTAAAGGGACAACCACGATACCGTGCTTTTCGTTTTTAGCTGGCATGGCCTGAAAAGCGTGCGCCAATGTTCTGCCCCAAGAAATGCCGACAATCGAATTGCTGCTAATTGTGCTTGAGAGATAATTAGCCGCAAAATTACCCAGTGTTTTTAAGTTTAAATCATTAATATTTTCAGGCACAATTAGAGCCTCTTTTAAATTGAATTTTTTCACAAGGAAGTCTTGCAGGTCGGTAAAATCTTGCGAACCTGAAGTAACTGTTATTTTTACCAGCCCGAGCTTTCTAGCTTCTTTTAACATTCTGCTGATTTGGCTTCTGTGAATATGAACTTTTTTTGCAATTTCTTCTTGTGTAAGACCATTTATATAATAAAGTTTTGAAACTGAAATGAGTTGGTTTATTAAATTTTCTTCCATAGTATATTGACCTTTTTAATTTAACAATAAAATTTAAAATACATCTTTATTATAAATCACATTTGTGAAAATTACCACAATATTATTGAATGTTACCCCATTAGTTGCTATATTTTTAGTTAAGATAGCGCTAACAAAAATACTAAATTTATTATTCACATTTGTTAAAAGGAGATAATAATATGGAAAATTGGATTGATTTGGCTAAGAAAACATACATTGTAACTGGTGGTTCTTCGGGAATTGGCGATGCAATTGTGAAAGAATTACTAGCAAACGGTGCCAATGTTGTTGATGCAGATTTAAATCCATCCCAAATCAATGATAATCATTTGCTTTACGTAAAATGTGACGTCACTTCACCTGAAGATGTTACTAATGTTATTAATCAAACTAAAACTAAATTTGGTCAGATTGATGGCTTAGTAAATAATGCCGGCATCAATTTACCAAGATTACTGGTTGACGAAAAAGAGCCTGAAAGCAAATATGAGATGCACCTAAATGACTTTAAAAAGATGTTTGCTGTAAATGTACAAAGCGTTTACTTGTTATCCCAAGCCGTTGCCCGTGAACTGGTACAAAAGCAAAAGGGCGTAATTGTGAACATGTCATCAGAGGCTGGTCTAGAAGGCTCCCAGGGACAAAGCATTTATTCTGCAACCAAGGGCGCAATTAATGGCTTTACCAGATCATGGGCAAAGGAATTAGGCAGATTTAATGTGCGTGTCGTTGGTGTTGCACCGGGCATTTTAGAGGCAACCGGTTTACGAACACCTTCTTATGAAGAAGCCCTAGCATATACCAGAAATATCACTGTTGAACAGTTAAGAAAAGGTTATTCAAGTACTTCAACCACTCCCCTTGGCAGAAGTGGCAAATTGTCAGAAGTAGCAGATTTAGTGAGCTACCTTTTGTCTGACAGAGCCAGTTATATTACTGGGGTCACAATTAATGTTGCAGGTGGAAAATCAAGGGGTTAAAGATGAAAGTTATTTTAATTGGTCATGGTAAAACAGGTGTTGCTTTTAAAGAAGCTGTGGAAATGATCTTTGGCAAAGCCGAAAATTTGATAGCTTTAACATTTGCTCCAGGAGAAGGGCTAAAAGATGTTTGTAACAAAATTATCACTGCCAGCTCAGGCATTCCCAGTGAACAAATCTTAATCGTGACAGATCTGTATTCTGGCACACCATATAATGCTGCGGCCAGTTTGGTTTTAAAGGGAAAAGCAAAAGATGTAATAGCGGGAATGTCGCTGCCAATTTTATTAGAAATTGTAACTAAGATGAATAGCACCTCAATTACAGATATAGTTAAAGGAATTTTGCAGGATTCTGGCACCTTTACCACGGCTTTAAGTGCAGAAATGCAAAAACAAGAAGAGGAGGATGATTTTTAATGATTATTAAATTTGCCAGAATTGATGACCGATTAATACATGGTCAAGTTGCTACTGTATGGGCTAAGTTAGCTAATGCACAAAGAATAATTGTGGTTAGTAAAGAAGTATTTAACGATAAAATCCGTAAGGTTTTAGTCAAACAGGCTGCTCCGGCAGGGATGAAAGTTAATGTAGTTGATGTGCCCAAAGCAATAGCCGTTTATAACAACCCAAAATATCAAAATGATACAGTTTTCTATTTGTTTACCAATCCTTCAGAAGTACTGGAGTTGGTAAAGGGCGGAATTCCGTTGAAGTCAATCAATATTGGTGGTTTAAGTTATGCCGAAGGTAAAAAGCAAATAACAAAAGCAGTATCTGTGACCCCAGAAGACGTACAGGCCTTTAAAGAGCTGGATAAATTAGGTGTAAATTTAGATTTACGAGTTTTAGCTGATGATCCTAAAAAGGATATTCTCAAACTAATTAGTTAAAAGTCTGTGGTCGAATTAAATAGGAGAATAAACATGACAACATTTCAAATTATTTTAGTTTTCTTGTGGTCATCTATTGTAGGCTGTGGAAGTGTCTTGGACGAATTTCAAACGCATCGTCCTTTAATTGCATGTTCCGTGATGGGCCTTATTTTAGGCGATCCTGTTAAAGGCATTATTTTAGGTGGGACATTGGAACTCATTGCTTTAGGTTGGATGAATGTCGGTGCAGCACAATCACCAGATTCCGCCTTGGCCAGCACTGTTTCCACCATTTTAGTAATTATTGGTCATCAAAGCATTACTAAAGGGATTGCTATAGCCCTTCCTGTAGCTGCTGCTGGACAAGTATTAACAGTTATCGTTCGTACGTGTACTGTCTTCTTTCAACATGCTTCGGATAGAGAAGTTGAAAAGGCCAACTTTAGAGCTATTGAATGGCTCCACTTTTCTGCTTTAATCTTCCAAGCATTGAGAGTGTCAATTCCGACTACTCTAGTTGCAGCCTTTGTAAATCCGACAATGGTTCAAAATGCTTTGAATTCTTTACCAGATGTCGTTACCGGTGGTTTGGCTGTCGCAGGCGGCTTTATCGTAACTGTTGGTTATGCGATGATTTTAAACATGATGTATGTGAAGTATTTAATGCCATTCTTTTACTTGGGCTTTGTTTTAAGCGGTTATTTAAAGCTTAGTTTACTTGCCTTTGGTGCAGTGGGTTTGATATTGGCATTAATCTACGTTCAATTAGACCCGCAATTTTCACAAAAGACAGTCCCAGCGAACTCTGCAGCCGCAGATCCTGATAGTGAATTAGCCGAAGATGAATTGGAAGACTAAATTTGGAGATTTATTATGGTAGAGAAGAAAATCAAAAATCAATTAACTAAAAAAGATATTTTTCAAACTTTTATCTTTGAAAATTTTCAACAGGCATCATATAACTACGAAAGAATTCATGCTTTAGCGTTTTGTGTTGACATGATTCCCACAATTAGAAGGGTATATAAGAAAAAAGAAGATCAAGTTGCCGCTTTGAAAAGGCACAACACATTCTTTAATGTTACACCCGCATTTTCTGGTCCTGTTATAGGCTTGACCAGTGCTTTGGAACAAGCTAAAGCCCAAGGAGAAGATATTGATGTTGGAACTATTAACAGTTTGAAAGTTGGTTTAATGGGTCCACTGTGTGGGGTCGGCGACCCGGTGATGTGGGGAACATTAAGACCTATATTAGCTGCTTTGGGTGCAACTCTGGCATTACAAGGCTCTTGGCTGGGACCTGTTCTATTTTTTGTTGTCTTTAACATCGTTCGTTTAGGAATTAAATGGTACGGCTTAAAACTTGGCTTGAATAAAGGTATGTCGTTAGTTCAAGAACTTTCGGGAAACTTTTTAAAGAAATTGACTGAAGGTGCCACCGTTCTGGGATTATTTATCATGGGAGTGCTGGTAAACAAATGGACGACAATTAATGTTCCACTCGTTGTTTCAAAAACTACCCTTAATGGCAAAACCACCATTACCACTGTGCAGAATATTCTCGATCAATTATGTCCGGGTTTACTTTCTTTAGGATTAACTCTGTTGATGATGTATTTACTGAAGAAGAGAGTAAGTCCAATTATACTAATCTTTATTCTGTTTGGAGTAGGAATACTTGGATACGGAATTGGTGTTTTAAAATAGAAAATGGTGACCAAAATGGGTATAGACAATTATATTACTCTTGCAGTCGGCTTTCTGCTTTTTATTACAGGTTTTATTACTAAAAAAAGAACGGGCGTTTATGATTGGCTGTACATAATTTTGGGCTTTGTTATCATTTGTATAGGCATTCTAAGAGCCTTTGGGTTGATAAACCTTAATTAGATTTTTAGTCATGTTTTTTACAAAGTTTAGATTGTTGATAATTGTCTTAATGTTCAGGAAATAAAATTCCTGGGCTTTTTTGTTGTCTGATTTTTGCTTTTAACTTTTTAATGGTCAAAAGGGTTCCTGAAAGTTAACTAAAGTCATATCTGAATAGCAAGATATTGGCAAAAATTTGAAATAACAAAAATATTTTTGGTAATTATTATTTGAATTAACGCTCTTAAAAAATTTTTTAAGTAATAAAAAATAATCTAAAATGTGGCCTTTGTGCCTAAATCCCTTGGTACTGTATAAAAAGCAAGAACAAGCGCTTACAATAAAAATGAAAATTATATAATTTTCACTCAAAAGCGGAAGGGATTAATGCTGATGAAAAAGTTGATTATTAAAAATGTTAAGACAATTATTACTGCACCGGAAGGTATCAATTTACTGGTTGTAAAGGTTGAAACAAATGATCCAAGTATTTACGGAGTAGGTTGTGCTACCTTTACTCAGAGGGTGAAAGTTGTCAAGGAGGTAATTGACCAATATTTAAAGCCTATTCTAATCGGTCAGAGTCCAAATAAAATTGAAGATATCTGGCAAGTTTGTACATCTAATGCCTATTGGCGCAATGGCCCTGTCTTAAATTGTGCTATTGGTGGTGTGGATATGGCACTATGGGATATCAAAGGTAAGTTAGCCGATATGCCGCTTTACGAATTACTTGGAGGAAAATGTCGAAATGCGGTTCCAGCATATGCGCACGTGGATGCTGGTTCTATCAAAGATGCTCTAAAGCAGGTAAAAGAGAGAACTGATAATGGCTGGACTAATCTTCGTGTTCAAATAAACGGCTATGGCGGTTCTGAAGTAGAAAAGCCAAAAGAAGAAAATGATGGCAATTATTATGATCCTTTGAGATATATGGAGACAACTGTCAAAGCCTTTAAAGAAATTAAATCTGTTTTTGGCAACAAAGTTAACCTTATTCACGATGTCCATGAAAAATTAACACCCAATCAGGTAATTACCTTGGCAGGGAAATTGGAAGAATATGATTTAATTTTCCTAGAAGACCCTGTTTCACCTGAACAACTCTCGTGGTTAAAACAGATAAGGAATCACACCAATATTCCCCTAGCGATGGGAGAGCTTTTTAATAACCCGCAAGAATGGCAGCAGGTAATTCAAAATCATTATGTTGATTACATAAGATGTCATATTAGTCAGATTGGTGGAATTACTCCAGCTAAAAAAATAATTGCATTCGCGGATATCTATGGTGTGCAAACTGCTTGGCATGGCCCAGGTGATCTTTCGGGAATTGGTCATGCAGTAAATGCCCAATTAAGCATAGTTTCACATAACTGTGGTTTACAAGAATGGAGCAACAGCATAAAGAAAAATACCTATGATGTATTCCCTGGGACACCAGTTGCTAAGTCAGGCTATATCTATTTAAATGAGGAACCCGGTCTTGGTGTTGATATTAATGAAGAAGCTGCTGCAGAATTTCCAGAAATTCCGTTTGCAAAAGATTGGACAAGTAAGTGGACAACAATGAGACTGCCAGATGGCACCTCAGTAAGACCTTGAAAAGAAAAGAGGAGTATGAATATGAAAAGAAATGATCAAAATATTGCTAAAGCTATTTTAGCCAGTATTGGCGGCGCCAAAAATATAGCTAACATTTCCCACTGTTCAACCAGATTGAGAATTACCCCTGTTGACAAGGATAAAGTAGATGAAGCTGGTATTGAACAAATTGACGGTGTTAAAGGTCAATTTTATTCGGGTAATCAGTTGCAAATAATTTTAGGAACTGGATTAGTGGGGAGGATCTATGACATCATTAATCCAGAAGAAAAAGAAGGCAGCACTGACCAATATGCTGGTATGTCGTTACCTAAAAAGCTTTCCCGAATTTTAGGTGATATTTTTATACCAGTCATTCCAGCGTTAGTTGCGACTGGATTATTTAGTGGGATTATCAATTGTTTAACTGCTTTTCATGTGCAAATGAGTCCAGCGGTTTTAACCATAGCTACTGTTTTAATGAAAACAGCATTTACATTTTTGCCGGTACTAATTGCATGGTCAGGAATGAAACAATTTGGCGGCTCTCCTGTTTTAGGTCTGATTTTGGGTTTAATGCTGGTCAACCCGCTTCTTCCTAATCCCAATGATGTGATTAAAGGGACTGTAAAGGCATTAACTGTTAACATTTTAGGTATTAATGTCAATATTGTCAGTTATGCGGGATCAGTTTTACCAGCTCTTGTGGTGGTATTAGTAGCTGCAATGATAGAAAAACGATTAAAAAAAGTTGTACCTGATAGTTTAGACTTAATTATCACTCCGTTTGTCACACTCTTGATATCCGGTTTATTAGGAATACTGATAATTGGACCAATTTGTCAACAAGTAGAACAGGGAATTTTGTTTGTAGCAAAAGCAGTGATTAATTTACCATTTGGTCTCGGTGGATTAATTATTGGAGGAACGCAACAAGCAATTGTTGTGACTGGGATGCACCATATCTTTTTGGCTTTGGAAAGCAGCCTGCTGGCGACAACTGGTTATAATCCCTTTAATGCAATGATTACTGGGGGAATTATTGCCCAGGCCACTGCCGCTTTTGTTACCGGCTTAAAAGTAAAAGACCCTAAAAAGCGCAGCTTATATACTTCTTCATCATTACCAGCATTTTTAGGTATCACAGAACCAGCAATTTTTGGTGTGAATTTACGTTTTGGTTTGCCATTTATATTTGCGTTATGTGGTGGAGCTGCATCAGGAATGCTAGCTGGTCTACTCCACGCTGCAAGTACAGGAATGGGTGTTGCTGCATTACCGGGTTTAGTAACATATTTATACAGCAAACAAGCTATTTTAAATTATGTGTTAATCCACGTAACAGCCATGTTGGTTTCAGGTGGACTAGTTTACTTCTTCTTTGACCCGAACAAAGAAATTAAAGACGAACCAGAGCAAAAAACAAATCAACCTCATAATTATGCTATCGTTTCACCCGTCAATGGCAGTTTTAAAAGTAATGATCAAATTAAAGACCAAACCTTTGCTAAAGAAATATTAGGACAGACAGTTGGAATTGAACCTAAAGATGGCAAAATTTATGCTCCTATTTCCGGCAAAGTAGTCATGCTGGCTCCTACAAAGCATGCAATTGGAATTAAAGATGATAAAACGGGTATAGAAGTTTTGTTGCACTTAGGTATTGATACTGTTGAAATGAAAGGCAAACCTTTTAAAGCAGCGGTTAATGTTGGAGATACTGTTTTTAAGGGACAGTTATTGCTAGAAATGAATATTGAAAGTATTAAACAAGCCAATTATGATCCTATAGTTTTGCTGGTGATTACCAAAAATACGGGTGAAAAGTTTGAAGTTAAAAAGCAAAGTTCAATAATTCATGCAAGACAAGATTTACTTTATTTAAATTAAAATTACAGATATAGCCTTCAAGAAATATCCTTAAAATGATATAGTTTTTGAAGGCTATTTTTGATAAATAAATAGAAAGGGGGCGGGAAAGTGATCGAAGACTTAGTAATCAAGAATTTTGAAATGTTAACTACAACTGATAAACATATTTGGCAGTACATTAAAGAAAATAAAAATAGAGTTTATAAGTTTAATTTAAAAAGCTTGGCTCAAAAATGTAATGTTTCAACTTCTGCAATAGTAAGATTTTCTAAGCGTATATCTTTACAAGGGTTTTCCGAATTAAAATATTTGTTAAGACAAGAAGATGAACCAGAAAAATTTAATGGCAATATTTTTGAGCAATACCAAATAAAAATGGATGAGTTTTTCGAAAATATTACTAAGAAAGACCTTAGACCTGTTTGTCGTTTGTTATGTAGCAGTAAAAAGATTTTTGTTTATGGTACTGGCACTTTGCAGAGAACCATAGCTCAAGAAATTAGGCGCTTATTTTTAACAATTAATATTCCCATCTTTTTTATTGAAGGCGTTGACGAGCTGTCGGCCTTGACTGCTTCTTTGACTCAAGATGATGTGGTCATTTTAATAACGTTAAAGGGTTCTTCCGATAACGCTATACTTTTTGCCAAGAATTTAAAAGCTAATGGTATACCGTTCATATCTATTGTGGAAAGAGTTGATAATGAAATATCCCGCTTGAGTGATCAAAATATTTTTATTGATCCGATTGAACTTAAACTAAATCCAAGTAGACAACTATCAATTAAAGATCCGTATTTCATAATGGTTAGTGTACTGTTTATAAGAATGAATCGTTATTTATGTGAAATTAAAGAAAATACGATAGACAGAAAGCAAAACAATTGAAGTTTAACTGCATCAAAAAAAGCTTTGCACCTTGAATACACCATTCAAAATACAGAGCTTTTTGTTAATTAAATTTAGTTTTTTTATGCCAACAATATCGCATCGTCTTCAAGACCTGCACCTACATGCTTTTGGAATAATTCCATTAACTTGGGTACAGTTAAGTTTTGCTTATCTTCCCCGGCTAAGTCAATGGCAATACGCCCTTGGTGCAACATAATCAAACGATTGCCATAGCGGATTGCATCTTCCATGTTATGGGTAACCATAAAAGCAGTTAGGTGTTGTTCTGATATTAATTTTTCGGTTAGCTGCATGACCGTTATTGAAGTTTGCGGATCAAGAGCAGCAGTATGTTCATCCAGTAAAATCAAATCTGGCCGTTGCAGCGTTGCCATTAAAAGGGTAATGGCTTGTCTTTGACCGCCAGAAAGAAGTCCGATTTCAGTTTCCAAACGGTTTTCCAAATTTAAGTTAAGTTGGGCAAGCTGTTTTTTGAAAAATTTTCTATCCTGTTTTTTAACTCCAGGACGAAAATCGCGTCGTTGACCTCTTTTCATTGCCAAAGCCAAGTTTTCTTCAACGGTCAGTCTTACTGCAGTCCCCATTTTTGGATCTTGAAAGACGCGACTGATATTTTGAGCACGTTTAGTTACAGGCAATTTGGTAATGTCGTTACCATTTAAAACTATTTGTCCTTCTTGAATTGGCAGCGTTCCGGCAATGCTGTTAAGCAGCGTAGATTTTCCAGCACCGTTACTACCAATAATAGTTACAAAATCGCCCGCTTCTAAATTAAGGTCAATTCCGCGCAAAACCCGATTTTCGTTTACAGTTCCGCGCTCGAATGTTTGATGTAAGTTTTTAATTTTTAGTACTTCCGGCATCTTTTTTTCCTCCTTTTAGATTGTGTGGTAAATGGAAATTAGGTAACGTTAAACAGACCACTAGAACTAAGGCTGAAGCTAATTTGGCATCGGACGGTTCAACGTTCATTTGGAATACCAGAGCTAAAATTAAGCGGTAAATGATCGCGCCTACAACTAATGTAAGTAAACGACCGCCAATTGGCAGATTCCTGATAAGTACTTCTGCAATAATAATTGAAGCCAGTCCAATAACCAGAGTACCTACACCAGAGTTTAAATCCGCAAAGCCGTTATTCTGTGATAAAAGTCCGCCGGATAGGGCAATGCAGCCGTTAGAAATCATGTAGCCTAAAATTTTCATTCCCTGAGTTTTGATGCCGTTGGCAGCACTCATTTGAGGGTTATCACCAGTGGCTCTCATAGCCAAGCCTATTTCTGTTTTGAAGAAAACGACTAATAAGAAGATCACTAAAAGTGCTATTATCAGTCCCATTGCAATCACAGCATTATTACGACTTAATCCCCAGCTTTGAGCTATGGTAAAAACCGTGTCTTTGCCAAGTAGCGAAACATTAGCAGCATTCTGCATTACTCTGGAAGTAATTGAATATAATCCAGTCATAGTGATAATTCCTGCTAACAAAGAAGGTATACGCAATTTTGTGTTCAAAATGCCCGTAACCAAACCAGCAATTAAGCCGCCAATAAATGCAGCGCCTGTTGCTAATATGGGATTAATTCCCTTAATTATGCACATGGTGGCAATGGCTCCTCCTAAGGGAAAACTGCCTTCTGCTGTCATATCGGCTAAGTCTAAAATACGAAAAGTTAGGTAGACCCCAATTGCCATCAACGACCAGAGTAGTCCCTGCGAAGTAGACGATAGTAATAACTCCCAAAATGTGTTCAACATATTCTTTATTCACGCTGCCTTTCCTAATTATTTAGGTGCTTTAATCGAATTAGGGTTAATGCCAAGGGCTTTAGCCATCTTTTTATTAACAACTAATTTTAGATCTGTAGCTTTTTCAACTGGCATATCTTTAGGTTTTGCCTTACCAGATAAAATTTTGGCAGCCATTTTGCCAGTTTGTTTACCCAGAGCTTCATAATCAATTCCGATAGAAGCCAGACCACCAGTTTTTACTTGATCAGTTGAACCGGCGACTAAAGGAATTTTCTTTTCTTTAACTACTTTACCAATAATTGAAGAAGCTGAGGCAAAGGTATTATCTGTAGGAACATAAATGCCTTGGACTTTACCAGCTAATGTTTCTGTTACTTGTTGAACATCGTTAGTGGTATTAGCAGTCTTAACTACCACTTTAACTCCAGCTTTTTTAAGTGACTTAATGGCTAAATCTGCTTGAATTTTTGAATTGGCTTCACCAGCATTGTACATAATCCCGATTGTTTTGGCTTTAGGCACAATTGATAAAAGCAGTCTGATTTGTTTATCAATTGAAACCATGTCGGTTGTACCCGTAACATTACGCCCCGGCTTAGCATCCGAATTAACCAGTTTAGCTGCCTTTAGGTCGGTTACAGCAGTAACCACGATGGGGATATCCTGCGTAGCGTTGGCCACACTTTGTGCTGCTGGTGTGGCAATACCCAATATTAAATCTGATTTTTCATTAACTAGTTTTTCACTCATACTCTTTAAATTGTCTTGACTGTTTTGGGCATTTTGGTAATCAATCTTGAGATTTTTACCTTCAACGTAACCTTCTTCTTTTAAGCCTTCCTTAAAACCTTTGTTGGCTTCATCTAAAGACGGGTGCTGCACCACTTGCAAAATTCCCACGTGTTTAACAGTGGAAGTGCTGCCGGTTTTTTTGCTGCTGCAACCTCCTAGCAGCAATAACCCGGCTAAAGTTATTCCCATGACTAATTTTTTGATCCGCATTTTCTTTTCCTCCATCTAACTATCAGTAACATAAAAACACCCACTTATTCCTAAGTGGGTGTACAAGTTATTATTTTGATTAATAATCAATTGTGATTAACCACTTAGAAAGCTATGTGGCTAACCGCAACTAAAGGACTCTAGCCATCATAGATAAATTCAAAACTTGAATCTGGTTTGAATTCATCTTGATGAACCCAAACCCTATCTAAAATAGCTAAAGTAATAACGATTATTCAGTTGTGAGACGTGTTTAATATAATATTTCATTAAGATCAACCTCCAACCTTAATGAGAAGATTATAAAAAATAAAGAAGAAAATGTCAAGAAATAATAAAGTATTATTTTAAAAATTGTGTTTAATTATATTTTTCTTTAAATTAAAAGACCGCTTCTGTGCGGTCTTTTAAACGTCTTACAAAAAATTATTTAGGAGCTTTAATTGACTTGGGATCAATTCCCAGTGCCTTGGCCATGCTCTTGTTTACCACTAATTTCATATCATGTGCTTTTTCGACCGGCATGTTCGCTGGTTTAGCCTTACCAGATAAAATTTTGGCAGCCATTTTGCCTGTTTGTTCACCTAATAATTCGTAATCAATTCCGATTGAGGCCAAGCCACCAGTTCTAACTTGGTCAACTGAACTTGCTACTAGGGGAACTTTCTTTTCTTTGACAACTTTACCAACTACTGAAGCGGCTGAATCAAAGGTATTATCAGTAGGAACGAAAATACCGTCAACTTTTGAAGCCAGAGTTTCTGTTACTTGCTGGACATCATTAGTCGTATTTGCTGTTTTAATTAAAACTTTCACTCCTGCCTTTTTAAGTGCAGCTGTTGCTAAGTCAGCCTGAATTTTGGAGTTTGATTCACCTGCGTTGTACATGATACCGATAGTTTTAGCTTTCGGCACAATTGACAGCAGCAACTTAATCTGGCGTTTAATTGAAACCATATCTGTTGTTCCCGTAATATTCCTGCCCGGTTTCTCATCTGAATTAACAAGTTTGGCTGCTTTTAAATCAGTAACTGCGGTGACAACAGTAGGAATTTTTTGCGTAGCATTGGCCACACTCTGAGCAGCTGGTGTCGCAATACCTAAAATTAAATCGGACTTTTCGTTGACTAGTTTTTCACTCATACTCTTTAAATTATCTTGATTATTTTGCGCATTCTGGTAATCAATCTTGAGATTTTTGCCTTCAACGAAGCCTTCTTCTTTTAGTCCTTTTTTGAAACCTTTGTATGCCTTGTCTAATGACGGGTGCTGCACTACTTGCAACACACCGACATGTTTAACTTTAGTGGCAGATTTGTCCGCTTTTTTACTGCTGCAACCGCCTAACGTCATCAATCCTACAATTGTAATTCCTGCAACTAATTTTCTCAAATGCATCTTGTGCCTCCATAAAAAAATACCCACTTACTTCTAAGCGGGTACACAGGAATTAAATTACCAAAATGATTGGATGTGGTTAGCCACTTAGAAAGCTATGTGGCTAACCATACTAAAAGAGCCTAGCCATCATAGATAAATTCAAACTTGAGTTTCGTTTGAATTCATCTAGATGAACCCAAACGCTTATCTATAGTAGCTAAGGTAATAACGATTATTTAGCTGTTTACTAAAAGTAATCATTAAAACTTACCTCCAACTTCGATAATCGCATTATAAAAAAATAAAAATTTAAAGTCAAGTATTAATTTTACTTTTATTTAGTTTAAAAATAAAATCTTGTTGGATATTGGGACAAAAACGCTCTATTGATATAAGTAGTAAAATTTTGCAGTTGGCTTTACAAAACCCGCTATAGAAGCATCTTTTAGCATTTCTCTGACAGTAGCTTCAGCTATGGTTAAAACAATTTTACTTTATGAACTTCTGCCAAAATTAATTAGTAAGCGCTCTTTTTAATCGTTATAATACAGATAATAAAAACATGGGGGAGATAAACATGCAGGCAGCTAAAGAAAGAGTGCTAAAGCAAATAGATGAATTACCGGATAACGTGACAATTGCGACCAGCGAACTAGCTGAGAAACTAAATTTATCCAGATCAGTAGTTAGTCACTATTTAAATCAATTGCTTAAAGACAAGAAAGTACAAAAAATTACTCAAAGACCAGTTAGGTGGGCTAAAATTTCTGCTGCCAATTTTTCTGATCAAGCAGCTTTTAAGAACGTGATTGGAAATAGTGGCTCGCTTAAAAAGGCAATCGCACAAATTAGTGCGGCGGCTGCTTATCCACCGGATGGGTTGAACGTCTTAATTACCGGTAAGTCAGGCGTAGGAAAAAGCTTTTTGGCCAGTAAATTATACACGTATTCTAAGGAAATAGGCGTGATTGGCAAAAAGGCTCCGTATATCGTTTTAAACTGTGCCAATTATGCCAATAATCCTGAACTTGTGTCCAGTATGCTCTTTGGCTATGTTCAAGGAGCTTTTACCGGGGCAGACACGGACAAAGAGGGATTATTAAAAGAGGCCGATGGCGGCTATTTGTTTTTAGATGAAGTACACAGGCTGAGTAGTGAAAATCAGGAAAAACTCTTTAGCTTTATTGATTCTGGCGAATTTTACAAAATGGGTGATAATGCTCACGCTTGTAAAGCAAATGTCAGGTTGATTATGGCAACAACCGAAAAGCCGGAAGCTGTTTTGTTGCCCACATTTTTGAGACGCATTCCTGTCCGCATAAAATTACCGGATTATATTGAGCGTCCAATTGATGAACGGCTGCAACTAATTAATTCGCTATTTTTGCATGAAGCTCATAAGATAAATAAAAAGATTGTAATTGATCAAAAGGTAGTTTCAGCACTTTTACAGCTAAAGCATACTGGTAATATCGGCTATTTGAAAAATATTGTGAAAGTTTCTTGTGCCACAGCCTATCATGACAGCAGTAGATCGGAAACAATCACCCTAAAACTAAAAGACTTGGATTTGGCTTCTTTGCCGCATTTTAAAGATTATGGTGTCTTGACAGTTGATCCCAATGAAAAAGCCCAGTATGCACCACGTATCAGTTTGACCGCAAAACTATTAGAAATAACTTCTGCTTTACAAAAACTCAGCATGGATTTTACCAACACCAATTTAAATGCCTGTCGTTTACAGATTCAGGCGCTTAATAAATTTATTACGCAAGGGATGCTGGCATCAGGATTGCATGTGCAACACAACTATCTTTTTAAAAAAATCATCACTAACCAGTACGGCTTGAATAAAACGGACTATTTGGAACCGGTCATGTATGTTCTGTACGAGCGCCATTTTAAACCTAACTGCGACAAAGAAAAACTTACAGAAGTCATAACTACTCATTTACCAAGATCGCTGCATGTTGCCAGTAAATTTTATGAAAAATTATCCGTTCTTGATGAGGAAAGTCAAACCAGTTTAGCGTTAATTTTAGCATTACTTTTAAGTGATCACGTGGATGAAAATATTCAGCTGCGCGGATTAATGGTGGCACATGGAGAAAGTACGGCAACCAGCATTCAGGCTGTGGTAAATTCTCTATGTGGCAATTATGTTTTTGATGCGATTGATATGCCTATTGATGCCGACATTGCGACAATTATTAATGAAGCTAATAAGTTGATCAGCAGTTTTAATACCACTAATGGTTTCATATTAATGGTTGATATGGGATCGCTGAGCCAACTCTATAGTCAAATCAGTGCACAATTAGATGGTGATTTATTAGTCGTCAATAATTTGACGACTTTAACTGCTTTAGATTTAGCACTCAAAATGAAGCAGAATTTACCTTTTAAACAAATTGCAGAAAAGGCTGATAAAGACTATGACATTGGAGTGAAATATTACGAAGGCTTTTCTCAGTCAATGAACATCCTAGTCTCGTGCATTTCGGGCTTGGGTATAGCTGAGAAAATTAGTGATATCATTAGGGACTATTTACCTGCCAGCATAAAGGTGATCCCCTTAGGCTATAATTCACTAAAAGAAAAAATTGCCGGCAAAAAATGGTCCTACTTTGACCGAACTTTATTTGTGTTGACTACTATTGATTTAACTGAAAAAGTTAAATTTAACCACATGAATCTGTATGACATACTAGATTCCAGTGGTGAAAACAAGTTGAAAAAATGGCTTTCTCCTTATCTGACTCCAAAGCAGATGGAAAACTTCAACAACCAATTACTGCGGTTCTTTTCTAAAGAGGGTATCTCTGAACGTTTAAGTTTTTTAAACCCCGATGTAGTTTTAAGTGAAGTGGAAACCATTAATAAAAAATACGAGGACTTTTATAATTTAAGGTTAGATGGCAAGGTTAAATTAAACTTATACATGCACGTTGCTCTGATGATTGAACGCTCAATGATGCACAACACGTCTGAAGTCGAAGTTGAACCTAAGTCAGACAAAGAAAAAGGCTTTTTCAAAATTACCAAGAGTATTTTTCAACCAATTGAAATCAAATACAACATTAAGGTTTCTAGTTATGAAATGTCATTGTTGTACGAGTTGTTTAAACAGTTTATTTAAAAGTGTTTAATAATGCAAAAAGAAGTATTTAGATTTTAAACACTTCTTTTTTTGTTGCCTTCATTTCGGGCTTCACTTTACTTGGCACGCCTTTTGCTAAAGAGTTAGTGATGATTGATTTAGGAAAAGGAGTGACAAGATGACAGACATATTAATTGCCAGTCACGGACATTTTGCCAGCGGCTTAAAAAGTTCCATTGATATTTTAACGGGAATGGCAAAAAAGATTCAGGTGATTGATGCGTATGTTGATAAATCTGATTATACGAAGCAAATTACGGATTTTATTCAAAATGCTAAACGTCCAGCCGTCATTTTTACTGATTTAAAGGGAGGTAGTGTAAATCAGAAAGTTGTTTTAAAGGCGGCCCAAGAAAAAGACATTTTTATTGTTACTCAAACCAACCTTGCAGTTGTATTGGCAGTCTTTTTAGACAATGAAAAGCTTACGAAAGAACATTTGCAGGATTTAATTAATCAAAGCCAAGTTGAACTGTTTCAACTTAATGATGGTGATGAGTCGAGCACTCAAGAAGATGAATTTTTTGGATAAGGAGAAATAAAATGATTGCACAACTTAGAGTAGATGACCGTTTAATTCACGGTCAGGTTGCATTAGTTTGGACCAAAGAACTGAATACACCAGGAATTATTGTAGCTAACGATAATGCAGCTAATAATCAAATGGTCCAGATGACGCTAAAAATGGCAACGCCAACGGGTAAAAAACTGCTAATTAGAACAGTTGATGATGCCATTAAAGTTTTTAACAATCCTAAGGGCGCCAATATGAGAATTTTTGCTCTGACCAATAGCGTTAAAGATGCACTGAAAATTGCCCAAAACGTTAAGGATATTGAAGGAATAAACGTTGCTAACGTTGGCCGCTTTGCCAAAGACGCCAATGATGCGGTTCAGCTTTCTTCAACCTTAATGCTGTCGCAAGATGAATTGGAGTCTTTAAAAGAACTGGCTAGTTTAGATATTCCTGTCTTTAACCAAGTGGTGCCAAGTAACGCTAAGACACCAATTAAAACCTTATTGAAAAACAAATAATGACTTAACTTTGAAGGAGGTAAATTATGTTACAAACAGCCTTTCTGGCAGCCCTCTGTGTTTTTATCTGCTTAGGCGGAAACTGGCTCTGGGGTCAAACAATGATTGAGCGACCATTAGTGGTTGGTACAATTATGGGCTTAATTATGGGAGATATGAGAACCGGTATCTTAATCGGAGCATCTCTTGAGGCTATTTTCATGGGCGCCGTTGATATTGGTGGTGCGCTCTCGGCTGAGCCTGTTACTGCTACAGTATTGGCAACTACTTTTGCAATTACTTTAGGGGTTAACACGAAAGCAGCCTTGGCTTTAGCTGTGCCCATCGGAGTTTTTGCGGCATTTATCTTAATGTTTATGAAGAACGTAGTGATGAATATTTTTGCGCCGCTGGTTGATAAAGTAGCTAGTGATGATAATTCTAAGGGTTTAACTAGACTTCATTTTGGGATGTGGTTTTTGAATTATTTTATCTTTTCATTAGTTACATTCTTCGCAGTTTTAGCCGGTGCTCGTCCGGTGCAACAATTAGTTGCGAAAATTCCTGCCAACTTAATGGCTGGTTTGGCAGCAACTGGTGGATTGCTCCCTGCCGTTGGTTTTGCCATCTTGATGAGAATGTTATGGAGTAAGCAACTTTCACCATACTACTTTTTAGGTTTTATCTTAGCTGCATATATGAATTTGCCATCAGTCGCTGTGGCTGCAGTCGGAATCATTATTGTTGTTATTCAATGGATCCGTGATAAGCAAATCATGGACATTGAAAATAAGCAAAAAGAAATGGTGGCTATGCCACATAATGAAAATCAGACCAAGAGTACTGAAACAACTGCTGAACAAGAAGAGGAGGACTTTTTCTCATGAAATTAACTAAAGATGTATCACCGACAGACAAGAAAATAATTAATCGAATTTTTTGGCGTTCATTCACAGTTTTTGCCAGCCGGGTAGGAGCAACTAAAGCCCATGCCCCTGGTTTCATGTATTCAATCATGCCCGCTCTTGATGAATACTATAAAAATGACAAAGAGGGTCACCGTAAAGCAATGATGCGCCATACAACTTGGTACAATATTACGCAAAATGTGGGTACTTTTGTAATGGGACTAGTTGCTTCAATGGAAAAAAAGACTGCCCAAGACCCTAATTTTGACCCTGAAACCACGGTTGCGATCAAAACTTCCTTAATGGGGCCATTATCTGGTATCGGCGATTCAATTTTCTGGGGAGTATTGAGAGTTATCGCTGCCGGTGTTGGTATTAGTCTGGCCAGTCAGGGCTCTATCTTGGGACCGCTTCTTTTCTTAATAATTTATAATGTACCGTCAATTTTAACGAGGTATTACTTAACATACATGGGCTTCACTTTGGGTGACACCTTTATTCAAAATATGTATGAAAGTGGCAGTATGAAGTTACTGAATAAGGCTGCTTCAACTTTAGGATTAATGATGATTGGCTGTATGACGGCGACAATGGTGCAATTTAAGTCTAAGTTAAGTATTCCGATTACTGGCGGTAAGCCAATTTTAATTCAGACATACCTTGACCAATTGTGGAAAGGATTAGTACCTTTACTAGTTACTCTTGGCTGCTACTGGCTTTTATCTAAAAAGGTTAATGTTAACTGGATTTTATTAGGAGTACTTGTTTTAGCAATTATTTTAGGATTAATTGGAGTGGTTTAATTGGATATAGCCGTGACACTACCGGAAATTATTGCTAGATTAGCTTTATCTATCGTAATTGCAAGTGTTATTGGTTTTGATCGAGAACATAAAAATAGACCAGCAGGAATAAAAACCCACGTTTTAGTTTGTGTTGGTGCTTGTATAATCGCTTTAATTCAAAAAAAGATTGGTTTTGATGCTCTGCAGATAGCAAACGCACAG
This sequence comes from Lactobacillus helsingborgensis, assembly GCF_003173695.1. Classification (NCBI taxonomy): domain Bacteria; kingdom Bacillati; phylum Bacillota; class Bacilli; order Lactobacillales; family Lactobacillaceae; genus Lactobacillus; species Lactobacillus helsingborgensis. The sequence goes on from NZ_CP029544.1 coordinate 347,657, forward strand.
CCCAAAATGGCGGGTGTTGTCAGGGCAGATGAAGCTCGTTTAATTGCACAGGTTGTTTCGGGAATAGGATTTTTGGGAGCAGGAACTATTTTAGTTCAGCACCGGACTATCTTAGGACTGACTACCGCTGCCAGTTTATGGGCAGTTGCTGGAATAGGATTGGCTTTAGGTATGGGTGATTATGCAATTGGAGTAGTAGGAGCAATAGCAGTAATTATAGTTTTGGTTTTTTCAAAAAGATTGATCCACATTCATCCAATGAAAAAGCTGGAGATAAAATATAAGCACAAAGTAGAAACAAAAGAGTTTATTAACGATTATTTTAAGAAACATAATATTACTGTTGTCAACGTAAATTTTAAAGTCACGCAAAACTTAAATGATATAACCTATGTTAATATATATGATATAGAAACCCCACGTTCTATTGATTATGCAAATATAATTGAAGATCTGTCTATGAATAAGAATGTCATGGAAATTCAATTAGTAAGTATTTAGGTTCATTAAGGAGAAAAGCCGATGACACGATTGCAAAAAATGGTATTGAAACCAAAAGAGCAGTTAGTGTCACGGCTTTTTTTGTCGCCTAAGTTAAGGCAGAATCTGACGGTTCTTTCATATAGTACTCATGATTTAATTAAAGCGATGAAAGAATTAAGTGTCAGCGATCCCTTTGTTCTTTTACGTGAACCGCAAAGTGACGCGATGCAAAATCTGGAATGGTTACGTGCACCTGAGGGAGAAAATCTAGTGGATCATTTGTTGGTCCAGGTTGATTTGAGTGATTGGCATGACTGGGAAAAACGTGCGGTCAAAATGTTGATCTATCATTTGGATGAAGATGGTTATTTAAGGGTGAGCTTGACTAAAATTATTGAGCATAGTGAGTTTTCGCTTGAAAACTTAACTAGAGCGAAGAAATTACTTCAAAGTCTTGACCCATGCGGCATTGGCGCTGTCGACCTAAATGAATGTCTCTTGCTTCAAGCGCGGCACAAACCTCACTTTAATCCTGTTGCCCTTGAAATTTTGCTCAATAAACAGTTAGAAATATTAGCTGATCCAAATCAATGGCATGATTCTGTATTTTCGGAGACGGAACTAACTGCGGCATTAGCTAGTATTCAGACTTTAGATCCTACACCGGCAAGTGATTATGTGACGGGAAAAAACACGCAATATTTACTTCCTGACCTTATTTATAAAGTAAATGACGGGCACTTAATGATAGAGAATTTGCAAAGTCAGATACCGGAAATGGTTTTTGATGAGCAAGCCTTTAATGAATTAAAAGAGCAGGCAGATGAAAATAAATATTTTTCCCAGCAAAAACAGCGTTATGAGGAAATGAAGAATGCAATTGCGGAACGGCAGAAGACTATTATGCGGCTGGGTGAATTTGTTGGTCAGTTTCAGTATGAATTTTTGACAACAATGCACAAAAAAGAATTAAAACCGCTGGGCTTAAAAGAAACCGCACAGGCGTTGAACCTAGCACCAAGTACGATTAGCAGGGCTATCAAGGATAAATACATCCAGTGTCAAAATAAAATTTTTAGTTTTAAAATGCTATTTCCGCGGGAAGTCACTACCGATTTATCACAAGCCCGCGTAGAATATGACTTGTGCAAAATTATTAGAAAAGAGAATACCCATGCGCCACTTAGTGACCAGCAGTTAGTGGAAATTTTTGCTAAACATGATGTCTTTTTAAGTAGGCGCGTCATAGCGAAGTACCGTAACAAGCTCAAGATACCCAACAGTTATGCCAGAAGAGCAAAATAAATAAAAGGGTCTGGGGGAAAAACTCTAACCTAACAAAAAGGCTGACAAATAACGTCAATAAAACGTTGATTTGTCGGTCTTTTTAAATTGTTAAATTTTTTAATTTAACTTCAAAGAGCACTTTTTCCCAGACTCTTTGTTTTAGCTAAAAGTGTTTATGGTAAATCATTACCGGCAGCTAAATAAATGTCATACCATTCTTGAGCTGTAAGGGAAATATCCGCCCCCTTGGCGCTGTCAATAATATGGGCTGGCGTCATTGTTCCTATAATAACTTGGGTATTTGCAGGGTGGCGTAAGATCCAAGCAGCGGCTACCGCATTTTTCGAAACACCTTTTTGATCAGCTACTTTTTGCAAAGCTTCGTTAACTTCCGGAAACTTCGGGTTGCCAATAAAGTTGCCTTCGATTTGACCATATTGGAAAGGTGACCATGCTTGGACAGTCATGTTGTGTAAGCGTGAATAATCTAAAACTCCGCGGTCATGATCAATACTGCGCTCATCTGTCATATTGGTGTGAATGTTGAAATCGATTGGACCGGTGTGCATGACGCTAAGTTGCAATTGGTTAATTAACAGTCTTTGGCTGACTCCACTTTGCAATAAGTCTACTTGCATCGGGTTAAAGTTTGATACACCAAAGTGTCTTACTTTGCCGTCTCTTTGCAATTCATCAAAAGCAGCAGCAATTTCTGCAGGATCCATTAAGGCATCAGGTCTGTGGAGTAGCAGACTGTCCAAATAATCAATTTTCATACGGGAAAGAATGCCATCGACTGCTTTAATCAAGTACTTTTTAGAAAAATCGTACCTCGTCGTCTTGTAATCTAATTTAGGATTTTCATAAATACCGGTCTTAGATTGAATATAAAAATCGTCTCGAGTTAACGATGACTTTTGGAATGCTGCACCAAAGACTTCCTCAGATTTGCCATGACCATAAATGTCTGCCGAATCAATATAGTTAATTCCTGCTTGATGGGCAGTTTCCAAAGTTTTAACAGCTTCGTCAACACTCAGTTTGTTCATGCGCATAATTCCCAGTGCAATGGCCGAACCGGTGAAGTTAGTATTACCAATTTTAATTTGTCTCATAATGTACCTCCTTTTCTTAGTATACGCTTTCTTTACCTATAATTATCAAAAAGTGTGGTTTTAATTTACATTTAACGATGATAACTAAAAACTAATATTTTTTTAAATATTATTTTATTTTTATCACAATTTTATATATAATAGATCTTACATAATTTTTTAATATTTATTAAAACAGTAGGAGAGAGAATTATGAGTAATAAGATTGGAATTATCGGAGACGGTCACGTTGGCAGTACGGTAGCGCAACAGCTGATATTAACAGGTCTGGTAGACGATCTCGTTATGATTGACGTTAATGAAGCAAAAGTTAGAGCAGATCAGCTTGATTTTCAAGATGCCATGGCAAATTTGAAGCACCACATTACTATTAATATCAATGATTATTCGGCCCTCAAAGATGCAGATATTGTAATTAGTGCTTTTGGAAATATTGAATTGGAAGCAGGCGGTGAACGTTTTGCCGAATTGAACTATAACCGTGATCGGATTGGAGATATTGCGAAGTCAATTAAGAAGAGTGGCTTCAACGGTATCTTGCTTGTTATTACCAATCCAGTAGATGCAATTACTAATATGTATCAGGAATTAACTGGCTTGCCGCGTAAACACGTGATTGGCACCGGTACTCTTTTAGATACAGCCCGCATGAAACGTGCGGTTGGTGAGCTCATGAATGTGGATCCTCGTTCAGTGGAAGGCTTTAACTTGGGCGAACATGGTAATTCGCAATTTACTGCTTGGTCAACAGTCAAAGTTTTAGAAAAGCCAATTACCGAAGTAGCTCAAGCAAAGCACTTAAAGCTTGAAGATTTAAATGATGAGATTAAGTTTGGTGGTCAAACAGTATATAAGGGTAAACAATATACTAACTATGGAATTTCGGCGGCTGTGACTCGTTTGGTAGAAACTATTCAAAGCGATGCCCATACTGAAATGCCGGTTTCAAATTATCAAGAAAAATATGGTACTTATCTGTCTTATCCTGCAATTGTTGGTCGTGACGGTATTATCCAAACTGTTGAATTAACTTTGACGGATGAGGAAGAAAAGAAGTTACAGGCATCTGCTGCAACAATTAAAGAAAAAGCCAATAAATAATGAAATAAGTCCTAGAGTTTATATATCTACTAGGACTATTTTTGATTTATTTATTCAAAATTATGGTCAAAATAGTCAACATATTTATATTACTTTAAAATCGTAGTGAATTTTAGCGCTACAAGGGGTATTCTTATAGTAATAAATGATGTAAAAAGGAAAAAACTATGAAAGCTATTACTGAAGATTATATTTTAGGACTTGATATTGGGACCAACTCTTGTGGTTGGGCTGTAATGGATAAGAAAAATAGGTTGTTAAGATTAAGAGGCAAGCGTGCCATTGGCTCACATTTATTTGAAGAAGGACATTCTGCTGCAGACCGGCGTGGTTTTAGGACTACTAGAAGGCGCCTTAAGCGCAGAAAGTGGCGCTTAAGACTTTTGGAAGAGATTTTTGCGGAGCCGATGGCTGAAGTGGATCCGGGATTTTTTGTGCGCCTGCATCAATCTTGGGTGTCACCATTAGATAAAAGCAGAAAAAAATACCAGGCAATTGTATTTCCAACAGCTAAGGCAGATCATGATTTTTATGAAAAATATCCGACGATCTATCATTTGCGTGACGCACTAATGAGGGAAGACCGTCAATTTGATTTGCGTGAAATATTTTTAGCTATCCATCACATTGTTAAGTATCGCGGTAATTTCTTACAAGACACACCCGTAAATAGTTTTGTCGCCTCAAAAATTGACGTGGCTACCTTTTTGACTAATGTTAACCAAGCCTATGCGGACAAATATGGCGAAGAGCAAAATTTTATTGAATTAAACGAGAATAATGCTGCTGCAATAGAAGCTGTAATTCGTGGCAAAGATAAAGACAAAACGACTAAACAGTTAGATAAAGCCAAAAAAATTGCCAAGTTATTGCAAAGCTCCACTAATAAATACGAGAAAAATGTTACTAGGCAGATAGCTAATGCCATTATTGGTTATAAGACACAGTTTGAAACTATTTTAGGTAAAGACATTGATAAAAATGACAAAGCTGATTGGGAATTTAAACTTTCCGACGGGGATGCCGATGACAAGCTTGAAAACTTGCTGCCAGAATTTGACGACAATGATCAATACATTGTGGCTGAGATCAAAAAATTATTTGGTTCGATTGCTTTAAGCCAGATAGTTTATGAGAATATGACTCTGTCACAGTCCATGAAATGTAAATATAAAGATCATGGTGATGACTATCATTTATTAAAGCAGTATATTGCAACTCTATCTGATCACGGTCAGGTAAGGAAACTGCTTTTAGCTTATGACTTGTATGTCAATAATCGTCATGGTCGCTTGCTGGAAGCAAAGAAAGAGTTTAAACAGGATAAAGCATTAACGCAAGACGAGTTTTATAAAATAGTTAAGGAAAATTTGGATGATTCCCAACTAGCTCAGAAAATTTTGCAGAAAATTGAAGAAGAGAAGTTCATGCCCAAGCAGCGGGTTAATAAAAACGGCTTTATTCCCTATCAATTGCACCAAATAGAATTAGATCAAATTATTGCTAACCAGAGTAAGTATTATCCATTTTTGGCAGAGGAAAATCCGGTAAAAGAACACCGCAAGCAAGCACCCTACAAGTTAGATGAACTGGTTAGATTTCGCGTTCCTTATTATGTGGGACCTTTGATTAGTCCAGATGGTAAAAGAAAAGATGGGCAACAAAATAAGAGCCAGGAAATGTTCAAGTTTGCGTGGATGAAGCGTAAAGATAATAACGGTGCAATTACCCCTTGGAATTTTGCCCAAAAAGTAGATCGCGAAACCTCAGCAAATAGATTTATTAAGCGCATGACCGTTAAAGATACCTATCTGATTGGAGAAGACGTATTGCCTGCACGCAGTCTGCTTTACCAAAAATTCGAAGTCTTAAATGAGCTGAACAATATTAGAGTTAACGGTAAACGACTTGAACCTAAGTTTAAGCAAAAAGTATTTAATGAACTGTTCAAACAGAAAAATAAGGTAACAAAGAAGGCGTTTAAGGAATTTATTTTACAAAATACCAGAATGAAAACGGCTGAGATAGATGGTTTGGCTGATCCCACTAAATTTAACTCTAGTTTGTCAAGCTACTATCACCTTAAGAGTACGAAAGTGTTTGATAAGCAGTTAGATGATCCACAATATCAAGCAGATTTTGAAAAAATAATAGAATATTCATCTATTTTTGAAGATGCAGAGATTTATCAAGAAAAATTACATAAAGAAATTAAATGGTTAACACACGCACAATTTAAAGCAATTGCAAACTGGCGTTTACAAGGTTGGGGCAGGTTGTCTCGCAAATTGCTGGTAGAGCTGAAAGGTAAAGGTGGGAAAAATATTATATATCAGCTCTGGAATACGCAGAAGAATTTTATGCAAATTGTGAATGAACCGGAATTGAAAAAAGCAATTGTTAAAGAAAACCATCAAGCAACAGAAGAAAAAGGCATTGAAAAAATTCTTGATGATTCCTTTACTTCCCCTGCTAATAAAAAGGCCATTAGACAGGTTATTAAAGTGGTTGATGATGTAGTTAAAGCAGCTGGTGGTAAAAAGCCTGCCCAATTTGCCATTGAATTTACAAGAGAGCCAAAGTGGAATCCACATCTATCGAATATTCGGGGTACTAAACTTTCGAAAATTTACGAAGATACTGCCAAAAAATTGGTAGATCAAAGTCTGACAGACAGTCTTAGAGAAAATATGACCAACCGTAATTTACTTAAAGATGAGTATTTCTTGTACTTTATTCAGGGGGGTAGGGATGCTTATACAGGCAAAAAAATTGATATTGATGATATCCCTAAAAAATATCAAATTGATCACATCTTACCCCAATCATTTATTACAGATGATTCACTAGATAACAGAGTACTGACTGAAATCGAAATAAATCAGAAAAAAGGTAAAAAATATGCTTCCCATCTTTTTGCTGCACAACCTGCTTTTGGGTTAAACCAATCAATTAGTGAAATGTGGAAGACATGGCAAAAAGCTGGATTAATTAGCCAGCGTAAATTGAATAATTTGTTATTTGATCCAGATTTAGTGAAAGATAAGCAGAAAAAAGGTTTTATAAACAGGCAATTGGTCGAAACCAGTCAAATTATTCAATTGGTTTCAATTATTCTACAAGATAAATTTCCAGATACAGAAATTATCACGGTCAAGGCAGGTTATAACACCGCTTTGCGTAAGAAATTAAAATTATACAAGAGTAGAGAAGCTAATGATTATCATCATGCAATTGATGCTTATTTAACAGCAATTTGTGACAATTTCCTTTACCAGGTATACCCTAATTTTCGACCGTTTTTCGTTTACGGACAATTTAAAAAATTTAGTCAAGATACGGATAAGCAAAAAGAAGCTATTAAATATTATGGTCTTAAAAATTTCTTGTTGCCGTTGCTAGATGACAGTATGGGTGATGAAGCTATGGTAAATCATACTAAGCATGTGGTCTTTCATAAACAGCGTGACATTTTTAACAGATTGATTCAAGCCTATAATTATAAGTATATGTTGGTGTCTCGCGAAACTACAACTGAAAACAGCAACATGTTTAATATGACAATTTACCCGCGTGGAGAACGGGATCGCAAAAAGACCAGAAAATTGATACCCAAAGGTAAAGATCTAGATCCAGCTATTTACGGTGGCTATAGCGGCAATACGGATGCGTATATGGTAATTGTCAAAATAGAAAAAACAAAAGAAACACTTTATAAGGTAGTTGGGGTCCCAATGCGGGCTTTAGCCAGTCTAAAGAAGGCTCAAAAGAAAGGTAATTACGACCAAGAGCTGAATAAAGTGCTTGAACCGCTAATAATGTTCAATAAAAATGGCAAAAGTAAAGCTGGCATAAAAGGTTTTACAGTAGTTAAAGATCATGTTCATTTTAAGCAGGTTGTTATAGACGGCGACACCAAGTTTATGTTGTATTCAGCACAATATAGGGCTAACGCTAAACAACTAACTTTGTCTCAGGAAACGATGAAAGTTGTAACTGATAATACTGATGATATGGATCAAAAAGATGCTGATAAAGATCAGCTTCTCCTGAATGCCTATGATGAAATTCTTGAAAAAGTTGATCAATATCTACCACTCTTTGATATTAATGGTTTTAGACAAGGGCTACATGACGGCAGAGCAAAGTTTGCTGCACTAAAAACCAGTGAAAAGAAATATACATTAAAAAATATTTTAAATGGTTTGCATGATAATTTAGTTACTCCTAATTTGAAAAACATAGGAATTAAGACCCCATTTGGGTTGATGCAGTCATCAAGCGGGATAACTTTGTCTCCTAATGCTAAATTGGTTTTCCAGTCACCTACCGGATTATTTGAAAAACGCGTTAAGCTAACTAATTTATAAGTGCATACAAAAAAGAGAGCTAGATTAATCGCTCTCTATTTTTGTGTATAAAAAAAGCCTCTGCTATGGAACCTAATATATAGAAATAATTAGAGCCTGAGGCGTGACGATAATAAATATCGCGTTGAAACTTGTACAAGAGTACATCGTTTGATTTTAAATCTGGTTGTTAAATCAATAATGATTAGAAGTTGGTAGCTAACCAACACCTATAGCTTAACATTTTTTCAAAAAAATACAAGGAGGAAATATGGGATGGAGATCAGTAATCATCACGCAGCATGCGAAATTAACATATTCAATGCAAATGATGATTGTTCAAACTCGTGATGGGATAAATCAAATTCCAATTGAGGATATTAATTTATTGCTTGTTTCAACTACACAGGCAGTGATAACTAGTGCACTTATTAGTAAGTTGGCGCAGAATCAAACCAAAATTATATTTGTTGATGAAAAAGACAATCCAGTTGTTGAAACAGCTGTTTATTATCCGGGAGCAAGAAATATAGCTAAGTTAAAGGAGCAGTTTAATTGGGATGAGCATTTAAAAGAATTATTGTGGACAAAGATTGTTAGTCAAAAGATCAAAAATCAGATTGTAGTTTTAGAAAATTATCATTTGGCTAAAGATGATGTTCAAAATGAACTGGATCAGTTGGAAATTAATGATGAAAGTAATCGCGAGGCAATTGCAGCGCGTAAATACTTTATGCTTTTATTCGATAAAAATTTTGTTAGACGTGATACTAGTGCGGTCAATGCAGCATTAGATTATAGCTATGCTATTTTGCTTTCTAGTTTTAACCGTGAAATTGTAATGAATGGCTATCTGACATATTTTGGTATTCACCACTGTTCGCAAGAAAACCAGTTTAATTTAGCTTCGGATCTAATGGAACCATTTAGACCATTTGTTGATTATTGGGTTAAGGCTCATGAAAGAATTAAAGAACTAACTCCAGATATTAAGTATGGTTTAGTTGAACTTTTAAGTTTAGAAATAAAGTTTAATGGAAAAAGTACTCTTTTAACAAATGCCATTACGGTTTATACGAGGGAATGTTTAAAGTTTCTGAGTGGGGATAGGAAAGAATTGCCAGAAATGGAGATGAGTTTGACTAATGAGGTACCGAATAATGCGCTTAATGATAATGTTTGATTTACCAACAGAAACGGCTGAAGAACGAAAAGAATATCGCCAATTTCATAAAAAGTTGATTAATGAAGGTTTTCTGATGGTTCAATTTTCAGTATATGTGAGAGTCTGTGTTACTAGACAAACCGCTAAATTCTTAGAAAATCGTATTAGAAAATTTTTGCCTCGCGGAGGACTAGTGCAATCGCTTATGGTAACAGAAAAGCAATATAATGACATGCATTTTTTAGTTGGAAAGCCAATTGATGATGTGCGTAATACTTCAGATAGGACGATAATTTTATGATTTTAACTTATGCAACTCATAAAAAATGGGTTCTAAAAAAATTTGGCGTAAAAATCATTGCTACAGGAAGTCCAATCGCATACCGTGACTTGATTCAAGGCTTTCAGGGGCAAAATCAACTCTTACTTTGCTCAGACGATAATTATAATGCACTAAATATTTCTGAAACCTTTGATTTTATAGGCGATCCGCTACTTAGTGGCGATATTACTAAAAAGTATATGACACATATTGTAAGTAGTTATATTACAAACTTGGATGAGGAAAATCGCAATAAGATTATTAAATCTTTTTATAATTTAGAAACTACTTTGCATGATACGTTATTACTTGAAGACTTACCTTTAGAAATTACTTTTGATGAAGACCTGAAAAAGTTACTTAAACTAACTGATGTTCATTTGGACAAAACTATTTTAAATAGTCCGTATGGTATAATAGAAACAGTTTTAAGAATTCACCAAGTTTGTAATTTGAGGACGATCCCCGTTATTTGTAATGTAGCTCATTACATAGAAGAACGGGAGTGGCAAGAATTAGCTAGTCTTGTTACTCAAATGAAATTGATTGTGATTTTAATCGAATTTACTGATGCTAAAAATTTGCAGATACCTAAAGACATACCTTTTTATTATATTGATAAGGATCTAGTTGATTGGTATTAACTATATTATTAAATTTAGATTGTTTTAGATAGTTGTTAAATTGATGATGATTAGAACATGGCAACATTGTTAATAATCCGGAAGCAGGTTTTAGATGGTTGTTAAATTGATGATGATTAGAACTTTACCACTTTAGCTTCCGTAATCGCATTAGTTTTAGATGGTTGTTAAATTGATGATGATTAGAACTGATTTGGAAAAAGCAGATGTCTGGTTTATGTTTTAGATGGTTGTTAAATTGATGATAATTAGAACTCTTCAAATGGCTCTTTGGCATCAACTACTGTTTTAGATGGTTGTTAAATTGATGATGATTAGAACGAGTAACTATAATCATCGTCATTATCGTTAGTTTTAGATGGTTGTTAAATTGATGATGATTAGAACCCTCGCCACACATTAGCGCCCCAGCGATTGGTTTTAGATGGTTGTTAAATTGATGATGATTAGAACCTTTAGAAAATGGCGAAATTGTCTTTACGAGTTTTAGATGGTTGTTAAATTGATGATGATTAGAACCCCCGTCGCTCGCCGCTAGGCAGGTCAAACGTTTTAGATGGTTGTTAAATTGATGATGAATAGAACGCCAACGGCTGCGCCCAAAGGGCCGCCAAAGTTTTAGATAGTTGTTAGATCAATACTCCTTTAATAATTTAAAATAAGTACCCTAAAATAAAGAAAGGTTTTTGTTTGTTTACATGAAAAATATACTAAAAAGTAACAACAACAAACTATACCTTTTGTCAGTGATCACCGATAACTTGGGCAGCTCTTTAATGTCATTTGCATTGCCGTTAATGATTCTTGATATTACTAAAAATGGTATCCACTTATCGATAATTTCCGTTATTGAAACATTGCCCATTTTGATTTTAGGTCTTCCAGCAGGTGCGTTAACAGATAAATTCGACGTTAAAAACATCCTCATTTTCAGTGATTTGATTAGATTAATCAGCTATTTGATTCTTTCCGCATCCTTTCTATTCCATTTAACAGTCAATTGCATGATTTTCATTATTTATGCGGTATCACTTGTTGTCAGTGTAACCAACACGCTTAATATGGTGTCAGAAATTACTTTTGTTTCTTTTTTAGTAGAAAAGAAGGATTTTTCTGAATTAAACAGTCTGGTTTATGGCATACAATATGCAGCTAATTTTGCATTGCCTATTTTAGGCGGGATATTATATCAATATATTTCACATAGCCTTTTAATTGGTATCTGTGCAGCTTTTTATTTAATTAGCCTTTTACTAGAAAAAAAGATAAGCTTGCAAACTAGGGCTACTGTTTTTAGCGGCTATGCAGCTCTCAAATCTGCACTTAAAACGGTAAAAACAGATATAAAAGAAGGACTGCAATATACGCTTAATCTTCATTCTGTTTTATATCCGTTAATATTAGCTGCACTAGTTAATATTGCTTCAGCAAATTTTGATAATGATAGTCTCATAATATTACGCACACAAATAGGACTTTCTTCTCAAAATATTGGAATAATTTCAGCCATTTCAGCTATCAGTGCCTTAATTGGTACTTTGGTGGTCAATTGGTTGAATGAACGCATTGGGTTTAATCTATTGTTTGTATTGTTAATTTTTGCAGGTGCTTTTTTTCGTGTAGTTTTTGTGCTGAGCCAAAATGTACCAACAATGGTTCTAGCAATTGCATTTGTTTCTATAATTGAATCTATTATTAATATTAGTATCATCACGAACAGACAACAACAAGTTGAACATAGATATCTTGGACGGGTAACAAGTATCTATAAAACAGTGTTAATTGGGGTAAACTCTTTGGGCTTTCTTTTAGGTGGTCTTGTCGCCAAAAAAATAGGTTCAAGATCAGGCATTGGAGTATCAGCAATTGCACTTTTGCTAGTTACCGTAATTAGTATTTATTTGCTGACACATAAAATAAAGCAGGATAATAAGCCTTAGCAGCAAAAACTTAAGCAAAAAAACAATTTAGAGGCAAAGTGGAAAACTGTGAAATTTTTATATATGCAGGTGATTTGTTTAAGATGACAGATGTATAAAAGACTATGATTCATAATAATAACTGTGAGGTTAAACCTAATTGCTACTTCAGTAAGACGGCTGGCTACAATTCAGAAGAAAACAGTAGTACATTTAATTGGGATTAATGCGATAATTTCATATCTAGCAGAGAATAAAAGACTAATAAATTGCTTATTACTGCACAAATTTATTAGTCTTTTTGAATGTAAAAATTTTTAAAATAGTAATTAATTACAATTTCTGTGATTTTAGTTATGAGAAGTTTTTGACCAAGAGTTATTGCCAACTATTAATCGTCCCAATGCCTTGTAGGGCACGATAGCTAGAGACCATCTGTATATATCAAGCAGAAAGATTATTTTTATTAAGATAGAAAATGATATTGGTGCATCAAATTGGGCTTCGCGCCATTGCTTGATGATTAATAGACTGTTTGACAAATACTGTACTAACAGCAAACCCACAATAATTGATATACTAAGCCACGGATTAGTTCTGGCGTAGATTAACAATGCTATTAAAGAAATCGCTGCTGCTGGTGTGATAATGATTGAAAATACAGGGATTAATAGGAAAAACATTACAAAAGTCTTGACCATAGTCGGCACAGAATTTGAACGTACGATGCGAATACCATAATTATTGAGACATTGAAAGCCACCTTGGCACCAACGTGTTCTTTGGCGTATTAATTTTTTATAATGAATAACACCTTGCTGCGCGATGCTGACAGTGTTGAGAAAGGTACCGTGATAGCCTTTTAGTAATCCCTTTAAGGAAAATTCACAATCTTCTAGCAAGGAAGATGACCAACCCACGTCTTTAGCCATTTTTAAGGTCATAAACTGTCCGTTCCCAGAAGCTAAGGATGAACCCCAGTTTGTCCTGGCCATTTGTAAAAGGGAATTATAAATGGAAAATTCAAAATTCTGCATTACCGCAATATTATGGTTGAGATTGTAAATGTTCACTCTTGTTTGCACTAAATCATAATTTGAATGATCAAAAGCATGTACTACCTGTTGCAAGTATTTTTTACTAGGATGACTATCGGCGTCTACTACCCCGATAATTGTCTCGTCTATTGAATAATTCATTTTAAAAATGTGATTAGCAGCATCCTGTAGCGCCGGACCTTTTCCCAGTTGTGCGTTAGGTTTGATGCGATGAATGACTATGATATCAGGATGATAAGCATATTTTTGTAATAAGGAAGATGTGCCGTCATTTGAATCATCGTCAATAAAGACGAGTTTAAGTTTGATAAAATCCTCGCACTGCTTTTGTAAATCAATTAATTTGGGGATATTTTTGCGTAAAGCTTGATATTCATTCATTGCCGGTATCAATAAGAACAGGGTTTTAAAATTGCGACTGCGTTCGCCGTACGGGTCCTGCTTGACATTATCACTAAATGTCAAATAGAGCATCCAGAACAAGTCAAAAACGAATGAACAGCCACCCAAAATTAATACGATGTCTATAAATAATTTCAATTTAAGGGTCTCCGATTATTTTTCCATAATTCTAAATATATTTCATGTTTATAATAACATTAATTGGTATAGACGTTAAATATATAATCTCTTAATTATTAGTAAAATATTTATATCACAATACAAATACACTTATAAAGATTGCTTTAATAGTGGTAAATTTAAGACTTTAAAAGATAAAAATACTTGTCATCTGATTATTATTCTTATTCATTTATTTTGATTAATTATAAAAATATAAAAATTATTTTAGTGTTATTTTAATAAGGGAAATATTTTAGGGAAGCTGTTATTTTTTGCACTTACTATTTATAAGTAGTTAGGATTCGGGTTGTCTGTTCAAACTATAATTTTTACCCTTGCTGTAATTTTAACGAGTGAAAAAACAAATAAAAAAACAAGCAGCTATCTGCTTGTCTGAAATTTTTTGCCTGAAAAATATTATTATTCGCCTTTAAAAGTGCCGTTTTCTACCTGACTAATGAAATCAGCTAAATGTTTGTAATAAACGTCCGGATTATCAACCATGTGGTGGTGACCACCATTAGGAGTCGTAACTAAACGGGAATTAGGAATTTCCTTTTGCATAATCTGTGCCGTAGCGATTGGCATTGTTTCATTTTCACCAAAGGTTAATAGTGTAGGCACTTTAATATTTTTGAGCTGATTCCTAAAATGCCAGTCTTTTAATTTACCGGTGATAACAAATTCGTTGTCACCTTGGAAGGCTTGGTAAACAGCGGAACCACCAATATCTTTTAGGTGATACAACTTAGACGGCTGTTTCCGATCAACAAAGTTTATGTTTAGAATGTTAACGTCTTCCTGGTAACGGGCATTGCCATAGTCATTATTCTGTTCACATTCATGCATAAAATCAATTTCGGTTTGGGGTAAAACCTCTTGGCGCCTGCGATTAACGGCCTTGACATAGTCGTCAATATCATCGACCATTGAAGAAATAATTGCACCTTTTAAGTGTTGCCCATATTTAACGGCATATTCTTGTACCAAAAGTCCGCCCCAACTTTGTCCAATCAGGTAAAAATTATCTAACCCCAATTTCTCTCTGACTTCATCAACTTCATCTAAGAAATAGTCGTAGGTTAAATATTTGCTGGCAATGGCTGGATCTGAGTAATCTGGCTGGTCGGAATAAAGAGAACCCAGTTGATCATACATTGTTACTTGAACGTTTAAGCCTTGCCTTTGCAGTTGTGCCGCGGTGTCCTCCCAGTATTCATGGTTGCCTCCAGGTCCACCGTGCAGAGCTAGTAAATGAATATCTCCTTTACCTTGGGTATTTGTCCATAGATGATAGCCGTTATCAAGCGTAATAATTTTTGTCCCTGTTTTCATATTTTTCTCCTTTTTATTATCAGTTAGACTCTATTTTAGCTCATTACAATGGAAAGAAAAACAAATCAAAAATGAAAAATGTTTTAAAATAGCAAATTTCGCTAAGCGCTTACGTGTTACAATGAAATTATTACTTTAGCTAAAAATTAAGGAGAATGAAAATGGCTGAACCCAAATGGTTAAAAGATATGGACAAAGATCAATATTTAAAGGAAGACTTTGATGCTCAAGGCAAAAGCCGTTATACTGTGGCGGATCTGATTAAGAACGATCCAGATTGGCTTGATAAGGCGGCAGAAAAAACACATGCTGCTACGGGCGACGATTATGTCAAGCTTGATAGCGGTCTGTTAACGGTTAACCAAATTAACTGGATGCTGCGCAATACAATCGGTGAGCTAACTTTTGTTGACGATAATAACCAATTCCTGTGGTACAACCGTCCGGTTGATCCTAATGTCAAAATGAAGGCTAAAAGGGTACCGGCACAAGTAGGAAATACGATGGGTGAGGTTCATCCCGATGTACGTGATGTCATTCCGGAAGCTAAAAAAGTTGTCCATGCTTTGCGGACCAAAGAAGGCGGACACGACACGGTTTACATGCCGGTCCCAACTGGCAACCTTAAGCAATTGGTTTTGCATTATTATAAGCGTGTTGAAGATGATGAAGGCAATTATGCCGGTATTTATGAATGGGTACAGGACCTTTATCCGTTAGTAAAATACTTCTGTGAAACGACGGGACAAAAGCTGGTAGTTGATCCAGACGCTACAACAGGAGCTACATATAGGAGAAATTCCGCTCCTGATGCTCAGACGAAAGCTTCAACTAAGGCTGCAGCAACTGCAGAAGAAGCCAAGGTAGTTGAGCCGGACACTGCAACAGGAGCTTCTCATAACTAAAAATAAATTAAATATTTGCAAGTGGTAGTTAGACTGGTTCTAACTACTTTTTTGTTATACTGATAATAGGTAGGCTTATAAACACAGTTAGAGCCTAGAAGGAGGAAAATAGCTATTCTTAACTATATTTGGTAGATATAAAACGATTAATAGCAGCTTTTATAAGCGGATTAATTATAAAAAATAGGTTGAATTATTTTAATAGAGGTAATTATGTTATGACTTTTTACACACTTAAATATATTGAGCAAAATCAAAATACCAGTAAAACTATTCTATATGTTTTGATTGCAGTCGCGGCTTTGACCATGATTGCTTTCACCGTACTTTATCTCAGACACAGATTTGATACCCGTTACCGTGATTTAGGGATTATTGCGCTATTATTTTTATTATTATTTATGGGAACGCAATATGAAAAATATGTACAAACTAATGTAGTAAAATCGCAGTCTGAACAAATTGGCCCCTTTATCAAATCAGTGGCTAAAGATAATAAGGTCCCGGTCTCTGATGTGATGGTCAATTCTACCACGTTGCAAGATGGCTTAATTGTCAGAGTAGATTCAAAAGACATTGATTACCAGTTGGAATTAAATGATGACAATAATTCATATACATTAAAGCAGGCACACGTGATCAATCACAAAGTCGATGTCAAGAATTAGGAGGAAGCAATAATGAACTATACGCAGCTTTTTATTAAATTTGTTTTAGGTGTGTTAACTTTAATTTTTCAAATCAATGTTTTTGGCAAAAGTAACATTGCTCCTACAACTGCTTTGGACCAACTGCAGAACTATGTTCTTGGTGGCATCATTGGTGGTGTTATCTATAACGCTAATATTTCCGTTTTACAGTTTCTGCTGGTTTTGATTGTTTGGACATTAGTGGTCTTTATTTTGAAGTTTGCCCGGGAACACAGTAATTTTATTCGCAGTTTGATTGATGGTAAGCCAATTCAAATAGTTAAAAACGGTCAGGTTTTACCGCGTAATTGCTTATCTGCTGGACTTTCGGCCAATGAATTAATGTTTAAATTACGCAGTCAGGGCATCTATTCTGTTGATCAAGTGAAAAATTGTATCTTTGAAAAGAATGGTCAACTAACCGTAATCAAAAAAGATGAAAATAATGTCCGTTTTCCTTTAATTAATGATGGTCAAATTAACCAAGATGTGCTTGAATCTATTAATAAGGATGAAGATTGGCTGAATAAACAGCTCAAAAAAGCTGGTTATGATGATCCCAGTGATATCTTTTTAGGTGAATTTGAAAATGGTCAAGTTTCTTTCACGGGTTATAAGCAAAAATAGAAAAGGGAAATAAATGGAAAATTTGAATAAGGCGCAAAACTTAGTGCAAAATGCGGAAGCTGTGATAGTAGTTGCTGGTAATGGTTTAGCTAAAGCGGAAGGGCTTGACCTTTTAGGTGAGGAAAATTTTGAGCGGGCTTTTCCAGATATTGTGCAAAAATATGATGTCCACTCTGTAGGCTATGCACTTGACCAGCACCTTTCTTCCTGGTCTGAAAAGTGGCAGTTATGGTCGCGCCTTATTCAAAAATATTCTCTGGCGTATCGTCCCAGTGAAACATTAAAACAATTAAAGCAGTTAATTGGTAAGCGGCAATATTTTATTGCTACCTCAACTTTTGGTCATTTTTTCGAAACTGCAGGTTTTAACGAAAATCGTATCTTTAATGCTTTTGGGGACTGGACCAAGATGCAGTGTTCCAGTGGTGTCAATCATGGTCTGCAAGACTCTTACAACGTGATGCAAAAATTTGTTGCAGCTAAGTCAGGTGCAGCTTTAGAACATCTGGTTCCCAAATGTGAAGTTTGCGGGCAGCCACTGGAAATTCACATGCCTTTAAACGATCATTTTTACCCAGATACCGATGCCAATACCCGTTTCCGTTGGTTTTTGACTGGCAATGAGGACAAAAATACGGTCTTTTTAGAACTGGGTGTTGATGAAACCAGTCCGCAATTGCGTGAGCCAATTGAGCATTTGGTTGCCGAATACCCGCAGTGGTCGTACGTTGCCGCAGATTTCCCGCAAGAAACGTTACTGCCCGAAATTCAGGAGCGTAGTGCCGGCGTGAATGGAAATACAGCGAGTTTAATTAATTATTTAGTGACGGAGTAACTGATTTTCAATGAGTATTTACGTAAAAAATGGCGTGCTGCATGTTTCTGGCGTTCAAGATAAAATAAGGGGCAAAGGGCAGGAATGGCCTGATTTTATTGCAGACTATACCATGCTTGATATTGAAACCACGGGTTTAAACCCATATCGCGATCATGTGACCGAAATGGGCGCAGTTAAAGTACGTAACAATAAGGTCGTGGATGAATTTAGCCAGTTGGTAGTTTATCCGCGTTCAAACCGTGTTCCCAGTTTTATCACTAAGTTAAACGGTATTACTGAAGAACTGCTGCTTAAAGAAGGAAAGCCTGTAAAAGAAGTAATGAAGTCTTTTCGCAGTTTTATTGGTGATGATATTATCATTGGTTACAATGTCAATTTTGACTTGAATTTCCTGTATGATTTAACGCAAAAGTTTCATTTGCCTGAACTGAATAATGACTATGTTGATGTTTTGCGTCTAGCTCGCGTTTATTATCCCAAGCAGCATAACCGCTTGCTTGACTGTATTCAACGCGCGGGTATTGCCCAAGTAGAGCAGCATCATGGTCTGGATGATTCTCTTGATACTAAAAAAGTTTATGATGATTTTCGCCAACATTTTACGCCCGAACTTTTAGAAAAAGCACAAGGCAAACTAAAAAACTTTGATTTATTACAAGATGAACTTGAAACTTGGGAATTGGGTTTTCGTAACCCGGTTAACAATAAGAAGATTGCTTTTGCTCCCGAAGTAGAAATAGATGCTGCTGAAGCTGCACAAATGGTTAATAATATGAACGGGATTGCGCAAACTGGGGTTAAAGCGGATACTGATTATTTAATCATGAGTGATGATGGCTTTTTTAGTAAAAGCAATGCGGAAGCTCTCAAAGCGAAAGAATTTAATCGCGCTGGGAGTAAAATTAAGCGTCTGTCTGAAAGCTATTTCTTAAATATGCTTGATGAATGGGCTAGGAGTTAAAAAGAGCTAAGTTAAGAGTCCTGAAAGTTTGCCTACTTTTAGGACTTATTTTGTTAATAGATTTTCCTTTTTATTGTTCCGGTTGCAAACAGTAGTTCGTTTAGCTATACTTAATTATTATTAAATAAGGAGCAATTTGAATGGCACGCAGGCGAGGCAGACGGAGCAATAAAGCCAATATCAGCGACTTCTGGGCAATAGTTATTCTGGTTTTATTTTTAATCTGGTTTATTTCAACTAAAGGCGGCTCTGATCCGAATGGGCACCAAACAATTGACAGAATTACCTGTAGTGACCATCAGAAAAATAATAAGATTACGCAGGCAAAACCGGCAGCTAAAGTTTATGGTGGTTTATCAAGTCAAGATTATCAAAAATTAGCTAATTTAGATTTTAAGAGCGGCAGTTCTGCATATATTACGGTTAATAATGATCACTCAACTTTGATTAAAAATGCTTGGCGGGTTAACCGCGTCATTTATGCGAATTTAGACAGACTAAACCGCACTTCACATTCCAACACGGCTTTTTTACAAAAAAGGAATGTGGCAAATGATAGCCTTAGAGTGCGGCAATTCGTTGAGCCTACAGGTTGGCACTACAATCGGCGTAACGGTACCCAAATTTATAATCGCGGGCATTTGATAGCCTATTCTGTTTCTGCCGGTATTGATCAAGAGGGTAATTTTAATCCTGACAATCTTTCCGGTGATCAAAATAATCCTAAAAATTTGTTCACCCAGTCTGCTTTTTCGAACCAGCGAATCCAAACCATGTTTGAGAGTCGTATTCGTGTAGCCTTGAGACAGAATAAAAAAGTGATTTATCAGGCCACCCCTATTTTTCGGGGTGAAGAACTAATGGCACGGGGAATTAACTTGCAGGCAGTTTCAACTGACGGTGAACTTGATTTTAACGTTTACTTATTTAACGTTCAGCCGGGCTACTCTTTTAACTATAATAATGGGCGGGCTAAGGTTGATCATGAGATGCTGGTTGAAGAAAATTATAATTGATGTGTTCTAGAAAAATGAAAACGAATAGGCAAATGTTCGGATAAAATTGTAATTAATATATACAGGAATTAAAAGGGGCAACGGTAAGATTTACAGCTGCCTTTTTTGTTAATGGTAATATGAGAAAAAGAGAACATTAAATACTATTTTGATAAAATAATTAGCGATTTACACAAGTAATACGAATATTTAGGTCAAAAAGGTGCTGATCACAACTGAACTCCGAATTTTCATTGAGCAAATAAGGTTGTGTTCTAAGAACTTTTATCATAAAATTAAAGAAGTAAAAAGTAAAATACAAATTATAGTGGTGCGAGTTAAATGGATAACAATAAGTTTGTTGAAGTAAAAAATTTGCGGAAAGTTTATGACAATGGGCATGAGGCGATCAAAAATGTCAGCTTTTCCGTTAAAAAAGGAGATCTGGTCTGTTTGCTGGGACCGTCTGGGTGTGGTAAAACAACCATTTTAAATATGCTGGCAGGCCTTTTGAACCCTACAGAGGGAGATATTTTATTTAACGGTAAGTCAGTTATAAAAGTTGCGCCTAAAGATCGCCATATTGGCTACGTTTTTCAAAATTACGCATTGTATCCTCATATGACTGTTTTGCAAAACGTAATGTTTCCGTTAATTGTGGGAGCTAATAAAAAGTCTAAAGCTGAAGCTAAAGAAATTGCTACTAAATATATGGAGTTGACTCAAATTACTGAGCTGGCTGACCAAAAGCCGGGTAATCTATCCGGCGGTCAGCAGCAAAGAGTGGCAATTGCCCGCGCCTTAGTACAAGAACCCCAAATTCTGCTGATGGATGAGCCATTAAGCAATTTGGATGCCAGATTGCGTCTGAAAATTCGTGAAGAAATACGCTCACTGGTAAAAACCGTAGGGATCACGACCCTCTTTGTCACTCACGATCAAGAAGAAGCGTTGTCTATTGGTGATAAGATTATTTTGTTCAATGATGGCATTATTCAACAAGATGATTTGGGTCAAAACTTCTATTTGGAGCCTAATAATTATTTTGTAGCCAATTTTGTAGGCAATCCGGTAATTGATAATTTTAAAGTAACTAAAACAGCAAATGAAATAAAGTCAAGCCAATTTACGATAAATCTTGCCGATATGGAGCAGTCACGTTTTAAGCGTGAACTCCCAGACGGCGAGTATGTCTTATCTGTACGACCAGAAAATATCGTTCCCGACCCTGATGGCCTTTTTGAAACAAAAGTGGACGATATTGAATTAATTGGACGTGAACGAATTTTAAAATTTACATTTGATAATCAGCAAGTGCGTTCACTAATCAACTTAGAAGCTCCAATTAAACATGGTGATGTAGTAAAACTGAAAATGCGGCTAAATAGGGTATTCCTGTTTACCCCTGAAGGAGAGCGAGTTTACTAATGAAGACAAATCAGAAAAAGGCTTGGCTTTTTTTAGCACCAACAATTATTTTCGTCACTCTGTTTAGCATTTATCCTATTTTACGTGCATTTGGCATGAGCTTTCAGGGTGGTTCCTTAATTGACTTACATTGGAATGGTTTTAGCAACTACCAGTATATTTTTAACGATCCCGAGTTTTGGCTGGCTATCAAGAATACCGTTCTATATGCCGTTATTTCAGTGCCGGTTGGACTGGCAATCTCAATTATGCTGGCCTGGATTATTTTTGATAAGGTAAAACACAAGTCATTTTTTGAAACCACATTCTTCATGCCTTATGTTACTTCAACGATTGCTATTGGTATTGTTTTTCGTTATATCTTCAATGGTGATTACGGGATGCTGAACTTTTTGCTCAGGTCACTGCACCTGCCAGCTCCTGACTGGATTGATGATCCAGCAATGTCTTTGACGACTATTATTATCTTTGGTATTTGGTCGTCACTGGCTTTCAACATAGTTATTTTGATGGGGGCACTACGTAATATTGATCCCAACTTTTACACTATTGCCGATATGTATGGTGCCAGCGGCCGCGATAAGTTTTGGCGCATTACCATGCCCGAACTAGTTCCTACAATTGCATTTCTACTTACCATGAATGTGATAGGGGCATTTAAAATTTATACATCTGTTTATGCGCTCTTTAACGGGCAAGCCGGAGTCGGAAATTCAGGGACAACCGCCGTCTTCTATATTTACAATAAGTTCCAAATTGTCGGCACCCCTGGAGTTGCAATGGCGGCGACAGTGATCTTGTTCCTGATAATTCTGTTTGCTACATTTTTGCAGCGAAAAATGATGAAGAAGGTAGGAGAAAATTAAATGAAACGAATTCGCTTAGGAGTTTTATTCAGTTACATTATTTTATTTATCTTTGCCATCATTACCGTTTTTCCCTTTATTTATATGATTTTGGGCGGTTTGATGAGTTTTCAGGAAACTACTTCAATTCCTCCTACATTAATTCCACATCACTTTGAGTGGTCCAACTACGCTACAGTTTTTGCGCGGGCACCATTTGGTCGTTACTTCTTCAATACGGTCTTAACTGCTAGCGTCACTACGATTGTTAGTTTGTTTAATTCTTTATTAGGTGCGTTTGCGATGGTTAACCTGCGCTTTAAGGGCAAAGGCTTAATTCAATTGGTGCTTTTGTCACTATTGATGGTTCCAGGAGAAGCAATCATCTTTACTAACTATAATACGATCGCGCACATGGGTTTATTGAACACTTATGTGGGTTTGGTCTTACCGTTCTTGACTTCTATTTTCTACATGTATTACTTGCAAAGTTACTTTGGTTCAATCTCAGATACGATTTATAAAGCCGCTATGATTGATGGAGCAAGCGATTGGGATTATATCTGGAAAATTTTAGTCCCGATGTCAAAAGGTGGTTTATTTACTGTCGGTCTTTTAAGTTTCATCTCTGGATGGAATTCTTTCCTTTGGCCTTTGCTTGTAACGAATGAAGATACTATGAGGCTGCTTAATAACGGCTTGTCAGCCTTTGCATCTGATGCCGGTAGTGAAACGCAGCTGCAATTAGCCGCTGCAACCCTTACGGTTTTGCCTATTTTGGTCTTGTACTTAATCTTTAGAAAACAGATTATTAAGGGGGTAGTGCGTAATGACCTCAAAGGCTAAGACCACCATTACCTTTTATAACGGCTTGAATACCATTGGTGGACCGATGATCGAAGTCGCTTACCGTAAATCGCATATTTTATTTGATTTGGGTGAGGTCTACAGACCGGAATTAAATCTGCCTGATGAAAAGTACCAGACTTTAATTAATAACCAGTTGATTGGAGATGTGCCCAACTTTTATGATCCCGAATTAACTGGGCAAACACTTGATCACGAGCGGTGGACACATGCGGCAGCTTACATGTCGCATCTTCACCTTGATCACAGTAAGGCTATGAATTTTTTGGCACCTGAAATACCTTTGTATGCTGGGCCGCTTACCGCTAAGATGCTGCCGGCTTTAAATGAAAAGGGAGATTTTCTGTTACCGGCAGCTAATCATGGGCTTGACTATACCCGTCCCATTATTGCAGCGCAGTACCAAAAGCCGATTGAAGTGGGCGATATTACAATGACGGTTTGGCCTAGTGACCACGATGCCTATGGTGCGACTGGACTTATTGTCAAGACACCTGATTTAGCAATTGCATATACTGGTGACATTCGCTTGCATGGTTATCACCCTGATTGGGTCAAAAAATTTTTAACAGTTGCAAAAGAATGTGATGTTTTGATTACTGAGGCAACTGGGTTTTCCTGGCCGGAAGAAAAGCATGAAGAAAATAGCGAAGAATTTACCGGTCCTAAAAATGAGGCCGAGCTAACTGCTCAATTTATCCAATTGCAAAATGACAATCCCAAGCGGCAAATCACCTTCAATACATACCCTACCAATGTTGAACGGTTGCTGCGCATCATTTCTGACTCGCCACGCCGCGTTGTTTTACATGCTGCCAGGGCCCATTTGCTCAAGGAGAGTTTAAATAAGGACTTTCCGTATTATTACTTGCCAGGGGAGCAAAAATTCGCTGATCTGAAACCAGAATTAGCGGTTCATTATGAAGAACTGCTAAATGATGATCACGAATTCCTCTGGCAAGCCGTTGCAGATTTTGATCAGTTGCAAAAAGGAGGGCTTTATATTCATTCTAATGCGGAGCCCTTAGGTGATTTTGATCCAGCCTATCAACCTTTTATGCAAAAATTGGCTGATCAAGAGATTGAGGTTCAGACGTTGCGTTGTTCTGGTCACGCCGACGAAAAAGAACTGGCACAAATTATTGATTTGGTTCAACCACCAACACTTATTCCAGTGCACACATTGCATCCGGAGCTGGTGGAGAACCCTTATGGTAAAAGGATTTTACCAAAGCGCAACCAAACAATTACGCTTTGATTAATCAAAAAAATGTTGTTTAGTTTATATTTGGGAGGTTTAACCAAATGAAGTTTCGTAAAAAGTTAGCCGTTGCGTTTGCAATTGGCTTAGCTCTTGTTGGTACTGCAGCTTGTTCCAATGGTGGAAATAATTCTTCATCATCTTCAAGTTCAGGTAAGATTGCTAAAGTTAAAAAGACAACTAACATTGTCTTTTGGCATGGTATGACTGGTGTGCAACAATCAACTTTAAAGAAATTGACACAGGAATTTGAAAGTAAAAATCCTAAAATTAAAGTTAAGTTGGAAAACCAGGGTGCATATAATGACTTGCAAGCCAAAATTAATTCGACCCTGCAATCACCTAATAACCTGCCTACTATTACCCAAGCATATCCTGACTGGCTCTTTAATGCAGCTAAGAAAAATATGCTCGTTGACCTAACACCTTATATTAATAATAAAGAAGTTGGTTGGGGCAGCAGCAAGGCGTCTGATATCAAGTCTGCACTTCTGGATGGTGCGAAGATTGAGGGCAAACAATACGGTATTCCTTTTAATAAATCAATTGAAGTTTTGACTTACAATGCAGATTTGCTTAAGAAATACGGCATTAAGAAGGCTCCGGCAACTATGGATGAGCTGAAAAAAGATTCACAAATCATCTATAAAAAGAGTAACCATAAGGTAGTCGGTGCCGGTTTTGACTCTTTGTCAAATTACTATACTTTAGGTATGAAGAATGAAGGCGTCGACTTCTCAAGTAAAATTGATTTTACCGGCGACACTTCTAAGAAAGTTATTAATTTCTACGCAGATGGTATCAAGGCTGGTTACTTCAGAGTAGCTGGTTCAGAGCATTACCTCTCTGGTCCATTTGCTAACCAAAAGGTGGCAATGTACATCGGGACTTCTGCTGGTGAAGGCTTTGTTAAACAAGGAGTCGGCAACAAATTTACTTATGATGTTGCACCTCGCCCAGGCAAATACACTATGTCTCAAGGTACAGACATTTATATGTTTAAACATGCCTCAGCAGATCAAAAGTCAGCTGCATTTACTTACATCAAGTTCCTAACTTCAAAGGCGAGTCAACTTGAATGGGCTAATGCTACTGGTTACATTCCAGTTAGTCAAGCTGCTGCTGATTCAGCTGAATACAAGGACAGCAAGAAGCTGAAATTGCCAGCTAAACTTGAAGACGCAATGGCAAATCTTTACAGCGTACCAATTATTAAAAATGCTGGTGCTGCTTATGGTAACTTAAACCCAGTTATGCAAAATATTTTTGCTGCAGCACAAAAAGGGCAAAATGTTGATAACGCTATTAAAAGTGGTAAAGCAAAATTCGATGCCGCTTGGAAACAATAAAAACTAAATAGCAATTTTTATTACCGAACCTGTCATTAAATGACAGGTTCTTTTTTTAGCTTATTGGTTAAAAAAGAACAAAATAGCGGCGAACGATTAATTGTTCGCTACGTATCGAACTTTAAATCAAAATAAGTTTAAATAGCCAAAAAAAAGCGAATTTTTTCAATTGGATTTATTGTATTCTGGTATTGTTTGCTATACAATAAGTGAGAGTTAAATGCTCAAGTAATCACTACTGGGCAATTGAAAATATTCTGGAGGAAAAAATATATCATGAATTTTAGTAAAAAGCTGGCGGCATTTGCAGTCGCGAGCTTGGCGTTAATTGGAACTGCTGCTTGTTCTAACAATAACAATAGTTCATCATCCTCAAGCTCTAAAATACCAAAAGTTACTCAAAAAACTACTGTTGTCTTTTGGCATGGAATGCAGGGCTCTCAGGAAAAAACGCTAAAAAGTTTGGCTCAAGATTTTGAAAATAAAAATCCTAAGATTAAGATTAAACTTGAGCAGCAAGGTGATTATGATAACCTGCAATCTAAAATTACATCAACTTTGCAATCACCTAAAAATTTACCGACAATCACCCAAGCATATCCTGGCTGGCTTGAAAGTGCAGCTAAAAATAAGATGCTGGTCGACCTTAAACCATACATCAATAACAAAGATGTTGGTTGGGGCAGTATAGAAGCATCAGGCATTAAAACCGATATGTTGAACGGAGCCCAAATTAAAGGCACGCAATACGGTATTCCTTTTAATAAGTCGATTGAGGTTTTAATTTATAACCCGAAAATGCTTAAGCGCTATGGCGTTACAAAAGTACCTACAACTATGAGTGAGGTCAAGGCTGCAGCTCAAACTATTTACGAAAAGAGTAATCACAAGGTAGTAGGTGCCGGCTTCGATGACTTGGACAACTACTATGTTTTGGGTATGAAAAACCAAGGTGAAGACTTCTCCAGCAAAATCAATTTTACGGGAACCAAGTCAAGAAAGTTACTCAATTACTTTATAGCTGGTGAAAAAGCGGGCTACTTTAGAATGCCAGGCTCTGATAAATACTTGTATATTCCATTTACAAATGAGAAGCTGGCTATGTTTGTGACTTCTTCATCAACAGAAACATGGATCAAGCAAGCAGCTAAAAAGGGTTTCAATTATGAAGTTGCTGCCCGCCCAAGTAAATACACTATGTCACAGGGTACCGATATTTACATGTTTAGTCATGCGAGTGCGATGCAAAAGGCAGCTGCCTTCAAATTTATGAAATACCTTTCTAGTAAAGAAAGCCAAATTAAGTGGGCTAAAGAAACGGGATATATTCCAGTTAATGAAGAAGCAACTAAGTCAGATACTTATAAGTCAAACAAAGACTTTAAGCTGCCTGCTAAGTTGGAAGATATTCTTAATGCCAATTCACTATACAGTGTTCCTGTGATTAAGGATTCTAGTGCTACATTTAGTCAATTGACACCGATAATGCAATCTATTTTATCGGCTGCACAAAAGAACCGGAATGTTGAAAAAGCAATCACAACTGGTAAAAATAAATTTAATGCGGCATGGCAACAATAACAAAGCGCTATAAGATTAAAAAAAACAGGTTGATGCCTGTTTTTTTATTTGTCGTTTTTCACTTGAATGGTAAGATAATATTGGCATAAAAAAGCTGGCACAACACCGGCTAAATATAACGGCCAGGGGTGAAAAAGTGATTAGAGAGCAAAAGTTTCCGGTGGAAACCAATTATAAATGGTATGACATCAGTAATTTGAGTGAAGAAGACAGCAACCGACTGCAAATAGATTTCCATTTCACTCCAGATATGATTTCTTATATTTCTGATAGACATGAAAGGCCGCACTATGATTACGATACGCACACTCATATTCACTTACTAGTTTATGATGTGCCGATTTGGCCCACTAAGACAATTAAGCACTTTACGGCACATCCAGTTACTTTTTTAGTATCTGGTCAAAATATTTTTACGTTTCACACAGAATCAACCAGTTACGTGTTTGATGAATTCAATGATAATACTTCAAGACGGGATTTATCCTTGGCTCAGGACGTGACTGAATTGCTAATGAAATTTTTGTTGTACTTATCACAGTATTTTCAACGTGCGGTTACGCAGCTTGACGCTGAGCGCAACAGTTTAGATCAAAAATTATCTGGCGATATTAATAATAAAGATTTGGTTGAATTGTCAAATATTGAAAAAAGCTTGGTGTATCTTTCCAGCTCAATTCAAACTAATTTAATGATGCTGCACAGCTTAAAAATGTCTGAATTGGATTTTACTAAGCCTGGGCGTGAACGTCTAGATGATGTACTGATTGAATCAAATCAGGCAGCAGAAATGGTAAAAATTTCGCAACAGGTTACGCAAACTTTGTCTGCAACTTCTAACAACATGATGAACAATAATTTGAATGATACTATGAAGTTCCTAACCGTTTGGTCTTTGGTTTTAACAATTCCAACGATCTTGACCGGCTTTTATGGTATGAATGTGAGCTTGCCGGTTGGTCATAGTTCTTCTGACTGGATTGCGATCATAGTGGTGACAGTCTTTCTAATGGGTTGGTTGATTGTTTTAATGAAACGACATCATTTCTTTTAAGCTGAGGCGAATACATGAAAAATAAAGTTTTGCTAGGTTCATTAATTACAGCGCTTCTTGCTTTTATGCTTTATTCCGTTAATCTTAAGCGGGTTGAAAATACCAAATTAAAGATTGCAGGACCAAAGCAGGAACAAGTAGTAAAGAATAAAAAAGGTAAAAAAGATCCCAGTGAGCCAAAAGTTGCCACTGTTGAGTACCCTAATCACATTAAAGTAGCAGCAGGCAGTGAGAAAAAATGGGCACAGAAAATTGAGCAGGTAATGGGAAAAGATCATAGCTATCAGGTATGTGTTCAGGATCTGAATAATAATAAATTTGCCCGCGTTGCTAATACCAGTCAACGTCATAGTGTAAATTCTGTCAGTCGTTTATTTTTATTGATTGCACTCACATACCAAGAGCAGCATGGCAAATCAATTAACAACAAGACGATAAAAATTAAAAAGAGTGATCGCGCTAAAAAGGAAAAATTGCTGCAAAAGGGGATAGCATACAATGCGTCCTACCTAAAGCAACTAATGCTGCAAGGCAATCAAACAGCTGCTAATGCACTCTTGCGGACGCTTAAACCAGCTAAAGTTAATGCTATTATTAAGAAAATCGGTGTTAAAGATACTGTCATTAAAAATAAGTTTGCCGCTAAAGCAGCAGCTTTGACTACTGCTAACGATTTAAACAAGATTATGGTCAGTCTTTATCATGATCAAATATTAAGCAGACAGTATTCTAATCAGGTATTGGGCGCTCTGAATTCAAGCAGAACCAAGCCTAAGATTATTCGTAATACTAAAGGCTTAATCTATGCTATTGGCGATAGTAAGGCCAATGTAGCTCTGGTACAATCTAATGGTAATGCCTACTGTGTCAGCGTTTGGAGTAATAATGACCAAGACTTTGTTAAACTGGGAAAAGCAGTTAACAGCTTCTTTAAATAACGTTTTTAAATAGTGCTTTACCAAATCTTAAAAATTTGGCCCTAATCAGAATTGAGTTTTAGGGCTTTTTTAATAATATAAAATAATTTACAGCTTGTAGATTGTATTCTTCACATTGTAGTGATATATTATTCTGTATGCTGTCAAAAGGAGGGGTGAAATTGGTTAGAAAAAGAAACCTTGATTTGGATAAGGTGATTGCGAAGGCGACGGAGCTGATTGGACGAAAGGGACTTTCCGCGACCACTCTGCCGAACCTAGCTAAAGAGTTAGGCGTTCGTTCACAGTCGCTTTATCATTATGTTTCAGGTCGAAAGCAACTGTTGTCGCTTGTAGGTGCAAGCAGAATTAAAATTTTAGGTAAAAAATTAGTTGATAATCTGATCGGAATTTCAGGTGAAGAAGCTTTACTCAAGTTTGCAGATATTGTCCGTGACTTCATTCTGGACGATCCCGCATTAATTAGTATTCTCTATCATTTGAATGAATACAAAAAAGACGATGCTATTACCCAAGAAATTTTAAAGATAATAGCTTTGGCTGACAAACTAAATTTGAGAAGTGACAGCACGGTTTCGCTCCATTCCTTAATTGGAGCAGTATTGGGATACGTTTTTTTAGATGTATCTGAATCTTTTACAGAAGAAACTAGTGATGAGGCTGATCAGGGTTATCATGAATTAATTATTCAACTAGTTCAGCCTAATAAATTATTGCAAAAAAATAGAAAGGAAAATCGGAGTGCATAAACTAGTAAAAAATCATATTTTCTCGTTAATTGCATGGATTTTAATTTTAATCATTTCTGTTGTGGCTTTGCCAGACGTTACAGGGTTAACCCGTGAGCACTCAAATATTTCCTTACCGTCTGACGTTCAAAGTGAAGTTGCAAAGTCAATTCAAAATGATTGGGGTCCCAAACAAAAAAATACTTATCAGGTTGCGGTAGTTTTTAATAAAGAAAAAGGCAAACTGACATCTGATGATAAGGATGCCATTAATGAAACTATTGCTAAGCTGAAAGATAATCAAGATCATTATGGTATTAAAATGGTCTTAGGTCCTGACGACAATATTGCGACTAAGAAAAAACTGCAATCAAAGGATAATACCACATGGATAATGCAGTTAAATGTTGCTAAAAAGCACGGACCTATTAATGATGTTGAAGCGCAGCTAACTAAAGCAGTTAAAACAGCTGGTATCAGAACGTATGTTACTGGTGCGGATGTTTTGCAAAATGCCTTTTCAAATGCAATTCAAGAAGGAATTAAGAAAACTGAAGTAATTACAGTAGTCTTTATTTTCATTGTGTTAGTAATCGTCTTCAAGTCGCCGATCGTGCCGTTAATTTCATTACTAACTGTTGGTGTTTCCTTTATTACATCATTTGCGATTGTTACTAACTTAGTTAAATACCAGAACTTCCCGTTTTCCAACTTTACACAAGTCTTTATGATTATTGTGTTGTTCGGAATTGGTACAGACTATAACATCCTGTTATATGACAAATTTAAAGAGGATCTGGGTAAAGGGATGAATCGCTACGAAGCGATGAACAGTGCCTTAAAGGTTGCTGGAAAAACTATCCTTTATTCTGGTTCTTCCATCTTAATTGGTTTTTCAGCTCTCAGTTTAGCCAACTTCTCCATTTACCAATCAGCCGTTGGTGTTGCGGTAGGTGTCGCTGTTTTACTAATTGTATTACTGACACTTAACCCATTCTTCATGGCTGTTTTAGGTGAAAAAATGTTCTGGCCGGTAAAGAAATTTACTGGTGAACACGAAGATAAACTGTGGCACGGTATTTCAAAAGGTACTCTTGCTCACCCAATTATCTATTTAATTGTACTGGCTGTGGTCGTTATTCCTTTTGGCTTAATGTACACTGGTCATTTGAACTATGATGATACCGACGAAATAGATAATAATGAAACTGCTAAGGCTGGGATGCTGATTGTTGAAGACCATTTTTCAAAGGGAATGGCCGAACCGTCAACACTCTACATTAAGAGTAATCATAAACTTGATAATGAAGCAGATTTGCGTCTTATTGATCAATTGACTAGACAATTGCAAGCTTCTAAAGATGTGGCTTTCGTCACTTCTGTTACTCAACCTTATGGTGAAAGCATTGATCAGCTTTACGTTAAGAACCAGCTTAATACTGTTAACCAAGGTGTTGATCAAGCACGTGCCGGTTTAGGTAAATTAAGCAAAGCAAGTAAACAATTGTCTGCTGGCGCAAATAAGTTGGCAGATGGTACAAGCCAACTGCAAAACGGCACTAGCCAACTCCAAGATGGCGCAAGTAAGTTGCAAAGCGGTACAAGCAAATTGCAAAATGGTGCGGGCCGTTTGCAAAATGGCACAGGTCAACTGCAGGGCGGCGCCAGTCGTCTGCAAAATGGCACACAACAAATGACAAGTGGTTTAAATCAATTAAACTCTCAACTTGCAAGTGGCAGTGCTGGTATTGCGAATGCGCAGAAGAATACCAAGGCTGCTTTAGAAAAGAGCTATAAAGCTAACTTATCTAAGAGCATTAATAGTATCCCTGGCTTAACCCAGCAGCAAAAGATGGCTGCAATGCAAGCTGCAGGTGCTGCTTTAGAAAAATCCTGGGCAGAAGCTTCCGCATCAATGCCTAACGTATCTGGACAAATGGGTCAGCTTCAATCTGGTGTCGGCAGATTAGCCACTGCTTCGGGCCAATTGAATAATGGTGCCTCGACTTTGAACAGCGGCATTGGTCAACTTAATTCTAGTGCTGGTCAATTAAGCTCTGGTATTGGCCAAGTTAACTCCAGCACTGGTCAATTAAGTTCAGGCATCGGTCAATTAAATTCCAGTGTTGGCCAACTTAATTCAGGTGCCGGTCAGTTAGCAGCTAATACGCCAAAACTGACTAATGGTGTGGATGAAGTTAATAGTGGCTTAGGACAAGGTGCTGCTTACCTTAATGGCTTAGCAAGTTCTTCTGCCGCAGATACTTTCTATATTCCACAAGAATTTATCAAAAACGATACTTTCCAAACTTCGATTAAGAACTATTTGAGCCCTGACAAAAAGTCAGCTATGCTGATGATTGTCTTTAAGTCAAATCCAAGTAGTCTTAAAGCAACCAAAAAGGCGCAAGATCTGAGCTTAATGGCTAAAAAATCTTTTGCAGGTACTCGTCTTAAGAATGCGACAGTAGCAATGGGCGGCGAAAGTTCTAACATTGCTGACATTAAGGATATTGCCAACAGGGACTTTATTAGAACTGCGGCCATAATGCTAATTGGAATTGGCATTGCCTTAATTTTTGTAACTCGTTCACTTTTACAGCCTGTCTACATTTTAGGTACACTCCTGATTGCTTACTTCTGCTCATTATCAATTACAGAGTGGGTAGTTAAGGCTACTTTAGGTAAAAGCATGCTAACTTGGAACACACCGTTCTTTGGCTTTATCATGTTAATTGCTTTAGGTGTTGATTACAGTATCTTCTTGATGACACGCTACCGTGAACTTGAAAACGGCAAGCCAAGTCAAAGAATGCTTAAAGCATGCGGTATTATTGGAACTGTGGTGGTTTCAGCAGCCATTATCTTAGGTGGTACATTTGCCGCATTAATTCCATCAGGAATTCCGACCTTGATTGAAGTTGCTTTGGCAGTGATTATTGGTTTGATAATATTAGTATTTATTATGCCGATTACCTTGTCAGCTGCAGTCAAGTTAACTTATGAAGGTGTTCATTGGCGCAAGAATAAACGTGTTAAAAATTAAGCGAAATTAATTAAAAGGTTGAAATTCTCAGTTAGAGGATTTCAGCTTTTTTTATTCAAAACAATTTTTTAATCCATTTACAAATGTTAATTAGTTATAGTATACTGTTTTTAATTAAATTTTAAGTAGAAGGTAAGGAATACTGGCATGTCAAGACAAGTAAATAATCAATAAGCTCTAGTTGTAGTTTTAAATCAATCACCACTTTTTAATTTTTAACTCAACGTAGAGCGATCTTATTTATCAGGTAGAGTAATTTCAGCAGCTTATAATTGCGGCTTACTTTACTAATTACGCATATACATTGAGGTATTATAGTGGAATTAATTAAAATAGATTATTTACAAATTGACGTGGCAGCTTCTAAACTGCTGACTGTCTCAAATTTGAGCATCAATTCTAGACAAAAAATTGGTTTGGTTGGTAATAATGGTGCCGGTAAAACCACTTTAATGAAGATTCTTGCTCAAGAAAAATTTACAGATTTATTTACCATTAAAGGTGCAGTTATTAACAATTGTAATTTTGCTTATGTTCCGCAATTGCTTGATGCTGGTGATAAGAGTGGCGGGCAAAGAGAGAAATTAGCTCTCAGTAGGGCCATTGCCAAATTAAAAAATATGCCTAACGGCTTGCTGTTTTTGGACGAACCCACATCTAATTTGGATATTACGCAGCAACAATGGTTAATAAAGTTAATAAATAAAAGCAAAATTGCCTGTTTAATTGTCAGTCATGACCAGAACTTTTTGGATAGCGTCTGTAATTCAATCTGGTATATTCAAGATCAAGAAGTGCACAATTTCTCTGGGACTTATGAAGAATTTCGCAGCTTTAGACAAGATGAACAAAAACGAGCAGAAACGATTTATGAGCAAAAGGAAAAGCACCTTGAGCAGTTAAAGAGAAGTTATAATCAGCATTTTAATAAGGCCAGAACTTTTTCTCGTAACAAAAAGGGACTTTCTTCATCTGACTGGCGGTCAAAGTCGCTAGGAAAACAAAAAACAGCAAATAATGTTATCAGAGCCAGTAAAAGTCTTGCTAACCGCATCAATAAGGAAAAAGGAGAGCTAAAAAGGCCACCAGTTCATCATGCGATTACCTTGAAAAATGGCAACAATGGGATAACTGACCTGTCTATTTCTTCGAAAAGCAAGGCATTACGGCTGGAGAAACAACCGCTTAATGCATATGGGCAGAAGTTGTTTAACATTACGCAGGAAGCAAATCTTGCTTATGGTTCAAAAATAGTTTTAACTGGGCAAAACGGTGTTGGCAAAACTGTTTTTCTGGAACAAGTTAAGGATAGGAAACTGCATGGTTTTTATAATCCGCAATTAAAAATAGGTTATTTTAACCAAAACATAGTTACAAGCCAAACGGATAAAACGTTATTTGATTCTCTTTTTGCCACCAGCATATTCGATGATAGTTCGACTATGCAGGTCTTGGGCGATTTGCATTTGCGCCAATATGGAGACCATAAAATAAGTTATCTTAGTGGTGGCCAGCTTGTGTGTTTCAATTTAGCAAAAATAATTACCGGTCAATATAATTTATTGCTGCTTGATGAACCCACAAACTTTTTAGATATTGCCTCTATTAATGCACTGGCGGAATTTGTGAGAGTTTATCCGTTTGCTATGATACTTGTGTCACACGATCAAGCATTTATCAAACAGCTTAAAGTTGAAAGATGGCAAATTAAGAATGGTCTGCTGCTCACTTCGCAGGCGCAAAAAGTGAAGCAGCAGAAAAGGAATAATAATGAGTTAGAACTACTCAAGTTTAAGCTCGATCAATTAATGCTTGATTCGAAAGCTTCAATTTCTGAAATAAAGCAAGTTAAAGCAAAAATTCAAGAATTACAGTAAAAGACTGTATTAAAATAGTGATAAAGAATTTTCCTTATCGCTATTTTTGTTTTATGATTAACCTATTAACAATTATTGATTAAAGGAAGCTTCTTATGACTACTTGTCCAAACTGTGGTCGTCCCATCACTGATGAGGATGTTAAATGCCCAAATTGTCATTTTGACTTACAAAAATATCGTGAGACTTTTTTCACAGATCAACACCAAAAGGCTGTTTTTGAAGATGAAAAGACCGGCAAAAAAATTGCTAGTCGCAAATTATACCGGCAAGAATTTTATCCAGCAAAGCAAAACTCTGTTATTGCACGAATGCTAAAGTGGATTCATGTGAACAGTATGATCGTATTTCTGCTGGGAATTGCATTGTTAATCCTGATGAGTTTTTCTCGCAGTTTTGGTTGGATTTGCTTTTTTGCTTTATTAGTTTGGCTCTATTTTGTGTGCAGCCGTCAGGAAAAGATTGACCGCTACACCGTAGATGAACGCTTAACACAAAAAATAAATCAGCTCGGATCCAATATGTTTAATGACGTAGCTGAATCAAAAGAAAAGGTGAGATCAAAGAGCAGGCTAGCCCAGAAAAGTATTAAAAATAAGGAAAATGCCCCAGTGAAAAAGCACTTTTCTTATGTACAGCTGTTAGTAGTTTTGCTCGCAATAATAAACTTAATAGTTTTATTTACTGGATCAGGTGCGTCTGTTTTAGACGTGACTTACAGTCAAAAAATGTCAATTACGCGGGTAACTTTCAGATTAGCCGGCAGACTCTTTTCTTCAAATGCCACATTACTATCTGGAGTAGTGCTTTGTGTAATCTGGCTAGTCATCGTTTTGATTCCGCTGTTTATTATTTACCATACAATGAAAGATACTAAAAAGAGCAGAATAATCGCTTTTTCATTGTCTTTAATTGAAAGTATTTTTCTAATTTACCTTATTTTTAGAATGTCAAACAGTTCATTGTCTAATCGGGGTATTTTGCATAGCATTACTAGCCAATTGCTTTTATATGCTGTTTCAATAGGAGCATCAACGTATTTTTTGATTTTAGCCAGCGTGATGACGACGGGACTAACCGGCTATAACATCATGCGCCACCGTTAAAATAAATTTAATCAAATAAAAAGCTGATAAACTAGCGTCTATCAGCTTTTTTAATTTGTCTTCTTATAAATATTACTTGGTCGGCATAGAAATTACTAAGTGCTCGTTAACAAAAGCCATCAAGCCAAGATCGCTGAGTTCACGACCATAGCCGGATTTCTTAATGCCACCGAATGGTAATTCACCTGAACTAATCCAAGTACCGTTAATTACTGTCATACCAGTTTCAATTTGAGCGGCAACGTTTTGTGCACGTTCAAGATTGGAGCTGATAACTGAAGAACCTAAGCCGTAGCTGGAATCATTAGCTAAAGCAATAGCAGCATCTTCATCTTCTACTTCGTAAACGATAGCAACTGGGCCAAAGAACTCTTGGTCAAATGCAGGATTGTCACGATCAACATTGGTCAGGATAGTTGGACGGAAGAAGGCACCATCTGAATCAATTTCAGGATATTGATAGAATACTTTGGCGCCTGCACCAATAGCTTGGTCAACTTGTTTAGTTAATTTATCCTTGGCACCTTGTGAATTCATTGGTGGCAAAGTTGTGTTTGGATCAAGCGGATCGCCAGCTTTTAAGCTAGAAAAGACGCTCTTTAATTCTTGGAGAGTTTCTTCATAACGTGATTTAACAACAATAATACGCTTAGAAGATGTACATACTTGTCCGTCATTATAGGTTCTAGCAGAACTAAGTGCTTGTTTTAAGACTTGCGGATCAGCATCATCAAGAATAATGAAAGCATCATTGCCGCCAAGTTCCATTGTCGACTTTTTCAGGTTTTTACCGGCATTTTCAGCAACCGAAGAACCACCACGCTCTGAACCAGTTAAAGCTACTCCTTGAATTCTAGGATCAGCAATAATTTGATCAAGTTGGTCATAACTTGGGTAAAGGTTGATTAAACTTCCTTCCGGAGCTCCTGCTTGTTTAATAATTTTAGCAATTAATGCTGCTGAACCAGGAACATTGTGCGCATGTTTGAGAATAATAGGGTTACCCACAATAAAGTTTGGTGCAAATACTCTGATTACTTGATAAAGTGGGAAATTCCATGGTTCACAAGCCATTACTACACCAGTTGCTTGCTTTAGGTAATATGCATCGCCCAGTTTGGAGTCAATTGGCTCTGGTTTTAACAATTCAGGACCTTTATCGGCAAAATAGTCACAAATAGAAGCGCAAAGATCAACTTCACCTTCTGCTTCACCAATCATTTTACCCATTTCACGGGTCATGATTTCGGCCATTTCTTTTTTATGCTCGC
This sequence comes from Lactobacillus helsingborgensis, assembly GCF_003173695.1. Classification (NCBI taxonomy): domain Bacteria; kingdom Bacillati; phylum Bacillota; class Bacilli; order Lactobacillales; family Lactobacillaceae; genus Lactobacillus; species Lactobacillus helsingborgensis. Next base: position 385,365 of record NZ_CP029544.1, read on the forward strand.
GCAAACCGTCTGCTACTTGATGCAGGGTCTTAGACCGTGTTTCAGGCTTTTCATGACGCCACTTGTGATACAATGCATCGGTTAAATTAAGAGCATCCTCTATTTGATCAGAAGTAGGATTGTCATAATTGGCAAAGTTTTCGTTAGTATATGGATTAATTGATTGATATTTAGCCATAATATTATCTCCTTAAAAATTTGTAGGATAAGCTTATCAAGAATATAAAACGTTTTCATTAATTATTATAGCACATACAGAATATTTTACTAATCAATAGTAAGTAAAAATAAAAATTATTTTATTGCATTTAAAAGATAGTTTAGTGATTGCTCCAGATATTGAGTGGAGTAAGACATTGCATGCTTGTTACCAGCTATTATTTTCAAGTCAACCGCATGATTTTTTTGAGCGAGAACAGCAATAAAGTCAAGCAAATACTTAATAGGCGATAATTCATCTGCAGAATTAATCATCAATAGCTGCTGTAAATTACTATAGTCATAAGATGTAGCATCTATTTTCTTTAAGACTGATGCGTCTTCTGAACCGGCATATGCTAAAGTAAAATATTTATAAAAAGCATCATTAATATCATGTAAATTAGTTAAGCCCAACTCCTTGCGACCATCAACTGAAGCTGTCACTTTCTGGTGGTCTTTCATCCACTTTGAGTAGTTAACTGGTGCTGACCAAGTAACAGTGGGGAAACCATATTTGCCAGCAATATTAAGAGCCATTGTTCCACCACTGCTAGCTCCTATTTGAGTGATGTCTACCTTTTTATTAGCAACGTATTTACTTTTTAACAACCACTTTACAAAATTAATGCTGTCTTCGTGTGCGGCTGGAAACGGGTGTTGCGGTGCAAGGGAGTAGTTGGGAGCAAAGACGGTAAAACCATGAGCGGCTATTTTACTACATAGTTCTTTAAAGCTGCTTTTGTCACCGCGAAACCAACCACCGCCATGCCAAAATAATAGTATTTTATTATTGGAACTATCATTATCTGGCTCATAAATATCTACTTGTAAATCTTTTTGTTTATCATAAGTGACGTCAGTAATAAATTTGGTCATCCGAATTTCCTCCAAAAATTAATTAAGTATTATTAACTATTATACTGTAATTAGGACAGCTGACCGTTTTAAAACAAGCTTCCTTTTATTTCATAAATGTAAATATTTAAGTTATTTTAATTATTAGTATTTAATGAATTAAAAAGTAATCACTTTGCTTATTTTTTGGTAAAATGAGGCTTAACATTGGAGGTAAGTTATGCATCTGTCTGCTAAAGCTAGTCGAAGATTAATTAACATCTTGACCGTTGTCAGCGGGATTATCATTATTCTATTGTGTATTTATTGGTACAAATTAGGAATATTTACTAGTCAAGCTAAAATGAAAGCATATTTGGCTGATAAGAGAATAATTGGGCCAATAATTTTTGTTGTGATTCAGATTATACAGGTGGTTATCCCTATTATTCCAGGTGGAGTCTCACTTTTAGGCGGAGTGATCTTCTTTGGACCAGTAGCTGGTTTTATTTATAACTATGTTGGAATCTGTGTTGGCTCAATCATTAACTTTTTTTTGGCACGCTTTTATGGCAGACCCTTTATCCTTCATATTGTTTCCGAAAAAACGCTTGATAAATATATGAAGTGGACCAAAAATCAAAGCAAATTTAACTGGTTTTTTGCGATCTGTATTGTAGCGCCAATGGCACCAGATGACGTTTTGTGTCTACTAGCAGGCTTAACAGATATGAAGTTCTGGACTTATTTTTGGATTATCATCTTAGGTAAGCCTTGGACTATTGCAGCCTATAGTTTTGCACTCCAGTTTGGCATGGATTGGTTGCTCAAATTGGTGGGCCATTAATGGCTAATCGCATTTATTTGCGCCCTTTTAACTTGTCGGATGCATCAACTTTACTTAAATGGGGGCAGGATGAATATTATCAGCGCTTAGCAGGCTTTGGTCATTATCAAAATCTAGGTGATGCTGAAAAAGCGGCTGGGCAATATGCAGCAAGAAAGTATAGTTATGCTCTCTGTTTGCGCCAATCTCAAAAAATGATTGGTTTAGTTGAGCTATATGAGCGCGGCGTCAGTACCAAAGAATTGCAGGCAACTAAAGAAATTGGCTTTTTGTTAGACAAAGACTTCTCGGGACACGGTTATATGACTGAAGCACTAAAAATAGTGCTGGATTATGCATTCCAAAAACTCAATCAAACTGAAATTTGGGCTGGGGTTTTTGAAAATAATCTACGCTCAAAAAAATTACTAATGCGCCTGGGTTTTAAATTTATCTATGCTGTTGATATGAGTAAAGTCAGTGAATTTTCTCAGTATCAAGAAGACTATTTCTTACTGCAAAAGGCAGAGTGGTTAGAAGGGAAAAAGTAATTAGGAAATACCGAAATCTTTATCTCATCATTTAAAGTATGTCCGTATTTTTTTAAATACTTAATTTGCGCATAAATAATTGCAAATACTAATAAATACTATTTGCCAAAAAAAGCATAATAGCTTAAAATAATATCCAAACACGGAATCCTAAGACTGTTTTAGAGAGTTCGCGCTCTGGTGCAAGCGAATAGAAGTCGTTTCCAGATTCCATTAATGTGGGTAATTAATAGTTACACGGCACGCGGCATCGTTATCGCCGACTTAATGAAGCGCAGCTAACTTATTAGCTGAAAATGGGTGGTACCGCGAAGCCATGTGAAAGCCAATTCGTCCCAATTTTAGGGATGAATTGGCTTTTTTGTGTGGAGGTTAAAAATGCTGGATATAAAATTGATTCGTGAGAATCTTGATTGGGCTAAAGATAAGCTGGGTAGACGCGGCGTTAAGCCAGAAGAACTGGATGAATTAGTCAAAATTGACGCTGATAGACGTGAAGAATTAAATCGCAGTGAGCAACTGAAGGCGGAGAGAAACAAAGTTTCTAAAGAAATTGCTGAAATTAAGAGAAATAAGCAAGATGCTTCCGCCGCTGTGCAAAAAATGCGTGAAGTTGGACAGGAAATTAAGGAACTAGATGAAAAGGTTGCTGAATTAACTGAAAAGCAAAACTATATTTTATTAAGGCTGCCTAATTTCCCTGATGATTCTGATCCAATCGGACCTGACGAAAGTTATAATGAAGAAGTTCGTAAGTGGCACGAACCAACAAAACTCGACTTTAAGCCCAAAGCTCACTGGGAACTTGGTACTGATTTAGATATTTTAGACTGGGACAGAGGCGCTAAGGTTTCAGGTGCGCGTTTTGTGTATTATAAAGGTGCTGGTGCCTTGCTTGAACGGGCAGTGTTTAACTTTTTCTTAGATGAAAATACTAAGGAAGGTTATACCGAAGTTATTCCGCCATATTTAGTCAACGACGAGTCAATGCAGGGTACAGGTCAATTTCCTAAATTCCGCGAAGATGTTTATACAATTGTGGATAATGATGATCCTGATAAGCCACTCGATTTAACTTTGATACCAACTGCTGAAGTGCCACTGGTTAACTATTTCCGTGATGAAATTATTCACGCAGACAAATTACCAATTAACGTTACTGCACTTTCTCCAGCCTTTAGAAGTGAAGCTGGTTCAGCTGGACGTGATACTCGGGGCTTAATTAGAATGCACGAGTTTAGAAAAGTGGAAATGGTTAAGATTTGTAAGCCGGAAGAGTCTTGGAATGAATTGGACAAACTCACAAACAATGCTGAACATTTGTTACAAAAACTAGATTTACCATATCATGTTGTAGCATTATCAACTGGGGATGCTAGTTTTACTAGTGCCAAAACCTATGATTTGGAAGTGTGGATGCCGGCGCAAGATAAGTATCGTGAAATCTCCAGCTGTTCTAACTGTACTGACTTTCAAGCTCGGCGTGCGCAAATTCGTTACCGTGATGAAGATGGTAAACTCCATTTGGCACATACGCTTAATGGCTCAGGCTTAGCTGTCGGCAGAACAGTTGCTGCAATTTTAGAAAATTACCAAAATGAAGATGGCACTGTAACAGTACCCGAAGTTTTAGTTCCTTATATGAATGGAATGAAAAAGATTACTAAAGAAGAAAGTTTAATCTAGTTTAATAGACTCGTTAATTTCGTAAGCTGATCAGCTTACGAAATTTTTTTGGTAAAAAATCAATCTGAATTTAGCTCAAAAGAGCCTAAATTACGAATATTTAACAAATTGGTCTAGTCAAAAAAAGTAAAAATAGCGTGTATCAGGTATTAGTAAAAACTAATTTGAAAGCAAAATAACTTAAATAACGAACAAAAACTTTAATTTGACGAACTAACACAAAAAGAGTAAGGTATTACTTGTGCTTGAGCGAGTTACAACAAATAACAAGTTCAACATAAATCGAGCAAAACCAGTTGACAAAAAGCGACAGGTTTAGTAAGATAATAAACGCTGTCAGGTAAGGCAGCGAAAACAAGTCAGAAAAAAGTGCTTGACAAAAGCAGTTGAATCTGGCAAAATGAAAAAGCTGTTTTAAAGAAGACAGCAGGTAGTACCTTGAAAACTGAACAATGTTTTCGCAAAAATGTGCGGGTTTAAAGAACCCAAAACAAAAGAGCGAAGTCAATTTCGCAAGCAAATAAATCCGAGATGCGAATCTTGGAACGAATGAGCAAACATTCAAACAAACATTTAAAAAAATGAGAGTTTGATCCTGGCTCAGGACGAACGCTGGCGGCGTGCCTAATACATGCAAGTCGAGCGAGCAATTTTGACGGAATACTTCGGTAGGAAGTCAGAAGCGCGAGCGGCGGATGGGTGAGTAACACGTGGGCAACCTGCCCTTTAGCTTGGGATACCACTTGGAAACAGGTGCTAATACCAAATAAGCAGCACGAGCGCATACTCGAGCTGAGAAAGGCGGCTTTCGAGCTGTCACTAAAGGATGGGCCCGCGGTGCATTAGCTAGTTGGTAAGGTAACGGCTTACCAAGGCGATGATGCATAGCCGAGTTGAGAGACTGACCGGCCACATTGGGACTGAGACACGGCCCAAACTCCTACGGGAGGCAGCAGTAGGGAATCTTCCACAATGGACGCAAGTCTGATGGAGCAACGCCGCGTGAGTGAAGAAGGTTTTCGGATCGTAAAGCTCTGTTGTTGGTGAAGAAGGACAAGGGTAGTAACTGATTCTTGTTTGACGGTAATCAACCAGAAAGTCACGGCTAACTACGTGCCAGCAGCCGCGGTAATACGTAGGTGGCAAGCGTTGTCCGGATTTATTGGGCGTAAAGCGAACGCAGGCGGGAGAATAAGTCAGCTGTGAAAGCCCCCAGCTTAACTGGGGAAGTGCAACTGAAACTATTTTTCTTGAGTGCAGAAGAGGAGAGTGGAACTCCATGTGTAGCGGTGGAATGCGTAGATATATGGAAGAACACCAGTGGCGAAGGCGGCTCTCTGGTCTGTAACTGACGCTGAGGTTCGAAAGCATGGGTAGCGAACAGGATTAGATACCCTGGTAGTCCATGCCGTAAACGATGAGTGCTAAGTGTTGGGAGGTTTCCGCCTCTCAGTGCTGCAGCTAACGCATTAAGCACTCCGCCTGGGGAGTACGACCGCAAGGTTAAAACTCAAAGGAATTGACGGGGGCCCGCACAAGCGGTGGAGCATGTGGTTTAATTCGAAGCAACGCGAAGAACCTTACCAGGTCTTGACATCTAGTGCCAGTCCTAGAGATAGGATGTTTCCTTCGGGAACACTAAGACAGGTGGTGCATGGCTGTCGTCAGCTCGTGTCGTGAGATGTTGGGTTAAGTCCCGCAACGAGCGCAACCCTTATTATTAGTTGCCAGCATTAAGTTGGGCACTCTAATGAGACTGCCGGTGACAAACCGGAGGAAGGTGGGGACGACGTCAAGTCATCATGCCCCTTATGACCTGGGCTACACACGTGCTACAATGGTTAGTACAACGAGCAGCGAACCTGCAAAGGCAAGCGAATCTCTGAAAGCTAATCTCAGTTCGGATTGCACTCTGCAACTCGAGTGCATGAAGCTGGAATCGCTAGTAATCGCGGATCAGCACGCCGCGGTGAATACGTTCCCGGGCCTTGTACACACCGCCCGTCACACCATGAGAGTCTGTAATGCCCAAAGCCGGTAGGATAACCTGCAAGGGAGTCAGCCGTCTAAGGCAGGACAGATGATTAGGGTGAAGTCGTAACAAGGTAGCCGTAGGAGAACCTGCGGCTGGATCACCTCCTTTCTAAGGAAAAGCAAAGGCCGAAGCGGAGAGTAGGAATACTAAGAGAAGCCAAGGCAAGAGCAAGGAAAGCACATGAGTAGCGAAGACATTGTTTAGTTTTGAGGGTAATACCTCAAAGAAAAGAGCAGATACGCTAGAAACGGGCCTATAGCTCAGCTGGTTAGAGCGCACGCCTGATAAGCGTGAGGTCGATGGTTCAAGTCCATTTAGGCCCATAGGCAAGTAGAAACAAGCGTGTCTAACAAAGAAGAAACATTGGGGGGCTTAGCTCAGTTGGGAGAGCACCTGCTTTGCAAGCAGGAGGTCATCGGTTCGAACCCGTTAGCCTCCATTGGGTCTGGTAAAAACAGATCCAACGAGTTAGTACATTGAAAACTGAATATAATCCAAGAAAAACCGAGAAACAATCAAAAGAGAACAGATTGCTAAAGAGCGACCGAGAGAGTATCTTGAGTAAGGTCAAGTAAAGAAGGGCGCACGGTGAATGCCTGGGCACAATGAGGCGAAGAAGGACGTGACGAACCACGAAAGGCTTCGGGGAGCGGTAAGTACGCAGAGATCCGGAGATATCCGAATGGGGGAACCCAATGCATGCAGATGCATTACCAAGCGGTGAATAGATAGCCGGTTGGGGCAAGACGCAGTGAACTGAAACATCTAAGTAGCTGCAGGAAGAGAAAGAAAGATCGATTTCCCTAGTAGCGGCGAGCGAAGCGGAAAGAGCCCAAACCAGATGATTTATCATCTGGGGTTGTAGGACCGCAGGAAGGCAGCGCAAAGGATAGCAGAATTATCTGGGAAGGTAAGCCAGAGAGGGTGAGAGCCCCGTAAGCGAAATCCGGAGCGCGCTGAGCAGGATCCTGAGTAGGTCGGGACACGAGGAATCCCGATTGAAGCAGCGAGGACCATCTCGCAAGGCTAAATACTACATTGTGACCGATAGTGAACCAGTACCGTGAGGGAAAGGTGAAAAGAACCCCGGGAGGGGAGTGAAAGAGAACCTGAAACCGTGTGCCTACAAATAGTCAAAGCCCATTAAGGGGTGATGGCGTGCCTTTTGTAGAATGAACCGGCGAGTTACGTTAATTAGCGAGGTTAAGTCAGAAAAGACGGAGCCGGAGCGAAAGCGAGTCTGAAGAGGGCGCGGAAGTTAGTTGATGTAGACCCGAAACCAAGTGACCTACCCATGACCAGGTTGAAGGTGCGGTAAAGCGCACTGGAGGACCGAACCCACGTAAGTTAAAAATTGCGGGGATGAGTTGTGGGTAGCGGTGAAATTCCAAACGAACTTGGAGATAGCTGGTTCTCTCCGAAATAGCTTTAGGGCTAGCCTGGTGCGAGGATGATAATGGAGGTAGAGCTCTGTTTGGACGAAGGGCCCGTCAGGGGTTACTGAATTCAGATAAACTGCGAATTCCAGATATCAAAGCACTGGAGTCAGACTGCGAGTGATAAGATCCGTAGTCGAAAGGGAAACAGCCCAGATCACCAGTTAAGGTCCCCAAATCTATGCTAAGTGGAAAAGGATGTGGAGTTGCGTAGACAACTAGGATGTTGGCTTAGAAGCAGCCACCATTAAAAGAGTGCGTAATAGCTCACTAGTCGAGTGACGCTGCGCCGAAAATTTACCGGGGCTAAGCATAGTACCGAAACTGTGGATGTGCAGTAATGCATGTGGTAGGAGAGCGTTCTAAAAGCGGCGAAGCTTAACTGAGAAGATAAGTGGAGCTTTTAGAAGTGAGAATGCCGGTATGAGTAGCGCAAGATAGGTGAGAATCCTATCCGCCGAAAGACTAAGGTTTCCTGGGGCAGGCTCGTCCGCCCAGGGTAAGTCGGGACCTAAGGCAAGGCCGAAAGGCGTAGTCGATGGAGAACAGGTAGAGATTCCTGTACTGCGCAGCTTCGTTAATAGCGAAGGAGGGACGCAGGAGGCGAAGGACGCATGGCGCTGGAAGCCATGTTTAAGCGTCAAGTGTGGATATGAGTCAAATGCTTGTATCCGAGAAGCACAAGGCGTGATGAGGAGCGAAATTAAAGTAGCGAAGGTCCAAGAGTCACACTGCCAAGAAAAGCTTCTAGTGAGAAGCTGCGTACCCGTACCGCAAACCGACACAGGTAGTCGAGTGGAGAACACTCAGGTGAGCGAGAGAACTCTCGTTAAGGAACTCGGCAAAATCGCCCCGTAACTTCGGGAGAAGGGGTGCTGGTGTAAGAGCCAGCCGCAGTGAATAGGCCCAAACAACTGTTTATCAAAAACACAGGTCTCTGCAAAGTCGTAAGACGACGTATAGGGGCTGACACCTGCCCGGTGCTGGAAGGTTAAGGAGAGCTGTTAGCGCAAGCGAAGCAGCGAACTGAAGCCCCAGTAAACGGCGGCCGTAACTATAACGGTCCTAAGGTAGCGAAATTCCTTGTCGGGTAAGTTCCGACCTGCACGAAAGGTGTAATGATTTGGGCACTGTCTCAACGAGAGACTCGGTGAAATTATAATACCCGTGAAGATGCGGGTTACCCGCGACAGGACGGAAAGACCCCATGGAGCTTCACTGCAATTTGATATTGGGCAGCTGTTAAACATGTACAGGATAGGTAGGAGCCGGAGAAGATAGCACGCCAGTGTTATCAGAGGCAATGTTGGGATACTACCCTTGTTTGATGGCTGCTCTAACCAGGGCCTCTAAGCGAGGCATGGGACAGTGTCAGACGGGCAGTTTGACTGGGGCGGTCGCCTCCTAAAGTGTAACGGAGGCGCCCAAAGGTTCCCTCAGAATGGTTGGAAATCATTCACAGAGTGCAAAGGTATAAGGGAGCTTGACTGCGAGAGCGACAACTCGAGCAGGGACGAAAGTCGGGCTTAGTGATCTGGTGGTACCGTATGGAAGGGCCATCACTCAACGGATAAAAGCTACCCTGGGGATAACAGGCTTATCTCCCCCAAGAGTTCACATCGACGGGGAGGTTTGGCACCTCGATGTCGGCTCGTCGCATCCTGGGGCTGAAGTCGGTCCCAAGGGTTGGGCTGTTCGCCCATTAAAGCGGCACGCGAGCTGGGTTCAGAACGTCGTGAGACAGTTCGGTCCCTATCCGTCGTGGGCGTAGGAAATTTGCGAGGAGCTGTCCTTAGTACGAGAGGACCGGGATGGACATACCGCTGGTGTACCAGTTGTCTTGCCAAAGGCATCGCTGGGTAGCTAAGTATGGTCGGGATAAGCGCTGAAAGCATCTAAGTGCGAAGCCCCCCTCAAGATGAGATTTCCCATACGAAAGTAGTAAGACACCTCAAAGACTAAGAGGTAGATAGGCTGGGAGTGGAAGAGCCGTGAGGCTTGGAGCGGACCAGTACTAATCAGTCGAGGACTTGACCAGAGCTTAGCAGCAGTCAAGGTTTTTCAAGCGGATTATATTTAGTTTTGAGTGTAAAAGCTCAAAGGAAAAAAGTACGGTGGCAAGAGCAAGAAGGAAACACCTGTAACCATGCCGAACACAGCAGTTAAGCTTCTTCACGCCGAGAGTAGTTGGTGGGAGACTGCCTGCGAGGGTAGGACGCTGCCGTGCTTTTTAGTATTCCGGCTTAGCTCAGTTGGTAGAGCGCTTGACTGTTAATCAAGATGTCGTCAGTTCGAGTCTGACAGCCGGAGCGAGCAGCAAAAAGGGGACCTAACGGTCCTCTTTTTTGTTCCTGTTTTTTCCTTAATATTAAAAATATCAAAGGAAATGGCATTTAATATGAGAAAAGAATGGGGTCACGTGACTTAAAAGCACTTTCACGGTACAATAGTAGCGGATACATTTTATCTAAAGGAGGAAATCTCATGGTAGGAATTGTTTTAGCCAGCCATGGTGGTTTTGCCGATGGAATTGCGCAGTCTGCGCAAATGCTGTTTGGCGAACAAGACAATTTTGCTCATGTCATTTTAAAGCCTGATGAAGGCCCAGATGATATTAGGGGCAAAATGGAAACAGCAATTGCTTCGTTTGAAAATCAGGATGAAGTTTTGCTGATAGTCGATTTATGGGGTGGTACGCCGTTTAATCAAGCTAGCGGTTTACTTGAAAAGCATCCTAAATGGGCAGTAGTAGCAGGTATGAACCTGCCTCTGGTGGTAGAAGCTTTAACACAGCGGATGACTAAGCCAGATGCTACAGCTCACGAAATTGCAACTGCTGTGGTAGAGCCAGCACGTGATGGTATTAAAATAAAGCCGGCAGAACTAATGCCGAAGTCTTCAACAAAAGTTCAAACTAAGGCACAAACTGCTGGTAAGAAGAAGACCATTCCCGCGGGTACTGTTGTTGGTGATGGTCATATAAAATTTGTTTTGGCACGAATTGATTCTCGTTTATTACATGGTCAGGTTGCTACAGGATGGATACCATCCATGCACCCGGACAGAGTAATTGTTGTTTCTGACAGTGTGGCGAAAGACGAAATGCGTAAGAGCATGATTCGTGAAGCAGCTCCTGCCGGTGTTAAGGCACATACTGTTCCTTTAAAAAAGATGGTTGAGATTGCAAAAGATCCCCGTTTTGGCAACACACATGCGTTATTATTATTTGAAAATCCTGAAGATGTTTTAAAGGTAATAAAAGCTGGAGTTGACATTAAGACTGTCAATGTTGGATCAATGTCTTATAAAGTTGGCGACGTCAATGCTAACAATGTATTGTCTATGAATCAGGAAGATGTTGATACTTTCCACGAACTTGAAAAAATGGGAGTCAAGTATGATGTGCGCAAAGTTCCAACTGATAAAGAAGGCAATATGGAAGCTATTTTAAATAAAGCTCAAAGTTTGCTTGACGAACAAAATAAATAAGAGAATAGGAGTAAAACATGAACGCTATTCAAATGATTTTAGTTGTCATAGTTGCCTTTCTTGCAGGTATGGAAGGCATCTTGGATCAATGGGAATTCCACCAACCACTGGTCGCTTGTACGTTAATCGGCCTAGTAACCGGTAATCTGGTTTTAGGCGTTACTTTAGGTGGATATTTACAAATGATTGCCTTAGGCTGGGCTAATATTGGTGCCGCTGTTGCGCCTGATGCTGCTTTGGCTTCTGTTGCTTCAGCTATCATTTTAGTTCAAAGTGGTCAAGGAACAAGGGGGATTGGTATGGCTACAGGTATTGCGATGCCTTTAGCTGTTGCCGGACTCTTTTTGACTATGATTGTGCGGACTATTTCTACTGGTATTGTGCACATTATGGATGCAGATGCCAAAAAAGGTAATTGGCGTAAAATTAATATGTGGCAATGGATTGATGTTTGTCTGCAAGGGTTGAGAATCGCTATTCCAGCCGCTTTGTTACTAGCTATTCCAGCTTCTACTGTTAAATACTGGCTAGGCTTAATGCCAGCATGGCTCAGTGATGGTATGTCAATCGGTGGTGCCATGGTTGTAGCCGTTGGTTACGCGATGGTTATTAACATGATGGCTAGCCGTGAAGTTTGGCCATTCTTTGCTATCGGCTTTGCCTTGGCGGCTATTAAAGACTTAACTTTGATTGCCTTAGGTGCCATTGGTCTAGCAATGGCTCTTATGTACTTAGCTTTAGAGTCAAAGGGTGGTAATAACGGCAGTTCAAATTCTGATAATGAAGGTACCGGCGATCCACTCGGCGATATCATAGATGACTATTAAAGTGATATTTAAGAGGAGGATTTTACAATGGCTGATAAAAAAATAAAATTAACTAAAGCCGACCGCTTCAAAGTTATGTGGCACTCACAATTTTTGCAGGCTTCTTGGAACTATGAAAGAATGCAGAATGGTGGGTACGCATATTCACTTATTCCTGCTTTGAGAAAACTTTATCCTAAAAAAGACGACATGGCTGCAGCTTTGCAAAGACATCTGGTCTTCTTTAACGTTCACCCTTATCTAGTATCGCCAATTTTAGGTGTTACTTTAGCCTTAGAGGAAGACAAGGCTAACGGTGCTAAGGTTGAAGATGAAGCTATTCAAGGTGTTAAGGTTGGAATGATGGGACCTTTAGCCGGTGTTGGTGACCCTGTATTCTGGTATACCGTGCGGCCAATAGTTGGTGCCTTAGGTGCTTCAATGGCTATTCAGGGCAACATTTTAGGACCAATTTTGTTCTTCGTTATTTGGAATGTAATTAGATTGGCTTTCATGTGGTACACACAAGAATTTGGTTACAAAGCAGGTTCTGCGATTACTAATGATATGTCTGGTGGTCTATTGCAAAAGGTAACTCGTGGAGCTTCCATGATGGGTATGTTTGTTTTAGGCTCCCTGATTGAGCGCTGGGTCAATATTAAGTTCACCCCAATTGTCTCAAAAACACCTGTTCAAAAGGGTGGCTATATTGATTGGAGTTCACTTCCAGCCGGTGCTAAAGGTATTCAACAAGCTTTAATTGATCAGGCAAATGGCTTATCTCTTACTAAGTTTAAAGTAACTACTTTGCAAAACAATTTGGATAGTTTAATTCCCGGTTTAGCCGGGCTACTCTTGACATTCCTTTGCATGTGGCTGCTAAAGAAGAAAGTTTCACCAATTGTGATTATTATTGCCATCTTTATTGTTGGTGTTGTTCTGCACGTTCTGAATGTGCTTTAATTCAAAATGGTTGAATCAAGTAACACTAAAGTTGATTTAACGGCAAATGCGACTTGGTTTCGCGCATTGTCGACATACGGTAAAGTAATGGTCGGAGATAAGGCGTTTGAATTTTATAATGACCGCAATATCTCTGACTATGTCCAGATTCCGTGGCAAGAAGTTACCTATGTGGTGGCGGATGTCTATTTCCACGGTCGTTATATCCCTCGTTTTGAAATTCGCACCCGTGCAAACGGAAAATTTATTTTTACAACACGAAATAATAAAAAGACTTTGCGCGCTATTCGTAATTACGTGCCTGCTAATCGCATGCGGCAAGCACTGGGATTGTGGCAAAAAATCAAAAGAAGAATAATGCATAAATAAAAAGTTCCTAGACAAAATCGATTGTCTAGGAATTTTTGTTAATTATTGGTTTTAATACTTATGTCTACCACAACACCGAATTCCGCAGGAATTTTTTGTTTTCAAAATTTGCGTTGTTTTGTCATTTTTTCCTTATGCCAAATTTTAGACAGAGTTGACAAGGCTATAAAGATTAGCAGTGCTGAAATCATAGAAATCCTGTTTTCAGGTAGGATTAACAACAGTATGATCATTAAAATAAAAAAGATCAGTGTTATGTAGTCCAAAAAAGGAAAACCGGGCATTTTGAAATCAGTGAATTCTTGCGCAGGTGTTTTTTTCCTATATGCAATATGCGTTAAAAGCATCAGGCACCAAATAATTAAAAACATACTGGTAGAAGTAGAAGAAATAAAATTAAATGCCTCATTGCCGATAACGATGATGACAAAAGGTGCTAACGCCATTAGGCAAGCTGATAAGGTCAGTGCGTTTTGTGGTAATTGTCTTCTTAAATGACCAAATGTCTGGTTAAATTTACCCTTACCGTTAAAAGTAACTGAAAATAACAATCGGCCTGCACTATACAGAATACTATTAGTTGAAGAAACTGCAGCAGAAATGACCACAAAATTGATAATTGAGCCGGCATTGCGGATGCCTGTTGCCGCTAAAGTTTGTACAAACGGACTAGAATTTGTCGCCACCTTATCCCACGGAATAACTACTAAAATTGCGATGATAGCCAATACATAGAATAAAATTATTCGTAGTGGAACCTCATTAATAGCCTTTCTAATCGTTACTTTGGGGTTTTGTGCCTCTGCTGCAGTTAAACCTACTAGTTCAACGCCAACAAAGCTAAAGATGACCATTTGGAAGCCGGAGAAGAAACCGGTGCTTCCTTTAGCAAAAAAGCCACCATGCGCAGACAAGTTAGCTAGAGTAACGGGACCAAAAGAGGTTTTGCCACCAGTTATTAATAAATAGGCTACTAAAATCACAAAGGCAATAACCGTCACAATTTTAATTATGGCAAAACTAAATTCCAAGTTGCCAAAAAGACGGGCAGAAAGCAAATTGATAAATAGCAAAACAGCGATGGTAATTAAACCAGGCACCCAGGTAGGTAAATGCGGGAACCAATATTGAAAGTAAATCCCTAGAGCTGTCATTTCCGCCATGCCTAACGTAACCCAACTAATCCAGTAAAGATAACCTGAAATAAAACCAGTGTTTTTACCTAAATACTTTTCAATAAAATCAATATAGGTGTGTTTAGATAAATCAGAAACTATCAGCTCTCCCAAAGCCCGCATTAGTAGAAACAAGAAAATACCGACCACGACATAAATCAGAATGACGCTGGGACCGGCTCGTCTAATGCTGTTACCTACACCTAGAAATAAACCAGTGCCAATTGTCCCACCCAGGGCAATTAATTGAATATGCGCGTTAGTCAAGGTTCGTTCGTAACCAGAACCGTTATTTTCCTCTTCTTCGCTCATTAAATCACTCCAAATACTTAAAAATTAGTTACATTATTAAATTATAGCATTATACAAAAGTGTATGTTTTTAACTAATTAAAAAAATAGCAGATTGTAATTTTTGTTATGCTAAAAAGGGCTATATTTAAGCTTAAATTGTAGTATGATATACTTTATTAAAATTTAATTAAGGAGAAGGATGCAATGTTTACCATTAGTCAATTTACTATTAACAACATGACGATTAGTTTAGTTTTACCCGAAATTAGACATGCAGAGGCTTTATATGAAAATATCGCCCATGATCGTAAAGAGCTGGCACATTTCCTACCCTGGGCAGATAATATGACAAGCGTTGATGATGAGGTTGATTTTATCAAGGCGATGCGTGTCGATACGGCGCGTTATGAAAAGTTGGCTCTAGTTGTTCTAGTTGATGGTGAACCAGCAGGAATGGTAGATTTGCATAATATCAAACTCAAAAATGAAAGCGGCGAAATTGGTTATTGGCTGGGGCAAAAATATCAGGGCCAGGGAATTATGACCCGAGCTGTTAAAAAGCTAGTAGAAGTTTCGTTTAACCAGTTGGGTTTTCACAGCATTAAATTACTGGCAGATACTAATAATCAGCCTAGCAGAGCTATTGCAGAAAGGCTGCATTTTGCTCACGTAGCTACACTCAAAGATGAAGTTAAATATCACGGTCAGTTTTGTGATATGGAGTTATACATCACATTTAATCCTCAAAATTAGTCAAAAAAATTGCTGGTAAATTTTACCAGCAATTTTATTATTTGTCTGCGTATCCTTGGGGATGACTTTGGTGCCATTTCCATGCACTTGTCATCATATCCTCAGCGTTCTCATGTTGTGGCTGCCAGCCTAAAATAGTTCTGGCTTTAGCTGAATCGGCAACCAGACTGTCTGGGTCACCTGCACGGCGTGGGCCCATGGTATATGGAATTTCAACGTTGGTAACTTTACGAGCTGCTTGTAAGATTTCCAAGTTGGAGTAGCCGTGAGCAGTCCCGAGGTTGAACACATCGGACTTGTTAGTTTTAACTAAGTATTTTAGTGCCAGTACATGCGCGTCAATGAGATCTTCTACTTGAACGTAATCTCTGACATTGGTACCATCTTTGGTGTTGTAATCATTCCCAAAAATAGTAAATTTGCCGTCACCGGTCAGAGCACTTTTTAAAATATTAGGAATTAAATGCGTTTCGGGGGCATGATCTTCTCCGATTAAACCGTCACTTGCGGCACCGGCAACATTGAAGTAACGTAGTGCAATTGATTTGATGCCATCCGCTTTATCTGCCCAATGCATGATTTTTTCCATCATTACTTTAGTTTCGCCATAAGGGCTGATCGGATTAAGCGGTGAATCTTCAGTGATTGGCAATTTCTTAGGGATGCCGTAAGTTGCCGCACTTGAAGAAAAGACGAGGTAATTGACACCGGCATCTTTCATTGCTTCTAGGAGCGCAATCATACCCGAAACATTATTGTCATAGTATTTCAGTGGATTTTGTACAGATTCAGGCACTAGAGAATAAGCGGCAAAATGCATTACTGCTTCAACTTTCTCTTTACGCAATATTTGGCTAACTAAAAACTTGTTCTCAATGTCGCCTTGATAAAATTTAGCTTTTGGATTGACTGCTTTTCTATGGCCTGTATACAAAGCGTCAAGGACAACAACATCATTTTTTTGCTCAATTAGTTTCTTAACAGCTATTGAGCCAATATAACCGGCACCGCCGATAACTAAAATACGCATAAATTCCTCCAATTATTATATGGTAATGATCTTCTGTCTAAATTTTAGCACAGTCTGTTAATTTAAAAGACAATTATTGACAGTAAAATCATTTTGCAATACAGTTACTTTTAGTAAGATAGTTAGAAAGAAGTATCAAAATGATTCATAATTCCACAATTAACCAACAAATCAATCATCGCTCTATCAGAAAATTTAAAGATCAAACACTAAATGCAGAACAATTAAATACTTTGTACACCGTTTTTCAACATACAGCGACAAGCATGTTTATGCAAAATGCTACAATGCTTCATATTACTGATGAAGGTAAAAGGGCAAAAATCAGAGAATTGTGCGGTCAAAAATATGTTGGTGCTGAAGGAGATTTGTTTATCTTTGTAGTTGATTTATACCGCAACCAACAAATTCGCCGCCAATTAGGTAAAGATGACGGACGTGTTCATACCACGGATATTTTCTTTCAGGGGATGGATGATACATTACTTGCTTGGCAAAATGTGGCTAATGCTGTTGAAAGTATGAATTTAGGTTATGTGCCACTAGGCACCATTAATGATCACCCGTTAAAAATGTTAGAGGTATTAGACTTGCCTAAGCTGACATTTCCGGCTCTAGGGATGCAAGTGGGTATTCCTGATCAAGAACCGCAATTAAAGCCACGCTTGCCACTAGCATTTACTACTTTTGAAAATGAGTATCCGCGTGATTTTAAAGTGGCAGACTTGAAAGAATATGACCAAGTCGTTACCACTTACTATGACTTGCGGGATGCTAATAGACGTATTGATTCATTCACTAATCAAATAACTGGTGACAAGTTAAACGATAAGAGAATTGATCGTGACGAGTTGCCAGAATTACTGCACAAACAAGAGCTTTGCCTAGATTGGAAATAAAATAAAAGTCGCGCATTCGATTGCACGACTTTTTTTGTTTTGGTATAATTTAAACGTTGTGAAAATTGCTGATTTAGCTCAGTTGGTAGAGCGTTTCCCTCGTAAAGAAAAGGTCGCCAGTTCGATTCTGGCAATCAGCATAACAAAGGCTAATATAGCATTAAAGCCCGTTGTATCAATCTTGATATGACGGGCTTTTGTTTGTTATGAAGCATTTTAAATAATTGTAAATTAATGTGAAATGTTGTGGTCAGTCACACTATAGGTCACACAAAGTAAAATAAGTTGAAAATTTGTCGTCATAAATTTTTCAGGAATGGATATAACCCTTGATGTAGCAGGCTTAATTGCCTGCTTTTTTGTGTGACTGAGTGTTAACTTGCAGTTAGTGTAAAATACATGAAATATATATTAAACTATATAGTAAATTTTCATCATGTTTTAGAAATTGTTACGCTTAGATTGTAAACTTAGCGTAAACTAGATGAATAAAAAATAGCTGAAACAAAATTGATCATTTCTTGTTTTAGCTATTAGTCTTAATTTAATATATGTTTTTATTCAACACATTCTATAGTTGTGCAATTACTGTAGTGGCAGCTATCACTATCTTCAGGAGCTTCATTAGTTGAATCAGCCATATCAACTGCTAGTTTCTGCAATCTAATTAATTCAGTCATTTTCAAGTCCTACCTTTCTATAAACCGCAATAATTATTACTTAAAGCAAGTATACAACATTTATTTTTAATTGTTAATAAAAAATGATATAATTTTTAAAGGGTGATATTAATATGTGTAATTATTTGTTAAATAGTTATAAAAAGATTTATAGTACATCAGTTCTTCCAGACAAAGTTAAAGACATTTCATACTATCATATTTCCAGAAATGCCAATCATTATTTCCTTCAGTTTGACTTTTCAAATAAAAAATCATATCGGCAAGGATTTAAAATTCATATTTCAGCAACTATGAAAAACTATCAAGAGATTTTAAATTCAGTTTTTGAGTTCTGTAAAAATCATAAAGTTGATTTTAAATATATATCAAATATGAAAGAATTATATTTAAACCTTTCTGGTACTACTAATAATCTTTGGTCCACTGGAAAGTTCATAACAATTTATCCAAGTAATTATTCTGATTTTTTGAATTTGGTTAAAGATTTGTATGCTTTGCCTAATTTTAAAGACAAAGAAGGAATTTGCATCTTAACTGATAAAAAGTATAGGGATTCAAATAATATCTTTTATCGTTATGGGATGTTATCTAAAAATGATAATAAAGGAATATATGATAAAAATGGTCAAAAATTATACGATGATTACAAAACTTTAGAATACAAATTACCTTACTTTGTTAAGGAGCCTTTTCCAAAAAAAGAAGCAAGCAATAAAAATAAAAGTAATAATCTTATTTTTAATAGCTATATACCAATTAAAGCATTACATTCTAAGGCTGCAGGCTCCGTTTTCCTAGTAGAAACTAATAAAAGAGAAAAGTATGTTCTTAAGAGTGCAATTAACGGATACTATGACACAACACAGTCAAAAATAGAAATATTAAAGAATGAAGAAAGAAATATAAAAAGAATGCATCATTTAAGTTTCGTTCCTAACTATGTAGATTCTTTTTATGAAGAGAGAAATTATTTTTTAGTTGAAGAGTATATTAAGGGAATAACTGTAGATGATTATAGAGCCTTAACTAGTAATGACTTTATTTCAAACAAAGATACTGCTAGTAAATTCTCTAAGATTATTATAGATTTACTTTCTAAAGTTGATAAACTACATAAGTCTAATGTATTTTTAGGTGATATCTCTAGTCAAAATATTTTGGTTAACACAGATAAAAATGAAGTTTACTTTATTGATTTAGATCAAACTATATTTCTTGGAGAAGTAGATCTACATAAAAGAGAAAATAATTTCTATAGAACAGAAGGATTTTATGATAATAAAATTCAGTATTTGACTCCATTAAAGCAAGATATTGAACAACTGGGATATTTACTTATTTCGTTTTTTTGCCGTGCTAATATGTTTTTAAAAATTGATAATTCTGGTCAAACATCAATAAAATTTTTTGAAAAATTTGCCAATTTAAATAAAATACCTAAAGTTTTCGTTGAAGCAGCAGAACAGCTAATTAAGAATCCTGATATTGATCTGCAAAAAATGATAAATTACTTGAAAACTAGTAATTTAGATTCAGATTCAGTAATTAGCACTGATAGTTTTCCTGATAATTTTTTAAATAGATTAATTAAAACAGATGAATGCGCTAAAATTGATAACTTACTTATATCTGAGTCTTCCGATTCTTTTGTACTTACATATACAGATGATTTTATTTATTCTGATAAACTTTCCAAGCTAAGATTGTATTATTTAAAAGATGAGTCGTTAATACAAAACGTATTTAAAGATTTTAAAATGAGAACAAAGCTTTTTGATAAAGTAAATATACTTATTAAGGAAATTGAAAAACAGAACAAAGATATTAAACAGCTTAGTTTAGAAAATATTATTTCATTAATTTTTTGTTGTCTTGTTATCATTAAAGATTATAAACTGCATGATTCTGATTTCTTTAATAGAATAGTTGAATGTACAGATTTAATATTATCTAAATATTGTGTGCGAAACAAAAATTCAAAGTTGTTAGGATTTAAGGTAAAGCTTATATCAAAATATTTATCACCATACTTAAGTGACGGAACAGCAGGTATTTTAGAATTATTGATATATTTTAAAAAATATTTTGGAATTAATAAGTATGATGAATACATTTTTGAGATGGCAAAAAACCTTAGTAAGGCTATAATGCCTAAAAATGCTTCACTTTATCGTGGCTTAGGTGGAATAGTTAATGCACTATTGGACTATAGAATGGCTTTTGATGATAGCAGATATGATAATACTATTATTAAAATGATCAATTGCTTTAAGTACTATTCAATTAATTCACACGGTACTGCTTTAATGATTGATCAAAGTTTTGGAACAGCAACAACTAATTTTAAAGATGGTAATCAAGGAATAATTTATGTTTTACAAAAAGCAAAACATATTCTTGGAAAGTGACACCAATGAAATTAAAAGATCTTTTAAAATTAAATATTCCACTAAGTGTTGTAATAATCTTTCTTACATTATTAGGATCTATATCAATTGCATATAAGAATTATATATTATCAATAACTATTAATGCCCTAATAGCAACAAACTGGAGTAAATGGTGGCTCTTTACTTTCTTAGAAATGATAACAGATATTTTAGGACATTTTTTAAAGCGGTTAGGGATATATCTTTTTAGTAAACAAAGTCAAGCTTATATTCATCAGATAAGATATCGCATAACCGAAAATTATTTTTCAAAAACTGATAACATTTCTAAAGTGTCTACAATGCAGAATCGATTAACAAATGATTTAAATATGCTTTATGATTTGTATTTAACGCCAACTTATAGAATATGGGGGTTAGTTTGTGATATCATTTTTTCTTCCACAATGATTTTTACTTTTAATCCATTTTTACTTGCTCTAACTTTTATACTTGCAATTATTTTGCTTTTTGTCCCTAAAATATTGTCTAACTCTTTGCAAAAAGCCACCACTAAAATTTCTGTTAGCAATTCAACCTATCTTAATACTTTAGAAAAATGGTTATCTGGTTTAGCTATTCTTCAACGCTACAATGTTCGTAAAAAATTGTTAACAGTATTATCAGATAGTTCGGCAAAGTTAGAACAGGCAACAGTCACTAAAGAGAAAAAAGTTAATGAATTAGAAACTGTCAACATGGCGGCTAATATGATAGCGCAGATGCTAGTTGATATTAGTGCAGGTATTTTAGTATTAACTGGTCAGTTAAACATAGGACTATATTTTAGTTTAGGAAACTACTCTAGCGTAATTTTTAGTGAATTAGGTGCGGTGACATCAAGGATTACCCAAGTTCAATCAACTAAGAGTTTAAGAGATAGTGTTAGTACTAGTTATTCAATTATTCTAAAAAACAATCAAGAATTATCTAAATCTACTTTAGACAATTTTGCTACAATTACAATTAATAATTTAAGTTTACAATTTCCTAATGCTGAGCGACTTGAATATCCAGATTTTACTATTAATGCTGGTGAAAAAGTTTTGCTATCAGGTGATAGCGGTACAGGAAAGTCAACACTTTTAAAATTAATATTAGGAGAAATTATTCCATCAACAGGAACAATAACTTTTAAAGATAAAAATGGCAACTCATTGCAACCAAACTTATCACAGATTGGTTATGTTCCCCAAGAAGCGCAACTATTTCCGGGAACGATTGAAGAAAACATTACTATGTTTAATTCACAATTAGACCATAAGGCGTCGGCTTGGGCGGAAAAAATGCAATTATCCGCAGACTTAAATAAATTTCCAGCCGGGATTCATACAGCGGTCAATTTAAATAAGGAAAACTTATCGGGAGGACAAAAACAAAAAATTGTCTTAGCTAGAACAGAAACTTATGATAATAATATCATTTTAATTGACGAAGGTACATCTGCCATAGATTCTAATGCTACACACAAAATTTTAAAAAATATTCTTTCTAGCAATTCAACAGTAATCTTCATTGCTCACAACTTAACACCGCAAATTCATCAAATGTTTGATCATGAAATTCATTTAAAAAATCCCCAATAAATTTATAAACTGAAAAAAGGCTAGTGAAAATTGATATGGACCCTAAAATTAGGACAAATTATTAATTTTTAACTTAGGACTAGCTGCTGATATTTTATCTTAATTCTTTTGTTATTGTAGTAATCAATATATTCTCTAATTGCCTGTTCTAATTCAGTTGGCTTTTCAAGGCCATAAAGCATTTTCCGTTTTAAGATATCAAAAAACTATCCATTAATCCATCGTCTAATGAATTACCCTTGCATGACATTGATTACTCAACACCACTACTTTTTTAGCCATGCCTGGAAAGTGGTGAGTTGATACTGCCAATCTCGGTCAGT
This sequence comes from Lactobacillus helsingborgensis, assembly GCF_003173695.1. Taxonomy (NCBI): domain Bacteria; kingdom Bacillati; phylum Bacillota; class Bacilli; order Lactobacillales; family Lactobacillaceae; genus Lactobacillus; species Lactobacillus helsingborgensis. Next base: position 407,732 of record NZ_CP029544.1, read on the forward strand.
GTAAGTCATATAGTGCCGGATGCTTTTGCCAAGTTAACTCTAATATTAGTCATTGTCTGTCTTAAGTTAGGACTGTAGGAAATTGTATAAGAAATAATTTCTTGCGTGCAGCCATTAATAATTGTTGATAAGTAGGTCTTTTGTCCGTTAAGTTTGAACTCACTTACGTCGGAGTACCATTTATAATTAGGCAAGATAGAGAAGAAATTACGGCGAATTAAGAATAAGAATTTGGAATTATATAGTTTAGTTAAATCAACACCAAAAAGCTCAAGCAATTTCTGAACTACATTTTGTGTTTAAGAGTTTAGTTTTTATAAGACGCATTTTTCTGCATAAATTTTGAATTAATCTAAGTTCCAAATTATGTAGCCATCACTAGTTTTGGTCGCACTTATAAAAGAAGTCTGGTAATAAGTTTCGGAAATAGAGTTAAGGAGAAAATTTAAAACTTTAAAAGCCGCATTTAGCACAGATTCATTTTCGTGTTCTGATGTACTTAGATTATTAACTTCTGCTGCCATTCTTATATATATATTATTGTATTTTAACTCGTTATTTCCCTTATCTTGCGAAAGCGGATTGCCGCTTGGAAAATTTGTACGATTAATGGAAACCAAGAATTGCGACTTGTTTTTTTTGGCAGTTTCAATAATTGAATCAAGTACTTTAATATCCGACTTGGCAAATTCTTTAATAATTTCTTTTGTGATACGCATATTTCCTTCGGGTATCCCTTTACCCAGAGAAATATGCGTTTTTTTAGTTTGGAGGGATTTTTCAAGTGCCATTTTGCCGGTAGTTAAGGCTTCATGGAAAAACATTATCAAGCTTGCAGAAGACAGCTCCTCAGAAGATACTGACCCAGTAAATAACTTACTAGAACTCATGAAATAATCAAATGCTTCAGAAAAGTTAATAATACTAAGAACAAAATTGGCTACGGGCGCAATAAACTGATATTTCGTATATAAAATTTTTTCTTCTAATGTGCCAGCAGTTAATATATTTACGTCATCTGTAAAAAAATTCTTATCCCGAATTTCTTCAAGATACTTTACAGCGTAATTATATACATTGGTTAAATATTTTGTAACTTCTTGTCCATTGTCAAATAGAGTGCCAATATATTTCTTTTTTAGTGTGCGAATAATTGCTGCTCTTTGGACTGGATTTTCGGGTCTAGTAGGATTTGTGGGAGAAATCCAATTAGTAAAAGTTGAACTAGCAGTTTTTTTACCGTATTCATCGATCCGGATAGGTATTTTGTCTGCTTCTATAAAAATATTTTGATTTATATCTTCAATAACTTCAAAATTTTTCTTGTTTTTCTCTTTCCTATATTCAGTTAATAACTTAGGAAATTTGTTTTCAGGTTTAGGACATTCGGGCATAGTTTTGTCTCCTTTATTATTTTTGCTACCCATCATTTTGTATAAGAATGATGGGTTATATTTTTGTTCTAATAGCTATCATACTTAACCATGAAGATTAAATCTGATTGCAATCAAACAAATCTTCATTAGTTGAATAGTATATAAGTGAAATTTTACACCTAATTATGTAAGCGTATGTAAAAAAGCGCTTAGATTGGAGATAAATATGACAATTAAAATAAATTTAACGGCAAAACAAGTATTAAATGGTATCACAGCGATTGTTACTGGAATTAATGAACGTAAAGCCAGTGAAAAATATGACAATGCTAAAGATGTTACCGAATACCCTTATCTAGTGAGAATGGCAATTACAGTTGATAAAAACAATGTTAATAACGGTCAAATGTTAAACTTCAAACTTAAAAAGGTTGATGGATTAAAAGCTGGTAAAATGATCGATTTTGATAAAAGTTCTATTAAGAATGATCAAGTTAATTTATGGGCTAACCAACGTGGTTATGTTCAAGTTTCCATTAAAGGAGATGAGATCATTGCAGGGTAAACATACAACTATCTGTAATTATATTGAAAATGTGCTTGATAGTGTCTTATCGGATGAAGCAAGCACAATTAAGCAATCTTATCTAGTCTTGGAAGTAATTAAGGAGCCTTGTGGCTTCTTGTTTATTCCGCGTTACCCAACAAATTTAGTATTAAATACAGATACCTATTACCGTATTTACGATATTATTTCGGCAGCTGTTTTCCCTGAATATACCTGTGTTAGACCTACTTCTATGCAATTAGTGGAAGTGGACGGTGAACAATTAGCAACAGCCAGAGGGTTTTATTTTCCAGGTTACAAGGGTAAGAAACAACGGCTTGTTGGCACAATTACTAAAATTGTGGCTGATTATGATTTAAATAAGGAAATACCGTTGATGCGGGGCTTAACGGTTGGCAGGAATGCCACCACTTGGATTATTAGTGGTAATACAGGCAGTGGTAAAAGCTATGCTTTACGCTATTTAGAAGAAATAATTAGCCGTTTAACTAATCAAAATGGTGATAAATCAGCACAGGTTATCATGATTGATCCCAAAAAGTCTGATGGTGCAAGATATGCGAAAAAACATACTGAAATCAAATTGTTAATTCCAGAAGATAGCGATCGCCCAGAAGATTTTTTAACTAGAGTGAATGCGGAATTGGCTGCTGTAGTTAAGGAAATGCAGTTAAGGCAAAGTAAGCTTTATGAAGTTTCAAATAAGATTAGTACTGACGCTAACGAAATCAATGTACCACCGATTTTTGTTGTTTTGGAAGAAATGGCAAGCTTAACTTTGGGCTTAGCACCAACTTCAAGACAAGTTAAGGATTTATACCGTGAATTAGAATTAATTGCCTTACTTGGCAGAGAAAGCTTAATCAATTTAATTATTACCAGTCAAATTGCTAGAAATGATATTGTGCCTATTCCGATTCGCTCACAGATGAACGTTAGAATTTTGCTGGGTAGAATTGATAAAGCAACCGTGCAGTATTTATTTCCGTCAATGATTGATGGCTTGTCTATCCCTATTGGTGGCTTAGGAACAGGAATAATTGAGATTAATGATGGTAAACATTACGGGATTGAACCACTTGCAATGCCGACAATAACCAAAGGAGAAGAATCGTGAAGAGGATAGACTTAATTAATAAGTTATTTGATAAATTAATTGCTTTGCTTAGTAAGATCAGCGTAATTTTGTTGATTGTTCTAGTAATTCTGCTAATCGTACATTATTTTCTAAAATTTTATGGTAAATCAATTTCTAAAACAATTGCATTAGAACAAACATTAAAGCTTATGGAACCAGAAAAGCCAGATAAAATAATTGTGGCAGTTAATAAAGTGGTTTGTTGGGCGGGTGTTAAATACCTTGATAATAAAGAGCGTGTGCAGATAATTGTTCCAACTAAACGCTGGTTTCAATTATCATCACAATTAGAAGTTAAAAAACGGATTAGGGAAATGCTTAATTCAGAAGACTTCAGATTATTTTTAATGGATAATTTAAGCAATTATCGTTTTGTAAGTAAGCCTGACTATTATCATAATCAGTTTGTCTTAATCGGTACAAGAATTTAATAGAGGCAAGGTGCCAGCTTTGTCCTCAAGACAAAAAGAATGGCACCTTGCATAATTTATAAATATTCTACTGTGCAAGTGTGTTAAGCATTGATATAACAACATTTGCTGGGCTTGTTATGGCAAATGTTAAAAGTGTGCAAACTGTGCAGAAGGGAATTATATGGCAGAGATTAGAGCTAGACAGTTTATGTACATGCAAGATTTTGACCATTTAAAGATAGATTTTACTGAACTAACCAATATTTTAACTAAGGCTAATATTCAAGAGTGGGCTTATATAATTCATGACCAAGATTTTGATCAAGATAATAAGCTAATTAGGAAACATCTACATGTGGTCTTAAAATATGCTAATCCGCAAATACTTTCTCATGTTGTAAGGCTTTTTAATGATGAACCGCAATATTTAGAAGTTTGGCAAGGAAGAATCAGTAACGCTTATAGCTATCTAATTCATGCAACATTGGAAGCTAAAGATAAGTATCAATACGATCCTAATAGTGTGGTGGCTTCATTTGATTTTCCCGCAAGGATTACTGAAATACAAAGCAGTGTTAACCAAAGCAGGTTAAATTCTAAAGTAGTGGCTAATTTCTTAACGCAATATGCTAATGAAGAAATTGATTATCAAGAATTAGCGGATATTATTGGTTTAGCTGAAGTTGCCAAAAGAAAAAGTGTGATTGACAATATTACCAAATTAATCGCGGACAAAAAGCATGAAGAATGGTTACATGAATATCATGATCGCAAAGCAGAAACAATTTGGTTATGGGGCAGTGCAGGAGTTGGTAAAACACGTTATGCCAACAAGCTAGTTCGTGGTGAAAAAGTTGCTATTTTAGGCAGCAGTCGGGATTACTTTCAAGATTATCATGGTGAACATTATGTAATTTTGAATGATTTGCGTCCCAATGATTTTAGATATGCCGACTTATTAAGGCTATTAGATCCATATGAGCATGATAAAGTAGCGCCAAGACGTTATCATGATGTGAAATTGAACATTGAAATGTTGATTATTACTACTCCTTATAGTCCGTTTGAATTTTATCAACATGTGAAGATTGCTGACGAAAGAACAGATACTTTTGAGCAGCTTAAAAGACGAATTCATGCAATCCATATTACACCCAAATTTATTGCAGAAGTATTTAAAGACAGTGAATCTGAATATGAAGAATTATTTGAAGGTAAGTAAAACAATGAAAGAAGATGAAAAAATGTTTGGCAATGAATTACTTAATGCTAGGCAAATAGCAGAAAAGTTAGAAATTTCTAGCACCTACTTTTTTAAATTAACTAAATTAGGTATGCCATTTCACCGCGTAACTCCAAGAGGTAGAAAGTTCTATAACTATGATGAAGTGGTAAGTTGGATTAGAAATCGGTAGGAACTATGGTAAAATTTAAAGTGGTCAAGGGTATGTTCTTCTTGAAAATAAAAGGAGAGTAAACATGCCAATTAGTAAAATTAATAAAGGTAAGAAAGCTGGTAAGTATCGCGTAAGAATACAGCCAAGAGATGAACATACTGGAAAAGTTATTCCAGTTCCTAGTCAAGTTGCGGACAATTATCGGGCAGCTAAAGCTCTTTATGAAAAAATGTGGGTAGATTTTCGTTCTAATCCACGTGGTAATTATCAGGAACTGAATCAACCACTGGTGCAATCATATAAAAGTTTTATTGAAAGTGAGCATAAGTTAGGTAGATGGCAATCTGCAACTACTTATAAAGCGTGGACTTATACAGTTAGGCTATTAGAAGATTATTTTGGTGATAAAAAGGTAAAAGATATTACTGAAACTGATATCAGGCAATTTGCTCGTGATTATGTTGAAAAACATCATGCAAGTGTTGCGCCACATGCAACTATCGAACGCCAGTTACAGATTATTAGATGTTATTTTGGTTCATTAGATAATATTGTAAAAAATCCTGTTCCTGTAAAAGCTCTGTATAAGTTCTTTCGCAATGATGAGATGACTGTACCAGATGAAAAATATGTTTTTACTGATCAAGAAATTACTGCTATTATTGCAGATATTAAAAAACGTTTAGCTTTGACTAAAACAAATTATTGGTGTAGTCGCTTGGCAATTTGGATAGCTTTGGAAACAGGAATGCGACCGCAAGAAATTCAAGCTTTGAAATGGACAGATTTAACTAAAGATCATGATAAAGTAGTGTTTGAAATTAGCGATTCATGGAATAGCAAAGCAAAGAAATTAAACGGTCATTTAAAAAGTAGACCTAAAGGCGCTAAAAGATTAACTTTGCCAATATCTGAAACTTTGTATAAGACATTAATGATCTTTAAAGACAAGCAAACTGATGTATTGCAAGAATATGGTTTAGATAATGAGCAGGATTATATTTTATTAGCATTAACTACCTATAATTTATGTTCGTTAGGGATGCCAATAGATCAACGTGGCTTAAATGATATGATACGTAAAATCTGTAAAAAGATTGGTGTTAATAATCGTGGCTTGCGTGTTAGTATGTATACTTGTCGTCATACGGTGGCAACCAAATTAGCCAACATTCCAGGTATGAGTTACCCTTGGGCAGCTTATCGATTAGGTCATTCATTAAAAACTTTTATGAAAGTTTATGTTCATGTTGATCAAGATAAGAACGAAGATATGTTAAATATCGTCAGTTCACAATTAGTCACACAAAATTAGATACAATAGTTATAAATGCTAGAGTAGTACGACTTTAAAGTGTTTTGCTACTCTGGCAATCAGCATTCAGAAGAATAAAATTGTTAAAATAACCTTGATATATCAATATTTTCTGCTGGTAAGTTAAGGTTATTTTTTGTTTATTAAAGATAATTATGCACACACTACGGAACACGTTTTAACCTGTGTTCATGCAAAAACTTTTAGGTAGGCTTTTAGGTTGATATAACGGGATTTATAGTTACTTTTTTGTGTGCAATGACAAAATTGTCATTAATCTACTAACCTCTTTAAAAGATGTAATTATTAAAATGTTCACATCAATTCTTTATTTGATTAATGTCTGCTATGTTTATAATTTATAAAACCTGGAAAGCAGCTGAAGCGAAATTATTTATTCTTATGGCAATGTTTAATTTTATCGTTGAAAATCAATATGGTAACTTGTTACAAGTATGAAAGTAATGATATATTAAACTTGTTGTTTTGTCTGTTGAACTAATTTTAAAGAAAAAGAATTCATTATGGAAATTAAATTAAATAGAAAATTTATTAAACTTTGCGTTGCAGCTTTAGCTTTAATTACTACCACTGGTACTTTATCACCAAATACTATTAACAATGTAACTAGTGTTTCAGCTAAAGCTAAAAAACATCACAAAAAAGTAAAGAAAACGAAGAAATCTAAAAAGAAAACATACGTCATTGCTAAATACTACGATGAATTTAAACCCGGTTACAGCTATTCCTACGACAAAAAGAAAGGTGTTTTCATCGGTCATAAAATGAAGAAACGTCATTCTTCAACCACTGACTCTGATGAGCCTAAAGTTGAACAAGCCACTAGCACTTATGATGTACCTAAAGTAAAACAATTTACTAAAAATATAGAAAATGAATACAACATCTATGATGAACGTTGGGCAAAAACCACAATAACTTACCATATTGAACAGGTAAACAATGAACAAAAACAAATTATTGAGGAAGCTATCGTCCAAATAAACAATATAAACATAATTAAACTAGAAGAAACAAATAAAAGACCAGATATTACTATAAGTATTTTAAGAAAAAATGGAACAAGATTAGGACAATCTATAATTGAAACATCAGGTGATCACTATAAGAATTTAGATTTATTGGAAAGTGCAAAAGTAGAACTTTTTAATGACACAATAACAGAATATGCTAACGGTAACTATGCTCTAGAATTAAACCAAGTAGTCTTACATGAAATTGGACACTCTTTAGGTCTTAACCATAATAACAATGACAAAATAAAAATAATGTACCCCGTAGCATACATAGATCAAATGACAAAACTCGATTCAACTCACGTTGCAATTGACCAAGATTACATCGATGGTTTAGCTATTCTTTACCAAAACTAATTTTTGTATCAGTAAATAAGCCATATCAATAATTATCATTGATATGGCTTATTTACTTTCTAATTTAACAAATTACATTCAGTAAGTTTTATTTCGAGAAATTAAATTTTTACTACTTAAAAATTATTAATGATAAAACCTATTATTTCCATAAAAGTACTTAACGCCAAAGCTGAAAAAGTCACATCTTGGTTTTGCAATGAGTGATTTTATTTTTCTGGAGAATTAATGATTTTTATACACTGCCTAAAAACTTCTATATTATCAATTATAATTAAATATAATTCCTCTTTGGTGCGAGTCAAATTTTCAAATAGAGTTTTTACAGAAGGATAATAGGTATTAGCACTAGTTAAATCTCCAGTCTGTTGATTATATTTAAAATTTGACCCAATAAAAGTAGCAACCTTGTCAAATTCTTGCCCGATTACATCATGTGAGCTATATTCCGAGATTTCTTCAAAATCTTTGTAATATTCTTCTTGATTATATCCCGGTGTCAAATTAATAACTGTCCAATTTTTTTCTATTAATTGCGATGCAAATTGTTTTGCCTTATTTTTGTCTTGAAAAAATTCAACATGAATATGATTGAATGTGATACCTTTTTTTATATCTTGATTAGCCTTACTTAGTTTATATAGGTGTTTTATGAAAAATGCTATTTCTTCATTATTCCTAATTTTTTCACTTAGCTTTAAACAAGAAATATTATGTTCTTTAAGTAATTTGTCTAGATCAACTGGATTTATATCTGGATTTTCTTTTTGGTTTAACCACTGTTTTGGATCTCCAGATATAATAATTTGACCTCGAAATTCAAAAATTTTATCTACCGTTGTTAATTCATGCATTCTTTGGAATTCATCTACAATAAGAACATCATAATTAGAAAAATCAGTTTGTGTGTAATTATTGATTTCTTTTATAGGAACTATTGTAAAACCAGACATATTTAATTTATTTTCTTGGGCTGTATTTAAATTTGCACAGTGAATAATTAAAACTCGCTTTTTTTCTTTAGTTTGATAAGTTTTAGCTATATCGTACGCCAAAAGGGTTTTTCCAGTACCAGCTTGTCCTTTTATAAAATAATTTTTTTCATAATTATCAAGTATGGTTTTTTTGAAATCTCTTTGTTGATTTGTTAAAAAATATTCAGAATTCAAAAATTTATCAGTATTATTAAACGGAGATACTAAGAATTTGTTTGCCGTGCATATATTTGAAAGATTAACTTTTTCCGAATTATTAGATAAATCACGGATTAAGGAATTCCAGTCATTCTTCGTTAACACATAAACATTTTTTGAGTTTTTAATCAAATGGTATAAACAATTATTTTCGCTCATATAAGTATATAAGTGAATTTCTTTGGCTTCGTAATTAAATCCCTTGAGGTAATACAAGTTTTGAACAAGTTGCTTTTCGATTTCTAATTCGGTTTTATTTTTCGATTTAAGTTCTATATTAAGTATCAAGTCTTTTGAAAACCTAAGTAAATCGAACTCTTTTGAAATTTGTGGGATTTTAAATCCCAGACAGAAACCATCTGTATTTACTTCTTGAGAGTGATCATTTAGTTGTTTAACTAAATTTGAAATATCATTAAGTTCCTGTGATCTAAATGCTGTATCTAAATATTTATAATATTCATTAGTAGTTTCAAAACTATTTACTGTCCTAATATTATCAAGGGTCATCAAATCAAAAAATCTCATATTATATAAATTCCATTCTATAACTATTTTAAACCAAAAAAGTTTAACTATTTCATATTTAAATCACAATTTATTATATAACTATATATTTTATTGTAAATATGATGACTTAAAAATCTATTAAGTTAACCCCTAGATAGAAAGAACATTATTTTAAAATCTATCAGTAGTTTCAACCTTTATTAAAAAATTAAATAGTAGAAAACAAAAATAAGCAATTAGCATAAATGTATATATATGATAAAATTTATGTATTAAATAATGTGAAGTAACTAAATAATAGAATTTATGCAACAAAAACAAAATTTTTCAGAAAAAGTTTTTCAATTTGATCAGAAACTGAGTAATGTAAAGATTGATTTACCTGACCCATATAAAATAATTAACCCTTATAGTGGCAGAAATAAAAAGCAAGTTTTACAAATGGTTCAAATTTTCTATCAAAAATATTTCAATGATACTAACAAGCGGCGCTTAATATTAGGTAGTTCACCTGCGAGAAAAGGATCGGCAATAACAGGGATTCCCTTTGAAGATGCTTCAAACCTCCAAAAAGAAACAGGAATTTCAATAGCGAACTTTCATGTTAATAGTGCAGCTTCTAATTTTTTAAATGAAGTCATAGATGAATACGGTGGTAGGCACAAGTTTTATCATGATTTTTACCTCAATTTTGTTTGTCCCGTAGGCATTTGCAAGACCAGTTCCAAAGGTAACCAAGTAAATTGCAATTATTATGAAAACAAACAAGTTGAAGAAATGGTAACTCCTCTTATAATTTCTGCACTTAAAACGCAAATTAGCTTTGGAATTGATACTTCTGTTTGTTACTGCATAGGCAGTGGTCAAAATTATCAAGAACTAAGCAAGATTAATAAAAAGTGGTGCTTTTTTAAAAAAATAGTTCCACTTGAACATCCGCGTTTTATTACACAATATCATCCTGAAGATAAAGAAAAATATTTGCATAAATATTTGAATTCTCTGATGTATAAATATTAAGCGTTTGTTTGAAAAATAAGTGAGGTCATCGATTTATGTCCGATGTAATTCTTAAAAAAGCAAGAAAAATTTATCAAATGTACCAAAATGGCGATTTAGGTGATACTATTTTACCTGAAGATAGCAACCCGCACTTAGATCCAAGTACTAATGAAAATGCGCTCTATTTCACGTTGCCAATGCCTTTAAATTATCAGAGAAATTCCTATACTTTGTGGGAAAGTGCCTTGAAGACATATGAAGATCCCGAAACTAGTTTTGTTTTTATACCGGCAAAAGTGATTACTGCTGTGTATAAATCAGTACAAAAAGCTTTGACTAAGTATCGGCTTGCTTTGCAAAAGAACAAGCAAACAGATATTTGGCTTAAACTCTGTCAGACATTTATGGAGCTTTCTGACGGTAATATTATCAAATTCATTAACAATTTGGATAATGATGTGAATAAAATAAGGCATTTCATGCAGAAAGACGCTAAGAAAAAGTTCCCTTATTTGTCTGGTAATAAGCTTTGTAACTATTGGTTGTATGTTCTCAGTAAATGCACTGCAATTTTCTTAAAAAACACTAATAATATTTATATTGCTGCAGACAGGCATGTAATCAGAGCAAGTTATAAATTAGGCTTAATAACCAAAGAACAAATGGAAAGTGCTAAAGTGCAAACTGATGTGATTAGTGCTTGGGCAAAAGAACTGCAGGGCACTGAATTTGTGCCAACCGACTTGCAAAATCCGTTGTGGTCATGGAGTAGGAGTAATTTTAAAGAATTGGATTCATACAATTGAGAGTAAATACAATTACATAAAAGATCTACAACTAAAATTGCTTAAGCAAAAAACCTTTCAAAACAATTCTTAACGAATCTGTATTTGAAAGGTTTTATTTTGCAACTAACTTTATATAGATTAAAGAGTCTTACGCATAGTAGTCAATGATTGCTTTCAACGTTTTCGCAGCGTCAGGACTGCCAGTGCCTTTTTCATAATATTTGCTAAAACGTGGGTCACAGACATACATTTGGGCAAGTTTCTTATGTGCTTCTCCCGAATACTGACCTTTAGGCCATATTGTCAATAAATATTCTTTATGTAGGTCAAAAAGATGTTTGCCAGCAGCTTGTTTGATATCAGCAGTCTTATTAAAGTTCTTTAATTCAGTTAAAATTTCAGCGGTCAATTTTTTGAAATGTGCTAATTCATCTGCAGATAAAGAACTGAACTTTTCATTACTAAGATCTATTTGAGCATCCCCATATTTCTTCCTGATTTCCGAACCGTATTGTTTTTCATTTTTGGTAATCATTTCTTTTTTTAATGTGGCAAATTTTTCCGTGTCAGTCATTTGTGCTTCTCCCTTCATTGTTGCAAGTGTCTTGTCTAAATTCCTAATCAAATCACCCAGATATTGCTCTTGAGCAACTAATTTGCTGCGCTGATTTCGTAAAACTTGATATTGAGTTTCCGGTGAAGTCTGCATTACCTGTTTTATTTGTTCCAGTGGCAAGTCAAATAGCTTTAAAAATAGAATTTTCTGCAATTGATCAACTTCGCTTTCTTCATAATAGCGATAATTATTTTCGGGATTCCTGCGCGCTTTTAAAAGTCCCTGTTTATCGTAATAACGTAAAGTTCGTGTTGAAATGCCAGCTAGTTTTGCTAGTTTATTGATAGAATACGACATGTTTAAAATCTCCTCACTTGCAAAATTAAGTATATTGGTTGACGTAACGTCAAGGTCAAGCACGGAAAATAATTTTTAGAATAAAAAGCCAGTAATCAATCAAGATTACTGGTTTTTGATTATGATATTTAATTTACGACGTTTAATTTTTCACTTTTTAGAAATGCCTGCAGATTTTCAACGACAATACCCAGCAAACGATTGCGAGTTTCGCGCGGTGCCCAAGCAATATGAGGGGTAATGTAACAGTTTTTAGCAGAAAGAAGTGGACTGTCAGCAGGAATGGGCTCTTTTTGGGCAACATCAATCCCCGCTGCAGCGATCTTGCCTTCATTTAAAGCGTCTGCGACATCTTTTTCATTAATTAAACCGCCACGAGCAGTATTAATTAAAATGACGCCGTCCTTCATTTGAGCAATTGCCCCTTGATTAATCATTTCCGTAGTTTCTGGAGTTTGTGGCACGTGTAAACTGACGATATCTGCTTTTTGATAAAGTTCGTCAAGTTCAACCTGCTTAACGTAATCTGGTAAATCTGATTTTGGCCGATGGTTCCAAAAAATTATGTTCATAGAAAAAGCATGACCGATTTCTGCCACTTTTTTAGCTATGTTGCCAAAGCCAATTAATCCTAAAGTTTTACCGTTTAGTTCCATTAACGGTTTTGCCCAAAAAGTAAAATCAGGGTTGCTGCTCCAGCGACCTTCATGGACTAATTTGTTATGTAAGCCAACTTGACTGGTAATTTCAAGTAGCAATGCAAAAGTAAATTGGGCAACCGCATCAGTACCATAAGTAGGGATGTTAGTTACAGGAATGCCAGCTTCACGAGCTGCAGCAGTGTCAACAATGTTATAACCTGTAGCAGTCACACCAATATATTTGATGTTAGGCGCAGTCTTAAGGACTTTTTCGTCAAGGGGCGTTTTGTTAGTCAAAACAATTTCAGCATCCCCAATCCGCTTTAAAATTTCATCATCGTCGTCCACTGGAGTACGATCATAAAATTTGCATTCACCTAATTTTTCAAGCGCTGACCAATCTAAATCACCAGGATTTAGAGCATAACTATCTAAATTAACAATTTTCATATCTTTACCTCATACATATCTACAAATCTTCTTTTAATTTCTAGTTTACTACATATACGTCTGAATAATTGGAAAACCTTAAATTGTATTAATGTAGTAATTGCAATCTTATTTGACAGTGTTTATAAATAATTTTAAACTTAACGAGTATTCTGCTTTTTTAGTAATATTTAAAAATTATTAACTAGGTTGAAATAAAAAAGTGTTAATGAGCTATTTCTAGATTTTTAAGCTAAGATCATGTTTTTAAATAGTGGTATAAATAAATTAGTAAATAAATATAGAAGTTAGTAGATTTATGAAGGAGTTATCTATGAAAAAATGTCCTCAGTGTGGCGCCATGATGGAAAAAGATGTTAATTTTTGTACGTCATGTGGTTATGATTTACGCAATGTTGATGTTCAAAAAGAAAAAACAGTGTCTGCTGCTGATTTAGTGCAAAATACTGCAAAAACAGGACCCCAACAGACTGAACCAGAAGTTCAAAATGTCAATACACCGAACAAAACGGAAGGACAATTTCAAAATTACTGGCAATGGTGTGTTGATTCTTGGCGTAATCCGGGGACTAGCAATCCGAATGTAGCTAGTTGGTATGGTTGGCTAACGATTTTAATTAAAGACGCTCTAATCGTTTTAGGTCTGTATTTTTGTGCCAACACTATTATTAATACGTTAATTGATTGGGCTAATCATAGAGGCAGCAACATTAGCGGCTGGGAAAATTTTCATGTCCCGTTTAACATCATGCTTGAAATATTTGTGGTTGTAGTCATTTTTGAAGCAGTAGTAATTGGTGGCTTTTATGCTGGCTACAGATATATTTATGACAGAAAGCTCAGCTTTTTAGAGTTTGTTAACCGTAGTGCCCATGCTTGCAATTTAAACCTAATTTTGGCTGCAGCATTCTTTTTATTAATGATTCTGGGACTTAACAGTATTAAATTTGTCGTTGTTTTATTTTTGGTTATGTTAGGCTTATTTATCGCAAGTCAACACGTTATCTTGTTTGGTGATGATGGAGCGGTTCGCGATAAAATTTATGGGTTTTTAATCGCGTTTGCTATTATATTTTTATGTTTGATGATCTTAGATTCAGTTATTTATAGCTCTATGATTCATTCAATCATTAACCAAATAATGGCAACGCAAAATGGATCAATGTAGATAGTGTGAATAAGATGAGTGAATCTAAATTTTGTCCTAATTGTGGTAAGCAGGTAAAACCTGATGCCGAATTTTGTCCTAATTGTGGTCAGAAACTCTCTCCTGCAAGGCCCAGCAGAAAAGAATATCGTTCTAACCAGACTAACACTTCGGTTCAACCAGTCGCTAGTCAGCAGAAGGTTGTAACAAGAACTGTCCATCAGCCGATGAAAAAAAGAAATAAAATTTTGTTAATCTGTTTAGGAATTTTGGTTGTGGCTTTTGCTGCTTTTTATGCTTGGGGTTCTAATCATTACCAGAGAAATAATCAGATTAGTCAGATTGCAGCGAGTCTAAAAAACCCGCATGCTGATTTAGCTCCATATGTGGTTTCTGAAAATCCAAATGCTAGTGTAACCACAGCGGCTTTAAAACCCACTCAGGAATATTATGCTGATCATTATGTTGAAGCTGACAAGATGGCTGAAGCTTTTAAATATGGTAATCAATATGAAAATGTTAGTTTGGTCCAAAATGGTCGCTATTTACTCTTATTCCCTAAATATTGCTTACAGTTAAAAACATATTCACCGCAAATAAGAACAAATCATGCTAATTCGACAATTTATATTAATAACAAAAAGTTTGGTGGAGTTGATGGCAGTGGCGAAGATTATTATAAAAAGGTCACACCGTTATTTCCTGGTAAATACCATATTGAAGTAAAATCAACTGCATCAGGTCATCAGTTATCGGCTGATAAGAGTACTAATATTTTTTCCAATAAAGAAATTGATATGAATATCAAAACGGTCAATTTTACGATTAAAAGTATTCCTGCAGCTGCAGTTTATATTAATGATAAAAATGTGGGTAATCTTGATAAAAAAGGAAATAAAGTATTTAAGGATTATCCGGTAACTGATGATATGAAAATTTATGTGGTTACTAAAGTTGATGGCAAAACCATTAAATCCGAAACCGTTGATTATGATGAAATGGGTTTTGAAGATGATGATGACAGTAGCAGTAATGTAATTAAGCCAGAATGGCCAGGTCTAATTAGCAAAGATGATGCTGAGGATATTTTAGAAAATGACTTTAATTCTCCAGAGGAAGATGACTTTATCGGTGGTGCAGAAAATAAAGGCTACCAAGAATTACATTCTCAAAACTCTGGCTTTAATAATGACGATGACATTAATGACTATAATATGGAATGTTCTGTAGTTTCGATTACACCTGCACCTAACAACTGTAGTAGCGTAACCTATAAGATTACTTACACTTTTGAGCATGATGATTTTGAACATAAGCAAGTCATGTTGTATACTGGTGGACTTTTTAAACAAACAGGTGATAGCGATGACGGCAGTCAAAAAATCAAATCAATTGGTAATGGCAAAATAATCAGTGATAAAAAATACGATAATTAGGAATATTTGTCAAAAAGCAAGTTTATTAATACTTGCTTTTTTATAAAAAATAAAGCTGTCTATATTTTTACCCTCTAGTTGAATAAATGGTGCTATGATAACAGTAACAAGATGATAATCATATTATTTACAAAGCAATTGTTACTGCTAGGAGGTATTTTTTATGAAATGGCCGCTAAAAATATATGAATGGACAAATAAACTTTTTCCAACTACCAATAAATATTTTAAAGGAGAAACTGTTTTTTGGAGCTCTACTTACTTGATTACGCTTAAAGGTGGTCTAGTACTAGATGTTAATGATTACCCAGCTTTAAAGAAATTAGGTTATTGGGTTAAAAGTGCTGACCGCAAAAATCTCAAAGTTTGGTCACATTTGTCCCAGCCGGAAGTAGAGCGGAAATTTACTGCAATTACGGGATTAACACCGGACCAATATGATATTGGTTCTATTGCGGGCTTATGGCAACTATGGCCTAAAGTTAGCTAATAATAATGATCTGGAACCACTCTCTTATAGAGAGTGGTTTTAGTATGCATAAAAACAATTAAATTTCCTAATGCAAAACAACTATTATCATTAATAAAATTGTGCTAGTATTTTAATAGATTAAGAAAGAGAGGTAAATTATCATATGTATAAATCAATTCAAATTACTGAATCAGATTTTATGCTTAATTTGCTTTTTTCTTATCTCTTTAAATTGTTGTTGCTGTTTTTTAATAAGATCAATAAGGGGCTTAGCATTACATCTATGATATGTTGAGCCTTTTTGATTGCTATATTTCCAATGTGGGAGGAAATTATGCCAAAATTTAAAAAATTTTTAGTCGGTGCAGTTGCTGTTTTAGGGGCTGCTTTTCTGGCTGGATGTTCAAATTCAACTAAAAAACAAAGCGATAGTGGAACACCCAAATCTTTAAACGTACAGTTCGTACCCAGTGTTTCTGCTAACAAGCTAGAGGGCAAAGCCAAGCCACTAGAAAAAATGCTGTCTAAAAGGCTCGGAATCCCGGTTCACGTTTCTGTTTCAACAGATAATAATGCTGTGGTAGAAGCGATGAAGTCTAAAAAAGTAGATGTGGGTTTCTTACCAGGCGACGCCTATGTGCAAGCTCATAAACAACATGCAGCTGACGTCTTATTGCAGTCAGAACGTTACGGACTGAAAGCTCCGAGTGGTACTTGGACTAAAAAGTTAGTTCATACAATGCGTTCAGAGATTTTGGTCAGAAAGGGTTCAGGTATTAAGAGCTGGAAAGATCTGAAAGGCAAGTCAATTTCCATTCAAGGTCCTACTTCGACTACGGGCTATATTTTCCCAGTAGCTGAATTAAAGCAAAAAGGGTTAGATGTTCCGCGCAGCTGTAAGTTAGTTACCGTTACCGGTCATGACCAAGGTGTACTCAACGTTTTAAATAAGGATACCGATGCTGCCTTTGTCTTTGAAGATGCGCGCAATAACGTCATCAAGGATAATCCTAAAATTAAATCGCAGGTTGTCCCAATTTACTACAGCCGTCCCATCCCTAATGATACGATTTCAGTAGTTCCCAGCATGTCTAAAGCGTTTAGAGAAAAATTAGCCAAGGCCTTTATTGCTATTGGCAAGTCGAAAAGCGGCAGAAAAGTGATTGAAAATGTCTATGACCATGAAGGATATGTCAGGGCGAAAGACAGTGACTATGATATCGTACGCAAGTACCAAAAGATTGCTGAAGCAATCAAAAAATAACAATCTATTATCAAACTAATTCTTTAATGCACCACTTCTGATAAATTTAAATTTATCTCAAAGGGTGCATTTTTTAAAAAAAGCAAAATTTCTTTTGCTAAAGAGCACTTTTTCCATTTAAATAATAGTATCAATGTTAATAAATACTCACTTTGAAAGGAGACTTGATTATGAAAGTTGTCATTGGCAGTGACAAAGATGGTTTTGCCCTAAAGGAAAAAGTAAAACATTACCTAAAAGAACATGACTATGAAGTTTTAGACGTTACACCAGAGCCCGCTGTGGACTTTGTCGAATCTAGCCTAAAGGTAACACGTAAAGTTTTGGAAAATAGAATAGAAAAGGCTATCATGTTCGACGAGTATGGAGTTGGGTCAGCAATGGCTTCGAATAAGGTCAAGGGCATGATCACGGCAAACTTAAATGAAGAGAGAACCGCACACATGACCGCCATGCACAATGGTGCCAAGGCTATTGCTCTTGGCAGTGGCATTGTCGGAGAAAAGTTGGCCTATTCAATTGTGCAGCACTATTTAGATGCTAAGTATGCAGGTGGCCGTCATCAAATACGTCTGAATATGCTTGAAGAAATGATTTAAGGGGGATCTCATGTTAGATAACGATAGACCGCAACCGGAATTTGTTGATCCTAAGGTCGATAAGCACACTGTTGTAGCTTTAGGAAATGATCACGTTGTTACTGCCGTAAAAATGGCTATTTCTGATCACTTAAAAGAAAATGGCTATCAGGTAATTGATGAGGGTACCCACGATAATACCAGGACGCATTATCCTATTTATGGTAAAAGAGTAGCAGAAGATGTTGCTTCTGGTCGTGCTGACTTCGGTATTGTGTTGTGTGGTACCGGCATAGGTATTTCAACGGCTGCTGACAAAAACGAAGGAGTCCGTGCTGCGATGGTCGGGGATGTTACTCAGGCTAAATACGCCCGTCGTGAACTAAATGCTAACGTACTGGGTTTTGGCGGTATTGTACTGGGACGCGATTTTATTTTTGATATTGTAGATGCTTTTTTAAATACAAGTTATCACGCTACCAGTAAGAATAAGCAGTTAATTACAAAAATTGATCAGATTGCGCAGCCAAATCCTGAACAAAAAGATAATGAACACTTTTTTGACGCTGAAAACAAGAAGTGGGCTGAAGGCAAATATCATGACTAGAAAAATTTAAGGATAAAAGTATGACATAAAATGTAAAAAGCCGTTAGGTAAAAAATTGCGGCTTTTTTATTTACATAAGTTACAAAAGGTTACTTTAGTTTGTTAAAGTTACTAACTTCACAAATAAGTAGTATTATTAATGTGAAAAGAATAACTAACAGGAGGAAATAAAATGAATATTGCGCAAGCAATCAAAGTAACTTTTTCAAATGTTGCGATTGTCAGTTCAATAACATCAACAATTTTCATTATTCTATTGGGCTTTTACCTGCGTAAACGCGGTATTTTTACTGAAAAATTCGGTAAAATTTTGTCCAAGATAGTTTTGACGGTTGCATTACCAGCTTTGGCTTTTAACTCATTTATGCAACCGATTAGTAATGAAACTTTATCACAAGGGATGAACGTTTTAATCTGGGGAATTGTAATTTATATCATTTTGATATTCTTAACCCCATTGTCCTATGTTAAATACCCTCAAGATAAAAGAGATGTTTTAGCCGTACTAACTACATTTGGTTCAACTACTTTCTTTGGTATTCCAATTGTAGGGGCTGTTTTCGGTCCTAAGGGTATCATGTACAGCTCCATCTTTAACATCGGTTACCGTATCTTCTTATATTCGTATGCGTATATAAAGATGTCTGGATTAAAGATGAAGGCCAGCAACTTAAAGAAGATGTTTGTTAACCCAGTCGTAATTGCTACATTCTTGGGTTTGATTTTATGGTTGTGCCAAAATTACGTACCGCAAGTAGCTGTTAAACAAGCAGTTAACGGCGTAATTGATGCCAATGCACCAATAGTTCACGTTGCGTTTTACCGTATTGATCAAACCGCAATTTGGCTATATAAACCGATGCAATACTTAGCAAATCTGGCTTCACCTCTGGCTTGGTTATCAATCGGTTCAACTTTAGGCTCAACCTCATTCAAAGAAGCTGCTGCCAACAAGACTTCTTGGTACTACAGCTTTAACAAGGTTATACTAGTGCCAATCTTGAACTTACTGCTTTTGGTTATTTTAACTGTAACTAATATTTTACCTGTCAGCTACATTGCGTTAGGAACAATTATTATCATGATGGCTACCCCAACTGCAGCTGTTGCATCATCTTATGCTATCAGCTTTGATCGTGAGCCGGTGCTATCTTCTGATGCATCATTTATTTCAACAATTATGGCGGTTATTGCCATGCCAATATGGATCGCTTTTCTGGGTGTTCTGAGCCAGATGGGTATATTTCACTAATTAGGAGGGAAATTCTATATGTTTAAAATAGTAGCCTACGGCGTTCGCAAAAATGAAGTAGATTATTTTAAGAAATTAAATAAATATAATTATGATTTACAACTTGAATCTGACATGTTAACCCATGATAATGTTGAAACGGCCAAGGGGGCTGATGCGGTTTTACTCAGAGCCAATTGTGTGGGTGATGAAACCAACTTGGCCAAATTCCATGAGTGGGGCATTAAATATGTTTTCACAAGAACAGTAGGTTATAACCATATTGATCTCAAGGCAGCTAAAAAATATGATATGAAAGTTGCCCGCGTTCCTGCTTATTCACCATACGCAGTGGCCGAATTAGCTATGACTTTAGGAATGATGCTCTTTAGACATACTGCCTTAGCTACCAGCTTGACTAATAAAGGAGACTTTTCAGTTTCGACAGCTACTTTTTCAGGGGAAGTTCATTCAAGTACAGTAGGTATCATTGGTACTGGTAGAATTGGTGCTACCGAAGCACAACTATATCATGGTATGGGGACCAATGTTTTGGGCTATGATCCTTATCCGAGTGACTTTGCCAAGCAATATGTTAAGTTTGTAAGTCAAGACGAATTATTAGCGCAATCAGACATTGTTTCAATTCACGTACCGTATTTCCCAGGACAAAATGACAATTTAATAGATGCGACTTTTCTAAGTAAAATGAAGAAAAATGCTGTTCTGGTTAATACAGCCAGATCACAACTGGCAGATTACCCTGCTGTGATTAAGGCAATTAAAGATGGTCAAATTGCCGGCTTTGCAAGTGACGTGCTACCTGATGAAGAAGAAGTATTGGGACATAATTTTAATGGTAACATCACAAATGATTTGACTAGACAATTAACAGAATTATATCCTAAAGTTCTATTAACCCCTCATATTGGCTCATACACCAGTCCAGCTTTAACAGACATGATTAACGTCAGTTATGAAAACTTCCACCAAGTTTTGGAAACAGGTCATACTGATAATGATGTCAAACTTGACTAAAGTTTATCTAATTAAAAACAAGCTACATTAGTAGCTTGTTTTTTTATTTATTCAATTTGTAGATTTTAATTGGACGACCAATTTTTAAATAGTGTACTTTGGCAGAAAGTTTGCCGGTTTTTTCCAGATAATCCAAGTATTTCTTAGTAGTAATGCGTGATAATTTTGATTGTCGTGCTACATCTTGATTGGAAAATTCGCCGGCAAGTTTAGAAATAGCAGCTTCAATTTTGGTTAAAGAAAAGTCCGAAAGTCCTTTAGGCAAACCATTATCATTATTTGAGTTATTAATATCTTGAGTGATAAAAATGCGATCTAGTTCACCTTGTGATACCACATTGTCTTTTTGCAACAATTCGTTATATTTTAGAAAATGTTCAATTGCTTCTTTAAAACGTTTAAAAGAAAAAGGTTTAAGTAAGTAATCCAAAATACCATATTTTAAAGCTATATTGATATTTGAGCTGTCTTTGGCGGCAGAAAGCATAATGACATTGGGGTGGAGATTGTGCTTAATAAATTGTTTCAACAGTTCGGTACCGGAAGTTTTAGGGAGATAAACATCAAGCAATATCAGGTCAGGACTGATTTTTTTAGTAATTGCCAATGCCTTTTGGGCCGTATCAGCTTGATAAACAGTCAAGTTTTCCGGCTTAATAATTCTCGTTAAATATTGTTTGTTAATTGAGCTGACCATTGGGTCATCTTCAACTATTAAAATTGTTAACATTTTATTCCTTTTCGCTTTTTTCCTGCAAAGGTAATTCTATATAAAAATTGCTGCCATGAGGCTTACAAGATGAAACTACAAGATGACCACTATAGGATTTAATGATTTGCTGCACCAGTATAAGTCCATAGCCGTGATCTTTACCCTTAGTTGAATACTTCTGTTTAAACAAATGCTTTTTGACTTCGCTTGAAATGCCAGTGCCGGTATCTGTAACTTCAATAATCAAAACGGAACTTTCGCTGTCAAAATTAATTGTTAAGGTAATTTTGCCACTATCTTTAATTGCCGCGAGCGAGTTGTCAATGAGGTTGCCTAGTATTTTAATCAGGTCCAAATTCAGTTGCTCAGTAACAATCTTTTGCGGTAAGTTGGAGTCTGGCGTAATTTCCAAGCTGATTCTCTGCTCTTGTGCCTGGTTCATTTTCCCAGTCAAGAAGCCAACGAGTGCAGGAGATTCGAGTTGCTTATTCAATTGGCCAAATTCTTGCTGGTAATTTTGATTTATTTGCGCGATGAATGAGTTAACTTGATCATACTGTTTTAATTCAATCATGCCATAAATTGCCTGCAATTTATTTAGAAATTCGTGTGACTGTGCCCGCAGTGACTGAATGTATTGCTGACTGCCTGCAAGCTGCTCGGATAGTTTCTGATATTTGGATTGATCCTGCAGTAAAGCTACTTGACCAAAAATCTGCTTATGGTATACCAGCTGGCTGACTGAAACAATATATTCTTTAGCATTGATCAAGACCAGTTCATTTGTCTTAGGCAATTGCTGGTTATCTGCAAATAATAAATCATTTAAATTTTTATCCAGAGACTTTCCTACTATTAGAGCAGGAAAAGTTTTCTTGGCCAAGTGATTAGCCGTAATTAAAATTTTTTGATTATTAACCACGATAAGCGCTTCATCAATACTATCATTAATAGCATATAATTCTGTGAGCTTAAATGCAATTTCATTTGGCTCCATGTCGAACAGCGTTTTTTTAATGTGCCTTGCTATTAATAACGCCAGCAGTATGCCAATTATTAGGGCAACCAAAGAGCCAATCACAACAGATCTTTGAGCAACTCGAATAACTTTACTGATTGATTTGTCAGTTAAGCCGACACAAACAATTCCGATTTGCTTTTCTTGCGCAAAAATTGGACGAAAAATACGGTAGCCGGTTCCCAAAACACCCATACGGTGTGAATAATGCGCCTTACCGGAACTTGATTTTTGAGCATCAGAAGGCGAACTAAATTTTTTGCCGATATGATTTTCAGCAGGGTGGGAATAACGGACGTAGTTATTGTCAAGTACCACAATAAAGTCTACTTTAGTCTCTTTTTTTACTTGGTCAGCATATTTTTGGATCGAGTTATCTTTTGTCGGTTTGACTCTTTTTCTTAAAGCAGTTTGTACCTGCTGATTATTGGCGACAATTTTAGCCACACTATTAATTTCTTCTTTGATGATTTGCTTTTGGTTTTGCGCTACTTGATATGATGTGATGGTGCCAGCAGTTAAAATAAAAACAATAGTGGTAAAAAAAACCAGAAAAATAGTTTTTGACTGTAGCGTAAAACGTGTTTTTTTGAACATATATCTTCCTTTGTTTTTGCAATTATATTTAATTGTAATATAAATTCTTAAATTAAGATTTTTAAAATAAAAAACATAAAAATAAGTGATTTTGCTAATTGGTAAAATCACTTATTTAATTAAAGAAAGAATGTGTATTGTTATTGCAAATGCAAAGCACTGATAACTTGATCAACTGTATTATCCATATTAATGCCGGTGAGAAAAGCTAAGCCGTTAATGACCGGAGTACCTACGTCTTCAGTATACTTTGCAGTAGTGACGATTAAATCATAGTCATTTGCTTGACTACGTAATTGGGGAATTGAAGTCTGTGAAAAGCTCACTTTATCACTACCAAACCCCCGTTTTTTCAATTCTTCTTCCAATTTGTTGCGTGCAACTGTTGAAGTGGCTATCCCAGAACCACAAGCTACTAAAATCTTTTTCATAATTCTATTCCTTTCTCTGACTAAATATTAAATGTGAACTTCTTGAAAAATTTGGTTTAAATCAGCAAATAATTCTTCTGCTGTAGTGTATTTCATGAGTTCTTTGAGATGTTCCGCATCTTGCACAATGCCCATGATCTTTTGCAACATTGATAACTGTCCTTTTGGCTCTGCAATTGCCATCATAATAACAATGGAAACTGGTAAAGTGCTTTTTGGTTCTCCCATATTATGAAAGTCTACGGGCTCTTTTAATGTCATTACAGCTAAAGTAGATGTTATTACATGTTCTGAATCTGCGTGAGGAATAGCAACGTTAATTTTACCGGTTGGCAAACCCGTAGGAAAGATCTTTTCCCTTGCTAGCACAGCATCTTTATATGTAGAACGAGCATAACCGGCATTTTCAACCTCTAATGCCAGAAAAGACAACGCATCATGATCATTTTTAAATTTTTTATTTGGAAAAACAAGATTTTTATGAATTATTTCCAATATAATCATCTCCATTAGCTTAAATATTTTTATAAAAACTGAAGTAGTCTTAAAATAGAATAGCGCTTTCATTAGATATTTGCAATACT
Source organism: Lactobacillus helsingborgensis (assembly GCF_003173695.1). Lineage (NCBI taxonomy): Bacteria > Bacillati > Bacillota > Bacilli > Lactobacillales > Lactobacillaceae > Lactobacillus > Lactobacillus helsingborgensis. The sequence continues at coordinate 431,945 of NZ_CP029544.1, forward strand.
TTTAGACAAAAAAATTGTCATATTTTATTTTTTGCAAAATATTTTTGTCAAAAGTATTGCAATTGTACTTAATCAGTCTTATATTAAATTCGAAGCGAAAAAAAAGGAGTGTAAATTTGGACGCAACAAAACGTAGAATGAAAATTTTAGATATGTTTCAATCACAAAATACTCTAAAAATTTCTTTTATATCCAAAAAGTTAAATGTTTCCAGGGAAACCATTCGAGGCGATTTATCAGTATTACAAGATCAAGGCAAAGTAACTTTGATCCGTGGTGGTGCTATCTTAATTGTTTCAAAAGATGAAACCCCTTACGAAAAAAGATTAGACTTTATGGTCGCAGAAAAAAACGAAATTGCTGAGTCATTTTGTAATTGTATTAAAGAAGGGGATACGATTTATTTGGACTTCGGTACCACGTCCTTGTTCGTAGCTCAGAAACTTCATAGGTTTAAAAAACTGACAGTTGTAACTAATTCGCTTCCTATCATCAATGAGCTCTATAAAGATGATAATATTGCACTCTTTGTATTAGGGGGGAGAGCTAGGAAAAATGAAGGGTCTTTTGTAGGCGAAATCGCTCATGAATATTTAGATTCATTAAACATCAATATTGGTTTCTTTAGTGGTGGCGGTTTTGATACAAAGGTAGGACTTTCAAACTTTAGTATAGATGAGTCTAAATTATCAAGAATCTTTGTAAAGAAGTGCTTGAAAGTAGCAGTTGGGGTTGATCATTCAAAATTTAATCAGATTTATACCCAAAATGTTGCCAGCATAGAAGATATTGATATTTTAATTTCAGATACGATTGATAGAAAAATATATAAAAAACTGGAAGATAAAATTCCAGAAGTTATCTCAAGAAAATGAGGTGTTTAAATGCAAGTTTTACAATATATAGTTAACTTAGGTGCCTCAGTTATGATACCAATTGTGATCTTTATCATTGGTGTCATTTTCCGCGCAGGTGTGGGTAAATCCCTCAAAGCCGCTCTTTCAATCGGTGTCGGTTTTACAGGAATAAACTTGGTAATTCAACTGCTTACCAATAACTTGGGTAAAGCAGCCGAAGCAATGGCTAAGAACTTTCACTTAGGCCTAGACGTCGTTGACGTTGGCTGGCCAGGAACATCACCTTTAGCGTGGGCATCAGAACTAGGATTAATAGCAATTGTAGTTTCAATTATCGTTAATGTAATTATGCTGCTGACTAAGATGACAAAAGTTGTTAATGTCGACATTTGGAATATTTGGCATATGGCTTTTACTGGCTGTATTGTACAAGTTGTTACAGGCAGCTACTGGCTGGCAATTATCGCCATCATAATTCATTCGGCCATTGTTTTTAAACTGGGTGATATTTTTACGCCAGTTACAGATAATTATTTTGGCTTAAACGGTATCTCAATCCCTCATGGCGATTCAGCAATCATGGGAGTATTTGCTAAGCCAATTGATGATTTAATTGACCACATTCCAGGATTAAATAAAATAGATATTTCTTTTGAAACTATTGAAAAGAGATTTGGAGTTTTTGGTCAACCATCAATTTTAGGTGCCTTTTTAGGATTAATAATCGGTCTATTAGCAGGACAAGGAATTGGTAAAGCTTTAACTTTGGCCATTCAAATGGCGAGTGTCATGGTTTTGATGCCAGTGGTTGTGAAATACATTATGGAAGGTTTAATTCCAATTTCAGACGCTGCCAAAAAAATTATGGATAAGCACTTTAAAAACGCTAATTTCACAATTGGTATGGATCCAGCCTTGTTACTAGGTGATTCCAACGTAATTGCGACCAGTTTATTGCTAATTCCGATTACACTCCTTTTAGCGATGATCATCCCTGGCAACCGCATTTTACCATTTGGTGATTTGGCTACTATTGGATTCTTTGTTGCTATTGCGGCAGGTATTCATAAAGGTAACATTTTTAGAACATTGATTTCAGGTACTGCTATTATGACCATGACGATCTGGATTTCTAACCAAACTTGGAAGTATCAAGTTAAGCTAGGTCGCTCTGTTGGTTTGTTAGCAGCAAATAAGAAAGTCGGCTCATTAGACCAAGGTGGTAATCCTATTACCTATATCTTGGCTAAGGGTCTTTCAAAGGAATTCAGCATTGGGTTGCTTATTATTTTTGTCCTTTGGGTAAGCGCTTTCGTTTATACCTATATCAGCTACAAAAAGAAATCATTGTACAAGATTGATTCAGTCGAAGAAAAAAATTAGAACAAAATAGAACAAGAGGTTAGTAATGTTGCACGAGAATGATTGGTTAAATATTAAGAATAAGGTCTTTATCGTAACCGGCGGCTCTTCAGGAATAGGGAGCGCGATTGTAGATGAACTGCTTGATGATGGAGCTAAGGTTGTCAATGCTGATTTAAATGATGACAAACGTGAAGCACCAAATTATTTATGGGTTAAAACAGATGTCACCAGTAAAGAAGATACAGAAAATGTCGTTAAAACAGCAATTGATCACTTCGGTCAGTTGGATGGATTAGTGAATAACGCTGGTATTAACATCCCTCGTATTCTGGTTGATCCCAAAGATCCAGACGGTAAATATGTAATCAATGAAAACAATTATGACAAGATGTTTGATGTTAATGTTAAAAGTGTTTTCTTAATGTCTTCTGCAGTTGCTAAAATTCTTGTTAAACAAAAACATGGTGTAATTGTTAATATGTCCTCTGAATCAGGCTTGGAAGGCTCACAGGGTGCTGGAATTTATTCTGGAACCAAGGGAGCAATCAATGGTTTTACCAGAGCTTGGGCTAAAGAATTAGGTCAATACAATGTCCGCGTAATCGGTGTTGCACCAGGTGTACTGGAAGCAACTGGACTAAGAACCCTATCTTATGAAGAAGGCTTAGCATATTCTAGACATGAAACTGTTGAGCAATTACGTGCTGGCTACGCCAACACTTCAACAATTCCTTTAGGTAGGAGTGGCAAATTATCTGAAGTTGCCAATCTTGTTGTCTTTTTCCTTTCAGACAGATCAAGTTATATGACCGGACAGACTGTTAATGTGTCTGGCGGTAAATCAAGAGGATAAACTTTTAAATTTGTATTTCATTTTTAATCTTTTCACTCGTCGTTTTAAAGATGAAAAGAAAAATGATATTGAAGGAGAGATATAATGAGAACAATTTCTGCAGCAGTTGCTGAACACATGGCAAAATTGTCAACGGCTGACGGCATCATCAGCGCCTTGGCAATTGATCAACGTGGCTCTTTGAAAAAAATGCTGGCTGATGCTGCTAATAAGCCTGCTGACGAAACAACGATTGTTGATTTTAAAAAAGCAGTTTCCAGTGAACTGACTCCTTATGCTTCAGCCATTTTGACTGATCCTGAATATGGCTTACCGGCAACCAAAGTCAGAGATCAAGCTTGCGGCTTGCTGCTTTCTTATGAAAAAACTGGTTATGATACGACAGAACCGGGCAGAATGCCTGACCTAATTGCTAACCAGTCTGGATTAAGAATTAAAAATGAAGGTGGCGATGCCATTAAGTTTTTGGTTTACTATGATCCCGATGAAGGACAGGAAATTAATGATAAGAAGCAGGCTTTTGTTGAAAGAGTTGGTGCAGAAGCTCAAGCTAATGAACTACCATTCTTTTTAGAAGTTTTAACTTATGACGCAAATATTGCCGACGCTAAAAGCGAGGAGTTTGCAAAAGTTAAGGCTGATAAAGTGCTTAAAACAATGAAAGAATTTTCCAAACCCCAATACGGTGTAACTGTCTTAAAGGTTGAAATTCCTTTCAACATTAAGTTTGTTGCCGGCTTTAATGGGGACAACAACGTTGTTTACACTCAAGAAGAAGCTAAGGTTTTGCTAAAGAAGCAGTCTGAAATAACTGATTTACCATATATTTTCCTGTCTGCTGGTGTAACCAGTGAAGAATTTATCGCTGAAATCAAAATGGCTGAAGAAGCTGGTGCTGATTTTAACGGTGTTCTTTGCGGGCGAGCTACTTGGAAACCCGCAATCAAACCTTTTGCGGCTGAAAGTGAAGCAGCAGGTAGAAAATGGTTATCTACTCAAGGTAAAGAAAATATCGAAAGCTTGAATGAGGCTCTTAAAAAGGCTAAGTCCTGGCAGGAAAAGTTAAAAATTGCTAAGTGATTTTTAGATTAAAAGAAAACTTTCTACACTGTAATTAGATGTAGAAAGTTTTTTTATTTAATATGATAATTTTCAAAATAAGACCAATATTTTTGTTTCCGAACTAGTTTTGTCGACCGAGTGCCGCCCAAATGAGGTAATTGCTGTTTAATTCCGTTCATCATTTTGTTTAAAAATAAAAAAGCGGCATTTGCATACTGTAGTTTAATTCATGAATTCTTCTCATTCAGATATTCAAATCAAACAAAAACAGAGGGCAAATTGCTGCCTTCTGTGATCAGTGTATTTTAATCTGCTATTTTTTTAGCGTTTTCCATTGCTTTCATAATTGCAGGATTTTTGGAATGACAATCCTTAATCATTTGCAAGTCTTCTTCATCTAAAATAACTTCGTATTTGCTCATTGTGTTTTTCCTTTCTGCCAAATCTAAATTTTACTATAACACTTTATTGGGTAAACGAGTAAAACTAGTCAAAGTTTTTCATTTGTGTTGCAAAATTAGTTTTGTTCAGCTATGTTTGCACATTGCAAACGGGTGTTCTTGCTATTAGCAATTCAAGTTTAATCCCTTGCTGCTGCAGCGTTTTCAAGCACTAAATTTAGAATAAATTTGTGTTACAAGTGTGACATTTTGAGTGGCAGAGGTAATTAATTCTTAAAAGTTGAGTGATATTCCTGTTATGGTTCTGCAACTTTAACGTTGTACTATATAAACCATCAAATTGAATAATACTTTGCTATTTTTGATTTGAAAAAATTGTTAAGGATTTTTATTTAAGGAGAGAATTTTTTTGAAGGTAAAATCTATCTTAGTTAAATCAGCAGCAGTAGCAGCATTATCTGCTTCAGGAGTTGCGATCATGAGCAAAGCTAATACTAGCGATGTTCAAGCAGCTACTGTAGAAAATGATGCAGCAGTTGTGACTGTAAACTACGTTGATGGCAATTCAATTCGTGTTTGGGACAGTTACAAACATCCTGAAGCTACTGGGCAAATTTTACCAAGTAATTCTTCTTGGAAAGTCATTAAAACTGCTTATGACAAGAAGGGTCACAAGTGGTATGACCTAGGCAAGAATCAATGGGTTAGAGCTAAATATGTTAATAAAGGCTACTACCCAGCAAATGAATCTCAAAATACAGCAGCTGCAACCGGCAGCGTAACGCAAAACAGTACAGTTGCTGCTAATAATGATTCTACAAATTATAATAATGTAAATTACACTGCTGCTGCTTCTGATACAGAAGCAGGGGCTAAGGCATGGATTGCAAATCGTGAATCCGGTGGCTCATACAGTGCACAAAATGGACAGTACATTGGTAAATACCAACTTTCTGCTTCATACCTTAATGGTGACTACTCAGCTGCTAACCAAGAACGTGTTGCTAACAATTACGTTGCGACTCGTTATGGTTCATGGGCAGCTGCTAAACAATTTTGGCAAGCTAATGGTTGGTACTAATTAGCTGGCTGTTAAAAATAAAGATTGATATCAGCAGACGCTCGTGAATTAGCGTCTGCTTTTTATTTTCTAGTTACTTAGTTTTATTTTTACCAATTTAGTAAATTAACTAATATTTCAAGTTGTTTTTTGAATTGAAAAAATAATTTAATTGGAATTCTCTAGTAATAAGTTTAGAATTAAATTTATACCAAAAAGAGCCAATATAAGAGTAACTCTCGAGGAAGATTATGAAGAAAAGCAAACTTGCTATTGCCGTCGTTAATATTATTTTTTTAATCACAATTCCAGGATTGACTTTAGGTGAACCTGAACAAGCAGCAGCAGCTACTATAAAAGGTTACGTTAAAGTAAAAAAGAAGAAAAAAGTACGACTTTATAAGTTATCTGGTAAGCATTCCAACTTTTATGCGCAATCTAAATACCGCTATCCCTATAGCGCAAAGAAAAAGATTGGCAAGAAAAAGAAAATGGCTTATAAAATTGGCAACAATTCCCATTGGATTCTGGCTAAAGATGTCAAAGTCATTAAAAAGAGTACCAAACGTGTTTATACCAAAGCAAAGATGGTGCTGCCAAGCGGCTATACTAAAACTGAACTGTTATCTGCCTATCAGGGCAAACCAAGTAAAAGTTTTATTGATGCATCAATGCAGGGGATGAAGATCAATGATTTTAGCCGTCTAAAAGTATCTGAAAGTAAAGCTGATGATGAAACCCAAGTAGATTTAGGTCAGCTAACCCCACAGCAGATTGGTGATCTAACAGCTTTTTCTTTAAGACTGATCAATGAAGCTAGAAATGATTTAAGCCTAGCTCCGTGGGTTGCAAGTGGCGGAACAGGTAAGTTAGCCGCTGACATTGCGCTAGAGTACAGTAAAAACAATAAGACCATTAAAGACAGCCACTATGTTCCCGGAATTGTTCGTGCATGCAATGCTAACGGCTTAAAACTTGATGACAACTTTGTTGAAGATATGGCTGGGTTTTATAATCCTAATTCGACAATGACTATGACAGAACTAAAAAAGAGTATCTATTTTGGTTTAAAACAAATGATTTTTGGTTATGTCGGCAGTGGCGAAGAAGAAAGTGCCGACCGGAATTATTATCAGGAATGGGAGCACGCTGGCGATTTGTTTAATACTCAAGGATCGTTGCATGATGGCGACTACAATTATTATGGCTTTAGTATCTCTCATAATGATAATATTTGTTCTTTGCACTTTATCAGCGTTCCCACATACATTGTAAAAAGTAAAAAATACAACTCTGGGTTTGAGCCTTAAAAAGAGCAGCCTTGTTGACGGGCTGCTCTTGCTTTCACTTATAAGTTTGACAAGATAGGATATGAAAATGTTAGTATACATTCGTTTAGCCAAAAAAGAAGATCTGGATCAGGTCATGACAATCATTGATGAAGCAAAGAAGCTATTAAAAAAAGACGGCATTCCTCAGTGGCAAAGTGGCAGTCCCAATCGGGAAATGCTTACTGAAGATATAGCTAAAGAGCGTGCTTATTGCCTTGTAGCAGATCAAACCATAGCGGGAGTGGCAGTTTTACTGACAACACCTGATCCCAACTATGCACAAATAGACGGTTCTTGGGCAAATACTAGTGAACAATATGCCACCATTCATCGGATTGCAATAAGCACAGAATTTCGCGGACAGCACCTGAGTCAATTTATGATGTCAAATTTAATTTCTCGTGGTCTAATGTTGGGCATCAAGAACTTCCGTATTGATACCCACGCACTTAATCAGCGCATGCAGGGCCTGATTAAAAGTCAAGGGTTTAATTACCGGGGGATAGTTCAGGTTGATCAGACTGAAAACAGTGCCAGAAACGCCTATGAGCTCAATTTATCATAAGAAAAATATTTTTTTGCTTGACTTGCAGGACACAATTTCCTATACTATTTAATGTTGAGCAAGCAAGTAAAAGCTCAAATGGCATTGGGTTATAGCCAAGCGGTAAGGCACTAGTTTTTGGTACTAGTATGCGCTGGTTCGAATCCAGCTAACCCAATTGTTCTTACGAACACCCAACCCGAAAAAGAAGCAGTTTTAAATAGACTGCTTCTTTTTTTGCCTGTTTAATTCCAGTAAAACTTGAAGAAAATAAATTACAATTATTTAGCTTTTGCTATTTAAATTTTATATGAATGGGTTTATTATATTTTCTGTGCTTTGTTTGTAATGTTTATATTCAAAATGAGGTAAAACAAACATAAAAATATGAATAGCGGTAACAACAAAACAATTGTATTTGGCCATAGGGGTTATCCCGCTAAATTTGCTGAGAATTCAATGGAAGGTTTTCGTAACGCAGTTGAAAACGGGGCTGAAGGGATTGAATTTGACGTTCATTTAACTAAAGACAGTGTACCAGTAGTTATGCATGATGAAAAGGTTGATCGTACAACTGATGGTAGCGGCTATATTAAGGACTACACTCTTCAAGAGTTGAGAAAGTTGCATCTAGCAAATGGTGAGCGGGTACCAGAACTGAAAGAATTATTTGCGTTACTCGAAAATCGCGATCTTCAGATTAATTTAGAGCTTAAAACAAATACTATTCATTATCCTGGAATTGAAAAAATCGTTTTAAGTCTCGCACAGAACTATCATTTTATTCATCCCATTATTTACTCGTCATTCGATTATGTTACTTTAAAAAATTGTCAGGAGATTGACCCTAAGCAAATTTATTGTTACTTAACCGATGAGGATGTAACTAATTCGGCTAAACTAGTTAAAGATAATCATTTTGCTGGTATTCATCCGGGAAAGTTTTTGCCGGCGACTGAAGCAATAACTGAGCGTATTTGGACGGTAGATGATCCCCAAACTGCCAAAAAATATTTTCAGGAACATGTTGCAGGTATTTTTACCAACAATTATCCTGCGATGATTAAACTAAGAGACCAAATACAAGGCTAAGATAATCTGCATTTTAACAGACACCTTTAATTTTTGAATTAAATGTGTTTTTTAATTAAAACGATTTTGTTTTATACCAATTGTATGAGCCGGAAATTAGAAAAATATTGTAGAAAAATAATTTTATTAAAGGTATAATTTAGATAATTAAAAAGAAAGTTTGGTGAAAGATATGGCAAAATTAATTAAATATGTCCGCAAGGGACTAGCTGAAACCCCTTCTAGCCCAATCTTAAAATTTTCAGATTACGCTAGTAAAATCCCTGATGTAGTTAAATTTACTCTCGGAGAACCCGATTTTAATACTCCTGACCATATTAAGGAGGCTGCTAAGAGAAGTATTGATGAAAATCATTCTCACTATGCTCCTTCAAATGGAACAATGAGCTTACGCAAAGCCGCTAGTCAGTTTTTGAGTAAAAAATACGATCAAAATTATGATCCGGAAACTGAGGTACTAGTTACTACCGGTGTGACTGAATCAATTTTTGATGCCGTTTTAGCAACTCTTAATTCTGGCGACGTGATGGTTGTACCCACGCCTATTTTTCCGCTCTATATGACGGATGAAAATATTATTAATGAGGGTATAGAAGTTGTTAAAGTTAACACATCTGATGACGGCTTTAAGTTGACGCCAGCAAAATTGCAAAAGGTAATTGATCAGTACGGAGACCGGGTGCGAATGCTGGTCATGAATTATCCGACTAACCCAACTGGGGTAATGTATAGTCAAGATGAATTGGACGCATTAGCAGATGTTATCCGCGACAAACCAATTTTTGCGCTATGTGATGAAATCTATAGTGAATTAAACTATGACCAGCCGCACGCATCAATGGAAAAATCATTGCATGACCAAGTTATTTTAATGAACGGCGTTTCCAAGTCATGGGCCATGACCGGTTACCGTATTGGGATTGTTTGTGCTCCAAAAGATATTTTGCAGCAAATTGCAAAAATTCACCAAGCAATTGCCACAACTGAACCAACACCAATGCAAGATGCAGCAGAAGAAGCCTTTAAGAACGGAATGGATGATGCACTGCCAATGAAAGAAGAATTTCAAAAGCGGCGCGATGTTCTATATGCCGGTTTAACTAAATTAGGCTTTGAATGTGCTAAACCCCAAGGCGCATTCTATATCTTTGCCAAAATACCAGAGGGCTTTGACCAAGATGATAATCAATTTATCTATGAACTGGTTGATAAAGCTCATGTAGCTGTTTCTGCAGGCTCTAGCTTTAGTGAGGGCGGACAAGGCTATATCAGATTTTCTTACGCTGTTGCTATGGATCAAATTAAAGAGGGATTGAAGCGATTAGAAAAGTTTGTTAAAGAAAATAAGAAATAATTTTTAAGCAAATTTTGCTTGCAATCACGTACGTTTTTCGGTATTATAATTAACGTGCGTGACGGAGGAGTAGCGAAGTGGCTAAACGCGGCGGTCTGTAAAACCGCTCTCTCTGAGTTCGGCGGTTCGAATCCACCCTCCTCCATTATCACTGGGTTATAGCCAAGCGGTAAGGCACTAGTTTTTGGTACTAGTATGCGCTGGTTCGAATCCAGCTAACCCAATAATCAAAAAGACGACTCGTACGAGTCGTCTTTTGTTACTTCAGGCTATGTTATTAACCTTAATATACTTATTCTTATCAATTACATAGTAGAACTTCTTTTTAATTTTGATCGGATTACCATAAACCCGAACTGATTTGCCTTTCTTTACCAGTAATTTACGAATTCTTTTGCCTTTTTTGTTATAAACGAATGAATTGTGTTTAATTTTTCTTTTCTTACCCTCAATGTCTTGTAAGTTGGCAAAAATATTTTTACCCAGTTTATAAAACTTTTGGTTATTAATAGTTTGTGTACCGAAAGTTTCAACAGTCATTCCCGGTTTAAGAATAAAGCCTTGAATTGGACTGCCTGTTTTATCATAAACCTGAATTGAGCAATAAATTGTACGTGGCGCCTTAACATTGTTGCTATCAACTGACTGCGGCTCTACCGTTTGCTTTTCATCTTTAGCTGGTATTGCGACCGGCTCATCTTCTGTGGCTTTGTTGCTATTTTGGACTTCACTAGCGGGAGCAGAAACAGGAGGGACATTAGTTGAAACACCTGTGGTGGTTCCGACTGAACCAGCGGCAGAATTATTGGACTCAAAATTGGAGCCCCCTTTATCAACAGGTAAGTGATTCTCACTAGTGGTGTGATCTAGATCAATTGAACCATTAGACCAAGTTATAGGCCGACTGACATAGGTTTCAGCTGGACAATTGACATCTTCTTTATCGTATAATTTTGCTAATTCTGCTACCGAAATTGCTTTTCCTGCAGGTTTAGCTATGCTGCCATTACTTACTGGGATAACCTTAGGCATTTTGAAAGTGGCAAAAGCTGCTGATTTCAGTCGATGCTTTCCGAGACTAAGAATAAAACCATTACTGTTATTGCCTAGTCCGTCTAACATGCTTGTCATTTCAAAAATGTTACCCGTATCCCAGTGGCTTAAGTTTAATTGCCTTAAATTAGGATCATTGAACATATAGCTCATATTAGTGACGTTATATGTTTGCCAAGAAGTAATATCATCTAAATCCGTAGCAGCTATCCCATTAAACATATAACTCATGTTTTTGACATTGCCGGTTTTCCAGTTAGCCAATTTTAGAGTTGTTAATGAAGTGTCACCCTCGAACATGTGACTGAAATCAAAGACACTGTCAGTCCTAAAATTATCTAAATTGACCTCAGTTAATTGAACATCATTTTTAAACATGCTGTTCATGTCCCTATTTGAGAGTGTATCCCATGAGCTCAAATCAAGCTGCTTGAGACTAACGTCATTAGCGAATAAACTGCTTAAATCACTGGCATTGCTGGCATCAACATTATCTAGACCGATAAAACCAATTAAATTCGGTAAATTAGCAAACTTGCTACTGGAATTACGTGCTAGGCCAGCTTTTAGATACTCGCCATAATCAGCCATCACTAATTCAAACTTAATATATTGAATATCGCTAGGACTAACTTTTTCACCTTCGTAATCATGATCTGCCAATATCTGGCTGATTGGTGTCGCTGACAAAACCCCACCTTTAATTGTTAAGGTCTTTGTGTCCTCGTTATAGGTCCAGTCACACTTGTTATCTTTACCGCGAGCGGTAAATTTTTCGTTTTGTGTGCTTTTGGTAACACTATTTTCAATTTCTGACTTAACAGTAATGTTATTTTTAAAACTGTTATTATTTTTGGTGTCAGAATTACTTACTGAAATGGGTGACGAGTTAACACTGGCATAGACCGCTTTTTCAGTAGTTACCATAGCTGAACCGATTAAAGCGCTTGCAATTAAACTATAAGAAAAAAACTTAACCCTGTTATTTTTTGAAAAATAATAGGCGTTATTTTTCCCCTCTCCATTATTAAACTTTAGCATAATTAAAACCTCTTTATGTAATTTATACATTTACCTTTACCATAGGGTATACAGCATTTTTTATGGTAGGTCAACTATTTATATCGAGGAATTAAATACTTTTTGTTATCTAAAAAAGCCAAAATAGTCATTACTATGCACGGTAATTTATTAGTTATTTATTTCACAAAATATAAAAAATGTTATTTATAAAAAATCGTATATAATTGGTCTGAACCAATGTTAATAAAGTAGTATTTATATGCAAAAACAATATTGTATATATTATTTTATGAAGTTAGCAAATTGTAGTTTGACAAATTCAATGGTTATTTTTAATTGCAATAGAGCTGTTATTTAGCTCAAAAATCAAATCGGTAAATTTTAACTATTTTTGCGCTAATCATAGTACAATAGATGCTAGCTTACTTTTAATTGAGAAGGGAAATTTATGTCAAGACTTGTGCGAGTGGGCGCTGGTGGCAAGGAAATCAGCTGGCACGATGCCTTAAAAGACTTGCGTGCAGATGATGTTCTCTTATTAGAGCCCGGATTTTATGAATTGCCTACAGGAATATATCTATCTGATATCACAATTAAAGGAACTGGCAATCTGCCTGAAGATACAACAATACTTGGTTATGTTAACGTTGATGCTGGCAGTCAGTTTATTAATTTAGAAAACTTATGTATTAATACGGTTGATGACGCTAATAGTTTGTTTTTGCCAGCAGAAGCAAACGCTTTTTTGTCATTGCGCAATTGTATAGTTAAAGGCTTCGGCAATGATACTGCTGTTATTGCAGCAAATGGTAAAGTCACTCTTGAATTATATTCAACTGTGATAATGAACGGTTCCGTTTCTTTATTTGCCGATGCAAATTTTCGCTTAGAGATGAACGATTCTACCATTAAAAATGTTACTAAAGATATCGGTGCTTTAGCTTTAGAAGGTCACGGTACCGCTATAGTTAATAATTCTCGCATTCAAGGTAGTATTGATACTTTTACAAAATCTAATGTAGAGCTTGATGTTAATAATTCTCAGGTCGACTCATTGCTGTTGCAGGGACAAGTTTGGCTGAACATGCTTAATAGCACGGTATTATCACAAGAAGATACTGGAATGTTTGTTACAGATGAGGCTTGGGTTAATATTATTGGCAGCGAAGCTAAAGGTGGTATTTATTTTGAAAAGAAGCCGCATGCTATTATTCAAAATAGTCGGCTTAATCGTTTAATTGCGACAGGAGAAGCTCAGCTTACACTTAATAATTCTGTGATTGTTAATCACGCTGATTTTCAGGATAAAGTTGATTGTAATTCTCGGCGGGTTACCTTCAATGGTGGTAATGAATATGAATATTTTTTAGCACTTAGTGATCATGCACAACTAGAAGGACATGACCTTATTTTTAACTCTAACGGAGCTAATTTAGCGGTAGAAAACAAGGCACAAATGCATGCGACTGTGATTGCGACGAGTGATAAATCAATTACTGTTGAATGTGGGCAAGATGCTGAATTTCGCCTGTGGGGAATGAAATGGACCACCAAAAAAAGTTAAAAGTAAATAGGTGAATGATAGCGCTTTATGCAAAATAGACCAATTTAGATTATAATAAAAGATGTAATGGGGGTGTATACATGGAAGAACCAATGTACATCAAAATTCATAATCAAATTAAAAGAGAAATAGAAAATCATGATTATCAAGTTGGCAGCAAGATACCAGCTGAAAGACAATTAGCGCAAAAGTTCGGTGTTTCCCGCATGACATTGCGTCAAGCGATAAAAACTTTAGAAGATGAAGGGATCCTGGAGCAGCGTTTGGGTAGCGGTACGTATGTTGCTAACCAAAAAGTGCAGGAAAAAATGTCAGGTATTATGTCATTTACCGATATTACCCATGCCAATGGTCAAACGCCATCCAGCAAGTTGATTTCGTATCGCTTTGGTAAGCCGTCTTTATCTGAAATGGAAAGGCTTGACCTAAGTGATAAACAAGAAGTTCTGCGGATGGAGCGAATTCGCTATGCCGATGATGTTCCTATTTGTTATGAAGTAGTAACCATTCCGCAAAGTGTAATTGCGAATATGTCAAAAAGTGATATTTCTTCGCATTTATATCAAACTTTAGAAAAAAGCGGCTATAGTATTGGTCGGGTAACTGAACATATTTCTGCAGCTGTCGCAAATGAAAATGCTGCGCGTTTACTCGATGCCAAAAAGGGTGAGGCGCTGATTACGCGTTTGCAAGTAACGGAATTATCAGACGGTACCCCTTTTGAATACACCAGGGCCAGCTACGTGGCAGATCGTTTTGAGTTTACTTTTTCTAAATAAAAAGCTCTGAATTAACTTCAATCAGTTAGTTCAGAGTTTTTTTATTTCAAATCGTTTTTGATTTTAGTGGTGGAGATTCCCGGCGTTCGCGGCAAATAAACTACTTTGCAATAAGGTTTTAAAAAGTCAAATTTGCCTTGCCAATCATTTCCCATCACAAAAGTGTCAATGCCGTATTTTTTAACATCATTGGTTTTTTGTTGCCAGTCTTTTTCAGGAATAACTTCATCGACGTAACGAATGGCTTCAAGAATATATTTACGCTCCGCATAAGTATTATAAGATTCTTTATGCTTTTGCAACTGATTAAATTCATCGGTTGATAAGCCTACAATCAGGTAATCTCCAAGTTCACGTGCGCGCTTTAATAAACGAACATGACCATAATGCAACAAATCAAATGTGCCGTAAGTAATAATTTTTTTCATATCGGTACTCCTATTATTTTGACGAGTTAATAGTATCATATTTATAGAAAAGGTAAAGCATGTCCAGAAATGGATATTAATTTGGTAAAATAAAAGTAAATTGAATGGTAGGAGATAGTTATGGCTAAAGTAAATATTTTAGGAGTTAATTTCGATAATAAAAGTTTTACTCAGTTTCAAAACGAATTTATTGGCCGAATTAACACCCACAAATCAACTTTGATCGTTACCGCCAACCCAGAAATTGTCATGGCAGCTAATGAAAATCCTGAATTCATGAAAATTTTAACTTACGATGCTGATTATATCACTGCTGACGGTATTGGTATTGTTAAGGCAAGTCAGATGTTAAAAAAGCCTATTAAACAACGGGTAACCGGCTATGATTTATTTGTTTGGCTGATGAAATTAGCTAATGAACGGGGACTACGGGTATACCTGATAGGAGCCAAACCTGATGTAATACATGCTATCCAGGCAAAAATTGCACGTGATTATTCTGATATTCAACTAGTTGGTGCTGAGGACGGGTATTTTAACGAAGACCTTGAACTTGTTGCTTATCAAATTGAGCGCACCGAACCTGATTTAGTTTTTGCTGCGTTAGGTTCACCCCGGCAAGAACAGCTTTTATCTATTTTACGTAAAAATTTATTACCTGCTTTGATGATGGGAGTTGGCGGCAGTTTTGACGTTTTTTCAGGAAAGACAAAACGCGCTCCGCAAATTTGGCAGTCAGCTCATTTAGAATGGTTTTATCGCCTGCTTAAAAATCCTTCACGTTATAAAAGAATGCTGGTTTTACCACGATTTGTTAATGAAGTTTACAAATCAAAAAAGGGAAAAGAATAATTATGAAAGTTTTGCATGTTAATGCCGGTCTGGAAAATGGCGGCGGTTTGACGCATATTATCAACCTGTTAAAGCAGGCAAAAAGTGAGCAGCAAGACTTTTCTTTGCTCTGTTTAAGCGATGGACCCGTTGCTCAAGCTGCAAGAACTGCAAAAATAAAGGTGCATGTTTTGGGAATAACAAGCCGCTATGACTTAAGAAGTTTAAAAAAACTCACTGAATTTATTAATAATGGCGATTATCAAATTGTTCATACTCATGGTGCCCGTGCAAACCTGTTTGTTTCCCTAATTAGGCGCAAAATAACTGCTAAATGGTGCATAACTATCCATTCAGATCCCTATCTTGATTTTGCTGATCGCGGTATGAGTGGAAAATTGTTTACCAAAATTAACCTCAGTGCTATTCGTAAGGCAGATTGTATTTTTGCTGTTACCAAAAGATTTGCCGATTTAGTGGTAAAGAAGGCAAAGGTAAAAGCTGAAAAAGTTCATGTCATTTATAATGGCACTTTTTTTCATCAAGACAGTGAAATTCCGGCAAAATACGAACACCCTAACTTTAATATTGTGAATGTTGCCAGAACTGAAAAAGTTAAGGGTCAGGATTTGTTATTAAAAGCTTTGAAAGAACTAAACAATGCCAACGTGCACTTATTTATTGCTGGGGATGGTTCACAATTAAAGGCACTAAAAGACTTAGCCCAGAAGTTAAATTTAGGACCACAAGTTACTTTTCAAGGTTTCATGACACATAAGCAGTTGAAAAATTTATATCGGCGAATGGATCTAGCTGTATTGACTTCTTATTCTGAAAGCTTTCCTCTGGTTTTACTAGAAGCAAGTGACAATCTGCTGCCGCTATTATCGACAGCAGTTGGTGATATTAACATGATGATCCCTGATAAAGAGCATGGCTTTGTGGCTCAAATTGGAGATGTTTCTTCAATCTGTTCTGCCTTAGAGCAGGCAATAAGTATGCCCCAAAAACAACTGAAAGAAATGGCATATCGGGAAAAGAATTATGTGGTAAAGCACTTTTCATTACACCAGCAGCTAGATAGTATTTTGCGGGTGTATGACACTATCCTTTGAGTTGGTAAGATTGTTAAAAAGTCCACAAATGTTTATAATAAAACAAAAATATTTAGTGAAATTAGTTAAGAGGACAGAATGTTTTACCAAGAATTGGATAAAGATGATTCGTTAACCCTTCATACAGACCTGTATGAAATTAATATGATGTATACCTACTTTAAAAAAGGAATTGCGGAGCGTAACGCTGTTTTTGAAGCGTACTATCGTCAAGAACCATTTGGCAATGGCTATTCCGTTTATGCAGGTCTAGAACATGTGATTATGTACTTAAAGAACTTAAAGTTTAAAGAAAGTGATTTGAAGTACTTAAAAGAAGAAGTTGGTTACGATGATGACTTCATTGACTATTTGTGTCATTTAAAAATGAAGTTGACAGTTCGTTCTATGCCGGAAGGTGAAATTGTTTTTGCCAATGAACCTTTATTGCAAGTTGAAGGACCGCTTGCGCAATGTCAATTAGTAGAAACTGCTATTTTAAATATTATTAACTACCAGACTTTACTTGCTACTAAGGCGGCGCGTGTTAAATTGGCTGTTCAAGGTGACGGTGTGATGGAGTTCGGTACACGGCGCGCACAAGAAACAGACGCCGCACTTTGGGGCACCAGAGCAGCATATATTGGTGGCTTTGACTCAACAAGCAACGTACGTGCCGGTAAACTGTTTGGCATACCAATTTCAGGTACTCATGCTCATTCTTTAGTTGAAGCCTTTGGCAATGAATACGAAGCATTTAAAGCTTATGCAGAAACGCATAAGGACTGTGTATTTTTGGTTGATACCTACGATACGGTCAGAAGTGGGGTTCCCAACGCAATTCGGGTTGCTGATGAAATGGGAGAGCGGATAAACTTCCAAGGCGTAAGAATTGATTCAGGAGACATGGCCTATATTTCAAAGCAGGTTCGCCGTGAACTTGATAATGCTGGTTACACTAAAGCTAAAATTTACGCTTCTAATGATTTAGATGAAACAACAATTACCAGTTTAAAGATGCAGGGCGCTAAGATAGATGTTTGGGGTATTGGTACCAAGTACATTACCGCTTATGATCAGCCTGCTCTAGGAGCTGTTTATAAATTAGTTTCAATTGAAGATGATCAACATCGTATGCGTGACACATTAAAAATTTCTTCGAATGTGGAGAAAGTGTCAACACCTGGTAAAAAGCAGGTTTGGCGGATTTCAGCTAATACGGAAAAGAAAAATGAAGGTGACTGGATTGCGCGCGTAGGCGTAGATCCCCGCAATTTTGATTCATTGTACATGTTTCACCCACAATATTCATACATTAACAAAGTTGTGACTAATTATACTGCTGAGCCTCTCTTAAAAGATATTTTTGTTGATGGCAAACTAACTTATCAGCAACCTAAATTAATTGATATTAAGAAGTTCTGTGCTGCTAATTTAGACGGGTTATGGGAAGAATATAAGCGCAGCCTGAACCCGCAAGAATATCCAGTTGACTTATCCCAAGATTTATATGACAGTAAAATGAATATCATTCAAGATATTCGCAATAATATCAACAAAGGAGTTGCTGCACAATGAGACCGTTGCAAGAAAAAATCATTGCCTATGAACATGTTTTACCCCAAATTGACCCTGAAAAAGAAGTGAGACGGTCAATTGATTTCTTGAAAGATTATCTCAAAGCTAATTCTTTTTTGAAAACTTATGTTTTGGGAATATCGGGCGGTCAAGATTCTACTCTAGCTGGTAAACTTTGCCAGATGGCGATTGCAGAAATGCGCGCTGAAACGGGCGACAACTCCTACCAATTTATTGCAGTTCGTTTACCATACGGTGTTCAGACAGATGCACAGGATGCAGCAGATGCAGTAGCTTTTCAAAAGCCCGATCAAGACTTAATCGTCAATATCAAGCCTGCTGTCGATGCTTTGGTAACCAGTTTGCATGAAGCAGGGCAAGAAATTACGGATTTCAATAAAGGCAATATTAAGGCCCGTGAGCGTATGGTAGTACAGTATGCTATTGCAGGAGCTAATAACGGTGCTGTTGTCGGGACAGATCACGCAGCTGAAAACTTTAGCGGCTTCTACACTAAATATGGTGACGGTGCGGCAGATTTAACACCACTTTTCCGCTTGGATAAAAGACAAGGCAAGCAGATGCTCAAGTTTTTAAATTGCCCAGAGCATTTGTATCACAAAGCACCAACTGCAGATCTGGAAGAAGAACAGCCGGGTCTACCTGATGAAAAAGCCTTAGGTGTCAGCTATCACGATATTGATAATTATTTGGAAGGGCAGACTGTAGCAGACGAGGCAGCAGAAAAGATCGAAGCTTTGTGGCGCAAAAGTGAGCATAAGCGGCATTTACCGGTAACTGTTTTTGATGATTTTTACCGCTAATATGAAAGTGGATATTTTGTGCATAACTTAGTATAAATTGTCCAGTTATTGACAAAAACTATGCAAGTAGTACAATTACTGTTAACTTAAGATATGTTTTTTAAGATTTGCAGTTCAAAGAGAGAATCGTCTGGTGAAAAAGATTTACTGTTACTTAAAAAATGCTCCTTAAAGTTCAACAAATAAAAATAATTAAGAGGTAACAAACACTGTTGCAATTGAGGTGGTACCGCGTTTAAAGGCGTCCTTAAAGTAAGCAACGGTGTTTTTATTTTGGCAAAAAGGGAGATATATTTGATGAAGAAACTGACAAGTTCAGAATTTAGACAAATGTTTTTGGATTTCTTCAAGCAGCACGGACACATGGTATTGCCGAGTCAATCTTTAATCCCACAAGATGACCCAACTTTGCTGTGGATAAACTCTGGTGTAGCAACCATGAAGAAATATTTTGACGGTTCTGTAGTCCCTAAGAATCACCGGATTACCAGTTCACAAAAGTCCATTAGAACCAATGATATTGAAAATGTTGGTAAAACTGCCAGACACCAAACCTTTTTTGAAATGCTGGGTAACTTTTCAGTCGGAGATTATTTCAAAAAAGAAGCAATTACTTGGGCTTGGGAATTTTTGACGAGCCCAGACTGGCTTGATTTAGATCAGGAAAAGCTATACTGCACGGTTTATCCTAAAGATACCGAAGCTTACAAAATTTGGCTGGAAGTTGGGATGCCTGAAGATCATATTGTTAAGCTAGAAGAAAATTTCTGGGATATTGGTGAAGGTCCTTGCGGTCCTGACTCCGAAATCTTTTATGATCGTGGTCAAGAAAATAATGACGTGGCAGAAGATGATCCCGAAAACTTCCCTGGTGGTGAAAATGCCCGTTATTTGGAAATTTGGAATATCGTCTTTTCACAATACAATCACTTAGCAAATGGCAAGTATGTTGATCAACCACATAAGAATATTGATACCGGTATGGGCCTAGAGCGTGTTTTGTCTATTTTGCAAGATGCACCAACTAACTTTGAAACTGACCTCTTTTTGCCGATTATTCATGAAACCGAAAAAATGGCAGCTGGCAAAAAATATGGCACTAATAATGCCGATACTACTGCTTTCAAGATTATTGCCGATCACGTTCGTACTGTTAGTTTCGCTATTGCTGATGGTGCTTTGCCATCAAATACAGGCCGGGGCTATGTTTTACGGCGTTTAATTCGTCGGGCAGATTTAAATGGTCAAAGGTTGGGCATTAAAGGTGCTTTTCTCTACAAATTGGTGCCAGTAGTCGGTAAAATCATGGAGAGTCACTATCCAGAAGTTACTAATCAAAAAGACTTTATTGCCAAGGTAATTAAAAATGAAGAAGAAAGATTTCAACTGACACTTGAATCCGGTTTGTCTCTGCTAAATGACTTAATTGTCAAAGCGCAGAGTTCAAATGATAAGACCATCTCTGGTAAAGACGCCTTTAAATTATTTGATACTTACGGTTTCCCATACGAACTTACCTTTGAAACTGCCCAGGATGCAGGTTTAAAAGTTGATCAAAAAGGTTTTGATGCTGAAATGGCTGCTCAAAAAGAACGTGCCCGTAAAGCTCGGGGTAATCTGCAATCAATGAGCTCTCAAGATGCAACTTTGATGAATTTAAAGGACAAGTCAGAATTTGAATATGGCGTTTATGAAGAAAAACATGCCAAATTAATTGATATTATAGTCAATGACCAATTAGTTGATAAAGCTGATGGCGACAATGCTGTTTTAATTTTTGATAAAACGCCATTTTATGGTGAACGTGGTGGACAGGTTGCCGATCACGGCAATATTTATGATCAAGAAGGAGAACTTGTAGCCCAGGTAACTGATGTGCAACATGCGCCGAATGACCAGAACATGCATTTTGTTGACGTAATTTTACCATTGAAAAAGGGTGAAGAATACACATTAAAAATCGACCGGGTTCGCCGTGAAGGTTTGCGCCATTCACATACTGCTACTCACTTATTACATGCAGCACTTAGAAGCGTCTTAGGTGAGCATACTCATCAAGCCGGCAGTTTAGTTGAACCTGATTATCTGCGTTTCGATTTTACAGCTGTTGAACCAATGACAGATAAGGAAATTAAATCGGTCGAAAATCTGGTAAATCAAAAAATCTGGGCTGCAATAGAGGTTCAAACAACGATTACAGATCCAGAAAATGGTAGAAAAATGGGTGCGCTAGCATTATTTGATGGCAAATACGGTGATAAAGTCCGGGTTGTCCAAATGGCAGATTTTTCAATTGAATTTTGTGGTGGTACGCATTGTGCTAATACTAATCAAATCGGTATTTTCAAGATTATTTCCGAATCAGCTATTGGTGCGGGGATGAGAAGAATTGAAGCTGTCGTTTCTAAAAAGGCTTATGAATACCTGGCTAATAGATCAGAACTGTTAGATGAGATACAGGCAGAAGTAAAATCAACTAAGCCTGAAGATATTATTGATAAAGTTGATTCTCTTGAAAAAGACTTGCATGATAGTCAAAAGCTGGTTGAAGATTTGAACTTGCAAATTAATCAAAGCAAAGCCAACTCTATCTTTAATAACGTAGAGCAAGCAGGAGATTTAAGTGTGATTGCGCAAGAGGTTGATGCAAACAGTATGAAAGATTTGCGTGAGTTTGCTGATACTTGGAAGAACGGTAATAAATCTGATGTGCTTGTCTTGGCAAGTGCTAGCGCGGGTAAGGCTAATATGATTATTAGCTTGAAAGAAAAGGCACTAGCAAAGGGGCTTAAAGCAGGAGACTTGATTAAGCAAGTTGCGCCAATCTTTGGTGGCGGCGGAGGCGGTCGTCCTGATATGGCACAAGCAGGTGGTAAAAAACCTGAGGGTCTTAAAAAGGCTATTCAGACAGTAATCACAGCGATATCAAAAAATTAATTGATTGAGTTTGTACTATTTTTCAAGTAAAATTATGCTAGGAGGAATGATTATGAGTTCGCTAGATAAAACGATGCATTTTGACTTTAATGAAAATAAAGGCAAAAATGTGCATGATACTTTGCAGGACGTTTATAATGCTTTAGAAGAAAAAGGTTATAATCCGGTTAACCAAATTGTTGGTTACCTATTGTCTGGCGATCCAGCATATATTCCACGGCATAATGATGCTCGTAATTTAATTTTGAAGCACGAACGCGATGAAATTATTGAAGAGCTTGTCAAAAATTATCTTGGAAAAGATAAATAATGCGACTAGTTGGTTTAGATGTTGGGTCAAAGACAGTAGGTGTTGCGGTTAGTGATGAATTAGGTATTACTGCGCAAATGCTTGAAACTATCCCTATTGATGAAACGCGTTATAATTTTGGTATGCGTGCAATTAAAAAAATTGTGCGTCAATATGAGCCAGAAGGCTTTGTCTTAGGCCTACCTAAAAACATGGATGGGTCTTCTGGACACTCTGTTTTAAGGAGTAAGAACTACGGTAAACATTTAGAGCAAAAATTTGGGTTGCCGGTTTATTATTCCGATGAACGTTTAACAACAGTTGAATCAGAACGGGTTTTAGTTGAAGAAGCTGGCATGCATAACCGTCATCAACGCAAAAAAGTAGTAGACCAAATGGCTGCTGCTTTGATTCTGCAAAACTATTTGGATCTAAACCGAAAGGATTAATATGGCACAAGATATTAACGGCGATGACCGTCAAATTACCTTGATCGATGATCAGGGTAACGAAGAAATATATGAAATTTTATTCACATTTCATTCAGATGACTACGATAAATCATACATACTGCTGTATCCAGCAGCTGCTGATGATGAAGATGAAATTGAAGTTTTAGCCTTCAGTTATGATGCAGATTCTGCAGGAGATGTAACCAGTAGCGACTTGCATGAGATTGAAGCAGATGATGAATGGAACATGGTTCAAGGTGTATTGAATACATTTTTGGACGATGATCGCTTAAGTGGAGAATAACAAAAAGACTGGCCAAGCCAGCCTTTTTTATTCAAGATAATAAATAGAGAACTAATGAATGATAAAATATTAAAAACTTTAGAATTTGCAAAAATTACTGAGCAATTGGAGCAGTTGGCTATAACCAGACCAGCGAAAATGAAAGCAATAAATCTTGTTCCCAGTAGTGATTTTGCTCAAGTTGAACTGGCATTAAAGCAGACACTTGCAGGTGCAGATATATTGCGGATTAAGGGGCAATTACCTTTAACAGATTTTACTGATGTCAGACCTAGTACTAAGCGCTTACGGATTAAAGCAAACCTAAATGCTAAAGAATTAGGTAATTTATTATTGGTTTTAGCATTGGCAAATGAAATTAACGAATTTTTTACTAATACTGATGCAGAAAAATTAGATTTAACGGTAATCAGTCCAATATTAGCGCAATTGGAAGTACCGCAGTCTTTATACGCCACGCTTAACCGTTCACTTGATTTTGATGGAGAAATGCTTGACGCTGCATCAAGTGAGTTGTCTCATTTGCGTCATGAACTAAAAAGTAATGATGCAGAAATCAAAGATAGAATGGATGGCTACATCAAGGGCAGCAGTAGCAAATATTTATCTGAACAGATTGTGACGATTAGGGATGAACGCTATGTTATTCCGGTTAAGCAAGAGTATCGTAATAAATTTGGCGGCGTTGTTCATGACCAAAGTGCTAGTGGACAAACATTATTTATTGAGCCCAGTGCTGTTTTAAACCTTAATAACCGCCAGCAAAATCTCTTGGCAAAAGAAAGAAGAGAAATTAATCGTATCCTGCATCATTTATCTGATCTGGCTCGCGTTGAAGTTGATAATATTGATAATATTGCTGCCGGCTTAGTTAAATTAGATTTTATTCAGGCTAAAGCAAGATTGGCTCAAAGTATGAGAGCAACTGAACCAAGACTAACTCGTGATCAATCTTTGTCGTTTTTGCAGGCGCGACACCCCTTGATCAACCCCAAAACGGTAGTAGCAAATGACATTCGCTTAGGCGAAGATTTTGATACTATTTTAATCACGGGGCCTAATACTGGCGGTAAGACTATTACCTTAAAGACAGTTGGTATTTTACAACTAATGGCGCAGTCTGGTCTTTTCATTCCAGCTGCAGAAGGCAGTAAAGCAGGTATTTTTAAGGATATTTGTGCTGATATTGGGGATGAACAATCTATTGAGCAGTCATTAAGTACTTTTTCTTCACACATTAACGGTATTGTTAAAATTATGAAAAAAGTAGACGCCGAAACACTGGTCTTAATAGATGAAATCGGTGCTGGAACAGATCCAGAAGAAGGTGCAAGCCTTGCAATCAGTATTTTAGATTTTTTGCGCCAACGAAAAGCCAAGATTATTGTTACCACGCACTATCCTGAACTAAAATTATATGGTTATAACCGTGAAAGAACGACTAATGCATCAATGGAATTTGACCTAAAAACTTTGTCTCCGACCTACCGTTTACAGATTGGTATTCCTGGTCATAGTAACGCTTTTGCAATTGCACGGAGACTTGGTATGCGTGAAGATGTTGTTAAAAAAGCTCAAGGATTAATGAGTGACCAAAATGTTGATATTAACCAGATGATTACTGAATTAACCAAACAAACCAAAGCGGCAACAGATGCGCATAACCATTTAGCAACCAGCCTTGATCGGGCACAAAAACTGGAATTAAAACTTGAGCAGGCGCTTGATTGGTACAATCAACGTGTACAAAAGCAGTTGGAATTTGCGCAAGAAAGGGCTAACGAAGTAGTAGCTAAAAGTCGCAAAAAAGCTGATAAAATTATAGCGCAGCTTGAACAGCAAAAGGGGAATGTGAAGCAAAACGAGATAATTGCAGCCAAAGGTGAATTTAATCAGCTTGAACGGCAAAACGAAAACCTAGCCCATAATCGGGTGTTACAACGTGAAAAAAGACGGCATCATGTTAACGTGGGTGATCAAGTAAAGGTCTTGTCATACGGACAGACTGGCACGATTACCAAAAAATTAGCTGAACATGAATACGAAGTGCAGATGGGGATCATCAAGGTTAAAGTTAGTGATCGTGATATTGAAAAAATTGGCTCGCAGCAAAAGTCACAATCTAAACCAAAGGTGAGCGCTGTCAGCGCCAGCAGGCGCAGTAATATTAGAAGTGAGCTTGACTTGCGTGGTCAGCGTTATGATGAAGCAATGACCAACTTAGACCGCTACATTGATTCAGCGTTATTGTCCGGACTAGATGTTGTGACAATTATTCATGGTATTGGCACAGGTGCCATTAGAAAAGGTGTCTGGCAATATTTAAAGACAAGTAAACATGTTAAGAGCTACAATTATGCCCCGGCCAATGAAGGTGGCAATGGTGCAACCATAGTTCATTTGCAGTAAATTGCTTTACTTGTAAAAAGTAAGTCTACTTGCTATAATGAAAATATCAATAGATAAAAATATTTTCCTTAAAGGAGGTTTTTTCATGGTTGATGAACTTACAGATCAGAACTTTGAAGAAGAAACAAAAGACGGTGTCGTTTTAACAGACTTTTGGGCAACTTGGTGTGGTCCATGTAAAATGCAATCACCAGTAGTTGATGAATTAGCTGAGGAACGCCAAGACGTCAAGTTTACTAAGATGGATGTTGACCAAAATAAAGAAGTACCTAGTTCTTTAGGGGTCATGGCTATTCCTACTTTATTGATCAAGAAGAATGGTGAAATTGTTGACCGTATTACCGGTTATACCCCTAAGGCAAAACTTAGTCAGATTTTAGATCAATATACTAAATAAAAAATTCCTGCAAATGCAGGAATTTTTTTAATTGCTTTTTTCTTTTAATAAGTCGCGGATTTCTTTAAGGTAATCTTCAGCAGACGGACCAGCTGGTTGTTTTTGGTCATTATGCCTCATTACTTTATTGACAGCTTTAACTAGCAAAAAGACAATAAAAGCAATAATTATAAAGTTAATGACTGTATTGATAAATTCACCGTACCTGAAGGTGGCTCCACCTGCTTTAAATACCAAGTTGGAGAGATCAATCTTCCCGATAAATAAACCTAAAAGTGGATTGATCAAATTGTTTACCAATGAATTAACAATGTTGGTAAAAGCACCACCAATAATTACACCAACGGCCAAATCAATAACATTGCCACGTTCAATAAATTCTTTAAATTCTCTTAGCATCTTATTTCCTCCATTCCTACTTTAATAATATTGCAAAAATGGTAAAAAACTAAATTATTTGTTTTTTGAGAATTTAATCAAATTTTGCCAGCAATTTTACTTCCTTTTTGCGGTCATCTATTTTTATTTCACATTCGGTTGTGCGACCGGTTTCCTTTTGTATTGCTTCGGCAACTATTCCAGCTTCTAAGGAAAACTCCTGACTGCCACTATTAATGCGGTCCGTGACGCTTTGACCTGTTAATTTGAAAACTTCTTCATTGCGATGGGTTTTGGTCTTTTCCAATAAGCCAAATTCGGCAGTATTAAAAAAGCTAACCACATCTTCAAATGACAATAAGTCATATTTCCGGGCAATACGCTTGCCACCCCAATAAAGAATAGCATCATTATCTGTGCCTAAAATAGTAGGTAATAAGAAGTCGCGGTATAGTTGATTAACAAAATATACGTGTTCATGTTGGTTATTGTCTTGCATAAAGAAATTCATCCCTTTTATTTTCTTTTATTTTACCGTAAAATTGATTGAAGTATAAATTATTTAGGGAGACTTTTATTATGGATAATCGACCAATTGGCTTGCTGGATTCTGGTGTTGGTGGGTTGACAGTAGTTAAAAAAATTATTGCCAAGATGCCTCACGAATCGACTGTTTTTATTGGTGATAATGCCCATATTCCTTATGGGGACAAGACAAAAGAAGAAATAATTGCCCTAACGACCCAAAGTGTTAAGTTTTTATTAAGTAAAAACGTCAAGTTGATTATATTTGCATGTAATACAGCGACTGCTGTGGCCATGAACTTTATTCAAAAGGAAATTGAGCCCCAAATAATTGGCGTAATCCAATCGGGTGCACTGGCAGCAGCAAATACTACCAAAAATAAAAAGGTTGCTGTAGTGGCTACAAAAATGACAGTCGGTTCACATGCTTACCAAAAGGAAATTCAAACACGTGATCAGCAAATAGAGACTATTGAACTAGCTGCTCCTAAAATTGTGCCTTTAATTGAAGCTGATGCGGGTCATAAAGCCTATATGACCGAGCTTAAAAAGACTTTGGCACCGATTAGTAATTTGGACTTTGATACCTTAATCTTAGGCTGCACTCATTACCCAATTATTCAAAAAGAATTTGCTCAGTGCTTGAAACCTGATGTCCAAATAATTGATCCGGCAGACCAAGTTGCTCAGTATACATATAACGTTATGAAAAGAGACCAGCTGTTCTCTGCTAACACAGCAGAAGGTAAACACGAATACTTCACAACGGGAAATGTGGCACTGTTTGACGAACTTGGCCGTTTGGTATTGAATGACCAGCAGTTTCAGGCTCAGCAACTTTAGAGAAAGGATCTAAATAATGGAAATCTTATTTGCGACTACTAACAAGGGAAAAGCAATAGAACTGCGTGCAGCTTTTAAAAATGCTGGAATTACTGCCACGATTAAAACCAATGCTGATCTGGGTAGACCACCAGTAGTAGAAGAATATGGCACCACTTTTGAGCAAAACGCTAAATTAAAGGCACACGCATTAGCGGATTACAGTCAAATGCTGACGATAGCTGATGATTCCGGTTTGATGGTTGATGCGCTTGATGGTGCTCCTGGAGTTCATTCTGCCCGCTATGCAGGAATTGAACATAATGATCATAAGAATAATGCTAAACTACTGGCAGAGCTTGGTGGTGTGCCGTTAAAACAGCGGACTGCCAAATTTAATACCACAATTGTCGTATCAAAACCGGGTCATTTTGACCAAGATTTGGTTGTTTCAGGTCAATGTGCTGGTTTGATTTTACCAGCTCCACAAGGTGAAGATGGTTTTGGCTATGATCCACTATTCTTTGTGCCTGAAAAGCAAAAAACTTTTGCGGAAATGACGACAGCGGAAAAAAACAGTTTATCCCATCGCGGTAGAGCAATTTCCCAATTGCTGCAAAAATTACCTGCTTGGCTTGAACAATTTGAATAAAACAAAAACTGATAAAATTTCTTATCAGTTTTTTTATTTTATTCTGCTAGGTGAATTTGATTTTTTTGCAAGATTTTCAAATATTGTGTTAAGTATTCATCTTGTACTTCTTTTTCGTAACCGGGTTTAACTTGAAAGTGGACAACATAGTTGACCGTTTGCGCCGTTTGCGCTGTAATGCCCACTATTTTAGGCTCCTGGACTAAAACTTTAATATTGGTACTCAATTCATTATTTATTTGATTAATTAAATCATGAACTTGGGCAAAATCGTTATTGGCCTTAAGCTGAATATTAATATCCAGTCCAATACCACCATGAGCCAAATTTTGTACAATAGAAATATTGCGGTTGGGGATATAAATGATAGAACCGTCTGAACCTTTAAGTCTGGTAGTTCTTAAGCCCAACTGAACTACTACCCCGGTTTGATCATTAATTGAGACGATGTCACCAACGTCGAATTGATCTTCGCTTAAGATGAAGAAGCCGTTGACTAGGTCACTCACAAATCCTTGAGCTCCCATGCCTAAAGCTAAAGAAAAAATACCAGCACTGGCAAGCAGTGTGCCAATGGGAATGCCCAAAATTGATAAGACTGCAAATAAATAAAAGAAAATCACAGTGTATTCAAAAATACTGTTAATTAATGCAGTAACTGTTTGTGTTCTCTTGTTTTGTTTTCTTTTACTATGCTTTAAATAATGATTGATGATTTTTTTACCAATGCGGTCAATTATGTAAAAGACCAACGTTGAAATGGCTAATTGCCAAAGTATTGTTAGTGCTTGTTCACCCAATCTGTCCCAATTGAATTTTAAAACACGTTTGTTTATTTGAAATATTTTATTCATAATAATTGCCTTCCGTATATGCATATTAACTATAACAAAATATGACATATAGATTGAGATTGAAGCATTTTCATGCTAGACTTTTTTTAGGTATAGAATTGGAGGTAAAAGATGGGATTATCTTATGGTGCATTAGCGGGACTAATAGCTGCCATTGCATTTTTAATTTTAGTACTTTTCACAATTCCAGTGCTTATACGTGCCGCGAAAGCGACTAGAGAAGCAGAAAAAACGATCCAGAGTGCTAACGAGTCAATTCAACAGGTTACTGGGGATGTTAATGATTTACTTCATCAGACTAGTGATTTGCTTGATAAAACTAATGTCTTGCTAGCAGATGTTAATGTTAAAATGAAAACTATTGATCCTGTTGTACAGGCAGCAGCTGATTTAGGCGAAAGCGTTTCAGATGTCAACACATCTACCAGAAAGATGGCAAAGCGTTTCAATAATTTTCATTGGAAACGTAACGGGTTGATGTCATCTGCTTTAGCATCAGTGTTTGCACGGCATAAGCGGCGTAAAGGTGAAGATTAAGTAAAAGGAGTTACTTTTATGAAAAAGTTTGCAAGTTTTGTTTTGGGAACAATTGTCGGAAGTGCGGCAGGATTTCTTGCCGGTTCATTTTTAGTTAGTGATGACCAAATTGATGAATTAAAGAAAAAAGTTAAGAACAATGAAACCGTTCAAGACTTAAAGAAAAAATATGATAATGGTACTGAAGTTGTGAAAAATCAACTGGCTTCATTCCCTAAGAACGTTGAGGATGATTCAGAATTAAAGGATTTTGATGATATCGTCATTGATAATTCGAAGGATGAAGATTTAAAGAATAAAGATGTAGCAGAAGACTTACATCATGCTGAAGCTCCAGATAATTTAAATCATCCCGAACCTCCAAAGCCTGAAAGACCGGAAGACTCAGCTGACGCACCAGCAGATCCATTTGACAGACCATAAACAATTATTTATTAAAATGGCACTAGCAGATTGATATTTCTGTTAGTGCCATTTTTTTGTAACAAAATTGCTGTTTTACAAAGGCAAAATCTTTAGTTCTTTACTGGTATGAGTAAATGGTTCATAGCCGTTTTTAGTGACAACACCACAATCTTCGATTCTAACACCTGCTACATTTGGAATATAAATTCCTGGTTCGATTGAGAAACACATGCCTTCCTCAATAATTAAATCGTTGCCTTGAACGATTGACGGGTATTCATGCACTTCTTTGCCAATTCCGTGACCCAGACGGTGAATAAAGTACTCACCATAACCAGCTTTAGTAATAATGTCACGTGCAACACTGTCAAGTTCTGAAGCAGTCATTCCTGGTCTAACAGCATCAATTGCAGCTTGTTGGGCTTCGCGATCAATTTCATAGATTTCCTTTTCTTTGGCTGATGGTTCACCATAGGCAACTGTTCTACTGGAATCAGAAGCATAACCGTTATGCATAGTGCCCAGATCGAACAATACCAGTTCGTTAGGCTTAACTTTGTTCATAGTAGGACCTAAATGAGGATTAGCAGCGTTTGCCCCGGCTTGCACAATTGTTTCAAAACTTTCGTGCATAACTCCTTTTTGAACCTTTAGCTGGTACTCAATTTGTCCAGCTATGTATCTTTCAGTTACACCGTTTTTAATCGCATCAAAACCAATTTGAAATGCAAAGTCGGCTTCACGTCCAGCAGCTTGTAATTGCTTTATTTCTTCTGGAGTTTTGTAGAGACGAATTTTTGCAACAAAATTAGAAACGTCACCGTCAAAATTAGCATCAGGAAATTGTGCGTGAATGAGTTGATAATGAGAAACAGACAAATTGTTTTTCTCAAGAGCCCATTTTTGGTAGTCTTTAGTTCTGCCTTTTACCTTGTCAGCGATAATCTCCCAAGGATTTTCTGAATCAAGATAGCCGTACACATCGCCATTCCAGGCTGAATTTTTGGCTTCTTCAACGTTTAATGCAGGAACAAAAACGAAAGGATCTTGATCTTTGAACGCTAAAAGAGCGAAAATCCGCTCATGTGGTTCCATATCATATCCGGTAAAGTAAGCAATTGTAGTTGGATTAGAGATATAGGCAACATCGTTACCGGAACTTTGCAGCCATTCTTGTAATTTGTTTAAATTCATAACTTCTTCTTTCTATTTCAAAATGTATAGTTAATGCAAGTATATCATGTTCTTGTCTTGAAAAAATGAAAGAATAGCTGTAAACGTTTGCACTTTTTGCAAAATCATGATAAATTTTATACTAGTAATTGTAAAATGGGGGAACAAAAAAGAATGCGTAAACAAGAAATTACAATTTATGATGTTGCTCGTGAGGCTAAAGTCTCAATGGCCACAGTTTCACGAGTGGTTAATGGCAATACTAACGTGCGTAAAGACACACGTGAGCGGGTGATGAAAGTAATTAACAGGCTGCATTACCAACCAAATGCTGTGGCACAGGGTCTTGCATCTAAAAGAACAACCACAGTGGGGTTAATTGTACCTGATTTGACCAATCTTTATTTTGCCGAATTGTCAAAAGGTATTGATGATATAGCTCTGTTATACAAATATAATATTATTATTACCAGTATTGAAAATCGCTTAATGAGAGAAGATCAAGCGATTCAAGGTTTACTTAATAAACAAGTAGATGGTGTAATTTACATGTCTGACAGTTTGCCTGAGGAAGCAGTTACTGCATTTAAACGGACTGATACTCCGGTTGTTTTGGCTGGAACCAAAGACAGTCATAGTGAATTTCCATCAGTTGCCATAGATTACAAAAAAGCAGATACAGAAGCTCTGAACCTGCTTTATAATGACGGTAGGAAGAACTTGGCGCTAGTTATAGGCAACCCAGACACGGTAGTCAATGCCCAAGAAAGAATACCTGCTTATAAAAAGTTCATGAAAGATCATAATTTGGGCGAAGGTCATATTTATTCTAATATTAAGGATCACTCTGATGGCTATAATTTATTGTCACAATTAGAACAAGATGGCATTGACGGTGTGATCGTAACACGTGATGTTGCTGCGGTAGGCTTACTCAATTCTGCTATTGACGCCGGTAAAAAAGTACCTGCTGACCTAGAAATAATTACAGCAAGTGCTACACAAATTGCTTCGGTTGTGCGTCCGGCATTAACTGCCGTTCGTCAGCCGCTTTATGATATTGGTGCAGTTGCCATGAGAATGTTAACTAAACTCATGAATAATGAAGAAGTACCGGAAAAACAAATTGAGCTGCCTTATGAAATATTGAAAAAGCAGAGTACTACAAATGAATAAGATAATTTAGTCACGTAAAAAGTGCCGCATGTTAGCCATGCAGCACTTTTTTGCTGGTTATTTTCTGCACCTTTTTTATCTGTTGCAGTATATTTAGTGTTTTGCCGGATTGCAGCGGCAAGTATGCTGTTAAAGCAATATTGGAGTAACGGCTCATGCGTGGTAATTGCCGGTAGTTCTGCCAGCTTGTTTCGCCGAAAAAGCCATAGAAAAGAATATCACGGGCCTTGATCCAACCTAAAGAGGTATAAAGCCACATACTTTTAGGGCTGCCATTAAAATTCTGAATTTTATAAAGAGTATTGATGGGCATAAATTTTTCGGTCTTAGCTTGATTATCCGGGTAACGATAGATTCGGACATTTTTTTCCGGCTTAGCCAAAATTTGCTTATTTTGATAAGGTGCAATCTCCTCCGGCCTTAGATCCATATTAACAAACTCTGCCGAAATAAATGTTTGATTGGCAATTTGATAGTAAAGCTGATCATGTGCTCTGACACCGTACATTACCTCAAACTTTTGGCCGGGATAGACATATTTATTTTGTTTGTCCTGCACATACGGGTTCATCATTGTTTTAGTTTTCTTCTTACCAAAATAGATACCATTGCGGTGAATATCGTATTTTTTGGTGCCTTCTTTAGCTAACTTGTACTTAAAGCCGGTACTGGGAAAATTGGTAACAACCCCGTCAACGTTTTTATTAATCAACCACTGCCATAGATCAGGGGATTCATCCATTTCAGTCCACACAAAGACTTGTTTATTTAATTGATGCAGCCAGTGGATCAGCCAAGCATGGTTTAAAATCAGGTCAGAAGAAACATTGACTGCATTTACTTGAGGCAAATTGCTGAAATTCATTCGTTTCAAACTGCCAACGATCAGTATTAAATATGCGTCAGGGATGATTTTGCGAAAATGAAATAAGCTGGCTGCAGAAAAAGAGTGGATCATAACTCTTTTTTCCATATGGTATTTTTTGATTGTAGCCGCGATTTTGTCTTCTAATTCATAAGACGGCTCTAACGAATGATCAATTTTGGTTTCCAAAATAAATTTAGTATTAGGTCGTTTTTGATAGTATTCAAATAACTGTGGTAAACTCAGCACATGTTCGCCATTATCATAGGTAAGTTGGCTAAGTGCCTCC
Source organism: Lactobacillus helsingborgensis (assembly GCF_003173695.1). NCBI lineage: Bacteria > Bacillati > Bacillota > Bacilli > Lactobacillales > Lactobacillaceae > Lactobacillus > Lactobacillus helsingborgensis. Next base: position 465,502 of record NZ_CP029544.1, read on the forward strand.
CAGTTATTTTGTGATACAATTGCATGTGTATGGGTCACTCGAAATAAGTCGTCGTCATGTGAAATAACTAACTCACCGTCTGCAGAAAGATGAAGGTCAAGTTCGACATAATCGGCTCCTGAATTAAAAGCAGAGTTGTCACTTTGAATGGTTTCTTCAGGATATTTACTGGGATCTCCCCGGTGTCCAACGACAGTGAAACCACAAGTTGTTATGAATATGATGCTAAAAATGAGAGCCGTAATAATATGGCTTTGATATTTCATGTGTACACCTCTGTTGTTTACTACAATAGCATGGTTGCACATTTTTTGCTATATGTCACAGATTTAATTTATGCGGGGAATATTAATGAATGAACAATATGAAGAATTGGATTTAATTGAAGAAATTGTGCGTAATGATGGCAGCAAGTATTTTGAAATATCTAATATTGATCAAAATGGCATCGCCGAGCTGGCTGCTGACCGGGGAAAGATTAAAAGCGTACGTATCTTACAATTAAATATTCCGCGTACTAAAGCTCTGATTACTTATGAAGAATATATTAATAAGACTTATAAACTTGAAACTTTGACAAATGAAGATGACTGGAAAAATCCCGACTGGGTTGAATGGCAGAAGCCAAAAGGCAAAATTTTAGACGCCTATAATATGGTATTAAAATCAAATCAAATAGGATAGAGAAAAAATGGAAAAAATCCGCATCTTACATACTAATGATTTACATTCTCATTTCGAACATTTTCCTAAAATTGGTCGCTACTTAAGAGAAGCACAAAAAGATAAGTCCGTCGACCAGGTTTTTACTTTTGATGCAGGGGATTTTATGGATCGCTCCCAGCCATTAACCGATGCCACTTATGGTCAAGCTAATATCAGATTAATGAATAGTTTTCATTACGATGCGATTACTATCGGTAATAATGAGGGCATCTCTAATTCACATGAAGTAGTCGAAAAATTGTTTGATCATGCTAATTTCCCAGTTATTCTGGCTAACTTGCGTGAAGAAGATGGTTCAATGCCGCATTGGGCGGTGCAATATAAGATATTAACTACAAAAAAGAAGACGCGTATTGCGCTAATTGGTTTAACCGCAGCTTATCCTCTTTCTTATGAACCTAATCACTGGCACGTTAAAATGCTAAAAGAAACTATGGACGAAGTTTTACCCCAGATTAAAAATCAATATGATGTTTTAATTTTAATAACTCACATTGGTTTAAATATGGATACTTTTTTAGCCAAAAACTATCCTGAAATTGATTTGATTGTTGGGGGTCACAGTCACGACTTACTGCCACATGGTAAAAAAGTCAAAGATGTCTGGATAACGCAAACGGGTAAATGGGGCAATTATGTTGGAAATACCTATGTGGAAATTGATGACAACCATCATGTTAAAAAAATAACCCCGCATGTTGAGCCGACAAGTTTGATGAAATCGCATTTAGCCGATGAAGAGACGATTTTAAACTACAGGCAAAAGGGTAAAGAAATTTTGAGCCGCGAGCTTGTTGCTGATTTGCCTGAAAAATTTAATGATGATAAAGAAGCAGCTATTCAAGTTTCCATGAATGCAATTGCAAATTTTGCCGGAACCGATTTGGCTATGTTAAGTTCGGGCTTGTTCTTAACGCCTTTTAAACAGGGTATTTTAACTAAATATGACTTGCAAAAAGCACTGCCACATTCAATGCACGTTGTTCGATCGACATTAAAGGGGAGTGATCTTTGGCGTTTAATTATGGAAATAGAAAAAAACCGGCACTTTTTAGATCATTTTCCATTACAGGGAATGAGTTTTCGGGGAAAAATCTTTGGGCAAATGCACTATAAGGGAATTAAATTTGACCCGATGAGTAGAGTGGTTTTTGTAAATGGTAAAGAGGTTGATCCTTATCAAGAATATCAAATTGCCGTTTTAGACCATTACGTTTTAGTGCCGTTTTTCCCTACTCTAGCAATTGTGGGCGATAATGATTTTCTTTTTCCGCAATTTTTACGCGAGGTAATTGGCAAGTATTTAGCACAAAAATATCCACTGCAAGGAAGTGAAGTAAATGGTAGAGCAAAGTAGCACTAATAAACAAAAAGAAAATAAATTTGAGCAGGAACAACCCTTGCGTCATCCCTTAGCCGCTGTAGCTTGGGATAAGGAACAATTAAAAATCAATAAGCAACTTTACCAAGTAGTTGTCGATAAAGCAGCAGCTTTGGATATTGAGCAATTGCGACGCAAGTATGACCCATATTTGGATCAATACGATTTTATTGTTGGTGATGTTTCCAGTGGGCATTTAAGGTTGAAGGGCTTTTATCAAGATAATGTGCCAACAGCCCTAGACCGTAAAAAACAAACTATTGCTGACTATTTATTAGAGTACTGCAATCCTGGTGGACCATATTTTATCTTGCAACTTTTGAGCCCCGTGCATCATTATCATAATAGTAAACGTAAAAAGCGTCCTAATTCATATAAAAATCGCGGACAAAGTTTGCGCCGGAAAAATTCCAATAAAGCAGTTAAACGTTATCGCGTTCGGCAAAGTCATCTAAAAAAGCCTGAAACTGCACCTGTTAGAAAAGAGCATGGCAGTCGTCATTCTTTTGTAATTAAAAAAAGAAAGAGTAGCAAATAGTGAAGAATTACCGTCTATTTTTAATTGATCTTGATGGCACAATTTATCGCGGTAAGGAAACTATTGCCTCAGGAGTTCGTTTTATTAAGCGTTTAGAAGAAGCGCATAAAGACTATCTTTTTTTGACAAATAACACCACGCGAACACCACAAATGGTAGTGGATAAGCTAAAAACTCATGGTGTTGCAACAGATACTGCTCATATTTATACACCATGTATGGCTACCATAAGTTACATTTTAAAATGCCAAAAAAAGCAGACAAATAAAATTGGAGTCTACTTAATTGGTCAGATTGGTCTCTGGCAGGAGTTTATCCAAAATCCTGCATTTGAACTTAATGAAACTAATCCTGATTATGTGGTAGTAGGGATGGATACCGACTTAACGTATCATAAAATTCAGGTGGCCGTTTCTGCTATTAGAAATGGTGCAACTTTCATTGGTACTAACGCCGATCTTAATTTGCCTAGTGAGAAAGGCTTGATGCCCGGCAATGGTTCGCAGTGCGCTATGATTGCGGCTTCAAGTGGACAAGAGCCTTTTTATATTGGTAAGCCTTCTTCTGTAATTATTGACATGGTTTTAGCCAAATACGGCTGTGCTAAGAGTGATGCGCTGATAGTTGGTGACAATTATGATACTGATATTAAAGCTGGGTTTAACAGTAACGTTGATCAATTGCTGGTTACTACCGGAATAACGAAAGCAGCGGATATTGAAGGGAAAAGACAACCTACTATTTTGACTAATAGTTTGGATCAGGTTGAAATATGAGCAAAAAAAATAATATATTAACTATCATTTATCATTTTATTTTTGCTGTTTCAAGTAGTGTTGTGGTCACGCTGGTTGCGAGCTGGCCCTTATTATTTGTCTTTGTTTTAGTGCAAAAGACTAACAAAACAGTAAATTTGTCAGTTAGTCAGGTGATGCATAATTATAACCAACTGCTGTGGTATTTGACTTGGCCGTTTAAGGACAAATTAAAAATGCAGAATCTGCCAACTTCAAGAATGGCAGCGCAACATTTTGCTGATGTCAAAAAATTATTTGTTTTAGCAATTGTTGCTTTTATCTGTTGCATAGTAATTTATTTTTGGAGCAAGCATCATAACAAAAAAATATTGCGCTTGGATAAAATTTGGGCCCTATTATTTTTATTAATGCCAGTAGTTGTCTTGCCTTTTGCTTTGGCTAACTTTGACAACTTTTTCATTACTTTTCATCATTTGTTTTTTGCTGGCAGTAATACCTGGTTATTTGACCCTGCAACCGATCCGATTATTAATGTCCTTACTGAAGGCTTTTTTGCCTCATGTTTTGCTATTGCAGGCATTTCTTACGAATTATATTTTGCAAATAAGTTGCTGCAAAGATAAAAAAGGAGTTCTTAGTGGAACTCCTTTTTGTTTGTTATACGTTTTTTTAAGGCGACTATCAAAATTGGCAAGACAGAAATCAAAATAATTGCGATTAGTAACATTGAGAAATGCTCTTTTACAAATGGGATGTTACCAAAAAAGGCACCTAACACAGTAAATAAACCACCCCAGATAATTCCGCCAACTACATTATAGAGCGCAAATTTGCCGTAATGCATGCTGCTGCCGCCAGATATGAAGGGAACAAAAGTCCTAATAAAAGGGATAAATCTGCCGATTACAATTGTGATCGGACCGTGGCGGTTAAAGAAATTTTCGGCAGCCGCTCTATTTTTTTGATTAATCAGTTTATTAAACCAATTATGCTTAGACCCTTGTCTAACAGACCATGCGCCAATTTCATAATTACAGGCATCGCCCAACACGGCAGCCGTCAGTACGGCAAAATAAATCCACCAAATATTTAAATTGTATTTAGGGTTCACAGCTAATGAGCTGGCGGCAAAAATGAGAGAATCCCCCGGTAAAAAGGGGAAGATAACTAGTCCAGTCTCAATAAAAATAATGGCAAAGATAATCAAGTATGTCCAGTTCCCGAATTGATTAACTATTTCTACTAAATGGTGATCAATGTGCAGAATAAAATTGATTATTGTCATAAACATCTCCTTAAATGCTGGTTGAATGTATCGTTAAGGTCTTTTCTGGAAAGAGTGTGCGCATAATAGCAGCGACTGCAATCTGTGCCTCACCAAATCCTAATCCAATAAGCGGCACCCGTTCAGGATAAGTGACTACATCACCAACCGCATAAATACCGGGAATATTAGTTTCCATTGTGCGTGACACTTCTATATGGTTGTTAGTCAGATTGACACCCCACTTTTTAACAAATTGGTTATTAGCCCGGAAACCGTAAGCAACAACAATTTGATCAAATTTTGCAGAAATTATGTCGTTACTTCCCATTTCTTTCAAACCAATATTAAGTTGATTATCGCTAAGTTCAATTGATTTGGGAAGATATGGCGTCTTTATTTCAACATTTTTTAAATTTTGTAGTTTTTTGACGCTTGATTCTAAGCCGCGAAATACTTTTCTTCTATGTATTAGTTTTATTTTTGTACCTGGCTGGTTTGCCAATTCGATAGCCCAGTCAAGCGCTGAATCGCCGCCGCCAAAGATACCTATTTGCTGGTGAGCAAAAATTTGCGGTTCTTTAACATAGTAGTGAATCTTTTTTTCGATCTCATTATCTACTTTCAACGGAAATTTTTTAGGACTGAAAAATCCAGTGCCTGTCGCAATAATAATGCTTTTAACAATAAAGCTATTATCAATTACAAATTCTTTATTACTTTCTTTAATAGATTCAACGCGGTGATTTAGGATAAACTTTGCGTTATGTTCAGCATCTTTTTGCAGATTAGTAATTAATTCTTGGGCTGAAATAGAACTGTAAGCCGGTATATCCAATATTTGTTTAAAAGGATAAAGTAATTTTGGCTGACCTCCTACTTCACTCAGTGATTCAAAAATTACTGTATTTAACCCATGAAGATGAGCAAAATTGGCACAGAATAATCCAACCGGACCTGCTCCTATAATTGCTAAATCAAATTTTTTTATTTTAAAAACTCCCCTCTAAACCTTGATATGACAACTTTATCATGAAAAAAGAAGTAAGTCACTTTAAGAAATTACAAAAAAGACTTGCAAAAAGGAAAAATACTTGCTAGTATTAATAACTGTCGTCGGGCAATGAGCCGCAAGGCAAGAGGAGCCAAGGGGCGACAAAAAAATCGAGCAAAACCAGTTGACAAAAAGCGACAGGTTTAGTAAGATAATAAACGCTGTCAGGTAAGACGGCAAAAACAAGTCAGAAAAAAAGTGCTTGACAAAAGCAGCTGAATCTGGCAGAATGAAAAAGCTGTTTTAAAGAAGACAGCAGGTAGTACCTTGAAAACTGAACAATGTTTTCGCAAAAATGTGCGGGTTTAAAGAACCCAAAACAAAAGAGCGAAGTCAATTTCGCAAGCAAATAAATCCGAGATGCGAATCTTGGAACGAATGAGCAAACATTCAAACAAACATTTAAAAAATGAGAGTTTGATCCTGGCTCAGGACGAACGCTGGCGGCGTGCCTAATACATGCAAGTCGAGCGAGCAATTTTGACGGAATACTTCGGTAGGAAGTCAGAAGCGCGAGCGGCGGATGGGTGAGTAACACGTGGGCAACCTGCCCTTTAGCTTGGGATACCACTTGGAAACAGGTGCTAATACCAAATAAGCAGCACGAGCGCATGCTCAAGCTGAGAAAGGTGGCTTTCGAGCTGTCACTAAAGGATGGGCCCGCGGTGCATTAGCTAGTTGGTAAGGTAACGGCTTACCAAGGCGATGATGCATAGCCGAGTTGAGAGACTGACCGGCCACATTGGGACTGAGACACGGCCCAAACTCCTACGGGAGGCAGCAGTAGGGAATCTTCCACAATGGACGCAAGTCTGATGGAGCAACGCCGCGTGAGTGAAGAAGGTTTTCGGATCGTAAAGCTCTGTTGTTGGTGAAGAAGGACAAGGGTAGTAACTGATTCTTGTTTGACGGTAATCAACCAGAAAGTCACGGCTAACTACGTGCCAGCAGCCGCGGTAATACGTAGGTGGCAAGCGTTGTCCGGATTTATTGGGCGTAAAGCGAACGCAGGCGGGAGAATAAGTCAGCTGTGAAAGCCCCCAGCTTAACTGGGGAAGTGCAACTGAAACTATTTTTCTTGAGTGCAGAAGAGGAGAGTGGAACTCCATGTGTAGCGGTGGAATGCGTAGATATATGGAAGAACACCAGTGGCGAAGGCGGCTCTCTGGTCTGTAACTGACGCTGAGGTTCGAAAGCATGGGTAGCGAACAGGATTAGATACCCTGGTAGTCCATGCCGTAAACGATGAGTGCTAAGTGTTGGGAGGTTTCCGCCTCTCAGTGCTGCAGCTAACGCATTAAGCACTCCGCCTGGGGAGTACGACCGCAAGGTTAAAACTCAAAGGAATTGACGGGGGCCCGCACAAGCGGTGGAGCATGTGGTTTAATTCGAAGCAACGCGAAGAACCTTACCAGGTCTTGACATCTAGTGCCAGTCCTAGAGATAGGATGTTTCCTTCGGGAACACTAAGACAGGTGGTGCATGGCTGTCGTCAGCTCGTGTCGTGAGATGTTGGGTTAAGTCCCGCAACGAGCGCAACCCTTATTATTAGTTGCCAGCATTAAGTTGGGCACTCTAATGAGACTGCCGGTGACAAACCGGAGGAAGGTGGGGACGACGTCAAGTCATCATGCCCCTTATGACCTGGGCTACACACGTGCTACAATGGTTAGTACAACGAGCAGCGAACCTGCAAAGGCAAGCGAATCTCTGAAAGCTAATCTCAGTTCGGATTGCACTCTGCAACTCGAGTGCATGAAGCTGGAATCGCTAGTAATCGCGGATCAGCACGCCGCGGTGAATACGTTCCCGGGCCTTGTACACACCGCCCGTCACACCATGAGAGTCTGTAATGCCCAAAGCCGGTAGGATAACCTGCAAAGGAGTCAGCCGTCTAAGGCAGGACAGATGATTAGGGTGAAGTCGTAACAAGGTAGCCGTAGGAGAACCTGCGGCTGGATCACCTCCTTTCTAAGGAAAAGCAAAGGCCGAGGCGGAGAGTAGGAATACTAAGAGAAGCCAAGGCAAGAGCAAGGAAAGCACATGAGTAGCGAAGACATTGTTTAGTTTTGAGGGTAATACCTCAAACGAGTTAGTACATTGAAAACTGAATATAATCCAAGAAAAACCGAGAAACAATCAAAAGAGAACAGATTGCTAAAGAGCGACCGAGAGAGTATCTTGAGTAAGGTCAAGTAAAGAAGGGCGCACGGTGAATGCCTGGGCACAATGAGGCGAAGAAGGACGTGACGAACCACGAAAGGCTTCGGGGAGCGGTAAGTACGCAGAGATCCGGAGATATCCGAATGGGGGAACCCAATGCATGCAGATGCATTACCAAGCGGTGAATAGATAGCCGGTTGGGGCAAGACGCAGTGAACTGAAACATCTAAGTAGCTGCAGGAAGAGAAAGAAAGATCGATTTCCCTAGTAGCGGCGAGCGAAGCGGAAAGAGCCCAAACCAGATGATTTATCATCTGGGGTTGTAGGACCGCAGGAAGGCAGCGCAAAGGATAGCAGAATTATCTGGGAAGGTAAGCCAGAGAGGGTGAGAGCCCCGTAAGCGAAATCCGGAGCGCGCTGAGCAGGATCCTGAGTAGGTCGGGACACGAGGAATCCCGATTGAAGCAGCGAGGACCATCTCGCAAGGCTAAATACTACATTGTGACCGATAGTGAACCAGTACCGTGAGGGAAAGGTGAAAAGAACCCCGGGAGGGGAGTGAAAGAGAACCTGAAACCGTGTGCCTACAAATAGTCAAAGCCCATTAAGGGGTGATGGCGTGCCTTTTGTAGAATGAACCGGCGAGTTACGTTAATTAGCGAGGTTAAGTCAGAAAAGACGGAGCCGGAGCGAAAGCGAGTCTGAAGAGGGCGCGGAAGTTAGTTGATGTAGACCCGAAACCAAGTGACCTACCCATGACCAGGTTGAAGGTGCGGTAAAGCGCACTGGAGGACCGAACCCACGTAAGTTAAAAATTGCGGGGATGAGTTGTGGGTAGCGGTGAAATTCCAAACGAACTTGGAGATAGCTGGTTCTCTCCGAAATAGCTTTAGGGCTAGCCTGGTGCGAGGATGATAATGGAGGTAGAGCTCTGTTTGGACGAAGGGCCCGTCAGGGGTTACTGAATTCAGATAAACTGCGAATTCCAGATATCAAAGCACTGGAGTCAGACTGCGAGTGATAAGATCCGTAGTCGAAAGGGAAACAGCCCAGATCACCAGTTAAGGTCCCCAAATCTATGCTAAGTGGAAAAGGATGTGGAGTTGCGTAGACAACTAGGATGTTGGCTTAGAAGCAGCCACCATTAAAAGAGTGCGTAATAGCTCACTAGTCGAGTGACGCTGCGCCGAAAATTTACCGGGGCTAAGCATAGTACCGAAACTGTGGATGTGCAGTAATGCACGTGGTAGGAGAGCGTTCTAAAAGCGGCGAAGCTTAACTGAGAAGATAAGTGGAGCTTTTAGAAGTGAGAATGCCGGTATGAGTAGCGCAAGATAGGTGAGAATCCTATCCGCCGAAAGACTAAGGTTTCCTGGGGCAGGCTCGTCCGCCCAGGGTAAGTCGGGACCTAAGGCAAGGCCGAAAGGCGTAGTCGATGGAGAACAGGTAGAGATTCCTGTACTGCGCAGCTTCGTTAATAGCGAAGGAGGGACGCAGGAGGCGAAGGACGCATGGCGCTGGAAGCCATGTTTAAGCGTCAAGTGTGGATATGAGTCAAATGCTTGTATCCGAGAAGCACAAGGCGTGATGAGGAGCGAAATTAAAGTAGCGAAGGTCCAAGAGTCACACTGCCAAGAAAAGCTTCTAGTGAGAAGCTGCGTACCCGTACCGCAAACCGACACAGGTAGTCGAGTGGAGAACACTCAGGTGAGCGAGAGAACTCTCGTTAAGGAACTCGGCAAAATCGCCCCGTAACTTCGGGAGAAGGGGTGCTGGTGTAAGAGCCAGCCGCAGTGAATAGGCCCAAACAACTGTTTATCAAAAACACAGGTCTCTGCAAAGTCGTAAGACGACGTATAGGGGCTGACACCTGCCCGGTGCTGGAAGGTTAAGGAGAGCTGTTAGCGCAAGCGAAGCAGCGAACTGAAGCCCCAGTAAACGGCGGCCGTAACTATAACGGTCCTAAGGTAGCGAAATTCCTTGTCGGGTAAGTTCCGACCTGCACGAAAGGTGTAATGATTTGGGCACTGTCTCAACGAGAGACTCGGTGAAATTATAATACCCGTGAAGATGCGGGTTACCCGCGACAGGACGGAAAGACCCCATGGAGCTTCACTGCAATTTGATATTGGGCAGCTGTTAAACATGTACAGGATAGGTAGGAGCCGGAGAAGATAGCACGCCAGTGTTATCAGAGGCAATGTTGGGATACTACCCTTGTTTGATGGCTGCTCTAACCAGGGCCTCTAAGCGAGGCATGGGACAGTGTCAGACGGGCAGTTTGACTGGGGCGGTCGCCTCCTAAAGTGTAACGGAGGCGCCCAAAGGTTCCCTCAGAATGGTTGGAAATCATTCACAGAGTGCAAAGGTATAAGGGAGCTTGACTGCGAGAGCGACAACTCGAGCAGGGACGAAAGTCGGGCTTAGTGATCTGGTGGTACCGTATGGAAGGGCCATCACTCAACGGATAAAAGCTACCCTGGGGATAACAGGCTTATCTCCCCCAAGAGTTCACATCGACGGGGAGGTTTGGCACCTCGATGTCGGCTCGTCGCATCCTGGGGCTGAAGTCGGTCCCAAGGGTTGGGCTGTTCGCCCATTAAAGCGGCACGCGAGCTGGGTTCAGAACGTCGTGAGACAGTTCGGTCCCTATCCGTCGTGGGCGTAGGAAATTTGCGAGGAGCTGTCCTTAGTACGAGAGGACCGGGATGGACATACCGCTGGTGTACCAGTTGTCTTGCCAAAGGCATCGCTGGGTAGCTAAGTATGGTCGGGATAAGCGCTGAAAGCATCTAAGTGCGAAGCCCCCCTCAAGATGAGATTTCCCATACGAAAGTAGTAAGACACCTCAAAGACTAAGAGGTAGATAGGCTGGGAGTGGAAGAGCCGTGAGGCTTGGAGCGGACCAGTACTAATCAGTCGAGGACTTGACCAGAGCTTAGCAGCAGTCAAGGTTTTTCAAGCGGATTATATTTAGTTTTGAGTGTAAAAGCTCAAAGGAAAAAAGTACGGTGGCAAGAGCAAGAAGGAAACACCTGTAACCATGCCGAACACAGCAGTTAAGCTTCTTCACGCCGAGAGTAGTTGGTGGGAGACTGCCTGCGAGGGTAGGACGCTGCCGTGCTTATGGAGGATTAGCTCAGCTGGGAGAGCATCTGCCTTACAAGCAGGAGGTCACAGGTTCGAGCCCTGTATCCTCCATTCCGAGTCGTTAGCTCAGTTGGTAGAGCATCTGACTTTTAATCAGAGGGTCGACGGTTCAAGCCCGTCACGACTCATGGCCCCATTTTGCGGGTGTGGCGGAATTGGCAGACGCGCTAGATTTAGGTTCTAGTGTTTTCGGACGTGTGGGTTCAAGTCCCACCACCCGTATTCGCCAATAATATATACCATATTTACATCTTGCCGATTTAGCTCAGTTGGTAGAGCATCTGTCTTGTAAACAGGGGGTCGTACGTTCAAATCGTATAATCGGCATTTCATATCTTGCGGAAGTAGTTCAGTGGTAGAACATCACCTTGCCATGGTGGGGGTCGCGGGTTCGAATCCCGTCTTCCGCTTTCATTACTTGCCGGGGTGGCGGAATTGGCAGACGCACGGGACTTAAAATCCCGCGGTTGGTTTCAACCGTACCGGTTCGACTCCGGTCCTCGGCATTTAGTGATGCGCCCTTAGCGCAACTGGATAGAGTGTCTGACTACGAATCAGAAGGTTGAAGGTTCAAATCCTTCAGGGCGCATATCCCGGGAAGTGGCTCAGTTTGGTAGAGCACCTGGTTTGGGACCAGGGGGTCGCAGGTTCGAATCCTGTCTTCCCGATTGTAATCATTACACAACGGTTACATTTGTTGGCGGTGTAGCTCAGCTGGCTAGAGCGTCCGGTTCATACCCGGGAGGTCGAGGGTTCGATCCCCCCCGCCGCTATTCGCTAGAGCTTGGACCTTTAGCTCAGTTGGTTAGAGCAGACGGCTCATAACCGTCCTGTCGTAGGTTCGAGTCCTACAAGGTCCATAAAGTATGGAACTAATTTGTACTTTTATTTATTAATAATCGCGGGATGGAGCAGTCTGGTAGCTCGTCGGGCTCATAACCCGAAGGCCGGTGGTTCAAATCCACCTCCCGCAATATGGTCCATTGGAGCAGTGGTTTATCTCGTCTCCCTGTCACGGAGAAGATCATCAGTTCAAATCTGATATGGACCGTAGGATGGCTCGGTAGCTCAGTCGGTAGAGCAAAGGATTGAAGCTCCTTGTGTCGGCGGTTCGATTCCGTCCCGCGCCATTTTTATTCGTGCGGGTATGGTTTAGTGGTAAAACGAAAGCCTTCCAAGCTTTAGTCGCGAGTCCGATTCTCGTTACCCGCTTTTTGGGGCCTATAGCTCAGCTGGTTAGAGCGCACGCCTGATAAGCGTGAGGTCGATGGTTCAAGTCCATTTAGGCCCATTGTGGAGACTTACTCAAGTGGCTGAAGAGGCGCCCTTGCTAAGGGTGTAGATCGGGTTATTCTGGTGCGAGAGTTCGAATCTCTCAGTCTCCGCTTAAAAAGACTCATAACAGTTGATGTTATGAGTTTTTTAATTGCTTTATGTTCGCTAAAAGTTCGAGAGCTGTTTTTTTGCAATTTTATGAGTATGCGAGTGCGTTTTATTTAACTAACCTCATCTGTGGTAGGTCAGTGGTATAACGCATTCTAAGGCCTATAAACTGGATTGCAGATACTTTTCTGAAACAGTCATGTGAGAGTTCTTATTTTGTATTTCTAGAGGCAATAAAAGGGATAAGCGGCTTAAAGCAAAAATATTCAACTTTTTGCACAAAAGTCTTGCATGATTAACCATAATCCTGTATTATAAATAACGTTGTGAATCAGTAACTTAAAAGGATTTGCAAAATCAACGAAGTAAAAAAATAGTTGACTTTTGCTAATAAGTTCGGTATTATAATTAAGCGTCTTATGACGTAAGAACGATAATGACGACCCGTTGGTCAAGTGGTTAAGACATCGCCCTTTCACGGCGGTAACATGGGTTCAAATCCCGTACGGGTCATTACCATTCTTTGGTATATTTACAATTGGAGGATTACCCAAGTGGCTTAAGGGGACGGTTTTGAAAACCGTTAGACGGTCTTGCCGTGCGTGGGTTCAAATCCCACATCCTCCTTTATTAATAATCGCGGGATGGAGCAGTCTGGTAGCTCGTCGGGCTCATAACCCGAAGGCCGGTGGTTCAAATCCACCTCCCGCAATATGGTCCATTGGAGCAGTGGTTTATCTCGTCTCCCTGTCACGGAGAAGATCATCAGTTCAAATCTGATATGGACCGTAGGATGGCTCGGTAGCTCAGTCGGTAGAGCAAAGGATTGAAGCTCCTTGTGTCGGCGGTTCGATTCCGTCCCGCGCCATCAGCCTGGAGGAGTAGCGAAGTGGCTAAACGCGGCGGTCTGTAAAACCGCTCTCTCTGAGTTCGGCGGTTCGAATCCACCCTCCTCCATAATAGGGATATAGTATAAAGGTAGTACATCGGTCTCCAAAACCGCTAGTGTGGGTTCAATTCCTACTATCCCTGTTTAACTTCATGGCGGAATTGGTGAAGGGGTTAACACACCGGTTTGTGGATCCGGCATACATGGGTTCGAATCCCATATTCCGCCCTAGCATTGGGATATAGCCAAGCGGTAAGGCACTAGACTTTGACTCTATTATGCGCTGGTTCGAATCCAGCTATCCCAATCTATTATTAATAAAATTCGATGGCGGTGTAGCCAAGTGGTAAGGCAGAGGTCTGCAAAACCTTAATCGTCGGTTCAAATCCGATCCCCGCCTTTATCGGTTCACTCATTGAACTGTTAATTTTAAAATATTGCCATGGCGGTGTGGCGGAATTGGCAGACGCGCCAGACTCAAAATCTGGTGTCCGTTGAGGACGTATCGGTTCGACCCCGATCACCGCTATTATCAAAGCAGCTCTTTTTAAGGGCTGCTTTTGTTTTGGCCGTTATTTTTATATATAAAAATTGCACAAGACTGGTGTAATCTTTATAATACCTTTTATGGAGGTATTCAGATGAATATAGGTATTTTTACCGATTCATATTTTCCACAAATTAGTGGTGTTGCAACTTCGATTAAAACGTTGAAGGATGCTTTAGAAGAACAAGGACATAATGTGTTTATCTTTACTACTACAGACCCTCATGTCAAAAAGGGGACAGTAGAAGCCAATGTTTTTCGGTTTAGCAGCGTTCCTTTTATTTCATTTACAGATAGACGTGTGGCCTATAGGGGGTTCTTTGAAGCGACGAAAGTGGCGAAGGAAGTTAAACTGGATATTGTACACACACAAACTGAATTTGCTTTGGGAATGATTGGTAAATATGTGGCACACCAACTAAAAATTCCAGCAGTTCATACATATCACACTATGTATGAAGATTATCTGCATTACGTCTTAAATGGGCATTTGCTTAGACCATATCACGTTAAGCAGTTTACTAATGTTTACTTAAAAAACATGGATGGCGTTATTGCCCCGAGTAAGCGCGTAGAAACTCTTTTAAAGCGTTATAAGGTAAATATACCTATGAGGGTCATACCGACCGGTGTGGACGTAAATAGCATTAATAAACCAGCTACATTTGATGTAAGAGAAGAACTAGGAATACCAACTGATGTTCCAGTTTTATTAACATTAAGCAGAATAGCTGAAGAAAAGAAAATCGATCGTATTCTAAATGTGATGCCAGAAATTATAGACGAATTTCCTAAGGTACAGTTGGTGATATCTGGAGACGGTCCAGATCTTGAAGTATTGCAGGAGCAAGTAGAACGATTAACGCTCGAAGATAATGTCATATTTACCGGTGATATACCTCATGAAGATGTGGGTTCATACTACAAAATGGCAGATCTTTTTGTTTCCGCAAGCGATACCGAAACACAAGGATTAACTTATATTGAAGCCTTAGCTTCTGGTACCAGGTGTGTTGTTTATGATACTGATTACACTGAGCAGGTATTTGACAATGATGATTTTGGCAAAGTCTTTAACGGCTCCAGTGAAATGCGTGAAGAAATACTTTCATATCTGAGACAAGGACGTAAGCCAATACCGACGGATAAGTTAGCTGCTAAACTAGATCAAATATCTGCAAAAAGGTTTGCCAGTTCTGTTTACCAATTTTATCAAGATGCAATTGCAAATTACCAAAAGGATCTCAAAGAAAAAATAAATGATTAGAATAAATATGTTTTCACAAGCAGCTTCTGTTAAAGGTCAAGGTGTTGGTTCAGCATATACAGAACTTATTCGCCTGCTTAGGACGCACCTAGTGGACAAATTTTATGTTACTAATAATAAATATGGTAAAAGTGATTTAACGCACTACCATACCGTTAATCCTACTTATTTTGCTAACAGCTTTTCTCCAGCAAGAGGGCGAAAAATTGGCTATGTTCATTTTTTACCTGAAACACTTGAAGGATCAGTAAAATTGCCCTCTCTAGCTAAAAATGTCTTTTACAAGTATGTAATAGATTTTTACAAAAGAATGGATGAAATAGTCGTTGTTAACCCAATTTTTATTGATAAGCTAGTCAAATACGGTATCAAACGCGAAAACGTTAAGTATATTCCCAATTTTGTAGCTAAAAACGAATTTTATCCGGAAAGTCAGGAAAAAAAGAATTCCTTTCGCCATCAATTAGGTATTCCGCTTGATAAATTTGTTGTTTTTGGAGACGGGCAAGTACAGGCGCGTAAGGGTGTCGATGATTTTGCCAAAATGGCGAAAGCTAACCCTAATATTCAATTTATCTGGGCTGGTGGTTTTTCTTTTGGCAAAATAACTGACGGTTATGACCACTTTAAGAAATTAGTAGCAGAACCGCCGCAAAACCTAAAATTTACAGGAATTATTGATCGGCAAAAATTAGTAGATTATCTGAATATTGCAGATTTATTTTTCTTGCCTTCTTATGATGAATTATTCCCAATGTCCGTATTGGAAGCATTTAGCTGCAACACTCCCGTTTTATTGCGTGACCTTGATTTATATGAGGCAATAATTAGCGGCTATTACATGAAAGGCTCAGATTTTACGGAAATGAATAGGCAGTTGCAATTAGTGGCACATGATCATGCAATCTTAAATAAATACAGCAAGCTGTCTCAAGAGGCAAGTGCAAAATATTCTGAAGATAATCTAGCTCAGATATGGGATGATTTTTATCACGAACAATATGAAATTGGTAGAAAATTAGGACAAATTCACTGATGAATAAAAAACACTTATGGGGCGTAGCCATAGTACTCATAATTAGTGGGATTGTTTTATACGTTGACTTAAAGGGCACTCCGGTTGCGCAGCTAGAGCAGGCAGCTCGTAATATCAATGTGATCGCATTAATCGCCGTATTTGGGTTAATGCTGCTGTCTTATATTTTTGAAGCCAGCATTTTAGCTGTTCTCAGTAAACGTAAAAATGAGCCGCAGCGCTCAAAATGGTCTTTCTTCAGAATTCCGTTAATACAGGCTCTTTTTAATGCTATCACGCCAATGTCAACTGGTGGGCAGCCGTCACAACTGGCTGCTATGATCCAAATGGGTATTGAAGGCGGTCGGGCAACTTCACTGCTACTCATGAAATTTATTATTTACCAAATAGTTGTTTTTTTGGCTTATGTAACGACAATTATTACGGGTTTTCACATGGTGGCAACTAAATTTTCCGGGTTAGCTTTTTTTATTGCTATCGGGTTTTTAATTCATGTGACTTCTATTTTGTTTTTACTGGCAATTCTATTTGCTTACAATTGGACCAAAAATGCTGCTAACTGGTTAATGGACCTACTTGCTAAATTTCTAAATCCAGATCGGGTTAACGTTTGGCGTAAAAATACACTTGAAAAGATTGATACGTTTTATCATGAGAGTCAAAAGTTAAAAAAAGAGCAGGGGAAATTAATTGTTTGTGCTGTTCTCACTGTCTTGCAGCTTTTGTGCTTCTATTCTATTCCTTATATGATTCTAGTAACACTAAATGTTCCGGCAGACTGGGCAAGTGTGACCCAGATGAATATTATGATTATTATGTTCATGGCGATTATACCGATTCCAGGTGCTTCAGGTGGTGCCGAATATAGTTTTCAGACTCTTTTTGCCACCTTTATTTCTACAAACGGAACTTTAATTGTCGGGATGTTTTTGTGGCGTTTTGTGACCTACTTTTTTGGGATGATTTTAGGGATTTTGGGCTGGATATTTAAGCCCCAAAAAGTCGTAAGCCCAACAAATGATTAATTTTTATTAAAATATCTGCACTTATTCGCAGTTAAGGGTAAGATATAAGCTTAGTGAGAGGAGAATAGGATGACACGTATCAGGTCTTTTCTGCAATGGCTGACCGAAACCAAACTAGGCTTTTTTACTATCGTTTTAGGAACTTTTTGGTTAAAGACATACGTAATTTATCTAACAAAGTTTAACTTGGGTGCAGAAGGTGCAATGCAGAATTTTCTGCTGTTTTTAAATCCTTTGCCAAGCGGACTACTTTTGCTAGGAATCGGTCTTTTCTTTAAGGGAAGAAAGTCCTATTGGATTATGATTATGATTGATTTCATACTCAGTTTGTGGTTATTTGCCAATATTCTTTATTACCGCGAATTTTCCAACTTTTTATCGTTATCAATTATAAAAACTTCCGGTTCAACTGCTGATAATCTTGGCAAAAGTATTGTAGGAATAACACGAGTAACAGATTTTTTAACTTTTATTGACATTGCGGCCATTATCGCTCTGATGTGCTTTAAAGTAACTAAATACGATTTGCGCCCATTAAAGCTGAAGTTTAATCTTTTGCTTGAAGGAATTGCCATCCTTTTAATTGGGATTAACCTGCTGATGGCACAAAAAGACCGTTCAGGCTTGTTAACTAGAACATTTGATAATAGTTACATTGTTAAATACTTGGGCATGAATGAATACGCAGTATATGATGCGTTTAAAACTGCTCAAACTAGTGAACAAATGGCCAAAGCAAATGTTTCTGACTTACAATCTGTGAAAAAGTATCTGAAAGTCAATTATGTTAAGCCTAATAAAGCATATAGCGGTGTTGCCAAAGGCAAAAATGTGCTGGTCATTCACCTTGAAAGCTTTCAACAGTTTTTAATAGACTATAAGTGGAAGGGCAAGGAAGTAACGCCTAATCTGAATAAGTTATATCATGCTAAAAACACGCTCAGTTTTGCTAATTTTTATAATCAAGTAGGACAAGGCAAGACTTCTGATGCTGAAATGATGCTCGAAAACTCCCTTTTTGGGTTGCAATCAGGTTCAGCGATGTCTAGTTATGGTACTTCCAATACCTTTGAAAGTGCCCCTGCTATCTTGAAGCAGCAACAAGGCTATACAACTGCGGTTATGCACGGTGGGGCTGGCTCTTTTTGGAACCGCAACAATGCTTACAAACAGTTTGGCTATGACTATTTCATGCCACTGTCATATTATGAAAACAAGCCCAAATATTATATTGGATACGGCTTAAAAGATAAGATTTTCTTTTCTCAATCCATTAAGTATATTGAGCGTTTGCCGCAACCTTTTTATCTTAAGTTAATTACAGTGACCAATCACTATCCCTATGATTTGGATAAGAAGAACCAGTCAATTGCTAAAACCGAAACTGGTGATGAAACTGTAGATGGCTACGTACAGACAGCCCGCTACTTGGATCAGGCAATAGGTCAATTAATGCGGTGGCTGAAAAAAACGGGTCTAGATAAAAATACCATGCTCGTTTTGTATGGCGACCATTATGGCATTTCAGGCAATCACCATAAGGCGAGTGCAGAATTACTTAAGCAGGATGAATTTAATAATTTTGATAATTTAAAATTTCAGCGGGTGCCGTTAATGATACATCTGAAGGGTTTAAGAGGCGGGGTCAAGAAAACCTACGGGGGCGAAATTGACGTCTTGCCAACCCTGCTTAACTTGCTGGGGATAAGCAACAAGGGGACCATTCAATTTGGGCATGATTTGTTAAGTAAAGATGCACCACAAATAGTGGCACAACGTAACGGTGATTTTATAACGCCAAAATATGCTAAAGTGGGAAGCACTTATTATGATACTAAGACTGGGCAAGAAATAATTAAGCCTGACAAGAAACTAAAAACAGAGTTGATTGCGTTGTCAAATAAGGTTACTACTCAGCTTTCTTTGTCTGATCGTGTTATTGCCGGCAATCTTTTACGATTTTATAAGCCTAAATGGTTTAAAAAAGTTAAACCACAAGATTATGACTATAATGAACAGAAGGCATTAAAGAGGCTATACGCAAAAAATAAAACATCTTTGTGGTATAAAAATCAGCAAAAAACAACACAAAATAAATTTAAAACTGATGCTCCTGAACTCAGAAAATAATACTCGAAATTAAATCTATTTTGTGCTAAAATTTATCAGTAACGTATCTGTATATTGGAGGCAGCGCATTGTACAATTTATTTATGACGCTACTAATTATTGTTTCAATCTTAATCGTTATTGCGACAATGATGCAGCCGCAAAAGCAGCAAGATGCATTGAATGCACTCTCTGGCGGTGCAGTTTTTAGTGGTCAAACGAAGAAACGTGGTTTTGAAGCATTTATGGAAAAGGTTACCGCGGTTTTACTGGTTCTCTTTTTCGCTTTTGCTATAGTATTAGCTTATTTGTCTTCAAAATAACTATTGATTCCTCCCGCTCTCAAACGATGGGAGGACTTTTTTTATCTTTTATTAAGGAAATGGAGTTAAGTGCATGGCACAAAACGAGAATATCTTAGCTAATGTTTTAGAGATTTTTCGTCATAATCCTAAAAAACAATATCAAGTAGAGCAAATTGACCGTATGTTGCGCCGAGACAGGCTTGGCAGTTTTTCAGATATGGTCAAAGCCTTATCCTACCTTGAGCAAAAAAAGAAAATAATTACTGATGGCAACGGTCATTACCAATTGGCTGAAGAAAATACTGAGGTTGAGGGTGACTTTAAAGCCAACAGTAAGGGGTTTGGCTTTGTCAAACTGGATGATGAAGAAGCAGACGATATCTTCATTGCCCGAGATTATACCGCATACGCTGTAGATGGTGACCGCGTTAAAGTTAAAATAACTGCTGGTGGCAATCCTTGGAATGGTAAAGGACCTGAAGGACAAATTAGAGAAATTCTTGAGCGTGGCACTAAAACACTTGTAGGAGAATTTCATCCTTTAACAGATGCTCAAGTAAAAATCAGTCATTTTATTGGTTATGTTTTAAGTGCAAATAAAAAACTTGCCAATTACCGGGTTTATGTCAAACAGGATAGTTTACATCCGCAAAAAAGTGATATTGTCAAAGTTTCCGTTTCAAGTTATCCCGATAAAGATAATCCGGACTCAATGACTGGTGTTGTTACTAATATCATTGGTAATAAAAACTTGCCTGGTGTTGATATTATGGCAATTGTTTCAGAACATGATGTTCGTACGGAATGGTCTGAAGACGCACTTACACAATCTAATGCCATTCCAGATCAGGTTACTGAAGCCGAAATGGCAGACCGCGAAGACATTCGGAATCAGCCTGCAGTTACGATTGATGGTGATGATTCCAAAGACTTTGACGATGCAGTTGTTTTATGGAAATTGCCGAATGGTAATTTCCATTTGGGCGTTCATATCGCTGATGTTGCGCATTATGTTCAGGAAAATTCCCCATTGGATAAAGAAGCTTTTACCAGGGGTAACAGTACCTATTTAGTTGATCGGGTTATTCCCATGTTGCCATTCAGATTGTCTAATGGGATTTGTTCTTTAAACGAAGGTCAAGATCGACTGGTATTATCTTGTGAGATGGAAATTTCACCTGCAGGCGAAAGAGTTAATTACCGCATTCATCCTTCTGTTATGCGGTCACATGGTCGTATGACCTATAACAATGTCAATAAGGTTTTGGATCCTGAAAACCATGAGCAACTGGAGGAAAAATACGTTAAACTTGCTCCAATGCTGCAAGAAATGGCCGAGTTGCATAATGTGCTATACCAAAAAAGACATCAGCGTGGTGCAATTGACTTTGAGGAACCTGAGGCAAAAATTATTGTTGATGATCAAGGCAAGCCAACTGATATTGTTTTGCACAATCGCGGTATTGCCGAAAAAATGATTGAATCTTTCATGCTGCTGGCAAATGAAACCGTCGCTGAAGATTTTTATCGTAAGCATGTACCATTTTTATATCGTGTACATGAAACACCTGATGGTGAACGCATCAAAAACTTTTTTGAATTTTGTAGTGCTTTTGGTCTGCATATTACAGCTGATCCTAATCATATTAAGCCAATTGACTTGCAAAAAGTAGTGGCCAAAACAACGGATACACCAGAAGAAGCAGTTGTGCAGATGATGATGCTGCGGAGCTTAAAGCAGGCGCATTATTCAGAAGAACCGCTAGGGCACTTTGGCCTTGCCGCCAAGTACTACACTCACTTTACTTCACCAATTAGGCGGTATTCTGATTTAATGGTACACAGAATGATTCATGCTTATAGTGAAAAAGGGACAAATCAGAAGGTGCAAGATCATTTTGCCAATTATTTACCAGAAGTGGCAGATCAAACTTCAACTCAAGAAAGAGTATCGGTTGATACTGAAAGAGAAGTAAATGATTTAAAGATGACTGAATTTATGGCAGATAAGGTGGGAGACCACTTTGATGCTGTTGTATCTTCGGTAACTAGTTTTGGAATGTTTATTCAATTACCAAATACAGTTGAAGGATTAATTCATATTTCAAATTTGACTGATGATTTTTACAGTTATAATGAAAAAAGTATGACTTTAACTGGTCGGGGTACTCATAAACAATATCATGTGGGGATGCCGCTGAAAGTGACCCTCACTAATGCTAATGTTGAACAGCACCAGCTTGACTTTGAAATTTATGATCCCAACGCACCTAAGAAGCGGCATAATAGTGGCGGTTTTAAAAATGAAAGACGTGGTAATCGCGGATTTCGCAACGATCATGCCCATAAGGGTCACTATCGCAACAATTTTCAAAAAAATGGCAATCATCCACACTTAAGTAGATATAAACATTAGGTTGAAAAATTGAAAAAAGAACAAAATGATAATTTAATTGCTCAAAACAAGAAAGCACACCATGATTATTTTATAAAAGATACCTATGAAGCGGGAATTGCTTTAACGGGAACTGAAATTAAATCTGTGCGAGCACGACGTATTAATTTACGCGACGGCTATGTGCAAATTATTAATGGTTCAGCCTTCTTAGAGAATGTTCACATTAGTGAATATAAGCAAGGTAATCGTTATAATCATGAGCCTCTGCGCAGTAGAAGATTACTTTTACATAAAAAAGAAATTGCTCGTCTAGCTAAAGATCAGTCTGCCCGCGGAATCGCGATCATTCCTTTAAAAGTTTATTTAAAACATGGTTTTGCCAAGGTTCTGATTGGTGTTGGTCAGGGAAAGAAAAAATATGACAAACGAGAAACCATTAAGAGGCGAGATCAAGATCGTGAATTGCGACGACGTTATAAAATATAAATAAACGGTTTAATTAGATTCTAGTTGAACTGTTTTTTAATTTTCTAAATGATCAATACTTAACAACATGCTGAATTTTAAGGCCAAAATAGTAAATGCAGATTGCTTAATAGCGGTTTCATCATGCGATATTAAAGGTAATTATTGTGATTTATTTATTAAAGTTGGCAGATAAAAAAGCAAAAAGTTAAAAAATTTATGTTATCTTTACTAAATACCTTTGCAATATTGCCTATAATTTATTAATATTATTAATGTGTATATGACTGATTTTATTAGATTGTAATGCTTAAATGTAATGCTTAAATTTGTAACTTTAGGTGAAGCGTAAACAAGTGAGTATTTGAAAATAGAGTTTTTTTTGATTATTTCTACCTGTATTTGAAATTCTAGAGAAATTTTGTTTGAAAAGTAGGGTATTTTGTAATGCTCTTTTTATATGTAAGGATTTGAATCGGAATGGAATTTAATAATGTATATAACCATGAAAGGGTTACTCGCAAGTTTACTAGTAGAAAAGTTAATGAAAAGTTACTTGCCAAAATTATCAAAAAAGCACAGCTTTCCCCGTCACTACTTAATTCACAGCCCTGGAAGGTCTATATGATAACGGGTGATGCCCTAGATGCTTTAAAAAAGGAAGTAAAGGCTCAGATTGATAATAATGTTGAGCCTCATGAAGATTTCGTTAAAATGTTATCGCTAGATTGGGATTCTTATCCTAGTCAAAATATGGCTGCAGTCGGTGCATCACAACCTTATTTTTTTAATAATAAGATGGAACTCTTTTCCGAAGCTAATGATAACATGTTTAACGCTCAGGACATTGCCTTTCTTACTATTCCCAGAACATCTCCGGTTTGGTCTGTTTATGATTTGGGTATTTTTTCTCAAAGTATAATGTTGCTGGCGCTTGATGAAGGTTTATCTATTATGCCGGCACACTCAATGGTGTCATATCCTGAATTAGTCCGCAAATACGGCAAAATTCCAGAAGATGAACTGGTAGGCATGGCAATTGGACTGGGCTATCAGGACAATGCCGCTGAAGTGAATGACCCCAAGTTTTATCCGGACCGTTTGCCTTTTGAAAAAATATATAAATTAGTTAAATAGAGAAGTAATTTATTAAAATAAAGCGCTATTAATGATAAAATGTTAAATAAGAAATTTAAAAGGTGATAATTAATTAAAGGTGATATAAATTTTGAGTACGTCCCAAATAGTTACTAATCTAATAGCAACTTTAGTGATCTTTGTTTTTGCGGCTTTCTTTGTAGCTGCAGAATTTGCTTTGGTTCAAACAAGACCAAGCCAACTTGAGGATATGTTGTCGAATAAGATCGGCAGCCAGCGCAAAGTAAAGCGCGCTTTGCATATGACCCATAATTTAAATGAATATCTCTCTACCACCCAAGTAGGTACAACTTTGGTCGGAGTTGTTTTAGGTTGGTTTTCAGCTGATACTTTGGCTGCTTTATTTGAACGGGCGTTTAATATGATGGAGCTTAATCATTCAGTTATCCGTTCAATCAGTGCAATATTAGGGGTAATCTTACTGACTTATTTAGAAGTTGTAGTTACTGAAATTGTTCCGAAGAACATTGCAATTGATATGCCAGTGAAAATATTGCTTAATATTGTTACTCCACTGCAATTGTTCCATACTTTAGTTTATCCTTTTGTTTGGTTGCTCAATACCAGCTCAAACGGCTTACTAAAGATGTTAGGTTTTGATCCAGCTGATGAGGAAAATCAAGTATATTCCCAGTCAGAAATAATTAAATTATCTCGTAAGGCTGTCCACGGCGGCTCTCTTGATAAAAACGATTTAACTTACATGAAGCGTGCCTTCGAGCTAAATGACAAGATTGCCAAAGACATCATGACTGATAGAACCCGTTTAGTTGTCATTAATTCGACGGATACTATTAAGCAGGCCTTAAAATTGTATCTTGATGAAGGGCAAAGCAGGATTCCCGTTGTTCGAGATAACAATAAGGATGATATTGTAGGATACGTTTATGCGTTCGATGTTGTTCAGCAGAGTAAGATTGATGAGCAAGTCCCTGTCACTCGTATTATTCGCACGATGATCACGGTACCAGAGTCAATGCCTATTCAGGATATTCTGCAGTTAATGATTAAGAAACATACGCCCATTGTATTGGTTGTGGATGAATACGGTGGTACCAGCGGTATTGTCACAGATAAAGATATCTACGAAGAATTATTTGGAACTGTAAAAGACGAAATTGATGATGTTTCTGATGACTATATAATCAAGGACAAGCAAAATAATATCCATGTTTCTGGCAAAACTACTCTTTATGATTTTGCCCGTTATTTTAGAAGGGACATCAAGAGTTTTCAAGATAGCGATATTATAACTATTGGTGGTTATATGATGGAGCATTATCCTAATCTCAAAAAGGGCGATAAAGTCGAGTTGGAGAACTTTGAGTTTAAACTTGATGATATTGAGCAGGGCTTTATGCGTTGGTTTATTGTTAAAGACCTAGGCAAAAAAGCAGAAGCCCCAAAAGAAGAATAGGACGTTAAAAAGGAGTTGACTTAACGACAACTCCTTTTTTTATTTATTATTAACTAATTTAATAATTTCGGGTTTTAGTACACCAATGTAACGCAAGTTACGGTAATAATTCATAAAGTCTAAACCATAACCTACAACAAACTCATTACCTACTTTTGAACCATAATATTCGACTTCAACGTCACTTGTCCTATTAGCTTCTTTATTAAGCAAAACGCAGCACTTGACACTTTTAGCTCCGCGTTTTTTGAGCAAATCCTTCATGTATTCTAATGTCAAACCAGTGTCAACAATATCTTCAACAATTAAAACGTCACGATCTTTTACATCAGTAGCCAAGTCTGAAATAAGTTTAACTTCTCCAGATGATTCCATTTCATCGCCATAGCTGGAAACATCAAGAAAATCAATTTCCGCTTTGACATCCATTTCTCTAACCAAATCGGTTAAAAAGAAAATAGCCCCCTTAAGTGCACCTACAATTAAAGGCTTCTTACCAGCATAGTCAGCAGTAAGCTGTTTGCCCAGCTTAACACACATATTATGGATGTCTTCTTCAGTAAACAATTTGTGATCAATAATATTATTAATGTTGTCGGTTTTTGGCATTTATCTACCCTTCATTTAAAACAATCTAAATTCCTAATAAATTTGATTATATCATTTTTTGGTCAAAAAAACAGATTATTTTTGTCAATTTACGTAATTTATGGAGCTAATTACGTACAAAAAGTATATATATTGTTAAAAGCAGTAGGATTATTTGCAAATCAGCTTAAAGCACTAGTTTAATTAACTGTGACTTTGGTACAATGAAAGATAAGATATTTTAAGTGAAAGGCTGAATAAAATGGATAAAAAACAAGAAATAAAGATGCTTAAAGCTTTTTCAAACGCTAATTCAACATCAGGATTTGAAGAGGAATTTGTTAAGCTTTTTACGGAAACTGTACATGACTTTGCTAATGTCAAAGTTGACGGCATGCTCAATGTGTATGCCAGTAAAAAAGAGAATAAGCCGAATCGACCAGTAATCCAGCTTGATGCGCACTCTGACGCTGTCGGCTTTATTACGCAAGCAGTTCGTCCCAACGGAATGATTAAGTTTGTACCACTTGGCGGCTGGGTAAAGTATAATATTCCAGCTTTACGCGTTAAGATTAAGAACCGTGCTGGTGAATATGTGCCGGGAGTGGTTGCTACTAAACCACCACATTTTATGACAGAAGAAGAAAGAAATAATGTTCCTGATGCAGCTGATATGTCAATCGATGTTGGCTCTAGTTCTCGCGCTGAAACTATTAATGATTATCAAATTGACACAGGCTGTCCTATTTTTGTTGATGTGAAGTGCGAATACAATGAAAAAACCGGCTTATTTTTCGGAAAAGACTTTGACGATCGCTTTGGTGCTGCTGCCATGGCAGATGTCCTTGATAATTTAAACGGTGAAGAAACCGATTTTAATGTCGTAGCGGCACTTTCAAGTCAGGAAGAAGTTGGTTTGCGCGGAGCTTATGTGACTGCCAGAGCTATCAAGCCAGATTTAGCAATTGTCCTTGAATCATGCCCAGCAGATGATACATTTACACCAGATTGGCTGTCACAAACAGGATTAAAACGTGGTCCGATGCTGCGTGATATGGATACGTCGTTTTTACCAAACCCTAAGTTTCAACAGTATGCTTGTGCTATGGCTGATCAAAATCATATTCCGTATACTCGTTCTGTTAGAACTGGTGGCGGTCAAGATGGTGCTGCGATTTACTATGAAAATGGCGCCCCGACAATTGTTATCGGCATTCCAGTGCGTTATGAACATTCGCCATATTGCTTTAGCGCCTATAGCGATTTTAAAGCTGCTGTTGATCTGACAGTAGCCATTATCCGTGATTTGACTAAGGAAAAATTAGCTAGTTTTAGTCAATTTTAATCAGTCTAAAAAAACTATCTTCAAAATTGACCAGAAAAATTATTTAACTTGTGTTATACTAATAAAAATTAAATAAGTCACTAGGGGTGCCAAAAAGCTGAGAAATACCCTCTGAACCTGAACGGGATAATACCTGCGCTAGGGAAGTGTTCAATTAGTTAATGATGATACTCCTAATGACATGTTAAGTTAGGAGTATTTTTATGTTTACAAGATCATCAAAGTGGAATGTAAAGTCAATCATCTTAATTGCACTGATTGGAATTATTATGGGTGTCATTTATACCTATGGCTTTAATTGGGCATTTAATTTAGTTAAAATGTTACTGGTTCCAACTGGCTTTGCCCCGGTCACAGACACTGTCTTTTCAGGTTTATGGCTTATGGCAGGACCTTTAGCAATGTATTTTGTCCCTACAGTGGGTTCGGGTACAGTTGGCGAATTATTGGCTGCCGTTGTGGAAATGGCAATCGGGGGCCAATGGGGAGCCACAACCATTCTATCAGGAGTTATCCAAGGTGCTACCAATGAAATTGGCTTCTTCCCTAAAAAGGAACGTTACCAAAAATTCACTTGGAAAAGTGTTCTGACTGGTGCATTTTTTGCTTCATTTGGTTGTTTTATACCTTCATATATTTTATACGGCTGGAGCAAGTTCAGCATGCAAGTTCAAATTGTAATGTTTATTACCAATATTATTTCAGCCCTAGTTTTTGACGGTGTTTTGGTTAAATTGATTACTAATTTATTTGACAACGCTTTAAAACCAAAAATTGATTAATTAATTTGTTAATAAAAAAAGAGTATTGCGAGCAAGGTGCCCCCCGAATTTAGGACAAATTTGGGGTCACTTCAAAAAAGCAACTACTCTTTTTTATTTTTCCTTTTGACTTAAAATTGAATGCACCTTTGTAGTTAACATGTCAATTGCCACATCGTTTTTGCCACCTTCAGGGACAATGATATCAGCATAGCGCTTAGTGGGTTCGATGAACTGATGATACATGGGCTTGACCGTATTTAAATATTGTTCAATCACTGAATCAATAGAACGACCACGTTCACTTAAGTCCCGCTCTAGTCTTCTAATAAAACGAATATCATCATCTGTATCGACATAGACTTTGATATCCATTAAATCACGTATTTCTTTATTAGCTAAGACTAAAATTCCTTCAAGAATAATAATATCAGCAGGTTCGGTGTGGACAGTTTCTTTGCTGCGAGTATGTTCTTTAAAATCATAAACAGGCATTTCAATGGGTTGATAATTTAAGAGGTCACTTAGCTGTTTCCTAAGTAAAGGAACATCAAAGGCGTCAGGATGATCATAGTTAATATTCATCCTCTTACTCATGGGGATGCCGGTGTTATCCTTATAATAAGAATCCTGCGTCATAATTAAAACGTGTTCATCTTCTTGCATTTGAGCAACGATTTTTTGTGCAATGGTAGTTTTTCCGCTGCCTGAGCCACCAGTAATACCAATCACAACAGGCTTTTCAAGTCTAGACATTATGCCACTCCCTTTTTAATCCTTAAACATTTTACTTTACTTTGTCTTTAATTACCAACAGTTAACGTGAATTTACTTATTCTCGCCAATTTTTTAAAAATATGGTTTAAAATGCGACTTAATTTTTATATTATAAAATGTGAAAAAGGTAATTTGAGCTAATTAATAGTAGGTGCAAAATGAATGATTTGGCATCATCCGGCTCCTCATTTTAAAAAATTGTTGCGCATTCATTTTTGCAGGGCTTTGAAAGAGACGCTGCCATGCTAACTGCTAATTTACCTGCTATTTGCCAGACTAATTTTGATGAGGAAAATTGTGATACATGTATTAAAAGGTTAATTGAAGGCAATGATGACTTATTAGTGGGATTTGACTTAGCCATTGGCGGTAATAATAAAATGGACTGTTCACATCAATTAAAGCTATTATCTTTTTTTGCGAAAAAATAATATTCGTATTAGTAAGCGCTATTTTAATAGTGCTATAATGGAGAAGACAAATCTTAAGATACATTTTAGGAGGAATAGGATTATTATGGCTGAACAAACAATTATGCTCAACTGCAGTGCAGGAATGAGTACTTCGTTACTAGTAACTAAAATGCAAAAAGCAGCTGAAGAAGAAGGCATTAATGCAAAAATTTTTGCCTGTCCAGCTGCAGAAGCTGATCAGCATATTGAACAAGACGAACTTGATTGTGTATTGCTTGGGCCACAAGTTCGTTATATGGAAGATGACTTTAAAAACAAAGTTAAAGGTAAGGGCAAAGATGGCAAAGATATTCCTCTGGGAGTAATCGAAATGCGTGCATACGGCATGATGGACGGCAAAACAGTTTTGCAACAGGCTGAAGATTTAATTAATGGTTAAAGGTGATTGAAATGGCTGAACAAGAAACTTCTGCTCAAAAAGAACAAGAAACATTAGAAGCTGCTATGGGTCTGATTGCAAATGGTGGTAATGCTAAGAGTCTTGCTTTTGAAGCAATTCGGCTAGCTAAAAAAGGTGATATTACTGGAGCCCGTGCCAAGTTAAAGGAATCAGACGAATCTTTGAATGATGCGCATAACTCTCAAACCGGGATGCTTACTAAGGAAGCCCAAGGTGAACATACCAAAGTTACTCTTTTAGTAGTTCATTCACAGGATCACCTGATGAATGCTATCACTTTTAGAGACCTGGCAGGAGAAATAGTTGACCTTTATGAGAAACTTTATCAGGCAAATGCACTGCAAAAAGAATCTCAAAATTAACAAGAACTAATTAAAAAAGTGAAGCTGCATTTGCAGCTTCACTTTTTTTGTTAATTTAAATCTAGACCGTTAGTTTTGATCACCTTTTTATACCAGTAAAATGAATCCTTGCGTGAGCGTTTTAAGGTACCTTGACCAGCATCATTTTTGTCAACATAAATAAAGCCATACCGTTTATCCATTTGCCCTGTTCCTGCAGAAACTAAATCAATTGGGCCCCAAGGTAGATAACCCATTAAATCCACGCCGTCCATTGCAACTGCCTTTTCCATTTCTGAAATATGTTTTCTTAAATAATCAATTCGATACTCGTCGTGAATAGCTTCATCTTTTTCTACTTTATCGTAAGCCCCCAAGCCGTTTTCAACAATAAATAAAGGTTTATGATACCGATCAGTTAAGTGGTTTAAAGCGATTCTTAATCCTACAGGATCAATTTCCCAGCCCCAATCGCTTCTTACTAAGGTGGGATTTACAGCTATCGCTTGAGCTAAATCGTTTAATTTATCAGGTTTAACATTCTGGGCTGAAACAGTCGTTGTTTGGTAGTAACTAAATGCAACATAGTCAACCGTACCTTCTTTTAAAACAATTCTGTCTTCATCACTAATGTCAGGACGATAGCCATTTCGTTCAATATAGGCTTCAACTTCTTGGGGATATTCACCAAAGACATGAACGTCAGAGAACCAGTCACGGCGCTGTTCGAACTTATCAGCTAGCAGCACATCATCTGAAGAAGGTGTTAGTGGTCTAACTGGCGAATAATTAATCATACAACCGATTTGAAAATCAGGATTGATCTCATGACCAATTTTAACAGCTAAAGCCGAAGCAACTAACTCATAATGAGCTGCTTGGTACATCGCTGCTTCTTTTTCCTTGTCGCTCATACCATCGAGTATAATTCCAGAATTGGTAGCCATCAAAAAATCTTCGGTATAAGCTGACTGGTTATCAATTTCGTTAAAAGTCATCCAGTACTTAACCTTATTCCGATAACGTTTAAAACAAACTGTCGCGAAGCGCACAAAGTAATCAATTAATTTACGATTAGTAAAGCCATTGTATTTTTTTACTAAATGAAAAGGAATTTCAAAATGAGATAAGGTAATTACCGGCTCAATACCATAATGGCGGCAAGTATCAAACAAGTCGTCATAAAACTTTAGACCTGCTTCATTGGGCTTTTCATCATCGCCATTAGGAAAAATCCTTGTCCACGCAATAGAAGTTCTGAAGGCTTTAAAACCCATTTCTGCCATTAATTTAATATCTTCTTGATAGTGATGATAAAAGTCTATGGCACTGTGATTAGGGTAATTTTTGCCGGGAATGACACCGTCTGTAATTTCACGTGGTTGAGTGGCAGAGCCAACTGTCATCACGTCAGCTATTGACATGCCTTTTCCGTCTTCGTTCCATCCACCTTCTAACTGATGAGCAGCGACGGCACCACCCCATAAAAATCCGTCTGGCATTTTGGCTGAAAACATTTTTATCTCCCCTTATTAAATGTGATAGCGTTAACAAAAATATTTTATAACAAATAATCTTTTTGCACCAGTTATTCTGAGGGTACATAGCACCAGTTATTTTAAGTATGATAATTTTATTTAGTAATTCTTGCAGAAAATGCAAAAAAATAATGTTAGAGCTTTCAAAAAAATTAAAACGGGATTAAAATAATAGTGAATTGAAATTTAATTTTTAGGAAGGATGGTAATTATGTTTACTTTTGGTAAAAAAATGAACTTTTGGCCTTTATCTTTATCTTTGGGCTTATCTGTATTTATTGGTTTAGCCTTCTGCCTTCTTTTTAATTTTGTTGCACCTAATTTGATTTTATGGTCATTATTACCTGCAGTCCTATTTTTTATATTAATGGTGGCAGTATATTACCCGTTAATTTTACAGTACGGCTATAATTATTGTGAGATTTCACAAGACCAGATTAAATATTATGATTTTAGTAATTACTGGCAAAAGGTGATGATGGTCTTTAGAGGACCTTCTAGCCCTATGAAAGCTGTCCCAATGAGCAGTGTTAAGAGCGCTAAGCCGTATGGAAAAGAAGATCTCACACAACTTCCTGCTCTAGCAGCTGATTTTGTTTTTATTGGTCTTTTTGCCGGGAAAATGGCTACAATTAAAAATGCTTATGGCATTGAACTAGAACTTGATAATGGTGACAAACTGCATATTTCTACAGCTAGAGAAAAAGCCGATCATCATGATCAAGGAATTGAAAAAACTCATGAGGCTTTACACCTAATTAAGCACAATATTGCTATGGGTCAGTTTGCCTAAATCAGAGTGATTGAATAATAAAAATTATAAAACAATATTTTAGTATTAATAGCGCTTACTCGCTATAATAAAAGTGTAACAATATTAAGTAATTTTGGAGGCACTTTTATATGAAATATCCAAAGACTAAAGAAGTTTTAAACCAACTGGTTGCTGATTTGACACAATTACATATGGTTGTGCATCAACATCACTGGTATATGCGTGGTAACCGCTTTTTGAAGTTGCACCCATATTTAGACAAAGTAATGGACGAATTAGCCGATCAGTTGGATGAAGTTTCTGAACGTTTGATTACTCTAGATGGCTCTCCAGTTTCAACATTAAGTGAAATCGCCGCAAAGACTAAAATTCCTGATGAAAAAGGGAATTGGAATGAAACCATTGATGAACGCTACCAAAAGATTATTGACGGCTATCATTATCTTGATCAGCTTTATGAAGAAGGCATCAAGGTTAGTGATGAAGAAGGAGATTACTCCACTAATGATTTGTTAACTGGTTTCCATTCAGACGTTGAAAAGCGGATCTGGATGATGTCAGGTGAAATTAATAAAGCTCCAGAACTTGATCCAGAATAATTTTGATGAGAAAGCAGTTATAATAACTGCTTTTTTTGTGTCTTCATTTAGTTTTCTTTTTGCTATAATGAATTTAATTTAACATTCGTTTAATTATTTAGAGAAAGCAAGGATCATGGATAAAGAAGAACAAGATAAATTAAAAAAGCAGGCAGCAGTTAGAGCAGCTGGTTTGGTTAAGTCTGGTATGAAGTTAGGCGTCGGAACCGGTTCAACTGTAGCATTTCTAATTGATGAGTTGGGTAGGCGCAGAAAAGAAGAAGGACTTAAGTTAAAGGCGGTCGTCACCACTTCAAGTAGAAGCAAAAAGCAAATGGAAGAATGGGGTTTTAAGGTAGACGAATTATCATCTGTTACTCAACTTGACCTGACCATTGACGGCGCTGATAGGTTAGCTGCCAACTTTGATGGTATTAAAGGTGGTGGCGGAGCTTTGACTATGGAAAAGAACGTAGCTGTTAATTCGCAAAAAGTAGTCTGGATTGTTGACGAATCAAAAGTAGTAGACCGCCTAGGTGGTTTTCCGTTGCCAGTTGAAGTATTGCCAATTTCTTGTGAACAAAATTTTCAGCGTTTTAAAAACGCAGGCTTAAACCCGCAATGGCGTATGTCTGGAAAAGAACGCTTGGTAACGCATTATGGTAACTATATTATAGATTTAAATGTTGATCCGGTGCCTGTTCCGGAAGGGTTAGCCGCTTACCTTGATCACACGGTAGGTGTTGTGGAACACGGACTTTTCCTAGACATGTGCGAGGAAGCAATTATTGCACATTCTGATGGCACAATAGAAGATCGTCAAAAATAAAATTTAGGGACTAACTTGAACTGCTTTAACGAGTTAGTCTTTTTTTTGCCAGCAAGTAATGCTTAAATTTGGTATCATTATTCTATAACTATTTTAAAAGAAGGATACTTATGTTAAAAAAACCATTGATAATTAGTACTGATCCGGGAATTGATGATGTAGTGGCACTTACTGTTGCTTTATTTTCGCAAAAGCTTGACGTAAAATTAATAGCTGCTACTTGGGGCAATGTCCCTCTTTCAAAGACTTTGGCAAATTCATTAAAATTAGAAACTTTTTTAGGAACAAGAATACCAGTGGTAAGTGGTGCGGTAAGACCGTTATTGCGTAACCAGATAGATGCGTCTGATGTTCATGGAAAAAGCGGTCTGGCTGGGTTTGATTTCCCTGAACCAGATAAGACCTTATTGAAACCGGGAATAGCTGCAGAAGCTATTCATGATGTAGTCAAAAAGAGCACTGAAAAGGTAACCTTAATGCAGATAGGGCCAGCAACTGATTTTGCACTCTATTTCAGGCAATTTCCAGAAGATCTGCCTAAAATTGAGCAATTGGTGATAATGGGTGGTGCTATTGGCCGCGGTAATTGGGGTCCTTATGCAGAGTATAATGTTGCAGGCGACCCAGAAGCAGCTCAGATAGTTTTCTCAAGTGGTGTCAAAATTTTACTTGCACCTCTTGAATTAGGACATCAGGCATATATCACGCAGGCCACTCTGGAAAGAATTAAAAATACGGGTAAAATTGGTGATATGTTGTATCATATTATGACCAATTTACACGATCATACGGATAGTAATGGTCGTGAAGTATATGATGCTCTGGCGGCAGGGATGTTAATCAAACCTGAAATGTATACTTTTAAGCCAGCCTATGTTGTAGTAGATACAACCAGCACTAATGCTTATGGCGCATCGATGATTGATTTTGACGGCTTTTTTGACCAACCAACTAATGCTCAGGTGGGTGTTAAGATTAATCAAGAAAAATTCGCCGAGTGGCTTGTTGCTGAAATTGAAAAAGCTGATAACTGAGGTAAAAAATGGCAGATTTTGTTTATCGCACAGTGATGCGTGATATTAAACAAAAAATTTTAGATAATAAATATGATGGCATGCGTCTTCCAGATGAACGGAGTCTTGCTGAGCATTATCAAGTTAGCCGCTCATCGATGAAAAGAGCGATGGAACTTTTGTCTCAACAGGGAATTGTTTTTAAAAAACGTGGTAGTGGCACTTTCATCAACCCTTTGTATTTAAAAAATCAATCTCTGTTTCGTTATGAAGGCTCAAACTTAGGTTTGACTGATAGTCTTAAGGTTCCGGGCAAAAAGCAGGGTATCAAGCTGCTTGATTTTAATGTCATTAAAGCGCCATCAAGTATCGCGCAAGATTTATTTCTTAAAGAAAATGATTTTGTTTATGAATTCAAAAGACTGCGTTTTTTAGATCAACAACCTTTTTTAATTGAAACAGGTTATTTGCCTATTAAAATTGTTCCCGAACTAAAACCGGAGCACTTGCAAAAGTCGCTCTTTAATTATTTAGAAGATTCGCAAAATAAGGTCGTAACCAAAGCCTTTCTCAATATTACGGTGGAACCGTCAAATGATGAAGACCAGAGTCGACTTAAATTAAGGGCAAACGAGCCAGTGGGCGTAATGGAAGGTATTTTCTTTTTGGATGATGGTACGCCTTTTGAGGTATCGACAATGCGTATTCATTACCAATACATGCGTTTTAATACCTTTGTTAATTTAAATAAATAAAAAAGCAGGCTTTTGCCTGCTTTTTTGGATACATTCTATAAAAAGAAAAAATTTAATATGTGCGAAATTGCTGCATGTCTGTGATAGGTCCAGAATAGACGAAATTCAGATCGATGTGCTTAGTCTTGTCACTGATATTATTCAATAGTTTTTGTTGAAAGGAAGTTAGATGTAAATGCTGCAATACAACTCGTGACTGAATATACATGACTAATTTACCAGCATATGCCAGTGGATGATCGTGACTATCAAATTTACGCATCACGAGTCCTACGGCATCACGAATTTGCTTATATTTGGCAATATTTAATTCATTATAAATATTATCAAAGAAACTATTATAAAACAGATCTAAGTCCTGATACACATCTGCAATCAATTTGTCATTCTTATTTGAGCAATTGTTAAAAAATTTAAGCATAGCCTCACTTCCTTAAGACCGAAATAAACTGAGTATTCGGCGCAAAATGTTCTTTTATCTTCTGAGCCAAAGGTTCATCAGTAATAACTACATCAACCTGACTTAAAGGAATTGACATAAAAGGAGAAGTATTTTGACTATTGAATTTGTATTTTTCAGCTACAACCACAACTTGTTTTGCTCTAGATGCTGCAACCCTGATTAACTCTGAATCGCTCATTCTAGTGAGATAGATGCCATCACTTTTAACATTTGAAGTACCTATAAAAGCCGTGTTGAATGTCATACGTCTTAAAGTATCAAGCGAAGTGACAGAGTAGTTAAACCTATGTTCCTTATCAACTTTGCCCCCTAGAAGTCGAACGTTTGGTAATTTAGATTGCATTAATGCCAAAGAATTATCTATGGAATTAGTAACTATTTGCAAGTCCATGCCGTTAATTAACTCACATAGCTTTTTCAAAATGGTAGATGGGCCAATGAAATCGAACTGATTGGGGTGAACAAATTTTTGAGCCTTCTGAGCCATCTTGGTTTTAACTGGTGAATCAATAGAGCTTCTAGTTAAAAAATTGGGTACATCATCTTGGTCGACCGCTATTAAGCCACCATGAACGCGAATGGCTTGTCCAGTTGAAGTTAACCGCAAAACATCTCGTCGTGCCGTATCAAATGATACATTAAAATAATCCGCTAATTCTCGTGTAATCAAATGATGTTTTTTGTTAAGCAATCGTTTGATTTGTTGAATTCTAGCTTCTTGTGTCATCTTGCTTCTCCCGCTAACAATTTACCATTATTTTTTCTTTTATTTAACGATAATTCAGTATTTCAAATATAATTATCAGTATTTATCAGTATTTGAACATAAAAATGCTGAATAGTAAACCCAAAATGCCTTTTTATAGGGTATAAATTTTTACTTTGAATAAGCATTCACTGATTTTTAAAATTGGAACGAACCAATTTGTAAAATGGTTGAACTAAGATGAAAACTTGCTATAATATGTTTATCAAGTGAATTTTAGCAAACAGTAAAAAGGGAGAATTAAAATGGCAGTTGATTATGATTCAAAAGAATTTTTAAAAAGTGTTGATGCCCACTGGCGTGCCGCAAACTACTTATCTGTTGGTCAGCTCTTTTTGATGAGCAACCCATTATTAAAACATGATTTGCAGGCAAGTGAAGTTAAGCCTAAGCCAATTGGACACTGGGGCACCATTTCACCACAAAACTTTATTTATGCCCATTTAAACAGAGTTATCAAAAAATATGGTCTAAACATGTTCTATATTGAAGGTTCAGGTCACGGCGGCCAAGTGATGGTTTCTAATTCCTACCTTGACGGCTCATATAGTGAACTTTATCCTGAAATTCAACAAGATGAAAAGGGCATGGCTAAACTCTTTAAACGTTTTAGTTTTCCAGGTGGGTCAGCTTCACATGCCGCACCAGAAACTCCTGGTTCCATGCACGAAGGTGGAGAATTAGGCTACTCTCTTTCTCATGGTACAGGTGCAATTTTGGATAATCCTGATGTGATCGCCGCAGTTGAAATTGGTGATGGTGAGGCTGAAACTGGTCCACTTGCAGCCAGCTGGTTTAGTGACAAGTTTATTAATCCGATCAAAGACGGGGCAGTTTTGCCAATTTTGCAAATTAATGGTTTCAAGATTTCAAATCCGACAATTGTTTCCAGAATGTCAGATGAAGAATTGACCAAGTATTTTGAAGGCATGGGCTGGCATCCTTATATTATTTCCGCTTATAACGGTGGCGAGTTTGACGGCTATAAAGATCACATGCAAATTCATGAAGAAATGGCCAAACTAATGGACACCGTAATTGAAGAAATTAAGGCTATTCAAAAGAATGCTCGTGAAAATAATGATGAAACTTTGCCACACTGGCCGATGATCATTTTCCGTGTACCAAAGGGCTGGACAGGTCCAAAGAAGGATCTTGATGGTAACCCAATTGAAAACTCATTTAGAGCTCATCAAATTCCGATTCCAGTTACTCAAGATGATATGGAACATAAAGACATGCTGGTTGATTGGCTTAAGAGTTACAAGCCAGAAGAATTGTTTGATGAAAATGGTGTTCCGACTGAATTAGTAACAGCAGATAACGTTACTGGTGACAGTAGAATGGCTATGAATCCAATCACTAACGCAGGTGGAGAGAAAGCTAAGCGTCTTAGTTTGCCCGATTACCGTAAGTATGCCTTAAAATTTGATCAACCAGGTTCAATTGAGGCTGAAGACATGACGGAATGGGCTAAATATTTAAACGAAATTGCTGAACTTAATCCCAATACTTTCCGGGGTTTTGGACCAGATGAATCTAAGTCTAACCGCTTATTTAAGTTTATTGATGAACAAAAACGGCAATGGGAAAGCTCTGTTCATACACCTAATGATGAAAACTTGGCACCAAGCGGCCGTTTAATTGATTCTCAATTATCAGAACACCAAGCTGAAGGTTGGCTTGAAGGTTACGTTTTATCAGGTCGTCATGGTTTCTTTGCTACTTACGAATCATTTGGTCGGGTTGTTGATTCAATGTTAACTCAGCACATGAAGTGGTTAAGAAAAGCTAAGGAACAGTATTGGCGCAAAGATTACCCATCACTTAACTTTATTGCAACTTCAACTGTGTTCCAACAAGACCATAACGGTTATACTCACCAAGACCCAGGTGTATTGACTCACATGTATGAAAAGAATCGTCCTGATTTAGTTCATGAGTATTTGCCTGCTGATACCAACTCCTTGCTGGCAGTTTCGCAAAAAGCTTTTACAGATCGTGAATGTATCAATATTCTGGTTACTTCTAAACAAGAAAGACCACAATGGTTCTCAATTGACGAGGCAACTCATATTGCTGAACACGGCTTATCATATATTGATTGGGCATCAACTGATCAAAATGCCAAACCAGATGTTGTGTTTGCTTCAACTGAAACTGAACCAACAATGGAATCGTTAGCAGCGATCGACCTCTTGCACAAGAGTTTCCCTGATCTCAAAATTCGTTACATCAATGTCATTGATGTGATGAAGTTGATGAATACCAAAGACAATCCGGAAGCAATTTCAGATGCTGAATTTGAGCAATTGTTCCCAAGTGATGTGCCAGTGATTTTTGCATGGCATGGCTATAAAGCGATGATGCAGTCAATCTGGTTTGGCCGCAAACGCAGCAATGTTCATATTCATTGTTATGAAGAAGAAGGAGATATTACTACTCCGTTTGATATGCGGGTGGTTAACGAACTTGACAGATTCCACTTGGCAAAAGATGCTATTTTAAGCGTTTCTCGGTATGCAGATAAAAGTGCAGGCTTTGTAGCAGAAATGGACAGATTACTTGCAAAACACCACCAATACATCCGCGACAATGGTAAAGATATGCCTGAAGTTACTGAATGGAAATGGACAGGCTTAAAATAATAACAATTCAAACAAGTAAAAAAGAGTCTGGAAAAAAGCTCTAACCTAACTAAAAAGGCTGATAAATCACGTCAATAAAACGTTGATTTGTCGGTCTTTTTAAATTGTGAAATTTTTTATTTAACTTCAAAGAGCACTTTTTCCCAGATTCTTTTTTGTTTAAATAATTTTAACGGTCTAATTCTTGTTAAAAATAAAAAAGTTATTTATAATAGATATGATCATAAGGGAGTAACAGCAATTACTTGCGATAAGCCCAACACCCGAAGAAATACTTCTGGACTTATCTTAAATAGTGAGACTTGTGTGTGTTGTACATATAAGTCTCTTTTTTGTTATTAGGAGGTAAAAATGCCCCAGAATTTTTATAATCAAAAAATTGATGATGTAGCTCAAGAGTTAGCCACATCAAAAAGTCAGGGTTTAAAAACAAGTCAAATTAGTGAATTGCGCACAAAATACGGCGCTAATAGTTTGGCCAGTAAAAAGAAAACCAGTATTTGGCAACGGTTTTTAGCGCAATTTAAAGATTTCATGATTATCGTTTTGATTGTGGCTGCACTGCTGTCAGGCTTTGTGGCACAAGAATGGACAGATGCTGCTATTATCATGATCGTGGTCATTTTAAATGCCGTTTTAGGTGTTTTTCAAGAAACCCGTTCAGAAGAAGCTATTAATGCTTTAAAGAAAATGGCAACACCTAATGCTCATGTCCGCCGTGACGGTCAAATTATGGAGATCCCAAGTACAGAATTACTGCCTGGCGATGTTGTTTTGCTTGAAGCAGGAGATGTAGTGCCGGCTGATTTAAGGTTAACGGTAACTAAGAGCCTTAAAATCGAAGAATCAGCTTTAACTGGTGAATCTGTTCCAGTTGACAAAGTTTCAACCACTATTGACGAAGAAAAAGTAGCATTAGCTGATCAAGATAATATGGCTTTTGCTAATACTAATGTCACTTATGGGCGCGGTGAAGGTATCGTTACTGAGATTGGGATGAACACCGAAGTCGGTAAAATTGCTACTATGCTTAATAACACTGACGAAACGGATACACCATTAAAGCGTAACCTCAACCAATTGGGTAAGACACTCACTATTATGATTTTACTCATTTGTGCTGTGGTATTTGTGGTAGGCTTTTTTACTAAAAAGGGAACGGAGCCTACTAACAAGCTCGCAATTGATATGTTCTTAGTAGCAGTTTCGCTTGCTGTTGCGGCAATTCCTGAAGGCTTGCCTGCCATTGTAACCATCATTTTAGCTTTAGGTACACAGGTAATGGCTAAGCACAATTCGATTGTACGTAAGCTGCCTGCCGTTGAAACCTTGGGAGCTACTGATATTATTTGTTCCGACAAAACCGGGACTTTAACTCAAAATAAAATGACAGTGGAGCAGGTATATTACGACAATGAAGTCCATAAATCAGCTGCTGGTATCAGTCAGGATAATCATGCGCTAATGGCGATGGTTTTGGCTAATGATTCCAAGTTGGATGATAATAATAAACTTTTGGGTGATCCAACTGAAACTGCTCTAGTTCAGTATGCGCTTGATCAAAAAATTGATGTGCATGATTTAATTGCCAAGCATAAAAGGGTGCAAGAGGTCCCATTTGATTCTGGGCGCAAGTTGATGAGTACTGTGAACGAAAATAATGGTCAATATTTCGTAGCTGTCAAAGGTGCTCCTGATCAACTGCTTAAGCGGGTTACACGCATTGATCTTGACGGTAACGTCACTGCAATCACCGACAAACAAAAAGAAGAAATTATGCTTTCA
The DNA here is from genome assembly GCF_003173695.1 of Lactobacillus helsingborgensis. Classification (NCBI taxonomy): domain Bacteria; kingdom Bacillati; phylum Bacillota; class Bacilli; order Lactobacillales; family Lactobacillaceae; genus Lactobacillus; species Lactobacillus helsingborgensis. The sequence continues at coordinate 506,370 of NZ_CP029544.1, forward strand.
AACCAAAACATGGCACAAAATGCTTTACGTGTTCTAGGTTTGGCTTATAAACCTGTTAAGCAGCTATATGATGATCCTACAACTGCTAACGTCGAGCAGGATTTAATTTTTGCTGGTTTGGTAGGGATGATTGATCCTGAACGGCCGGAAGCCAAAAAGGCAATTGTGGAAGCTCATAATGCCGGTATTAGAACTGTTATGATTACAGGTGACTTTCAGGTAACTGCACAGGCAATTGCGGAAAGACTGGGTATTTTAAAGCCGGGACAAGATGAACGAGTAGTCACCGGTGCTCAACTTGATGAATTTAGCGATGAGTATTTAGAAAAACATGTGACTGACTTTGAGGTTTACGCCAGAGTTTCACCCGAGCATAAAGTTCGCATTGTCAAGGCTTGGCAATCTCAAGGCAAAATTGTAGCTATGACAGGCGACGGAGTTAATGACGCACCTAGTTTAAAGCAAGCTGATATTGGAATTGGCATGGGTATTACCGGTACTGAAGTATCAAAGGGCGCTAGTGACATGGTTTTAGCAGATGACAACTTTGCTACTATTGTTGAAGCTGTCAAGCAAGGACGTAAAGTCTTTAGCAATATTCAAAAAGCCATTCTTTACCTAATGAGCTGTAACGTCGGTGAAGTTTTAACAGTATTTATGATGACTATGTTAGGCTGGGATATTTTAGCTCCAGTACAGTTATTATGGATTAATTTAGTAACCGATACTTTGCCTGCTATTGCCTTAGGTCTTGAACCTGTTGAAAAAGGCATCATGAAACGAGCACCGCGTGGTAAAAAATCCAACTTCTTTAGCGGTGGTGTTGCGAGTTCAATTATTTATCAAGGAATTTTAGAAGGGGGTATTGTTTTAACTACTTATCAGTTGGGCTTGAATTTTGGTCCTCATATGGGTAATGCCAATTTACAACATGCTGATGCTTTGACAATGGCCTTTCTCACCTTAGGGTTAATACAACTGTTTCACGCCTTTAATTCTAAATACATTCACCAATCAATCTTTTCCCAGAGGACTTTTGCTAATAAATGGTTTAACTGGGCAATACTGATTTCTGCTATTGTCATGGCAGCTGTTGAATTGCCTTTCATGACCAAGTTCTTTGATGTGACTGAATTAAATTCAACTCAATGGTTGATAGTTTTAGGGGCTGGAATTTGCATGATTTTGATTGTTGAAATCGTTAAGTTATGTCAGCGTTTAGCTGGTAAAAAATAGCACAACTAAAATTTAATATCTTATAAAAAAAGATGATAAATTTGGGTTTAATTAACCAAATTTGTCATCTTTTTGTGTATATTTTGAAAGTGAGTTGCTTAGTTTAAAATAAGAGCGGCAATTTGCGACAAGTAATCTGCATCCACCTGATCAAATCTGCTAAAGCTATTGCTGTCAAGATCAAGCACTGCAATAAGATTATTATTTTTTAAAACAGGAATTACAATTTCAGAATTTGTATTGGCATCACAGGCGATATGACCAGAGAATTGGTGGACATCAGGCACAATTTGAGTTTTGCGCGTTTTTGCTGCTACCCCGCAAACCCCTTTTCCGAGTGCAATATGCATGCAGGCGACAGGGCCCTGAAAGGGTCCTAAAATTAACTCTTGCTTTTGATAACGATAAAACCCGGCATAGCTGACGTCTTTTAAGCCGTTATAAAGCAGAGCGCTGATGTTACTCATATTGGCAATTAAGTCGTGTTCATTTTGCAGCAGACTTTGAGCTTGTTTATAAAGTAGTTGATAATTTTCACTTTTTTTCATAAAAATCTCCTTTCTAAAAAGTGTAATCCAGCTTGTTTGAATTTAAAAGTGGTAATATGCAAATAGAGCTAGTTTATTTACCAGATAATTTTAATTATTACTGGCAACTTTTACCGGTAAAATATTATTAATGAACATAAAAAGTTTTGCAAAACCTTTAAATTTGTTGATATAGCAGTGCAAAATTCACTTTTGAGATAATGTGAATTAAACATGTGCTTCTATAAATTTTTATTAAAAAACGTGTATAACTTTTAAAATTCTTAACTGGTATAGTAAAATGGTTTCTATAACTTATTATTTCATGCATTGATTATGAAAGGGGCGATGACAATGTCGATGATTGAATTCCATAATGTGCAAAAATTTTATGGCCATTTTCATGCATTGCACGACATTAATTTAGAGATTGATCAAGGTGAGACGGTGGTTTTAATTGGACCATCTGGTTCCGGTAAGAGTACTCTGGTACGTACCGTAAACGGCCTTGAAACAATCCAGAAAGGTAAGTTAATAGTTAACGGTCACGATCTGTCAGATCCTAAGACCAATCTTAATATTTTACGTAGTGATGTTGGCATGGTTTTCCAGCACTTTAATTTATATAAAAATAAAGATGTGCTTGAAAATATCATGTTGGCGCCTAGAATAGTAAGTCATATTCCTGAAGATGAAAATAAAAAACAGGCTTTAGACTTACTTGATATGGTTGGACTGCGGAAATGGGCACATAATATGCCGTCACAGATTTCCGGTGGTCAAAAGCAGCGTGTCGCGATAGCGCGGACCTTGGCAATGAAGCCAAAGCTTATTTTATATGATGAACCAACCTCTGCTCTTGACCCGGAAATGATTGATGACGTTTTACAAGTTATGAAACGAGTTACTAATGAAAGTGGAATGACTTCACTAATTGTTACTCACGAAATGGGCTTTGCCAAAGAGGTAGCTAACAGAGTTATCTTTATGGATCAAGGTCGGATTGTTGAGGATGACGATAGCGAGAGCTTCTTTAAACAGCCTAAGACGGAGCGGGCACAACAATTTTTGAGTAAAATCATTTCTCACTAAGGAGGCCAATCATGAAAAAGAAATTTTGGCTACTTCCTTTATTAGCATGTATTTTAATGTTAACCGGCTGTGGTAAAAGCGTTAATGATCAATCCGTTTTAAAAAATGCTAAGCAATCTAATACTATTGTTTGGGGTGTTAAAGGTGACGTTAAGCTTTTTGGCTTAATTGATGTTAAAGACGGACAGCAAAAGGGCTTTGATGTTGATATGGCCAAACATATTACCAAACATATTTTGGGACCTAGTGGCAAGGCAGAGTTTGTCACTACCACCTCTCAATCCAGAATCCCACTGTTAAAGAATGGTAATGTCGACGCCGTAATTGCCACTATGTCAATTACGCCAGAACGTAAAAAGATTATTTCTTTTTCAAAATCATACTTTGATGCCGGTCAATCTCTGTTAGTTCCTAAAAACTCTCCAATTAAGAGTACCAAGGATCTAAATGGTAAGACAGTTATCGGTGTTGTGGGTGCCAACTCGGTTGCAAACATTAAAAAAGTAGCTCCTAAAGCAAAAGTGATCGAATTGCAGGATTACGCTCAAGCAATGAATGCACTGAAGTCACATCAAGGAGATGCTCTAACTACTGATAACGGAATTTTATTTGGTTTGGCGGTGCAAAATCCGGGCTACGAAGTTCGTGGCGGCACCTTTACTGTTGAACCATACGGTGTTGCGGTTAATAAGGGACAAACCTCATTTACTGATGCTGTAAACAAGGCAGTTCTTGAAATGCAGCATAACGGTGAATACAATCGCTTAATTAAAAAGTGGTTTGGCGATGTTCCAGGATTTAAGTATAAGGAGCTGTATCGCCGATGATTAATATTTTTTCAAAATTCAGCACCCAGCTGTTTATCGGCTTGGGTTGGACAGTATTATCCAGTGTAATTGCTCTATTTTTCAGTTTAATAATTGGAACAATTTTTGCAATTATGGAAGTTGTTCCAAGTAAAGTAATGCGTGTAATTGGGCATGCTTATGTGGAAATTATGCGTAACATTCCTTTGCTTGTAATTACTATGTTTTTCTATTTAGTAATTCCTATGTATGTCGTCAAAATAAATGGTTTTACTGCGGGAACTATTGGCTTAACACTTTACACCTCCGCTTTTATTGCAGAAACAATTCGTTCAGGTATTCAATCTGTTTCTGGCGGACAAATGGAGGGTGCGCGGTCAACTGGCATGACTTATTGGCAGGCAATGCGTTACATTATTTTGCCTCAGGCATTTAAAATAGTCATCCCACCATTAGGTAACCAGTTTGTTAACTTGGTCAAAAATTCATCGGTTTTAGCTTTTGTGGCTGGATTCGATTTAATGTATCAGGCAAACTCAATTGCATCTACTACCTTTGATACTATTAACAGTTATTTGGTTGTAGGGGTTTTATACCTAATAGTGACATTACCACTCAGCTATTATATGCGACACTTAGAAAAGAAATTAGGTTAAAAGGAGGTACTAGAAAATGCAAAATTGGATTAATGCCTTTTCATGGCTTAATGTGCGCTTTTTGTTAATGGGCCTCTGGGTAACTATTTACATATCTGTAATTTCAGTTGTTTTAAGTTTTATTATTGGTTCAATTTTAGGAATAATCAGATACTCTAAAATTAAGTATCTTTCGGCTTTTGTAGGTTTTATTATTGATATTATTCGAAATATTCCTTTGCTGTTGATTATCTTCTTTACTTATTTTGGCTTACCGAACTTTGGTTTAAGACCAGAGACAATCCCTGCCGCAATAATTGCGATGACGGTATTTGAATCTTGTATGATTGCTGAAATTGTGCGTTCAGGTATTCAATCCGTTTCCATTGGTCAAATGGAAGGTGCGCGGTCAACTGGCATGTCCTTTGTTCAAGCACTCTGGCATGTGGTTCTACCTCAAGCATATAAAAACATGATTCCGACAATTATCAGTCAGTTTGTTTCCCTGATTAAGGATACTTCACTTGCGACGATCATTGTTGTGCCGGAAATGATGCAACATGCGCAGGTGATTTATGGGCAAAACGCAAACTACATCTTACCGATGTTTGCTGCTTTGGCAGTCCTGTATTTTGTTGTGTGCTTTACATTATCAATTATTGGTAGTGCTATTGGTAAGCATTTATCGTAAATTAATAAGAATAAAATGCGTAATACTACAATTTAGTATTATGCTTTTTTTATTACCAAGTTGTCTTTGCATAATTAGTGCAAATTAATAAAATCTTTTCAAGAAACAAATAATCTATGCTAAAATGATAAAAGTTGAAAAAATTGGGATTTTAATAAAGGGTAAAAATATGCCACGACCAAAAACAAAAACAGAATTGATTGAAGCTAGTAATTCTTCATATCAAAAGATTGTTGATTTGATTGCTAATCTTCCTGAAGAAACAAGGTCTGAAGACTTTAACTTCGACACGAGCAAACTAAAAGAAGCTCACTGGAAGCGAGATCATAATGTGCGCGACGTATTGGTCCATTTATATGAATGGCAAAGGTTGCTGTTAGACTGGATTAAAAATAATCAAGCTGGTAAAGAGCAGGATTTCTTGCCGGCAGGGTATAATTGGCGCAATTATGGTGAAATGAACCAGCAATTTTGGCAAAAACACCAAACTACTTCTTTGCCGGAAGCAGAAAAGTTATTAGCTCAAAGCCATAAAGAAACAATGAAATTGCTAGACACTTTTTCTGAAGAGCAGCTTTTTCAAAAGAAAGTTTTTCCGTGGACTGGAAATAATGCTTTAGCTACATACTTTATTGCGAACACTTCTAGTCATTATGACTGGGCGTTAAAGAAATTGCGTAAATTTCAGCGTTCATTAAAGAAAAAATAAGATCAAGCCGTTAGCACGTGATACTACCGGCTTTTTTATTTGGTTGTAATTCTATTAAAAATAAGCATTTGACATTTGATTTCTTAATAGATAATGTTGCATTAAATATCAAGCTTACGGGTTAAGTTTTCTGAATAAATAAAAAATCATAACTGCCAAGTTAAATAGTAGTTATGATATAAACTAAAAGCAAGTTTTAGTAATTATTTTGTTACCAGTAACAACATTAAGAAAGCTAAAGTATCAAATAGGAAGTGAACTAAAAAGCTCACCCACATGTTGTTTGTTTTGATAAAAGCCCAGTTTAATACTAAACGTGTGAATGCTAACCCCAAGATAACGTAGCCTAAATTATAATCATAAGTAGATAAGTGTAATAATGAAAAAATTAAAGCTGAAGCTATATTGCCCCAGAATAACGGATGAGGCCAGTGTATTGCATTAGCCAATTGGGTGACAGCTAAAAGCGGCATAATTGCTAAGAATTCTTCACCCATAATTTGAATTGCACTGCTAAAGCGCTGATAGATAAAGATTAGCCAAACATTGGGCGTGTTCATTGTCAGTCCAGCAGCAGCATTTCCTGACACCGAGCCGAATAGTTTTTGAGAAATCATTCCTGATAAAACAGAAACTATGTAAGCAAAAATAAAGAAAACTAATACCCACAGCCATTCTTTAGCGTGAGGAACATGGAAAAGTTCATGCCATTTTCGTCCAGTAGCAATTTGTACACCGATAATTTGAATTAGTAAAAAGACAGTTACTACCAAAATTTGAAAACCGGCGGCTACTAAAGTAGGATGATTTTCATCAAAAACTAAAAACTCCGGTACTTGTATACCAGGCATGATCAAGCAACAATAGGCTATTACATTTGCCAGTAGTATTATCAACCATTTTTGTCCAGATAATTTATCTGAATTTTTGAAATTATTTACCATTATAATTTACCTCTTTAAGTTTGATTTTATACTGATAATAAATAAAAAACAATTACTCCGCTTTCACATAAAAAGACATTATCAAGTAAGTAAAGTGGTGTCACATTAAAAGAGAAATGTATAGGCTTTATACGGGACATATTCGCGCATAGCGCAGGCAAGTGGTGTTACAATTGGTTCTAGCAGGTATAAATGTTTAGAATATGTTTTATTATAATGTAAATCATGTACCTACATATCATCAGTTATATATACACAAATAAAGTTGGGTGTTGTTCATAAGGAGGTTTCTTATGAAAAGTGTCACAATTAACGACCAAGTTCTACCAGCACTAGGTATTGGCACTTGGGAAATGGGAGATGATCCAGAAGTACAAGATGAGGAGATAAAAGCTATCCGTGCTGGTCTTGATGCTGGATTAAAGGTAATTGATACCGCCGAAATGTATGGCAATGGGCGTTCTGAATTACTGGTAGGCAAGGCTATAAAAAAATATCAGCGCTCTGATATCTTCTTAATTTCTAAAGTGCTGCCACAGAATGCTTCTGCAAAGAGAATGCGTCAAAGTTTGACTGCAAGTTTGCAGAGACTTCAAACTGATTATCTGGATTTATATCTTTATCATTGGCGGGGCATGGTCCCTTTAACAGAAACCGTGGCAGAACTGCAGTCTTTACAAGATGAAGGTCTTATTCGCTCTTGGGGCGTATCAAACTTTGATATTGCTGATATGCAAGAATTATGGCAACTGCCACATGGTAAAAACTGCGCGGTTAATGAGGATCTTTATAATTTAGAAACCAGAGGAATTGAGTTTAGTTTGCTTCCGTGGCAAAAAAAGCATCGTGTTCCTCTCATAGCTTATAGTCCGCTAGGTCGTGGACCCAAGATGGGTAGCACCATGATGCAAAATCAGGCTGTCTTAGAAGTAGCGGCTGAGCATCATGCCAGTGCATACCAGATTTTGTTAGCTTGGGTAATGCAACAGGACGAAACATTAGCAATTCCAAAAAGCAGTAGTTCAACTCACCTGTCATCAAATATGAAAGCTTTGGATATTGAATTGTCTGCTGCAGATTTACAGGAATTAGAACGCGCTTATCCTAAGCCGGATCATAAGGAACCATTAGCTATTTATTAAGAAAAAGACAGTGAATATTCACTGTCTTTTTTGTTTTTAAAAAATCGTCACGATTATGTCCCAAAGCATATGATAAATGATCGGAACCCAGATGTTTTTGCTTCTGATAAATAGCAGCCCGAATATCAAGCCCAAAATAAAAACACTGATAAAACCACCCGAGGTAAAATTAGCTACCAAAGTATGGGTCTGATACCAAATTGGCAAATGAATACACAAAAAGAGTAAATTGTTAACGATGAGAGCCAGCCAAGTTGACATTTTCTTAAGCAGAGCATTTAAAAGCCAACCGCGAAACACTAATTCTTCAGTAATTCCAACCACTAAAAATTTATCAATGAAATCACTGGCTCTAAAATTAGGATTAATTTTAAAACCGCCGTTTTCAAAGTAAAGTATAATAGCCAAATAGGTTACCATAATAAAGATACCAACTAAATATGGCCATAGCTTAAAACGATTTTTGAATAGTTGGGGATACCCGATTTTGAGTTGATGAGAATATTTTTTAATTAAAATAAATGCCGGGATACTCCAAGTAAGTAATTTGACTGATGAACTTAGTAAAACCTGTGCTAAAGTGTTGCTGGTATAACTCCAATATGCGAATTCTTCAATCGTCCACCAAATGTTAAAGATGCCGAGATATATTACTATAACTTTGTTAGAAACTGAATTTTGGGTGTTCATTTTTTCCTTTGTTTAAGCTCTATTTAACATTTCATATTCTAATAGTAAATAGTACATTTGCAAACTGCTTTTTGCTACTAGAATGAACGTTTTTGAAGTTTTACTGAGTGATAATCATTAAAAAACAGAAAAATAAAGCAAAAAAGCTTGAGTTCTCTCAGGCTTTTTCTGTACTCTTATAATGAATAAGAATTTGGGAAGTTAAATAATGAAAAATATTTTATTTCGGCTATATCTCAATTTAATGAGAATCGGAGCTAAACTTACAAGGATCAAGGAAAATAAGGTAGTAATTTTGAATGGTGCAGGACGTTCCGGCTCTAACGGCTATCTGTTTGCCAAATATTTAAGACAGCACCATCCGGAATATGATGTTGCTTTGGTGGAACCTTGGCCATCCTCACATTTACCGCTTAAAACTTGGAGACAAATTGGTGCAGCAAAATACGTTTTTACGACACACCAACCGTTTAAAATTCACCATAAGCAAATTAGCATCCAGTTTTGGCATGGTATTCCACTCAAGAGAATGGGTATCATGGCTAATAATACTGATTATAAAACTGATGCGCGCAATGCCAGATTATGGCGGCGAAATGCCGATATGGTTTGTTCCAGTTCGGATTTTTATGAAACTCTGATGAGTGCGTGCACTGGTATTGAAACCAGTAAGTATCGCCAAGTTGGCTTTCCCCGTCTTGACGCCTTAACCAGACCGGCAGTGACGAAAAAAGAACTTTTACAGCAATTATTTGGCCAAGATGATGTTCAGGCACAGATTGGAATTTTTATGCCCACATTTCGCTATGAAATGGCGGATGAAGAAATTATGAATCGCATTAAGGACGGTAATTTTTTGGCATTACCCGATTTTGATGTGGAAAAGCTGAATGCCAGTTTAAAGGCCAAAAACCAATTTTTAATTGTTAAATTGCATCCCTACGAAATGCGTTTATTCAAAAAGCAGCACAGTCATTTTTCAAATATCAGTTTTCTCAACAACGATTTTTTGTACGAACATGACTATGATTTGTACGAATTGCTGGGCAGCACTGATTTTCTGATTACTGACTTTTCTTCAATTTATTTTGACTATCTCAATTTGAATAAGCCTATTATTTTTATAACCGCGTATCTTGAGCAATATGAAAAAACTCGAGGGCTGCTATTTGGACCATTTAAAGAGGTGGTTCCCGGTAAATGTGTTAATACGCAAACGCAATTATTAGAAGCAGTTGCTGCTCCAGACCATTACCAAGCTAAAAGACAATATTGGCACAATTTAACCAATGAGGTGCAGTCTGCTTCATATTGTGAGCAGGTTTTCACTTTAATGACAAAAAAATACTAGAGGGAGAATTGTGAAAAGAACTTTTTTAAATATTCTATATAATGCGGTTTACCAAATATTTCTAGTATTAGTACCTTTAATAACGGTTCCTTATCTTTCTAGAATTCTGGGTCCTAAAACTTACGGTATTTACAGCAATGTTAACAACATTGTGCAGTTTTTGATGATTTTTTGTACGCTTTCTGTTTCCTATATTGGTATGCGGACAATTTCTCAAATCAGAGCCTTTGGTAATCAGCAAGATTTGACTAAGGCATTCTGGGGCTTATGGTATTTTCAAGCAATTGCCGGAATTGTAACTATTGGTATTTTAATTGCTGTGACCAGCTTTTTTAAGATTAAGTACGGTCAATATTTATTGTTAATGGTGCCGTACCTGATTTCAGCTCAAGTAGATATTTCCTGGTTTTTTCAGGGATTGGCAGATTTTGGTCGGGTAGTTTTGAAAAATACTGCTGTTAAATTAGTATCTGTAGTTTTAATCTTACTATTAGTAAAAAATCCGGGTGACTTGTGGAAGTACATGTTGATTATGTCAGTTTCTACAATGCTAGGATCGTTTGTTTTTTGGTTTGACATTCACCGCTATGTTGGCGGACCTGTCAAGCATTTTTATCAATATCGCGCAACTGGTAAAGCAATCATTACCCTTTTAATTCCGCAAATTGCCACCCAAATTTATACCTCGCTTGATAAACCGATATTAGGGCTGTTTCAAAATTCGACCCAAGTTGCTTATTATGATAATTCGCAACGAATTTCCAATATGGTTTTAGGAATTGTTACCAGTATCTCTTTAGTCATCATGCCTAAAATGGCGGGTGAAGGTAAAAAAGAACAAAGGGTCATTTTAAAAAAATCTTTGGAAGCAACCGTGATGCTGGGAACATTGTTTGCAGTCATCATAATGGCTAATACTAAAGAATTTGTGCCCTTCTTTTTTGGTCATAAATTTATTCCTATGACCCCGCTGATGTTTTTCTTTGCGTTGACAATCATTATGATTCCTACAGGCGGGGTATTTGCCAATCAATTTGCACTTGCTAATCACCGAGATCGTGACTATGCTATTCCAGTGATAGTCGGCGCTGTGTTAGAAGTGGTATTGAGCTACTTTCTAGATCAGCTTTACGGCGCCACGGGGGCAATGATCGCGATCTTAATCACCGAGTTCATTGTGTTAATCTTGCGTTTATGGATAGTTCGCGATGGCTATGATTTTAAATACTCTTTTCGTGAAATTCCTAAATATTTTATAATTGCTATTATTGTTTTAGCAGTCGGGCTCTTTTTACCACAAATGTTTGCTTCTGCTTTTCTTAATATGTTATTCAAGTCAATTATTATGTTTGTTTTATACATTGCCTTGATGTTTTTGTTTAAACTTGATTTTAACCAAGACATAATATTGTTATTGAAAAAATTTTTTACTCGAGGTTAGTTATGATTCCGAAAATAATTCATTATGTATGGGTAGGCGGCAATCCCAAACCCAAGAATATTCAGCGCTGTATGAAAACTTGGTCAAAACATTTGCAAGACTATCAGATTATTGAGTGGAATGAGCATAATTTTGACATTCACGAAAATAAATATGTTGAGCAGGCTTATCAAGCAAAAAAATGGGCGTTTGTTTCCGACTATATCAGGGCTAAGGCCGTTTACGAAATGGGCGGCATTTATATGGATACTGACGTCTTGGTGCTGGATAATTTGCATGATTTATTAAATAATAAGGCATTTGTTGGCTTTGAAAATAAAGAGAATCCTTTTACGGCAGTCTTTGGAGCTGAAAAGGGACATCCTCTCATTCAGGACATGCTTTCTTATTATGATGACCGCAACTTTACCTTTGATAAGCAAGACCAACTGGCAGGCGTTAATACGGTTTCTGTGTCTGATATTTTAAAAAATAAGTATGGTGCCCAACCAAATAACCAAGAGCAGGAGTTGCAAGCAGGAATCCATGTTTATCCTGATGGCGTTTTGTGCAATCCGTCAGCACAATCAAAAACTATTCACGTATTCACCGGGACTTGGATGGAGGGTGCTAAACCTTTAAAAAGAAAATTAGTTACGGCTTTAAAAGTAAGGATTAAGACTAAAAAAGAGGCAGCTCTTTATGCCAAACTTTTCAGATAATATGACTGCAGCAGAATTGCAAAATTTAGTGGAGCAAGTGTCTCTCACGTATTTTGGCAGGCAATTTAACCACCAAGTAAAAATTAATTACCGGATGACCACAACCGGTGGCCGTTATCATTTAGACGATCATCATATTGAGATTAACGCCCATTTTTTAGCACCACAATATTTCCGGGAATTAATTGGCATTATTAAACACGAATTAACCCATTATCACTTGCATTTAAGCCAGCAAGGCTATCGGCATCAAGATCAAGATTTTAAGACTTTGCTTAGTGCAGTAGGAGGCTCGCGCTATGCACCGGATATTGGCTTAAAAAGGACTAGGAAAGCAAAATATTTATATGTTTGCACCAAATGCGGCCAAGAGTTTTTACGTGTCCGGCGGCTTAACATGCGGCGCTTTGCCTGTGGCAGATGCGGGGGAAAATTAAAATTGTTGAAGCAGAATTTAGCCATTAATTTACACTAAAAATCTTTTGCTATAATTTGACATTTTGTTAGGTACCAAACTATAATTAAATTATAAATATTAGGTACCTAACTTTTTTAATTTAAAGGAGATTAATTATGAGTGAATTAAGTGATGATTTAATGAGACAGCTTCATTACATAATGCGTGCCAGTCGTTATTATTTATATCAGAACAAGGGACCAATATCGGGGCAAAAACGGGTTTTAGCAGTCTTAAAACTTGCTGACGGCTTATCGCAAAATTACTTAGCGGAGATTCTGGCTCTTAAACCGGGTTCTCTTGCTGAATTATTGAAAAAAATGGAACTAAAAGGCGATATTACCCGTGAAACTGATGACCAAGATAAACGGGTAAAACGGGTTTATTTAACTGATTCTGGAAGAGAAAAGGCTAACAAATTAAAGCTGTTGATAGATAAGCGGGATACTGAACCATTTTTTGCTGGTCTGACAGAGGAAGAACAGAAGCAACTAAGACAATTATTAGAAAAAATAAGCAATAATTGGGATGACGATTTCAAAGAAAAAATGGGGGAAATGGTTGATCCGGCAGACTGCATGGCAAAGTTTAAGAAATGGTGTAAATATGCAGCAGATCATGATTGTTCTAAAGAGGAGCTACATAAAATGTGTAAACATATGCCAAAACACCATCATTGTCGCCCTGATTTTGATATGGATGATGATTGTGTGCGGAATTATTGTAGATTTGTTAAAATGCACAAATACAACCGCGATTTTTACCCTAAATGCTGGCATAATGAAAATGAAGATTTATAATTAGAAAATAAAAAGTTTTTCAATAGATAATTGAAAGACTTTTTATTTAGTCTAAATTCAGAAAGCCGGTATCCTAGATGGCATTCAAGTCACGTCAAGATAAAACGCAAATGGTTAAACTTAGTGATTTTTTAGGGCTCTTAAAAAGTTTAAACGTTAAGAAATCATTATTTGCACTCGGATTAATACTTAGTTTAATTACCAGTGTTGCTAATTTGGCTTTGCCTTTGCTGACTAAGGTGCTGGTAGACACAAGTAAATGGGATAGTTTTAATTATTCAAGTTTAATAATTATTATCGTTGTTTTTGTTTTGCAGTTAATTCTGGGAACTCTGGGCGGCTATGTTTTGCGTTTTTTTGGCGAAAGCGTAGTTAAGAGTTTGCGTGAGCGCCTTTGGGAACATTTGCTTAAACTGCCAGTGACTTATTTTGATGAAAATAAAGTTGGTGAAAGCAGCTCTCGGCTAGTGAATGATACGGGAATTATTAAAGACTTACTGGCCTCACAGTTTCCCAATTTTATTACCGGTGCTATTCAGCTTTTGTTTTCACTAATTATCTTGGTAGTCATGGATTGGCAAATGGCAACACTCATGTTTACGGTCGTGCCCATTGTGGTAATCATTTTACTACCAGTGGGGCGCATAATGGTGCGTTTAGGACGCAAGCTGCAATCAGCAACTGCCGAATTTAATGGCGCTGTCAGTGAAAAACTATCCGAAGTCCGTTTGATAAAATCCAGTAATGGTGAAGAATGCGAACAAGAAGCGGGCAATAAAATGATCCAAAGAATCTTTGGCATCGGGGTGCTCGACGCGCGGGTCGAAGCTGTATTGCAGCCAATTATCATGACCTTGATGATGGCTGCCTTCGCTGGTATTTTAGCTTTTGGCATTATCAGAGTGGGTCAAGGATCATTAACAAGTGGCTCCTTAGTGGCCTTTCTACTTTATTTATTTAATGTGATTGCACCGGTTGCCAATTTTGCGACTTTCTTTTCTCAAATTCAAAAAGCTTTGGGATCAACCGAACGTATTCAGGCAATTTTAAAGATTAAGCCTGAACAAAATTTGTCGCACCAAACTTGCGATTTAACTAATAAAACTCTCACTGCTCAAAAAGTTAGTTTTAGTTACAAAATAGGCGAACCGGTTTTACAATCAATTTCCTTTACTGCTAAACCTAACTCGGTAATCGCTTTTGTAGGACCAAGTGGCGGCGGTAAATCTACCATTTTTTCTTTATTAGAGCGTTTCTACCAACCGGCTAGCGGTCAATTTACTATTGCAGGCCAAAATATTCAGGATATTGATTTGGTTAACTGGCGTAACCAAATAGGGTATGTTTCACAAAACAGTGCAATATTTTCTGGAACAATCCGTGATAATTTGGTTTATGGGTTAAATCAAAAATTAACTGACGATGAGCTGTGGCATGGACTTGCTCTGGCTTATGCTGATCATTTTGTGCGGGTATTTCCTGACCAAATGGAAACTGAAATTGGCGAGCGAGGAATTAAACTATCAGGCGGACAAAAGCAGCGCTTAGCTATTGCCCGTGCCTTTTTAAGAAATCCTAAAATATTGATGCTGGATGAAGCTACTGCCAGCCTTGATTCAGAATCAGAGGGCAAAGTACAGCAGGCGCTTGACAAATTAATGGTTAACCGCACCACGTTGGTCATTGCTCACAGGCTTGCTACAATTGTTAATGCCGACCAAATTTATTTTGTTGAGCATGGCAGAATAACAGGTCACGGTACTCACCATGAATTGATGCAAAATCACAGCCTGTATGCCCGGTATGTCAATGAGCAAATGGTAAATTAAACCATTTTTAGCTAAAATGAGTAAGAAAAGTCTTGTGTTAAAGTTAATTTTGGGTTATAGTATTGAATGTGTTGCGGGCATGGCGGAATGGCAGACGCGCAAGACTAAGGATCTTGTGATCGTTTTTAGATCGTGGAAGTTCGAGTCTTCTTGCCCGCATAAAACTTATTGGAGCTGAAGCTCCTTTTTTTATGCCCTAATTTAAAGAACCAAAGAAAGTATAATTTTTACTATTTTTATTTTAAAAATTAATTACATTGCATAATTTACAGCCAATAGAGGTTATACTTAATTAAGAGAATTTTTTAAAGCAAGGGAAAATCTATGGCGAGAAAACGAAAAAGCAGAAAATTATCTAACACAGCGATCATTATCCGCACGTTTATTATTTTATTTGCACTTATTGTTGCGTTTGCAGCTTTTCGCTATTATCGTCGTCAGGCAATTCAGTCAGAGCAAATTAGACAAGAGCAACTTGCTCGCGAAGAAGCCAGACAAAAAATAATCAGGCAGCATAAAGCTTTTATTAGGGAGATTGGACCAATAGCCAAGGAAGTTGATAAGTCCTTTGATTTATTACCCAGCATTACAATAGCTCAAGCTTGTCTTGAAAGCGATTATGGCAAGAGTGACCTTTCGCAAAAATATAATAATTTATTTGGTGTCAAGGGCAATAATCCCAATACTTCGGCTGTTTTAAAAACTAAAGAATTTGAAAAGGGTAAGTGGATTATCGTTAAAGCCCGCTTTCAAATTTATGACTCTTATGAGGCTTCTATCAGGGCCCATGCGCGGCTGTTTCAAAAAGGCACCAGCTGGGATGCTAACCAATACAGCCATGTTTTAGCTGCCAAAAATTATCGGGCACAGGCACGCGCTTTGGTTAAAGATGGCTATGCCACTGACCCTAATTATGCTGATAAATTAATCAAATTAATTGAAGAATACAACCTTGACCGTTTTGACAAATAGAGTGCAATCAACTCCAAAGATGGTCATGATTTTTGGTACAATAAAATAGTTATAAATTTTCGGGGTGAAAGGATTCAGAATGAACGCAGAATCAATTTTGACAGGATTAAATCCACAACAAAAAAAGGCAGTTAAGATTACGGAAGGACCATTATTGGTTGTTGCAGGAGCCGGTTCTGGCAAAACATCTGTATTAACTCGCCGAATTGCTTATTTAGTTGCTGAAAAAGAGGTTGCGCCCTGGAATATTTTAGCTATTACTTTCACTAATAAAGCAGCTAGTGAAATGAGACAAAGAGAACAGAAATTACTGGGTGTCCGCGCCGATAGCATTTGGATGTCTACTTTTCATGCTCTTTGTGTACGTATTTTAAGGCGGGATGCTGAAAAAATCGGCTATACTGGTAATTTTTCAATTGCTGATTCTGCAGAGCAGCTTACGTTGATTAAGCACATTGAAAAAGAGCAAAATATTAACCCGAAGATGTATGAACCTAGAAGAATCCTAGCGGCAATTTCTAACGGAAAGAATGATTTGCTTACGCCAGATGCCTATGCAGCTAGTGCGGCTTCACCTTTTGAAAAGATAACTGCAAGGGTATATCAGGAATATCAGAGACGCTTAAAGCACGATCAAATTATGGATTTTGATGATTTGATTATGCAGACTTTGGTTTTATTCAAGAGCGATAATACGGTTTTACATTATTATCAAAACAAGTTTCGCTACATCTTGGTAGATGAGTACCAGGATACTAATCAAGCCCAATATGAATTATGTCACGCACTGGCAGCCCAATACAAAAATATTTGTGTTGTGGGCGATGCTGATCAGTCTATCTATGGTTGGCGCGGCGCTAATATGGAAAATATTATGAATTTTGAGCAAGACTATCGTGATGCCGGTGTTCAAACAGTTAAGCTTGAACAAAATTATCGCTCAACAGGTCATATTTTAGCAGCTGCGAATGCGGTTATTAAGAATAACAGTCACCGCAAGGCTAAGAACTTGTGGACTGATCAAGGTGAGGGTGCCAAAGTAACATATTATCGTGCTCAAAGTGGCGATGATGAAGCCCATTTTATTATTGCTAAAATTCAGGAAGAAGTTAAAACTAAAAAGCGGTCTTACAATGATTTTGCGGTTTTATACCGTACAAATGCGCAATCCAGAACTGTAGAAGAGTCTTTTGTAAAGTCAAATGTGCCTTACCAAATAGTTGGTGGTCATAAATTCTATGATAGAAAAGAAATTATGGACATTATGGCTTATTTGAAGCTAGTAGCTAATCCGAGTGACACAATGAGTTTTAACCGGATTATTAATACTCCCAAAAGAGGTATTGGACCAGTGAGCGTACGCCGCTTTTTAGATTTTGCCCAAGAAAATAATTTGACGCTTCTCGAAGCGTTTAATCATCTAAATATGTCGGGAGTTTCACCTCGCGCCGCCGCCAAATTAAGCGACTTCGGAGCTAAATTACGTGATGCAATTAGTTATGCTGCAGGTCATAGCGTTACCGGTCTAACTGAAAAAGTCCTGCAGGATTTTGGCTATACAGCTGCGCTTAAGTCTGAGCATACTATTGAAGCTGAAACCAGACTGGAAAACCTTGATGAATTTCTATCGGTAACAAAGCGTTTTGATGATGAATATGAGGAAAGTGCTGCAGGTGACAACGCACTTAGCGATTTTTTAGCGGAAGTGTCCCTTTTAAGTGATCAAGATGATTTGGCCAATAATGATGATCAAGTAGCATTGATGACCTTGCATGCGGCAAAAGGCTTGGAATTTCCAGTGGTCTTTTTAGTCGGAATGGAAGACGGACTCTTTCCTTTATCAAGGTCTTTAATGGAAGACGACCAGCTGGAAGAAGAAAGACGATTGGCCTATGTTGGCATTACCAGGGCTAAACAAGAATTGTTTTTAACTAACGCATATTCACGAATGATGTACGGGCGGATGCAAAATAACCTGCCTTCAAGATTTTTGGCAGAAATTGATCAAGAAGATTTGAACACCGAAAATTCTGTGCCAATTGACTTAACTAGTGCCAATTTTCAAACTACAACAGCACCATTTGCTAATAGTGATGAGCGTGCTCGAGCACAGGTATATACACCCAAAGTCAAACCATCTGGAGCTGTTGGCGCCGAAAAGAAGGGTTGGAACGTTGGAGACCAAGTTGAACATAAAGCTTGGGGTAAAGGCGTTGTCACCAAAGTTAACGGTAAAGGTGAAGATATGGAGCTTGATATTGCATTTAGTGGTAAAGGAATCAAACGGCTTCTTGCAGCATTTGCACCAATTAAAAAGGTATAATAAAAATAGAAGTTTAAATATATTTTTTAATCGGGAGGAAGAAAATGGCTGATTTAACTCTTGATGAAGCCAGAAAAGAAGTTGCTGCGCTGAGAGATAAGTTGGACGAATGGGCCAACGCATATTACACGAAGGATACCCCAGAGGTAGAAGATAATGTGTATGACAAAAATTATAATCGCTTAGTTCAATTAGAGCAGGAATTTCCTCAGCTGGTGTCGCAAGATTCCATAACGCAAAAAGTTGGTGGACAAATTGACAACCAGTTCACCAAAGTAACGCATGAGATTCCAATGCTTTCAATGGGCGACGTCTTTTCTAAAGAAGAACTCCAAGAATTTGATAATCGTGTGCGAAAACAAATTGGTCATGAAGTTGCTTATAATGTGGAATTAAAAATCGATGGCTTATCGATTGCGTTAGAATACACTGATGGCAAATTAACTAGGGCATCTACTAGAGGTAACGGTCAAGTCGGTGAAGATGTTACTCCCAATGCCAAATTTATTTCAGATATTCCGCAAACCCTACCAGAAAAATTGACCACAGAAGTTCGTGGTGAGTGCTATATGGGTAAAGAGCCTTTTGCCAAGCTTAATGCTGAACGCGACGAAAAAGGTGAATCGGTTTTTGCCAACCCCCGTAACGCTGCTGCTGGTTCTTTACGGCAACTGGATGCAAGTATTACTAAGCACCGGCATTTAAGTACATTTATTTATACTTGGGTTAATCCACCGCAAGAAATCACGAGTCAGCATCAGGCAATTGAGAAAATGACCCAGCTGGGTTTTCATACTAATCAAACTGGTCGAAGAATTGCTAAAATGTCTGAAATCTTCGCTTTTATTGATGAATATACGGCAAAGAGAAATTCTCTGGATTATGGTATTGACGGGATCGTCTTAAAGGTTGATGATCTGAATTTACAACAAGATTTGGGTAATACGGTCAAAGTACCACGTTGGGAAATAGCTTATAAATTTCCGCCGGAGGAGCAGCAAACAGTGGTTCATGAAATTAAGTGGACAGTTGGTCGTACAGGTGTCGTAACGCCAACCGCAATCATGGATCCGGTGCAACTTGCTGGTACAACTGTTTCACATGCTGTTTTGCATAACGCCGATTTATTACAGCAAAAGGATGTTCGCATTGGGGACACCGTTATGTTGCACAAAGCGGGCGATATTATTCCTGAAATTTCAGAAGTAGTTTTGGCTAAAAGACCTAAGGATGCACAACCATATCCTATTCCTACTTCTTGTCCATCATGTGGTGAAAAATTAATTCACTTAAAAGATGAAGTGGCGCTGCGGTGTGTTAATCCTTCTTGCCCAGCACAAATTGAGGAGGGTATTACCCACTTTGCCTCCAGACCCGCAATGAATATTGATGGTTTGGGACCAAAAATTGTCAGACAGTTAATTAAAAATGATCTGGTCCATAATGTAGCTGATTTGTACCATTTACAAGCTGCAGACTTGGAAAAATTAGATCATTTCAAAGACAAAGCGATTAGCAACTTATTGAATGCGATTAATAATTCAAAGAGTAATTCTGTTGAATTGCTACTGACGGGATTAGGCATTGATCATGTTGGCGCCAAAGCTGCTCGTTTGATAGCACAAAAGTTTAAAAATATGGCAAAGATTATGTCAGCAGACGTGCAAGAAGTAGCTTCAATCGCTACAATAGGCATGACAATTGCAGAATCTTTGACTACCTATTTTGCCCAAAATGAAGTGGTGGAATTAGTTAACGAACTTAAGGCCAGTGGGGTTAATATGGATTATTTGGGTAAGAGTCCTGAAGCTGCAGCGGCAGATATTCCTGATAACGATTTTAAAGGTAAAACCGTTGTTTTGACTGGTACTCTGGCACACTATACCAGAAGTCAATTTACTCAGAAGTTACAATCCCTTGGCGCAAAAGTAACTGGTTCTGTTTCTGGTAAAACTGATTATGTTATCTATGGTCAAGATGCTGGTTCCAAGTTTACAAAAGCACAGAAGCTAGGCGTGCAATTATTGACTGAAGAAGAAGCGATTGCCAAAGTTAAATAAAGGAACGTTTAAAGTGAAAAAATACTTGCAAATATTAGCACTTCTGGGAACATCGCTCTGTTTGACGGCATGTGGAAATTTGAAAAATTCCGACTTGGCCAACAACGCGAAAACTTCTTCAAATTCTAATGCAAAAAGTTATCAAACTACTGAAACAGGTAATAATGGCTATACCGTTTTGCTCAAAAATGGGCATTATGTTACAAGTCCGATAGCTGGTCTGACTGCAACTAATAATAATAATTCGGTTGATTCACGCGAACTGGAGCGCGGTTTAGTAGATATTTCTAAAGGCGTCTATTCAACTAATTCTTATGTTTTCCAAGAAGGGCAGTATATCACTGCCAATATGGCAAATGAGTGGCTTGGTCGAAAATCTAAAAACAATCCGAATGGACTTAATCCCGAGGCAGGAACTAAGAAAAATTATCGGCCCTATTATCTAGAAGAAATTTTTGAGCAGGATTATTTAACAGGTTCTGGTTCGAATTATCATATCGGTGGCATTAGTATCGGCTTGGCAATTAACTCAATTGACTACTACCAAAAGGTAAAGGATGGCCCTGAATATCAAGCTGAAATTTCCCGTTCTCAACAAAAGCAATTTGGTCAACAAGCAGCCGAAAAAATTGTCTCCCGCCTGCGCAAGAAAAAGGCTTTAAAAAAAGTTCCAATTACTGTAGGTCTTTTTGCTAAAGAAAGTAAAGACTCATTAGTAGCAGGAACTTACTTTTTAAGCGGGACAGCGGCTGCCAATAGTAGTAAAATAACTAAATGGAAAACTATTGATACCCAAGCAGAAGTATTGCCTACGGTTGGCAATAAAAAAGCAATCAACAGCAGTGATGCCTCAAGCTTCAATAGTTTCAAGGAATCTATTCAAAATTATTTCCCTAACGTTAGCGGGGTAACGGCAACATTACGCTACGAGAATGGTAAATTAGCTCAGGAAAACATTTCAATTACTACTCAATTTTATGGGTACGAACAAATTCAAAGTTTTACTAGGTTAGTGTTATCAACCGCAAAGAAATATCTGGCAAATAATGTACCGATTGAAATCAAAATTGGCTCTGTTAATGATATTCAAGCACTAGTTGCCAAGGAAACGGGAGATAGTGGTTATCAAGTTCATATTTATGGTGGCGAATAAGGAGGTATATTTGCGTGAAAATCACAGAAGATACAATTAAGCACGTTGCGGTTTTGTCGCGACTAGAAATTGATGAAAAAGATATTGCGAAGGTAACTGAACAGATGAGTTCGATTATCAATATGGCTGATCAATTATCTGAAGTTAATACTGATGGAGTTAAAGAAACTGTTCAAGTTGTTGATCGCGATACGGTTTTCAGAGAAGATAAACCGGAACACTGGCAAGACAGAGATGAATTAATGAAAAATGTTCCTGACCAAGCCAATGGCTTCATTAAGGTGCCTGTAATTATTAATAAGGATGAGGACGAGTAATGAATTATTTAAATGAAGATATAGACTCTTTGAATAAGAAACTTGCCCAAAACACTTTGTCAGCTGACAAATTAGCGCAAGATACAGTTGAAAATATTAAAAAAACTGATGACAAGTTAAATGCTTGGATCACAATCCAAGAAGATGCTAAACCAGCAAATGACTTGGATTTTGAGCATAATAAATTAGCAGGTATTCCAATCGCCATTAAAGATAATATTATTACTAAAGGCGTTAAGACTACTGCCGCTAGTCATATTTTGGATAATTACATTCCAGTTTATGACGCAACAGTAATTGAAAGATTGAAAAAAGCGCAAGTGACTTTTGTGGGTAAAACCAATATGGATGAATTTGCGATGGGTTCATCTACGGAACACTCTTATTTTGGTATAACTCACAATCCGTGGAATTTAGATAAAGTGCCAGGTGGCTCCTCTGGTGGTTCAGCAGTTGCAGTTGCTTCAGGTCAAGTAGTTGCCGCCTTAGGTTCTGACACTGGTGGTTCAATTAGACAACCTTCTGCATTTAATGGTATTTTCGGTATCAAGCCAACCTATGGTCGGGTTTCACGTTGGGGTTTAATAGCATTTGGTTCTTCTTTAGATGAGATTGGCGTCATGAGTAAGCGTGCTAAAACTTCAGCTCAAGTCTTAAATGTTATTGCCGGTAGTGATGGTCATGATTCGACCTTGTCAACTAGGGCAGTTCCTGACTTTACCAAATACATTGGTCAAGATGTCAAGGGATTACGCGTAGCAGTAGTAAAAGAATATATGGCTGCCGTTGATGGTGATATGCGTGCAGCTATCCAAGAACAAATCGATGCTTTGGAAAAAGCAGGCGCAATTATCAGTGAAGTATCTTTACCTTTAACTAAGTACGTTGTTCCAGATTATTACATCATTGCTTCAAGCGAGGCTTCATCGAATTTGCAAAGATTTGATGGTATTCGTTACGGTTATCGTGCTCAAGATACTAAGAATTTATTAGATGTTTACGTTAAGTCACGTTCAGAGGGCTTTGGTGAAGAAGTAAAAAGACGAATTATGCTCGGCTCTTTTGCGCTTTCAGCTGGTTCTTATGATCGCTTCTTTAGACAAGCTTCTAAGGTCAGAACGCTGATTTGTGAAGAATTCGATCAAATCTTTGCTGAAAATGACGTTATCGTGGGACCAACTACTACCACACCTGCTTTTGGTATTGGCAGCGAAATATCTGATCCAATTAAAATGTATAACAACGATATCTTGACAATTTCCGCAAACTTAGCTGGAATCCCTGCTGCCAGTGTTCCTGCTGGATTAGTAGACGGTATGCCTGTTGGTCTGCAAATTATGGCTAAAAGATTTGATGAAGGCAGCATCTTCCAAGTGGCTGACTTTATTGAACGTACTAACAAGTTTTATGAAAAAACACCAACTGGAATGGAGGATTAACTGATGAATTTTAAATCAACAATTGGGTTCGAGGTTCACTTTGAATTAAAAACTAAAAGTAAGATTTTTTCACCTTCGCCAGTAAGTTATGGAGCTAAACCCAACACAGAAACTAATGTCATTGATTGGGCAATGCCAGGTGTTTTGCCATACGTTAACAAAGATGTTTACCGTTTAGGCATCATGGTTGCTTTGGCAACCCATTCACATATTTTGCCAACCACTCATTTTGACCGGAAAAATTATTATTACCCAGATAGCCCTAAGGCTTATCAAATTACCCAATTTTTCCAACCACTAGCTCGTGATGGCTATGTTGAAATAGAAGCTCACGGTAAGAAAAAGCGTATTGGTATTCACGAAATGCACATTGAGGAAGATGCCGGTAAAAATACTCACGGTACAAACGGTTATTCCTATGTTGACTTAAACCGTCAGGGTGTGCCTCTGCTTGAAGTTGTCTCAGAACCGGAAATTGCCGATCCTGATGAAGGATACGCTTACCTCGAAAAATTGCGTAAGATAGTTCAGTTTACCGGTGCCTCTGACGTTAAGATGGAAGAGGGATCAATGCGTGTTGATACCAATATTTCCATTAGACCTGCCGGTCAAAAAGAATTGGGTACTAAGGTCGAAATGAAAAACCTGAACTCATTTGAGCATGTGCGCAAATCACTAGCTTACGAGGAAAAACGGCAGGCGCAAGTTTTGCTTTCCGGTGGCCGCGTGCAACTTTCTACTCGTCGTTTCGATGAGGCAACTGGTAAAACTGTTTTGGAGCGGGTTAAGGAAGGCGATGCGGACTACCGCTATTTCCCAGAACCGGATATTGCTCCCGATCATATTAGCCAAGAGTGGATTGATGAAATTAAAGCATCCTTGCCACGCTCTGCGGAAGAACGCTATAACCAGTATGTTAATGAGTTTGGCTTAAAAAAATACGATGCCAATGTCCTTTTGCAAACTAAAGAAAGCTCAGACTTTTATGATCAAGCCGTTGCAGCTGGTGCTGATCCGCAACTTGCTGCCAACTGGATGAATACGCAAGTTAACGGTTACTTAAATGATAATCGTGTTTCTTTAGCTGATATTAAGTTGACCCCTGAACACTTAGCAGCTATGATTAAGTTAATCAAAGATGGCACAATTTCTTCTAAGATTGCGAAAAAAGTTTTTGCGGAAACTATTGCTAATGGTACTGACCCTAAGAAGTATGTGGAAGACAAAGGCATGGTGCAGTTGTCCGATACCAGTGTTTTAGCGCCAATGGTAAAGGAAGTTGTTGATAACAACCCGCAATCAGTTGAAGACTTTAAGAACGGTAAAGATCGTGCAATCGGCTACCTTGTTGGTCAATTGATGAAGCAAACTCGCGGAAAAGCCAATCCAAAAATAATTAATAAATTATTGAATGAAGAATTGCAAAAGCGCTAAGTAAGTTATTGTAGTGATAAAGGGTAGAAATTATGACTAAAAAAGCAAGACTGATTTATAACCCTGTTTCCGGCCACGAACAGATGCCAAAAAATGTCGCAGATATATTGGACGTTTTAGAACGTGCCGGTTATGAGGCGAGTGCTTTTCGAACCACCCCTGAAAAACAAAGCGCGCAAAAAGAAGCAACCCGTGCTGCCAATGAAGGTTTTGACTTAATTGTCGCTGCCGGTGGTGACGGCACAATTAATGAGGTTGTAAATGGCATTGCCTATCTGGAACAAAGACCGAAGATGGCAATAATTCCAGCAGGCACTACCAATGATTATGCCCGTGCTCTGCATATTCCTCGTAATGACGTTGCCGAAGCTACTAAAGTCATTCTTAAAAATAAAACGCGCAAAATGGATATAGGTCAAGCTACTTTTGCTAAAGACATCCAATATTTTGTTAATATCGCAGCTTGTGGCTCACTAACTGAACTGACTTATGGTGTTCCTTCAGAAGTTAAATCAGCTCTTGGCTACACAGCGTACTTGATTAAGGGTGCTGAGATGCTACCACATTTAACTGAAAATGAAATGCGTTTAACTTATGATGAAGGCGTATATGAAGGTAAGCTATCAATGCTGCTCTTAGGCATGACCAATTCTATTGGTGGCTTTGAGCAAATAATGCCAGATGCGGAATTAAGCGATGGCTTATTTCAGTTAATTATTGTTAAGCCAGCTGATCCGGTAAAGCTGCTTAAATTAATGGCACTGGCACTGAACGGGCGTCACGTTGATGATCCTGATATTATTTATACCAAAACTACGAGTCTCAAAATTGAATTAACCGGTAAAAGTGCACACGAAAAATTACCTGTTAACCTAGACGGTGAAATCGGTGATTATTGTCCTGTTACCTTTAAAAATTTGCAGCAGCGCATTGAATTCTTTATTGGGGAATAAAATAATCAGTGATTCTGACATAAAACAACAAAAAGGGAAATTAAGCATTAAGTTACTATTTTCTAGTAACTTAATGCTTTTTTATTGGCTTTTACTAACCCCAATCTTTAACTTAATACCCAAAATTTCTGCCAATGCTGAAAATAAGGTTATTAATATCTGCAAGCGATTTCATTAAACTGGATAATGTAATCGAATACAGAAAGGAATATTAACATGGAAGATTGGTTAAATATTGAAGATAGAGTTTACATTGTGACAGGAGGCTCATCTGGTATTGGAGCAGCTATTGTTAAGGAGCTAGCCGATAGGGGAGCAAAAGTTGTCGATGCAGACTTAAACGAATCTAAAAATGCTAATAAGAATGTGGAATTTTGCCACACCGATGTGACAAATAAAAAGGAAGTGGAGCAAACAGTCAAACATACAGTTGAAAAATATGGTCGAATTGATGGTGTTGTAAATAATGCTGGTATTAACTTGCCCCGGCTTTTAGTAGATGATAAAGAGCCTGAAAGTCAATATGAAATGACCGAAGATGACTGGGCAAAAATGTTTACGGTAAACGTTAAAAGTGTAATGCTTATGTCTCAAGCAGTCGGTCGCTTTTTAGTAAAACAAAAACACGGTGTAATTATTAACATGTCTTCTGAGGCTGGATTAGAAGGCTCGCAAGGTCAGAGCATTTATTCGGCTACTAAGGGTGCTATTAATGGCTTTACCAGATCTTGGGCTAAGGAACTGGGCAAATTTAATGTCAGAGTTGACGGTGTGGCGCCAGGAATCATGGAAGCAACAGGTTTAAGAACACCAACTTATGAAAATGCGCTGGCTTATACCAGAAACATTACCGTAGATGATTTGCGTGCGGGCTATAAGAGTACTTCAACCACTCCAATGGGTAGAAGCGGTCACTTATATGAAGTTGCAGATTTAGTAGCTTATCTTCTCTCCGATAGAGCAAGTTACATCACTGGTGTCACCATCAATGTAGCCGGAGGAAAATCGAGGGGCTAGATGAAAGGAAACTAATGGATAGCTATTTATTTGGACTCTTAAAACTCTTCATTGAAAATGGCTCAATGACGATGCAAGAAATTGAAGCTTACAGTAATATTTCTGCTAAAACAGCTAATAAACGTATTGCTGAAATAAATTCTATTTTAGGAAAATCAGCACATATTTCGGCTGGCATTGAAAGATTTCAGTTAATAATAAATGACTATTCAAAATTTCTGGATATTGAAACTCAATTTTTAAAAGGGGAGCTGGATTTAAATGATCCGGTTAAGAGAAAGGCATTAATTATTGATATTCTTATTAAAAATAAGAATTTTATTTCAATTGATGATATAGCAGATAAAGTAACCGTTAGTAGAAAAGTAATTAATAAGGACTTAAAGCAGATTAGAGCTAGTCTTAGTTCTTATAAGGGTGAAATTGAGTCTAAAACGGGAAAGGGAATCAAAGTTAGCTTTGCCAGCAATTTCGATGAGATCTGTGCATTAAGAAATTTTGTAATTAATCACACTTCCAAATCAAGCTGGTTAAGTTTTACTGCCACCTTTTCTGAGACTGTTAAAAGCTTAGAAGTTTCAAAAGAAGCTCACCACCAAATATTAAACAATATCTTAGCGGTCAAAGTATTCAATAATTACGGCTATACTCTGCAGCAGTTGCCTGAACACTATTATCCTTTATGGGATGAAACTAGCGCTATCTGCAACTTAATTGCCGAGTTAAAAGAGACAATCAAGGATATTACTAAGGCAGAAATAAAATTTATTCTTTCGCCATTAGATTTGTCTAAAAATAATTATTTAAATTTAGCTAGTGTGGAACAGGCTTTTCACCAAAATTATGAGTTGTTATTTGTTCCGTTTAAAAGTACCTTGCTGCAGTATGGATTAAATGCTCAAACTGTTTATGAAAGAATTAAGTGGCATTTATTATTTTCAATTAACCGGACACTTTTATATACGAAAATTATTGAGGTTTTACCCAGAAATATTTCTGACAACTATCCGATAGCCTTGGAATTTAGTTTAAAACTAGCTGATAGGATAAATACTCAATTTGCAGTTTGCCTTTCAAAAAACGAATTAAATTATTACGTGGTCTATTTTGAAATGTTTCTGGAAGAAATTTCTGAAGACACCAAAGAACAGGTAAGAGTGGCCTTTGTCGGCTCAATTCGTAGTTCCGTTAAAGAGTTTATCGAAAATAAATTACTGAATGTTTTTGAGAATTTAAGAACTTATTCTTTTGCTAATGTGACAGAGTTCAAGAAGGCGAATGACAAGTTCCTCTTAGTTTTTGTGGATAAGCCTTTAAAAATAAAAGATGTGCAAGTGGTAAATGTGGGCACGGCTTTCAGACCGGAAGCATTGTCGATAATTATGCAAATTTCTGTGATTGAGCAATTAATAAAGCAGGGGAAGATTATTTTATCCGTAGAACACCTTGAAGCCGAAGATTACTATGACGCCGTTGACAAGATGATTGACCATCAAGTGCAAAAAGGGCAACTAACTCCTGATTTTAAGCGCACCTGGATTGAAAGAGAAAAAGATACCAATAATATTTTTACGAATGGAATTGCAATTCCTCATGCGATTGATTATTCAAATAAAGAACGAATACTGGTTAGTGTTGGCATTATTGACAATAAAATTTCATTCAAAAAGAATGAACTAAAATTGATTTTTTTAATTGGCATTCCGAACAGCTTAAATAAGGAACTTATCGATGCAACATCAAGACTTTACGATTTTATTGGCTTAATTTCTAGAAACGAAATTTTATACGACAACATTGCTCAATATGATGACTCAAAACAATTAATTCAAATAGCAGAGGGTGTGTAAATTGAATATTTTATTTATTTCACTGTTATTAGGGGCAGTTTTTCTACTTCAAAGTTTTTTCGGTTTTTTACAAGTTAAGAATTTTGTCAAAGTTTTTCGCAAGATGTGTAAAAACGGAAAAGTTTTAATTGGAAAGAATCCTAAAAAACTTAGGGCGGGAACTCTGTTATTACTTAATATTGATAAACAGGGCAATATCAGTCACGCTCAAATAATGAAGGGCGTAAGCATTTTTGCCAGATTTAAACAATTAAAATCATTAGAAGGTAACTGCTTACCTTTACTAGCTAGCAGTTACGAAGAATTAAATAATTACGATTCTCTCACACAGGAATGTATTTTGAATGCTTACCGCAATTTGATTAATTATCAAACCGGCAAGATGAGTCGAGAGGATATAGACACGAGTACTAATTTTCTTTCTCTGCCTGT
This sequence comes from Lactobacillus helsingborgensis, assembly GCF_003173695.1. Taxonomy (NCBI): domain Bacteria; kingdom Bacillati; phylum Bacillota; class Bacilli; order Lactobacillales; family Lactobacillaceae; genus Lactobacillus; species Lactobacillus helsingborgensis. The sequence goes on from NZ_CP029544.1 coordinate 535,371, forward strand.
ATTTTCAATGTGGAAGAATGAGTTAGTTGGAAAATTTAAAGAAATAAGGAGAAGGCGAGAATTATGAAATATATTATTAATTTTGCCACTTGGTTTATGGGGTTATTTCAAGCCGGTGGTAAGCAATTCGCAAATTGGGTAAGCACAATTATTCCGTTAGTTTTGATTATGCTCGTATTCATGAATGCCTTAATTGCAATGATTGGGCAAAAGAAAATGAACAAATTTGCCCAGGCATCTTCCAAGAATCCGTTCATGAGGTATATGATTTTACCTTTTATTGCAGCATTTATGCTGGGTAACCCTTTAGCACATACTATGGGCAAGTTTTTACCCGAATATTACAAACCTAGTTACTATGCTTCATGTGCCCAATTTTGTCACACGAGTAATGGTGTGTTTCCGCATATCAACCCAGCAGAGTACTTCATCTGGATGGGAATTGCGGCTGGTGTCCAGAAGTTAGGCTTGAATACCATGGATTTAGCCGTGAGATACTTACTTGTCGGTTTAGTTATGAACTTTATTGGCGGTTGGATTACCGATTTTACTACTGAATATGTATGTAAGACAACGGGGATCAAATTGTCTAAAGAAGCTAATGTTGCGGAATAGCTTAAGATGGGAGATGACAAAATTATGACCAAATGGAAAAGCGTGAAAATAGTTCACGGTTCTGGTGGCTGGGGCGGCCCCCTAGTAATTACACCAACTGAACAAAAACACACAATTTTGTATGTGACTGGTGGCAACAAACCGGCAATAGTTGACAAGCTGGTTAAGTTAACGGGTATGAAAGCGGTAGATGGTTTTAAAACATCTATTCCTGATGCAGAAATCGCTGTCGCAGTTGTGGACTGTGGGGGTACGTTAAGGTGTGGTATTTATCCTAAAAAGAAAATTAAAACAATTAATGTGCTTTCGACAGGAAAATCAGGACCGCTAGCAGAATTCATTACACCAGAACTTTACGTATCTGCTGTTAATGTAGATGAAATTACCAGTACGGAAGAAAACGCTTCAGCAGATAGCACTCAGAACGCAGCGGAAACTGAGCCAACTGAAAGCAGTATTGATACTGATAAAACCTTAACGCAACAAAATGATGGTAGTTGGGTAGCTAAAATTGGTGTTGGCGTTGGTAAGGTTGTGGCGATTTTTAACCAAGCAGCTAAAAAATCTGTTGATACGGTGATTAAAACTATTTTGCCTTTCATGGCGTTTGTATCGCTGCTGATTGGTATTATCAATGCCTCTGGTATTGGTAAGTGGTTTGCCAAATTGATGACTCCGCTGGCAGGTAATGTATGGGGCTTAATGCTTCTAGGCTTTATTTGTTCCTTACCATTTTTATCACCATTATTAGGACCCGGCGGAGTTATTGGTCAAATTATTGGTACTTTGATCGGTGTAGAAATTGGTAAGGGTAACATTCCACCACAATACGCTCTGCCAGCATTATTTGCCATTAACACCCAAAATGGTTGTGATTTTATTCCAGTTGGCTTAGGTCTAATGGACGCAGATGCAAAAACCGTTGAAGTCGGAGTTACTTCAGTATTATATTCAAGATTTATAAATGGTGTGCCACGTGTATTTGTAGCATGGCTTGCAAGTTTCGGCCTTTACAGTGGAAAATAGAAAGGATTTCTAAAAATTGGGAAAAGAGCCTATATTTAAAACAGTAGTTAGAGAAATTGGCAAAGAAGCACAAGATTTCAAAGCCGTTGACATGTTGATTTTCTTCGGTGATGAAGCACCAAGTGCGTTACGTGACTCTTGCTTCATTATTGACGTTAACAAAGTAGATGCCCAAATAATAAAAGGCATGACACTTAAAATTGGTGAAACTGATTATCAAATTACCGCAGTGGGTAGTGAAGTTAATACCAACTTAAGTAATTTGGGTCATATTGCCGTTAAGTTCACGGGCGATGAAGAAGCCGATTTACCAGGTTCCTTATATGTTGAAAAGAAAGCTTTTCCAACAATTGAAGTAGGTACTGAAGTAGAAATCTTTTAAAGGCTTTAGTATATTAGTTAAATTTCGGGAATTTAAAAACACTCCTTTTTAACTTGATTAGTTATCAGGAGTGTTTTTTTGATATAAAAAAATAAGTAGTTCTATCTTAAGAACTACTTATTATTATCTTGATGGTTTGGCGCTAATTGCGACTATTGCTGCTGCCACCAAAGATTTCTAGTAAGAACATAAAAATATTAATGAAATCAAGGTAGAGTTGTAATGCACCGAGAACTGCCAAGCCATTAGTTGAAACCTGATTACCGTAATTGATGTATATTGCTTTCATCTTGTTAGCATCACTCGCGACTAAGCCTGTAAAAAGAATGACGCCAATAAATGAGAAGACATAGTTAACGGCAGGGTTGCGTAAGAACATGTTAACTATCAGAGCAACTACAAAACCAAGTAAAGCAGCACTCAGGTAGGCATTCCAGTTGCTAAGATCCCTTTTAGTGAAAGTACCAAACAAAGCCATGGCAATGAACACCGCTGCTGCTGAAACGAAAGCAGAAGTGATTTGCGTACCGGTATAAAAGCCTGCAATCAAGGCAAACTCAAAGCCGTAAATTCCGGCTAAAATTGTTAACATTACTAGACTGGCAACTGGACTGCGATCAGCTTTAAAACTAATACCCATTGATAAGCCAAAGGGTACAAATAAGATGAGCCACATCATTGCTACTGGCATGTTCATCACAACGCTTCTGAATACGGTCATTGTTAAATAGGCAGCTAATGCAGAAACAAGCACTGCACCACCCATCAGCGCATACATTTTAGTTAAAAAAGTATTAGTTTCTGAGATGGTGTGGATTTGGCGCCTATCTGAATTAGTATCATAATTATTCATGAAAAACGTCCTTTCTTTAATTTATTAATAATAAAAGTAACACAGACTAAAGTAAGTGTGAAGGGAAAAAACTGAAATTAATCCAATATTAAGAATACAGCATGTACATTACTTTTAACGGGATTTTTAGTAAAATAGAGATATTAATTATGTTTGTAAAAAAGGACAAGGTATGGAAAAAAATCAAATTATTAAGTTAGAAATTACCGATTTATCTTATGAGGCAATGGGTGTGGCCCATTATGAAGGCATGACAGTATTCGTTAACAATGCTTTACCGGGAGAAACGGTTGAAGCCAAGATCTTAAAAGTAAAAAAGAGTTTTGCTTTTGCTAAAATTGAACAAATTATCAAGGAGAGCCCTGACAGGGTTAATATTAAGCTCAACCAGTGGGTCCAAACCGGCTTGGCATCTTTAGCACACATCAAATACGATAAGCAGCTCGAGTTTAAGCGCAATCAAGTGGTAAATTTACTGCAGAAAGCCCATTTAGATGATGTCAAAGTAGCAGAGACTTTGCCTAGTCCAGAACAAACTGGCTACCGTAACAAAGCACAGGTGCCAGTGCGTGAGGTTAAGGGCCAGCTTGAAATTGGCTTTTTCAGAAAACATTCACACGACTTAGTGCCTCTGACCAATTTCTTTACGACTGATCCAGAAATTGATCGCGTTTTGGTTGCAGTTAGGGATTTATTGCGTCAATATCACGTACCTGCATACGATGAAATTCATAATCAAGGTGAAATCAGATACTTGGATGTTCGCCGTAGTAAAGCCACTGGTGAAATTATGGTCATCTTGGTTTGTCTGCACAAGGATTTTCCGCAACTACCTAAAGTAGCAGAGGCAATTAAGCAAATTGATGGCGTAACTAGTTTGGTCTTGAACTATAACCCGAAGAAGACCAATGTTATTTTGGGTAAGATTGATTACTTGATCTTTGGTAAGCCACAAATTACGGACCAAATAGGTGATGTTAAATTTAAGATTTCCCCTGAAAGTTTCTTTCAAATAAATTCACTGCAAACACCACGTTTATATGATTTAGCGATTAAAAAAGCTGATTTAAAGGCGGACGATATCGTGGTTGATGCTTATTCTGGCATTGGAACTATTGGTTTAAGCGTTGCCAAGCATGTTAAATCTGTTCGTGGAATGGAAAGCGTGTCTGACGCGGTGAAAGATGCCAATAATAATGCTAAGTTGAATGGTATCAATAATGCCAAATATGTGACTGGTAAGGCAGAAGAAGTGATGCCAAGATGGGCTGCTAAGGGGATGAAAGCTGATGTTATCTTTGTCGACCCACCACGAAAAGGCTTAACGCCAGAATTTATTGAAGCAGCAGTAAAAACTAGTCCAAAGAAGATTGTCTATATTTCATGTAATCCTGCAACTATGATTCGTGACTTGCAGGAATTTATGAAGGATGGTTACACCTTTAGCCAAATTGACCCCGTTGACATGTTTCCACAAACACCGCATGTTGAAGCGGTGACGGTATTGGAACGGACAGGTAAATAAAAACTAAAGTATTGAATTAATATGTTAAAAACTATAAAAATTACAACATTGCTTAGTTTGAAAATAATTATAAAATTTGAAATTGTTTTGAATTTTTTAAATATAATCTGCGATAGAATTATGAAACTTGAAAGTTATAAATAGTTTTTTGAAAAAATAAGTAGATTTTTTATAATATGGTTATAGCGTTACCGGATTAATAAGAGTTGATAAATTAAAACGGTAGAATTATTTTATTAGATATAAAATAGAAGTGAGGCATAGTTGGTGTCAATAAATAAGTTTCAAAAACAAAGAGATAGTTCAAGACAAAGGTGTATTCCTATGACTAGACGAGAAGAAGAGAACTTCTTTTGGAAAAACTATAAAATTAATGACTTAAAATTAAAGAAAAAAAATGAATTCGAAATTCAAAATCGTCGATATCTTGGTTCGAAAGAAAAATTATTATCTTTTATCAATAGAGTTGTATCTAACAACACAAAAGGAATCAAATCTGTTGCTGATATTTTTGGTGGAACAGGCGTTGTTGCTGATATGTTTGCTAGTGAAGGTAAACATGTTATTATCAATGATATCCTACATTCAAATTATTTGATTTATCAAACATTTTTTGGTAATGAACAAATTAACCTGAATCATATAAAAAGTGCTCTTGAAAAGATGAATTCTATTCGGGGCTATGGAGATGGGTACCTAGAAAAAACTTATGGTGGTAAATATTTTAGTATAGGTAATGCTGACAAAATTGGTAGTGCGCGTCAGTGGGTTGAAGATCATAAAAATGTATTTAGTAAAAGAGAATACGCTGCTCTTATTACGTCAATAATTTATGGTAGTGATAAAGTAGCTAATACAGTTGGTCACTATGATTCGTATCGTAAAAAAATGGATTCTTTTGATAAGGTTTCATTTAAAATGCCACTAATTAATCATTCCAACAGTCAAATTTTTAAAGAGGATGCTAATAAGTTAGTTCGTCATATATATGCTGATTTGATTTACATTGATACTCCATATAATTCACGACAATATGTGGATACATATCACGTTCTAGAAAACATTGCAGATTGGAAAAAACCCGAAGTAGTTGGTGTTGCTAGAAAGAGTATTGATCGTAATGATCGTAAAAGTAAGTATAATTTAGTTAGTGCACCTCAAGCTTTTGACGATTTAATTCGTCATATTAATGCGAAGTATGTATTAGTTTCTTTTAATAATATGGATCAGAAAGGTTCAGGAAGATCAAATGCAAAAATATCTCATAGTGAGATTATTAATTCACTGAGTAAACGTGGGGAAATTAGAATATTTACTCAAAATTTTAAACCATTTTCTTCTGGCAAGTCTAATATAAAAAATCACCAGGAATTATTATATTTGTTACAGGTGGAAAAGTAATATGATTAAATCATTTCTTAATTATACTGGTGGAAAATATCGTATTATGAATCAGCTGATACCATTGTTTCCGACTCAATGTGACACAATGGTTGATTTATTTGGTGGAAGTGGTGTTGTTACACTTAATTATCATAGCGCTGATCGGTATATTTTTAATGATAATAACAAGCAATTAGTAGATCTTATTCGTTTTATCGATAATAATTCAGCAATATTTATTGAAGAATCAATTGATAAGATTATCAGACATTATGACTTATCTAATACAATGGCTTTTGGATATGAATTCTACAAAACTTCTTCCTCAAAAGGTCTTGCCGCAATTAATAAGTCTGGTTATATGAGATTACGGACTGACTATAATAATAGTTCACAATATTCATGTCTAAGACCTTTATATTTATATGCTTTAATTATTTTTGGTTTTAATAATCAAATTCGGTTTAATAAAAATGGTTTTTTTAATAATCCTGTGGGCAAACGTGATTTTAATGTCAATATGAGAAAAAAACTTCATGATTTTACTTACTTTTGGAAAAAAATTTCACCATATGTGATATCTAAAGATTTTCGTGACATTGAAGTTACTAAAGGAGATTTTGTATATGCTGATCCTCCATATTCGATAGCAACAGCGACTTATAATGAAACAGATGGTTGGAGTGCCAAGGATGATCAAGATCTTTTTCATTATTTAGACAAAGTTAACAAAAAAGGTGCTAAATTCGCTCTTAGCAATGTTATTGAGCATAAAGGCAAACAAAATATTAAATTGCTAAATTGGGGAAATAATTATAATATTAATAGAGTTACAAATTCATTTAAATATTCAAATTATCATACAAAACGGTCTTCTAGTCAGGAGGTATTAATTACAAACTATGAAACTTCAATCTGACAACAAAATTTTCAACTTATATGATACAAATGGACGGAGAAGAGATGTTTTAAATGCTTATAAGATTTATTTACGCATTATCAAAGATCTTAAAATTAATTCACATAATCCCTGGGCGGCTTATCCAAATTCATTAAATCAATATAGATTTTACAAACGAGCGGTTAATGATTCTGTCGGTACATTTAAAGACCATCCTCAATTTGATCATTTTGAAGACTATTTAACAAAAAATCCAGATTTTAAAAAAAAATTCCATTCATTAGATTCCTCATTAGATTTTACTAAAAAAGTTTATAAGAATAAAAAGGGTAAGGAATATACGTTAGGAACCATTCTTGATAATGGAATTGAATCACGTGCAAGACACTATACTAATTCATTAAGTAATATGGGTTTTGTCGATAATAATCGTGAATTAACACCTGCTGGAAAAGCTTTACTTACTCCCTCAGAATTTGACTTAGACTTACTTGAAAAATCATTAAATTTAGCTCCAGATAATATAATTATATTACGTCAAATTCTCAAAGTGAGAATTTATAATAAAGATGGTAGTTTTTATTATTCTCCAGGTAAATTTGCCTTGTATTTAATATTAAAAAAGTTTAACGACGATGATATTTACAAAGTTTCGAATTTTATGAAGCTAATTCAATTGGTTTCTCCAACTAGAAAATATACTATTGATAAAATTGAAAATTACTTGAAAAATCATAGATTTAATGATTTATTATTTTGCCTTATTAGGGAAAAAAATATTGATAAGAGTGGGGCTGAATGTATTAAAAGTTTAGGTGATAAAAAAATTCCTAAAAAAGATTTCAAAAATATTTTTACTAATCGGAAATCGTCATCAACTACTGACATATATTTTTCTTTTTACAAAATTCTTTGCGACTTTATAGAAAGTGGCAAATGCCAAAAAAATTATTGTAATCTTAAACGGTTATTTTCAAATTCGAAAAGTAAAGATGCTCTAAAAAAAGCTTTTGGTTATGGTAAATCAATTTTTAAACTCCAGTCTAAAACATTACTTAAAGATTTTTTGAATAATAATCATGATCATGAATTGCTCACTTGCGATAATTTTTATAAATTAAATCAGGTATTTTATAAACGCTTTATTGTATCGAAAACAAAGGATCGGTTAAAAGAAAATACAAGTGAAACTAAGTATTTGCTTGAAGCTACAGGGTTATTTAAAACAAAATCAGGTCCTATTTCTATTAGAAATCAGGATTTTTTTGAAAATAAAGAGATTATTAACAATCTGCGAGACGATATTTTAAATTCTGAATATTTTCAAAATTATGAGTCTGGTGTATCAAGTCCTTTTGGAGAATTAAATTCATTAACTGAAATATTAAAAATAAACGAAAACGATGTTAAAAAACAAATCGAGTCTGTTGTTAAAAAATATAACCTACATGATGCAGACTCTCTTGATAAATATCTTGAGAAAAAGAAGGACAAGGAATTTAATTGTTTTGTTAAGAAAACTTTTCCAAAAGACAAGGTATTCAATCTACTCAATATGTTTAAAGACAGAAATAATGATGAAAAAATTAGAAATAGAGTGACCAATCAAGCTGATATCCCAACTATTTTTGAATATATTTCTGGTCTTGCTTGGTATTATCTTTCAGATAAACAGTATAGCTTAATGGATTCATTTCGATTAACACTTGATGCTAATTTTTTACCTTTAACACATGCGGGTGGTGGAGATGGTGATATTATTATCAACTATAAAGATTATATAATAATGATAGAAGCCACATTGATGAATAAGCAAGCACAGAAGCGTGGCGAATGGGAGCCAGTTTTAAGACATTCAGCAAATCTTTCCATTGATTCTGATAAACCATCGACAACTTTATTCCTAGCAGATGATCTTGATAGCAACACGATTAATATTTGGAGAGCTGTTGCAACCATTCCATTAGAATCATCAAATCATGCAGGAAAATTTACAAATTCTGTTGTTAAGATTATGCCTTTAAAAATTGATGATTTTATTACATTTAGTAAGGACCTCAATTTTACCTCAAAAAAATTAATCCAGGCAATAGATGATTCATACACTTCATTAAAAAATAAATCTTTTGATACTAAATGGCGCGAAGAAATTATTGAAAATTCGTGTAAGATAAATCAAAATGCAAAGCGTAAAGCATAAGTTAATTTAGCAAAGATGTTTTATAGTCTCATTTCATATACGTGACTCTATTATTTATCTAAGTAGCTTAAGTTATTAATTTTTGAGTACAAAATATCATGAGATTATGGCATCAAGATTTAATTTGGCGATTACCTAGGCAGCAGTTATTAGAGCAACATCGAGAAATTGCCGCTTTGCGCGGACGTGGCTGGGGCAAATCGCATGCCACCGTTAATTATGTTTTTCAGTATTCACCATATAAATTGTATCAATTTCATTTATTAGTATTAGCTGAAATGCAACGTCGCCATTATCATCCAGATCTTAAATGGTTTGATCCTTATTATAGAGGGCAGTATTGTCCTGAGTACGAAAGTTTACCAGCTATTCCGTGGACTGATCCAATTTACCCAGAGCACGACGATGCTTATTTACAAAGTTGTTTGGATAATTTACATCAAAAAGGAATAGATTTATATTAAGTTTAGTTTGCTAAAAAGCGGAAGATTAACATTGAATGATGATCTTTTCCTAAATCTCTTTTTTAAGAAACACAAGTAAAAAAGTTGAGCACTTTGATATGAATGCTCAACTTTTTTGACATTGTAATTAGATTACTCTTTTTTGATTTTATGATTAATATTTGCAATTTCCTTTGCAATTTTATGGTAATTATAATACCAGCAAATTAAGTAGATGATGACAAAAATCACAGTAAATTTTGTGAAGTTAATCAAGTCTAACGAAACCCAACCAGCTAAAAGGGCCAAAAAAACAAACCCAAAATAGTAGGTGAAGAAATTTATAACTGTTTTCTTTAATAATGACCAATGATTAATAGTGAAGATAAAACTGCCAAAACCGAAAAATATTCCAGTCACCGCCCAAAGAATAATTGAAGCGGTAAAAGCATTAAGCAAATTGCTAAAGTTTGTCGTAAAAGATGGACTGGATGGAACATAAATTGCGCTATGTGATGCATAACTGCAAAAGATAGAAATCATTAAACCAATGAAGATGCCTTCAGTAGCAAAAGTAAACAAATAATTGATAAATCTCTTGGTGTTTTTCATATTCCTAACCTCTCTTTCAGGTTCTTAATATTTCTTCTTGATATTTGTACGCGATGCTTATTGGTCAGAACAACATCGATTAACCCATTATTAAGTAATTCAAGGTGATCGATGTGTTGATAATTAAATATAGCGCTGCGTGAAGCTTCAATAAAATAGTTCGGTAGATCTACTTTCAAATTTGATAAACGATCATTATATGTAAGTTGCTGCTTTTCTGTATAAACATTAATATCTCTATTAGCAACTTCAAGTGAATAAATGTCTTCAAATTGAATTGGATAAATTTGAGATTGATAATGGCACCATAGTGAATTTTCGGACTGCGATAATTTTTGCAAAAGTTCATTAATTGCTGGTGTCATTTTTTTGATCCATAATTCACCGTGTTCTTCACTAATATTAGGATCGATGTGACAATTAATTTTCATTCCTGGCGCTCCTTTCTGTTAATAAGTATAGTAGATGAATTTCACTTTTATCCCAGATTACTGCAAATGGTGGAATAAGTGTCATAAATGGTTACAAAAATTTATCTTTCTGGTTGAAATTTAGCTTTTATAATTAAAAGAGGGTTTGAGTGCATGAATATACTAAAGTATAATTTAAAAGAAAAGGTGTTTTACTTAAAAGGATGAAGATGATGAAAGAAATTGATGAATTAAGATTAGATTGTGCTCTTAAGCAAAAACGAGGACTACATATAATATTGGCTTCAATTATTATTTGGCTAGCCATTGCAATTATTCACTTTTCGTCTATTCCAATATTAAAGAAAAATCTTTTTACTTTTGTTTGTGCTGCAGTTTTACTGCCATTATCTTATTTTATTTCCAAGCTGATTAATGTTGATTTTCAAAATAAAGGTAATCCACTAACAGAGTTAGGAATCCTGTTTTCTGTTAACCAAGCACTGTATTTGCTAATTGCGATGTGGATTTATCCAACTATACCAGAAAAAATGCTTATTATATTAGCAATTATTTTTGGCGCACATTTACTACCATATAGTTGGCTTCAATCATTGGACTAAACTTTGAGCCAACAATTTTGGCTTTAACAATGATGGAAACTGAAATAGTCTTTTCTTTGTCTTTAGTTTGGGAAAATAGGAAAATTATAGATTAAATTTGTTTTATATTTGTATAGAGAAAGGAAATACTTTTGAAAAAAAGAGATTTAGAACCAACTGAAGAAAATATAATAGATACTTTTGTTAAGAACAGTGTTGGAAGAAATAATAGCTTATTTAAGTTTATAGAAATGCTTAATTATCAAGATGATTCATACTCAATTGCCTTTGATGGTCGATGGGGTTCAGGTAAAACCTTTTTTGTAAAACAATGTAAATTAGTATTAGATTGTTTAAATGAAGAGAATCAGTACTCATATAAAGATCAAATTTTAGATGTAATAGGTCAAGATGAAATTGCTAAACTTACAAAAATTAATTTTAAAACTGTTTATTTTGACGCTTGGAAAAATGATAGTGATTTGGATCCGATTAGTTTGATCTTGACTTTTTTCTGATTGTACTAAATTGTACAAAAAAGCAGTTAATTACTGATGTTATTTTCGCATAGTTTATCCTATCCTTCATTGATGATAGATTCAAAATTACAATTATTTTTATTCTTAGGTCTCATTTTTATTAATAAGTTATAGTAAACGAATTACATTTTATTTGTAGAAAATGTAAATGGCTGAATAAATATCATTAAAAGTAACTAAATTTTGTAATTTTTGACAGAAAATATATTTTTTAAAATCAAAGTTTGAATATATAAATATACTAAAGTATAATTGAGTAGTATGGAAATAAAAAAATATGTGGCTTGAAGGGGGCATTTTGTTCACCCAAATGTGAAATATTAATATAATAGAATTGCAAAACAAGGAAAAATAAAAATGTCCAAATAGTTTTTACTGCTATTTAGGAAATAGATTAGACAATTAAAACAAACAATGAAAAACAACCAAGGGACGTGCATATGACAATTGATAGAAAGTATAGAACAGGTATCGCAGGTTTTTGGTAAAAGCATGTATGCATATGGTTAAGAATATGGTTTTAACTATGAATTTCCAGATAGGGATCACTTTATCATAATTTAGTCGTAATGAAGATAAAGCTCTATAGATAATATATTTGTTGTTTGATAATTATACATAACAAGCTTGTCTCAAAATAATATTAATGTTAGTATTACTGTTTTGATTTAAATTTATATAAAAACTACTGTTAAACAAACAAATAAATAGATATTATACAAGGATTAATGGATACCGAAATAAAAGAAAGTAAAAATCAAATTGATGATTTGGAAAATATTAAAACAATACTTTCTTTTATATCAGACGAATGGGTCGATATTTCTCTTGCAATTAAGGAATTAATAATGTAAATGAAATTGGAAATATAGAAGCTGCTCGCTTATGGAATTAGCCATGTTTCTGATAAACATATGAATAAAATCAGGAAAAGATAAAAAGTATTAAAATAGTATAAATTATAATATACCATTTTTTAGTTTTAAAATAATAGTAGGAATATTAGTTAAAAAAAAATTATTTACTTTTTTAAGGATATTAGCAGGTTAGGTAATACATTATGGAAGAAAAAGAAAAAAATCAATTTGACTTAAATGAAATAATTAAGGATATCGAATCTATTGAAAAAGATAATAACTTTTGTAAAAAAATACAAATTTTCTTGATAAGAATAAAAAAGAAAAAGAATGAAATTTACAAACAAGAAAGTTCTGATAAAAGTAAAAAACTATTATTTAAATCTTTGAAATATGAATTGAATCAACCTAGTTTTAAAAATCGAGAAATAGTAGATTATGATATTGTCATGAAGAAGAAAAATATGCATGAACTTGTTAAAATAAGTGATTTTGACAATATTGGTGAAGAATTAAAAAAATTTGACGATGGCGATGAGTTCATGACAAGCACAAGGAGCTTAATTGAAAAAGATTTTGATATTTATATGGTATCCATTACAACAAAAAGCAATAATTACAAAATTTTTGGTAGTTTTTCTGGCATTTTTAAATTACAAAAAAAATATCTATTTGGATTAGTGCCTAAAGGAAATTTTTCAGATTCTAAAATCAATTTTTCAGATTCTGACAACATAGTTGGATTTAATAGAAAAATAGATTTGTTAGTCGTAAATAATCAATTTCTGTTGATAAATCAAGCTCAATCAAAATTTGATAATTTGTTTCAAATGAATGATTATTTTTCTGGTGAAGCAATTAAAAGACTTAATAATATTAAAAAACTCAAAACTCTCCTGACTGATAGTAACAGTAAACAGCTGGCTAAAAAAATGAAGGAAAGAAAAACTATGGCTAGGAAATTTATAAAAATCACAAATGATAGAAACCGTTTCTATGAAACGATTAATAGAATTGGTGAATATATTAATAATGGAGAAGATGACTTTCTAAGAATTAAAATTCCAGATGTAACATATAAAAATCATAAATTAATAGCTGTGGAAGGGAAAGAAAGTGAATTACTTGATGCTTTAGCAGATTTTTCCTATACAGCAAATGTCTCACATGTTCAAAGTAAGGACGAGTCAAGGACATAAAATGAAAAATGATTATATTTCAAAATGGAAACTTTTTATTACTTCTTATTTGCCACTCTATATATGGTTATTATTTAGTAACATTAAATATCAGAAATTACCGAAAATTTTCAGAAAATGTCTGAAAATTATATGCGAAAAGGGCATTGAATATTTAATTAATAATTATAGGTTTTGGTTTGTTTTTTTGATAGTATTAATATCATTAATTACAATTTCAATTTGTCAAATCATACAATTGTTTATTGGAAGTGGATCGGAAATCCAACCATTACCAAGAAAAATGGAAATAAGTCCTGAAAGTGATAGTTTAATGAACTATGTTGTAACTTATTTTACACCATTACTTTCGTTTAATATACATGACTTAAAATCTATAGTAATGAATGTTTTATTATTTTTACTAATTGGATTAATGTATGTAGGTAGCAGTGCTACGTATTTAAATCCGGTTTTAGGAATATTTGGATTTAGGGTTTTTGGAGTTTCTGGGTATCCTAATGCGCATCATATTATTTCACGGCTCTCTTTTGATGATATTGAAACAGCTAAAAAACGGGGAGATGAAATTGAAAGATATAGAATAGGAGATGGTATTTATATAATTAAACCTAAAAGTTTAACAAAAAATAAAGTCAGAAAGTAAAGATTTATTTGTTAAAAAACGCATTTTTTTATTATTTCGAAATCTCCCTAAAGACTGTTATGAGGATAAAATATTTGATGACCCAAATTTAGAAACTTTAGTTGAAAAAACAGGAGAGAGAGAAACTACATAATTAAAAGCTCAGTTGAGGATTGATGTTAATTATCAAATCATTGAATGCATTCATACATTTGTTGCAAAGGGAGAATCGAACCAATTCCAACAGATAAAGATGAAATTAAATATTTGGTTATCCAATGTTAATGCAAAACGTAATTGAAAAAAACACATTAGAATCTCGTCTTTTATGGAATCTGCTATAACTGATATCGTGAAACTTTTTAAGTCTAAAGATAATGCTGTTGTCAGTGAAAAGATAGTAATGTGTTATTTTTATAAATTAGTCAGAGAATTAAAGGCACTGACATTAGAAGAAGTTGGTGAAGGTTAAATTTTCGCCCGGTTTCAATATTGGTAATAGTCAGGTGGTCAAGCTAATTTAATTCGTCTAGCACCAAATAAATTAAGACTTAACAGTGGTTCATTGCAAACTAAATGGTTTTTGTAAGAAAATTTACTCTTACAAATACTTAAGAATTAAGGTTAAACCAATTATTGACGGTATACTGCAAAAATATTTATATATACCTTTTACATTAATTAATTTTTTAATGTACACTTCCTAGGTTATAATTACAATATCTGCTTCTTTATAAGTAATGTGATACCAATGTCGACTATACAATTTGGAATTAGATTAGATAAAAAAGAAAAGCAAGAACTAGATGACAATGCCAAGCAAATCGGCTTGACAGCTGCTACGGCAGTTAAAATGCTTATCTCTCAGTTTAACCATGATAAAGGATTTAGTTATCCTGTAAATCGTAAAGAGGATAATATATCAGATACAAATTTACCTTCCGAAGTTGAAAAGGCTATGGTAATAGCTAAAGCTGAAGAGTTAGGCTTAATTAAAGATAGTAGTATTAAAGTAGATAATCTAGATGATTGGAAAAAGCGGTGGACAGAAAATTAAAATATGAAGTGCGTTTTGAAAAATCTTTTGTAAAAAGAATGGATAATTTACAAAGTATGTTTAATCTTTCTTCTGTTGATACAATAGATGCAAGGATGATAACTAGGTATGTTTTTGAAATCCTAGCTATTGAAAAAATATACTGTTCATAAAGTTTTGAAAAAACTCTAGAGTGAATACCACGAATTTCATGTTCTTAATGATTTACTAGTAATTTATTATCAGGTGGATGCCAAAAAGCGTTTAAGGATGGTAACTATCACCAATCATAAGGAACTTTCTACTGGTAAGTTATGAAGTAAGATTCAAAATAGCATCTTTTAAGAAAATAACGCCAAATGAACAAAAACGAAACATTACATTACCTTAATCAACTGGGAATTAAATATGAAATAGTGGAGCATCCAGCTGTTTATAATATGGCAGAAATAGAAAAGATTGCTCTGCCTCATCCTGAAGCAGATGCTAAAAATCTGTTTGTGAGGGATGACAAGAAACGTAACTACTATCTTTTGACTATTAAGGGCGATAAAAGAGTCAACTTACAGCAATTTCGTGAGGAAAATGGCACTCGCAGACTTAGTTTTGCCTCACCGCAAGATTTAAAAGAAAAATTGGGCTTAGAACCGGGCTCAGTCACACCTTTAGGTCTGCTAAACGATCCTAGGCATGAAATACCGTTTTACCTTGACTCATATTTTAGTCAACAACCGAGAATTGCCGTTCATCCCAACGACAATACAGCTACTATTTGGTTAAAGCCGCAAGCTCTAATTCATTTCATAAGGGATTTGGGCAATCCAGTCAAAGTAGTGAAAATGTAGCCAAACAATACCTCCTGAATATCAAGACACAAGATTAATAACTTGTGCCTTTTTAGTTTTAAAACATACAGTATTTATGTTTGTATACAATTATTAAATAAGTAATATTAAATTGTTACGAAATGGTAAACTTTTATATTTATGATTTTAATTAGTTAAAAAAAAACTACTTTCATTGTAGAATTTAAAATCGTTACTGCTAACATCTGGTCAGAACTAGTAATTTACTTAGGCAGGTACCAAGAATCTACAGCCTATTGTTAGGCAAGAGCAGTAACGCTGCTAGTATTAAGTTTGTAGTTTGAAAATTAAGCGTGACAGTAATTTCCGTAACTTATATAACTCTACTTTCTCATAAATAAAACATCTTTCTTTCTTGTGTATAATCCAATTCTTAAAAACCATTTTAGTTAAAGTTACTCAGGAACAAATTTAGTCATTTGAAAATAAATCCTCTATCAGTTTAAATAAAATATCTAATATCTCATCAACGTTTAAATAACAGAGATAGAATGGTAAAAAGCTAGTTGTCTTGATTTTTCGGCAAAAGGTCAGTTGGTAGCCAAAATTACTATTTTGTAAAAGAAAAGCGCATGTGAGTCAGGGATAGATTAATTATTAGTATTTTTTATTAAGCTGTCAGTTCAACTGGTAAGAGAAGCTAATTTTACGGTCATCAGTGGAGGTGCGGCGTTTAGTTCAGTTTCGCCATTATCAGTTGACAGAAAAATATTACCTAGCATCAAAGTGACTAAATTAAATTGGAAAAGATTGTTGCATTAATTTCAACTGCTATGAACTTGGTCATTCAGCATTTAAAAGATTAAAACTATAAACTAGTTGGCAAGCACAAAAGTTTGTGGTTTTAATCAAGTAGTTTATGCTATACCCCTAAATTTAAACTGCCTTTTTGTTTTTTACTTCGTAGAGTTGACATGATTAAGAAATAATGATAAATTAAAAGTCAATTAAATATTAAGCATCTTGCAAAGCAGAGTAACTATTGTATTGCTAATAAAGAGAGCTATCATTTTGGTGAAAGTTAGCTAGTGGTAGGTAGTGAACATGGGCTTCTAATTGATGTCTACTGGTGATAATCAGCCTGTAGCGGAGTTGCATCCGTTAATTTTGCAAGCTATTGTTTGATAGTTAATGAGGTTTATTACGTGAGTAATAAATGAACAAAAGGTGGTAACGCGGCACTCGTCCTTGAGAAGAAAAGGATGAGTGCTTTTTTAATACAAAAATTGGAGGTTTGTTGATGACTAAAACTGCATATACTAACGTTAATTTATTTAATGGGATTGATAATAAAATTCAACCCAATACGACTTTAGTAGTTGATGATGATAGCGGTAAAATTACCGCAATAACGGAGAACACTGCACCTCAAGTAGACAAGACAGTTGATTTAAATAATAAATACGTGATTCCTGGTTTGATCAATTGCCACACGCATATCATTATGGATCCGTTAACTCCAGATGGGGGCAGTGAAACTGATGTAGTTTCTTCAACTGTCCGTGCAGTAAGTAATTTGCATGACTTGCTCAGATCTGGAGTAACATATATCCGTGAATGCGGTAGTACCTATAACATTGACATCGCTCTTAATAACTTAATTAAGCAAAATAAATTGACCAAAGTTCCAGAAATTGTCCCCTCTGGTCACCCATTTTCTATGACTGGCGGTCATGGTGATATGCCTAATTTTGGTGTTTTGGTTGATTCACCTGATGAAATGCGTAAAGCTGTCCGCCAAGGAATTAAAGCAGGTGCCAAAGCAATTAAGGTCATGGCTACAGGCGGCGTAATGACAGAAAATGACTTTATGGATGACCCGCAATTAAGTGAAGCTGAAATGCACGTTGCCGTAGAAGAAGCTCATCACAAAGGTTTAACTGTAGCGGCGCATGCGGAAGGCAATCCTGGTATTCTTAATGCAATTAAAGCCGGCGTTGATAGTATTGAGCATGGCTTTTACGTTAATGATGAAGAAATTAAGTTGATGCTGGAAAAAGGAACATACTTGACCCCAACAATTGTTGGTGCTTGGGCATTCATTGAATATGCACCGGGTAAAATTCCTGACTGGGAAATGAACAAGATTGCGGCTGCTTGGAAAGACTTGCGCGGTAATATTACTAAGGCCAAAAATGCGGGAGTCAAAATTACTCTTGGTACTGATGCAGGCACACCGTTTAACGACTTCACGATGACGCCTGAAGAACTGCCTTTACTGGTTGAACAAGGCTTTACTAATTTCGAGGCTTTGGAAACCAGCTATAATTCTGCCAAACTCCTCAAAATCGCTGATGAATATGGTTCATTAGAGGAGGGTAAATACGCAGACTTTTTGGTACTTGATGAAAATCCGCTCGAAAAAATTAGCGCAGTTGTGCAAAAGGATAAGGCAGTTTATAAAAAGGGTAAGAGAGCTTACTAATTATAAGCAAATGATTTTGCAGTTTCGAACAAATGTTCTATAATAAAAGAAGCTACTGAAAAAGTAGCTTTTTTATTATGGGGAGGAGAAAAAATGAATCAAAAATTTTTAGACGTCATGAGTGATGAAGGCCCAGTCACAATTGTTACTATTAACGCCAATCCTGTCAGCGTAGTAAACACTTGGATGTCCTATGTTAAAATCGATGAAAAGAATAATTTACTGTATATTCCTGCTGCGGGGATGCACAGCATTGAGAACGATTTTGCCAAAGATAATCATGTCCTGTTAACTATGGGTTCTAAAAAAGTTGAGGGCACAGCTGGACCTGGAGCCGGTTTTCATGTTAGGGGAACTGGTCAATTTTTGGCAGAAGGGCCAGAATTTGCCGAAATGAAAAAGCGCTTTCCGTGGATGCGAGAAGTTTTGCAAGTCAAAATTGCTCAGATTGAACAAAAGATATAAGACAAGTCACTTAGTTAAAACAAAAATAGATTCCCAATTTAGTTTTTAAGCAAAAATTATTAATCGCTCTTTTTTTAAATTTATCTTTAATTTCATCTTAATTTTAGATACAATAATAGATATAAATTTTTTATCCAAAAAAGGAGGATTAATAATGAAAGCTTTACTTTACAATATGACCCCGGAGCAAAAGGTCTATGTAGATAAGTGGAACGAAAATCATCCAGAAGATGATTTGGTCACAACTGATGACAAGCTCGATGCTAAGACTGTGGAGATGGCAAAAGGTTATGATGTTGTTAGTGTTTTGCAGGTCTTTGATATAGATGAGGAAGAGGTCTATCGTAAATTAAGCTCTTATGGTATCAAACAGATTGCCTTAAGGTCTGTTGGCTACAATATCGTCAATTTTGACTTTATTCACAAGTATCACATGATCGTTACTAATACCCCTGCATATTCTCCCCGTGCAGTTGCGGAAAATACTCTCACTTCTGCAATGTACTTGTTAAGAAAATGGGGTCCAATTTTAAATAATGAAAAAGAACACCTGAATTTTGTCCGTGAAGAAAATTTGATGAGCGATGAAATTTATAACCAAACAGTTGGTATTATTGGTGTTGGTCGTATTGGTTCTTGTGTAGCTGAAATGTTTCATGCTTTAGGAGCAAAAGTTATTGGCTATGACTTGGTTGAGAATCCTGCTAATGAGGCGTTTTTGGAATATACTGATTTCGACACAGTAATTAAAAATTCTGATATTTTAACTCTGCATACACCGCTTGAACCTTCAATGGAGGACATGATCAGTGCTAAGCAATTTAAAGAAATGAAGAATACTGCATATTTGATTAATGCAGCTAGAGGACCCTTAGTTAATAATCATGATTTGATTGCAGCGCTGAAGAACAAAGAAATTGCCGGTGCTTCTCTTGATGTAATGACTGGTGAAGAAGCAATTGTCATGAAAAAGTTCAATGATATTTCGGAACTACCTGTTGATTATCAGGAATTAGCCCAAATGCCTAACGTAGTTTTCACGCCGCATTCGGCATACTACACCAAGACATCTGTTAAAAACATGATTGAGCAAAGTATGACGGACGTCAAAAGAGTTTTAAATGGTCAAAAACCAATATATTTAGTAGAGGAATAGTTTTAACACAAAAGGTGCCTGACTTTTTAGTCAGTCGCCTTTTTTAATATGACAAATTGTAGTTACCAATTATAATTAAAATGTTGGTATAATGGACAAGTGTAGAAAAAACAAACGGAGAAAAAGTTGAAAAGGTTTCATCACAAATTCACATTACCAGCAATTTTAATACTACTGGCAGCTGCAATAGGTCTCCTTTTTGCTGGCATCAGCAACATGCGTAATCAAACAACTTTACCACCCAATGGGACTGCCAGTGCTATTGGTGTTGAGCTAAATCAGAGCTTTGGCTTTATTGATTTGCATGAACTGCAAGCAAACGGTGTTTCCTTTGTCTATTTGCGCGGGACTCAAGGAAGATCATATTTTGATGATGATTACTTAACTTACCGCGATCAAATTTTAGGAACTAAAATGGCTTTTGGCACCATTGTTGCCTACAGTAACGAATCAACCCCGTTGCAACATTATCAATTTTTTATGAAAAAGGTGGGCACAAATACAGGCAGTCTCCCAATCTGGATTGAACCTGCAATAGATGACTATGATTTGAACTACATTAAACAAATGGCTCAATTTGCCAGGATGTTGCAGCAACAAAATAAGCGGGTAATGGTGGATGTTGATATTAAATATAAAAAATATTTTGCCCATGATGTTCAATTTATTACAGGTGGCAGGAAAGCGCCCAACAAATTACAGTACTCTTTTTGGCGTTATACCAATAATGGGCGTGTAAAATCAGTGAGGAATTTTGAAAATGGGGTCACTATGCTTACTTATAACGGTACAGTGACGCAATATAAGGAAAAATACGGACAACTAACACAATAATGAAAAAAGAAATCCAAACAGTTTTAACAAATTTAAAAATGACTGAACCAACTTTAATTCAGGAGAAAACGCGTACCCCAATCTTAAATGGTGCAAGCTGTATTGCGCTAGCTAAAACCGGAACGGGAAAGACGCTTGCTTATGCTCTGCCGTCACTTGAAAAAGTTGCGCAGGGTAAACCAAATAGTTTAGTCATTATTGCTCCTACCACTGAATTAGCTGTGCAAATTCGTCACGCCATTAATCCCTTTATCCATGCCTTGAAGTTGACGGGAATCACACTTGTGGGTGCTGGCAATCGTCAACGTCAGGAAGATAATTTAAAAAAGAAGCACCCAGAAGTTGTGGTTGCAACTCCCGGCAGGTTTTTTGATTTCTTTTCGGCTGGTCGAATTAAGGTAGACCAGATCAAGACTTTGGTAATTGATGAAGCGGATGATGTTTTAGAGTTTAATAAAATGGAACTACTAAGTTCTTTAGGACAAAACATGACGCCCGATTCCCAGATTTTGCTTTTTGGTGCCACTGAGTCTGAAATAACCCAACAAGCACCTGAGATTTTTGCTCGTCAGTTTGAAAAAATTGATGTCAGACCGGATCAGGAAACAACTGTTAAAAATTATTTCTTACAAATAGATAATGCGCATAAAATTGACTTTATTCAGCGCTTACTTAGACTTGATGGTTTCAAAGGAATTTTATTTTTTGATTCCAATCAAACTATGATGCGGTTTGCCGGTATTTTGGCTCACACAAAAACCAAATTTGGCATACTGGCTAATGATTTTGGCAAGCAAAAAAGAGCAGCAGCTCTCAATGACTTTAAAGTTGGAAAAATCAAACTGCTTTTAGCAACAGATTTAGCTGCTCGGGGTTTGGATATTGCGGGTGTCACTTACGTGGTAAACTATGATATTCCTAGTGAAGAAAACACCTATTTGCACCGTGCTGGTCGGACTGGCAGAATGGGGGCCACGGGTTATGTTGTGACTCTAGGTGACGACCATGATTTGCGCGATTTAAGAAAATTGTTGGGTACCAAAATAAAAATTGCGCGCGTGTATTTTGCTGGTTTTCGTTTAACAGAAAAATTACCACAGAAAAAAGCTCAAAAGAATGAGTCGGCGAATAAAAAAGCGGCTTTAATAACGAAAAAGAAAAAGCATAAAAAACACAAAAACAAGAATAAGGGTTATCATCCCCATTATTTAAAGAAAAAGGAGCAAAAATGAGTCGATTAGTTACTTGGCTGGAAGACTATATTTTGCCTTTAGCAAATAAATTAGGACAAACCCACTGGCTCGTGGCTTTACGGGATGCGTTTATTTCTGTAATGCCAATAACTATCGCCGGTTCAGTTGCGGTACTCTTAAGAAGCCTGATTGCAGCTGCCAAAAGCGAATTGGGCTGGCATACTTTTGCCTGGGCCATGCAGCCGCTGGTTTTGGTTTGTAACGTAGTTTGGCGGGGAACTTTTGCTTTATTTGCGCTTTTCTTAGCCATGTCTTTGGGATACCATTTAGCCAAAAGTATGGAGGTGGATCCGATAGCGGGGGCAATTGTTTCATTGTCATCTTTGGCAATGAGCATTGCTAATTTTACTAAATTAAAAGTTAACGGCAAACTTGTCCCGATACATAAAGTATTTAATATTTCGCAGTTTTCAACTACAGGAATTTTTACGGCAATTGTGTTTGGCACGATTGGTGTTGCTATTTTTGCAATTTGCTTTAGAGCCCGCATTAGGCTGCATCTTTCCGCTAATTTGCCCTATGCCGAACAAATGGCTTTTGATTCTCTTGTCCCCGCGGTTATTGCAATCTTTTTTGTAGGTATGATCAATTTTGTGTTTCAAACCATCACTGGTACCTTTTTTGGTAATTGGCTGCTTAATTCAATCCAAAAACCGTTGGTAAAACTAGGACAGGGCTTTGGCATGGTAATGCTGGTGACACTACTGGTACAAATATTCAGCTTCTTTGGCTTTAATGGTCTGAGCGTGTGGGCACCATTACTGGATTCAATTTGGCTAACCGCCCAGAATGTCAATGTAACCGCTGCTCGCGAAGGCACGGTAATGCCATTTATTTGGGTTCGCGGCTCTTTTGATGCTTTCGCTTGGTTCGGCGGAGCAGGTGGCACATTAATGCTGATTGTTGCTATCTTGCTTTTTTCAAAAAGAAGCGATTATCGGACAATTGCTAAAGTTGCTTTGGCACCAGGAATTTTTAACATTAATGAACCAATCGTGTTTGGTCTGCCCGTAGTATTAAATCCCGTTTACTTCATACCTTTTGTACTTGCCCCAATGGTCAATGTCGCATTTTCTTATGGCGTAAGTATGATGAATTTGGTTAATCCGGTGCAAGTAGCAGTGCCGGCAATTGTGCCACCTATTATTGGTCCTTTTCTGGCATGTAATTATGATTGGCGCGCAATTGTATTGGCGGTAATAAATATGCTAATAGCTTTAGCGATATGGACTCCCTTTGTTTTCGCTGCAGATAAAATTGCTGAGTCGAATAATCCGCAACCATATTTTACCCGTCAATATTAATTACTAAAAAAGTTGGCTTTTACCAGCTAAATTTGGTAAAGTTAATCTGTTGCGACCCTGTAGTTTATCTGGATAGAACAATGGTCTCCTAAACCGTAGAGGTGAGTTCGAATCTCACCGGGGTCATATAATATACGTTCTAAATTGTTGCCATCCACCGCTTCATTTCATGACTTAATATTTAAATAAAAATAAAATGCTTTTAATAGTTTTACTTTAGCAATTACTATTAAAAGCATTTTTTATATGTCTTTATTAATAAAATATTCGGGAAACTTATCTATAACAGTTTTTTCTTCTTCGAGAGCTAAGTTTAAATGATGTTTTGTACAATCTTGGACACGAGAAGTTTCATGATCTAAAACGGCCTTTAATATATCCTGATGATCATTAATTAATCTTTCCCAAGAAAGTTGTTCTACATTCAAGCTTAAAAACCTGTATCTATCGAATTGAACGTTTATTGTCTGAATCCAATTCCAAATTTTCGAATGATTAGTTAATTCATAAAAAGTATGATGAAACTCATTATCTAAGTCTAAAAATAGATTAAAATCTTTGATAATCATTGACTTATATTGGTTTTGCAAATTGATTTCTAACAATAATTTTTGTGAATCTGAAATTTTTTTAATAGCGGCTTCTTTCATAACTTGTTGTTCAATACTGGTTCTTACAAATCTTGCATCTAAAACCGACTTTAAATCAATTTTGGAAATATAGGTCCCAGACTGTGGAATTACTTCTATTAGTTGTTCTTGTTTCAACCGTAATAGTGCTTCTCTAATTGGTGTTCTACCAATTTTCAGGTCAGATTCAATTGCTTTTTCAGATATTTTGCTCCCAGGTTTATAAATTGTTTTAATTATTTTTTGTGAGATACGATCATAAGCCTGATCTGTTAAATTGCTTTGCGATTTTATCATCTAAAAAATTTATATCCTTTCTCAAGTTGAAGTTTAAAAAATAAAACCTATTTAGAATATTAGTATATCACTATTAATGAACGAATATTGCCACGGAAAATGAGCAATCAGCTAAAAACTTTTAAAAAAATCTTGCTTTTAAATTGTCAAGCGCTTACAATTATGTTTGTAAAATACTAAAATACTAATATATCAGTTTAAGTGAAAGGAAAAATAAATGGTTAAATTAGCTGATGACTATCAAACACCGGACAATAAGTTTGTTAAGCTAGGTATTAAAATACCTAATTTTAATCAAGAAAAAGTGAAATTGGCTACAAAAAAACACCCAGTGTGGGTTCATTTCGGTGGCGGAAATTTATTTCGTGCTTTTCATGCAGTAATTGCTCAGGAATTACTTAATAAAAATGAAATGAAGAGTGGCATTATCGTTGCGGAAACCTATGATGAAGAAATTATCAGAAACGTATACAAAAAAGATAATGACAGACATTTGAGTGTAGTTATGAATGCTGATAACACGCTTGATAAAGAGTTAATTGCAAGTGTAGCCGAATCTATTTACTACAATAAAGATAATAAAGAGGGTTGGCAAAA
Organism: Lactobacillus helsingborgensis; assembly: GCF_003173695.1. Taxonomy (NCBI): domain Bacteria; kingdom Bacillati; phylum Bacillota; class Bacilli; order Lactobacillales; family Lactobacillaceae; genus Lactobacillus; species Lactobacillus helsingborgensis. Next base: position 560,405 of record NZ_CP029544.1, read on the forward strand.
ACTAGCTTTAATTTTCGAACAACCTTCCTTACAATTAGTTACTTTTTCTTTTACTGAAAAGGGCTATAAGTTAGATGATGGCAAAGGAAATCTTACGAAAGCGGCTCAAAGAGATATGGCAAGCAACCCAGATGAAGCTTCTACTAACATGGCTGCCATTGCTCGTTTGCTTTATAAACGTTATTTAGCTGGACAATACCCTATTGCTATGGTGTCAACAGATAATTTTTCTCAAAATGGTTTGGAACTTCAAAAGGAAATTATCAAAATTGCTCATGGCTGGGTAGCTAATAAAGTGGTAGAGCCTGAATTCCTTGATTATCTTTCAAATAAAAATAAAGTTTCTTTTCCCTGGACAATGATTGATCGTATTACTCCAAACCCGTCATTCACTGTAGCAGGTGAACTAAAGGAACAAGGCTTTGAAGATAGTAATATTATTCATACAAAAAAAGGAACGAATATAGCCTCTTTTACTAACACTGAAGAAACACATTATTTGGTAATTGAAGATGATTTTCCAAATGGTCGTCCCAAGTTAGAGGATGCTGGTGTAATAATGACTGATCGAGAAACTGTTAACGATGCCGATCAAATGAAAGTCACAGCATGCTTAAATCCTCTGCACACTGCTTTAGCTATTTTGGGTTGTTTACTAGGCTATGATTCAATAGCCACAGAAGTTAGGGATCCGGACCTCAAAAACTTTATTATCAACTTAGGATATGGTGAAGATCTTCCTGTAGTTAAAGATCCTAAAATTATTAATCCTCGTCAGTTTATTAATGAGTTAATAACTAAACGTTTACCTAATAAAAATATTCCAGATACTCCACAACGTATAGCAAGTGATACTTCACAAAAAATACCGATTAGGTATGGGGTTACAATCCAGAAGTACATTGATTCTGCTGAACTTGATCCTCAAAAACTGATTTTTATTCCTTTTGTTTTGTCCGCATGGTGTAGGTATTTGATGGCTGTTAATGATAATGGTGAACCGTTTAGTCCTAGTCCTGATCCTCTTTACTCGGAACTACATCAGCAAGTTGCGCGTGTGAAATTAGATCAAAATAACAGAGTAAATGTTCATAAAGTTTTGCAACCAATTTTAAGTAATGAGGAAATTTTTGGCAATAACTTATACGAAACGAGATTAGGATCAATTGTTGAAAAGGACTTTGAAAAGTTAATCAAAGGCAAAAAAGCTGTCAGAACAGAATTGCATAATTTGGTTGAAAATCACTCATACGATTTGGAAGTTTAGATAGAGGCAGCATGATGAAAAAAATGGGTTTTCGTTGGTATGGGCCTAATGATCCAATTACTTTGAACAATATTCGGCAAATTCCAGATACAAAGCAAATTGTAGGAGCTTTGTGGGATGTTCCAGTTGGAGAAGTATGGCCTGAAACAGAAATTAAGGAAATGAAAGAGCAAGTTGAAAAAGCTGGCTTAAAATTAGAGGTAATCGAGTCAGTTAATGTTCATGATGACATAAAAATTGGTTTACCTACGCGAGATCAATACATTGAGAACTATATCAAAACTATTCGTAATTTAGCAAAATATGGTATTAGGGTAATCTGTTATAACTTTATGGCAGTATTTGATTGGATGAGAACAGATTTACGTTATCAGTTACCAGATGGCTCAAAAGCCATGAGGTTTCAGCACAAATATTTTAAGGGTAAATCTCCTGAACAAGTTGTGAGTGATGTCGAAAAAGCTTCAGATGGCTTCACAATGGCAGGTTGGGAACCAGAAAGGCTTGCACAAATAAAACAGCTGTTTAAAAAATATGAGGGTATTGATGAGGAAAGGTTAACTCAAAATTTAAAATATTTTTTACAAGCCATTATACCCGTATGTGAAGAGTGCGACGTCAGAATGGCTATGCACCCAGATGATCCCCCTTTTTCAATTATGGGGTTGCCTCGTATATATAAAAATGCGGAAGATATGCGAAAAATAATGTCATTATACGATTCGAAATATAATTCATTTACAATTTGTGCAGGCAGTTTGGGTGAAGATAGAAACAATGATGTACCGGCAATCATGCGTGAATTTGTGAAAAAAGATCGCGTAGCATTTGTTCATTTGAGAAATATTAAATTCGAAAATGATGAAGGAGACTTCCATGAAACAAATCAATCTTCCAGTCAAGGTTCGCTTGATATGTATAAAATTGTAAAAGCACTTTATGACTGCCATTATGATGGTTACGTTCGTCCAGATCATGGTAGAGATATTTGGGGAGAAAGAGGTGTCCCAGGCTATGGACTTTATGACCGTGCCCTAGGTATTAATTATTTACACGGACTATGGGAAGCAATTGATAAGGATAATCAAAAATAATCTGATAAGGAGGAAATTATGTTAGCAGTACGCGTTTATGGAAAAGAAGATTTAAGAATAGTTGAAGTTCCTAAGCCAAAGATTGAAAAGTCAACAGATATTATTGTAAAGGTAAAAGCCGTTGGTATATGTGGTAGTGATAAAGCTATCTATAATGGTTCTAATCCTTTTGTTGAACTACCTAGAGTGATGGGACATGAATTTGTGGGCGAAGTATCAGAAATTGGTGAAAAAGTAAGAAATTTCGCACTTGGCGATCATGTTGTTATTGAACCAATTAGTTATGACGGTACCTGTTATGCTTGTCGCCAACATATGCCAAATGCGTGCGCAAATTTAAAAGTTTTAGGAGTACACCAAGATGGCGGAATGCAGGAGTATATTAAAGTTCCTGCTATTCAATTGCACCATATTAGTAAAGAAGTTCCCTGGACTACAGCAGTGCTATCCGAACCGTATACTATTGCTGGCAACGCAACAACTCGCGGCAAAGTTGGATTAAGTAAGACAGTTGTTATTCAAGGAGCTGGCACAATCGGTCAGTTGTCGTTAAGGGTTGCCAAAGCTAAAGGTGCAAAAGTTTTGATCTCTGATGTTGCACAAGAAAAACTAGATTTTGCTAAGGAAAATGGTGCAGATGCCATTGTAAATATTAAAAAAGATAATTTACTAGAAAAGGTAAAAGAATGGACAAAAGGTGAAATGGCTAACGTGGTTATTGATGCCGTAGGAGCACCTGCAACTTTCAAGGATTGCCTTGATATAGCCGGTGTAGCTGGAAGAATTGTTCCAATGGGTTTTTCAAACGCTCCGGTAACTATAACTCAGCAACCAATTATGCAAAAGCAATTGACCATTTGTGGCTCTAGACACCAAACTTTTCAATTTGAACCGATTATTCATGCTATTGAAGATAATAAGTTAGTTGATGATGGCATGGTTAATCAGAAATTTAACATTAAAGATGTGCAACAAGCAATGGATCTAATGGATAATGATCCCGATAAGGCAAGAAAAATTGTACTTCTATTTGCTTAAATGTTTGGCATCTGGTCTTAAATTATTTTGCAGTCGATGTAAGCGCTATCTAAAGAAAGGAAAAATATGAATAATGACAAAAAAGATGTAACTATAGATAATAAGGAAATCATTAAAGTTACTGCCAGTGGATGGCTAGGAACTGCAATGGAATTTATGGATTTCCAGCTCTATTCGTTAGCTGCGGCGATCGTATTTAATGAAATATTTTTTAATAATGAAGATCCTTCAATGGCATTAATTATGGCAATGGGTACTTATGGAGCAGGATATTGTGCTAGATTGATTGGTGCTTGGTTTTTTGGAAGGCTGGGAGACAAAATTGGTCGTAGAGATGTGTTATTTTTTACCATAGCATTAATGGGGATAGCATCAACTGGTATAGGTTTCCTTCCTACTTATGCACAAGTTGGAATCTGGGCACCTCTTGGATTAGTCATTTTGAGAATAATTCAAGGTTTTGGGGCAGGAGCAGAAATTAGCGGTGCAGGTATTATGACCGTTGAATTTGCTAAAAGAAAGAATAGGGGTTTTGTAGGTAGTTTTGTCTGTTTAGGTACATCAACGGGAACTTTAATTGCTAATGGAATTTGGACTATTATTCTTACACAATGCAATCATACACAACTCTTATCCTGGGGCTGGAGAATACCATTTTTCGCTTCTTTTATAGTTATGATAGCAGCCATTCTTATTCGACTTTTTATTAAAGAAAGTCCGGTTATGGCTCAAAAGAAAAAGGAACTCGCTCGTTTGCGTGAAGACATGGCAAAAAGTGAAGGCGTTGGTATCGGTGGTAAGGAACTCAATGAAAAGGTAGCTTATAAAAAAATATCACAAAAAAATCGCCGCGCTTCAATTAAAAATTTTGTATTAGCGGGTGGACTAAGATTTGGTCAAGCAGGCAATAGTGGATTGATGCAAACGTATCTTGCAGCTTTTCTTGTTACTTATCTGTCAGTTGCTCGTACAGTTCCAACTAACGCAAATATGATAGCCTCTATTATTTCATTTTTCACTATCCCACTTGTTGGCTGGCTTGGTGATAAATTTGGTAGAAGAACTATGTATCTGGTTTTATCTGGCGCAATGGCACTTTTTGCAATACCAATGATGCTAATGATCAGTACTAAAAATACGACTTTAATTACTATTGCAATAATTGTTGGTCTAAATATAGGAGTACAAGGCTTGTTTTCATTAGAAAACATTATGATACCTGAGCTTTTTGGTTCACTTCATAGAATGACATTTTCTTCTTTAGCTAAAGAAATTGCAGGATTATTTGCGACCGGATTTGGTCCAGTAATAGCGGCTTCTTTAGTAAGTATGGCTATGGGTAGTTGGTGGCCACTAGCTTTAATGATGATTTTCTTTTCTGCTTGTACCTTTTTAAGTGCCTGGTTAGCACCAAATACTAATGATCGTGATTTAAATGATTTATATGATCCGGTGATAACCAAACATGGTAAAAAGCGTCATTTTAATGAAATAGAAGAAGCTAATTCATAAAGTTAAACTTTAATTGATCGTAATCAAAAAGTCCGATTATCAAACTAATAATCAGACTTTTATAAGAAAATTTTGTAAAAAATAAAATATGAATAAAATTTGTGTTTTAAAATTAGAAAGATAAAAAATAATTATAATGCCAGTTTTTTAGTAATGATACCTACAAAATAGTTTAATACAGGATGTATTAATACATTCTATCCTTTAGTTTTGGGACTATCGTGACCGTATGAATTTTTTAAATTAATACGGCCATTTCTTTTTTGACTGATTAATTCTGTCTTTTCTTTTTTGGCTAAACCTTTAGCGTATTCAAGAGCGTCTTCCTTGCGATCAAAAAGTTTAGAAATTTTATCACTATCCGCAATTTTCACTGCCCATTGGTCACCGTGTGTTGTAACCCACACGTTTTTGGTAACTTCTTCTTTACTCATTATTTATTCACCTCTTTTCATGCTAATTATACAGCTAGTTGTACTATAAAGTGAAAGGATACACATTTAATAAATAATAATATATCAAAAAGCGATTCATAATCTCGCATACTGCAGAACTGTTTACTAATTAAAACGCTTACTTGACAGTAGGCAAAAATAAGGTTATTATGCACTTAAATCAGGATTGTAATCGCATACTTTTATAGTAATGTGAGCAAAACCAAAATAATTGCAACTTTGTTGCGCTTATTTTGGTTTTTTTTATGCCCTAATTTAATTATTAGTTTTAGGAGGAATAAATGAATGGTAGTTGTAGGTACAAGAATAGACAATAGATTATTGCACGGAATTGTAGCGACTTCATGGGCCCCACAATCTGGCGCAACAAGAGTAATGGTAATTGACGACGAAACTGCATCAAGTCCAGTTTTAAAAGACGCGATGAAACTTGGTCGTCCAGCAGGAATGGCGGTTTCTGTAATTACTGCAGCAACTGCTTTGGCAAATTTCAAGCGTAATAAATACGATCACCAAAAAGTATTTATTTTAGCTAAAACGCCAAATATTTTTCTCGAACTGAGAAAAAATGGGGTTTTGTTTAATGAATTAATTTTAGGAGGAACCCTGACCTATGAAAATTCTGTCCGCATAACGAACAGAGCATACGTTAAGAAAGAAGACATTCCTGTTTATAGTGAACTGGCTCAATTAGGAGTGACGATTAAATCTATGTATACCACGAAAGATAATCCTATTGATGTCATGGCTGTTTTAAAGGAAAAAGGGGAAATATAAAATGGGACTAACAATTAAAGAAGTTATCTTAATATCATTACTCGCCTATGTTTATTCTTTAGATAGGCACAGCACGCAAATTGCCGGAAAAATCACGATATTATACGGTGCACTGGCTGGCTTAATTCTAGGCGATTTTAAACAGGGACTTGAGATTGGTGCCACGTTGCAATTAATGTCACTAGGAGTGGCAAATTTAGGTGGTGCATCAATGCCTGATTATCCTACTGCTGCGATTATTTCAGCTACGATCGCTATCACTTCGGGCAAAGGGATGGCAGCAGGAATGGCAATTGGCTTGCCCGTGGGCATGTTAGGTATGAACTTTGACGTTTTAATCAAGCTGATTAATTCAGCAATCGCTAAAAGAGCTCAAAATTTTGCCCATAAAAAACAGTTTGGCAAGATGACGAGAACTATTCCACTTGCTACCATAATCTATCCGCTAGAATCAACAATACCAGTTTTCATTGCGATTGTTTTTGGTAAATCAGTAGTTCAAGCGATTTTAAATTTCATGCCTCAATGGTTTACCGTTGGGCTAAATGTAGCAGGAGGGATGCTGCCAGCAGTTGGTTTTGCTATGCTGCTGGTTTACATGCCATTAAAAAAATATGGTTATTGGCTAATCGTGGGCTTTGTCGCTACAGCTTATTTAAAAATGCCAGTTTTAGGAGTCGCACTATTAGGTGCAGCTGCAGCTATACATCTTTACTTAAGTCTTTCAAGTAAGAATAAAGTAGTGGTTAATACCCATAATAATGTAGGTAATTTATCAGAGGAGGATATGGAAGATGAGTGATCATAAACTGACCAAAAAGGATATTTTGAGAACCGCTTTAAGGCATTATTTAGGAGTTACAACTTTTAATTATGACACAGGAATTGCTCCGACAATTGTTTGGGAATTGTTTCCGGCTTTAAGAAAAATATACGCCAATGATGATGATTTAGTTTTATCTTTAGATAATCATTTCAGATACTACAATTGTAATCCATGGCTATCTCCTTTAATCACCGGTGCAACTTTAGCAATGGAAGAAAAAGATGGCGTCAAGTCTATTGAAGCAGTTCAGAACCTGAAAACAGGATTAATGGGTCCGTTATCCGGCATTGGTGACACTATTATTTGGGTGATGATGCCGACCATATTTGGTGCTATTGCAGGCTCAATGGGTAAAAAAGGCAACCCCCTGGGTATGTGGCTATTCCTAGCTGTTTTTCTCATTTGCTTTTTCTTAAGACCCTACCTTTATTTTGTGGGTTACCAAACGGGAACAAATCTTATTGCGAAATTAGGTCAGAAGCTTGATGCTTTTACAGACGCGGTTTCGGTATTGGGTATCATGGTTATAGGATCGATAGTATCGTCAACTGTTAACGTACAAACGGGCTGGGCTTTTCAGACTGGTGGGGTCAAAATTACATTGCAGAGCATTCTTGACCAAATCTGTCCGTCTCTTTTACCCGCAATCTTAGTGGCTGTTCTCTATTATATGTTGAAAAAGAAGGTTAAAATGGCAACCTTAATTTTAGCAGTTATTGTAATAGCCATGTTGGGAGCTGCCATCGGGCTTTTTAAAGCCTAAATAAAGTATAAAAGTGGAGAAATTGATTTTGGTAAAAATAATTATTGTCACTCACAAAACTTTGGCTCAGGGATTTAAAGATTCCCTCAACTTTTTTACAGGACTTGATAAGCAAATTGTCGCCATCTGTGCTTATGAAAATAGTAACCAATTTCCGGAAAAAGAATTGGCTGCAGAAATAAGCAAAGTGAAGTCAAACGAAAAGTGTCTTATTTTAACTGATTTATTGGGCGGTAGCGTTAACCAGAATGCCGCTAAATACATCAAGGAAAATATTTTTTTAATCACAGGAATTAATTTAATTGTTGCTATTCAATTGGCACTGCTACCTGCAGACAAATTAACATCTGACAGCATTATGCAGGTTGTACAAGATGCCAGGAAACAAATAGTTTTTGTAAATGATTACTTAAAAAATAAAAAAAGTGACTTCGAAGATGAATAGCAAATCAGGCCTTTTGTGGAGTAATTAAATGATCATTGTGAAAGTTTTTAATAATAATATTGTTTTAGTTAAAAACAAAAAAACCGCTAAAGAAAGTATTCTTTGGGGCAAAGGAGTTGGTTTTCAGAAAAAAGCTGGACAAAAAATTGTCATGAACAAAAACGATGCGATTTTTGTTAAAGAAGCAGAATCAGATTGGTCTAGATCGTTTCTCTCACTAAGTGAAGAAATACCCCTCAAATACTTCGAAGTGGCCAAAAAAATAGTTCAAGATGCTAGTGCAAATATGCAAGCCACTTTTAACCCGTTTTTACTGATTTCTTTAGCAGATCACATCTTCTTTACCATTAAACGGGCAAAAGAAAAAAATGGGGAAACTGAATTACCAATTAGTGAAATAAAAGAAGACTACTATAAAGAATTTAAGCAAGCGCAACTAGCCAAAAATTACATTGAGCAGGAATTTGATGTTGCTCTGCCTGAAAGCGAAGCTGGTTTTTTAGCCATCCATTTTGTAGAGAATGAAAAAGAATCAGTAAAAAATTACGATGATAGTAAGCAAATTAAAAATCGTGCTACTAATGACATTTTAGAGATTATTGCAGAAAATTTGCACCTTGATATGACTGATGAAAAAGTCAATTTTCGGCGTTTAAAAACTCATTTAAAGTTTTTACTAACCAGAATTCAGAATAAGGAATTTTTTAGAGATAGTAAGGAAGATAAAAAACTTTACCAGCAAATAATAAAGAATTATCCGGAACTATTAGACTGCGAACAGGCAATTAGTGACTATTTAGCAGAAACCTTTAATTATCACCTTAGCAAATCGGAGCAAATATATTTGATTATGCATCTCAGGCAAATAGTGAAACAAAAAGATACTCAGAAAGAAGCAGAAAATGAAGATTAAAGAAGTTATCGATAAAATGATAAATTATCATTCCGGTCAAAAACTTGGTTCGGATATGAAACGGGATCAGATTTTGTTTGGCAATGAATTTAGCAATAAAGAATGCACCGGCATTGTGACTACTACCTGGGCTAATATCGACGTGATTAAAGCAGCAATTAAACGGGGCGCAAATTTGATTATCTCTCATGAGGCCTTGTTTTGGAACCACGGCGATCATACTGATTGGCTGACGTCTAATAAAAATAAAACTTTTGCTCTGAAAAAGCAGCTGCTGGAAGACAATCAGATTGTAGTTTGGCGTGATCATGACCACATTCATTTTGGTGGCATTCCCGTTAAAGACCAATACTTCGATGGTATTTTTTATGGCTTTGCCCAAGAAATGGGCTGGGCTGAATATGCGACAGGAGGTGTAAAGGGAACGGCTGGATATTTAAGAGCTAAGTATCGTGAATATCAAATTCCGCAAACGACAGTTGCTAGTGTAGCCCAGAAATTAATGGCAAAAGGAGATTTGAATGGCTGCAAGATTTTTGGTGACCCTATGACGCCGGTAAGTAAAGTGCTGATACCGACACATAATTTAGGGGATGCTAAAGAATTAATCACCAAAATTGATCAGGAAAATTTTGACTTAGTTTTAGGACTTGAAGTGATAGACTTCACGTTAAGTGAGTACATTAGGGATAGTAATATGTTAGGACTTAACAAAGCATTGTTGACGGTCGGTCATTTTAATTTGGAAGAGTTTGGGGTTAAGTATATGATGAATTATTTGCCACAGATTTTTGCTAATCAAATACCATGCAGTTTTGTTAAAGCGGGAGATAGTTATAACTATCTTTTAAATAAAAATAAATAAGATCATTCATACTTTTTTGATTATCCAACAAATCGTAACACTTGTTTGTGTTACGATTTTCGTTTAATTACTCAAGTTTTTTACACAATACTAACTTAGAAATATTATCCTAATGGTGAATACCAAATTTTCATTACTAAAAGGCCAATGATAAGAAAAAGAATTAAGGCAATTGCTAACAAAATTTTTCTTTGTTTTGGCGTTCTTTTTGAGTCGCAACTAAAGACTAGACAAAAACTGGCAACAACAATCAATAAACCAGTGATTAACAATAAGGTAAAACTATAATTCATTTTTTCACCAACTTTTGCTTAAGAATAAAAATTAAGAAAATAATAACTTGTCTTTTTGTGAATATTTTATTAATATGGTAATGATGTGGAGGACTTTATGAGTAGAATTAAAGTAATGACGGTTTTTGGAACCAGACCAGAAGCAATTAAGATGGCTCCTTTAGTGCAAAAACTAAAAAAAGATGAACGTTTTACAGAAGTCACAGTAGTAACTGCCCAGCACCGAGAGATGTTGGACCAGGTACTTAACATTTTTAAAATTAAACCTGATTATGACTTTAACATTATGAAGAAAAACCAAACCTTGGAAGGTGTCACAACTAAGGTATTGCTTGATATGGTTAAAGTATTAAAGGAAGTTAAGCCTGACATTGTCTTGGTTCATGGGGATACTACTACCAGTTTTGCAGCAGGGTTAGCCAGCTTTTATCTTCAATGCCCACTCGGTCATGTTGAAGCAGGCCTTAGAACATGGCATAAATACTCACCATTTCCTGAAGAAATGAACCGGCAAATGACTGATGATTTGGCTGATCTTTATTTTGCACCTACTAAAGTAAGTAAGCAAAACTTATTAACAGAAAATCATAACGCAGAGAATATTTTTGTAACTGGCAATACAGCTATTGATGCTCTATCAGAAACTGTCCAAGCAAATTATCATCATGAAGTTTTGGATCTAATTAAACCAGAAAGTAAAATCATTTTGGTGACAATGCACCGTCGGGAAAATCAAGGCGAACCAATGAGACGGGTATTTAAAGTTATGAAACAAGTTGTTGATAGCCACGATAATGTTGAAATGATTTATCCCGTCCATCTTTCTCCACGAGTACAAAAGGTCGCCCATGAAATCTTTGGTGATGATCCCAGAATTCATTTAATTGCGCCACTAGATGTAGTAGATTTTCATAATTTGGCTAAGCTCAGCTACTTTATTATGACTGATTCCGGCGGCGTTCAAGAAGAAGCTCCAGCTTTAAACAAACCTGTCTTGGTTTTACGTGATACCACGGAAAGACCAGAAGGCGTTGAAGCAGGGACGCTTAAGTTGGTCGGAACGCAAGTTGATGCCGTTAAAGCGGCGATGGTTGAACTACTTGATAATAAAAAGGTTTATGATCAGATGGCCAGTGCGAAAAATCCTTATGGTGATGGGCACGCGTCAGAGAGAATTATGGATGATATTGCGTATTATTTTGCTAAAAATAAAGGACAACGTCCAGAAGACTTTGAATAAACTACTTAAATTTGATATTAAAGCTGCTAGTTTTGAGCTTTTTTGTTTCTTTGGGCGTTAATCAAGCAATTATCAAAAAATATGATTGCTCCCACAAGTGGAGACTTACTATAAAAATAGATAATTTAAAAAGGTGATAACTTACAAGTTATCACCTTTTGTTTTTGCGCGCTTTAATTTTTTCTTTTGCCCTCTTAATTATCGTTGTTTCTTGTGCTTGAAACACGGATCTAGTAGTCAGGTAATTGAAAATACCTACTAAAACTTGATCAACAATTTTCACGAATAGGGCGTCTAAGTGCAGCCAAGACAAACCAACCAGCATGATTAAACTGTCAGGAATAAGACTAATAATTCTGTAGGTAAAGAAGACAATTAATTTTTGCCAAGTTGAATGTTCCTCATCTACGTTGTTAATAAAAACGGCTTTTTGATTAAATACGAACGAAGCCAAGTTTGAAATAATAAAGGCAATAGTATTAGAAACTAGCACCACACTATGCCACCACTTATGCAGTACCATAAACACTACTGTATTGATTAGAGCTGCAATAAAGCCAAAAACCATGTAAACAAATAGATTACGGTGTCTTTTAACCAGATTGTTGGCTAGGCGATGGATTTTAGGATCTGATACCGAGTTAAATTTTCTAGAATCCATTTTTTTATTCTTAACCATTTAGTTGCTCAGCCATTTCCTTAGCTGCGTTGTCAATAAGGTCGAGGTCGTCATCGCCAGGGGCATTTTCAATTGTTACAGGCTTAGTGACTTCTTTAGCGCCCACTTCTTTGAACATTTTTTCAAAATCAAAAACATTTTCGCAAAAATGATCGTTATATACTCTGTCGCCACTGCCCATAACAGCAAAGAACTTGCCGCTCAAATCTAATTCTTTTAATTGATCATAAAAATCAGCAATTTCATCAGTCATTTGTCCTTCACCATAAGTATAGGTGACGAAAATGCACAGATCAGTTGTTAAATAATCACTAGCATCGGTAAATTCAGCTTCACTGGTTTCAACATCAAAACCATAATCTTGTAAATCTTCATCTAATATATCTGCTATATCAGCATCATTACCGGTCATACTTGCGTAGACAATTCTAGCCTTCATTTTGTTCATACCTTTCACAAAAACTGATTCACCAAAACATTATACCCAATTTTGCTGCTTTTATGAAATTCTTTAGTAAACTTTTAAAAAACGCTATAATGTAATCAAACATCATTTTACAGAGGGGAAATTAAATTTGATTACAATTAAATCCGTTAGAGAACTCAAGGGTATGCAGGCATCAGGTCGATTATTAGCTTCAATGTTTGAAGGCTTGCGTGATGTAATTAAACCGGGAATTACAACTTGGACAATTGAAGAGTTTTGTCAAGATTTTGTTAAAAGCCGGGGAGGTCGACTTTCAGAACAAGGCTTTGAAGGTTATAAATACGGCACTTGTATTTCTGTTAATGATCAGATTGCGCATGCAACACCGCGAAAAGACTTCGTTTTAAAAGAAGGCGATCTGGTAAAAGTTGACGTTACTTGCAACCTTAATGGTTATGAAACAGATTCATGTACCACTTATCCAGTAGGCAAAATTTCTAAGGCAGACCAGGATTTAATGGATACCACAAAAAAGGCTATGTATTTAGGAATTGATCAGGCAGTTTTAGGAAACCGCATTGGTGACATTGGGGCTGCTATTCAGCATTTTGTAGAAGATGAACACCATTATGGTGATGTGAAAGAGCTGGTAGGTCACGGTATTCAACCAAGCATTCACGAAGATCCTGAGGTACCTCATTGGGGCAAAGCCGGACATGGCCTGCGCTTACGTGAAGGAATGACTATCACTTGTGAACCAATGGTTGAAGCTGGTGGCGACTGGCGAATTGTAGAAAAAAGCGTACCAGATCCTAAAGATGACTGGGTGTTTTATGCTACACCTGATGGTTCAAAATCCGCTCAATTTGAACATACTTTTGCCATTACTAAAGACGGACCTAAGATTTTAACTTTGCAAAAACCCTACGATGGTTACGAAAAATATCTACCTCATTTTGACGAAATGGATGACTAAGGTGCATGGGAAGAAAAGCTGAGGCAATCAAAAAACGGTCATTTTTATTTTATAAAACTGTCTCCTTAAAATTTACTCAAGGTGAAGTTTTAACCAGTGCAATTGCGATTGCTTATTATGTCTTGTTTTCGATTTTTCCATTAATCATTATAATCGGGAACGTTTTACCGTTATTTCATATTGATACTGACCCAATTGCCAGTTATTTAAAATTAATTTTTCCAGATAAGATTGCCAAATTTATCATGCCAATAATAAATTCTTTACTTAAGAGTAAGTCTACTGGCTATATTTCTTTTGGTATTGTTTTGGCATTGTGGTCCGTATCTTCTTTGGTTAACGCAATTCGAATTGGTATGAACCGTGTTTATGGCGTACGTGCAGTTGAATTAAAACAAAAATGGCAAATTACTGTTTGGACAAGATCAATCACTATTATGCTGACTAATTTAATGATTATCGTTTTTGCTTTGCTTAGTTTGACGCTCATCTTTGGTCAGCAGGTACTGGAATTTTTAAAACCTATTTTTTCTTTTTCAGTTGGGGAAATTGAAAAAATATTTAGTTATCGCTATCCCGTCATCATAATTACGATGATTGGCGCGCTATATTATTTAAATTACTTTTTGCCTAATATTAGGCTGAAAAAGAAAGTTATTTGGCCGGGTGTATTTACCACCTTATTCGGCTGGATTATTTTGTCTTGGCTTTTTGGCTTCTACCTGCATCATTTTCGCATTAGCTGGGAAAACTATGGCATTATTGGTACATTTATCATATTTATGCTTTGGCTCAATATTTCGTCGATTGTATTCCTGTTAGGTACTTGCGTTAATTCAGCTATTGTGACGCTTAATTATGGTGGCGTCCATTATTCTGTAGGCCGACTTGCTGAATATATTCAAAGAAAGCGCCACCGGTAAAAATTGGCACAATGGAAAATATTTTGGTATATTAGGTTTGTGATTTATAGAAAGTGTACAGGTAATGAAAGTAAGGAAAGCAATTATTCCGGCAGCAGGACTGGGTACAAGGTTTATGCCGGTAACCAAGTCAATGCCTAAGGAAATGTTGCCAATTGTTGACAAACCTACAATTCAATTTATTGTCGAAGAAGCCAAGAAATCTGGTATTGAAGACATTTTAATTGTCACCGGTAAAAATAAACGGTCAATTGAAGATCATTTTGATTCAAATCCAGAACTTGAACAAAATTTACAAGAAAAGGGCAAAACGGGACTGCTAAAAATGTCTCAAGACATTACGCACTTGGGCATTAATATTTACTATACCCGCCAACCTTATCCGGCAGGTTTAGGAGATGCAATTGCGCGCGGACGCAGTTTTGTCGGAGATGAGCCATTTGTCGTCATGCTCGGCGATGATTTGATGATGGATAAAGTGCCGTTAACTAAGCAGCTAATTGATCGCTATAATGAAACTCATGCTTCTACAATTGCTGTCATGTCGGTGCCTCACAAAGAAGTTTCTAAATATGGCATTATTAAGCCTGAAAATGAAATTATGCCCGGTTTGATTAACGTTAAGTCTTTTGTAGAAAAGCCGGCTGTTGATAAGGCACCAAGTGATTTTGCCATTATCGGACGCTATCTTTTAACACCAGAGATTTTTCCGATTTTAGCTGAACAAAAACCTGATAAGGGTGGAGAAATTCAGTTGACAGATGCAATTGATACTATGAACAAAACTCAGCGTGTTTTTGCCCATGTCTTCAATGGCGTACGCCATGATGTTGGTAACAAGGAAAACTATTTGGAAACCTCAATTGAATACGGCTTAAAGCATCCTGAAACAAAAGATGCTTTGCGCAAATATATTATCAATTTGGGTAAAAAATTGGAAAAGCAAGGTAAAGAATAATAAATAGTTGAATTTTGCAACTTTGGAAACCATTAATTAATGGTTTCTTTTTTTGTATAAAATTTTTCTTAATGTGGCGCTTTTTACTGTCTTTGAGCAATAAATTTTTGTATCATGCACGTTGAAACTTTTTGCTAGGGGATAGGTAAAATGAAAGATATTTATATTGTTGCAGCTAAAAGGACTCCTTTTGGTCGGTATCGCGGCTTGTGGGCAGAAAAAAGCGCTGTCGATTTGGGCGAATTAGCACTATCAGCAACTTTAACAAGCATTGATTTAGCAGCTGAAAAACTTGATGCGCTATTTATGGGCAATGTTTTAGGAGCTGGTTTAGGTCAAAATATGGCTCGGCAAATTGCTTTAAATGTTGGGATGAGTGAAAAGAGCAGCAGCGTTACCATCAATGAAGTTTGCGGTTCAAGCCTGAAAGCACTCCGCGTGGCTCAAGGACAAATGGAGTTAGGTGACTTTGACTTAGTGGCTGTGGGCGGCGCAGAAAGTATGACTAATGCGACTTATTTGGCAAAAGATAAAGCAAAGCCCCAGTTTCAGAGCGAAATGCTCCAAAATGGTCTAACTGATGCTTTTTCCGGTTCACACATGGGATTAACTGCCGAAAATGTGGCCGCAAAGTATGGTATTAGTCGCTTAGAAATGGATCAATATAGTGCAAAGTCGCATCACAAAGCAGCAGAAATTGTCCAACAGGATTTTTTTAAAGACGAAATAATTGCTGTAAAAACTAACGGAAAATTTGTCCAGCAGGATGAAACAATCCGTCCAGATACTAATTTAGATGCGCTAAGCAAACTAAAGCCTGTTTTTAAAGAAAATGGTTTAATCACTGCCGGTAATTCTTCTCCATTAAGTGACGGTGCCAGTATGATTATTTTGGCGACAGGCGAGAAAGTCCAAGAATTAAACTTAAAACCACTTGCGCGACTAGGCTCATTTGCTGAATCAGGTACTGATCCCGCATACATGGGCATGGCGCCTTATTTTGCAGTCAAAAAATTATTGCAAAAAACAAATAACACGCTAGATGATTACGATGCAATTGAAGTTAATGAAGCTTTTGCTGCTCCAAGTGTTGCTCTAGCTAAGCAGCTGGAAATTCCAGAGGCCAAGCTAAATATTTTTGGTGGCGCTATTGCTTTAGGGCACCCACTGGCTGCCACAGGTACTCGCTTAGTGGGGACAGCAATCAATATCATGAATCACATCAATGGTCGCAAAGCGCTAGTTACCCTTTGTATCGGTGGCGGACAGGCAATCGCATGTGAAGTTGAGAGATGTTAAAATGAAATTTTATGAATTACCACCTGCTAAAAGACGGGAATTGCTTAAGCAGCAGGGAATTGAACTGGATGAGATTGACACCGAAGTGCTGGACGAACTTAATTTGTTAAGTGAAAACGTGGTAGGACAATTGCGTTTGCCGATTGGCATTGTGCAAAATCTCCGTGTTAATGGTCAAAACTATCAAGTTCCTATGGCCACTGAAGAACCATCAGTAGTGGCTGCGGCCAATCATGGTGCGAGTATTGCAGCAAAAGCTGGAGGTTTTACAGCGGAAAGTCACCGTGACGGCATTTGGGGTCAAATCATACTGCAAGTTAGTGAAAATTTTCAGGCGGCTAAATTGCAGGCTTTTTTCCCAGAACTTATTAAGCTGACTAATAATAAATTTGCCAGTTTAGTCAACCACGGTGGCGGTGTGAAAACTATCACTGCAAAACAAGAAGCAGAACTGCTTTTTTTAAAAGTCCTAGTCGATCCAGCTGAAGCTATGGGGGCAAACAAGGTAAATTCTATTTTAGAGTACATGGCGGCTAAGCTGGCTGCTTGTCCTGGTATTGAGCAAAAATTATTTGCTATTTTATCTAATTATCCCAGCCAAATAACTAAAGTTAAAGTTGAGGTGCCTATTGCAATAATTGGCGGCAGAAAAACAGCTCAAAAAATCGCTTTGCTAAGTAAAATTGGTCAAACTGACCCCATGAGAGCTGTTACCAATAACAAGGGGATTATGAATGGCATTGATGCAGTCTTACTAGCAACCGGTAATGATACCAGGGCTGTAGCAGCAGCTTGTGGAGTCTGGTCAAGTAGCAGCGGCTCATATACCAGCCTGAGTGAATGGATTGTGCAAGAAGACAAATTGATAGGTCAGGCCAGCGTTCCTTTACCAATTGGCACCGTTGGCGGCTCAATCAATTCCAGAAAAGATATCAAGCAAAGTTATCGCATTTTGGGTAAAAATATTACCAGCAATCAACTAGCGGATATTATCGCTGCGATTGGTTTAGCTAATAACTTGGCGGCTTTATTGGCAATCGCCACTCAAGGTATTCAAAAAGGACACATGAAATTGCAAGCCAGGAATATTGTTGCCAGCCTTAAAGCAACCTCCCAAGAGCAAAAAGCAGTTTTGCAAAAGCTGGTCAGCTCTAAAAAATACAGTCAAGCAGCTGCGCGAGAATTTTTACAAGAAGTTAGAAAGGAAAACAATGCAAGTCGGAATTGATCAAATTGGTTTTTATACTCCAAATAAATATGTTGATATGGTGGATTTGGCGCACGCGCGCAATGAGGATCCCAATAAATTTTTGATCGGGATTGGACAAAGAAAAATGAGTGTGGCTGATCAAACTCAAGATGCCGTGTCAATGGGAATAAACGCAACTTTGAGATATTTAGATCAGGTTGAACTCGAAAAAGTCGGGCTATTGATAGTGGGAACAGAAAGCGGGGTTGATCAATCTAAATCAGCTTCACTTTTTATTAAATCAGCTTTAAACTTGCCTGCAAATGTGAGAACTTTCGAAGTAAAAGAAGCATGTTTTGGTATGACCGCTGGCATAATGATTGCTCGTGATTATGTGCGCTTGCACCCAAACCACAGCGCAATTGTTATTGGAGCAGATATTGCACGGTATGGTGTTAACACCGGTGGCGAGGTCACTCAGGGTGCAGGTAGTATAAGCATCCTGATCAAGGCTGATCCCCAAATTATAACCTTGAATGATGGTCATAGTGCTTATAGCGCAGATATTAACGATTTTTGGCGCCCCAATAATTCTCCGGTGGCGCTGGTTGATGGTAAATATTCCAAAAACGTCTATTTGGACTTCTTTAAACATACTTACACTGCATATCAAACTCAAACAGGTAGCAAAACCAGTGATTTTACAGCGCTACTTTATCATTTGCCTTTTGTGAAAATGGGTTTCAAGGCAAACCAGTTGGCAATTGAGAAAGAAGATGAGGAAACTAAAAAGCGTCTAGCGGATAATTTTACTGCAAGTACTTGTTATAGTAAGAAAATTGGTAATATCTATACTGCATCTTTATACCTAAGTCTTCTGAGTTTATTGGAAAATGCACAGTTGTCAGAAAACGCCAAAATTGGCTTGTTTTCTTATGGTTCCGGTGCAATGGGAGAGTTTTACTCTGGGCAAATTGTTAGCAATTATGAACAAGCTTTGCATAAGACTGCAGATCAAACAATGATTGCGCGAAGACAAAAATTAAGTATTCCGGAATATGAACAAATTTTTAATCAAGCTTTGCAAGTCCCAGAAGATGGTTTGGAACTTGCAAGTGATGAACAGAGCGGCATGTGGTATTTTGCCGGTACTGAAAATCACGTCCGGCAATATCGGCAAAAATAGTTCAAGCAAAAAATGCTGCTTTTAGCAGCTTTTTTTAAGTTAGTCTAATGGCATTTTGACTGGTCATAATTTGTATCCCATAAACTGAAATTTTTTGGTCATTCTGACTTATGTATATGGTAATACTACGACCATGAATATTTTGTACCAATTTAATAAATTTGTCTTTGGTTAGGGGCTTCTTGCCCGGAATAAATAGGCAAGCTGTACTGGTAATCTTTACTTTTGCCAGCGGAATTGCCTTTTGGTCAATAGTTAGGTACAAGTTAGTTTGGTTATTTAAATCGTTGGTTAATTGTAAAAAGTCAGTTAATCGCATTTTATTATTCCTATACAAATTAAAAATGTTATACTATAAGATATTATTTTAGTAAGGACGGCTTAACTAATTGAAAAAATTAAAACATAAAAAGTTGTGGGTGTCATTAATTGTTATTATCTTACTAGTATGTTTGCTATTTACGGGAGCTGGCTACTACTTTTTCACAGTAGCATGTGTTCCTGGTGAAAAAAGCTTTTTATCGTCATCAAGCAAGGTGATCAAGAAATCAGACCCACTTTACCGTGAAAAAATCTGGTTTAAGAAAACCGCAAAAGAAAAGTGGTACATGACTTCGGCTGACGGTAAATATAAGTTAGATGCTAATTATATTCCTCATAAGAATTCTAGTAAAACAGCTATTGTTTTGCCGGGTTATATGGATACCAAAGAAGATATGGGTGAATATGATGCCTTGTTTCACGAATTGGGCTACAATACTTTAACACCTGATCCGCGGGCCCAAGGCAAGAGTGAAGGAAATTATATCGGTTATGGTTGGCCAGAAAAAGATGATGTCAAGAAGTGGATTAATTATTTGTTGCAAAAGACTGGTAAGCAGCAACAAATTGTAGTTTATGGCTTGAGCATGGGTGCGGCAACTGCCATGATGACCAGTGGTCTGAAACTGCCTCAGCAAGTTAAAGTATTTATTGAAGACTGCGGCTATACTAGTGTTAAAGACGAAATTGAACACGAGGCAGGAGTTTTATACAATATGCCTGCCTTTCCACGTTTTCCTTTAGTTGAGATTTTAAGCGGCATTAATAGGCTGAAAGTTGGCTACTTTATGGGTAATGCCTCCAGCGTAAACCAATTAAATAAAAATCATCGGCCAATGCTCTTTATTCATGGCAGTCGTGACAATTTTGTACCTACTAGAATGGTCTATCCTAATTATAAGGCTACTAAGGGGCCAAAGGAAATATGGGTTGCACCCAAAGCTAAACACGCCAAGTCATTTTCAAAGCATCCCAAAGAATACAAAAAACGGGTTGCAACATTTTTAGCTAAATATATCAAATAGATTACGCTTTATGCTTGCTAGCGCTTACATGTATCTGTTAAGATAAACGTGTGGTTAAGGTTATCATATTTTCTATCTC
Source organism: Lactobacillus helsingborgensis (assembly GCF_003173695.1). Taxonomy (NCBI): domain Bacteria; kingdom Bacillati; phylum Bacillota; class Bacilli; order Lactobacillales; family Lactobacillaceae; genus Lactobacillus; species Lactobacillus helsingborgensis. The sequence continues at coordinate 580,955 of NZ_CP029544.1, forward strand.
CATAATTTGTTTGTTGTCTAATCTTAAATGGCAAGCTCAAAAAAGTTTATTTAGTTTTATACAAATGATTATTTGCTTAAAATCGCGAATTTTAAACATTTAAACCTAATCCACTAAAAAATAGTTGTCGCAATTTGCGGCAACTATTTCATTTATCTTAAAGTTAACTTAACAACACATTCACAGCGCGGTGTTTGCGGCAACATGTCTACATTTTCTATTAGCCTGACATTATAGGCCTCGCTTAATAAAACTAAATCCTGCGCCAAAGTGGAAGGGTTGCAAGAGATGTAAACAAAGGTTTTAGGCTTAACCTTCAATAAGGTTTTGATTAAGCTTTTAGCTAAGCCGGTACGTGGGGGATCGACAATTAATGCGTCAATTGGCACGCCATTGTTGGCTAATTCAGGTAAAATCTTTTCTACACTGCCCTGAATGTAATTAGCATTTTTAATATGGTTGAGTTCCACATTATGGTTTGCATCAGCAACTGCCTCAGGGATGGTTTCAATACCAATAACCTGCTTGACCTGATCAGCTGCTAAAATTCCCAGTGTGCCGACACCACTATAAGCATCAATCAGAGTTTCTTCAGGCGTTAGATCTAAGAATTTGAGCGCTCTTGAATAAAGGGTAATGGTTTGTACTGGATTTAATTGGAAGAAAGCTCGTGGTGACAATGCAAATTTTTTACCGAGAATTTCATCAGTAATCTGATTTTTGCCGGCCAATTTAGTGGTTTTGTTGCCCCAGACTTGCGGATTACGCCAGTCAGTTTCATTTTGATAAACACTGACTACGTTAGGAAGCTGCATAATTTCTTGGGCCAGCTGACTTAGACTTTTAATACTGTGACCGACAGTAATTAGTGTTACCTGAATTTCACGGGTAGCATGTGCTTGACGCACCACGATTGTTTTAAGACCATCAAAATGCAGGTAAGGATCAGCTATTTTAATGTGCATCTTCTCTACCAGATTTTTGATTTTGCGCTCAGTTTCTTGAGTGTCTTTATTTTGAGTGGGCATTTCCGGCAAATCAAACAGTTGGTGTGAATTGGGGGCAAAAAGACCTAAGTTTATTTGACCGTGATTTTGTTCAATTTGATATTGCGCTTTGTTGCGATATTGCCATTCTTCAGGTGCAGGAATAGTCTTTTTAACTTTATATTTGTTATAACCGCGGGGATGGTATTTTTTAAGAGCTTCTAGAACATTATCTCTTTTAAATTCAAGTTGTTTTGGATAAGCTAAATGAGCAAGTTCCAGTCCGCCAATTGCGGGGTCAACATTATTAGGGAAAGCAACTCTATCTGGGCTTTTCTCCTTAATACGTACCAGTTCAGCATCAATGTAGCGCGGATATTCTTTAATAATCTTGGCTACTACCACTTCGCTTGGTAAAGCACCTGGTATAAAAATGATTTTCTTGCGGTAATAACCAATTCCTTCACCATTAATACCAAGTCTTTTGATGGTAATAATAATATCTTTATCTTTTTGTTTCTTTTGATTAAAATTCTTGTACATAGTTTTCTTTCTACAATAAAATAGTAAATGTTAACAATTTATTGTACTCCCAGAAAAAAGTATTTAGCAAGAATGAGCAAAATTTGCTAGCATGGAGTTGATGAGTAGAAAGGTAAATTATTATGCCAATTATTACTAAAGTTAGCAGTCAAAAAAGACCTGAACGCTACAACATCTTTTTAGATGGCACATACTCTTTTTCTGCCAGTGAACAAACAGTGGCTGAGTTTATGCTCTTGAAGGGTCAGGAATTAACTGAAGAACAAATTGTGGCAATTAAACAGTTTGATGCCGGTGCAAAGGCAACTAATATAGCGACAAATTATTTAAGTTATGAACCCAGAACGGTTTTTGAGGTTTTGCAATACCTTAATAAACACGACATTGACAATGAGTCGGCGCAAGCAGCGGTCAGTCAGCTAACAGAAATGGGCTTTTTGGACGACGCCAAGTACGCCCAATTATTGGTTAGACAAAATTTGCGCATTGGTACTGATGGACCAATTAGTATCAGTAATAAGTTGAGGCAGAAGGGCATTGCTCCGGAAATAATTGACAATACTTTAGCTGAAATAGCTGATGATGACTGGTTTAAGCCGGGTGAGAAGGTCCTTAAATCTATGAAAAGTAAAGTGGGGAAATTTTCCAGGCGCGAGCTTGAACGTAAAATGACAGCCAAGTTATTAAGTCATGGCTTTTCTAGTGCTCTTGCCAGTGAAATAATTGCTCAAATTAATTTATCGCAAAATGACGAAGATCAAATAGAAGCATTAAAAAAGCAGGGGATAAAGGCGTATAAACGGTTTCGTCGTTTGCCTGAAGGCCAGAAACAAAACAAAATACGCAACTATTTATTTACTCACGGCTTTACCACTAGCGAAATTGATGCTTTTCTAGCTGGTGAGATTATTTCCTTAGCTGAATTAGATGAATATTAGGAGATTTTATGAAAAAACTGCAAAAAAAAGTAACTTTTGTTGGACGCCCTTTTCCGGACCAATTAATGGATGAACAGAAAACTTTCACCGAATCAAATATGGCAATGGAACAAGACCAGACTTTTCTGAATTTTATTGCCCAGAATAATTTAAATAATACTCGCAGTAGTTTGGTGGTTTTTGGTCCTGAAAATTTTATGTACTGGTACGGAGTAATTGCGCCAAACGAGATTGAGGTTCCGCGAGGATTAATGAAATTTGTGCTGCCTGAAACCCAAGTAGCAGTTGAGGAAAAGGATAATCAGAATATTTCTTTTTTTAGTCAACCCTTAAATATAGTAATTTCACAATTTTTAGCTACTGTGGCAGATACAGGAATTAAAATTTATCAAAATCCCGGCGATAGTTTAACCCCTTATGTTTTGCAAAATTTAGATTTAAAGACAAAAAAACTGACCCAAGAACTATATCTTGAAGACGATCTTTAACAGTTAGTGTTGTTTAGGATCAATTGACAGGTTGTCATACTCAACATAAGCGCCCAGACAAGTTGATAAAAGCATTACCAGCATCACAATTCCCACAGATTTACCCACTATTTGATCTAGGGTTAAAAATTCACGCACGACAAAAGTGGCTGCAAAACAAAGAATAAAATCTAAGATTACATTGGCAACTTGTAGAAAATAGCGCCGTCTAATACTGAAAAAGCGTAATAATTGTTTTAACAAGCCATCATCTATTTCAACGGCTAACAAGTCAACTGGTCTTTGAATCGTGGCTTTGATGGCAAACATTATTAAAGCTCCGACTATAGCGCCAATGGTAGTGCGGAAAAGATCGGCTGAATGCAAAACAAGAGCATCGTAGCCAATGCCAATAATAGTTAAACTACATAAATAAGGAATTAAAAGTAGGAACGTAAAAACAAGTATGACATGACTTTTTTTCATGGTAAAACCTCATTTCTTACGTGCTATTCTAACATATTGTTTGTGTACATGATATAATGTTGATATTTAATACGTTATTTTAAGAAAGAGAGCAAAAAAATGACTAGCGACCCTGAGAAGGGGAATTTATTTGAGCGTTTCAGAAATAAATTTTCCCCTACAAATGATGAAGAAACAAGAGAACATTTAATTTCAGAAATTGAAGATTTACATCAGCAGAAAAAAATCAATGATAATGAATTTTCAATGTTAAATGCAGTTTTGGATTTTCAGGGACGGATGGTACGTGAAGTAATGGTTCCGCGAATTGATGCTTTTATGGTTGATTGCCAGGAGAGTTTGCAGGATCATCTTAAGGAAATACTGCGTGAACCATATTCCAGAATACCGGTTTATCAACACGATAAGGATAAAATAGTAGGCATCATTCATATTCGGACGGTTTTGCGTAAAGCTTGGGAGAAGGGCTTTGACAAAATTACTTATGATGACGTTATGAATCCACCCCTCTTTGCTCCAGAGACAACTGAACTTAGTGATTTGTTGTTTGAAATGCAGCAGACGCAGCAGCAATTGGCTATTTTGACGGATGAGTATGGTGGTGTGGTTGGTATTGCTACAATAGAAGATATTATTGAAGAAATAGTCGGTAATATTGATGACGAAGTAGACCAAACCGAAGTTTTGGTACACCAGATTGCCCCTAATAAGTATGTCATTTATGGTAAAATGCCTCTTGATGAATTTAATGAAGAATTTGGTACAGATCTGGAAATGGAAAATGTAGATACCATTGCAGGTTATATGATTACCAAATTAGGCATAATTCCAGCCAAAGGAGAAAAATTAGCGGTTAAATTGGATAACGGCATGGTTTTGACAACTAGAAGGATGATGCGTTCAAGACTGATGACTGTTTTACTAACTATACCTGAGGAAAAACCGAAGAAGAAAGAAGAACAAAATACTTAATGAGTAATGAACTATTAGATAAGGTTAAAAAAAGAAGAACATTTGCTATTATATCGCACCCGGATGCAGGGAAAACTACGATAACGGAGCAAATGCTTCTTTTTGGTGGCGTAATTCGTAGTGCAGGAACTGTTAAAGCTCGTAAAACTGGTCACTATGCGACTAGTGATTGGATGGAAATCGAAAAGCAACGTGGTATTTCCGTTACCAGTTCAGTTATGCAGTTTGAGTATCAGGGAAAAAGAATTAATATTCTCGATACTCCCGGGCACGAAGATTTTTCCGAAGATACTTATCGGACCTTAATGGCGGTCGATTCCGCGGTTATGGTCATTGATTCGGCTAAAGGTATTGAACCGCAAACCAAAAAATTATTTAAGGTGGTTAAGCAAAGAGGAATTCCGATCTTTACTTTCATGAATAAGCTAGATCGTGACGGCAGACCGCCACTTGATTTGATTGCTGAACTTGAGGACCTGTTAGGTATCGAGGGCGTAGCCATGAATTGGCCGATTGGTTCTGGTCAAACGTTGGAAGGCTTGTATGATATTGCCAACAACCAAATTGAAATGTACCACAAAGATGGACCTGACCGCTTTTTAGCACTTAATAAAGAGGGTAAGTTACCTGCTAGTGAACCATTTAGTCAAAATCCGCAGTTTCAGGATACTCTGGGAGAAATCGAATTAATTAAAGAAGCTGGTAACCAGTTTGATCTTGCTAAAATTGTTAAAGGAGATCAGACCCCAGTATTTTTTGGCTCTGCCTTAACTAATTTTGGAGTTGAAACATTTTTAAAGAGCTTTGTCAAGCTTGCACCTTCACCTGCCAGCCATGAAGTTAATGATAACGAAAATTTAGCCCCAGATGATCAAGATTTCTCCGGTTTTGTCTTTAAAATTCAAGCTAATATGAACCCTCATCACCGTGATCGTATTGCATTTGTCCGTATTGGTAGCGGTGAATTTAAAAAGGGACTAGATGTTACTTTGGCTCGTACGGGTAAACCGATTCGCTTGAACAATGCAACTGAATTTATGTCAAGTGAAAGAATGCAGGTTTCGGATGCCGTGGCAGGTGACATTGTCGGATTATATGATACGGGTAATTTTCAAATTGGTGATAGTATTTATGCTGGTAAGCGCAAGATTGTTTACCCTCCGCTACCGGAATTTACACCGGAGTTATTCGTCAGAGTCACTGCCAAAAATGTGATGAAGCAGAAGTCGTTTCATAAGGGAATGGTGCAACTGGTTCAAGAAGGAGCCATTCAGTTATACCAAAATTATCAGACTGATGAATATATTTTAGGTGCTGTGGGACAACTGCAATTTGAAGTTTTTAAATTTAGGATGAAGAATGAATATAATTCCGATGTGGAGATGACAAATATTGGTCACAGAGTTGCACGTTGGATTGATCCTGATCAGCTTGATCCCGCTATGGCTAATAGCCGTAACCTTTTGGTCAAAGATCGCTACGGTCAACCATTATTCTTATTTGAAAACCAATTTGCTGAGCGCTTCTTCCGGGATAAGTATCCTGACGTGAAATTAACAGAAAAGCTCTAAATAAAAAACTGGCATTAAGCCAGTTTTTTTATTTATCAATGTGAATTTCAATTACATGTTGACTTTTGTCAAAAGTTAAAACATAGGAAGGATTTTTTTGTTTAACTAATCGTTCAATTACAAATTCTGTTTCATCTTTACGGACGCGTCGATTGTGGTTTTCCAAGACAATCCCGATAGCTTTATCACTTTCGGTGTATATAACAGAGGTATTGCCTAGAGAATATACTTTAACATAATTTACATTAGTGGTATTTAGTTGACTATGAACAAGGTCCCGATAACTATTGGTTACATCTATCAAATGCATGGATTTCACCCGTTTCTTCTAGTAGCTCTTTTTTATTTTAGTATACAACTAATCATAACTTTTTTCTTTAATAAAAAGCATGATTATCATAATTTGCAATAATCATGCTTAGTGAAAAATTAATTTAACTAATTATTTTCGGTGTTAGCCTCGGTATCACCGGTATTTTCATCATTACTAATCACAATTTTGCCATCAGCTACGCTAGCTAATAAGCGCTTAGCTGCAGGATGATCCAGTTTATAGTCTGCCACTTTGTCTTCAATTTCTTCTTGAATAGTTCTCCTAAGAGGTCTTGCACCCATAGCTGGGTTATAACCTTCTTCGACCAATTTGTTCTTTGCTTCATCGCTAACAGTAATCTGTAAACCTTGGTTTTTAACCATATCGTTGACTTCTGTTAACATCAAATTGACAATTTTTACTAAGTCTTCCTTAGTTAATTCGTTAAATTCGATTACATCATCCAGACGGTTGAGAAATTCCGGCTTAAAGAACTGGCTCATTGAACTTCTTGCTGAATCAGGCTTATCATTAGCATTTTCAGCAGTAAAGCCGACACTGGTATTTTTAATACCCTGACCCGCGTTAGAAGTCATGATGATAATAGTATCTTTAAATGAAACCGTTCTTCCCTGTGAATCAGTTAAACGACCGTCATCAAGTATTTGTAAGAACAAATTCATAACAGCAGGATCAGCTTTTTCGATTTCGTCAAGCAGTATTAGGCTGTATGGGTGACGACGTACTCGTTCAGTAAGTTGTCCAGCTTCTTCATAACCAACATAACCCGGAGCAGAACCGATCAATTTAGAAACAGAGTATGACTCCATGTATTCAGACATATCAAACCGAATTAAAGCATTTTCTGAACCAAACATTTGTTTAGCCAGTTGTTTGGCAAGTTCGGTTTTACCAACTCCCGTTGGTCCTACAAAGAGGAAGGAGCCGATTGGTCTACCAGATTTGTTAAAACCGATCCGATTCCGGCGAATTGCCCGCGCCAACTTGTCAACGGCTTTGTCTTGACCGATAACATGCGCTTTAAGATTTGGTGCCAAGTTTTGTAACTGATTTTCTTCCTGCTTTTGCAAATCGCCAACAGGGATACCAGTCTTTTCTTCGACAATCTTGTTCATAATCTTACTGGTGATTACCGGAGATTTATCTGGATCAACTTTTTGATCCTTCATTTTATTATATTTTTCAATTTGGTCGCGGTAATATGCGGCCTTTTCGTAGTCTTCATTCTTTAATGATTCCTGCTTTAATTTTTGCGCTGCTTCAATCCGTTCCTTCATTTTTTCTTTATCAACATAAGGAATGGTTAAATTCATTCGTGAACCAGCTTCATCGAGTAAGTCAATGGCTTTATCAGGTAAAAACCGGTCTTGAATGTAACGCTCAGACAATTCTGCAGCAGCTTTGATCGCATCATCGGTATAGTGAACGTGATGATAATCTTCGTAACGCTTTTGAATGCCCTTTAAAATACGGATGGTTTCAGCTACTGACGGTTCTTTGACATCAACAGGTTGGAAACGTCTGGCTAAAGCAGAATCTTTTTCAATTTCGCGATATTCTTTTAAAGTGGTAGCGCCAACAAGTTGTAAGTCACCACGAGCGAGGGCAGGTTTAATGATGTTGCCGGCATCCATTCCGCCTTCGGCATTGCCAGCACCAACGATTTCATGAATCTCATCAATAAAGAGAATAATATCATCATGGCCTTGTACTTCTTTAAGTAGTTGCTGCATACGCTGTTCAAATTGACCACGAATACCTGTACCTTGAACTAAAGAAACTACATTTAGTGATATGATTCTTTTATCTTGTAGCTTGGCAGGTACCGAGCCATCGACAATTTGTTGGGCCAAGCCTTCGACTACAGCTGTTTTACCGACACCGGCTTCACCAATTAAGACTGGGTTGTTTTTAGTTCTGCGGTTCAGAATTTCTATCACGCGCGCAATTTCTTTATCACGGCCAATTACTGGATCGATTTTGCCTTTTCTTGCTAGAGCGGTTAGATCTGTTCCGTACTGATCAAGCAGTGACCGACCACCGCCAGCACCATTATTGCCGTTAGCGTTGCCCGGACCACCAGTACTCATTCTAGGATCCCCTGGGTTACCAGCGTTGCCATTATAGTTGAAGAAATCGCTGAGATCGCCGAAGAAGCCGTTATTGTCATTGTTCATATTAATATTTCCTTGTTGTTTAAGTTGTTGATAACATTGTCCACATAAATTAATTTCTCGACGCTGTCCATTAACTTCTGCAAAAAGGTGAATGGAGGCTGGTCGTTTTTGACAATTTTGACAAAGCAATTATATTACCGCCTTTCATATCAATTTACTAAATTATATAATTAGCACTCGCAATAATCAAGTGCTAAAACTTATTTCTTATTATTTGTAAGTAGCCTAAATATGATAAAATAATTCTAGGCAAAATCAAAAAATTGCTTTAATGATATCGGTTTAAAAAAAGCGGTGGTAAAATGGATTATCAAAAAATTTTAGAGCAGTTGGCAAATGGGGAACTTGATCATTACGAAGTTGGCCCGCAAAATGCTTTTGAATTTCAAGCTGCACTAAGGTCTTTTGGCAAAAGGCAAAATATAACCGGAAAGGCTTTGAGGGGCGGTAAAATAATTTATTCGCAAACCAAGACTGAAGTTTAATGATGTAAACTGTTACATTTATGTTGTCTAATTCACAAAAAAATGATAGTCTAAGTAGGCGAATAGGTATTTACTACCGGTTTGATTTTTTGAATTCAAAGGAGATATATATAATGGAAAAACGCGATTTTCATGTTGTTGCAGAAACAGGTATTCATGCTCGTCCAGCTACATTGCTAGTACAAGCTGCTTCTAAGTTTGGTTCAGATATCAACTTGGAATACAATGGTAAATCAGTTAACTTAAAGTCAATCATGGGTGTTATGTCACTTGGTGTTGGTAAGAATGCTGATGTTACTATCAGTGCTGATGGTGATGATGAAAAAGATGCAATCAATGCTATTTCTGAAACAATGAAAAAAGAGGGTTTGGCTGAATAATGACCAAGACATTAAAAGGAATTGCTGCAAGTGATGGCATTGCTGTAGCACCAGCTTATCTCTTGGTTGAACCAGATCTTTCATTCACCAAAGCCACAGTTAGTGATGTTGATAGTGAATTAGCTCGTTATAAAGAAGCAATTTCAGTTTCTACTGCTGAAGTTGAAAAAATTCGCGATAGTGCGAAGAAGAGTTTAGGTGAAGATGAAGCTCAAGTCTTTGAAGCTCACTTAATGATTCTAAATGATCCTGAGTTTACGGGTGCAATTGAAAATGAAATTAAGGAGCAGAAGGTTAATAGTGAAGCTGCTCTTGATGAAACTGCGCAAAAATTCATTACAATTTTTGAAGGCATGACTGATAACGAATACATGCAGCAGCGTGCAGCTGATGTGCGCGATGTTTCTAAGAGAATCATGGCTCACTTACTGGGTAAAGAATTACCAAATCCAGCTTCTATTGACCATGAAGTTGTAGTGGTTGCTCACGACTTAACCCCTAGTGATACGGCTCAATTAAATAAGAAATACGTTAAGGGCTTTGTTACAGACATTGGTGGTAGAACTGCGCACTCAGCAATTATGGCACGTTCTTTGGAATTGCCAGCAGTTGTCGGTACAGATTCTATTACCAAAGATGTTCAAAATGGTGAGACTGTTGCAGTTAACGGTCTTAATGGTGACGTGATTGTAGATCCAACTGATAGTCAAATCGCTGATTATAAGCAAAAGAGTGCTGATTTCTTAAAGCAAAAGGCTGAATGGGAAAAATTAAAGAATGAACCTTCTGTCACAGCTGATGGCAAGAAGTTCACAATTGCTGCTAATATTGGTACACCAAATGATATGCAGGGTGTAAACGATAATGGTGCTGAAGCCGTTGGATTATACAGAACTGAGTTCTTGTATATGGATTCAAAAGACTTCCCGACCGAAGACGAACAATTTGAAGCCTACAAGGAAGTTATTGAAGGAATGCACGGTAAACAAGTTATTATCAGAACCATGGATATTGGTGGCGATAAGCATCTTGACTACTGGGATTTGCCAGATGAAATGAACCCATTCTTAGGTGTGCGTGCTATTAGACTTTCACTTCAAAATGAAGAAATCTTCCGTACACAACTAAGAGCTCTTTTGCGCGCATCAGCTTATGGTAAGTTGGGAATTATGTTCCCAATGATTGGTACTTTAGGCGAATTACGCAAGGCTAAAGCAATTTTGACAGAGGAGCAAGAAAAATTAGCAGCTAAAGGCGTTAAAATGGGTTCTGACTTAGAAGTTGGAATGATGATTGAAGTTCCTGCCGCTGCTGTTTTAGCTGATCAACTTGCTAAAGAAGTTGATTTCTTCTCAATCGGTACTAATGACTTGATCCAATACACAATGGCTGCCGACCGTGGCAATGATAATGTTTCTTATCTTTACCAACCAGCCAACCCATCAGTTTTACGCTTAATTAAGCACACAATTGATGCAGCTCATGAAAATGGCATTTGGTGTGGCATGTGTGGTGAAGCAGCTGGAGACAGCACAATGTTCCCAATCCTGCTTTCAATGGGATTAGACGAATATTCAATGAGTGCTACTTCAATTTTGCGCATTAGAAGTTTAATGAAGAAGTTGAACACTAATGATATTAAGGAATTAGCTAATAAAGCTTGTTACGTTTCAGAAACTGCTGAAGAAAATGAGCAGTTAGTTAGTGACTTAATGAAAAAAGTGGACAAATAAATATTGATTAAAAAAAGGATACATTCATAAAAATTTAATGTGTCCTTTTTTAATTTCTTTAATCTTTCTTGGTAAAAAAGTCATAGAATATTCACTTTTAAAAATTACCATAAAATTATAGTTAGTTATGGAAAATCTACTTACAAAAAAGAAGTAGTATGCTATAATAATTTAGAAGACTAATTCTGAAGGAGCGTGAAATATATGGTCAATTTATATATATCTCCGAGCTGTACATCATGCCGTAAAGCAAAGGCTTGGCTAAAAAAACATGACATTCCTTTTAAGGAAAGAAATATTTTTTCTGAGCCTTTAACTAAAGAAGAGCTTTTACAAATTTTACGTATGACCGAAAATGGTACTGAAGAAATTATTTCTACGCGTTCAAGAGCATTTCAACAATTAAAAGTAAATCTTGATGACTTGTCAATCGATCAACTACTTGACTTGGTTGAAAAGAATCCAAGTCTTTTAAGACGTCCAATAATTATGGATGACCGTCGACTTCAAGTTGGCTATAACGAAGACGAGATCAGACGCTTTTTACCTAGAAAAGTCCGTCGTCTTGAACTTGAAGAAATGCAAAAAATTGCAGATCTATAAAATTCATGAAAGTTTAAAATAAAAGCGTTAGTTTTTAAACTAACGCTTTTATTTTATTGGGAAAGTACGCTACAATAGAACAAAGAACCTGATGGAGGTGAGAACTCATGCAAGTAGATCATATTAACGACAACACAATTCGCGTGAGAATAGGTAAAAAAGAACTGGCTAATCGTGGACTTAAAGTTTTAGATTTACTGGGCGATAAAAATAAAATTCAACATTTCTTTTATTCGATTTTGGACGAAATAGATACTGATCACTCATTTAGTCAGGATGCGCCGGTTACTTTTCAAGTAATGCCTAATAATGGTGGACTTGATTTACTTATCACCAAAGTAACAGATAAAGATCGGAATAATTTAGCCCAATTATTTGATAATGATACCGCTAATAATGGGAAGAACAATCAAGATTCACGGAGATCTTTTCTTGATCTGGAAAATGAAGACGAAGGAAATAGTGAAGAAGATACTTCTTCTACTCCTAAGGGTAAGAAGGAATTTTGGAAGTTACAAAAGAAACAGGGATATTGTTTCAACGATCTTAATCAAGTAGTGGAACTGGCTGATAGTCTGTTAGCTGCTGATTTAGAATCCAGTCTTTACTTTGAACGAGGAAAATTTTACCTTGAACTGACCTTTACTGATACTGATTATGCAGAAATCAAACCTGCCGACGCATGGGCGATTGCAAATGAATATGGTATTAAGGTTAAAGCAAATGAAATGGCTCGCGTACGTATCAATGGTAAACAGATAATTGCACATGATGCTTTAGGTTGCTTGCGCCATTATTTTAGCAAAATTAAATAGAAAATATTTTTAATTAGATAGAAGGGCAAGAATTAATTCTTGCCTTTTTTGCGTACTTATTTTTAGGTGATAAAAATGTACGCAGCTCTGTTGAATAATGTCTTAGTATTAGCTGTTGATGAAGCGCAAAAGCAGCAAAATAAAAATTTAAGTCAAAAATATTTCTGTCCGCATTGTCAAAGAGAAGTGCAGTTGATAATCAAAAAAGGGGGGTCTTATTTTAAGCATCTTGCCCAAGTGATTAACATGTCTGGGGAAAATAAAGAACATGCTCTAAGTAAAGAACTGCTTTATACAGCTCTTAGAAAAACGCATTTTGATGCACAAATAGAAGCTAGTTTAGCAAATGGGCAATTGCGTGCTGATATTTTGGCCAGTCCAAAACTCGCTTTTGAAATTCAATGTGCTCCTCTTAATAAATCAGAATTTCGTCACCGCCACTTGCTTTACCGGCATTTAGGGGTGAAAGATATTTGGATTGTAGGTAAGAGGCACTATTTGGAACAAAATTTAAAAAAGTCGCAACTTATCTTTTTTCGCAATAATCAAGCATGGCGAGATTATTATTTGGAAATTAATCCGCAGCAAGAAATATTGCGCCTTAAATATAACGTCTTATTAGAACCCGTTACGAATAAACTTCATTATCAAATACAGGTTTTTAATTTAAATCCAGTTGGATTAAGAAATTTATGGCACTTTCAGCCAAATTTACAAAAATACCAGATAAACGCTCAAAAGCAAAAAGAGTACCTGCAATTACAACTTGCGCAAAAAAGTTTAAAAGGCATGCAAATAGCAGAAAAATTATACAAAAAGCGGCAAACCATTGAAGATTTGCCGTCCTGGGTTTTTCAAAATTTTCGCGCTGTTAACACTTGTGATAATGTCACTAAGTATTTAAATCAAACGTAAGTGTCTAATAGGATAGTAATTTTTTTCTTCTTCATTGATACAGCCGTTGCTTTTAAAAAGCTTAACTAGTTTATCATGAGCTAATATTCCTTCCAGCATGATCCCGCTGTAATTACCACTTTCATTGAAAATAATTGTAGTAGGTATATTTCTTACATTAAATTTACGAACTAATTTTTTGTCTTGGAAAATTGAATCGTCAATATAGTGGGCAATCCTGCGATCATTTATACGATTAAAATTTAAGTTAAGGTCACTAGCAACTTGTCTGGGCAAATCTGCAGAGTATTTATTAAAATCTTCGCTCATTGCTCTTTGCAAGGCAACTAAATAAGCACGTGCCTTTTTGTTACCGTATTCAAGTTTAATTGCATGATAATGACGTAGCGCCTGAAAAGACGCAATAGTATATTGCGGTATATCAGTAATTCTTTGACCAGCTTTTTTTCTTCTAATGATGTCTTCTTTAATAACTTTAGCATTTATTACGGGAACAAAATGGTAAGAAGAATTAATATTGAGTTCATCAATTGCATCTTTAATTAATGTCTCTGTGTTGTAGCAATAAATGCCAACAGGATTCACAAAGAGAAAAATCTCAAACATGATCAGGCTCCTCCAAAACTGATTATTATGTACAACTCTATCAAATACCTATCCTTTGAACAAAAAACATACCTTCTCTATCATATTTTAACACGATGAATGTAAGCGCGTGCAATTTTTGCTCGATTGGTATTGCTTTTGGTTTGAGTAAAACCATATTCTTTCTTTAGCTTATCCAAAACTACGCTAATTGTTTGAGGATTAGTATTTTCTATTTCAAGTTCAAAATCTTCATAGCCGTCGGGATAGGTACTGTCATCAAAGGTCAGTTCACAATTTTCAGGACCATTTGCAAGTATGCGGTGCGTTTTACTATAGGTTTGCAAGTCTAGTTGCAGATTCTGACCAAAGTGCTGGTTTAGATATTTACCAGCGCTGTATTTAAAGGTAATGTGCTGATTGTTAAGACCATTTTGAACATAATCTTGGGCTTCTTTTAGCGAAAGCTTATCATTTATTTCAATCGCCTCATGAAATTTGTTTTGCAATGGATTTTGATGAGGCACTTTGAGTGTTTGTTCAGCCCGATCAGAAAAAATACGGATACGGCAACTGATTCTACTTTTTTTGAGTAATCTATTGCTGGTATCAAAGTAATAATTTTCTTGGTTAAAACTTTCTTTTACTGTAAAATCACTACACAGCTTTTGGAAAATTTCTTGTGGTAAAAGTATTTTTGCTTCTATCTCGGTATTTTCTGCCATTAGTACTTACTCCATTCTTTTTATAAATATAAAAAGTGTCTATAAAGTATTTTGTACACTTCACTACAAAAATTCAAAATTTAACTCTGAAAAAAATAAATAAATCGAGTAGGTATTCAGCAAATTATTATTCTAATAAGATTTCTGATAGAAATGCTATAAGAGTACATATTTGCTAAAATTAATAAATTTATCATAATCTTAAAAGGTTGATTGTGCAAGGAATAAATCCTATGGCTAAAGAAGTTTTTGGGGTTGTGTATAGCTCAAAAAGGGCAAGAATGCTTAAACAAGGTAATCCTATGAAATTGCTATCATATATTTTATGTTAAAATGGATATGCTGTTGAGAAAGGAATTATTTCTATGAATTTTGATTGGGATAATTTTTTATGGCCTTATGATGAGGCCGTGCGAGAATTAAAGGTGAAGTTTCGTTCTTTGAGACAAAGTTTTTTGACTCAAGGGGAACATTCACCGATCGAATTTGTGGTCGGCAGAGTTAAAACTGTTGATTCAATTAAAGAAAAAATGCAAAGGCGTGTTATCAGTCCGGATGTGATTGAGACTGACATGCAGGATATAGCAGGGATACGAATAGTTTGTCAATTTGTAGATGATATATATAAAGTAGTAGACTTAATCCATGAGCGGGATGATATGGAAGTGATTGAAGAACGAGATTATGTTCAAAATGCTAAGCCTTCTGGTTATCGTTCTTACCATATGGTGATTTCATATACTGTCTATTTACCTACTGGATCAAAAAAATTGTTGGCAGAAATACAAATTAGAACTTTGGCAATGAATTTTTGGGCAACTGTTGAGCATACTTTAAATTATAAGTACCAAGGCTCTTACCCCAAAGATATTTCCCAAAGGCTAAAATCCACTGCAGAAACAGCCTATAAACTTGATGAAGAAATGTCTTTAATTAAAGATGAAGTGCAAGAGGCTCAGAAGGTTTTTACCAAAAACAAGGGTAAGGAAAAATAATGAGAATTACAATTGCCCATAACACTAATCAAGAAACTTTAAAAGTGGTAGCGCATTTGCGGAAATTATTAGAAACGAAAAAAGGGGTAGTTTTTGATGCCAAATACCCTGATGTGGTTATTACTGTTGGCGGTGATGGGACCCTAATTAATGCTTTTCATCGTTATGAAAATCAAATAAGCTCAATTCGTTTTATTGGCATTCATACTGGTCATCTCGGTTTTTATACTGACTGGCAAGGCCCTGATGTTGATAAGATGGTGGATGCACTGTTTTTACGAGAACCAGAATCGGCCGCTTATCCTTTGCTTGATGTAAATTTACTGACTGAAGCTGGCGAAAAAAAGCACTTTTTGGCATTAAATGAATCTGCAGTCAAACGGATATCCCATACACTTGAAGCCAAGGTTTATATAGATAACCAGCTGTTCGAAAATTTTCGGGGTGATGGTCTATGTATTTCCACGCCGACTGGGTCAACCGGCTATAACAAGTCAATTGGCGGGGCGGTGATCCATCCTCGGTTAAAAGCGCTGCAAATGGCTGAAATAGCTTCTATCAATAATCGTATTTTTAGAACGCTATCTTCACCCATTGTACTTGCGCCAGAGCAGTGGATTACAGTAGTGCCCAAGGCTGATCATTTTGTCATGACTGTGGATGGGCGCCGCATCAATGTCCGTAATGCCAAGAGAATTGATTATCGTATTTCTAGCAAAGAAATACACTTTGATCGTTTTGGACATACTCATTTTTGGTCACGGGTTCAGAGTGCCTTTATTGGAGATGAAGATGACAGTATTTAAAGTTTTGGTACAAGATAAAGCCCCCAAAAAATTAGGGGCTTTTTTATTGAAAAATGGTTTTTCAAAAAGAGCTGTCAATAATGCCAAAAACGCTGGCGGTTTATTGCTGGTCAATCACAAAAGAAGATATACCAATTATCTTTTACATACCGGTGATGAAGTTATTTTCGTGCCGGGTAAAGAAAAGGATAATCCCTGGCTGGTCCCTTCACAAAAACCAGTGGATATTATTAAAGAAACTGATAATTATTTAGTGGTTAATAAACCGGCTGGTATTTTATCCATACCCTCACGCTATGATGATAATGCAGTTGTTAATCAGGTTTTAGGCTATTTTGCTCAAAAAAATGAGCGTGGTGTCAAACCGCATGTTGTTACTCGCCTTGATCGCGATACGTCAGGTTTAGTTCTAATTGGTAAAAATGCTATTGCCCATGCACGTTTTAGTCAAATTCCTAAAACAGACTTTGTCAAAAAATATCATGCAATAGTTCACGGTAATTTTACTCAAAATGAACTTGCTGGCATAATTGATCAGCCAATTGGGCGGAAGGGAACTGCAATAGTGCGCTCTATTGACCCTGAAGGCAAGAGAGCCAAAACCGCTTATCAGGTTATTGCACAACGACCTGGTGTCAGTTTAGTTGAATTGCGTTTATTTACCGGGCGGACGCATCAGATTCGTCTACACATGCAATATATTGGTCATCCTCTTTTTGGCGACCCCTTTTACGGTATAGAAGATGATTTTAGCCGCCAGGCACTAAGCTGCTTTTATTTAGAATTTCCTGATCCTTTTAATCCTGCCAAAAAAGTAAAAATTGCGATTGCTGATGCATCTGATATGAGAAAATTGTGGCATAGTTTTAAAAAATGTTAGTAAAAAAGGCTGTCTCTAAATAGAGACAACCTTTTTGTTTTCCTAAATTATTCACTGAAAAGTACGCGTGTACCCTCAGGGACAAAAATATCTTTTTGGATAGGGGTGAGACAGCCGTTTTCTGCGTCACGAGTATATAAAGTAGCATTATCTGTATTTTGATTAGTAGCTACCACGTATTTCTCGCTCTTATCCCAGTTAAAGTCACGCGGAAATTCTCCAAAGGTTGAAATTCTTTGCCGTAATTGCAAGGTGTGATCAGCATTAACGGCGAAAACCGTAATAGTATCGTGACCCCGATTTGAAGTATAAATAAATTTGCCATCTCGGCTAATTTTAATTGCTGCTGAACCGTTATGATCTGAAAAATCAGCGGGGATTGTTGAATAGGTGGCAATATTTTTAAAATGCCAGTTAGTTTCATCCATTGCTACCAAATTGATCTTGCTTGAAAGCTCTCCCACAACGTAAAAGTAACCACCATCAGGGCTAAAAACGATATGACGGGTCCCAAATCCCGGCTCATTTTGATATTTAGCCAAGTGTTTTAGTTTGTTGTTATTGAAACTATAAAAATCAACACAGTCATTGCCTAAATCACAACTCACTAGGTTGCCTTGAGGGGTTTCGTCAAAAAAGTGCGGGTGGGGGCCATCTGCTTGTTCTGAACAAGGACCAAGTGTGTCAGCTGTGTGGGTTACTGAATCTAAATAGGTCAAACTACCATCTTGATCGTAAGAAAAGACAGCCAGAACAGCAGTGTGATAATTTGCTGTATAAAGCAGCTTTTTGTTTCTGTTGATCCCGATATAAGCTGGTGATGAACCAGGGGTCAAGTATGAATCTTTTTGCGTATATTGACCATTGACTAATTCAAATGAACTAATACCGCCTTTATCCCCAGCATTGTTAATAGTAAAGATGAATTTGTCATCTTGTACGAAATAAGTTGGTCCACCAACCTTAATTACTTCTTTAGCAGGCCCCATTTGCATTTCCAGGCCGTCTTCTTTTTTAAGCGGCAATTCATAGATTCCTGTGGCCCTTTTCTTGGTATACCCGCCAATTAATAATTTCATGTTTGAAAAGCCTCCAATTTAATTTATAATTGTTCCAATAATTAGTATAGCATGACATGCAATTGTAAAAATTTTGAACAGCTCAACATATATAAAAAGTGTTAAAGTATGTTGTCAGTTATATTAGTTACTATCAACAAAAAAATATGAATTTAAGAGGTATGTCGAAAATGGATGAAAATAAAATTCGGGAGCTTTATGCCAAGAATGATATTTCTGAAGTTTATACTATTCTTCACTCATCTTCTGCAGGTCTGACCTCTGCAGAAGCAACCGCAAGATTAGAAAAATACGGTCGTAACGAAATTAAAAAGTCGCAAGAAGAATCAGAATGGAAAGCATTTTTTAAAAATTTCATCAGTATGATGGCAATTTTATTATGGATTTCTGGTTTAGTTGCTATGTTTAGCGGAACAATAGAGCTGGGAATTGCAATCTGGCTGGTTAATATTATTAACGGTCTCTTTAGTTTCTGGCAGGAGCGAGCAGCTAAGAGAGCCACAGATGCTTTGAATAATATGTTACCGACCTATGTTCAGGCCATACGTGACGGCAAAAAAATACAGATTGATGCTAAGGAATTAGTTCCGGGTGATGTTTTCATTCTACAAGCTGGTAATGCTATTCCAGCTGATGCCAGACTAATCACTGCTAATTCCATGCAGGTAGATCAAAGTGCTTTAAATGGTGAATCTGTTCCAGAATCTAAGACCACGGATTATGCTCCTGGAGAAGGCAGCTATGCGGAGACCGACTTGGTCTACTCCGGCACAACTGTTGGGTCTGGGACAGCACGTGCAATTGCTTTTGCCACGGGAATGAATACTGAATTTGGTAAAATTGCTCAGTTAACACAAAAGCAGAATAAGGTAGATAGTCCTTTGACTCAGGAACTCAACCGCTTAACTAAACAGTTATCCTTGATTGCTGTTTCGATTGGTATAGTCTTTTTGATCGCTGCCATTTTCTTTGTTAAATATCCGTTTGCTAAAGCATTTATTTTTGCTTTAGGGATGATTGTTGCGTTTATCCCAGAAGGATTATTGCCAACTGTTACTTTAAGTTTGGCTCAAGGGGTTAAGCGCATGGCTAAAAAGCATGCCATAGTTAAGGAATTAAACTCTGTTGAAACTCTGGGAGAAACCACGGTTATTTGTTCTGATAAAACTGGAACTTTAACTCAAAACCAAATGACTATCCACTATTTGTGGACTCTTAAAAATGAGTATAGAGTTACTGGTAATGGTTATGTGAATAACGGGCAAATTGAACTAAACGATAAACAGCTTTGGTACGAAGAAAACCCAGATTTACATAAACTGGTACAAATTGCATCTTTAGATAATGATACTGCTGTTCAACCAAGTAAAGTAAGGGGTGGAAAGCCCAAGATTTTGGGAACGCCTACCGAGGCCTCTTTAATTATCATGGCTGAAAAAGCCGGCTTTGATCGGCAAAAGGTTTTGGTCAAATACCCCCGCTTACGTGAGTTACCGTTTGATTCTAACAGAAAGCGGATGTCTACTATTCATCGCTGGAATGATCACCAATATATTATTTTTACTAAAGGCTCATTCAGTGATGTGATCAAACAATGTGATCAAGTTCAGGTTGACGGTAAAATTCGGGAAATGACCCCTGATGATATGAAGCGTGCTCAACAATATAATGCTGAATATGCTGCTAAAGGATTAAGAAGTATGGCGATGGCTTATAGAATTGTTGACAAAGTAGATACCGATGTTACTAAGTTAACCATCGAGTCAGCTGAACAGCATTTAGTGTTTGTTGGACTTACCACTATGAGCGATCCGCCACGTCCAGAGATATACAATGCAGTCAAACGTTGCCATGAAGCAAAAATCAAAATTATTATGGTTACGGGCGACTCGAAATTAACTGCAAAATCTGTTGCAGTGCAGATTGGTCTAACTTCTGATAAAGCTCGGGTTATTTCTGGTGACGAACTAGAGTCTATGAGCGATGCTGATTTACGTGAGGCTTTAAAAGGCGAAGTTATTTTTGCCAGAGTTGCACCTGAACAAAAATACAAAGTTGTTAAAACATTGCAGGAGAATGGCGAAATAGTCGCGTCTACCGGTGACGGAGTTAATGATGCTCCTGCATTAAAACAAGCGGATATTGGTATTGCAATGGGTTTGTCGGGTACTGATGTTGCTAAAGATGCGGCCAATATTATCCTAACAGATGATAACTTTGCTTCGATTGTAGCCGCAATCGAAGAAGGTAGAGCCGTTTATAGTAATATTCGCAAATTTTTGACCTATATTTTAACTTCAAATGTACCTGAGGCCTTTCCTTCAATCTTGTTCCTGTTTTCTGGAGGTGCAATACCACTGCCAATGACTGTTATGCAGATTCTAACAGTTGATTTAGGAACGGATATGCTTCCAGCATTGGGATTAGGAGAAGAAGCAGTTGATCCCGATGTTATGAAACAAGCACCGCGGCAGCGCAACGAACACTTGCTTAATAGAAGCGTCATTATCAAGGCATTTTTATGGTATGGTTTGATTTCCAGCGCGATTTCAGTCGGAGCTTATTTCTTCGTCAATTTTCAAAATGGATGGCCACAAAATCCGTTAGCCGCTAGCGGCCAAGTTTACATGCGTGCTACTACTATGGTATTAGGGGCAATCATTTTTACGCAAATCGCCAACGTATTGAACTGTAGAACAAACAAGATTTCACTTTTCAAAAAAGGCTTGTTTAGTAATAAGAGTATTTGGTTTGGGATCCTTTTCGAAATTCTTTTATTCTTTTTATTAACGGTTACTCCAGGGCTGCAACAGTTATTTAATACCACTAGATTATTGCCTGTTGACTGGATATTCCTATTTTGTTTACCAGTACCGCTGGTCATAATTGATGAAATAAAGAAATGGCTTTTATACCATCAAAAATAAAGAAGTCACAAAGAAAACCGCTTATATATTAGTTAAGCGGTTTTTGTTATGCTAAAATTAGAGCTTAAGGAGAGCAAAAAATGAAGTGGACAGCAACTATTACAAAAATTGGTAAACAAGCTATTGAACCTAAGGGTAATATGGTGATTTTATTTGGCGAAAATGTTACTCCAGAACTGGTAGACGTTTCCGTTATTCAAAAATTCGATCCTCAAACCCCTTTAGCTAGTTTTATTATGAAAAAAGGCGATACAATCACAATTGATGGTCAAACCTATGTGGCCGATTTTGTCGGTGCCATGGTTACCAGTGATATGCGCGCTTTGGGTCATGTCACATTATTTTTTAATCAGAAAAAGTCTAAAAATCCTTTAGCAAATGCCGTATATTTCACAATAGAGGATAAGCAGACAATACCTGAATTTAAAATTGGCGATGATATTGTATATGAACACATTTGATTAGGATGATTTGATGGACTACGAGAAAAAACATAAAAAGAGAACCATCTTTCAAAAATGGTTTTTAAATAACAGATTTAGTATTGCTTTACTAAATATTTTGTTGTTCTTCCTTGTAATTTGGTTATTCAACAAAATTTCATTTGTTCTGAACCCGGCAAAAGTTTTCGTGAGTGCAATTTTACCACCACTGATGCTGGCTTTAATTCAATTTTATATTATGAATCCGCTGGTAGACATTTTAGAGCGGAAATTTAAGGTGCCGAGACTGATTACAATCTTGGGACTATTTATTCTAGTGGCAATTTTATTGGTTTGGATTGTGAATACTTTACTACCAATAGTTCAAAGTCAAATTAATTCTTTAATTGTACATTGGCCGCATATTTGGAAAGATGCGACCAACGCTTTGCAGGATGCACTAAGCAATCCGCAGCTTCATAGTGTGAAGGGCAACATTAACGATGCTATTAATCGTGCACAAGATATGCTCTTTAAGTCAGGTCATGAGGCAGTTAATGCGGCGTTAAGCAACATTTCTTCAGCAATTAGTGTAGTGACTATTATCGTTATGACTTTACTTACCGCACCCTTTATTCTGTTTTTCATGTTAAAAGATGCTCATAACTTGCGTCCATACTTAATGCAATTTGCTCCAAAGCGCTGGCAAAAAAGTTTCGGCGAACTTCTTTACGATATTAATACTGCACTGGCATCTTATATTAGGGGACAGCTTACTGTTGCCTTTTGGGTCGGAGTCATGTTTGCCATTGGTTACAGTATTATTGGCCTGCCGTACGGCATTGCCCTTGCAGTTTTAAGCGGTATTCTTAACCTTATTCCATATTTTGGTACTTTTATTTCCTTTATACCTGTAATCGTGATTGCTATCATGCTTTCTGTACCAATGGTAATTAAAGTTTTGGTTGTTTTTGCAATCGAACAAACCATTGAATCAAGGGTTATTAGTCCTTTGGTAATGGGAAACAAGATGGAGATGCACCCGGTAACCACTATTTTATTATTAATAGGTTCAAGTTCTGTTTGGGGACTTTGGGGCGTCATCTTTGGTATCCCAATTTATGCTATTTTAAAAATCATTATTTTACGTGTGTATAATTACTATCGTAAAGTTTCACAAGTTTTTAGAGAAGATGAGGTCGAAGAAACTGTACCAGTGATTTCTGATAACGACAAAAGTGTCAACGGCGATCAAGCTGAAAAAAAGTCTAAAAAATAAATTCGGTTTTTAGTGAATTTTTGGTTAAGGAGAAGAAAGAGATTGACAAATCACGTAGTTTTATATGAACCACTAATGCCTGCAAATACAGGTAATATTGCCCGAACATGTGCTGGAACTAATACTGTTCTTGACCTGATTGAGCCCCTTGGGTTTCAAATTGATAATAAAAAGATGAAACGGGCCGGACTAGACTACTGGGATAAAGTAGATGTTCGGCTACATGATGATCTTAACGCTTTTTTAAATCAACTTGGCCCCAATGATGAAATGTACCTTATTTCCAAGTTTTCATCTAAAAATTACGCGCAAGTTGATTATACTGATCCCGCAAAAAATTATTATTTTGTATTTGGCAAAGAAACTACTGGTTTACCAGAAACGTTTATGCGAGAATATTATGAACGCAATTTGCGCATCCCGATGTCCAATAATATTCGTTGCTATAATCTAGCTAATTCAGTGGCAATTGTTTTACTTGAAGCTTTGCGGCAGCAAGGTTTTCCTAATTTGGAAACTTCTCATCATTATGAAAATGATAAGTTGAAGGACAGCTATAATCGCCCTGAACGCTATGAACGCAATTTAGGAGGAAAATAAGATGGATTTTGAAAAAGAAACTCCTGTTTTGGTTAAAAATTTCCATTATGACATTAATGAAGAACCTGAAGTCAAGGATCAGGTGAACTTTGGTCTTAAAAAAGTCGAAAAGCAAAATGAAGATGGTACAACTGACGCTGGTGTAGATGGCAGTTATTTTGACGTTACCGTTGTTTTCGATGTTGCACCAGCACCAGGAGAATTTGCAGTTAGTGGCATGATTAGTCAGATTGTCAAAATAAAAGATTACTTTGGCGATGGGAGCGATCTCGGTAAGGCTGATTACCAGCTTCTTAGCCGTCCCCTAGTTGAATACATTGAAACTTTAACTTATGAAGTTACTCAGATTACTCTTGATAAACCAGTTAATTTGAACTTCAAAGCTAATTTTTAAGTTGTGAACTGGTAAGATCATGCCTAGAAAGAAAAGGAGAAAAAATACCAAAGTCGCCAACAAGAAACAGACCAATGGGCTCATGTGGGCAATTATTGGACTTGCTCAAATTATTATTGCTGTCTTAGCTTTTGCTAAATTTGGAATGTTAGGAAAGCAAATTGCCAATGTGTTTCGGCTCTTTTTTGGCGATTCTTATTTACTTGCCGCTGGAATTTGCATTATTTTTGGTTTGGTGATGCTTATTTATAACAAGCCAATGCATTTTAAATTTAAGCGCAGCTGTGGCCTATTTTTAGCTATTTTAGGTTTTTTGCTGATTCAAAGTAGCCTCTTTTTTGAACATGAATTGGTAAATAATGCTTTTATGAATGCTTTTTGGCATGAAATGGCAGCAGAGTTTAGCAGAATAGCAGTGACTAAATCTGTGGGCGGCGGCATAATTGGAGCATTGTGCTATCAAATATTTTATCCGCTGCTGGGGCATATTGGTCTCAGAATTATCGCCGTTTTGCTAATTCCTAGTGGCATCTTGATGTTTTTTGA
This sequence comes from Lactobacillus helsingborgensis, assembly GCF_003173695.1. Lineage (NCBI taxonomy): Bacteria > Bacillati > Bacillota > Bacilli > Lactobacillales > Lactobacillaceae > Lactobacillus > Lactobacillus helsingborgensis. The sequence continues at coordinate 605,598 of NZ_CP029544.1, forward strand.
CGTTAAATTTGCTACGCTGATCAAGAAGTTTCAATCCTTCAGCCAACTTTTTATAAACAAGAATAAAGCAGCTGGTTCTAAGATAAAAGACAAGTACAGTTTATTAAAGGAAAAACAGGAACAAAAGAAAGAACAAGAAAATGCGCGCAATTTGCGTGATCCGCTTTCTGATAATTCAACAATTTTTCCCGACGTAGAAGACTTTTCAGTTGATAATTTTCCAACTGAAAAAAGTGCTGCTGCAACTGGTGTAAATGATTTTGATTCCGGCAGTGCTGAATTTGATGATGTTCCTGAACATGAGCCAGTAGAGCCGCAGATACAAGTTGCCAGCCAAAATAATATTGCTAAGAAGCAACCTCATCAGGAACCAGTAAAAAGTGCTACTAAATTACCACGCTCTCATTCATTTATTGCAGAAGATCAAAAACTCAAGCAGGATTTAGAAGCTGTTGATCATGGCGAATTTAATAAAGAGCAAGAAGTAAGTGCAGATTACCAAAAGCCACCGCTAAACTTGCTAGACAATGTGAGAAATATTGATCAAAGTACTGATAAAGCTCTTATTCGTCAAAATACGCAAACTTTACAATCAACATTTAAGAGTTTTGGCGTTAAGGTAATTATCAAAAGGGCAATTTTAGGTCCAACAATTACGCGTTATGAGGTTCAGCCTGCGGTTGGTGTCAAGGTTAGTCGTATAGTCAATTTAGCTGACGATTTGGCACTGGCCTTGGCCGCCAAAGATATTAGAATAGAAGCACCTATACCGGGTAAGCCCTATATTGGTATAGAAGTGCCAAACAAAAATACTTCAGTGGTGGCATTTAAAGATGTTATGCAAAGTCAAGACAGGAAGGCTAAAAAGGATCCAATGCAGGTGCCTTTAGGTAAAGACGTAAGTGGTCAGACTATTTCTGCTGATTTGACTAAAATGCCCCATCTTTTAATTGCCGGTTCGACCGGATCTGGAAAATCCGTAGCCATAAACACCATTTTAACCAGCATTTTGATGAAGGCATTACCAGATCAGGTCAAACTGATTTTAATTGACCCTAAAATGGTTGAACTTTCTGTTTACAATGGGGTGCCCCATTTATTAATTCCGGTTGTGACGGATGCCAAACTTGCGGCAAATGCACTAAGTAAAGCTGTCAAAGAAATGGAACGCCGTTATAAGCTTTTTGCAGCTGGTGGCGCCCGTAATATGAGCGAATATAATGAAAAAGTGCGTCTAAATAATCAAGATAAGTCAAAGCCGGCTATGAAACCTCTACCTTATATTTTGGTTGTAGTTGACGAACTTAGTGACTTAATGATGGTTGGTGGCCGTGATGTTGAAGGTGCTATTGTACGTTTAGGGCAAATGGCTCGTGCTGCCGGTATTCACATGATTTTGGCAACGCAAAGGCCAAGTGTGGACGTCATTACCGGATTGATTAAAGCAAATGTCCCTTCACGTATCTCTTTTGCAGTTTCAAGTGGAATTGATTCACGAACTATTTTGGATCAAACTGGTGCTGAAAAATTGCTGGGCAGAGGAGATATGCTCTATATGCCTGTTGGTGCTTCAAAGCCTGAACGTATTCAAGGGGCGTTTGTTTCTTCTCATGAAGTTGAAAATGTAATTTCATGGGTCAAAAAGCAGCAAAAGCCGGAGTATGACAAGGGAATGATTCCGCAAAAGGGTCAAGAAACCTCTGAAAATAAAGAAGAAGAACCTGAAGATGAATTTTATGATCAAGCCGTTGACCTGGTTAGACGGCAGCAAACTGCCAGTGTCTCTCTTTTACAAAGGAGATTCCGTATTGGCTATAACCGTGCTGCCAGAATAGTCGATGCTATGGAAGAAAAGGGCGTAGTAGGTCCATCTGAAGGCTCTAAACCACGTCAAGTATTGTTACCACCTAAAAAAGAAGGCGAACAGGACTAATTTTTAAGAAAGTTTATTGACTCGTTTTAATAGTTCAAATTTACAAAAAAATAATGGTAAAATAAAATCGAATATGAATGCATAACTGATTTTGTTCTATAATGACAGACATTTACTGCTGTGCGGTCATCTTCAAAATCTGAATTCATAAAAATAAGTTTAAAAGGAATGTTGTAATTGCAACGAGCGATAGTATTTGGTGCAACTGGTGGGATTGGTCAGGCAATATGCACAGACTTGGCCAGTGCTGGTTGGTCACTTTATGTCCATTGCAGTCAAAATTGGCAAAAAGCCTGCACAATAGCTCAAAAATTAAGTCGTAAATATCCCCAGCAGGATTTTATTCCTGTCAAACTTAATTTTCTGGCTAAAAATGACGAATTAAAAGAATTTGTTAACGGGCTTTTACCAGTTAATGCCGCTGTTTTTGCTCAGGGTATTACAGATTATAACTTTGTCAGCAGTCAATCTTTGACGAGAGTTGATGAAATTTTACAAGTCAATTTGACTGTGCCGGTTAAATTAATTGGGCTGCTTGAGCCAGCTTTGATTAAAAATGATTATAGTCGAATTGTATTTCTGGGCTCTGTTTATGGTGGCTCAGGGAGTGCTATGGAGGCAGTTTATAGCACTTCTAAGGCTGGGCTTGCTCGTTTTGCACAAGCTTATGCCCGTGAAGTCGCTTCAGCTAATTTAACTGTTAATGTCGTTGCCCCGGGAGCTGTGAATACTGCAATGAATTCAATGCTCGCTCCTGAAGCAATGGAAGAAGTTAAAGGCGAAATACCAGCTGGCAGGTTAGCTGAAGGCAAAGATATTTCTTATTGGGTTAAAACGCTACTTGATGCCCAATCCAGCTATTTAACTGGGCAGACAATTTACGTCAGCGGCGGCTGGCTTATTTAAATATAAAAATAATATTGAGTATATGTTATACTCAAAGAGTAAATTATAGATTTAAAGAGGTAACTATGGCAGATATCGGAGATAAATTACGCAGTGCCAGAGAGGCAAAGGGACTTTCAATTGAAGACATTGAAAAAGCAACCAAGATTCAAGGCAGATATCTGACGGCAATTGAGCAAAATGATTTTGATAAACTTCCTGGTGATTTTTACGTAAGAGCTTTTATCAGGCAATATGCTCAAATAGTTGGATTAGATGGCAAAAAGCTTTTAAGTGAATATCATGATGATATTCCTAAATCTGAGCCAGATGAGTTTGTTGAAGATTCAATTGATAATAAAAGCGAAGAAGTTAGCAAGACAACCAATAGTAAGAAAAAGATCTGGCAAGATTACCTTCCGCGGATTATCGTTGGGTTAGGAATTGTTGTCGTTATTCTAGTCTGCTATGTTGTCTATGCCCATTTTTCATCCAGTCGCAATGACAATAATAATGCTGCTAACGATGTAACAGTTTCTTCTGATAATGGCAAACGTCATCATAAGACTAAAAAAATTAAAAAGAAGACTGTTAAAATTAAAGAATTAGCTACAAATCAATATCAGATTACTGGTTTAAAAAATAATCGTAACTTAGTTGTGCGTGCTGGTAATCAGGCAACTACTGTTTCAATAGCAATGAACGGAGTTAACCAAAGTAGTCAAACTTTGACTGCGGGTCAAAAGCACACGTTGAGAATTCCTGAAACAGCACAAACAGTGGTTGTGACTTTTAGTAACGCGCTAAGTACGTCTATTACAATTGGTGGCAGAAAAGTACCATATAACGCTCAAAGTTCAAATCTTGCTCTAACTTTCTATATTGGTAAGAGAACTAATAGTCAAACTAACCAAACGCAGCAGAATCAAAATAATTCTGGTACCACAAATCATAATTCTGAACATAATAGTTCAACTAACCAAAGTCAAGAACATAATCAGTCTACTACCAACCATAATAACGGCAGCAGCACTAATAATTCTGGTTCAACAAGTGGTCAACAAAACAATCAAACTAACCAAAATAACCAGAATAATAATCAATCAAATCACGAAAATAATCAGACGAATAACAACCAAAATACCAATACTAATAGCGGTCATTCTGGAAATAATTCATCTGATGGAAATGATCGTAATGAATAGTTATTATAGTGGGAGGAAAAGTTAAGAATGAATTTGCCTAATAAGTTGACGGTTTTTAGAATTTTGCTAATACCAGTCTTTATGTTAATTGTTATTTTCGGTGGTAATGCCAGTTTTCAATTTGCTGGGAAAACTATCTACTGGAAATTAATTATTGCTGCTATTGTTTTTGCAGTTGCTTCAGCAACTGATTGGTTTGATGGCCACATTGCCAGATCACGCAATTTGGTTACTAATTTCGGTAAATTTGCTGATCCGCTGGCAGACAAAATGCTTACCATGACAGCTTTTATCATGTTAATTTCCTTGAAATTAGCTCCAGCATGGGTGATAGCTATTATTGTTTGTCGCGAGTTGGCTGTTACTGGCTTACGACTGATATTAGCAGAAAACAAAGGGCAAGTTATGGCAGCTGCTATGCCCGGTAAAATAAAAACTACTTGCCAAATGTTATCCATCATTTTTCTATTAATTGGTGATATCTATAATATTGGCACAATCTTGCTTTACATAGCTTTGATCTTTACTATTTACTCTGGTTGGGATTATTTCCACAGCTCATGGGATGTTTTTGATGGCTCCATGTAAATTAAGTAAAAATTAAATATTAAAAAAACACTAACCATGTTAGTGTTTTTTTGCATGAATTCAGGATCATACTCTGCTGTTAAGACGAAAGGTGATTGCTTAAGCGTAAATTAATTGTTAGGATTAAATTAAAAGAATATTGAAGAAGGGGGAAATTTTATGGTAGAAAAAATACCAGTGGTTGAATTTAAGGATGTGTCCAAAATATATCCTAAGATGAAGAATCCAGCTGTTAATCATATTAGTTTTGAAATTGATCAGGGTGATTTTTGCTGCCTGATTGGCACCTCTGGTTCAGGAAAGACTACTTTGATGCGAATGATTAATCGCATGAACAGTGTAACTAAAGGTGAAGTACTTGTTAACGGAAAAAATGTCAAAAGTTTTAATCCCGTCAATTTAAGACGTCACATTGGTTATGTGATTCAAAATAATGGCCTAATGCCACATATGACGATCAAAGAAAACATAGTTCTAGTTCCTAAATTGTTGAAGTGGCCTAAAGAAAAGTTGAATGACGAAGCTAAAAAATTAATCAAAATGGCTGAATTACCAGAATCATATTTGGATCGTTATCCAACTGAACTTTCTGGTGGGCAGCAACAAAGAATTGGTGTAGTTCGTGCACTTGCAGCTAATCAAAATTTAATCTTAATGGATGAGCCTTTTGGAGCTTTGGATCCTATAACACGAGAGAGTTTGCAAAATTTGGTGCAAAGCTTGCAAATGCAATTAGGCAAAACAATTGTTTTTGTAACTCATGATATGGATGAGGCTTTAAAGTTAGCTACTAAGGTAGTTGTATTACACGATGGAGAGCTGGTACAAGTAGGAACACCGGATCAAATATTGCATCACCCAGCAAATGAATATGTCAAAAGCTTAATTGGTAAAGAACGTTTATCAGAAGCAAAATACGAAACTGTTAAAGTCAAAAACGTGATGTTAACTAATCCGACAAAAATTGATTTGGGTGCTTCATTGGCTGATGCTTTGACGATGATGAAAGAAAATCGTGTGGACACTCTTTTGGTAGTAGATCATGATGATCATTTAAAGGGCTATATTTCAATTGATGATCTTCAACGTAACTATTCCCCAACAAATAGTGTTAGTGATATTTTAATAACCAAACTAAGTACAGTAGGACCTGAAGAATATTTGCGTGATAACTTCAGTCGCATTATGAGTCGGAACAAGAGTTATATACCTGTCATTAATTCAGATAAAAAATTAGTTGGTATTGTGACCCGCTCAAGTTTAGTTAACGTAGTTTATGAAAAGATATGGGGAGATAAAAGCCCATTAAAACAGCAATCAGAAAAAGAGGCGAAATAATATGTCTGCCTTTTTTGTACAACATGGTTCGGAACTATTAGTCAAAACGTGGCAGCAAATATACATTTCTGCCATTTCTTTAGCTTTGGGAATAATTGTTGCTATTCCCTTAAGTATTATTTTAATGAAATTTCCGCGAGTAGCTAAAATAGTAATTGCTATTGCTAGTATGTTACAAACCATTCCGGCTCTGGCACTTCTGGCAATGATGATTCCTTTCTTTGGTGTAGGGCGCTTGCCAGCAATAATAGCACTTTTTTTGTATAGTCTAATGCCTATTTTACGTAATACTTATGTTGGTCTCACCGGGGTAAATCAAGATACGATAGATTCTGCCCGGGGTTTAGGTATGACTAATATGCAATTAATTTTAAAAGTTGATATTCCTTTAGCAATGCCTGTCATTATGGCGGGAATCAGACTCTCTGCTATTTATGTTATTGCATGGGCTACTCTTGCTTCATATATTGGAGCAGGTGGTTTGGGCGACTTTATTTTTAACGGACTTAGTCTATATCAAACTGACCTAATTTTTGGGGGTACTATTCCTGTAATTATTTTAGCCCTGTTAACAGATTATCTATTAGGTAAACTTGAACGTAAACTAACGCCAAAGGGAATATAGGGAGGTGCTAATCATGAAAAGATATTTGCAAAAAATATTAGTGATGATTACTGCCTTTTTAATAATGATAACCACGAGTGCATGTGGATTACCCGGTCTTTCTGATAGTGAAGGCAGTCAAGAAAATATCAGAATAACGGCACTTACTACCACCGAATCTCAAGTTATGGCCAATATCATTGCGCAACTTATTGAACACGAAACATCATATAAAACCTCAATAGTTAATAATTTGGGCTCTGCACCAATGCAGCATCAAGCTTTATATCGTCATGATGCTGATATACAAGCTGCCGCTTACGATGGTGGCGAACTAACTGCCAATCTATTGTTACCGGCAATTAAAGATTCTCAAAAAGCAAATAACACTGTCAGACGGGAAGTAAAGAAAAGATGGGATCAAACTTATTTACACACCTATGGCTTTGCAAATAATTATGCTTTTATGGTGAGAGCCAAAGACCAAAAGAAATATCACCTTTACAAAATTTCTGATTTAAAAAAGGTCAAAGATAAGTTTTCTGTTGGTATAGCTTCTGAGTGGATCAATGCTCCCGGTGTGGGTTATCCTGCATTTCAAACGGCCTATGGCATTACTTTTACTAAAGCTCATCCTATGAATATTGGCTTGGTATATTCTGCTTTAAAGAGTGGCAAAATGGATGTCATCTTGGGTTATTCTACGGATGGTCGCATCGACAGTTATCACCTGCACTTGTTAAAAGATGATAAACATTTCTTTCCCCCATATAATTGTGGCATGTTAATTAATAATTATATATTAAGGCAGCACCCTGAATTAAAACCAATACTGAAACGCTTGGTTGGAAATGTAAGTGTGCATGATATTCGTAAAATGAATTACCAAGTAGATGATAAACTGCTTGAACCAGCTACTGTAGCTCACCAGTTCTTGGTAAAGCATAATTACTTTAGGGGGGAGAAATAATGTCTCATTTATCTTTATGGCAACAATTTATTTATTATTACGCCCATAATGGCAGTTACGTATTAGCACAATTTAATCGCACTTTTTTAATTTCAATTTACGGTGTTCTATTTGCTGCGGTGATCGGTATTCCTGTTGGGATTTTTATCTCTCGTAATGGTCATTTAGGTGATTTTGTGGTTGGAATTGCCAACTTTATCCAAACCATTCCTTCCCTTGCTCTCTTATCTATTGTCATGATTGGTTTAGGGTTAGGCGTTATGACTGTGATTGTCACAGTGACGCTTTATTCACTTTTGCCCATAATTAAAAACACTTATACTGGCATGAGTAACGTCAACAAGAACGTCATTGATTCAGGAAAAGGAATGGGCATGACTAAATTTCAGTTACTTTATATGGTACGCTTGCCTTTATCGATGTCTGTGATAATAGCCGGTTTAAAAAATGCGCTGGTAATTGCTATTGGTATTACATCAATTGGTTCATTTGTCGGTGCTGGCGGATTAGGTGATATTATTATTCGTGGTACTAATGCCACTAATGGTAGTGCAATTATATTAGCTGGTGCTCTCCCTACAGCCTTGATGGCGATTTTAGCTGACATTATTTTGAATTTTCTCCAAAAACTGTTACAACCAAAAGGGTTAAAGAAAATAAATTAAAAAAAGGCCGAAAATTTTGCGTAATTATTATTGTGAATAAAAATATTAAACATTTGTTCGCTTTTTCCTTGCAAATATACACTAAAGCAAAGTATAATTATTAAGTACTAAAATAATGAAACTAATTAGAGGAGGACAAAGTCTTGGCCAAAGATGAAAAACAGGCCGCATTGGAAAATGCGCTTAAGAAAATTGAGAAAAATTTTGGTAAAGGCGCCGTTATGCGAATGGGCGATAAGGCCGATACTAAGATTTCGACTATTCCCTCAGGCTCGCTTGCTCTTGATGCAGCCTTGGGTGTTGGCGGCTATCCCCGGGGTAGAATTGTAGAAATATATGGACCAGAGTCTTCTGGTAAAACTACTGTTGCGCTACATGCAGTAGCTGAAGTGCAAAAAAGAGGCGGAACTGCTGCTTATATTGATGCTGAAAATGCCATGGATCCGGCATATGCCGAAGCTTTAGGCGTTGATGTTGACTCACTAATCTTATCTCAACCCAATACTGGTGAAGAAGGATTGCAAATTGCTGATACTTTAATTACAAGTGGCGCAATTGATATTTTAGTTGTTGATTCGGTTGCAGCACTTGTACCTCAAGCCGAAATTGACGGAGAAATGGGCGATAGCCATGTTGGTCTGCAAGCTCGTTTGATGAGCCAAGCCCTCCGTAAACTTTCTGGTAATATCAATAAGACTAAAACTATTGCAATCTTTATTAACCAAATTCGTGAAAAAGTCGGCATTATGTTTGGTAATCCTGAAACTACCCCTGGTGGTCGTGCGCTTAAGTTCTACGCAACTATTCGCTTAGAGATTAGAAGAGCCGAAAAGATTAAACAAACTGGTGGAGAAATCACCGGTAACCGTGTGAAAATTAAAGTTGTCAAAAATAAGGTTGCTCCACCTTTTAAAGTTGCTGAAGTTGATATGATGTACGGCAAAGGTATCTCTCAAAGTGGTGAACTTCTTGATATGGCAGCCGACAAAGACATTATCGCAAAGGCTGGTTCATGGTATTCATATAACGATGAACGAATTGGACAAGGGCGCGAAAACGCTAAAAAGTATCTGGAAGATAATCCGGAAGTTTATGATGAAGTGCAGAAACAGGTTCGTCAGGCCTACGGTATTGACGAGGAATCAGTTGCTGAGCGCGAAGACCCAGAAAAAATAAAAGAGAAGAAAGCTAAAAACGCTGCAAATACAGAAAAGGAAGCTTCTGCTAAAAAAGAAGCCGACAGCAAAAGCAATTAGTTTTGAAGAAATAGACCTTGACTTGTGAAAACAAGTTAAGGTTTTTTCTTGTCGTTTGACATAATCCCCGTGGTTCTTTATCATTAATATTGTGTGAATAATCTAAAAAAATAAAAAAGGCGATAGAAATCATGACAAGTAAATTTTTGATTCCCGTCGCGATTGCTATTATTTCAATTATATTAGGCATAGTTATTGGTTATGTTATCCGTAAAAGTGCTTGGGAGAAAAAAGCCCGGAACGCCCAAAACGATGCCGATCATATTTTAAGCGAAGCTAAAGCACGAGTTGATGCTGCAAAAGCTGAAGTCAATGCACAGAAGCAAGCGGCTGATGCTATAAAACAAAGTGCACAAAACACAAAGAAAGAAAAGATTCTTGAAGCTCAAGAGCAAATTCAGGATTACCGACAAAAAGTTGAAGATGAATTAAACGATAAGCGTGATACAATTGCGCGTGATCAAAATCGTTTAACACAAAGAGAGGATACTCTCGATCATAAGAACTCTTTGCTAAAAGAAAAAGAGGACGATTTAGCTAAAAAAGACGAACAGCTAGAAAAAAAGCAAACTGAATTAACCACTAAATTACAAAAAACTGATGAATTAGTTGAACAGACTACGCAAAAGCTTTATGAAGTAGCCCATTTAGACAAGGAACAGGCTAAAAAGCTGGTTCTAAATCAATTAGCAGATGAGCTAGTCAAAGAGCGGGCTGAAATGATTAGCAACAGCAATGAAGAAGTAAAAGCGAAGGCTGATCATTATGCTCGTAAAATAATTATTGATGCTATTCAAAGCAGCTCAGCTGATACAGTGGCTGAAACCACAGTATCAGTGGTAGATTTACCTAATGAAGAAATGAAGGGTCGAATTATTGGTCGTGAAGGACGCAATATTAGATCATTTGAAGCACTCACAGGAGTAGATTTAATAATTGATGATACTCCTAAAGTTGTAACACTAAGCGGTTTTGATGCGATTAGGCGTGAAATTGCTAAAAGGGCAATGGAACGCCTGATTAAAGACGGACGAATTCATCCGGCTAGAATTGAAGAGACAGTTGATAAGGCTCGTAAAGAAGTTAATGATGACATTTACGAAGCGGGCGAAAGCGCTCTAATGGAGTTAGGGATTCATAAAATGAATCCTGAGTTGGTTAAAATATTGGGTAGGCTCAAATACCGGACATCTTATGGTCAAAATGTATTGGGACACTCAATTGAAGTTGCAAAGTTAGCTGGAACAATGGCTGCGGAGCTTGGATTAAATGAAAAATTAGCGGTTCGCGCGGGATTATTACACGATATTGGAAAAGCAGTCGACCATGATATTGAAGGTTCACACGTAGAAATAGGTGTGGAATTGACAAGAAAATATCATGAGCCGGATGTGGTTGTTAATGCAATTGCGGCGCATCACGGGGATGTGCCTAAATTATCATTTATTGCTGAATTGGTAGTGGCAGCAGATACGATTTCTTCTGCAAGACCTGGTGCCAGAAGTGAAAGTTTGGAGAATTACATTAGAAGACTGACTGACCTTGAGCAAATAGCAAATAGGTATGATGGAGTTAAACAGGCATACGCTATTCAAGCTGGGCGAGAAGTACGGGTGATGGTTGAACCCGATAAGATTTCAGACGATCGCATTACAGTTTTAGCACGTGATATTCGTAATCAGATTGAAAAAGAACTTGATTACCCAGGTAATATTAAAATAACAGTTATTCGTGAAAAACGTGCTGTATCAATTGCAAAATAAAGAAAAAGGATTGAACTAAAGAATTCAATCCTTTTTAGTTGTAATTTGTGCATTTTTATTCCACCCTGTATAATTAAGACAACTATAAATGAAAGTAGCCGACCATGTTTAAAATTATTGTTGAATTATTCTTTTTGGTGATTATCCAAGCAGCGATTACGCCTTTTATTAGAAGATTAGCTTTTGTATTAGGTGCAGTCGACATTCCCAACAAAAGAAGGGTAAACAAAAAACCAATGCCGACTTTAGGCGGATTGGGTATTTTTGTGACTTTTAATATTGGTGCTTTTATTCTTTTACGTGATCAATTTCCTACACACGAGGCGTTCAGTATCCTTCTAGGTTCTAGCGTAATCGTTCTAACTGGTATAATCGACGATATTATGGAATTGAAGCCAAGACAAAAAATGCTGGGCATCTTTATTGGCGCCTTAGTCATTTATTTTCTTGCCGGCATCAAAATGAATGTTCTCAATCTGCCATTTTTAAATAAACAAATAAATTTAGGTTGGTGGAGTTTACCAATTACTATTTTTTGGATATTGGCCTTAACTAATGCAGTTGACCTCATTGACGGTCTTGATGGCTTGGCAGACGGCGTTTCAATGATTTCACTGATAACAATGGGAATTGTCGGTTATTTCTTTTTGCATACGGGGCAGCTCTATATTCCAATCGGTTGTTTCATGCTGGCAGCCTGTTTACTTGGTTTTTTACCATACAACTTTCATCCGGCAAAAATATTTTTAGGTGACACTGGTGCACTATATATTGGGTTTATGATTGCGGTTTTTTCGCTTAAAGGTTTAAAAAATGTCACCTTTATCTCGTTATTAGTACCTGTCACTATTTTAGGCGTGCCGATCACAGATACTATTTACGCCATGATACGCCGCAAATTAAATAACCGACCTGTCTCTCAAGCAGATAAGCACCATTTACACCACCAATTAATGAAAATGGGTTTGACACACAGGCAAACTGTTTTAACCATTTACGCGTTGTCACTTATTTTTTCATTTATTTCCCTCTTATTCTTGCTGTCACCAATGTGGGGGATGTGGGTCCTAATTGCTGGTCTGGCTGTTGCTCTAGAATTTTTCGTGGAGTCAATTGGACTGCTGGGGGAAAAATATAAACCGCTGATGAATTTGACGCAAAAATTAATCAATTCCCGGAGTAAGAAAGACCCTACTGTAGAAGTTTGGCACCTTGGGCAAGATAAGCCTGAACAATTAAAAAAGAAAAAGAAAGATTAAGTTGGAATGGATTCACAAACACTTGTGGGTCTTTTTTTATTGGTCGTGATAATTGAAATTAGCAATGTCAATTTCATTATACCTTTTGGGCACCAGTTCAAAATTTACTTTGCCAGCTAGCAGATTGTTTAAGTCATTTTTAAGCTGCTCTAATTTATTTTCATCAATAAAGAGCGTAATGGCTACCTTGACGCCATATTCTATTTGATCAATAAAAATTTGATTTTGATTTAAATAGTACTGAATCTCATCAAAATTTTTATAATCCACCTGAAATTTAAGGCCTTGCTGCTGAACACGTTTAACCACGCCTATTGCTTCTGCAGCTTTTGTCACACTGTTGGAATAAGCGCGAATTAACCCTCCGGCTCCTAATTTAATTCCGCCAAAATACCGGGTAACAACAACGGTAACATTTTTAAGTTTCATCAATTGCAATGCTTTTAATTCTGGTACTCCCGCTGTTCCTGAGGGCTCACCGTTGTCACTGGCTTTGACCTGGTCATCATTTAGCCCGATTGTATAAGCAAAGGTATTATGAGTGGCGTCATGATATTTTTGCGAAATAGTAGCAATTGCCTGATCTGCTTCTTCAACCGTTTGCGTTCGAACTAGAGTGGCAATAAAGCGACTTTTCTTGATGATTATTTCATGTGTGCCGTTTTGTTTGATAGTTAAGTAATTTTGCTGTTCTTTCAAAAGATTTTTCTCCTTTTTGCGTATTTAATAATTGGAGGACAGAAATGGAAAATATCTCTCACCTTGCTGGTCGTCAATGGCTTAGCAGTCAGATGGATTGTAGCATAAAGGAAGGCTTAACTAAAACTAGGGCAATCAAGCATGGGCACTGCTTACGTTGCGGGGCAAGGGTTTATGCTAAATTACCCAATGGCAAAAAGTATTGCAGGGCTTGTATTGGTTTAGGAAGAATAGTTACAGATGATTTCTTAATACGCAATGAACAAACAATTAAGTTTCCTGCAAAAGAAAATGGGGGGTTGACTTGGAAAGGACAGCTGACTAATTCACAGACAAGAATAGCACGCAATTTAATTTGTAATTATGTTGCTAAAAGAGATTCACTTGTTCATGCTGTAACTGGTGCCGGTAAGACAGAAATGTTATTTCCACTGGTAGCTTATAGTTTAAAAAACGGTGAAAGGTGCTGTATTGCCACTCCCCGCATTGACGTTGTTAATGAACTCTATCCTCGTTTTAAAGCTGCTTTTGGTGAGATAAAAATTGGTAAATATCACGGGCGCGAATATCAAGAACCTGAAGCAGACCAATTAACGCTTTGTACAACACACCAATTATTAAAATACTTTCATGCCTTTGATTTATTAATAATTGATGAGTCAGATTCTTTTCCTTACGTTAACAACTCTATGCTTCATTTTGCCGCCCAAAATGCCATTAAGCTTACTGGTAAAAGGGTATTTCTCACTGCTACGCCTACCGGTGATTTATTATCCTCTGTCAAAGCAGGAAAGATCCACCTTTTAAAATTAAAAAGACGCTTTCATGGTCAGCCCTTACCCGTACCTAAGGAAAAGTTGTTTTTACGTCCTTTTTTGCGTGACCAAAAAATTAACTCCCGCCTGACAGCTGAGATTATTAAAGTCATTCAAGCAGGACACCCGTTACTCCTTTTTGTTCCGAGAATTAATCAGATTGGGCCTTATATCGCCGCACTCAAAAAAATACCGGAGCTTGCTGAAATTAAAATTGCCGGTGTACATGCAAATGACGCTGAAAGAATTGTCAAAGTCGACCAATTTAGAAGTGGGCAAATACAATTATTAGTTACTACTACAATTTTAGAACGCGGGGTAACTTTCAATCATGTGTGGGTCATTGTTGTGCAGGCAGATGATAAAATTTATACTTCTTCAAGTTTAGTACAAATTGCGGGTAGAGTAGGACGCGCTAAAAATGATCCCGAGGGTCTAGTGCTGTTTTGTTATCAAAAATACACTTCTTGTATTCGCACTGCCATGAAGCAAATTCGCGGGATGAATCAATGACCAAGTGTTTATTATGCGGGCGATATTATACTGCAAAATTATCATTTACCAGCCTGTTTTCTATTAGCAAATGTCAGGAGGGCGGCATTTGTCCGAACTGCCTGTCAAAGTTCGATCCAGTGCCTGCTCAGCATTGCCCTATTTGTTATGGCAAAGCAGAAAATAATGAATTGTGCCTAGATTGCAGAAACTGGCGCCAGCTTTATGGGAATGATTTGTTAAGCAATCAGTCTGTATATTTATATAACGCGGCTTTCCATGACCTAATGGTGAATTATAAACGTTATGGTGATTATTATTTGTCTTATGCTTTACAAACTCTCTGTTCAAATCAACTGAATAAAATAAAAGCTGACCTTTATATTCCTATTCCTACTTCTTCTGAACATATTGCTAAAAGACAATTTGATACCATCAGTGCTATTTACGATAATCTGGTTCCGCTGACGCATATGCTGAGTAAGATATCCGGATTTGGAGCTCAAGGAGAAAAAAATCGTCTTGAAAGATTAGCAAGTAAACAAACTTTTTTTGTTAAGGAAAACTTTAAAGTTGATAGGAAAAGTTACCGGGTTCTTTTATTAGATGATATCTATACTACAGGCAGAACACTTTACCACGCGCGTGACGCTTTGAAAAAAGTTCTGCCCAATGCAAAAATTAGTAGTTTTACCTTATGCAGATAGAATAAAATTGTTCAGCGCTTTCATGTTTTGTTATAATTTTGCTATAATAAAGGTAACATAAGACTGCATAAGCAGTTGAAAGGAGAATCTCAAATGTTAAAGTATAATGTTCGTGGTGAAAATATTGAGGTAACTGATGCTTTAAGAAGTTATGTTGAAAAGCGCCTTAAGAAATTGGAAAAATATTTCGATTTAAATCAGGATATGATTGCCCATGTAAATTTGAAGGTTTATCGTGATCATAAGGCTAAAGTTGAGGTCACCATACCACTACCATACTTAGTATTGAGAGCTGAAGAAACAACTGACGATATGTACCGGAGCATTGACTTTGTTTCTGAAAAATTAGAAAGACAAATCAGAAAGTACAAGACCCGTGTAAATCGTAAGAGTCGTGAAAAAGGTTTTAATGATTTCTTCGTTGAGAGCGCTGAAGAAAGTTCAAAAGATAAAGATAAAGAGAATAACGAATTTACAATTGTACGTAATAAGCAAATAGGTTTAAAACCTATGAGCCCAGAAGAAGCTATTTTACAAATGAACATGCTTGAGCATGATTTCTTTGTTTTCCAAGATGGTGAAACTAACGGCACCAGTGTGGTTTATCGCAGAAATGATGGTCGTTACGGTTTGATTGAAACAAAATAAAAATAATATAATTCAAGCAAGGGCCCCGCATTTAGTGTGAGGTCTTTGTTTTGTTTATTTTTAATTTAGCGCTAATCATGGTAAAATTATCTTGTGTTTTTATACTTTAACTACATATAAGGATCGATTAAATGGTAAACATTTTAAAGAAACTATACAATAACGATAAAAGAGAACTGAAAAAATTTGAAAAAATTGCTAGTAAAGTGGAAAGTCATGCTGAAGAGTATGGCAAACTTTCAGATGAGGAATTACAGGCAAAAACACCTGAATTTCGTGACCGTTTGCAAAACGGTGAGAGCTTAGATTCACTTTTGCCAGAGGCTTTTGCAGTTGCTCGAGAAGGTGCTAAACGAGTATTAGGGTTATATCCGTTTCACGTTCAAGTGCTAGGTGGTATTGCCTTACACTATGGTAACATTGCCGAAATGATGACCGGTGAAGGTAAGACATTAACTGCGACTATGCCTGTGTATTTAAATGCCTTAACTGGCAAGGGCGTTCACGTTGTTACCGTCAACGAATACTTGTCAAGTCGTGATGCTGAGGAAATGGGTCAACTATATAAGTGGCTCGGTTTAACTGTTGGTCTTAACTTGAATGCCATGTCACCTGATGAAAAAAGAGAAGCCTACAGCTGCGATGTAACTTATTCCACCAACTCTGAACTCGGCTTTGATTATTTGCGTGACAATATGGTTGTTTACAAAGAGCAAATGGTTCAACGTGAACTTAACTATGCTATCATCGATGAGGTTGACTCAATTTTGATTGATGAAGCCAGAACGCCATTAATTATTTCAGGTGAAGCTGAACAGGCAAACGGTGATTACATCCGTGCTGATCGTTTTGTTAAAACTCTTCAAGAAGATAAGAGTGACGATGATGCAGATGATGATAAAGATTATGGTGACTATAAAATTGACTGGCCGACTAAAACCATTTCTTTAACTAGGACAGGTATTCAAAAAGCCTGTGACCATTTCGGCCTTAAAAATCTTTACGATGTTGAAAATCAAAAATTGGTTCACCATATCGATCAATCTTTGCGCGCAAATTATATTATGCTCAAAGATATTGATTATGTGGTCCAAGATGGCGAAGTCTTAATCGTTGATTCTTTCACTGGGCGTGTTATGCAAGGTCGGCGTTATTCTGACGGATTGCACCAGGCTATTGAAGCTAAAGAAGGCGTAAAAATTCAGGAAGAATCCAAGACGCAAGCCACAATTACTTACCAAAACTTCTTTAGAATGTACAAAAAGCTGGCGGGAATGACCGGTACTGCTAAAACTGAAGAAGAAGAATTCCGTGAAATTTACAATATGCAGGTAATTACTGTCCCAACTAACCGTCCACTAATTAGAAAGGATAATCCTGATATTCTTTACCCGACTTTGTCATCGAAATTTGCGGCAGTCGTTAATGAAATTAAGGAACGTCATAGTAATGGTCAACCAGTTCTAGTTGGTACCGTTGCGGTTGAAAGCTCTGAAAGACTAAGTAAATTGCTGGACAAAGAAGGAATTCCACACGCTGTTTTAAATGCTAAAAATCACGCTAAAGAAGCTCAAATTATTATGAATGCGGGACAACGTGGTGCGGTTACTATTGCCACCAACATGGCTGGTCGTGGTACTGACATCAAATTGGGGCCTGGTGTCAAAGAATTAGGCGGACTTTCAGTTATTGGTACTGAGCGTCATGAATCACGTAGAATTGATAATCAATTGCGTGGTCGGTCTGGTCGTCAGGGTGATCCCGGTGTTACACGTTTTTACCTTTCACTTGAAGATGATCTGATGAAACGTTTCGGTGGCGACAGAGTTAAAGACTTCCTTGACCGTTTGTCTGATAACGATGATGATAAGGTAATCGAGAGCCGCTTAATTACAAGGCAAGTTGAATCAGCGCAAAAACGGGTTGAAGGAAATAACTATGATACTCGTAAACAAACACTGCAATACGATGATGTTATGCGTATTCAACGTGAAATTATTTACGGTGAACGGATGCAGGTTATTGGAGAAGATAAGTCTCTTAAAGATGTACTAATTCCGATGATCCGCCGCACTATCAATAGCCAAGTGGATATGTTTACACAGGGCGATCGCAGTAAATGGCGACTTGATTCCTTACGGGACTTCATCTCATCCAGTTTGACCAATGAAGAAGAAACTGATGCAATTGACTTCAAGACAATAACGGTTCCTGATTTGAAGCAGAAACTGTATGATATCGTTGAAGCAAATTATGAAGAAAAAGAAGAAATTTTAGCTGATCCTTCAGACATGCTTGAGTTTGAAAAAGTAGTTATTTTACGAGTCGTAGACGACCGCTGGACTGATCATATAGATGCTATGGATCAATTGCGCCAATCAATTAGTTTACGGGGATATGGTCAGTTGAATCCACTGGTTGAATATCAGGATTCAGGCTACAACATGTTTGAAGAAATGATTTCAAATATTGAGTTTGACGTAACTCGCTTATTTATGAAAGCTGAAATTAGACAAAATCTTAGTCGTTAATAATTAAGATGGAAGAGAAAGCAGCTGCTTTCTCTTTTTTACTGAAAATTTATGGGATAAAGGAGTTCATGCAACTAATGGAATTAAGCGAAATTCAAAATGATTTAGATAATTTAAAAAAGCGATTAGATCGCTTTAGGGGGTCTCTTTGACCTAGATTCTATTAATGAAAATATCATTGTAAATGAAAATAAAATGCAGGAACCATCGTTTTGGGATGATCAAGAAAAAGCGCAAAGTTTGATTAGCGCAACCAATTTATTAAAGGAAAAACGCGATTCTTTTATTAAATTGCAGACTGACTATCAAAATGAAATAACAGCAGTTGAATTACTGCGAGAAGAACCAGATAAAGATTTGCAAGATGAAGTAGAAACTGATTTGCAAAAATTACAATCTGAATTTCACAATTACGAATTAGATTTGCTCTTGTCGGGCAAGTATGATAGTCATAATGCCTTGATCGAAATTCACCCAGGTGCTGGTGGCACTGAAGCGATGGACTGGGGACAAATGCTGTTAAGAATGTATCAGCGCTATGCGGATATTTGCGGTTTTAAGTTTGAAATAAATAATTATGAACCTGGCGAAGAAGCAGGCCTTAAAAGCGTCAGCGCTAAAGTTAGTGGTAAGAATGCGTATGGCTTAATGAAGTCTGAAAACGGTGTCCACCGCTTAGTAAGAATTTCACCATTTGATTCCGCTAAAAGAAGGCATACATCCTTTGCATCGGTAGAAGTTATTCCAGAAATTGATGATAGTATTAAAGTTGATATCAATCCCAAGGATTTGCGGATTGATGTTTACCGTTCTAGTGGTGCTGGGGGCCAGCACATTAACAAGACTTCAAGTGCTGTCAGAATTACCCACTTGCCCACAGGGTTTGTGACCACATCACAAGCTCAGCGTTCACAACTGCAGAACCGTGAAACCGCCATGAATGAACTGAGAGCAAAGCTGTTTCACTTGGAAGAAGAAAAAAAGCGTCAGCATAAGCAGGCGCTTAAAGGTGATCAAAAAGAAATTGGTTGGGGCTCCCAAATTCGTTCTTATGTTTTTCATCCTTACAATTTGGTTAAAGATTTACGTACAGGCTATGAAACCTCAGATACAAGTGGTGTAATGGATGGCAAGCTGCAACCATTTGTTTATTCATATTTGCAATGGCTTCTGAGCCAGGAGAATCCAGAGTAGGTGATTAAATGAGTTTTTGGGGAATTGTTGGTTTAGTTTTTCTAGCTGTGGTGATTTTAAGTTTTATTTTCGCACTATTTCACATGTTCTTTATGATATTGCCGGCAGCTTTAGTAATTATCGGTATCATTTGGTTGATCAATCATTTTACTAAAAAAGATGATGACAATATGAGTGCTAATTCTAATTTTGATCAGTGGCATAATTGGAGTGAAAATAAAGAACCCCGACCAAAACGTAAAAAAGTACGGGATGCTAAAACTAAAGATGTCGACAAGTAAAAAAAGGGGCATTTTAAGATGACAAACTCAGTTAAACTAAAAAATCTAATTCGTGATAATAAAATTGTCCACGTTGTGCAAGGAAAACAATATATTCAAGATAAAGAAATTGTAGTATCTGATATTTATAGACCCGGATTAGAGTTGACAGGCTACTTTGATTTTTATCCGCGCCAGCGTATTCAGTTACTGGGAAGAACTGAAATTTCTTATGCCGCCAGATTAGATCATGATAGTTTGGTCCAAGTGTTTAATAAACTTTGCACACCTGAGACACCGTGTTTCTTTGTTTCCCGTTCATTGCGAGTACCACCAGAATTGGCGCAAGCTGCTGAAGAAGCTAAAATTCCTATCTTGTCTTCACCTGAGTCAACTACTTATGTTTCCAGTATTTTGACTGAATATTTAAGAGAAAGACTGGCTGTGCGAGATACAATTCATGGGGTTTTAATTGAAGTTAAAGGTATGGGCGTCCTGTTAACAGGTGATTCCGGTGTGGGTAAGTCTGAAACGGCATTGGGCTTGATACATCGTGGTCACCGTTTAATCGCCGATGACCGCGTTGATGTCTACCAAAAAGACGTTGAAACAGTCATGGGTGAAGCGCCGGCAATATTAAAGCATTTAATGGAAATTCGCGGTATTGGGATCATTGATGTAATGGATTTGTTCGGAGTTGGTGCGGTTAAAAACCGTGAAAGTATCCAGTTGGTGATCAAACTAGTTAATTGGGACAATCAAGCAAATTATGACCGTTTAGGTTTTGAGGAAAGTAAACGTGATATTTGCAACGTTGAAGTACCTCAAATTACAATCCCTGTAAAAGTCGGCCGTAACATGGAAGATATTATTGAAATTGCCACAATGAATTTTCGGGCAAAAAGAAGTGGTTACAACGCGACTAGGACATTTGACAACAATTTAACCAAATTAATTAAGCAAAATTCTAAAAACGATTCAAAAAAGGAAAGTAATAAATGACATTGACAATCAATCCCGTAGCCTTTAACCTAGGAAATTTAAGTGTCAAATGGTATGGCGTCATTATGGCGCTGGCTATTATTTTAGCCGTGTCAATGGCAATTATTGAAGGACGAAAAAGGCAGATCGAAAGTGACGATTTTGTCGATTTGCTCTTGTGGGCTGTCCCCTTGGGCTATGTTGGTGCACGAATTTATTATGTTATTTTTGAATGGCAATATTATGCGCAGCATCCAGACCAAATAATTGCTATTTGGAATGGGGGCATTGCGATCTATGGCGGTTTACTTGCCGGCTTAGTGGTTCTATTAATTTTTTGCTACAAAAAGATGCTGCCGCCATTTTTGATGCTTGATATCATTACTCCAGGAGTAATGGCTGCCCAAATTTTGGGTCGTTGGGGTAATTTTATTAATCAGGAAGCACACGGTGGTCCCACAACTTTGAGTTTTCTCCAAAGTTTGCATTTACCGAATTTTATTATTAGTCAAATGAAAATTAATGGGATCTATTACCAGCCAACCTTTTTATATGAATCATTTTTTAACTTAATTGGTTTAATATTAATTTTGGTTCTAAGGCATAAAAAGCATTTGTTTAAACAAGGTGAAATTTTTATGCTTTATTTAGCATGGTATTCCGTCGTTCGTTTCTTTGTAGAAGGTATGAGAACGGATAGTTTGTATCTTTGGGGATCAATCAGAGTTTCACAGCTCCTTAGCTTGATACTCCTGATGATTGTCATCGGATTGTTTATTTATCGCAGAAAAGTTGTTAAACCCAAATGGTATCTTGATGGCAGTGGCCTAAAATATCCCTATAATCGAGATTAAATATTAGTATTAGTTGAAAGAGAGTTAACGAATGACAAAAATTGCAGTTTTAGGAGCAGGTTCTTGGGGCACAGTGTTGGGCTCTATGCTGGCTGATAAAGGCTATGACATTGTACTGTATGGTAACAATGAAAAAGTTAATCAGGAAATTAATGAAAGTCATACGAATGAACATTACATGAAAAATTGGCATGTAAATGAGGCCGCTACAGCAACGAGTGATTTGAATGAAGCTTTAAGTGGAGCAGAAATTATTTTATTTGTTCTTCCTACTCAAGCAATTCGTAGCGTTGCCCAAAATGTAAGTAAAATTCTAGCACAAAGGAAAGATAAACCACTTATAGTAACTGCTACCAAAGGAATTGAACCGGGTTCTAAAAAGTTAATTTCTGAAATTTTGACTGAGGAAATTTATCCCAATGATGAAGACAAGATTGTAGCGATTTCCGGACCAAGCCATGCCGAGAGTGTGGCACAAAAAGATTTAACCGCAATCTCTTGTGCTTCAACGAGTATGAAAAACGCTCAAAAAGTTCAGGAATTATTTTCAAATGACTATTTCCGTTTATATACTAATAATGATCTGATAGGCGTTGAAGTTGCGGGAGCTGTTAAGAACGTAATTGCGATTGCAGCCGGTATTCTGGTAGGTAAGCACTATGGAGATGATGCTAAAGCTGCGCTTATGACAAGAGGTTTAGCTGAAATTACCCGTTTGGGTGTGAATTATTTCGGAGCTGATCCTATGACGTTTAGTGGACTTTCAGGTATAGGTGATTTGATTGTTACTTGTACTTCGGTTAATTCACGTAATTGGCGCTGTGGTAAGCAACTGGGTGAGGGCAAGAGTTTAGACTATGTTTTACAAAATATGGGTCAAGTAGTTGAAGGCGCAACTACTGTCAAAGCAGTGCACGAGCTATGCCAAGAAAAACAGATTGATATGCCAATTAGTGAAGCAATATACCGCGTTTTATACCAAAATGCTGATGTTGATTCTGAAATAGCTCAGATGATGGGTAGAAGTCCTAAACAGGAAATTAGACTTTGAGAGCGATATCGTTGTAATATTACTTACGAAAAATAAGAAAGTGCTGAAGGTGAAATTATGACTAAAAAATACGATGTAATCATTATTGGAGCGGGCCCCGGTGGACTTACAGCCGCTTTATATGCTTCTCGGGCTAATTTATCCGTTTTGATATTGGATCGAGGTTTGTATGGCGGGCAAATGAATAATACGGATGCAATAGATAATTATCCGGGCTTCAGTGAGATTAAGGGTCCTGAACTGGGCGAAAAAATGTATAATTCAATCATGAAATTTGGCGCAAAGTTTGAATATGGTGATGTTCAAACAGTTACGCTAGATGGGGACCAAAAAATAGTCAAAACTGATACTGCCGAATACAGCACACCCGCTCTTATTATCGCTACCGGAGCAGATCACCGTCACTTAAATGTGCCGGGTGAAGATGAATATTCAGGTAAAGGCGTTTCTTACTGTGCTGTTTGTGATGCTGCTTTCTTCAGAGACGAAGATATTGCGGTTATTGGCGGTGGCGATTCAGCTATTGAAGAAGGTATTTATTTGGCTCAGAGTGCTAAATCTGTCACGGTTATTCATCGGCGGGACCAATTACGTGCGCAACCCACATTACAAAAACGGGCTTTTGCCAACTCTAAGATGAATTTTATTTGGAACGGGTTAACGCAATCCATTGACGGCGATGGCGATAAAGTTACCGGTGTAACTTATAAAGACAAGGAAACCGGTGCTGAGAAACATATTAAAGTTCGAGGCGTCTTTATTTATGTTGGCGTTATTCCGCAGACAGCGCCATTTAAGGACTTAGGCGTGACAGATGAAAATGGTTGGATTCCTACTGATGAGCACATGAGAACTAAAGTTGATGGTATCTTTGCTTTAGGTGATGTCCGGGCGAAGGATTTACGGCAAATTGCCAATGCTGTGGGTGACGGCAGTATTGCTGGTCAACAAGCATATAATTATTTACAGGATCTGAATGATCGTAAAATTTAAAGATTAAAAAAAGAATTTAGTTAAAACTGAATTCTTTTTTTATTTTTACAGATAGCAATAATGATAAATGCTAGAATAGAGTTTATGTAAACGAATTTATTGCTAGAAAAAGGGGTACATTGCTGAAATGAAGGCAGAAGAAACTTTTCAAGAATGGCAGCAGGCGCACAATCTGCCAGATTATTTACAAGATCAATTGCAAGAACTTGGTAAAAATCCCAAATGGATTAATGATGCATTTGGTCAAGACATTAATTTTGGTACAGCTGGAATGCGCGGCAGGCTCGAGCCGGGAATTAATCGTATTAATATCTATACCATTGGGCGAGTAACAGAAGGCTTGGCACGTTTAATTAATGAAAAAGGAGCAAAAGCGCAAAAAGATGGTGTGGTCATTGCTTACGATTCGCGCTATCATTCCCGCGATTTTGCGGAACATGCCGCACGAATATTGGGTGCGCATAAAATTCATGTTTATCTATTTGATGATTTACGACCGACGCCTGAATTATCTTTTGCTGTGAGATACCTTCATGCTTCTGCCGGAATTAATATTACTGCTTCTCACAATGCCAAAGAATACAATGGCTACAAAGTCTATGGCCCTGATGGTGCCCAGATGGGACCTGAAGATGCCAGTCGCGTTTTTGCTTATGCTCAAAAAGTAACTAATATTTTTACCGTTAAAACTGCTCCGATTGCACGATTGCGCTCGCAAGGAGTTTTGCAATTGATTGGTGAAGATATTGATGAGGTTTATTTAGCGCAACTAAAAACTGTAAATGTTAATAGTGAACTGATACAAAAAAACGCTCATAAGTTAACGATTATTTACTCACCATTACATGGGACAGGTAAAATGTTATATGATCGGGCTTTTAGACAAAATGGTTTTACAAATGTGTTCCCAGTTCCCAGCCAAGCAATTATTGATCCGGAATTTCCCACGACCATCAAACCCAATCCAGAATACCGTGATGTGTTTGATCCTGGCATCAAACTGGCAAATGAAAAAAATGCTAATCTAATCATTGCTACTGATCCTGATGCAGATCGTATGGGTGCCTGCGTGCGCACAAAAAATGGCGACTTTCAAGTTTTAACCGGGAACCAGATTGCTACGCTCATGATCTATTATCTGCTGGTTAATTTAAAAGATAAGGGGCAATTATCTGCCGATTATGAGCTGATTACTTCGATTGTTTCCAGTAGTATGCCACTTAAAATTGCAAAAGATTTTGGTATCAGAACAAAGTCGGTGTTAACTGGTTTTAAATTTATTGGTGAAGAAATTGACCGTATGAGCAAGATGCACGACGGTAAGTTTTTAATGGGCTTTGAAGAAAGCTATGGTTATCTTTTCAAACCTTTTGCACGTGATAAAGATGCGATGCAAGGCGCTTTAATGTTTGCGGAAGTGGCATCTTATTATGCTGCTAGAAACATGACTGTATTAGACGGCCTTAATGAAATCTGGCAAAAATACGGCACTTCTTATGAAATTACCAAGGCGATTGAAATGCCGGGAATTGGCGGACAAAAGAAAATGGCAGAATTGATGGCTAAATTGCGTTCAGAGAATTTGCAAGAGCTAAATGGGGTCAAAGTCAATAAAATTCAAGACTTTTTAAAACAACAGGAAATTGTTGGTGGTACGGTTAAGCCACTTACGGGACTACCAAAATCTAATGTATTGAAATACTTTTTGGCTGATGAAACTTGGTTAGCTTTAAGACCATCTGGCACAGAGCCAGTAATTAAAGCTTATGTTGGTGTCAATAAACCTAATATTGAGCTTGCACACCAAGCAGCTGAGAATTATCAAAATGCTTTGGCAGAACTGTTAAAATAAAACAAAAAGAGTGCGAAAATATGTTCGAGAGTGTAAAATAGAATACGTCAAATAAGAGTTGGGCTTTATTTGTCCAACTTTTTCTACGAGGAGTCTTTCGATGATTAAACGACAAGAAGAACGTAAATTTGAACTAGTTTCTAAATTCAGTCCAGCGGGTGATCAGCAACAGGCTATTGATAAATTGGCTGCTGGCTTTAAAAAAGGCTATAAGGAGCAAATTCTGGAAGGTGCAACCGGTACGGGCAAAACTTTCACAATGGCGAACATTATTGCTAAATTGAATAAACCTACTTTAGTTATTTCTCACAATAAAACTTTGGTTGGTCAGCTTTATGGCGAATTTAAAGAATTCTTTCCGCATAATGCTGTCGATTATTTTGTTTCCTACTATGATTACTACCAGCCGGAAGCGTATGTGCCCCAATCGGATACATATATTGAAAAGGACTCATCTATCAACGATGAAATTGATCAATTACGTCACCAAGCTACCAGCGATTTGATGGAACGTAATGACGTGATTGTTGTGGCATCTGTTTCGTGTATCTATGGTTTAGGTGATCCTAAGGAATATGCTGCCAGTGTAATCACGGTTCACGAGGGTGAGGAATATAACAGAAATACGTTGCTGCGCGATTTAGTCAATATTCAATACGATCGCAATGATATTGACTTTCAACGCGGTCGTTTTCGCGTTCGTGGAGACGTCGTAGAAGTTTTTCCTGCTGGTAATTCTAATCATGCTTATCGTATTGAATTTTTCGGGGATGAAATTGATAGAATTGTTGAAGTGGACTCACTAACAGGAGAAGTAATTGGTGAAAGAGAAAGTATATCATTATTTCCTGCTACCCACTTTATGACCAATGAAGAACAGATGAGGCGCGCTCTTAAAGCTATTTCACAGGAAATGAAAATTCAAGTGAAAAATTTTGAAGGTCAAGGTAAATTGCTT
The DNA here is from genome assembly GCF_003173695.1 of Lactobacillus helsingborgensis. Classification (NCBI taxonomy): domain Bacteria; kingdom Bacillati; phylum Bacillota; class Bacilli; order Lactobacillales; family Lactobacillaceae; genus Lactobacillus; species Lactobacillus helsingborgensis. Next base: position 632,099 of record NZ_CP029544.1, read on the forward strand.
GAGGCAGAACGTATTAAACAGCGCACTACTTTTGACATGGAAATGATGGGTGAAGTTGGTTACACCAATGGCATCGAGAACTATTCGCGTCATATGGAAGGAAGAAAAGAAGGAGAGCCGCCTTATACCTTATTAGACTTCTTTCCTGATGACTTTTTGATTTTAATTGATGAGTCTCATGCCACTATGCCTGAAATCCGAGCAATGTATAACGGCGACCGCAATCGGAAAAAAACTTTAATTGACTATGGTTTCCGTTTACCTTCTGCGCTTGATAACAGACCATTGAAACTGGCTGAATTTGAAAAGCACGTTAACCAGATTTTATATGTTTCAGCAACTCCAGGAGATTATGAATTAGCACGGACAAATCATAAAGTTGAGCAAATCATCAGACCGACCGGTTTGCTTGACCCTAAAATTGAGGTCAAACCTGTTGAGGGGCAAATTGATGATTTAGTGGCTGAAATCAACAAGCGCATTGAAAGAAATGAACGTGTCTTTGTCACCACTTTAACCAAAAAGATGGCTGAAGACCTAACAGATTATTTGAAAGATCTGGGCATTAAAGTGCAATATTTGCACTCTGACGTGAAGACGCTGGAACGGATGCAAATATTGCGTGATTTGCGTATGGGCAAGTACGATGTGCTAATTGGTATTAACCTATTACGTGAAGGTATTGATGTGCCGGAAGTTTCTTTGGTCGCAATTCTTGATGCTGATAAGGAAGGCTTTTTGCGTGCTTACAGACCATTAGTGCAGACTATGGGTCGCGCTTCCAGAAACGCTGATGGTGCTGTGATCATGTATGCTGACACGGTTACTGATTCGATGCGGCAAGCGATTGAAGCAACACAGAGAAGACGGCAATTACAGATCAAGTTTAATAAAGAACATGGTATGAAACCCAAGACCATCGTTAAGCCAATCAGAGATGTCATTTCTGCTACTAAAGTGGCAGATGAAGATGTTCAAAGCGATAGCTTCGCTGATTTGAACTTTGATGAATTAACTGTCAAACAAAAGAGAACCATGATTAAAGACTTACGTAAGCAAATGCAAGAAGCTGCCAAGAAACTGGACTTTGAGGGCGCTGCAACTTTGCGGGATGCAATCATGGAATTGGAGAGTTCAACTAGAAGCCCAATTAAGAAAAAAGGAAAAGCATTAAATGGTAAATGATAAGATTGTTATTCGGGGTGCACGTGAACATAATTTAAAAGATATTAACCTTTCTATCCCTAAGGATAAATTGGTTGTGATTACGGGTTTATCTGGTTCTGGAAAAAGTTCGTTAGCCTTTGATACATTATATGCTGAAGGGCGCAGAAGATACGTTCAGTCCTTATCAAGTTATGCCCGCCAATTTTTAGGACAAATGGATAAACCAGATGTTGATTCAATTGATGGCCTTAATCCTGCAATTTCAATTGATCAAAAAACTACTTCCCATAACCCGCGTTCAACTGTTGGTACTGTTACTGAAATAAACGATTATCTCAGACTTTTGTGGGCGAGAGTAGGTCATCCTGTGTGTCCTAATGATGGTACTCTAATTGAACGTCAATCTGTAGAACAAATGGTTAACCGCATTTTGGCATTGCCTGAAAGAAGCCGTATTCAAATTTTAGCACCGGTAATCAGGTCTAAACGTGGTGCGCACAAAGAAGTATTTAAACGCGTACAACGTGCTGGCTACGTGCGCGTCATCGTTGATGGTGAAATGCACGAGATTGGTGAAAAATTTGATTTAGAAAAAAATAAGCGCCATTCAATCGACATTGTGGTTGATCGTTTGATCGTCAAAGATGGTATCCGCTCGCGACTTTTTGATTCAGTAGAAGCTGCTCTGCGTCTATCAGATGGCTACATGAATGTTGATGTTATTGGCGGCGATTTAATCAGCTTTTCAGAGTATTATGCTTGTCCTAAATGTGGTTTTACCGTGGGAGAGATGGAGCCCAGGCTATTTTCCTTTAATGCACCATTTGGTGCTTGTCCTGACTGTGATGGTTTAGGTGTTAAGTTAGCAGTTGATGAAGATTTAGTAGTGCCTGATAAAAGCAAAACTTTAGCTGAAGGAGCTATTGCACCGTGGAAGAATTCCAAGTATTACGGGGAAATGCTAGAGCAGGCATGTAGTGCTTTAAAAATACCAGTTGATAGACCGTTTAGTAAGCTGACTAAAAAGCAAAGAGAAACAATTTTGCATGGTTCTACTAAGAAAATTAAGTTTCACGTTACTGGTGATTTTGGAGTCAATGATACTACCGCACCCTTTGAAGGTGCTATGGAAAATGTAGAAAGACGTTATTATCATCCCATGTCAAAATTTATGCGGGATGTAATGGGCAAGTACATGACCGAACTCACTTGTTCAACATGTCATGGCAAAAGGTTAAATCGTAAAGCGTTAGCAGTTAAAGTAAACGGTAAGGATATCGCTGAAGCGTCAGAATTAGCAATTAGTCATGCCCTGGAATTTTTCACCGATATTAAGTTGGATGAGCAAGAGAATATAATTGCTAAGCCGATATTAAAAGAAGTACGTGATAGATTAACTTTCTTGAATAGTGTGGGATTAGACTACCTGACATTGTCACGTTCAGCTAATACCTTATCTGGTGGTGAAGCACAAAGAATAAGGCTAGCGACCCAAATTGGTTCTAATCTTTCAGGAGTAATGTACGTTTTAGATGAGCCTTCAATTGGTTTGCATCAACGCGATAATGACAGGTTGATTGCTGCTTTAAAACGGATGCGTGATTTAGGCAACTCGTTGATTGTCGTCGAACACGATGATGAAACAATGAGGCAAGCTGATTATTTAATTGACATGGGACCAGGCGCTGGAACTTATGGTGGAGAAATTATGGCTGCCGGCACTCCAGCAGAAGTTGAACATAATGAAAAGTCACTGACTGGACAATACATGGCCGGTAAAAAATTTGTCCCCGTACCTTTAAAAAGACGCAAGGGTAATGGTAAAAAGATCATTGTTACAGGTGCAGCCGAGAATAATCTTAAAAATCTTAAGGTTGAATTTCCTTTAGGGAAGTTAATTGTGGTTACAGGAGTTTCCGGTTCTGGTAAATCAACTTTGGTTAACATGATTTTAAAACGGGCTCTAGCCCAAAAAATAAACCGCAACCAAACTAAACCGGGTAAATATAAGACGATCAGCGGTTATCAAAACATCGAAAAGATTATTGATATTGACCAAAGCCCGATTGGGCGTACGCCTCGTAGTAACCCTGCTACTTATACCAGCGTTTTCGATGACATCAGAGCTTTATTTGCTCAAACTAACGAAGCTAAACTCCGTGGCTACACTAAGGCGCGTTTTTCATTTAACGTTAAGGGTGGACGTTGTGAGGCTTGTCATGGAGATGGCATTATCAAAATTGAAATGAACTTCTTACCGGATGTTTATGTTCCTTGTGAAGTTTGTCATGGTAGCCGCTACAATTCTGAAACTTTAGAAGTTTCCTATCGTAAGAAAAATATTGCGCAAGTGCTGGATATGACTATCAGTGAGGCCTGCTCATTTTTTAAGAATATTCCTAAAATTGCGCGCAAGTTGCAAACAATTGTTGATGTGGGGCTTGGCTATGTCAAGCTCGGACAGTCAGCTACTACCTTGTCTGGTGGTGAAGCGCAAAGAATGAAACTGGCCGCTGAACTGCAAAAATTGTCAACTGGGAAGAATTTCTATATTCTGGATGAACCAACGACCGGACTACATACTGATGATATCAAGCGACTGCTAGAAGTTCTACAAAGACTAGTTGATCAAGGTAATACGGTTTTAATAATTGAACACAATCTTGACGTGATTAAAAATGCTGATTGGTTAATTGATTTGGGTCCTGAAGGCGGCGAAGGCGGCGGTCAAATAGTTGCTACAGGCACACCTGAACAGGTAGCACAAGTTAAGGAAAGCTATACTGGTCAATACTTGAAGCCAGTGCTTAAGCGGGACACAGCTTTAACAAAAAAGGCCAGCCAAAAAACAAGCAAATAGTATTAATTGATTCTGATAAAGTGTAAAATAAAGCCCAAGGAGGAATAAAAATGGATAATTTTTCTAGTTACAGAGGAAATCGCGGATTTAACTGGGCTGCATTTATCTCTGGTGTTTTAATGATAATTGCAGGGCTCTTTTTACTGCGGCATCCCGGTAAGGCATTACATGCTTTTGTATTGCTCTTTGCCATAGTGTCAATAGTTCAGGGCTTTGTCTGGTTAGTTTTCTATAGTCGTTTTCGGTATTTTATCCCTTCAAGCTGGTTGTCGATTGTGTCAGGAGTTTTAGACATTATTGTTGGTATTTTGTTCCTATATTCCTATGATGCTGGTGGCTTAACCATTGCTTACTTATTTGCATTTTGGTTCTTATTCGACTCAATCTCTGGCATCGTTTTCTCTTGGCACATGCGGGCTGTTTCAACCTTTTTCTTCTGGGTTAATATAATCCTGAATATCCTAGGCTTGTTTATCGCCATTAGTTTGATGTTTAACCCAGCTTTATCAGCATTAACTTTAATTTGGTTAGTTTCTTTCTGGTTACTAATTTTTGGTATTAATGAAATTATTGCTGCATTTGTTAACAGGTAAAAAATAAAAAGTTCTATTGAACTTTTTTTTTGCCCAAAAAGTAATGGCACACCTGGTATGTTATAATTTTAGTAATAGGAGGTCAGCAAAAATGGCTAAGCATAAAAAGCAATTACTGATTGTGACAGGCATGAGCGGTGCGGGAAAAACGGTCGCTTCTCATGCTTTAGAAGACATGGGCTATTTTGTAGTTGACAATTTGCCTCCATCTCTTTTATCCAGTTTTTGGGATTTAATCGTTAACTCAGATGATTTCACTAAAGTTGCAGTAGTAATTGATCTGCGGGTGAGACGGTTTTATAAAGATTTAGATAACGAAATTAATTCTTTAGAAGATAATGGTACGGTGCAGACCCGGATTGTCTTCTTAGACGCTGCGGATGATACTTTAGTTGCTCGTTATAAAGAGACTAGACGTGTTCCGCCTTTAGCCCAAAATGAACGTTTACTAGACGGAATTTTAGCAGAAAGACGTATTTTAACCGGAATAAAAAACCGTGCCAATGATATTATTGATACTTCTAATTTAAGTCCAAAAGAATTAAAACAAGAACTGGCAAATAAATTTAGTGCCAAACACCGGCAGCCGTTTTCAATTGAGGTTCTATCTTTTGGGTTTAAATACGGAATGCCCATTGATGCGGATATTGTAATGGATGTGCGCTTTTTGCCCAATCCCTTTTATATTCCTGAATTGCGACCATTTACTGGTTTGGATAAAAGGGTATTTAACTATGTGATGGACAAGAAAGAAACGCGTATTTTTTATCAGAAATTTTTAGATCTGATAAAAAGCGCATTACCCGGGTATATCAAAGAGGGTAAGACTAAATTAACTATTGCAATTGGGTGTACCGGTGGGCAACATAGAAGCGTCGCAATTGCACAGCAGCTGGCTAAAGATTTAGCTGAAGACTATACAGTTGATATAACCCATCGTGAAATTAGTCGCTACACTAGAAATAGGTGATAATTAGATGACATATAATGATAAAGTAATTCATGTTACCAGAAGCAGACGACCACAGGTTGTCGTTATTGGTGGAGGTACTGGATTGCCTGTAGTTTTAAACGCGTTAAAAGAGCAAAATGCTGAAATATCGGCTATTGTGACTGTTTCTGATGATGGCGGCTCTTCCGGCTCAATTCGCAATTTTATCAACGTAGTTCCCCCTGGTGATATTCGCAATGTTTTGGTTTCTTTAAGTGAAATTTCTCAGGAAGAAAAGGATGTTTTCCAATACCGCTTTGATTCTTCCGACTCATTTTTTTCAGGACATGCTATCGGCAATTTAATAATTGCTGCTTTAAACGAAATGCACGGTAATATTTTTGACGCTGTTCAAGCACTTTCAAAAATGATGCGGGTTGACGGTCATGTTTACCCTGCCTCTAATGAACCATTGACACTGAATGCGGAATTTGTGGATGGCTCTATTCAAGCTGGTGAAAAGGAAATTACTGACAAGGATAAAAGAATTAAACGAGTTTGGGTTACCAACACTAAGTCAAAGAGTGAACCTGAAGCGGTGCCACCAGTTTTAGCCGCTATAAATAATGCTGATGCGGTAGTTTTAGGGCCTGGTAGTCTATTTACGTCCATCTTGCCTAATCTCATGATCCCCAATTTAGGCGAAGCAGTAAGAAAAACAAGCGCAGAAGTCATTTATATTTGTAATATTATGACGCAAAAAGGTGAAACCGATCATTTTTCAGACTGTGAACATGTTAAGGTAATTAATGAGCATTTGGGCGGACATTATATTAATACCACTTTAGTCAATGGCGCTAAAATTGATATGTCTAAGTTTAACCCTAACGATTATGATGCTTATCTTGAACCTGTTAAGAACGATTATCAGGGCTTGCGGGAACAGGGAAGCAGAGTCATTACCGCTGATTTTATTGATCAGCGAAGTGGGCTAGTCTTTCACGATGGTAAAAAAGTAGCCAAAGAAATTATTAATCTGGCATTTGCTGCGATGGCTCGCAGGAAGGACTAAATAATGGCAAGCTACGCAAGTAACGTGAAGAAAGAATTAACTTCTTTAAAAATTCATCCCGAACATGCCAAAGCTGAACTGGCAGCTTTTTTGCGTATGAACGGCGTTTTGAATTTTCACGAGCACCAGTTTAGCCTTGACATTACTACTGAAAATCCTGCAATCGCTAGACGAATTTTTTCGTTAATAAAAATTGCTTACAAGGTAGAACCGCAATTAATTGTTTCGCGCAAAATGAAGTTGAAGAAAAATAATCAATATTTGGTGCGATTGCAAAATCATGTCAAAGAAATATTGCAAAATTTGGAAATTCTTACCCCTTCCCTTCACTTAATTACTAGAATACCAAAAAGGATCATAGAGTCACGTGAGGGTGCAATGTCCTATTTACGTGGCGCTTTCTTAGCAAGTGGCAGTGTTAATAATCCTACTACCAGCCGTTATCATTTAGAGATATATTCAGTTTATCAGGATCATAATAATGACTTGTTAACTATTATGAATGAACGATTTCATCTTAATGCCAAGAGCACTCAAAGACGGCGGGGCTATATTGTCTATTTGAAAGAAGCTGAAAAAATCGGCGACTTTTTGCATATTGTTGGCGCTCTAAATGCGATGTTGGCATTTGAGGACTTGCGCATTATGAGAGATATGCGTAATTCGGTCAATCGGCTAGTAAATTGCGACACGGCCAATTTGAAAAAAACAGCTAATGCGGCAGCCAAACAAGTTGAAGACATTGAACTAATAGCGCAAAAAATCGGTTTAGAGAATATCCCAGAGAAATTGCAGGGTATAGCCAGATTGCGCTTAGATGAACCTGAACTCTCGCTGAAAGAAATAGCGCAGCAAACTCCGGACGGTCCTATTTCGAAGTCTGGAGCCAATCATCGTTTTAAGAAAATACACGAAATGGCACAAAATTTGAGAAAATAAAAAAGCAACCCATCATTTGATAGGTTGCTTTTTAAAACACAAATTTTTAAATACTTATTTCTTTTGGTTAACCATTATTTCATCGATTAAACCATAGTCTTTAGCTTGTTCAGCTGTCATGTAGTTGTCCCGTTCAGTATCCTTTTGGATTTTTTCCAACGGCTGACCAGTAGTTTCATGTAAGATACGGTTAATCTTTTCACGGCTCTTTAAGATTTCATTAGCTGCGATCTGAATATCAGTTTGTTGACCTTGAGCACCACCTAAAGGTTGGTGAATTAAAACAGTGGAGTTAGGTAAAGCAAAACGTTTACCTTTTGCACCACTGGTTAACAAAATGGAAGCCATTGAGGCTGCCATACCAATGGCAATGGTTGAAACATCTGATTTAATAAAGTTCATGGTATCCATTATTGCCAAACCAGAAGTAATTACTCCACCAGGTGAGTTTATATAAAGTGAAATATCCTTGGTGTTATCTTGAGCATCAAGAAATAATAATTGTGCAATAATCGAGTTAGCCATATCATCGTTAATTTCACCACTAAGCATGATGATACGGTCTTTTAACAAACGTGAATAAATGTCGTATGCGCGTTCGCCACGTGCAGTTTGTTCAATAACTGTAGGTACAAGCATCTTTCTACCTCCTAAATATAATTAGCACTCTATCAAGTACAGTGCTAATTAAATCACTTACATTACTTGCTGTCAATGAAAGTGTATTAATTTTGTATTCTTTTTAGTGAAGGTTTTATTATATAATTTAAGTATAAATTTAATTTTTGGAGGATTTATTTTGAAGCTTTATAAGAAGATAGCAACAATTTCACTGACATTAGTTGCCGGTTTATTAGTTTACACCGGTCTATCAACTACATCAGTTGCGGCAGATTCAGATAGCCCTCAGCCGCCAGTTCAAGATGATAATAAGTCATCAAATAACTCAACTGATGCAAATACAGACACGAATACCGATAATGGTAGTACTGATAATACCAACAACTCTGACCAGACGGGTGAAGACAATCAGAATACTAAAAAACCTAAACCAAAGCAAGTGGTTACTGGTTATTCAATGATGACCAAGGTCGCTGGTAACAAAAACTATAAGGTTTGGAAGGAAGTTACTAATGGTAAAGTTAAAACCAAGGTAGCTGACGGCATTAACTTTCGTTACAGCCATATTCAATCAGACCAACTGATTGAAACGAAAAAGTACCGTTATTGGCGCATTTATGTTAACGGGCGTGAAGTAGGTTATGTTAACGAAAATTACTTTGCTAGAAATCAAATAGCAGTGCCTAAGACTATTTCTTTGGTGCGTAATGATTTTTACAGCTTTTCGACTAGAGACGCTATTTCTTATGTAACCAATTATATGGGAACAGTAATTGATAATAGCATGGTCACTGTTTCACGCGAGAGCATTGATTGCTGGACTCCTAAGACATATAAAGTGAAATACACTTATGGCGATGCAACTGCAACTGTTAAGATTACAGTCAGAAAGAGCACCAAGGAAGGTATGGTTGACGCTGATGCAGTAAATGCAGTAACTGCTCAACCCGGTACGAATGACTATCAAGCGTGGAAGACTCACTATGGTTCATCAATAAATTACATTAGCCCTACAGAATATACACCGGAAACCAGCAAACACACTTTGACTAGTGGGGATATGACTTTAAAAACTAAATTCTATCAACCAGTTTTACTGAGTGTTGCTGACCCAACAGACGATAATATAAACCGGGTTGGTCATATACCAGAAGGCGTGACAGTTTCTAATGGCTGGGCTTATACTAGTCTTTTAAGTCATACAAACTTAATGTCTGGTCATATTGTTGGCTACGACTTGAACAAGTTGACTAATCCATACAATGCGCAACATTTGCTAGATATGTCGCAAAAGAAATTCAACAATTATGTTAAACATATCAAGGTAAGTCCGTATATCCCAATTGGTCACGGTCAGGCAATGGGTGCAAGTGATAAATATATTTATGTTTTGAATAATGATAATACTTTGAAAAACACCACTGATTCAGAGGAGTTGTTACAAATCCGTAAAAGTGATTTACAAATTAACAAGATTTGGACAATTAAAGCTTGGGTTGGGGATGAAAAGAATCCCCGCTACTTCCATAATGGTGTGATTGTTTCAGATTATGACATGTACACTGTCTATCACGATACTGAAAACAATTGTTTTGAATATTGGGAATTTACCCGTAAGGGAGATAATTGGTACCCACAATTAGTAGGCAAGACAGATGGCAATTTTGTGAACAATAACGCTCCGATTCAAGGTTTCACATACGATACTAAGAATAAAAACTTTTACCTGGCATTTAACGACTTGATCTTTAAGATTGGTCGTAATGGTAAGTTGAAAGATACTTATTCATTTGATACAGGTCGCGAAATAGAAGGAATGTCAGTTAGCGATAATAAACTATACGTCAATTTGGCTCAAAGAGCTGAGTTGTTAGTAAGCGCGAAAGTCAACTAGATTGATAATTTAATAAGAGCCGTATGGCTCTTATTTTTTTACTTTAAAATTTCTAAAAAGCTGTCTTGTAAACAAGAGCAAAAGAATATTATTTTGAATATTATTTTATAGATAAATTAAAATGAATTAAACAACATTTATAGGAGTAAAAAACTCTTTATTTGGTTGATACCAAGTTTGTAAATAAATTATAAACTACTAATAAAATTCTTCTTCTCTGTTTTATTAATATAATGTTAAAAAACTGTTAATTCTGTCTTATGATTACTTGTAGCGCTTTTATACCTAATTATATTTAACAAATAAGTCATGACTTATATTTTGTTAAGTTAATAGGGATATAAACTGAATTAGCTACAAATATATTCAATCAATAGGTCATGAAGGCAGTTAATAATCATTTGATTAAAATCGTTTTAGTAGTAAAACATTATGACAAATATTGAATTATTAAATAGACAAGAATTAATTATTTTCTTAGAGCAATCGTTAAAAGTTGCTCTTTTTCAAGAGCATAAAAGTAAAAACTATGTTAGATTACTGGGGGAGATTTCATGTAGAGCATACAAAATTCTTACGAGTGACGATGACGAATTGGAACAGATTTATCCGAAAATTGCCGCGAATATTAATCAGGATCATTAGATTTTAGAATATCAAGCGCAATTAAAAGATTTGATTTTAACAAAGCCACCGGAAACTAATATTATACTGGCTTTAGCTATTTCTACCTTGATACTATTTGCTATCGGAATAATGCTGAAGATGTTAGATCAGCTAAATATTCCTTTAATTAAAGGCGTCTGTGCAATTCTAAGTATTTTAATCTTGATTTCTGCTACTGTTGCCTTAATCTTCTTAGTATATAAAATTGTCGTGTTGCTATGGAATTACTTTGAGCGGGCACAAGTGAAACCTAATAATTTAAGAAACAGTATTGAAAAGCCTAGGCAAGCTGCCCTAAAAAAGAAAAAATTGCTTAATGAACTAGATCAAAGAATCAAAAAAGATATCTTTCAATTTGATAACCAAACTCCTGAAGCTAAATCATATCTTTTAGAATGGAGTAAGGAAATGAATGAATTGAGTTTTTTGAGTTTAGCTTGCTATAGTAACTTGTGCAGTATGAATCAGGCCTATCACAAAGCACAAGTAATTGACAGGACGCTTGATAATTGCTTACATAATAAAAATTTCAGTCTGAATTCTACAAATCAAATTCGCAGCACAAATGATTCAAAAGATAATAACTTGTCTAAAATTACCTCTCCTGCTTGTCATGATATTTGTCATATGAACCAGAAACTGGCTGAATTAGGCAAAAACGCTAGTAGAAAAATTGATTTGGCAGCTGAATTAGAGCAGAAAAAAGCAAAAGATAGTTTTCCAACCACATAAAAAAAGAGCTTGTCAGCTCTTTTTTTCTTTATCTTGGCATTCTGGACACAGCCCATATATCTCAACATGACTGGAAGATGTGGTGTAACCTGTTTGCTTTTCTGCTTCAATTCTCATATGATTTTCAATCGTATCAAAGTCAGGGTAGTAAACGTCAGCAATTTTGCCGCAATTTTTACAAATGATGTGAAAGTGCGGTTTGACAAAATAGTCATAATGCAGAGAATCATCGCCATTTTTAATTTCGATTACAATTCCAGCCTCAACCAGCTTATTGAGTGTGTTATAAACCGTTGCCCTGTAAGTTGGTTCAGCACCACTAATAGCATTATAAATGGTTGCAGCAGTTGGATGATTGTGATGCGCCATTAGGTATTCCAAAATCTTTAATCGCGGCTTAGTAGCTTTTAAATGGTGACTTCTAAGCAGTTTTTCAGCATCATCTACAAAATTAGGCAAAATTCTCATCTCCTTCTTGATAAATACAGTTTAACATTTTTGCTAAATAAAAAACCGCCAATTGCTAGGCGGTTTTACGAATATTTAACTGTTACAGCTTATTTAGCTTTGGCTTCTTCACGACGTCTAATTGTTGGCATGATCAAGCCGAGCAGTAATAAAACTACTGGAGTGGCAATATTCAAGCAAAGTGTAAACGGATCGTTAGAATACATCCCCATTAAACAACAAGCAATAGTTACTGCTAAACCCCACACACCAGCTGTGTATGCCAGCCATTGGTGCTTAGTCATCTGATAGTTTTCAAGTCCGGTGTGGAATTTTTCGTGTTGCTTACGTAAAGCTAAGTAAGCAATGAAAACCCAAAGGTAACGCATTGGCATGACAATTGAATTAAGCTTAACTAATTGAGCCATTACAGCTTGAGCATCAGGCATAATTGCTTGCAGCGCGATAATACCACCAGAAAGAATAACGATCATCCAGATACCATTAATGTAGGCACCATGCTTGTTGACCTTTAATAATTTCTTAGGGATAAAGTCTTTAGCTTCTTTACCACCTAATAACATTCTTAAAGGTGCATCAATACTGATTACCAGAGCAGAAAATTGCCCAATTACGTTACACCAAGCATAGATGTACAGGAACAATCCGCCTACACCGTAATATTCTCCCAATTTTTGGAAGGCAATGTACGGACCGTTTGAAATGTATTCGTTTAAATTACCATTTACAGTTTTAGGATCGAACATTAATGCTAAAGCAATTGTTCCTAGAATTGCGGAAATCATAACCATTCCGGCTAAGCCTAACATAGCTTTAGGAAAGTTCTTAGACGGATTCTTCAACTTATTAACATACGGCGAAATTTTTTCAGCGCCACCAACAGCGAATACCAGAATTGAAAGGGAAGTGAAATACTTCGTATTGAAATCTGGCATAAAGTTTTGCCAATTCCAGTTAATAGTATAGAAATTAGCGTGTGGGTTGATCATTGGAGCTGCAAACATCATGATAATAAACAAAATTGACATGATGAACATAGAAGTTCCAGCAATAGTTGACAAAGTTTTAATAACTGGAATTCCGCGACTAGCTACCCAGCAAAAGAAGAGAAATACCACTAACGTAGCTAATTGTGTCCAGGCAGTTGGTAAACTGTCGTACCAATTAGTATTGCCAAAGATCCCCCAGGCCATTCCTCTTAAACCGCCTGTGCCTTTACTGGAAATGTAAACCACATGAACTGCCCAGAATGTCCAGCCGGCGTAATAAGCCCATTTAGGCCCAATAGTGGCATTAACCCATGAGGCCACGCCACCTTCAGAATCTTTAAAAACAGATCCTAACTCACCGACCATCAGAGCATAAGGAATAAAGAAAAGCAGGAAAATAATAATCCAACTGAAAATTACCTTGGTGCCGTCAAAATATATGAATCCGTTAACAACATTACCAAAGCTCCACACAATGGAAAAAGCCATGGTAGCAAGAGTTGTCCACATCATCTTTTTAGAATTATTTGGTGTTTCACCCATGAAACTACTCCCTTATTTAAAGATAACAAGTCTATATTTTAGCTTAAATGATTTTAAAAATCTAATGATAAGGTATCTTTTATTTTATAACACAAGTAACTATTGATTTATGCCATAAAAAGTGCAAAACTATTATTATATTATATTTATAGGAAGGTTGAGAAAGTTTAATGGAAAAAAGTTTTAAAAATAAGTTGCTGGTTGCCGGCACGATAGCTGCAGTCGGCTTATTTGTTGGGAGTAATAATTCTTATATTTCTGCTAAAACCTACCACAAGGCTGTCACTAAAATAGCTGGTAATGGTACTTATGCAGTCTATCATAATGCTTCGAAAAAGGGCCCGTCAGGCAAGTTTACTTCAACTAAGTATTTCAAACATGCTCAAATTCAGTCCAAGCAATCAATTGCCACTAAAAAAGGCAAGTTTTGGAAGATAATTGTTGACGGCAAGACTGTCGGCTGGGTTAGTCAAAACTTCTTTGCCAGAAACCAGATTTCTGTCGCAAAGAACGTCAGTCTGGTTCAAAATGATAAATATTCGTTCAACACTAAAGATGCCATTAATTATGTGACTGATAGTGCAGGTACAGCAGTTGATGCAAGCAAGGTCACAGTTTCCAAGTCAAAGATTAGTTCAAATACTCCTGGTAAGACTACAGTTGATTATAGTTACGGCAAGGCTAAAGCCAGTGTTGATGTTACCGTCCGTTCAGATAAAAAAGAGGGTATAGCAAGAGCTGACAAGACACCTAAAAATGGTCCCAAGGAAGTTTCTACTTGGAAGGGCAGTTCAAAATCTTCTTCAAGAAACTGGAACGCAGCACATCACTATACTCCGGAAACCAGATCTAACACTTTTAAAGCAAACGGCTTAACTCTAAAGACTAAACTGTTCCAACCGCGTTTTGTAAGTCTTGATTATCACAAGGCGGGAGACAAGATGGGTCAAGTAGGTGTAATACCTGAAGGAATTACAGTCTATGGTTCTAACTTTACTGTGGCACTCTTTAACTCCAGTAAAGCGCAAAATGGTCACCTAGTTTCTTATGACTTAAAGCATATTAACAAATATAAAGCCCAAAACCTGTCCACTTTAAACTGGTCAACCTTCAAGAAATATGCTTCACATATTAAAGTTAGTCCTTATATTAAATTAGGTCACGGTCAGGCTATCGGCTCATCAGCTAATTACAGTTATGTAATTGCCAATAACAACACTTCGAGCAACTCTGACGCTTCAGAAGAAATTTTGCAAATCCGTAAGTCAGACATGAAGATCAATCAAATTTGGACTTTCAGAATTTCCAACTATGGTAATCCAAGATATATTCATAATGCTACTTTTGCTGGTGACAACACGATGTATTGCCTCTTCCATAATGGTGGTAACGGCTACTACGAATACTGGAAAGTAACAAGAAATGGTGACACTTGGACTCCTGTAGAGGTGGGAGCTACAAAGGGCAACTTTGTTAAACCAAATAAGAACGAAAGCAAGGCTTCTCCAGTTCAAGGCTTTACCTACGACAAAAAGCACGACCAATTCTACATCGGCTTTAATGATTACATCTTTAAAGTTGATAAAGATGGTACTTATAAGAAGACTCATCGTTTGCATGTTAAACGTGAAATTGAGGGTCTGTCAGCATACGGTAATAAACTTTATGTTGAATTTGCTCAACGCGGAGAGTTGACCGCTGGTAAAACTAACTAATAAAAATTTAAGCAGTTTGAATAATCAAACTGCTTTTTTGCTGCCTTTTAATATGCCTAAAAATATTGCTGATATTTTTTGCTTATTATATAATCATCATAATTATTTTTTAGCAGTTGAACTGCACTAATAAAACAGAAGCCGTAATAGCTTTTAAATATGATGTTTGAGTATACTTTAAGAAAATACTGCAGTATAAAAGGAGAAAACATGACAGATTTACTAGTAACAAATAAACTTACAAAGAAGTTTAAAGACCAAATTGTACTTGATCAATTAAACATGCGTGTCCCAGAAAATCAGGTTTACTGCTTGCTTGGGCCTAATGGGGCTGGCAAAACTACGTTGATGAAAATTTTAACGGGAATTATTTCTGCTACTAGCGGTACTGTCACTTTTGCAGGTCACGAATGGTCCAGGCATGATTTAACTGCTATTGGTTCCTTAATTGAAACCGCACCACTTTATGGCAATTTGACTGCTTATGAAAATTTGCAGGTAATCTGTCGCTTAAGAGGAGTAGCAGAAACTGAAATCCAATCAATTTTAACTACTGTTGGCATAGAAAAAACAGGAAAAAAGTTAACTAAAAACTTTTCTCTGGGTATGAAAGAAAGGTTGGGTATTGGCTTAGCCCTTGTGGGTAAACCTAAACTGTTAATTTTAGATGAACCTACAAATGGACTTGACCCACTGGGAATTCAGCAATTGCGCAATTTAATTGTCAGTTTAAAAGAAAGTGGTATTACTATCATTATTTCTAGCCACATGCTTTCGGAAGTAGAACGATTAGCTGATAATATCGGCATCATTGGCAATGGTCACTTATTACTGGAAAAGCCGTTAGATCACGCGGAAAATTTGGAACAACTATTTAATGATACTTTGACAAAGGCTGGTGCTATTAATGCTTAATACTTTGGCAATTGAAAAAATCAAAACTAAAAGGACATTTATCAGGCAGCTATTGTGGCTTTATCCGTTTTTCATAACAGTGATAGTTTTAGTGATTTTTGCTCCTACTGGTTACGTTATTCAAAGCGTCATTAATCAATGGAGCATTATTTGGTTGCCATTATTTCTTGCTTTAATTGCTGGGTTGCTTGACCGGCGTGAGAAAAATAGCACAGATTATAAGTTGATTTTAAGTTCACCTTGCAATTTGTTTGATTATGAATTAGGCAGAATACTGCATGTCGCTGTTTTAACTTTCATTTCCTCTTTGTTTCTGATTATTTTCATCGCTTTAATGTTTTTGCTATCTGATAGTCAGATCAGCCCAATTTCATGTGTACTTGCTATTTTAGGCATTTGGCTAGTTAATCTGTGGGAAATACCACTTTATATTTGGTTTAGCCGCATTACTAACATGTACGTCACAATTATATTAGCTTTTGCCGGAATCTTTAGCGGTTTAGCCGTCAATAATTATGTCCTTGGTAAAATTTGGCCATTTACCTGGACTGAACTTTTTCCGGTATCGTTAATCAAAATAAACATTAATGGGCTGCCTCTGAAGGCAGGCACCACTGCCCCTAATAATTATTGGACGTTAATAGTGGCTATTTTGTTGTTTGTGTTAGTTAGTTATTTAGCCGCTAATTCATTCAGAAAGCAGGTAGTAAAAAATGCTTAAAAATGTTTTCCGGTCAGAAAGCATTAAGCTCAAGCGCAGCTTTTTGCTCTATTTTCATTTAGTGGCTTTAATTATTTTTCCGGTATTACTAGGGCTTTATTACGGCAATAGAAAAAGCGCGGTCACCACGACCACTATGGTAACCATTTTTTATGAATTGTTGGCAATTAGTTCTCCGATAGTTATCAGTATAGTCATTAGCTTAGTTTTCGACCGTGAGGAAAAAGCTGGTCATTGTAAAAATTGGTTAACAATTCCAGGTTCAAGGGGCAAAATTATTCAATTGCAGTTATTTTACTATTGGGTGCTCTATTTTATTGAAATTATTGGTATGAGCCTGCTTTATTTTTTGATCTTGCGTTTTGCTTTTCGGGTAAATGACCTATCATTTATCAAAATTTTCCTCACCAGTTTTATTTTTGCAGTTTTTGGTTTTCTTCAATATGAGATAACACAATGGCTGGTTTTAAAATTTAACGTTGGCGGAGCCATGATCTTAGGGTTCTTTGGGTTAGTTTTTGCGTGTCTCAGCATTACTAATCTCTTTGATTTTATTTGGCCAGTAGTTCCTTGGGCTTGGCAAATGAGACTAATGAGCTTTTGGCTGGCTGGAGTTACTCGCCAAGTACAAAGCTGGACAGCCATGGCAATGGCTGTGCCCGTTATTTTAACTTTAGGGTTACCTTTTTTAATTATAAAAAGTTTCAATAATTGGCAAAATTAGATTGGTTTTATAAGAATAAGTAAAATAAACTACTGCAAATGTTTCTGCAGTGGCTTTTTAGGTCCCAAAAAGTTAATATATACTTAAATAGTAAAACTTTTCTTTAGTTAGCAGTTATTAATTTCATATTACTAGTGATTTCTGTATTATGATATGCGGCAAAAGAAAGAATTTTTATAAAGGAGAACTTTGTGGTAAAAAAAGATTTTATTGATACT
This sequence comes from Lactobacillus helsingborgensis, assembly GCF_003173695.1. Classification (NCBI taxonomy): domain Bacteria; kingdom Bacillati; phylum Bacillota; class Bacilli; order Lactobacillales; family Lactobacillaceae; genus Lactobacillus; species Lactobacillus helsingborgensis. The sequence continues at coordinate 649,867 of NZ_CP029544.1, forward strand.
TGTACCTTTTCAAAAAATGAAATGCAATACCTGGCTGATTTAGGTCTAAAAATTAAGGAGGCTATCAACCATGGCTATTACCCTCAGCTTTTAAAAGGCAAAAGCTTAGGTATGATCTTTGATCAAACTTCGACTAGGACTCGTTGTTCTGCTGAAACAGCAATGACGGAACTTGGGGGTCATGCGCTCTATCTGGCTCCCGGACAAATTCAGTTAGGAAAAAATGGTCATGAGGGTTTGGCTGATACCAGTCACGCTTTAGGTGACTTAGTTGATATCATTGGAGTTCGAACGGCTAGTCAAGAAGATATTGTGGAGATTGCCCAAAATTCGCATGCACCTGTAGTTAACTTTATGAGTGATGATGACCATCCTACTCAGGCTTTAGGTGATTTGATTACAATTAAAGAATTTTTACCGGAAGGTAAGAGATTATCTGACATTAAACTGGTTTTTGTGGGGGATGCAACGCAGATTACTATTTCAGCATTATTTTTGTGTGCCAAAATGGGCATGCACTTTGTTCAATATGGTCCAAAATCCAAGTGGATCCCACGAGATATTTATAATAAAGCCAATAAGATTGCTGAAAAAAACGGTGGCTCAATTACATTAAGTGAAGATGAAAGTTCACTTCAAAACGCTGATTTTATTTATACCGATGTTTGGTATGGTTTATATGATCATGAACTTGAAAAAGATGAATACATGAAGATCTTTTATCCTAAATATCATGTCAATGATGAATTATTGGCAAAAACGGGCAATCCTAATGTTAAATTTATGCATTGCTTGCCGGCGAATAGGGGAGAAGAAGTTTCCGCTGCGGTTCTTGATGGCGAACAATCAATAGCTTGGCAGCAAGCAGCCAATAAAAAGACTGCTATGCGAGCAGTTTTTGTTTATTTGCTTAATTCAAAATTCACTGATATGAGTGATTCAAGTCAAAAGGCCATCAAATATAAATATAATGAAGAATTAGCTTATTTGCTTGCACAAAGACCATAAAGAAAAGACTAAAAGCTTTTGGCTTTTAGTCTTTTTGTATGCAAAATATTAATTTTTTTCCATTAATCTGACGTAATTTATTATATAGAAGTACTATATTGCATTCTCTATATCTGCTTTAGTTTTTAAGCCTTCTTGAACCCATAATTCTTTCTTAGAATTATCAATTCTGAAATGGGGGGCGCTAATACTAAAAGCGCCTAATATTTTGTCGTTTTTTAATATTGCAAATCCTAAGCAATATATTCCGTTCTGATTTTCTCCATCATCAATCGCATAGCCTCTTGTTCGAGTTCTTTTTATTTCTGCTAACAGCTCTTTGCGATTGGTAATCGTATTTGCCGTTAAACTTTTTAACGCGGTTTCGTCAAGATATTTTTCAATCTCACTATTTGACATACAAGCCAAAATTGCTTTCCCCATACCTGATGAGTACATGTTCATATGGCCGCCTAATTGCAAATTTAAACGAATGGTGTTTGTACTTTGAGCTCGATCCAATAACGTAATCACATTTTTGTCTTTAATACCTAAGTTAACGGCTTCAGTTGTTCTATCTCTGAGTTCATTAATATAAGGCATTGCTATTTTGTCTAAGCTGAAACTATTTCTAGCCTTTTGTGCGTACTTTAAAAACGTTAACCCTAAATAGTATCTTTTTGGATTACCAAAACAACGCACAAACTCACAATATTCCAATGTATTTAATATTTTGAGAATAGTCGGTTTAGTGATAGTTATATTATCACTTATTTCTTTTAAAGTTGGTGCCGTTTCGCATTTAGAAATATAATCTAATATTTTCTTTGCTTTAAGCAGAACCGTACCATATAGATGATTTTCGGTCATTAGCTCTCCTTGTTTTTCAAAAAAATGTTTGAAAGCCCTTGCATTATTTTTAAAACATCCTACAATATTATTGTAAATAAGAAATGCAGTTTCTAAATAAGAAATTTGCTGATTTAATATAGGAGGAGTTATAAAATGGTTGAAATTCATGAATCAGAAGAGGAAATTCGTCAACATGAAGAGGAGTTGAAGAATAACTTCGATATGAATAAGTTTAGCCTTAAAAATAAAGTCGCAATTATTACTGGAGGCAACACAGGATTAGGACAAGGCTATGCAATAGCTATGGCTAAAGCTGGGGCCAATATTTTTATCCCGACCTTTAATGAGTTGGAATGGGATAATACACGTTCAATTATTGAAAGTGTGGGACAAAAAGTTGAATTCATGAAGTGTGACCTTACAGTTAAGGGTGAACCTCATAAAGTTATTGAGGAAGCTTTAAACAAAATGGGTCACATTGATATTTTAGTAAATAATGCCGGAATGATCAAACGTAATCCTTTACTAGAGTCAAAGGATGAAGACTGGGACAAAGTTATTGCAATCAATTTAAGTGCTGTTTATCACATGTCTTTGGAAGCATGCAAAGTGTTTGCTAAACAGAAGTCGGGCAGGATTATCAATATTGGTTCAATGCTCTCATATCAGGGTGGTAAATTTATTCCTTCCTATACTGCTTCAAAGCATGGTGTAGCAGGTTTAACAAAGTCTTTTGCTTCTGAAATGGGTGCATACAACGTTACAGTTAACGCAATAGCGCCTGGTTATATTAAGACTGAAAATACTGCACCAATACGTGCACAAAAAGACAGAAATGATGAAATTTTAGGAAGAATACCAATGGGTCATTGGGCAGAACCATACGAATTAATGGGTCCCGCTGTCTTTCTAGCAAGTGATGCTGCGGCATATGTCAATGGAGCAATTCTACCTGTTGATGGTGGTTATTTGGTTCGTTAATTAGTACTTGCTAAAAATAGGAGACAATTATGACGTTTATAAATTACATAATGTCTCTGGGAGCAAGTGTGATGATGCCAATCATTTTTCTGATACTTGGCTTGTGTATTGGGATGGGTTTTGGCAAATCACTTGTTTCTGGACTTAAAGTCGGAGTTGGTTTTGTCGGGTTAAGTGTGGTTACACAACTTCTTTCTGATAATATTGGTCCTGCTGTAAATGCAATGGTAAAAACTTATCATTTACATCTTTATACGTTGGATATCGGCTGGCCTGCAGCTTCGCAAGTTGCTTTTGCAACTTCTGTCGGCGCGATTATTATTCCTTTAGGCTTGTTAGTGAATATAATTTGTTTACTAATAGGTGCTACTAAAACTTTAAACATTGACCTGTGGAACTACTGGCACTTTGCCTTTATTGGTTCAATAGTCTATTTTGCAACCAACAACTTTTGGTGGGGAATGTTTGCAGCTTGTGTAACTATTATTGTCACGTTAATAGGTGCTGACAGATCGCAAAAAAAGGCAGAAGATTTTTATGGGAAAGATTTAATTGGTATATCCATACCGCAAGCTTTCTGCGTAAGTTTTATTCCTTATGCAGTCATTGTAAATTGGATAATTGATCGTATTCCCGGTCTCAATAAAATAGACATTGATGCTAATAAAATGAAAGAAAAATTTGGCGTTTTGGGAGATCCAATCGTTTTAGGCATCATTGTGGGTATTTTAATTGGCATTTTAGCAAGATATTCTCTTGCTAAAATTTTACAACTAGGAGTTATCTTGGCTGCTGTAATGGTTTTGATACCAAGAATAACAAGTCTTTTTATCGAAGGTTTGTCACCAATTGCAAAACGGACCCAAAGCCTAGTTAAAAGTCACTTTAAAGGCAAGGACTTTAATATTGGAATGACACCTGCTTTAGTCATTGGTCATCCAGTAACACTGGTAACGAGTTTACTTTTAATTCCAATAATTCTATTTTTGTCAGTGATTATTCCTGGTAATCAATTTTTACCGCTTGCCAGTTTATCAGGCTTAATTTACATTTTCCCTTTAGTTCTACCGTATACAAAAGGAAATGTCTTTAAGACTTTGTTAGTTGGTATAGTCAGCTTAGTATTAGGAGTTCTTTCAGCTACAACCTTAGCGGGCATTTTTACTAAAGCAGTTAAAATTGTCCAAGCAAGCTTAATACCAGCAGGAACATCTTCAGTTGCAAGCATTGATTTTGCTTCGAGTCCTCTTGCTTGGTTAGTATACGAAGGGACAGTCAATCTTCCAGTCATTGGCGCAATAGCTATTGCAGCTATTGTCATTGGTTTAATGATATGGAACAGAAATCAAATTAAAAAGGGTTTATAATCACTTAAAAGAAACTAATTGTAGATTTTTAATAGTAAAAGCTACTGATTTTTAGGGCAAATTTGAGCAGTTTGTTAATAATCAACAAAAGGAGATTAGTCTAAGATTAGACTATCTCCTTTTTGGTTTTATTATTTAAATATGGGTCCCCTGAGAGTCGAACTCAGATTTTAAGAACCGGAATCTTACGTGCGATCCATTACACTAAGGACCCAAATTGACACAACAACAAGTATAACAGAAAAGAAGTAAAAATTGAATTCTTTTTTCTTACATTAGGAAAACAGGTTAACTTTTGCATCATCAAGCAAAATTGTTAAGACTTTTTAATGGACACAATTTTTCTTGAATTATTTTATAGGGGTTGCTATACTATAGGTGTCGATTGAGAAATGGGTAACTTATTTAGCATGAGTTCATGTTTCTCTTATATTTTTAGACAATCTGGGACAGTTAATGACAACAATTGGGTCAAAAAAGTCCCAGAAGAAGGAGAGATATTAATGTACTCGGAATTTCCCGTGCTTGAAGCTCTCGTTCCAGACATCTTAAAAGTTTTTCGGCAAAGATATCTTGTCCTTGAGCAAATTTCTTTTAATGCACCAGTAGGTCGTAGAAGTGTTGCTCAGTGTTTAGGACTTTCTGAAAGAAATGTGCGTACGGAAACAGAATATTTGCGCGATCACGGTTTGATCGAAATCAAAAGTTTCGGCATGTTTATGACAGAGAAGGGCAAAAAAATTTTGCAGGAAGCTGCTCCTCTAATTGATCGCTTGTTTAATGCAGGAAAGACTGAGATTGAGTTGGCCCGCAAGCTTGGTATTGAGCGCACGATTATAGTACCAGGAGATAGTGATTTACAAGAATTAGTTTATGAGAGAATGGGCGAAGAGCTTAATGCGGCTCTTGATTTGCTTTTACCATTAGGACATTCAATCATTACAGTTTTAGGCGGCGAAGCCCTTGCAAAATCAACTAGGAATTTGTCTAAAAGTTTAAGCAAGAATCGACAATTGGAATTTGTGCCTGGTCGTGGTGCTTTAGGTGAAAATGTTGCTATTCAAAGTAACACCATTGTGCAAGAAATGGCAGCTGAAACTGGTGGTAGCTATAAAACGTTGTATTTACCAGAGCAGATTTCTTCGGCAGCTTATAAATCTTTAATTCGTGAATCGGCATTTACAGATGTACTTGAAGATATTTCACAGACAGATGTGGTAATTCATGGAATAGGTTTAGCTCACGATATGGCAAGACGCAGAGGGTACGATTCGATTCGCTTATCCGAATTGCGTGAAAAAAAAGTAGTCACCGAATGTTTTGGGTGTTTTTTCGATGGCGAAGGTAAGATTGTTGACCGCGTGCCTCAGGTTGGCTTGCAGTTTGAGAATCTTAATAAAATACCTCACATATTTGCCTTTGCTTGTGGCGGCCGCAAGGCTAAAGCAATCAAAGCTTATATGCCTAATGCTCCGCATCAAACCTGGTTAATTACTGATGAAGGAGCCTCAGAGAAGATTTTAAAGGAGAAGTAATTCTCATTTAAAATAAATTGATGTAAACATATCTTACATAGTTCTTAAGGAGGACTTTAGAATATGACAGTTAAAATTGGTATTAACGGCTTTGGCCGTATTGGTCGTTTGGCATTCCGTCGGATCATGGACTTAGGCGAAAAGTCAAAGGATATTGAAGTTGTTGCTATTAACGACTTGACTACTCCAGCACTTTTGGCACACTTGCTAAAATATGACTCAACTCATGGTACTTTTGACCACGAAGTTTCAGCTACAGAAGATTCAATTGTTGTTGATGGTAAGAAATACCGTGTATACGCAGAACCTCAAGCTCAAAACATTCCTTGGGTTAAGAATGACGGTGTTGACTTTGTTCTTGAATGTACTGGTTTCTACACCAGCAAGGCTAAGTCACAAGCTCACCTTGACGCAGGTGCCAAGAGAGTCTTGATTTCAGCTCCTGCCGGCAATGACTTAAAGACTATTGTTTACTCAGTAAACGATGATACTTTAGATGCAGACGACAAGATCGTTTCAGCTGGTTCATGTACTACTAACTCATTAGCACCAATGGTTGATGCTTTGCAAAAAGAATTTGGTATTAAAGTAGCTACTATGACTACTATCCACGCTTACACTTCAACCCAAATGCTTTTGGACGGTCCTGTTCGTGGTGGTAACAAGCGTGCCGCTCGTGCTGCTGCTGTTAACATTATTCCTCACTCAACTGGTGCTGCTAAGGCTATTGGTCTTGTTGTTCCAGAATTGAACGGTAAAGTTAATGGTCACGCACAACGTGTTCCAGTTACTGATGGTTCATTAACTGAATTAGTTTCAATCCTTGACAAGAAAGTTACTGCTGACGAAGTTAACTCAGCATTGAAGAAGTACGAAAGCCCATCATTTGCTTACAACGATGACGAAATCGTTTCAAGTGATGTAGTTGGTATGACTGCTGGTTCAATCTTTGACCCAACTCAAACCATGGTAACTACTGCCGGTGACAATCAATTAGTTAAGACTGTTGCTTGGTACGACAATGAATACTCATTCACTTGCCAAATGGTTCGTACTTTGTTGAAATTTGCTACTCTTTAATCTGTAATATTTGATTACTGTTACGTGGCAAAAGAGAAGGCGGAGGGAAATTCTTCCTTCCGCCTTTTTTTCAAAATTAAAATAATTAAGTTATCGGAGGATATAGATGGCTAAATTAATTGTTTCTGACCTTGATGTAAAAGACAAAAAGGTTTTAGTCCGTGTTGATTTTAACGTGCCAATTAAAGATGGTGTGATAGGCGACGACAACAGAATTGTTGCTGCTCTTCCTACTATTAAATACATCATTGAAAATGGCGGTAAAGCAATTTTGCTTAGTCACTTGGGACGTGTTAAGTCAGATGACGATAAGAAAGAATTGTCTTTAAAACCAGTTGCTGAACGTTTAAGCGAACTCTTAAAGAAACCTGTAACTTTTGTTCCTGCTAATGAAGGTAAAGAAGTTGAAGACGCTGTTGCCAAGATGCAAGACGGAGATGTTGCTGTTTTAGAAAATACTCGTTTCCAAGATATTGACAATGATTTTGGCAAACGTGAAAGCAAGAATGATCCTAAGTTAGGCGAATACTGGGCTTCATTAGGTGACATGTATGTTAACGATGCCTTTGGTACTGCTCACAGAAGTCACGCTTCTAACGTTGGTATTGCTGAAGCCATGAAGAAAGATGGTAAGCCTGTTGCTGCTGGTTTCTTAATGGAAAAGGAAATCAAGTTCTTGGGTGATGCTGTTGCTAACCCTGTACACCCATTTGTTACCATCTTAGGTGGTGCTAAGGTTTCAGACAAGATCGATGTTATTACTAACCTCATTCCAAAATCTGACCACATTTTAATTGGTGGTGGGATGGCTTATACTTTCTTAGCTGCTCAAGGCCATGAAATTGGTAAATCTTTATTTGAACCAGATAAAGTTGATCTTGCTAAAAAATTGTTGCAAGACGCTGATGGCAAGATTGTATTACCTGTTGACAACGTTGCAGCAACTGAATTTTCAAACGATGCTGCCCGTAAAGTTGTCGGTGATGATATCCCAGAAAACATGATGGGTCTTGATATCGGTCCTAAGACTGTTGCCAAGTTCAAGGATGTTTTAAAAGATGCCAAGACAGTTGTTTGGAATGGACCAATGGGTGCATTTGAAATGTCAAACTTTGCTGAAGGTACTCTAGAAGTTGGTAAGGCTCTTGCTGACTTAACTGATGCTACTACTATTATCGGTGGTGGTGACTCAACTGCAGCCGCTAAACAACTTGGTATCGCTCCAAAGATCACCCACATTTCAACTGGTGGTGGTGCTTCTTTGCAATATCTTGAAGGTAAAGAATTACCAGGAATTGCCTGCATTTCAGACAAGTAAACTTTAAGAAAGGACATTATTTACATGCGTACACCAATTATTGCTGGTAACTGGAAATTACATATGAATCCAGAGCAAACAAAGGAATTTGTTGCTGCTGTAAAGGACAAGTTGCCAGAAGCAAGTAAAGTTGAAGCTCTGATTTGTGCCCCAGCCGTTGACCTTGAAAGTTTAGCTCAAGCTGCCGCTGGTTCAAACTTGCGTGTTGGTGCAGAAAATGCTTATTTCGAAGATGAAGGTGCCTTTACTGGCGAAACTTCACCTAAAGTTTTAAAAGAAATGGGCATGAATTACTGCATTATTGGTCACTCTGAACGTCGCGGTTACTTCCACGAAACAGACGAAGACATTAATAAGAAGGCTAAAGCTTTATTTGCTAATGACGTTACTCCAATTATTTGCTGTGGTGAATCACTTGAAACTCGTGAAGCCAACAAACAAGAAGATTGGGTAGTTAGCCAAATCAAGGCTGCACTTGCTGGCTTATCAGCCGATCAAGTTGCTAGTTTAGTTATTGCCTATGAACCAATCTGGGCTATTGGAACCGGTAAGACTGCCAGTTCCGATCAAGCTGAAGAAATGTGCAAGACTATTCGTGATACTGTCAAGGATTTGTATAATGAAGAAACTGCAGAGAATGTTAGAATTCAATACGGCGGTTCTGTAAATCCAGGCAATGTTAAAGAATTAATGGCTAAACCTGATATTGATGGTGGTTTAGTCGGCGGTGCTTCACTTAAACCTGATTCATTCTTAGAATTAGTAAATTACCAAGATTAATTTTTAACTGTATATAACCAAAAAGTCTCTGATTTTTCAGAGGCTTTTTTGTTTATATATGTTTAATACCGATAACATTACTAAAAATAAACAAGTTACAAGTTGTTAATTATATAGTCATGTATTAAAATTTAATATATTAATTAAACTATTTCATTTAATTAATGATAATCTCGAAAAGAATAATGAAAAAATAAGTCAAATTTAAGTTTGTTGTTAAGCACCTTACTTTTATTCTGTATAAATCTTGGATCAACAACTAGAATTTCTCGTTAGAAAATAATAATACATCTGTTGTTGCAAAAAGTTCACGGTATACAATACGTGACAAATAAAAAGTTAGCTGCACATGTGCGTACTTATGAAATAGTAGCAAAGGGAAAAACAGCAAATTAAAGAAAGAAGTGTATATTATTTTCCCAAATGGTGGAAAATTAAGAAAACTAAAAAAGCGCATGAGAGTACTGACATATGCACTACCGGTCTCAGATTACATAGGTAAAAAGTACTATACTGTAAAATATGAGAAGGTTTGCTAAAAATCAGCTTTTATTAACTCAGAAGGGTGAAAAGAAAATTGAATAAACAGGTAAAAAATAGCAAAATAAAGATGCTTATTGCTATAACTATGTCTTTAGCACTTGGATTGTTGGCAGGAAAAGCCAGTGATAGTAGCTTGTTCAATACAAATATGGTTGTTCAGGCAGCTCATGTAAAAGGCAATTTAGGGATACTGACCACACCGAAAAAGATGCGTGGCACCTGGTATGGCAAAGCTTTTGATTTAAACTATAAATCTAAAGTACTTAATAAATTAAGGGTAAAAGCTCATAAAATCGATTCTAATGAATTACATAGACAAGACACTAATGCCAAGGGGATCAAAAATACTAGGCAAACTAGAAATTGGGTAAAGGCTTTTTACCCTGTAACTTTTAAAAAAGACAAAAATATAAAGTATATCTTAATGTTTCCTTGGTTTAGTCCTGCTGCATCAGGTTGGAGCTTGGGTATATATCATTACAAAGGACACCGCGTTTTAATTGAAAGAACCACTTCTTCTTATAGAATAACTAATGTTTATTGGCGCTCAGCTAAGCTAGCTAGAATGTATGGTGGTAAAAAACCGAAGGAGTTAAAAACATACGCTCAATGATAAAAACATTTTAACGAATTTTGTTATAGTCGATGCAAATGTCTCTGATTTTTCAGAGGCTTTTTTGTTTAATATTTTTACTATCACTTGCTTTTATCATAGTGCGTGTCCATAATAGAATGAAATAATTTCAATAGGGGAGGCAAATACTATGAAATTACGTAAAACACTTACTTGGTCAGTTGTTGTAGCTGCTTTAGCTGCAGCAAGCGGAATTAGTGTTAATCAAACAAATTTGGTTCAAGCGGCTACTTCAAAAAAAGCCCAAAATACTGTTAACAAAACCAAATATGGCTTTAAGAGAGACTTTATTTTTCCTAAATCTTGGCAAGGCAAATGGTATAGTAATACTCATGATAAGTTAAGTAAAATGACCATTAAAAAGAATGGTTTCATAACACCTTGGACCGGCGAGTATGTTGAATTGGTTTCAGCAGGTAAAGTAAAGGTCACAAATAAGTACTTGTGGCAAATGCCTCAAAGTTGGTTTACCAAGCATGATAAAATTTTCAAACATTTGGGTCGAGTAACTACTAATAAGATTAACAACAAAAAATGGACTGTCTATAGTCCAATAGATGAAAACAATATTGAAATTGGTTTCGCTTTTAGATTAAAGAACGAAAAAATTGCTGGTAAAACCCAAAAAGTATTATTTGAGGCTAATCCCAAAACTGGTGAAGTTATTGACCAGTTCTTCCCTTCAGCGAAATTAGCTAAGAAATATCAACATTACAATTTTAAAGGTGAAACATACGCACCTTCATTTAATCAATATCAAGAAAAGTAAATACATCTGATTTAGAATAGAACTAATTCTCAGCTTGAGAATTAGTTTTTTTATACTAAATTGAATTACTTTGAAGGACCAACAAGTTTATAATTATTCCTATAATGAATAAAATATTTTTTTACAGGAGAGAAAAAATGGCCAAAAAATTTATTACCATGTTTGCACTAGCAAGTTTGGCAATGTCTATGACAGTGCCAGTTGGAAGTATTAAACCAAAAACTGTGCAAGCTGCGCAAATAACCAAAAGCAAATATGGGTTTGATAAACAATTTAAATTTCCTAAAATTTGGCGTGGAAAATGGTATAGCAACAACAATTTCACTCCCAATCCCATGAATATTCATACATCTGCAATCAATCTACCGTTAACCAATGAATATATTAAAGTAATTAAAGTCGGGATGCTCAAGGGTACAAAGAAATATCCTTGGGAAATGTCTTCGGCCTGGCAAGAGAAAAATCAGAACGTTTTAGCAAAATATTTACGAGCATCGAGTAAAAAATTGCGTGGGAGTAAATGGATTGTACTAAGTCCGGTACAGGAAAAAACAACTAAAAATGGGAATGCTTTCACAGTTAAGACTGAAAAAATAGCTGGTAAAAAGCATAAAGTGTTATTTCAAAGTAATCCAGAAGACGGGTTAGTAACCAACCAATTTTTTAAAACAAAATCTTTAACTGATAAATATAGTGCTTATGAATTTAAAAATGTGAAATATAGTAAAGTTAATCCGCGATAGTAGCAAGCTGCAATCTTAAATATTATGATTGCAGCTTTTAATTTTTAAAAAGAAGAAAAAGTGAAACTATTAGTAACAGGAGATAGCATTATTGCGCGTAACGAAGGCTTATCAAAGCCACTCATCAATATTGAACTGTAGCAAAAAGTATCGGAATTAAAATTAATCAATATTGCTGTGTCTGGTATCAATTCTAGAGCCTTTTATTCATTACCACCCCAGTTAGTACTTAAGATTGACCGTTGTGACAAGTTGCTTTTACTTTTAGGCACTAACGATATTGCGCAGTACAAGCAAGTTCCCCAAAACCAATTTAAAATTAATATGGGTTTGATCAGTTCTAGTGTGATTTGTTCATATTATCCGCAAAATATAATTTTGGTTCCACCACCGGCTGTAGATGAAAATAAGCAAAAAAAGAGAACTAACCAAGAAATCGCATTTTATACTTCTGACTTAATAAAATTGGTAACTACATATAAATTGCAATTTATCAATCTTTTTCAGGCCATGATTGCTTAAGGCTATTTAACAACTCTATGTAAAGGACAATTAGATGACGGCTTACATTTCGGTGCAGAGGGATACCAACTGTTAGCCAACCTGATTGTAGAAAAGTTGGCAATTAACAGACGGTAAAAGTCAAGCAGCTGTTGACATATTTTCTCTTTTTGCTATGATAAAAATTAAAATTTAATTAAATGTATATTGTTGTTAAGGAGGGCCAAAATGTCTCAATATCTGAAAAAACATGCACTTGCAGTTATAGCAGCTTGTCTACTATTATTAGTAAATTCAGTATTGCAAGTTTTGGCTGCTACCAAGATGGCTGTCTTGGCAAATTACTTAATTGCCGGAAAAATTAGTCCCTTTATTGACATGCTTATATTTATTTTCTTACTTTGGTTTCTGACCTTTATCATTTCTTTTCTCGAAAAATATATTCAAGAAACTGTGACACAAGACATTCTCAGTGATATTCGCAATGATATAGTCACTAGTCTAATTGAACTTCCACAAAATAAATTTAAACAAAATCCGGTTGACTATTATGAATCATACCTGCAAAATGACGTCAATCTAATCCATAAAGAAGGACTGGATACTTTTTTTCTCATCGTCCGTTTTAGCGGTAATGCTATTTTTGCTTTAGTAGCACTATATCTTTATAGTTACATTTTATTTATTGTAGCAATCATGCTCGTGATTTTAATCGTCTTAGTGCCACGTTTATGTAAAAAATTTTTGACTACTGGTGTAACCGCAATTTCGCAAGCTAATGAGCAGTTCTTAAAATATACGAGTAGTGGTTTACACGGCTACGATACCCTTTATGCCTTTAATGTTTTACCTGAAATTAAAAAGCTGGCATCAGCGGGGTCACAATTATTAAAGAAAGCAAATGTTCATAACACTGTCAGAAGATCTACTGTTGATATTGTCACCGGAGTAATTAATATCGGCAGTCAACTACTGATTTTAGGCGTTACTGGTTGGCTGCATTTTAAAGGCGTACTCACTGCAGGCGCAATTTTAGCAACCGCCGAATTAGGGACTAAAGTTTTTGATTCCGCTGGCATAATTAACCGCTACTTTGCCCAATTACTCTCTACTTCAAGCATTTTTGCGAAGTTTAATAATTTAAAGCAAGCGCTAAAAACTGCTAGTCCTAAATTTCTTGCAGCTACTTTTCCGTTAGAGTTTAAAACGCTTGAATTTAAAAATGTTTCTTTTTCTTATCCGAATGCCAAAGAACAAGTACTGCATGACTTTTCTTTTGTTTTTGAAAAGGGCGCCTTTTACAAATTAAACGGGATTTCTGGACGGGGAAAATCCACATTACTGAAATTGGCTACAGGGCAACTCATTCCTATCAAGGGAGAAATTCTTTTAAATGGTGTCAATATTGCCACTATCCCTCGTAACGTAATAAATTCAATAATTATCTATATGCCGCAGACAGTTACAATGTTTCCGCGCTCCATTGATTATAATATTTTGCTGGGGCGTAATTATGATAAGGCAAGTCTGAATAAGGTAAAACAAGATTTTGAAATTGATGAAAATTGGCAATATGATTCTTTATCAGGTGGGCAAACTCAACGTGTTGCTTTAGCTAGGCTGATAGATACAAAAGGCAAGTTAATTTTACTTGATGAAAGTTTTTCCAGTATTGATCTGAAAACGGCACAAGATTTATTGCAAAAATTACTTAAGCGAATAGAAACTGTAATAGTAGTTTCTCATCGTGATGAAGAAGTAGCCAATTTTCCTTTTAAAGATTTGTCATTGAATTAAAAAACGTTAAGAACCAGATGAAATTTCATCTGGCTCTTAACGTTTTTAGTTGAAATTAACATTATACTTTCTGCCGATTGGAGGAAAAGTAGGTAATCTTAAAGGTGTCGTATGCCATTGAGTGAAAAGTGTGGCACACAACAGAATAAAGGGCACATCTTCTGGACGCTCAATATCACAAATTAGCACAACGCCTTGATTGCGCACGACGGTTTCAACAGTGGCAACTTTTTTGATGCCAAACAAAAACTTATAGCTTCCTTTTTTGATACTACCCGAAACAATGTAGTTTAATCTGGTGATATAGAAAAGGTTGGCTATTTTATTATTAAGTCTTTTGACTTTAACTAATGAGTGGTTTACAACATCAATTGTATATGACGAAATGATGCCACCGCCATCTGTATATAGACGACCTATTTCTTCATTATTAATTTTTTTCAAATAAAGGGTATGATTAGGATTATCTAAATTGCCTTGAATGATATATTGAATTTTTCCATTGTCATTTGCGACAGGAATTTGACCATATTCCTGCTTTTGAGTTAATTCCAATAAGTAGCGCATTTAAGCACCTCTATTCTTCAGCGTTATTTTTGATAAATTTCTTTAAAATATAAGCAACTCCATTATCATCATTAGATTTTGTTTTGACTTGGGCTAATTTTTTGATAGCGGGTACCGCATTTGCCATTGCAACACCGACTCCGGCATCTCTAATCATACTAGCATCATTGAGATTATCGCCAATTGCGGCTACTTCTTCTTTTTTAAAACCTTTTTTCCTGGCATAGTCTAAAAGTGCAGGTCCTTTTTGCGCTTTAATATCATTAATCTCAATGTTAGCCGCCGCGCTTGAAGTGACTGCCACATCACCTAAAGACATAATTTCTTTTTTAGCACTAGAAAAAGCAGAAGGACCGTGAGCATCAAACGAAATAATTTTCATAATCTCCGTTTTGGGATCAGCTAGTAACTGGTCAAAATCTTCCACCAAAGTCATACTTAACATGGCGTTGCTGCCAGCTGCTGTTGCTACCGCCTTTTTGAAAGTCACTCCCGGATTAAGCGACATTAAAGAACGCGCTAAATTAACTACACGTTTACTAATATCATTTGAATATATTTTATCAGCTGTAACCAATTCAAAATATAGCTGATTTTTAAGTAAAATATGTGCAACTAATTTTGCTTTTTCATTTGGTAATTGATGCTTAACTTGTAATTGCTCATTTGCATCATAGACCAAAGCACCATTAATATTAATGAAACCAGTTTTGAGACCATATTCGCGCATATTTTTGCGTGACTGCTGCGGTGAGCGGCCTGTTGCCACTAAGAATTCGATCCCATTTTTTTGGGCTAATTTAATTGCAGCAGCATTTTCTTCTGAAATAGTCATGTTGCTGTTAAAAAGGGTACCGTCTAAATCGCAAGCTACTAACTTAATCACAGCTTACTTACTCCTCCTATATAGGTCATTTTCTTATCTACCATATTATCATATATGAAGAAGTTATTACTTTTATATTTTGAGATAATAAAAAGAATTAAAAAGTAGCAGAATCTCCCACATTGATAATTAATTTCATGATACCATAAAAGTTAGTGAAAGAGAGGATGTTGTGGTAATGAAAAAGTTTATTGGTAATGACTGGGATGAAATTCTGGCTCCTGTTTTTGCAAGTGATCAATATCAGCAGCTGCATGAATTTTTAAAAAAAGAATATGCCACTAAAAGAATTTTCCCTGACATGTACCATATTTTTACTGCTTTTAAGTTAACTTCGTTTGCAGATACCAAAGTTGTTATATTAGGACAGGATCCTTACCATAACCCTGGGCAGGCTACAGGTATGAGTTTTTCGGTTATGCCGGGTGTCAAGTTGCCGCCATCTTTGCAAAATATTTATAAAGAACTGTATGATGACGTCGGCTGCAGACCGGTTAATCACGGTTATTTGAAAAAATGGGCTGATCAGGGTGTCTTACTTTTAAATGCGGTTCTCACAGTTCCTTACGGACATGCTAATGGTCATCAAGGAAAAGGCTGGGAAGAAGTAACGGATGCCGCCATTAAGGCTTTAAGTGATCGGGGTAAAGTAGTTTTCATACTTTGGGGACGTTACGCCCAAAATAAAATCGTTTTAATTGACCAAGACAAAAATTTTGTGATTAAATCAGCTCATCCAAGTCCTTATTCAGCTGATAGAGGATTTTTTGGCTCAAGACCTTTTTCCCGTTGTAATGCGGCTTTGAAAGAATTTGGTGAAGTTCCAATTGATTGGCAGTTGCCAGCCAAAGTTACGCAGACAGATTTAGCATAGAAAAGAACTAGATTATATGAGTGTTTTTGATTTATTAAAAAATAAAGTTCAAAATTCTAATAAAACTTATCAAATTGTTTTCCCTGAAGGAAATGATTTGCGTGTTTTAAAGGCAGCCAGTAAATTGTCGCTGGCTGATATCGTTAAACCAATTTTATTAGGTGAGCCTGAGGAAATTAAGGCTTTAATCACAAAAGAAAATCTTGAATTTTCGCAGTTAGAAATCATTGATCCACTTCACTACGAAAATAAAAAAAATATGGTGCAGGAATTCATTGACGCACGCAGAAAAGACATTGCAAAAAGTGAAGCAGAAAAGGCACTGGAAGACCCTAATTATTTTGGGACGATGCTGGTCAAAATAGGTCAAGCTGACGGCATGGTTTCTGGTGCTACTCATTCAACTGCTGCCACTGTCCGCCCGGCCTTGCAGTTGATTCATACTGCAGCTGGTATGAACAGGGTATCTGGCAGTTTTATCATGGAACGTGCACAAGAAAAATATATTTTTGCTGATTGTGCAATTAATATTGATCCAGATAGTGAAACATTAGCGGAAATTGCATACCAGTCTGTTCAAACAGCACGAATGATTGATATTGACCCTAAAGTAGCATTTTTAAGTTTTTCAACTAACGGTTCTGCTAAAGGTGAAATGGTCACCAAAGTCAAAGAAGCTGCAACAATCTTCCATCAGCAGCATCCAGAAATTGTTTCTGATGGTGAACTGCAATTCGATGCCGCGTTTGTCCCCGATGTAGCAGCCAGCAAAGCACCTGCTTCTGCTTTAAAGGGTCAAGCTAATATTTTTATATTTCCTGAATTGCAATCTGGTAATATTTCTTATAAGATTACCCAACGCTTGGGAAACTTTACTGCCATTGGCCCCATCTTGCAGGGGCTGCAAAAACCAGTGAATGATCTTTCTCGCGGAGCAAATACTCAAGATATATATCATATTGCAATTTTGACTGCTGCACAGGCATTACTTAGGGATGAACAAAATGAAGGTTAATGTTAATTCCGCAGCTGAAATGCAGAATATTGGTGCTGCAATTGCTGATACAGCACAGGCGCATGACTTGTTGCTGCTAAACGGTGATCTGGGAGCGGGGAAAACCACTCTAACTCAAGGTATTGGTTCCGCTTTAGGAATTAAGCGGCCTGTTAAAAGTCCCACTTTTACGATAGTCAGAGAATATCCTGAGGCCAGATTGCCTTTATTTCATATGGATTTTTATAGACTTGAAAATGATGATTTATCTTCAATTGATTTAAATGCTTATTTAACAGAGCCGGGTTTAGTGGTGATTGAATGGCCAGAAGTAGTTCAGGCACAATTACCCCAGGAGTTCTTACAAATTACTATTAAACGTATTGACGATAGCTGGGATTCCACTAAACGGATAATTGAATTTGAGCCGCAAGGACAGAGAAATAAAGCTTGGGCTGAACAAATTTTAAGTTTAATTGAAAAGAAAAAGTAGAGCTTTTATGCTCTACTTTTTTAGATTAAATTTGGTAAACCAGGTTTTTAAGTGTTTCATCGCCAAATTGTTTATTTTGTGCTATTAAAATACCCGCACAGGCCTCACTATCACTTAAAGCATTGTGGTGGTGCCATAATTCAACGTTTAATGCTTTTGCAACGGTATCGAGTTTATGATTAGGTAGATTTGGTTCAAGTAACTTACTCGATTGTAAAGTATCAAGTACAAAGTAATGTGGTTCTGCAATATCATAACGGGCTAAACTTTGATGCATGACGTTGGTGTCAAAACGGGCGTTATGAGCTGTCACTAACATTCCGGGTTGAAACAAAGCTTTAATTCTGGGCCAAACTTCTGACATTGTCGGTGCATCCTGCACGTCTTCGGCAGTAATATCATGAATTTGAATATTCCTTGCGTCAAAAGGCATCTGCGGATTGATTACAGTGTAGAAACGGTCAACAATGACATTATTTCGTATCATTACTAACGCCAAAGAACAAGCGCTTTCTGGATGACGATTGGCAGTTTCAAAATCCATCGCTATAAAATTCATTTTTTCTCCTTTAAAACTTAATTTTAGTATAACATATGATGAAGCTGGTTTCGTAATGCGGTAAAATAGTAAAAGATTATATAAAGGGGATTTTTGTTTTGAAATTAACAGATTTAGCAAAAGAAGGTATTGAAATAAGAAGGCAAGTTCCACTAAGTAAGTACACCTTCACCAAAACAGGTGGACCAGCGGAATTTTTGGCTTTTCCCCAAAACGAAACTGAACTTAAAAAGTTGGTTGTGGCCACCTATAATAATAAAATTCCCTTAACGATAATAGGTAATGCTTCTAACTTAATAATCCGGGATGGTGGCATTTCTGGCTTGGTAATAATTTTAACAAACATGAATCAAATTAAGGTTCAAAAAACCAAAGTTATTGCTCAAGCGGGTGCCACAATTGTTGATACTGCATTTACCGCAGCTGGAAACGGTCTTAGTGGCTTGGAATTTGCAGCAGGTATACCAGGAAGCATTGGGGGAGCAGTATTTATGAATGCCGGTGCTTATGGGGGTGAAACATGTAACGCAATTGAGAATGTCAAAGTCTTGACGCGTTCAGGAAAAATTAAAAATTATAGTAGAAAAGACATGAAATTCTCTTATCGTCATTCGTTAGTGCAGGAAACTGGCGATATTGTTCTTGAAGCTACTTTTGCCTTAAAAAACGATGTTAAAAGTCGCATTTTGGCAGATATGAATTACCTCAATGCCTTGCGTAAGTATAAACAGCCTTTGGAATATCCTTCATGTGGTAGTGTTTTTAAACGACCAGCAGGTCACTATGTGGGGCCAATGATTATTCAGGCTGGGTTACAAGGCAAACAAATTGGGGGTGCCCAGGATTCAACTAAACACGCCGGCTTTATCGTTAATAAAGGCAATGCGACTGCGACTGATTATCTTGACTTAATTCATTTAATTCAAAAAAGAATCAAGTCACAATTTGGTCTTGATTTGCACACAGAGGTTAGAATTATTGGTAACCCAAAAGATTGAATTGATACTGAAATTATGTTTATTTAAATGGGAAAGGAGTATTTATGCAGACTAGCGGTATACATATTTTTACTTGGGCAAACTTATCAACAATTCTTGATGTGCTGATAATCTGGTTTGTAGTCTATCACTTGGTTATTTTAATTAGAGGAACAAAAGCAGTTCAACTAGCCAAGGGCATTGTTCTAATTTTTATTGTCAGAATTATTGCCGGAATACTGCAATTGCATACAACCACTTGGCTGATTGACCAAATTGTTTCTTGGTCTGTGGTTGGCATTATAGTGATTTTTCAGCCGGAAATTAGACGCGGGCTTGAACATTTAGGTCGTCTGCCTATTTTTGGTGGTCGTGAAGATAGTGCGCGTGATGAATCAATCAAATTTATTAATGAACTGGACAAAGCTATTCAGTACATGTCAAAGAGACGGATTGGTGCGCTAATCACTGTGCAACAGGAAACGGGTTTGGAAGATTACATTGAAACTGGAATTAAACTTAATGCTGATGTCACAGGAGAATTGCTTATCAACATTTTTATTCCTAATACTCCGTTACATGACGGTGCTGTAATTATTAACAAGGATCACAAAATTGCGGTAGCTGCAGCTTACTTGCCTTTGTCTGATAACAGCATGATTCCTAAACGGTTAGGAACACGTCATAGAGCTGCAGTTGGAATTTCAGAAGTAACTGATGCGATCACGATTGTAGTTTCAGAAGAAACGGGTGGTGTGACAATAACTCGTAATGGGCGCTTTTTAGTGGACATGACACGTGATGAATATCTGAAATATCTTAAAGCAGAATTGGTACCTAAGAAAAATAGCAATGATAAATGGTATCAAAAAATCCTGCGGAAACTGTGGAAATGGGGTGCTGACCGATGAAAGAATTTTGGAAAAAATCTTGGTTTATCAGACTCGTTTCACTCTTAATAGCCGTTTTACTGGTTATTTATGTTAATTCCACTCAAGAAGGCTTTTTATCTCAAGGGCAAACTGAAAAAACTAAGCAAACTGCTAATAAAACTCAAACCATTAAAGTACCTTTGCAGGTTTCTGTTGATACGGATAAATATTATGTAGTTGGTTATCCGGAAAAGGTAAGTGTGACTTTAGAAGGATCCGCTGCTCTGGTAACTTCGACTATAAATACGCAAAATTTTCGTGCTTATATTGATTTAACCAAAAAAAGTATTGGTATGCACAATGTCAAAATTCACGTTAATGGCATTAATAAACAAATTTCTTATTCTATTAACCCGCGGAGTGTAGAAGTTGATATTCAGCGCAGAAAGTCTACGACAATGCCTGTACAGGTAGAGTATAATAAAGGTGCTGTTGCTCAAGGTTATCAACTAGGTCATGCGAGTGTTTACCCACAACAGGTTGAGGTAACAGGAGCGCGGTCTGAAGTCGATCAAATTGATCAAATAATAGCCAAAGTAGTTTTGCCAAATAATATTGATCATACCTTTGAAAGACAAGTTAACCTGGTTGCTGAAGACCATAAGGGTAGGCAGTTAAATGTCATTATTGATCCAGCAACAGCTAAAGTTTCAATACCGATTACAATATCTAAAAAGTCAGTTAAAATGAAACTTGAACCGGAACATGAAAAATTGGATAAAATCTATTCTCTTTCATTAAAACATAATTACGTTACGCTATATGGTAACAAGGATGCTTTGGCAAAGATCAAACACCTCAAGGTTCCAGTTGATTTAGCTTCTGTTACTAGTTCGACTACTAAAACTGTAACTCTTAATCTGCCTGATGGAGTAGTTAAAGCTAATCCTAACCAGGTTGAAGTTGAAATAAAAGTGGAGAAAGCAAACAATTCTAGAAATAAAAATAATTAATTAGAAAGGTTGTTTAGTAATGTTGAAATATTTTGGCACAGATGGTGTACGCGGGGTGGCTAATCAAGAACTGTCACCTGAAATGGCTTTTAAGTTAGGTCGTGATGGTGGTTATGTCCTAACCAAAAACAAAACTAAAGAAGAACAGGCAAAAGTATTGGTCTCACGTGATACCAGAATATCTGGTCAAATGTTGGAGTATGCCTTAATATCTGGACTGTTGTCAGTCGGAATTGAGGTTTTAGAGGTGGGAGTGATTACTACACCTGGTTTATCATATTTAGTTCGCGCTCAAGGTGCCGACGCAGGTGTACAAATTTCAGCTTCACATAATCCAGTTGAAGATAATGGTATCAAGTTCTTTGGTAGTGACGGTTTGAAATTATCCGATGAGATGGAAGAAGAAATTGAAAAACTAATTGATGCACCGGAGGATAAATTACCTCGACCATCTGCTAAAGGGCTTGGGTCCGTTACTGACTTTCATGAAGGCAGTGCTAAATATTTACAATTTATCGAAAATACTATTCCAGAAGAACTTGATGGTATTAAAGTGGTCATTGATGGTGCAAACGGCGCAGCTAGCCGCCTTATTTCTCGTTTATTTGCTGATTGCGGGGTAGATTTTACTACTATTGCTACTCATCCGAACGGCTTGAATATCAATGACCATGTTGGCGCAACCCATACTAAAAAATTACAGGAAGAAGTAGTTAAACAAAAGGCTCAACTTGGCTTGGCTTTTGATGGTGATGCCGATCGCTGTATTGCGGTGGATGAGAATGGCAATGAAGTCGATGGCGATCATATCATGTATATTTTGGGCAGCTACATGGAAGATGGCGGCCGCTTGAAAAAGGATACAATTGTTACCACAGTAATGAGTAATCTTGGCTTTACTAAAGCTTTAGCAAGACGCGGCATCAAAAATGTACGTACTCAGGTAGGAGACCGTTATGTATCAGAAGAAATGCGGGCGAATGGCTTTAACCTGGGCGGCGAACAATCTGGTCACGTAATTATGAGCGATTATCATAATACTGGTGATGGGATGCTGACTGGACTGCATTTAATGCTGGTAATGAAGAGAACTGGTAAAACTTTATCGGAATTGCTAACCGATTTTAAGGAATATCCGCAATGTTTGGTTAACGTACCAGTTAAGGATAAAAAGAACTGGAAAGAACACGAACCAATTTTAGATGTGATAAAAGAAGTTGAAAAAGAAATGGGTGATGAAGGGCGCATTTTAGTTCGTCCATCCGGTACCCAGTCCTTATTGCGAGTCATGGCTGAAGGACCAACTCAAGAAGAAACCGATGCCTATGTCAAGAGAATCACTGATGTAGTGGAAAAAGAAATGGGCGTTTAAAGGTTAAAAAATTCAAATTTAAAAAGCAGGCAAATTAATTTTGCCTGCTTTTTGTGTTAATGATAGTTGTTTCACAATATAGTATAGACCAATTATGAAAAATATTACTTGACCAATTACAATATAAAGGCTAATATTCCATACGTGACTTAAATATATAAATTAGCCCAAAAATACAAGATTTAACTAGACCAAAGGAGAAACACATGTGTGGAATTGTCGGAATAATTGGAAAATCAGCTAGAGAAATAGTTTTAAATGGCTTGTCTAAATTGGAGTATCGGGGATATGATTCAGCAGGAATATACCTTAATGATTTGGCAGGAAAAGAATTTTTAACTAAAACCACTGGTCGTATTCAGGATTTAAAAAATAAAATGAAACCTGATGAACAGGGCCAAGTCGGTATCGGACATACACGCTGGGCTACTCATGGTAAACCAACTGAGGCAAACGCCCATCCCCAATTTGATGAAACTAAGCGTTTCTATTTGGTTCACAATGGTGTTATTGAAAATTACCAAGATTTAAGAAAAAAATATCTCAATAATGCGTCATTCAAGTCTGATACGGATACGGAAGTGATTGTTCAATTAATTAGTAAAATTGCCCGAGAAAAAAACGTCGCTGCTTTGACTGCTCTCAAAGAAGTTTTGACTATGATCAAGGGGTCCTATGCTCTTTTGTTAGTTGATAACCAGCATCCAGATCATATTTATATTGCCAAAAACAAGTCACCACTACTATTAGGTTTGGGCGCAGACTTTAACGTTATTGCTTCTGATGCTCTTTCCGTCTTAGACCAAACAAAAACTTTTGTTGACTTACATGACGGCGAAGTGGGTGACATTACCAAAAGTGGTTACCAAATTGAAACTATTAGTGGCGCGCAAGTTACAAGGGAACCTTATCAATTAAATGTTGCGGAAGACGCTGCTTCTAAGGGTACTTATGATTTTTACATGTTGAAAGAGATATGTGAACAGCCAGGTGTTTTAAGGCATTTAGATCAATTTTATCTTGATCAAAATGGCAAGCCAAAAGTTAGTGCGACAATAATTGATGCTTTGGCAAAGGCTGATAAATTATATATTTTTGCTGCTGGCACAAGCTATCATGCCGGTTTAGTGGGAAAACTACTTTTTGAAAAATTAACCAAAATTCCCACTGAAGTTGGATTTGCATCAGAGGCTGGCTATCATTTTCCAATGATGTCACAACATCCCTTCTTTATCTTTTTGTCGCAATCTGGTGAAACCGCCGATTCGAGAGTGGTGCTTCAAGAGGCAATTAAGCGCAATATCCCGAGTTTGACTTTAACTAACGTCCCAGAATCTACCTTAGCGCGTGAAGCTAATTATTCAATGGCGCTTGAAGCCGGTCCAGAAATCGCCGTTGCTTCAACTAAAGCATACACCGCGCAAGTAGCTGTTCAAGCAGTAATTGCCAAAGCTTTAGGAGAAAAAATGGGCGATGAGGCTGCTGCAGCATTCAAACTCAAGCAGAATTTAGCCTTGGCTGCAGAGGGAATTGAACAGGTAATTTCCAATCAGGAAAAAATAGAGCAGCTGGCACAAAAAGATTTAATACCATCCCGCAATGCATTTTATATTGGTCGTGGCATTGATTATCCGGTAGCATTAGAAGCAGCACTTAAGCTCAAAGAAGTTTCATACATTCAAACTGAAGGCTTTGCAGCAGCTGAATTGAAGCATGGCACCATTTCTTTAATTGAAAAGGGGACTCCTGTTATTGCTTTGATTAATGACCCACTAACTGCTGATCTGATGCGGGGTAATATTCAGGAAGTAGTTGCACGAGGAGCAAACGTTATTACTATTGTCAATAAATCATTAGCGCAAACAGGCGACGATATTATTTTGCCTGAAGTAGACTACTACTTATCACCATTAGTTACGGTAGTAGTGACACAGCTTTTAGCTTATTTTGCGGCTAAAGACAAGGGTCTGGATGTTGATAAGCCACGTAATTTGGCAAAAAGTGTGACTGTTGAATAAAATAAACCGCCAATTTCATTTGTGATCTAGATAAAACCCTATTTAAACAGAATATTTCTTGAAAAAGTCGTAAGTAATTACGACTTTTTGTATAATAAAGAAGATAATGAAGAAATGTGGGAGGAAATTATTTTGTCAATTAAGTTAATTGCGGTTGACCTAGATGGTACTTTACTGACGAGTACCAAACAAATCTTACCTGAAACAGAAAAACTTCTTAAACAAGCTGATAGTCAGGGAATAAAAGTAGTTTTAGCAAGCGGCAGACCATTATCCGGAGTTATGCCTTTTAACCAACAATTAGGCTTGATAGGTAAAAAGCAATACGACATCGTTTTTAATGGTGCAGTTATACAGGATCTTGCAGGTAACGTCTTGATGAATGAAGAAATGAATTACCGGGATTTCACCAATATGCGCCGCCTGCAGCGTTTGGCCCATGTGAATCTTCATTTTGAAACGCCTGAATGTTATTGGACTTGTGATCGTGATATAGGTGTTAATTTAGCCGATAGTGCCACCAATACTAATAATGTAATCAAAGTCCGCAAAGCCGAGGAAATTCCTCAAGATTTTGCTTTTAATAAAGTAGGCCTTAGTGTCTTAAGTGATGTTAAAGAAGTAGATAAACTGTGGGAAAATATTCCCCAATGGGCATTTGCCAAATATGATGTGGTCCGCAGCTTTTCAACGATAGTTGAAATTAATATTAAAGATGCTTCAAAAGGCAATGCTTTGATGGAACTGGCGGACAGGTTAAAGATCAGGCCGGATCAAGTAATGGTTTTCGGCGATCAGGGCAATGACATCTCAATGTTTAGTAATCCAGATTTTAAAAAGATTGCTATGGGCAATGCGATTGAAATGATTAAAGAAAATGCCGATTTTGTGACAGACGATAATGATCATGACGGAATTGCCAAAGCACTAAAAAAATTAGTTCTGTAGTAAAATAAAGTTGAGTTGATTATTATGGTAGAAAAAAATAGAGAACATAATATTTCCGAAGCTGAATGGGAAGTTATGAGAATAGTGTGGACGTTGGGCGAGATTCATACTGGTGAGATCATTAAACAGCTCCAAGCCAAAAAGAATTGGTCTGAATCGACTATTAAGACTCTAATGGGTCGTTTAGTCAAAAAAGGACTGTTAAAGACGCGTAAAGATGGCCGCCGTTTTGTTTATTCGGCCACAGTTACTCAGATTGAAATGATGATCGAAGTAACTAAAGAGATGATGAACCACATGTGTGATATGCACAAAGGTCAAGTCTTAATCGCTATTCTCAATGATATGCCTCTTTCTGAAGGTGATATTAACAAGATCGAAGGAGAACTTGCTCATAAAAAGGAGCATGCTCCCAAGATGATTAAATGTAACTGCTTAGCTTCGGGACAACACGACTGTTAGATTGATGTTAATTTGACTGTGGAGGCTAGGTTAATGAAAAAAATTGCTAATATATTGCTACGTCTGATTTTTACTGCGGCAGTTTGTATTTCAGGCTTTTTAGTTATGGAAGCGCCGATAACTCTGAATGTCAAAAATGTACGGACAATGGCGCAAACGGTGATTAAGAAAAGTGTTAATAACACGGGTGACTCCAGACTGATTGGCACATTGAAGTTGGCAAAAGACTTTGGTGTAGAAGACAAGATTTTAGAACAGCTACCTAAAAAATATCATTATGACTTGTCTTATGTCAGTTTGTACAACTTAAGCGCAAGTTACCAAGCAAATGGCGAAGTCACAGCGAAAAATCTTTCCTTCCCAGAAAATAATGATGTTCAAAAAACTGTCAGTAAATTAATGTTAAATAGAATTAATGATGGACTTGATAAAAATAGCAACAAGGTAAATCGCGCAATTAATATTTTTCATTATTTCTTCTTTGCAGCAATACTATTATTCATTTTAGCAGCACTACTGATACTTTTCGGTAAATATTGGGCTGCCATCATTTTATTAATTTCTACTGTAGGTTCTTTTGGTGCATTACAGTTTTTTGCTAATCAAGTGGTTCAATGGCTTGAAAGTAATACTGCCCGTGGTTTTACATTAATTACGTCACCAATTTTATGGACTGGATTAGCTATTGGAATAATAACTGCTATAATTTGGCCTTTAGTTTTGAGACTTACCAAAAAAGATTAGTGATTATATAAAGTAAAAATAAAGCATTGATTCAAGGTCAGTTTGAATCAATGCTTTTTATATTGGTATTTATACTTTTAAAAACCATTTTAAATAATAAAATATATGCTAAAATTGGTAAGGATAGTTAAAATGTGAGAATAAAAGGTAAAATAATGTATTATTTTTTAGATAGTAAATTAGATGCAAATAGTTCAGGAATAGAACACGCAGAAGTTAAAAGGCTAAAGTTGTTTAAACGTAATCATGTCAAAGCGAAAATAACGACGAGTGAATTTAACCGTTTTGGTCATCGTAATTTAGCTCTTTATGGTTTGGACGATGATGATTACGTCAATATGTTTGACTTTTTTGCCGGAACCGTTAATTATGCCAGTCACATTGTCACACTAAAAGACTTGCCCATTCCAGGTTTTAACCAGGTGAAGAAAATTACTAATGGTTATGAAGTATATGAAGACAATCGTAAAACCATGACCATTAATATGTTCCCTAATGGCAGCGTAGATACGATTATATATTATAATGGCGATGTTCACCGTATCAAAGAGGATTTTTATGATACACGTGGTTTTAAGAGTCTGACCCAGATTTTTGATACAGCTGATGACCATTTGGTCTACGAATTATTTTTCCGTCCGAACAATACCATTTATTATGAGATTTCTTACGAAAAAAGGCCAACTTACTACCCAGCAACTAACATTCAGTTAACAGATGTTCATGGAGTTGTTCATTCACTAATGAATAGTGGTCAGGCATTCACCATTATGCTTGACCAATTGAATGAGCAAGATGGGGCTGAAAAATCTACGTTTATTTCTGACCGCAGCAATATTACTAACGTACCCATGATTAACATGAAAACACCGGCTAGAAAAATTGAGCATTTTCATAATATTCATTTTAGGGATTACTGGGATCCCAGTTCTCCACTGACTTACAATTCTATTTCCAACAATGAATTATTAAGCAAGACTGATTTAGTTATTACGCCAGGAAAACATCAGGCAGATGACATGCGTAAAAGGTTGAGGACGCAGGTGCCGATAGTTTCAATACCAGTTGGAATAGTTCCTGATGAGCAGCTACAGGCAGAACATATTCCAATGAGTGACCGGACTAAAGGAAAAATAATAATCATAGCCAGATTATTTTATGAAAAGCGTATCGACGATGCGATCAAAGCCTTTAATCAGGCTTATCAAAAAAATGATTCTTTAACATTGGATATTTATGGTTATGGCGACGGTAACGATAATTTTAAAGAAGAAAAAATGCTAAAGAAATTGGTGCAGGATCTTGGATTAGAAGATGTTATTCATTTTATGGGTTATACGCAAGATATGGATTCTGTGTATGATAATGCGCAGCTTTCAGTTCTTTCTTCGCGGTATGAAGGAGCACCACTTTCGATAGTTGAAGCCCAATCACATGGTGTGCCCGTAATCGCTTATGATATTAACTATGGTCCTGCAGATCTGATTGCAGATGGGCAAAGCGGCTTTATTGTTCCTAGTGGTCATATTGATGAATTAGCAGCCAAAATTACTGAATTTTTTGCTAGTCCTAAATTACGCAGAAAATTGAATGAGGGAGCGTATGAAAATGCCAAACGCTCGTCTAGTGAGAATGTTTGGCGTTACTGGCAAAAATATGTGATTGATACAGATAAGTAAGTATTTTAAAAAATTACTCACCTTGAATTCCAAGGTGAGTTTTTCTTTCTTTTAAAATTGATTGCATTTCAAAAAATGTGAGTTACTATGGTTATTTAGTTAGCTTGCTAACTAAATTTTAGGAGGAATTTGAATGCAAAGAAAATTAGATGCAAAACTAATTTGTTCAATTTTTGCAGCTGGATTAATGTCTTTTTCAGGTGTGTTAATTGAAACTGCAGGAAACGTTACATTTCCTGTTTTAATGAATGATTTTCACGTCAATATGGCAACAGTACAATGGATGACAACAGGCTACTTACTGGTTGCTTCTATCATTATGCCGCTATCTGCGTACCTGAAAAGGAATTTTAGTTCACGTAAGCTTTTTGTGACCGCGGCAGTCTTATTCATTTGTGGTTTATTAATTGATGCTGTTGCAAATCAATTTATCTTTTTGGTTCTTGGTCGCGTTATTCAGGGAGCAGGAGCCGGTATTGCAATTCCATTAATGTTCAATATTATTTTGGAAAGAACACCGTTAGATAAGATAGGTTTACTCATGGGAATAGGAACAATGATCACAGCTGTGGCACCCGCTTTAGGACCCACATTCGGTGGTTTAGTCGTTAACACCTTAGGTTGGCGCTATATCTTTATTTTCATTATTCCCGTCATGATCATTTCTTTAATCATGGGTCTAACAGCTATTACTGGTGAAACTGGACAAGTTAAACACACGAAACTCGATGTAGTTGGCTTTATAAGTATTGCTTTAACTTTTATCGGATTAATTTTTGCTTTTAGTAACTTGTCAACTATTTTACAGAAACCATTAATGTTTATTAGCCCTTTAGTTATCGGTATTATCAGCCTTGTGGTTTTTATTAAGCACTCACTTAATACCTCCAACCCTTTAATTAATATTCGTGTCTTTAAGAAGACTAAATTTACGCAAGGTATTACAGCTTATTTTATTTTTCAAGTAAATACTTTAGGTCTGTCCTTTATTCTGCCAAATTATGTGCAAATTGTTAACCACTCCACTGCAATGACAGCAGGTTTATTACTGCTCACTGGGGGACTTGTAGGAGCAATTATGTCACCTATTAGTGGTAGACTCCTTGATAACTATGGTGCACAAAAGCCCATTATGACTGGGGCAGTTTTTGAAATTATTGGTGGTCTACTATACTGCATTTTTGCTTCTTCACTCACTTCTGGCAAAATAATTTTATTTTATGCTATTACAATGTTAGGGATCGGATTAGTTATGGGTGATACGATGACAGCTTCGATTGGCCAATTGGCAGAAAGTGAAAATACAGATGGTAACGGCTTGTTCAATATGGCACAGCAATTTGCAGGTGCTGTGGGAACTGCAATTATTTCCGCAATTATGCAGTTTGTTGAACAAACGAGCAGCCAAACTTCTGTTACAGGAAAATATATTGCTGCTGCTCAAGTTGGCTTTATTTTTATTCTATTGATTGTTCTTATTGGTGTATACTTACTGTATGCGGCAACGAAACCAGTAAAAACAAAGGAATAAAATAATGAACAGACTCGGATTGGCCTTGCAGCGTGTACAAAATACTTTTAATCGTAATGCCGATTATTATGCTAGAAAAATTGGCTTGACTGGTACACAGATGCTGATTATTGAATATTTAGCTTCATTTGCGCAGAATAAGTCAATTTATCAAAAAGATATTGAGCATGAATTTAACATCAGGAAATCGACTGCTACTAATGTTTTACGTTTAATGGAAAATAAAGGCTTGATCTATAAGAAAGTAGATCAACGTGATACACGACTAAAGGCAATTCTACTGACTGATAAAGCGATTAAACTCGAAGAAAAAATAACTAATTATTTTATTAGCTCTGAAAATAGTTATGCTGCAATACTTGGGGCAGACACTAAAAAAGAACTAATAGAAAACTTGCAAAAATTAAATAAAGCAATTTCAGAAAATTAGTTGAAACATAAAAAAACTAGTTATTGGATTAAACCAATAACTAGTTTTTTTGTTTAATTATCTTTCATAATTTGGTGCATTCTTAGTAATTTGGACGTCATGAGGATGAGACTCACGTAATCCAGCATTAGTAATTTTAACAAATTGAGCATTTTCACGCAGATCGTTTATTGTAGCAGCGCCTACATAACCCATACCTGAACGCAGTCCACCTATAATTTGGAAGACAATATCAGAAACATCGCCTTTGTATTCTACTCGAGCTTCAACACCTTCAGGCACTAATTTATTAGCCTCATTAACACCACCTTGGAAATAGCGGTCAGAAGAACCATGCGCTTGTGCCATTGCACCAACCGAGCCCATACCACGATAGGTCTTATATTTACGACCATTGCTCTCAAAAATTTCTCCGGGAGCTTCGGTAGTGCCTGAAAGCATACTACCTAACATAACTGCATTGCCACCAGCAGCTAATGCTTTAACAATATCACCTGAATACTTCATGCCGCCATCAGCAATAATTGGTTTATCGTATTCCCGTGCAGCTGTAGCCGCGTCATAGATGGCAGTAATCTGCGGTACGCCAACACCGGCTACTACGCGGGTTGTGCAGATAGACCCGGGGCCAATACCCACTTTCACGATATCCACACCAGCATCAAAAAGTGCTCTGGTAGCATCGCCTGTGGCAACATTACCGGCAATTAACGTAATATTGGGAAAATGATCGCGAATCTCTTTAATTTTGCGCAAGACTCCAGCGGAATGACCATGGGCAGTATCGATTACGATCGCATCTGCACCTTTTTCAAGGAGCGCTTCGGCTCTTTCGAAGGTATCGCTAGTAACACCAATGGCTGCCGCTACTAGTAGTCTATTGTCGTCATCAACTGCAGCTTTAGTAATGTTAGCGGGAACAACAACGTTTTTTACATTGGCAACTTCACTAGCTTGGGCACTAATCGACATATTTTTGTGAATAACGCCCAGACCACCTTGTAGTGCAATGGCAATAGCCATTGCACCCTCGGTGACAGTATCCATGCCGGCACTTATCAGAGGGATGTTAAGCTTAAGATTTGGTGCCAATTGTGTGTGTAAATTAACTTCATTTGGCAAAACGTGACTTTCTGCCGGAATTAATAACACATCATCAAAAGTTAAACCCTCTTTAACAAATTTGGTTGTCCAATTTGACATTTAATGCACACTCCTTTTTGAAAAATAATAGATAAATTGATTACACTTTACTAGTGATTTAGTTCCGGGTCAAGTCGAAAATCGTTTTTTTTCAAAAAAAGCTTCAAAAAAATTTGTAATTTAATACGAACGATTAATTATTTATTAAAAATTATGTATGTGATTAATTAGAGATAAAAATATTTAAGCTTTAAAATATAGGGCTAATATTTGTAAGTAAAAAATAAAGTTCGGCTATTATAACTAGGTAAGAAAATACAGGGATAATTCACTTAAAGTAAAACTTATACTTAGAAAGAAAATAGCTAATACTTACCGCGAAATAAAAATAAGTAAAAAGAGCGCATAGTAATTACTTGGAAAAAACATTAAATATAATTTAAAAATAACGGAAGACATGGTAAAATTTACCTAGTGTTGCTGATTTAAAATCTTTTTTAAAAGTTTAAATTAATGACATTTCCTAATTAAGTATTATGATTTATGTTCAAACAAAAGCAATTTTATTGAAAAAATTCTTGAAATTGCTTTTTTGTGCTAACTATTTATCCATAAAGAGGTAAATCATGGGTAAGAATGCAATTGAAGTACATAATCTTTCCAAAGAATATGTTATTAATAGCAGGGGAGAAAACTGGGCAGCAGTGGCCAAGAATATTTTTAAGCCACAAAAGTCTGTAGTTAAAGCCGTACAGTCGCTCAATTTTGAAATCAAGAGTGGAGAAAAAGTGGGCTTTATTGGCAAAAATGGTGCTGGGAAAACTACGACGATTAAGATGCTAACTGGTACCTTGTTTCCTTCATCTGGTTACTGTAAAGTGAACGGCTATAATCCGGTTGAAAGGACTAACGATTTTAAAAAATCAATTTCAGTGGTAATGGGCAACAGATCACAACTTTTTCCAGATCTAACCCCGCGGGATTATTTAGAGTTGCTCCAGACCATGTACGACATTCCTGAAAGTGTTTTTGCGAAAACCGTCGCCAACTTAGCGCGTATTCTCAATGTTACTGAAAAACTAGATCTGCAGACTAGGAAATTATCTTTAGGTGAACGCATGAAAATTGAATTTTTAGCAGGGGTAGCCACTAGGCCTAAAGTGCTTTTCCTAGATGAGCCAACAATCGGTTTAGACGTCATAGCCAAAAGGGATATTCGCAAGTTTTTAGTATCATTAAACAAGGAGGAAAACCTAACGGTTTTTCTAACCTCTCATGACATGGAAGATATTGCCAGTATTTGTGATCATTTGATTATTGTTGACCGCGGGAAAATAATCTGGGACGGTCAAAAACAGGAGCTATTAAATAAATTTAGTAATAATAAATATATTAGCTTTATAAAATCTGAGTCTTTTAATGAAACTAATATCAAAGCTAAAATAATTGATCAAGATGATGTCACAATTACAATTAAAGTTCCTGCACAAAAAGTTGATCATGTGATAGCACAATTAGCTCAAAACAACCAAGGCACAGATTATCAAATAAACGATCTCAAACTGGAAGATATTATCTTGGAATTGTTTGCTGAGGAAAATTAAAATGCTAAAAACATATTTATCTATCAGCAAAATTTCTCTGAAGTCGATCTTGGCTAATAAAAGCAGTGTGGTGATTTTGCTTTTGCAAGCACTTGTGCCTAGTCTAGTCATGTTTTATTTATGGTCTCTAATTTTAGATCAGGGACAAACAATTGGCGGCTTTAGCAAAAATCAGATTGTGATCTACTATATAGGTGTCAATTTTATTAATTCTTTTGTATGGTACGCAGTAGATTGGGAACTAAATGATGATATTCATTCAGGAGAACTGTCTAATATCATTCATCGACCCATAGCAATTGAAAAATATTACTTCGCTAAAATGCTTGGTGACCGACTGGCAAATTTGCTTTTACTTTTGCCAATTCTTGTAATTGGTTTCTTGTACATTCTGTTAAATAATTTGTTGCATGTTTCGCTAATGGTTTTGGTCGAATTTGCTGTTAGCATAGTATTATCTGCAATTTTGTGGTTTTTATTTTCATATATCGTTGGCAGTGTGGCTTATTGGTTTGATAATCTCTTTTTTGTTTTACTTGTGAAAGAGGTAGTGGTGAACCTGCTTGCTGGTTTTTACTTTCCGCTGGAAATTTTACCGTCCTTTTTAGTAAAAATAACTAAGTGTTTGCCATTTCAGTATTTTAGCTCTTTTCCAATTGATACTCTGGTCAAAGGCATTTCCTTAGCAAATTGGGGTAAAAATACCTTGGTAGAGCTAATTTGGGCAGCTGTATTTTATCTGATGGTGCAAATAGTTAATAAGAAGGGGCTTCAGAGATATTCTGATGTAATGGGTTAAACGATGAGAAATAAACTTAAGTTAATCAGGTCTTTGGTAAAAATTGCTCTTTTGGAAACAGTGAGTTTCAGATTAGACACACTCTTTGGTATTATTTCATCAGTCCTGTGGTTAGGTATTCCCATTGCATTTTTTAAGGTGATTTATTTAAGCGTTGACACAATTGGCGGCTGGACATACAAAGAATGTTTATTGCTCGTTGGTGTTTACACTATGCTTGATGGCTTTTTAATGGCTTTCTTGGTTAAATCCATGCCCAAAATGGAAAATGATATTAGGGAGGGAACACTTGATTCCGTCCTGTTAAAACCAATCAATACTAAATTATATTATTTCTTTAGTGCTATTGAGTTTACGCAGCTGGTAAACTCATTCTTAGGCTTAGTCGTAATTATTTATGCTTGTCAAAATATCAAGATCACATTAGTGCAATTACTTTGTTTTATATTTTCATGTATCTGTGGGTGCATTCTTTACTATTCATTATGGTATTTATGGACTATTTCGGCTTTTTGGTTTCCTACTAATTTTGGCAGGAACGATTTGTTTTTAAGCATGATCCAAATGAGCAGATATCCAGCCAGTATTTACCGCGGAGTAGGCAATATTATTTTTAATTTTATTCTTCCTTTTGGCCTGGTAGCTTGTCCTGCAACAATAATTTTGTTGCAGGCTCAAGATTGGCAACTTTTGTTATTACAATTACTAATGGCGGTTATCTTTATTTTTTTGGATCACTTTGTCTGGAATTTGGGCTTGAAAAAATATAATGGTGCTGGCAGATAGACCACGTAGTTATTTTTTTATTTGCTAAAAGCTTGCGTAGCGGCAGGTAATTTCTTTAAAATGGTCTATTAGTTTTAATAAAAAGGTTTGGGGATTAAATATAAAATGAAAGATGAAGTACTCTCAATTAATTTAGCAAGTGCAACGGTAAAACAAGCACAATATAACTTAGATCGGCATGGACTTTCGGTACCTGCTTTTTTGCAATTAATGCTGTCATTAGCTGCGGAAGACAATATAAAGCTGGAACATGTATTAAATGAAGAAAAAGATTTGGCAAAATGGTTGCAGAGCCTCAATGCTGATTAGATAGTTTTTTCTTCACTGACAAAAGCCAGTGCTTTTTTTGAGCATTAATGTTTACAATTGTAAATTAACCATCTATACTAATTATAGTTTACAGATGTAGACACTAACTTAAAGAAGAAAAAAGGAGAAATTATCATGGATAAAATCATTACTTTAGCTTTAGGACTTGCACTCATTGCTTTTATTGCATGGTGGTTCTTCGGCAAACATGATGTGGCGGCAGCAAATGCGCAAGTTAATGCCAATCAACAAAGTGTTGACATTGAAGTCAAGGGTGGATATTCACCTGAAAGAGTTGTTTTAAAAAAGGGCGTTCCGGCTACTTTGAATTTTAAGAGAACAGACTCCTCCAATTGTCTGGATCATGTTGTCTTTTCTGATTTTGGTATTAATCAAAAGCTGCCTCAAGGTAAAGTAGAACAAATTAAAATAGATACTTCCAAGCCGGGTGAATATGACTGGGAATGCAGTATGAATATGTTTCATGGCAAAGTGATTGTTAAATAAGCGTAGGTAAAGAAATGAAGATAACAACACGCTTTTGGACGTCACTGATACTTTCATTGCCAATGCTTCTGGAAATGATCATTCACCCGTTTACAGGTTGGATGCTGCCAGGCGGCAAATGGACCATGCTGATTTTTACTACAATTATTATGCTCATTTCTGCAGGGCCGTTTGTTTCCAGTGCATGGTCGGCTTTTAAGAAACATCATTCTAATATGGATACACTGGTAGCCTTAGGAACTTCAATTACCTATGTTTATAGTATTTATGCGATGTTTACGGGCAAACCAGTTTTCTTTGAAAGTGCTGCTTTTGTAATTACCTTTGTTTTACTCGGCCAGGTCTTAGAAGAAAAAATGCGTGCTACAGCTTCAGATGCAATGGGCAAACTATTAAACTTGGGTGCTAAGGATGCCTTGGTTAAGCGTGGCAATGAATTTGTCAGTATTCCAATAACTAAAGTTGTTAAGGGCGACTTGATACAAGTTATGCCTGGACAAAAAGTTCCCGTGGACGGCAAGATAGTTTCGGGAAATTCAAATATTGATGAGTCAATGGTTACCGGTGAAAGTTTACCAGTTAAAAAAGCCCAGGGCGATCAGGTAATTGGTGCGACGATTAATCAAACTGGATCTTTCGTGATGGAAGCACAAAAGGTGGGCAATGATACTATGTTGGCCCAAATTATTGATATTGTGAAAAAGGCGCAAAATAGTCATGCACCAATTCAAAAGTTGACTGATAAAGTTGCAAATATCTTTGTTCCTACCGTCTTAATTATTGCTATCGTGACTTTTTTGGTTTGGTTTATTGTTCTAGGCAAAAATGTCGCTACTGCTTTAGTTTTTGCGGTAGCAGTGATGGTGATTGCCTGTCCTTGTGCCTTAGGTTTGGCTACACCCACCGCCTTAATGGTGGGTACGGGTCGTGGTGCTAAAATGGGCATTTTAATCAAAAACGGAGAAATTTTAGAAGCTGCAAATAATATAGATACCATTGTTTTTGATAAAACCGGTACTATTACTAAGGGAAAGCCCCAAGTAACAGATATTGTAGGTGATCAAAAAAGCGTTTTACAATTTGCTGCTAGTTTGGAAAAACTTTCTGAGCACCCTCTTGCACCCGCCATTTTAGCTGCTGCGAAAAAAGAAGATATTACCCTGAAACCAGTAGCAAACTTTACTGTAGTTGAAGGGCAGGGCGTAAGTGGCACTGTTTCTGGCAGTAAAATTTTAGTTGGGAGTCCAAAAAATCAGAGTGAAATTGAGCTTTCTGCGGAGTTTAAGACCAACATTATGAAATTGCAAAATGAAGCAAAGACTGTAATTGCGGTTGCTCAAGATGAAAGAGTAATTGGCTTAATTGCAATTCAAGATGCTCCCAAAGAAAATGCTAAACAGGCAATAAGTGACTTGCACCAATTAGGGTTGAAAACCGTAATGCTGACAGGTGATAATCAGCAAGTAGCTGATGCAATAGCTGGGCAAGTTGGTATTGATCAAGTAATAGCTGAAGTTTTACCGGTTGATAAAGCAGATGCTATTAAAAAACTGCAGAAAAAGCATCATGTGGCTTTTGTGGGTGATGGCATCAATGATGCCCCGGCTTTGACCCAAGCAGATGTTGGTATTGCCATGGGTTCCGGTACCGATGTCGCCATCGATGCAGGTGGTATTGTGCTAATTAAAAACGATCTTGAAGACGTTGTGCGGGCTTTGAAGCTTAGCCGTAAGACTTTTAACAGGATAAAGTTAAATCTGTTTTGGGCTTTCATTTATAACGTTTTAGGTATACCGGTTGCAGCTGGTGTGTTTGCTGGCGTTGGTCTTACTCTTAGTCCAGAAATAGCTGGCCTGGCTATGGCATTTAGTTCACTATCAGTTGTAATTAGTTCAGTTTTATTAGGCAAAGCCAAAATATAGGATGTTAAAAACAAAAAGGGCGGTTGAAAAATATTCAACCGCTCTTTTTTACTGTGTAAGCCTTAATAATGATGTTTTCCTTTAGCTAAAACAGGCTTGATTTGAAAAATATAAGCTAAAATGCCAATTATAAGCCAAATAAAGGTAATAAATACACTATAAGTTAGGTTAGCATCACCCGTTTTGATATAAGTAACTTGTTCTGAAAAGGGGAATAAAAAAGAAATTGCTTTTAACCAATCAGGATAAGCTGAAATTACAACTAGCACTCCTGAGACTAATTCGGCTATACTACTGATAATATTCTCTAAAAAATAGGGATCATTCATTTGCCAGGAAATAGCCCAAGATACAAAACCTAAAGCGCAGCCATAAAGACATAAAAGCGGCAGCATGAGTAAAGCTCGTCCAATAATGACTAAAGGCGCACCTACTAAGTACAAGAGAAAAAGGTTAATCAGTGCTAAAGTGCTTCCTATAATAAGGGCAACAATGCACTTAGTAAGCCAATATCTGAAACTGAAAGGTTTTTTGGCAATTAATTCAAAGTCAATTCTTAAATTAGCATCGTTAATCACAGCTGAACAAAATGTTTCAAGAGTAAGTACAGCTGCAGATATTGCAATTGAACTAATAGCAACTCCCCAATTAAATTGATTAGAATATTGCATATTAATTAATACTAACAGGGCCAAACTAATCATTGGTGTGATGAAAAAGTAAGTCAGCTTTGTCCGCCAATTATTCAGAAATGAAAGGCCCGAGAACTGTGTAGCAAACATTAGATAATTTTCAGAGCTCCTTTCCTTCTTACCAGGTCATTAATTTTTCTGACAATAACCACAATTAATACAATCCAAAGAAGTAAACTGCAGAAATAAGAAGACCAGTTGAGACTTTTATTATGGGATAAAGCAGCAATTGGTGCCGTGATTGGAATAAACCACTGTGATACGTTGGTTAATGGCCCTAAAACGGTATCATTGCCGAATAATCCTGCTAATAATAATATGGGGGTTCCAATTAAGCTCTCATAGACCATTGCATTTGGTGACAGAGTTAGAAAAGATGAAATTAAGATGCCCATTACTGCACAACCGACCCACATTAGCAAAATTAATAAAATAATGTAAAGAGAAACTGTACCAGTAGCTGCTCCTAAAATTTTTGCCAGAATAAATGCAATCGGAAACGAAAACAGGCCATAGCTGGATGCAGGCAAAAGCAAGGTAATTAACGAAGCTCTTTCATCATACTGGCTGTTTAATAAATATGGCAGCGTTCCTTTGTAACGTTCAAAACTGATGCAACCGGCAACGGTTGTACAAGAAGTCCACATTCCAAAAATACCGCTTTGGAGCCATATTTGTGTATTATCCAAATTATGTGTAGCATACGCCATAATATATTGCATTAAAAAAATAGAAGTAGTACTTGTAATCGTCAACCAGACAAAATATTGATCTGAAAGATAATCTTTAACATGAAAGAGGAAAAGACGAATAAAACGCATTTTTATTTCCTCCTTAATTTAGGCGCTAAAGCTAAGTAGGCTTCTTCTAAATTTTTAGGTTTTTGGTTTATTTCTTTTTCAGCTAAGCCAAAAACAGTATTAATGGTGCCGGTGAAAAATACTTTTCCTGCACCTAAAATGACTACCCGTTTAGCCAATTTTTCAACTTCGGACATAGTATGACTGGTTAATAAAATACTAATACCCGAGTCAGACAGACTTTTAATTGTATTCTGCACACTCTGTGCAATTTCAACATCAAGACCACTTGTGGGTTCATCCAAGAGCAATAGATTAGGATTATTGAGCAAAGAGCGCGCTATATGCAGTCTTTGCGTCATTCCTTTAGAAAATTCTCCCACTTTTTTATTGGCAACATTTAGAAGGTCAACAATTGACAGAACACGTTCAATTTCTTTATTCTGCTTGCGGAAGGGTACCTTAGCCAAGTCCGCAAAAAATTGTAAATTTTGCTTGGCTGTAGCGTTACGGTAAAAACCTAAATCACCACCAAAAGAAACGCCAATGTTTGGTCTCTTTCGTGCAGTGGTAATATCTTGACCATTCAAAATCACACGGCCGGAAGTAGGGATTAAATAACCGCCAATGATTGAGACAATAGTAGTTTTTCCAGCACCATTAGGGCCTAAAAGCGCCAGTATTTCTCCTTGGTCAATTGTAAAAGAAACATCATCTAAAGCTTGAAATTCCTGCTTTTTATCCTTATAGGTTTCTTTTAAATGTTTAACTTGTAAAATATTATTCAATTTTTTCTCCAAAATTAATTTGTAGTAACTTTATCATTTAAAAAGGAAGGATGATAAATATTTCGTATACAGGTTAATTTGAAGATCTTTTCATGAACATTAAATCTAATAAAACAATTATAGCATAATTTTAGTTTAATTTAATATTTTTATAAAGAAATAAAAATAATGCTCTTTGTCAAAAGAGCATTACAATTTAATCCACTGACTTTAAAGCTTCCAGCATGTCCAAATTCTTAAGTTTTCTATTCACGATAAAGCCTAAAACAATAGTAATTGTCCCGATAACTCCCAGTGGCCAAAGAAAACTAGACGTTGATAATGCTGGATTAAACATGACATTATCAGGTGGAACAACATAAAGAATATAGCGATAGAGCAAATCACCAGTCAAATAGCCTACCAAAATACCAATTACTGTTAACAAAATGGTTTCACGGTAGATATACATGGTAACTTCATTATCGTAGAAACCTAAAACTTTAATAGTTGAAAGTTCACGTATTCTTTCAGCAATGTTGATATTAGTTAAATTATATTGGATAACAATTGCTAGCAGACCTGCAACCACTATTAAAACAACCATAATCAAGTTTAAAGATTGCACTACAACGTCTAATTCTTGGCTAACTGCTGTATTTTGGACAACTCCTGCCACGCCGTTTAGTGCCATAAATTGTGCGGCCATTTTTCTCGTGTTCTTGCGACTCGAATTCTTTAAATTAACCAGATAGGCATTAGATTTGAAATTACGTTTAAAGACTCGCTGGTATTCTGTTTTGTTCATGAAAACAAAATGCCCCATATACATCTCTGTGATACCAGCTACTTTCATTTTTCTAACGTGGTTATCTTTATCTGTGATTGAGATATAGCCGCCTTCACTCACATTAAGCAGGGTAGAAAGGCGTTCAGAAATGATTACGCCGTTATTACTTAAATGAAGGGTCTGTTTTGTTTTACGGTTATTTAAATGAACATAATCCTTTAAGACTTTACTGGAAGAAGGAGCAATTAACGTGATATCTTGAGTGTCACCGGTTTTACCAGCAGTTTTAGACAAGGATTCATAATAAATAGGGGTTTCCGACTTAATGCTGCCAGCTTGTAATTTCTTACTTAAACTTTTTTCTTGCTGATCGGAAATGCCAGGTTTTTCTGCCACAATCATGTTGTAGTGAATAAGATCATTGAATTGCCTGTTATTCATATTAGTGATCGAATTTTTAACTGCAAATCCGGCAAATAGCATTGTAGCGGCACCACAAACGCCAAAAATTGTCATTAACATGCGCTTCTTATACCTAAAAATATTACGCGCAGTAACCTTATGGGTAAAACTAAGATGGTTCCAAATAAAAGAAATTTTTTCCAGTAGAATTGTAGAACCGGCTGCTGGCGGCTTTGGCAATAGCAGTGCAGCTGGTTTTTCCCTAAATTCATTCTTAGCAGTCAAGTAAGCAGGCAAAACTGAACTGATCCAGGATAACAAAAGAGCGATTATACTAATTTGCCAATGAAAGTGTAATTCGATTGGCGGTATCGTGATAGATTTGTAATAGGCATGATAAACAATCTGGGGCATCAAAGTATGACCTAAATAAACGCCTAAAATAGTACCGATTGTGCCGGAAATAAAGCCATAGGCAATAAATTTATTGATGATGACATAATCGTCATAGCCCAATGCTTTCATTGTACCGGAGTTAATTCTTTCCTCATCAATAAAACGGTTCATGGTGGTAAAGGTAACAAGAGCAGCAACAAAGTAGAGAAAAATCGGGAACACTTTAGCCAGATCTTCTACTACTTGTGCAACAGTTGTGTAGACTAGATTTCCTTCACCACCCGGAACCTCACGCCTGTTATATACGCTGTAGTTTGGTAGCTCTAGCTTTTTTAACTTACTCTTTATCTTATTGATCTTATTTTTGCCAGCTTTTATTTTCTCAGTGGCAACGGCCGATTGATGGGAAAATTGCCTTTTTTCTTGCTGCAGCTTTTGTTCGCCTGCAGCAATTTCCTGTTGAGCTCGTTCAAGCTGCATTCTGGCAGTGGCTGGTAAATTTGTACCTGCGTTTTTTGCCTGTGCTATTTGCGTATTTAGTTTAGCCTTCTGAGTTGCTAATTGTTTTTCAGCCGCATTAATTTGTTGATTTGCCACTTTTATTTTTTGCTCGGCACGTTGGATTTTCTTTTCCTGAGGAGCTAATTTTTCTTGCGCAGAATTTAAAATTCTTTGTTTTCTTTGATGAGCACTAT
This sequence comes from Lactobacillus helsingborgensis, assembly GCF_003173695.1. Lineage (NCBI taxonomy): Bacteria > Bacillati > Bacillota > Bacilli > Lactobacillales > Lactobacillaceae > Lactobacillus > Lactobacillus helsingborgensis. The sequence continues at coordinate 691,785 of NZ_CP029544.1, forward strand.
TTTTAAGAGCGTTTTGCAAAACTTTTTTATGTTTTTTGACTTTACTGGTGTAAGTTTTACCGTATGAATCAAGTCCACGTAAATCTTTATATCTTAAATTGGCAGTAGTATAAACTGTCTGGTCAAATGCCTTGGGGCTAACTACAGCGTATCCTTTAAGTTCACCTGTACCACTATTACTTTGGCCTAAATTAACGTTGGATAAAATTTGGCTTGAGCGCACGAAACCAGTGATCTTAAAACTTTTACGTTTTAGTAATGTGGTCCCTAAAATATTTTTCTTTTCAGTGAAACTAATTTTTTGCCCAATTTTGTAGCGGGAAGAATAGTGATCGGCCAAAGCAATTTCATTTTGCTTGGCAGGTAAATGACCTTGACGCACTTCATATTTACCTACTAATTTTGGCTTTGAAAAAATGCGAAAACTTTCATGGCTATGTTTGATAACCGTATCTGTCATATAGCCAAATTCAACGTCTTGCAGACCCTTAGTTTGCTTAATTTTTTGAGTATCCTTGTGATCCAGACCATAGTTGCAAATAACAGTTAAGTCAGCGGTATTTAATTTTTGCGCATAGTGATTCCCAGTGTCACGCATGTCGGGACCAGTGACCATCAAGCCCACTAGGGCAAATGCACCAATCATCATTAAGCCCATAATTGATATGAATTGTCCCTTAGTATGTTTAATTGACCGCCAAAAATCTTTTAAAATTACGTTATTCATGATCAACCTTTTCTACCATTTTATATTAGCGACATCTTCTGGATGCTGGTTTGTGTCAATCTGGGTAACTTGACCGTCATGAAAATGGATCACACGATTAGCTAGGGGAGCCAAAGCACTGTTGTGCGTAACTATTACGACTGTTGTTTTATTGTTGTGGCTCATGTTAATGATGGTCTGTAAAACGCTCTTACCAGTCTGATAATCAAGGGCTCCGGTTGGTTCATCACAAAGCAAAATTTTAGGATTCTTCGCAATTGCACGAGCAATCGCTACTCTTTGCTGCTCGCCACCGGAAAGTTCAGCTGGGAAATTATTAATCCGGTTTTTAAGACCAACATCAATCAGTGTTTTTACAGGATCAAGTGCGTCAGGAACTATTTCTGATGCTAGTTCAACATTTTCTCTTGCCGTCAAATTTTGAATAAGATTATAAAATTGAAACACAAAACCAATATCGCTGCGCCGATAACCAGTTAGTTCACGTTTATTATATTTAGCAATATTTTTACCATCAATTATTACATCACCAGAGGTATTGGTATCCATTCCGCCTAGGATATTTAAAATAGTAGATTTTCCCGCACCGGAGGCACCTAAAATGATGGCTAATTCACCTTTTTCAACAGTAAAACTTACATCGTTGTTGGCTAATATTTCAGTATCACCAGTTTGATAACGTTTATAGTTGTGTCGTACATCAATATAACTCATGAAAACAGGTCCTTATTAAATCTTTTTCTTCTATATAGTTATTTTAGTCTAGGTAGCTTTCTAATACTTGCAAAACGCCCATATCATTATTAGAAGGTGCTTCGTATTTAGCAATTTTTTTAAGTTCCTCATGACCATTTTTCATAGCATAACTAAATCCTGCCAGTTCAATCATTTCACGATCATTAAGCCCATCCCCAAAAGCAATTAATTCAGAAGGCTTAACATTGAAATATCGCAAAAAATATTTAATGCCTTGCCCTTTATTAACTCTGCTGGGCATTACATCAATATTATTAAAACCACTGGTTGTACAGTGAATTCTTTCAGCATTTGTTTGGTTAAACTTTCTTTCCAGCTCGCGAGCAAGTTCCGCCGAACATTCAAGAGTTAGTTTGGTCAAGCTATCGCTGGTAGGAATATCTACCAAGTTGCCAATTTCATCCACATCGGGATAAAAATAATGCATAGAATTTTTAAAATAACGTGGAGCTTTCTTACTGATATATGATTTGTTCAGACCACTTGCAGCAATCCGAATTTGCGGATAATTATTTTGTATAAAACTAATAAGCTTTATGCCAGTTTTATAAGTAAAAACATGCCGTACAATAATTTTATTATCTTTGGTCAAAATTGAACCGTTATCAGCCACTATGTCAATCCGATCCAAAAAATCATAAAAATCCTGCCGTAAACGCGATAGGGGTCTGCCACTTGAAACAATAAAATGAACGTGGTTTTGTCGTAATTTAGTTAGGACTTTTTCGAATCTTTGATGATCAAAATTTTTTTCATCATTTTCAAAGGTACCATCCATATCAACAGCTACTGCTTTAAAAGGAATATTATTCATTGAACTCTCCTTAACTTATTTTTCTATTACTATTATATAGTAGAAACTTTAATATTTTAACTGGTCCACTTGAATTAACGACCAGTATTTTTATTTTTAGAAGCTGAAGAAAAACCTGCGAAATCGAAATGATTTCGCAGGCTGATAAACTACAATATTTATTTATTAATTTGTACAGGCTTTTTTCTACCGACAAGCCAGCATAAGAGAATTGCCAAAACTGTTTCTAAGACAATCAAAGCAATATTCATTCCGATTTTAACTTGTCCTAAGCTGATCGCTGCATTATTGAATAAAGAATTCTTTTCGCCCAAGTAGAGATCAAATATGATTGAACCAATTATGAGGACAAACATTACGCTCCATTGTCTACGACTAAACGCAATGCCATATTCTTCTTCACGGCGTCTGATACTTGGCAAAATTACTCCCAGACCAATTAAGACAATAATAGCAATGATATTGATGATTAATTCATACCACCAATAACCACTGAATTTTTTAATATCTTGTGGTGCAATACCTAAAATAGTGGCTGCGGCAGTAACTATTAATAAGAACAGACCAGCTAAATATGCCAATTTGTCATTCTTGATAAAGACATAATCAGAAGTAAATTTGGCGGAGTTCTTTCTAATTTGCATGAAAGAGAAGAAGATCCAGCAAGTAACTCCCGGTGAAATAATACCATTCAGGTTTAACAGCCAATTGAAGATATCATTCATATCTGGTAAAAAGATTCCTAAAAGCATAATGAAAGCTGAAAGAGAAACGGTTAAAACGTAGCCGTTAATCGGCAGACCGTTTTTGTCTTTTTTCTGTAAGAATTTAGGCATGTACTTGTCGCCAGTATCTGAAATTAACATTCTGGTCATTGCGTCAAGTAATACGGCTAACAATGCGGCGTTATAAAAGACAGAAGTCCACGCCCAAACATAAAGTAAAGTTTTGCCCATACCATATTGGTGTCCTACCATGTCAAAAACGTAATAGGCGCCATTCATCTTTAAGTCGTTTGGAATGTGATAACTATTAAAATAAATTCCCAGTGCAAATGAACCAAAAACTGTCAGAAAAATAGTCATGATTGCTAAGGCAACCATTGCTTTAGGAAAATCAGATTTTGGTTTTTTCATTTTCGTAACGTAAGGAGCTACCAGCTCACAACCATTTAAAGCATAAATAAGCATTGCAATGGTAGTCCAGTAATGCATATCAAACTTGGGAATCAGTGTGCGCCAAGTGAATGGCTGCGTTGCCATATGTCCACCAGACTTTGCTAAACCGACGAAAGCCAAGAAAACAAACATTAAGGTCATGATCAACATTAAGCCACCGCCAATAGTTGACAATACTTCCATTGAATGTGAAAAGTAATGCTCGATGATGATAAAAATGATGAACATGGCAAATGTCATTAAAGCAAATTTAGTGTTAGAAATTTGACTCTGAAACTTTTCAGAACCCGTTAAAGCCCAGCCAATATCAACTATAATTTCGTTAGCTGAATCAACAGCATAAGGAATAGAGGCAGCCCAGTAAGTCCAGGCTGTAAAGTAGCCCAAAAATTCCCCGTTGGTTCCACGAACCCAAGATGAAAGACCTCCGCCTTCGCTGTTAAAAACTGAACCAAGTTGGCCTACCATTAATGAATAGGGAATGACATAGAATAAACACATGATAACCCATGAGGTAACAACCGGCATTCCTTGGTTTTGAAAGTTGTACATGATATCGTCTAAGCCAATCACAGTACAAAAGGCCATGAGTGTTAATATTGGCCAAGAAATATATTTTTTATTTGAATTTATTTCCTCCACTAAAGTTCTCTCCTTTGAAAATTAACTAATGTTTTTATTTTACTAATTAAATAAAAAGTTGACTAGTAGCAAAGTAAACTATTTTAAAGAAAACGAATTCAGAAAAATTTTAAAAATTTGTTGGGGATGATTGCTAGTATTGAAATTTATAGCTTCATGCGGTAAGATAATATCGTTAATACGCTATCAAAAGAAAGAAGGATTCTTAAATGTCAGGACATTCAAAATGGCATAATATTCAAGGCCGCAAGAATGCGCAAGACGCAAAGAGGGGTAAAATTTTCCAAAAATTATCTCGTGAAATTTATATGGCTGCAAAGAATGGTGGTCCTGACCCTTCCGGAAATCCTAATTTGCGTATGGTAATGGATAAGGCCCATGCAAATAACATGCCTAAATCTAATATTGATCGTGCCATTAAAAAGGCTGAAGGAAATTCAGACGAGCATTATGATGAAATTACTTATGAAGGCTATGCTCCAGGCGGTGTAGCAATATTTGTTGAAGCATTAACCGATAACAAAAATCGAACTGCTTCCGCAGTCAGAGTTGCATTTACTCGTAATGGTGGCTCATTAGGCGCAACTGGTTCTGTTGCCTATATGTTTAATCGTCGTGGTTATATCGTGATAGATCGTTCTACCACTGATGCTGATGAAGACCAGATGTTGCTTGATGTAATGGATGCAGGTGGCGATGACTTGCAAACAAGCGATGATGCATACGAAATTTACACCGATCCCAAACAATTTGCAAAAGTACGTGATGCGCTTGAAAAGGACGGATATAAGCTGGCTAATGCAGAGTTAACTATGATTCCTGCAAATACAACACCTGTGCCAGATGATAAAAAAGAACAATTTGATCATTTGGTAGATGCTCTCGAAGATGATGAAGATGTTCAAAATGTATATACAGCGGCAGCTGAGGAAGATTAAGTAAAATCTTATTTGATTAGTTCTCTAGAATTGATTATTCAATTCTGGAGAATTTTTTTACTTAATTTTTGGAAGTTTTTGTTTTTTCCGCACGATCTTCTTCCATAATAAAGCGGAGCATGTTGACATATTTTTCAGGAACATGTTGACCTTCATATAATAACTGGGCATTTTTATCAGCTATATCTAGGCAATCTTTTTTATTACTGCTTTCTTCTTGACCTAATAAATAATCAGTAGAAACATGCAATTGTCGAGCTACTTTGGTCAAAGATTGCGTGGAGGGTTTGATAGTTTTCCACCTATAAATACTATTTTCACCAATTTGGGCTTTTCTAGCAAGTTCTTTAATAGACATGCCATGTTTTTTAGCGGTATCAAAAATACGCGAATATACATTCATTCAAATTCTTCCTTAAAAAAAGTATCACAAATGATTGCTTTCATTCTTGACCGCTATCAAATATGGTAATATAATAAAACCATCCACATAGTGGTCGGCACGATTTTTATCATCGTGTTAACTAATTTAGCAGTCTGCGTTCAACATCGACTACTTTTTTATATACCTATATAGTATCACTTGTGGTAGTAGAAAAAGCAATATTAAATATTGCAATAAAAAAGAACGGGAGGTCAGTAGTAGCCTAAATAAGATATGTTAAATTAAAATGTTCATATTTAATAATATCTGGGCCAAATAAAAAATTTTTAATAGTTTTTACTTCTTTGTTAATGATATATACAAAGAGACAAAATAGCAATAAAAAATGTTTTATTGCAATGTATTGATTAGCAATCACAACTAATGAATTTTTACATATTCTTTTTACCTAGCATATAATTTTTGAATTGTAACAATTCTACTAGTTGGCTTAGGCTGTAATCAAGTTTATTTGATTACAACTTAGATTGCTAATCAATATTTTATCAAAAAATATTATATATGTATTTATTATAGCTAAAATTAATCAGTCTCTTTTTATAATACTTATAACAGTAGATAATAAGGTGAAAATTTGAGAATAAAAAGACATTAAGATGTTATTTTTAGTTAAAACTAATAATAAAAAATAGACTTTTAAAGATTAATAAAAAATTTGCTATGAGGATGAATTAAAAATTGGGAATAACTTTATTTCACTCTTGATAATGCTTAAATAATGCTTTTAATAAAAAATTATATGCGAAATGTAGTACCTAATATTATTATGCGAAATTGATAATTGAGACTGCAAAAATAGACTTGAACCTGACAGAGTTTCTTTCCTTAACTAAGTAAAAGCTAATAGTAATTTTAATTTGAGAATAAAAATTTATTACTTTTTGGCTTAATTATGCTTACCTCTAAAATTATTAAATAGAAAAGGGAGTGATGCCAATAAGTTCCAACCTTAAATATCAACTCATTATCTGTGAAGATCTAATTTTATTATTCTTAGTGTTTATTCATATAATAAAAAATTTTTCTATCTAAATAAGTATGTTTTTAAAATCGCAGTAAGAATCGGTATTTAATGGATAAAAGCAACACGAAAGTGTTGCTTTTTGTATGAAATAAAAAATAGAAATTGAGCTGCTGAATATATAATTATTTGTGTTAGCCCCAAAAACATTTTAATTTTAGAAAAATCTTTTGTTTTTTTTGCGTAATTATCAGTGTCAGCAAAAAGAAGGGGGCATTTATGAGGATTAAAGACGCTGTCAATAATTTAATTGAGGAAGCAATAACTAAGCATGCAAGTGATATTTTCTTTTTATTGCGCGAAAATAATTTACTAGTCAATTTACGCACAATAAAAGGCATAACAAAGCAGACCCAATATGCAGTAAATGAAGGAAAGGAATTAATCAATTTTTTAAAGTTCGCGGCGCAAATGGATATTGCTGAACATCGTAGACCACAAGTAGGTGCTTTTGAGTATGAATTTCAAGCTAAGACTTACTTTCTTCGCTTATCAAGTATTGGGGACTTTAACGACTGCGAGTCCTTAGTTATTAGAATTATCTATCAAATTGATAAGGGTAAGTACTTTTTTAACAGCCAGATTGACCAGTTGAAAGCTTTAACTGAAAAAAGGGGACTGCTAATTACCAGTGGTCCGACAGGATCAGGTAAAACTACAACAATGTATAACTTGGCCAAAATAGCTGGTCAAAATAAAGTAGTAATGACAATTGAAGATCCGGTGGAAATTCATGAAGCAAGCTTTATCCAAACTCAAGTGAACTTAACTGCGGATATTACTTACTCTGGACTACTCGAAGCAGCATTAAGGCATAGACCTGATATTTTGATTATAGGGGAAATTAGGAATGCTATCACGGCAAGATTAGCTGTTGATGCTGCATTAAGCGGTCATCTTGTTTTAGCTACGGTTCATGCTAAGAGTACTTTGCAAACCATTTCAAGACTTGAAAGTTTAAATATCAGCACTGCAGATCTGTTTAACTGTCTGACGGCCGTTAGTTATCAACGGCTTTTACCGACCACCGATGGCTTTTCCTGCTTAATGGATATTGCTAGTGGTCCAGAACTTCAAGCAGACATCAATATGGCTAAGCGGGGCAATTACGTCAATTGGCACCAGAATTTAACCCAACTGCAAAAGAGAGGAAAAATTAGTGCGCAAGTATGTAACCAATATCAGGAAGGATAAGTTAAATAATAAAGAACGGTTAGAATTTCTGGAATATCTTCAAAACAGTTTGGCAAACGGTTTTTCACTAAATGCCAGCCTGGAAATGATGCCGATAATATGGCCAAAACGCAAAAATTTATTTGAGCAGTTGAATAAGCAGATTCAAGCAGGTAAAAAGTTAAGTACCGAAATGTTAAATTTGGGCTTTTCCAAAACAATTGCGACACAGATTGAATTATCTCTAGAACAGGGAAATTTGATTGATTGCTTGACACAAATTGCAACGTTAAATCGTTTGAAAAATGAGCAAGTTAAGAAATTAAAATCTGAAATGACTTATCCATTTGTTTTAGTAATGATGATGATTTTTCTGTTGCTATTTATGCAAACTTTTGTATCTAATCAATTTGCCGAAACAGACGAGCATACAGGGGACATCATGCTTTTATTATTACTAGTATTATGCATGATTATACTTTATTTTATGAGTAAAATAATGCTTTTATTAAAAAGACAGGATTATAGTGCTTTAGTTAAGCTTTCGCACTTTCTTCTTGTTGGTCCTCTAATCAAAATATACGTGAAATATATTTTGATTTATGACGTAGGACTACTATTGGCTAGTGGCTTTTCTCTGCAAAAAATCTGTGATTATGCTGTTTCACAACTTGAGGGTTCTTTGCAACATCATGTTGGATTAAAAGTAAGTAAACAGCTGGCTAAAGGGATGAGTCCAAATGAGATCATTAAAAAAGAGCCATTTTTACCTAATGAACTAATTTTGTTAATAGAAGCAGGTTCAACGAAAGAGGATTTAAGCAAAAGATTTTTGTTGTTAGGTAAGGCGCTTTTTAATGATTTAGCACAAAAAATTGAGAAGTTGATTGTTAACGTGCAACCAGTTTGTTTCATTTTGATTGGCTTATGTATTATTGGCATGTATTTAAAACTATTACTACCAATTTATGCCATGATGCAATCAATTTAAGATATTGAATTAGGAGTAAATAATGAAAAAGAAAAAAAGACGTAATTTTTTATGTTTAAATTCCCAAAATAGGCAAGTACCGGGTTTTACCCTGATCGAAATGGTAGTAGTTGTTGCGATAATAGTTATGTTGCTAATTATCATAGCACCTAATTTGACCAAGCAAAAAGATAGCGCCAACGCGAAAACAAATGATGCTTTTAAAACGACTTTGCAAACACAAACTACCTTATATGAAGATGATAAGGATCGTGAGGGTAAGGAAATTACTTTCCAAAATATGTTTGAAGATGGATATTTAACTAAAAAGCAATTTGCAAAATCAAAAAATTATACCGTAACAAATGGTGTGGTTGAAAAGAATGAATAAATACAAAGTTAAAGGGTTTACCTTAGTTGAAATGGTAATCACTTTAACTATTGTGGTCAGCCTAGTAATGCTGGGAACTATTGAAATCAAGCGGTATCGAGAAAAAATGATTTTAACTAATACCGCTCAAGAAGTTAAGAGTTCGGTTGAACAAGCAGCTCGGATAGCCACTATACGCCATGAAGCTGCCTATATTCGTTATTATCCAGTTTCAAAAAACATCAGAATAACTAGTAAGGGTTATTTACGCAAAATAAAAATCAATCCTCACATTGAAATATATAATCTATCAGGGTTGGCAATATCAGCTACCGGTTCTATGCCACCACATACAATTACGATTAGTGACCACAAAAATAGCAAAAGAATAAAATTACAAATGACATGGGGTAGAGCAGTTGCGGATTAATAAAAAAGTGAAGGGCTTTTTTATAGCGGAAAGCATGGTAGCCCTTGTGATTGCCTTAATGGGTGTTACTACCTTAGCTTTAATTGTAGGCGAAAGCCGTCAAATTGAACAAAATATTGAGCATAAAACTGATTTTACTTATGCCTGGCATGTGATGCGCAAAAATAACTTAAAAAAGATAGTTGTACACGATCATGTTTATTATCTTACTGGAAAAATGAGCGTTTATGATGAAACTAATGAGAAGACATATCAAATTAGAAAATAAAGGTTTTTTGCTTGCCGAGGCTTTATTTTCCGTTTTTGCCACTTTATTAGTAGTATTAATATTGCAGAATTTACTGAAAAGTACTACTTTAGCAAATAAAATAAATCATAAAACTGATGACGTGGTATTTTCGTATGTGCAATTTAATCGCTTTATAAAAAAGCAAAAGTTCAAGTATTGTTTCACCAAGCCCGCTGAATCTACGTTCAAAAAAGCGGATTTTGAGGTAATAAGCCAAAATAATGAACCCAAAATATATTCTATCAATTTTTACAAAAATATGATTAGGGTTACTACCCCTGAAGGTGGACATATGCCTTTGTTAATTAATGTTTCCCGTGCCTCATTTTTTACTAAAGATGAGCAGATTAAAATTAAAGTGACTGAAAGAGATGGCAGGCAATCCGAAATTTATTTAAAGTTTGATCCCAAACCGAAGAAAGAAAAGCGCAATGAAAAAAAGAAAAATGTTGAAAGCTAGTGCTTTATTAAGCAGTGTGCTGGTGTTAACTACTTGTTTAATATTTTTACAATTTTATCAAGAAATTTATCGAAATAGTATGGAAAATGATTTTTTATTAATTGAATACCTACTTAATAATTGATTTCCTTGCTCTTAGGACCGTATTTCTATTAAAATATTTGAGAGATAAGGGGAATAAAAATGGATAAAATTGAAAATATTTTTAATAGTTTCTTGGACTGCGTTCAATGTTTACAGAAAGCGCTGAATGTATCTTTTGGGGATGCTCTGACAGAAACTTTTGATAATCTTGAAAATGGGCAGATTAAAGTTGAACTAGGGGCACCTGATAAAGAAACAGTCAAACAACTTAGTCAAAAATATGCCAAATTGAATTATGACAAACTGTCAAATAATACCAAATTACAAATATTCACTTATTTGACATTAAAAGCAGTTACTGAAGATGATCTTGATGCCAATCAAATGCCAACTCCACCAGCTATTTCTACTATAATTGCTATGTTTGTGCAAAAGCTGGTGCCTAAAGAGAAATTGGTAATTGCTGATCCTGCTATTGGCACAGGTAATTTATTGTTTTCTGTAATTCAGCAGCTAAAAAGCGCTAACCATTCAAAAACTAATTTTGAATTATATGGTATTGATAATGACGAAGAAATGCTGAGTTTAGCTGATATTGCAGCACATTTGAATAACATTGATATTGAAATGTTTTGTCAAGATGCACTAACTCCTTGGCTGTTTAAGAATCCTAATGTTGTTATTAGTGATTTACCTGTTGGCTATTATCCTATTGATAAAAATGCTGCTAATTTTGCTACCAAATCGGAAAATGGTCACTCGTTTGCTCATCTTTTATTTATTGAACAGATTATTAAAAATCTCCAAGAAGGAGGCTTTGCTTTTCTTGTTGTACCAAAAGCAATTTTATCTGGAAAAGGTGGCAGTGACTTTATGCCATGGCTAACAGAGAAGGTTTTTCTGCGCGCAATAGTTGAACTTCCTGACAGTGCTTTTCAAAATAAATTTAATCAAAAAGCAATTTTAATTTTACAAAATCATGGCAAAAATATCGGAAATAGTGAAGTATTTCTCACAAAGTTGGACTCGTTTAAAAACGAAGATGACCTAATAAAGCTTAATGTTAAACTAAATGAGTGGTATACTAAAAACATTAATTGATTTGTGAAAAAAATTTAAAGTGATATTTATGGAGGAATTACATATATGAAAAAAGTTTTAGCAATCAACTCAGGCAGTTCTTCATTTAAATATAAGTTGTTTGCTTTACCTGAAGAAAAAGTTTTAGCAGAAGGTATTGCTGACAGAGTAGGTATTAACGGCTCTTCTTTTGAAATTGAACTAGCTAATGGTGAAAAACACAGTGAAGATGTGGCAATTCCAGATCAAGAAACTGCAGTTAACTTGTTACTGAAAGCTTTAAAACAGTATCATGTGGTTGAAGATATTAATGAGATTGTAGGTGTAGGTCATAGAATAGTCGCTGGTGGTGAAGATTTTACTGACTCTGCGTTAATTGACAAAGAAAAACTACAAAAAATTTATGATTTAAAGGAGTATGCCCCACTTCATAATCCTGCTGAAGGAAAAGGAATTGAGGCTTTTATGAAGCTTTTACCTGGTGTACCCGAAGTGGGCGTTTTTGACACTTCATTTCACCAAACTTTAGACCCAGTTCACTATATGTATTCAATTCCTTATCATTATTATGAAAAATATGGTGTGCGTAAATATGGTGCCCATGGGACATCGGTTCGCTACATTGTGGGTCGAGCAGCAGAAATGCTCGGTAAAGATGCCAAAGATTTAAAATTAATTGTTTGTCATTTGGGTTCTGGTGCTTCAATTACCGCTGTAAAAGGAGGCAAGTCCTACGATACTTCAATGGGCTTTACACCACTTGCCGGTATCACCATGGGAACCCGTTCAGGTGATGTTGATCCATCAGTTTTGCAATATATCATGAATAAAGATCATATTGATATTAATGAAATGATTGAGATTCTCAATGATAAATCCGGCTTATTAGGTATTTCTGAGATTTCTTCAGATATGCGTGACCTAGAAAACAATTCTGATAAAAAAGCTGACCTTGCGCGTGCTATTTTTGTTAACCGTGTAAGACAATATATTGGTGCCTACATGGTTGAAATGAAGGGTGCAGATGCTATTATTTTCACAGCTGGAGTCGGAGAACACGATTCAGGTATTCGTGAAAATGTGATGAAATCATTTGAATTTATTGGGTTAAAGCCAGATTTAGAAGCTAACAAGACTAATGGAGAGAAATTTATTACCAAACCAGATTCTAAAATTAAAGCTTTAGTTATTCCAACTGATGAAGAATTAATGATAGAACGTGATGTAGTTCGTTTGGCTCATTTGAATTAGTTTAAAACATAATTATTTTAAGCCGTTAAGAAAACTTCTTAACGGCTTTTTTATCTATAATAGTTTAACTGGCGATTAATAGTTGTGACAGAATGAACCGAAAGTAGAACGCAAAACGGCTTTTTTCTTTTGTCCTGAATTTAAGCATTTATTTGTTTTTAAGCTGAGCCAATATATTTTGACGACAATTGCACTTTAAAGCGGTTTTGGGTGAAAATTCTTTAATATTAGTCAATATACCTATATTATGCTATAATTATTTTTACCCAAAGCGGGGGTGTTTTGGGATTCGACAGGCGTAGATTCGCATTGACTGCGGTTCGTAGGTCACGGCTACGTAAAAACGTCACAGTTTTATAACTGCAAATAAAGAAAATTCTTACGCATTAGCTGCCTAATTTAGGCGCATGTGTTGCTTGTTTTCGGATTACTCACGTCTGAATTCAAGTATCAACTTAGTGAGTTACGTTTAACTACCTCATCTGAATAGTTAGAAAGAGTCATTCCAGGTTAGCTAGTCCATACTAGCCCTGTTATATGGCGTTTTGGACTAGTGAAGTTCAAATAATATAACTATGATCGTAGATGTCAGTGACGGAATGCGTTTGGACAGGGGTTCAATTCCCCTCACCTCCATAAAATTAGTGTGGAAATATTCATTTGATAATATTTTAATAAAAGCACGGACTAAAAAGGGACTAAATAATTCTTAAAGCGAGAACTGTTTGGCCCTTTTTTATTTTCTTAGCATTTTATCTTTATAAATTTAATTTTATATTTATATAAAATTAAATTATGAGTGGTCGCTGAAATGTTCGCCAACTTTATATTTAGCTATTTATGTTAGTTTTAGAAATGCTGCTATTAAGGGAATAATAAATAAATATTTTTGTTAAATATAAGATCTATGATTAATAGAATAAAAGTTATATAAGACTAACTGGTAGTATTAAGATAATAACGTTTTATTGGCGTTAAATATTATTGTTGGAAACAAAAATTGGTCGAATAACAAAGAAATTACAATGAAAAATTTATCACAGAAAAACAAATTACTTTTAGGCTATGCTATTTCGGGAATAGGAGATCAATTCTACACCTTTGCAATTCCGCTTTTAATGCTTTCTAGAACTCATTCATCAGTTATCATGGGACTTTTAACGGCAGTTGAATATTTGCCAACGGCGCTCTTTGGATTGACGATTGGACCGCTTTTTGACATCTATTCCCGCAAGAAAATTATGTTGTTGTCATTAGTCATGCAAATGATTCTGATTATTATTGCCCCGTTTTTAGTAATAAAAAACTTTTCTATATATTGGCTTTTATTAGTAGTATTTCTCCTAGGCACATTTGATTTAATTACTTGGACTGGATATCAAATATTCATAGCTGAATCAGTTAAAAAAGAAGAACTATCATCTGTTTCTGGTCAAGTTGGTTTGATTTCTTCTTTACAAAAAACTTTTGGTCCTGGCATTGCTGCCATAGTCATTAATTTAATTAATTATATCGGTGGTTTTTTACTCGATGCTCTAAGCTTTGGCTATTTGACTTATGTTGTTAAGGGCTATGAGCCATTGCATAGGGAAAATAAGTTGTTGAAAAAGAGCAATTCGTTTATTAAAAGTGCTAAGAAGGGAATTTCTTTTTTATTTGCTCATCACAACATTAAATGGTTAATTGCCAGTTTCTTTGTGGCTAATGTTGGTTTTCAGGCGGTTGTGCCTATGTTAACTTTTTTATTAAAACAAAAAATGCAGATTTCCGTTAATCTCGTTAGTATCTTTTTCACAGTCGCCGCTGTCGCCAGTATTATTGGCAACTCTGTCTATTTAAAAATAAATAAAAATCTGAAATTAGGTACGCAAATGCTGATGATCGCTTCACTGATAATGATCGGTTTTATGATCATGCTTAATGTTCAGTCATACCTCCTAGTTACTTTTGGTTATGCTTTAGTTTCGTTTGGTAGTGTCTGGTCACAAGCTAACTTTTTTACTGTAATTCAAGCAGAGACTCCAGACCGGTATAAAGGCACAATCACATCAATTTCAACTTCGTTAACTAGAATTATTGGACCGATTATGTCGTTAATTAGCGGTTTTCTCATTAAGGCGGAGGTACATGCAATATTTATTGTTGCGGCTATCTGTATGTTCGGTTCCATATTGATTACTGTATTCAGCGGTTTAAGCAAATTAGGCAAGTTGGAATAGTAAATATTTAATCATTGCCCAAAACGCGGTAGCAGAAATTAATTTATCATCATTAGAACTTGCTAATCAGTTGCACGTTCCAAAATATTGGCGAGAGCCGGATTTTTATAAATAGCCACCACGTCATATTTCAGTTCAGGCAGTTGAGGTAAAAAGCAGAGACAATCATCATATTTTTTTGGTATTGATAATTCTCGCGGATAAATTGCCAGACCATGATTTAAAATAACATTCGATATTGCTGCGTCGAAACTGTCTAGATAAATGATTTGAGAGTAGTCAATGTGCATTTGACGCAGAATTATTTTAATTTTTGATTGCACATCATTACTATCTGTAGCAGTCCATTTTTGTAAAAAAAGGGGCTGCCTTTTAAAAGTCTTCTTGCTTATATTGCCATTTTTAGTTAAAGAACTCTGATTAAGTAAAATGCTAAAATTGGCTGTTCCAATTTTTTTAACGTGAATATCTTTAATTTTGCTTACCGCCGTTGAAAAACCAATCAGGACGTCATAATTTCCTGCATCCAACTTTGTAAAGCTTGTCGCAAAATTCTCTGTATCTAATTGTAATTGTAATTTGGGGTTAGATGTTAACAAAGATTGTGCTAATTTGACTGTCCAGAAACCAAACCCATGCAGATAATGAATTTTTAGGATACTAAAAGAATTATTTAACTGGGTTATTTTTTCACCAAATTCATAATAGGTATTTAAAAGAGGGATGGCGCAGTGATAGAGATTGCTACCTGCTAAAGTTACTTTAAAATGAGAAGTCGAACGGTCAATTAGCTGCACTCCAAGTTGCTTTTCCAAATTTTTAATTGCGTTGCTAATCGCGGTTTGAGAAACAAAATTTCTTTTGGCAGCCGGGGTAAATCCTTGAGTTTCAACTACATCAACAAAATATTTGTATGCTAACAAGCTGTATTTCATCATGTATCATCCTTTTCTTTATAACTTTAACTAATAAGTTATCACCATTATATGTTAGCGCTTACTAAAAAGCGAGGGTAAAATTGAGTTGTAACAACAGTTACCTATACTATTAGTTTTATGGCTAAAAGGAGAAAGTATAATGGCTGAAAAATATATTTTAGCGATTGATGAAGGTACTACTAGTACACGTGCAATTATTTTGGATCATGCAGGTAAAAAAGTAATTGACTCACGTAAAGAGTTTAATCAGTATTTTCCTAAACCAGGCTGGGTAGAACACGATGCCAATGAAATTTGGAATTCAGTGTTATCTACAATTGCCAACTCGTTTATTAATTCTGGGGTTAAACCCAATCAAATTGCGGCTATTGGTATCACCAATCAACGTGAAACCACTGTAATTTGGGATAAGAAAACAGGCTTGCCAATTTATCATGCGATTGTATGGCAATCGCGTCAGACGTCTGATATTGCCGATAAAATCATTGCTGACGGCTATTCTGATATGATTCATGAAAAGACCGGTTTGATTCCAGATGCTTATTTCTCTGCAACCAAAATTCGTTGGATTCTTGACCATGTTCCAGGGGCTCAAGAAAGAGCAGAAAATGGTGAATTGCTATTTGGCACTATTGACTCTTGGTTGGTTTGGAAATTAACCGGTGGCAAAGTTCATGTCACTGATTACACTAATGCCAGCCGAACAATGTTATTTAACATTACCAAACTGGATTGGGATGATGAAATTCTCAAGTTATTGAACATTCCAAGAAAAATTTTGCCGGAAATTCGTTCTAACTCCGAAATATACGGTACTACAGCAGAATATCATTTTTATGGTAGTCAGGTTCCAATTGCCGGTATGGCTGGTGACCAGCAATCAGCTTTATTTGGTCAATTGGCTTTTGAACCAGGAATGGTCAAAAACACTTATGGTACCGGTGCGTTTACTGTGATGAATACCGGAGAAAAGCCGAAATTCTCAGCTAATAACTTGTTGACTACTGTGGCTTATGGCATCAATGGCAAAGTAAATTATGCTTTGGAAGGTAGTATTTATGTTGCTGGCTCAGCTATTCAATGGTTGCGTGATCAATTAGGTATTATTGATGATGCGCCGCAATCAGAAGAAGCAGCAAAGCGCTCAAAGGATAATAACGAAGTCTTCGTAGTTCCTGCCTTCACTGGTTTAGGTGCTCCATACTGGGATTCAAACGTCCGTGGTTCTGTCTTTGGCTTAACTAGAGGTACGACAAGGGATGACTTTACTAAGGCAACTTTGCAATCCTTAGCTTACGAAAGTCGTGACGTCATTGACACTATGCACGAAGATACCAAAATTAAAATTCCTAAGTTGAAAGTTGACGGTGGTGCTGCTAATAACGATTATCTGATGCAATTCCAAGCTGATATCTTGGGCATCAAGATTGAACGTGCTGCTAACCTTGAAACAACGGCGATGGGTGCTGCCTTCCTTGCAGGATTAGCTATTGGTTTCTGGAAAGATGTCGATGAGATTAAGAAGATCCAAAAGGTAGGTAAGACTTTTGAACCGCAAATGAGCAGTGCAGAAAGAGATCACTTATATGAAGGCTGGAAAGCTGCTGTTAAGGCTGCTCAAAGCTTTTCTTACAAACCATTTCAAAAGTAATTAATTTTATTAGAGAGAAAGAGGCTGAATCATGGCGTTCTCAATTAAAACGAGACAAGAAGAAATTGAACGTTTAAAGAATGAAAAATTAGATTTACTGGTTATTGGTGGCGGCATTACCGGTGCTGGCGTTGCTTTGCAAGCTAGTGCAGCTAAAATGAAAACCGGCTTGATTGACATGCAGGATTTTGGTGGAGGTACTTCTTCTCGTTCTACCAGATTAGTACATGGTGGTATTCGCTATCTTAAAACTTTTGATGTTCAAGTGGTTTCCGACACTGTTAAAGAACGTGCAGTTATCCAGCACATTGCGCCACATATGACACAACCAGACCCGATGATTTTGCCAATTTATGATGAACCCGGCACCACATTTACTATGTTTTCAGTCAAAGTGGCTATGGATTTATATGATCATCTAGCTGGCATTGAAGGAGATTCGCCTTTAATCAAATATGCTAACTACATGATGGATAAAGAAGAAACTTTAAAGCGTGAACCACAATTAAATAGTGAAAATCTGCAAGGTGCGGGTGTTTATTTAGACTATCAAAACAATGACTCAAGGCTGGTTGTTGAAAACGTTAAAAAGGCACATGATTTAGGTTGTTTGGCTGTTAGTCGCTTGAAGTGCATCAGAATTTTGCATAACGATCAAATGCAAGCAAATGGTGTGCGAGTTCACGACAATTTAACCGGTGAAGAATTTGAAATACACGCAGATGTAATTATTAATACTTCTGGTCCTTGGTCTGATTTGGTACGTCAAGAAGATAAAGAGGTTTACAAGAAACCACGTTTGCGTCCAACTAAAGGTGTGCACCTTGTAGTAGACCAATCACGCCTGACGGTGCCACAACCAACTTATTTTGGTTCAGGCACGGCAGACGGTCGTATGATTTTCACAATTCCAAGAGAAGGTAAAACTTACTTTGGTACTACAGATACCGACTTTACCGGTGATTACTCTCATCCAACTGTTGAACAAAGCGATGTAGATTACTTGTTAAACATTATTAATAAAAAGTATCCTGCAGCCCATTTGACAATTGACGATATTGAAGCCAGTTGGGCAGGAGTTCGTCCGTTAATTGAAGTAGAGGTTGAAGGAAACGAAGCAGCTGATGCTGCTACTGGAGCCAGTGTTTCTGACAGTACCTCTGCTCCGTCTGCTGTATCACGTGGTAGTTCACTAACTGAAGCTGAAGACGGTTTAATCACATTAGCTGGTGGTAAGTTGACAGACTACCGCATTATGGCTAATGGAGCAATGAAGAAAATACAGCAGAAATTGCATGATAAGTTTTCTAAGAACTTCACTTTGCAAGATTCTGCTGAAATTAAAGTTGCTGGTGGTGACTTTGATTCTGATCATGCAGAAGAAGAACTGGCACGGATTGCTAAAGATGGTGTTGCTGCTGGTTTACCTTCTGAAGACGCAACTGAAATCGCTAATCTTTTTGGTTCTCAAGCAGAGCAAATATACGACTACGCACAAAAGATTAAGCCAGCAGATGGTTTAAGTTTAGGCGAAACGGCTGCACTGGACTATTCATTAAACGAAGAAATGACTTTGACTCCAGTCGATTATCTTTTACGCCGCACTTACCATATCTTGTTCAAGAGTGACACCTTGAGCCAAGTTAAAGATGGTGTAGTAAAGCATATGTCTGATTACTATGGCTGGGATAAGGCATTAAAAGAGCAATATGTTAATGACTTAGACCATGAAATTGCAGAGTCACGACTGGAGGGATTAAAGAGTAAAAATAAATAGAAATAAAATTGTCGAGTAGTAAATTGTTTCCCCAAAAAGCTCAGCAGAATTCTTTCTGCTGGGCTTTTTTTCTTGTGTTTTTATTATCTCATAT
Source organism: Lactobacillus helsingborgensis (assembly GCF_003173695.1). Lineage (NCBI taxonomy): Bacteria > Bacillati > Bacillota > Bacilli > Lactobacillales > Lactobacillaceae > Lactobacillus > Lactobacillus helsingborgensis. Next base: position 711,092 of record NZ_CP029544.1, read on the forward strand.
TAAAATAAAGCAAATTAAATAATCTCTTTATTTTGTATTGGAAATTACTTTTAAAATAATAACTTTTGTTTTCATATTTGAAAAAATAGTTTTAAATTTGCACTTTAAAAGATTACACTAATAGTGAGGTGAATTATGATGGAACCAATATTTTTAACGCCATACTTTAGACCTAAAATTTGGGGTGGGCGCAAATTAAAAACTATTTTTAATTATGATATTCCAGATGGTCAAGTCGGTGAAGCTTGGGTTATTTCTGGATACAAGGATGACGCTTCAACTGTTTCTAGCGGTCAATTCAAAGGACAAAGCTTACGGCAAGTTTATCAAGAAAATCCAGAGCTTTTTGGCAATCCTAAAAGTAAAGAATTTCCTTTACTGGTTAAATTCTTGGATGCTAATGACAACTTATCTGTGCAAGTTCATCCTGATGACGATTATGCCCGCAGAGTAGAAAATGACAGTGGCAAGACCGAAAGCTGGTATGTCCTGCAGGCTGACCCTGGTTCGTATCTGATTTATGGTCATACCGCTAAAACTCGTGCTGAATTGGCAGAAATGATCAAAAAAGGGGAATGGGATAAGCTATTGCGTAAAGTCCCAGTGAAAGCTGGAGATTTCTTTTACGTTCCGTCAGGTACAATTCATGCACTTACAAAAGGAATATTAGTAATTGAAACTCAGCAATCAAGTGATGTAACCTATAGACTATATGATTATGACCGAGTTGACCAAAAAACAGGCCAGAAAAGAGAATTGCATACACAAAAGTCAATTGATGTTACTCAGGTTCCTCATGTTGATCCACAACTTAAGATCAAGACTAAACATGAGCAGGATGCTATTATCAAAACTTTAGTTGAGCCACCAATTTCACCTCATTTTTATTTGTGGCAAATAGACCTTAATGGTCAATGGCAAACTGGCTTAAATAGTCACCCGTACTTATTAGTCACAATCATTAATGGTTCGGGTAAACTCGAATTTGCAAATAAGACTTACGATTTAGCATTAGGAACAAATTTGATTATTCCTAATGAAATGAAGAATTTTAAGTTTGAAGGTAATATGAAAATAGTTATTTCAACACCAGGAAACGAGAATTAAATCTATCAGAGAAAGGAAAAAGTATGATTTATATCGCATGTGGTGCAATTATGTTAGTAATTGGACTGCTATGGCTAATCTCGCCTGCAAAAAGACCAATTCCATTTTACGGGTATCATTCATACTTGGCCCAAGTCAATAAAAATAGTTTCAAGTTTGCTCAAAAAAGAGCAAGTATAAATTTTATTGCTTTTGGTTTAATTCAATTATTGTTGGGTATTGGAATACATTTATTTAAATGGGATCGATATTTTTTACTTTGGCTGCTGACATTTTATCTTTTCATTATCTTTCCAATCATGGCTACGGAAAAAGCCTTAAAAAGCTTTTTACAAAACCGTCATGAATTGCCGGCAGATTATATAGATCCTGACAAAGTAAAAAGGGAGAGAACAAAAGGATTTAGGGACCGAAAATGAAACTGAAAATTTTAATGGTCGAGGATGATCAGTCAGTTGCAGAAATGATGGGAATGTTCTTTGAAAAAGAAGGCTGGACCATGGATGTAGCTACTGATGGGGAACAAGCCGTTAAAATGTTTGCCAAAAATCCTGACCAGTATGATTTGATCACGTTAGACCTCAATCTACCTAAAAAAGATGGCATACAAGTTGCTAAAGACGTATGTGCGATTTCACCACAAATTCCAATTATTATGTTAACTGCTCGCAGTAGTGAGGAGGAACAGATTCAGGGATTTAATGCTGGTGCAGATGATTATGTATCAAAGCCTTTTAGTCCTTTAGCTTTAATTGCTCGTATCAAGGCGCTGCAACGCAGAATTAGAATTGATGATCATAAAGAACAATCAAAAGAAACTAAAGAAGCCGAAAAATTCGATGTCGAAACAGCTCATACCAAAATTTCTAAGAGCAGACGTGAAGTACTATATGACGGAAAATACGTTCAAAACATTACACCAAAAGAATTCGATTTACTATATACTATGGCTCAAAAACCTAAACAGGTATTTTCCCGTGAACAATTGTTAGAAGCTGTCTGGGGCTATGATTATTATGGTGAAGACCGGACAGTTGATGCTCATATCAAAAAGTTGCGTCAAAAATTGGAAACTGTGGGTGCAGATGTTATCCAAACCGTTTGGGGCGTTGGCTATAAATTTGATGATTCGTAGGTTTTTATTATGAAGTTGATTTATCAGCACATGCTTAGTTTTTTACTAATCATTCTTACTACGGTATCAATAATTGGCTTTTCAGAAATTAATAACGTCACTAAGCAATCTTATGCCCATAACTATCAGAGAATGGAAGATTTTGCTTCTGCTCTGGGAACTTTGGCTGCTAGTGAAGAAAAGAATGGCTCAGCAATGCTTAACCCCAAGTTTTTGCATAGACTGCAGTTTGTCCTTCACAGCGATAAAGTGTATTTTAGCGTTTTTAATACGCGGGGCAAACAGATTTATCCCAAAAGAAATAACAAGATTAAACTTTCTGACAAGCGCTTTGCACAAGTAAAGCGTGGGAAAAAGCTGCATATCAAAAACAACAATGAAATAATTTCGCAATTAGGTCATACTAAAGACACCTGTACTGGAGTGCTTTTGCCTTGGCGTGATCAGGGTAAATTTATTGGTGCAATTTGGCTGGGAGTTCGGGTGTCAACCGTTGAACGACCAATAAGAAGTGCCAAACAAAATTTGTTCAGTGCGTTGGTGACTGCATTAATAGTTGGCTTAATTTTAAGTTTTATCTTGTCGTTTTATGCAACTAATAGGATTAAAAATTTGTCTCAAGCTACTCAAAAAGTTGCTGCAGGAAATTTTGACGTACAGGCTAATTACAGTGGTAATGATGAAATAACTCAGCTTGCTGATAACTTTAACCAAATGGTGCGCGCATTAAAGAAATCAAATCAAGAAGTTAAGGCACAAGAAAAACGACGGGATCAGTTTATGGCTGATGCTGCACATGAAATGCGGACACCGTTAACTACAATCAATGGTATTTTGGAAGGGCTGCAATATGATGCAATTCCGGATAAAGCCAAGCCGAAGTCTATTGCTTTAATGAGCAGGGAAACAAAAAGGCTTATTCGTCTTGTTAACGAAAACCTCGATTATGAAAAAATACGCAATAATCAAATAGATTTAATTAAAACCAAGTTTAATGCTAGAAAAGTATTAGACGATGTTACAATGCAGCTTAAACATAATGCTACTAAGGCAAATGATAAAATTATTATTTCAGCACCTATAGATTTGCCAATTTATGCCGATAGAGACCGCTTTACCCAAATTATGGTCAATTTAATTCAAAACGCTATTCAGTTTACTACTGACGGCAGAATTGAGGTTACTGGCTATCGGGCTGCCCATGCCACCATCATCAGTGTTAAAGATAATGGTATTGGCATGAGTCATGAGCAACTTAAGTATATTTTTGAAAGATATTTTAAGGCGGATCCATCGCGCACGCGCTCGGGTAAAGGCGAATATGGTTTAGGCTTATCAATTGTTTCTTCTTTAATTAAGCAGCATGGCGGCAAAATTCGCGTTCAGTCTAAGTCGAATCAAGGTGCTGTATTTACCATAATTTTATTTGATAAAGGCTATGAACAATATCTTGATAGCTAAAGCAGTTCGAATAAAATTCTGCTTGCAATTAAAAAGGCTAATAAATCATCTCAAACTGATGATTTATTAGCCTTTTGTGTATGTATATTTATTTTTCTAATTCATTGTCAGTGGTGGTTTCATGCCAGACTTTAGCAGCAGCTGGAATTGAACCTAGATTAGTTACGTTATCCTTGTCGACTACTATTAGGTTATTGGGTCCTTTTGCCAAATTATTGAAACTGTCCAAGCTTTGATTTTTAAAGTAGCCGTCGCTTGCTTTTGCGAGGCTTGACTGCAATTGGTTGATCCTGTAGGCTTCCGCATCGGCTTCTGTTTTGACCGCCTCAGCTTTGGCTTTAGCTGTAGCGATCAATGCTTCGTTTTTAGCCTTAGTCGTTAACTCAATATTTTTAGCTTCACCCTCGGCTTTTTCAATAGCAGCAATTTTTTCTCTATCAGCTGTTAACTGCTTGTCCATTGCTTTTTGTATTTCAGTGCTGGGCAATAGTTCGTCAATATTGACACGGACGACCCGAATGCCGTAAATATCAGTGAGATCACCTATTGCTTCTGATAGTTGCGAGTTAATGCTGCTGGTGGAACCTAACGCATCATTTAAGTCCATCCGACCAATAATATCCCGTAAATGCCCTCTGATTAATTCAACCATTGATTTAACGGAGTCGGTATTGTTGTAAAAATATTTGTATGAATCAGTCACCAAGTAGTTTAGGGTCAAGCTGGTAGTAATTTCTGCATTATCTTTGGTAATAATAGAATATTTGGAAATTTCTGCCGGAAACATGGCTAGAGAAACTTTACGTAACCTTTGAATTACCGGGATAATAAGAACTAATCCAGCTTTAACAGTTCTTGAGTATTTGCCCAAAGTTTCAATTAATCCTTCATTGTTTTGCGGGACTACTCTACAGCATGCCAGCACTAAAAATAGGATTATAATAATTAAAAATAAGTATTTCATGAAAGTCCTCCAAAAAAATAATATTTTATTCTATATTTATTAATTATAGGACTTTTTATGATTTTTACTAGACTTGTTTTGTTTTTCCATGAGGTGATTACCAGAAACAGATTCTGGAATCGTTGTAATCTCATATTCTCGTCCTTTTAACTCAGCTGCATCTGTTTTGTAAAGACTAGTAGTTGATCTGCGGTGTTTGGTTATTAAAGCAGTAGACCTATTTTTTAAACGGTATCTGAGATTTTCCATTTGAATATAATTGGTTAAATAGTCAAATTCACTAGGATCAACCGGCTTGAATCCCTTTGGAGTATAGAAGCGGAGCAGATTATGGTTATTCAATAAATCGGAATATTTCAGCGACTGTTTTCCTTCTTTTGCTAATTTGGTGATTTCGTATTTTTCCTTCGCGGTAAAATTAATAATCTCTTTACCGCTTTTACGGTCATAAACAACGCCTTTAAGCCCCTTGCCACCAATAATGACGTATTTTTGACTAACAATAGTCCCATTTCTAAAAACCAACCACGGGCGGTATTTTGGCGCTAAAAGATCGCTGCCAAATTGAATATAATTCTTGTTAGATATTCCTAAAAGATGCAGCAGAGTAGGTAAGACATCAATTTCTCCTGCAACTTCATGCTTAATTTTTCCTTTCAAATTGGGCGAATAGATCATGAAAGGTACGCGCTGCATTTGTACGTTATTATAGCTGTTCCAGGTGTCAGAACTTTCTCCAACAATTGGCGCTAGAGTTTCATTTTCAGAATTAGTCAGGCCATAGTGGTCGCCATAAATTACTACTATGGTATTTTTAATTAATCCCGATTTTTTTAAATAAGTGAAAAATTCACGAATTGCCTGATCAAGATAATGGGCAGTTTCAAAATAATTATTAATGGACTTATCCGCTGTATCGCTGGTTTTAAAATTTGGATCCAGATCTTCTTCATCCATATCAAAAGGGGTATGGTTAGTGACGGTGATAAATTTTGTATAAAAGGGCTGCTGCATTCTTTCTAAGTACTTAATACTCTCTGCAAACATGACCTTGTCTTTGATACCATAACCAATATGGTCATTTTTATCATGGCTGAAATAGTTCTGGTCAAAGAAATAATTATAACCCATGTTTTTGTAAACATCATCACGGTTCCAAAAAGAACCGACATTGCCGTGAAAGACAGCAGAAGTATATTTACCATGTTGCCGTAAAATTTGCGGTGCAGCCTGAAAAGTATTGGAACTGCCCATTGCAGTGAACAAGGAACCATCCGAAATGCCGTAAGTTCCTGTTTCCAGCATATTTTCGGCATCACTGGTGCGGCCAATACCGACTTGATGGTAGAAATTAGCAAAGCCTAAAGTATGTTTATCATGGTAGATAGAATTAAGAAAAGGCGTAACTTCTTTACCGTTAATCTTGAGATCAATTAAAAATTGTTGGAAACTTTCCAGATGGATCACGATTACGTTTTTACCCTTGGCCTTACCAAAATATTGCGGATTTACTGGTAATTTATTTTTTTTAGTGTAAGTCAGGATTTTATTCAAATCGGCAGTATTCGCATTCTTGTTTACTTGTTCTGTTTGTTCATTTTTTATGCCGTCATAAACGGTATAAGTATCAATTCCCAGATACTTTACGATATATGACCGGTCAAAAGTAGTACCTAAAAGTCGTGGTCTGGATGACTCAGCCATAAAAATATTAAGAACTAAAACAAAGGCCCCAACAGAAGTTACGGCAAATGGTGTCAGCAAGCCATAGGATTTTTGGTCAATTTTTATTTTGTGCGCTAATAGTAAGCCCGTTATTACAATTAAATCCAGCCATAATAAAATATCTGACGGCTGGAGCAGAGCGACAGCACTCTTTCCCAATCCCGGCGCTACTTTACCAGCATTATTAATTGTTTTTACAGTAATAAAATCTGAGAATTGCCGGTAATACAAAATATTGGCAAATAACAGACCTGAATTTGCGACGTCAAGTAAGAGCATAGCGCAGTATGAAACTATTGGTTTAGAAAAATAAAGTCCAATACTAATTAACAAAATTGCGCTGCCAATGGGGCTAATCCACATGATGATGTGTTGATATGGATCTGAAATACCCAGGTTAAAATCATGATACGCAGCAAAAATGTATTTTAGAGTAAATAAAAAAACTAAAAGGCAAAAAAAGCCAGTACGAGTCTGAATGAAATTAGTCAGATTTTTTTTATTCAAAATAAAAACTCTCCCTTATCTGACTATTTTAAAAGTTTCTGGGGTTTTAGACAATCTTTTTCGTTTTGTTAGTCCTTTTTTAAGAATTAATTGACCAAGATTGAGTATAATTTAAATGAACGCTATTTTAGGAATTGAATGAGAATGATATTTTTAGGACCACTATATAACCTGCTTTCGCAACTTTATGCTACTAAAATTAATCATTTTGCTTTGATTAAGCTGATAATGTTGGCACTTGATAAAACGATGTTTTATTTTTTGTTTTTCATGGTAATCCGTTTGATCTGGCTAATGACTATTAGAAGTAGGCGGACAATCAAGTCAGAAGCAGCAGTATGGTTATTTGCTTTTTACTTAATCTTAGTATTAATGTTGACCACATTTCGCAATACTTATTTCCCGTGGAATTTGACTTTTAACTTGCACAGACCACTTAGTGAAATCAATTTTGTATTTTTAAAAGAAACTTGGAAGATGTATCATGCGCAAAGTCGGTTAGATTTTGTCTACAATTCCTTTGGTAATGTCCTGTGTTTTGTTCCGTTTGGCTTTTTATCACCCTTTGTTTTTTCGAAAAAACAAACTTTTGGTCGGGTACTGCTTGCGGGGCTGATATTTTCGTTATTTATAGAAACAATGCAATTTTTGCTTGAAACTGGTGTTAGCGATATTGATGATGTCTTTTTCAATAGTTGCGGGGCAGCAATTGGCTACTTCTTGTATTGGGTTGTCATGCTAATTAGAAGAAAGTCGAAAACTATTTAAAAGCACTGGTAATTGCAAATTAAGATTGCTAAAATATTCTTGTGAAATAAATATTTAATTCAGTAAGGAGAGCGTATTTTATGAGTTTAATAAAATTTGATAGCACTAAATTAACGCCGTTTGTCCACGAAAATGAACTAAGTGAAATGCAGGCTATGGTTAATGCTGCTGATAGTGAACTAAAAAACGGTACTGGTGCAGGTAGCGATTTCCTAGGATGGGTTAACTTACCAGTTGATTATGATAAAGATGAGTTTGCGAGAATAAAAAAGGCAGCAAAGAAGATTCAAAGTGATTCTGAAGTTTTAGTTTGTATCGGTATCGGCGGCTCTTATTTAGGCGCTCAAGCCGCCATTGAATTTTTAAATGGTGCTTTTTATGGCAGAGGCAAAGATAAGCATACTACTGTTGTATTTTGTGGTAATTCTTTGTCAGGTTCGTACCTACATGACTTGATTGAATGGCTTGGAGACAAGGATTTCAGTGTTAATGTTATTTCTAAATCCGGTACGACTACAGAGCCAGCCGTTGCTTTCCGTATTTTTAAAGATAAATTAGTTAAAAAATATGGTGCTGCAGAAGCCAAAACCAGAATTTTCGCTACCACTGATCGCGCCAAAGGTGCATTGAAGACTGAAGCAGACGCCGAGGGCTACGAAGAATTTGTTGTGCCGGATGATATTGGTGGCCGCTACAGCGTTTTATCAGCTGTTGGTCTTTTGCCAATCGCAGTTTCTGGTGCAGATATTGACCAATTAATGAAGGGTGCTGCGGATGCCAGAGCAGATTATAACTCTACAGACTTAAGTGAAGCTACTCCTTATCAATATGCTGCTTTACGTAACATACTTTACCGTAAGGGTTACACTACAGAAATTGTGGAGAACTACGAACCAACATTGAGAATGTTCAGTGAATGGTGCAAGCAATTAATGGGCGAGTCCGAAGGTAAAGACGGTAAGGGTATTTGGCCTGCAAGTGCCAACTTTACTACTGACCTTCACTCATTGGGTCAATACATTCAAGAAGGTTTGCGTAATCTGTTTGAAACTGTCATTAGGGTTGAAAATCCTGCAAATGATGTGGAAATACCAGCTGATGATCGTAATTTAGACCAATTGAATTTCTTGTCAGGCAAGACCTTGAACTACGTTAATGAACATGCGTATGAAGGCGTGGTTTTAGCTCATACTGATGGTGGCGTTCCGGTTATGACAGTCAATATTCCTGATCAGACTGAACACACTTTGGGTTACTTAATTTACTTCTTTGAATTAGCTATCGCAATTTCTGGTTATCTTAATGGTATCAACCCATTTAGCCAACCAGGTGTTGAGGCATATAAGCGTAACATGTTTGGTTTATTGAACAAGCCCGGCTATGAAGAATTACATGATGATCTTGTAGCTCGCTTTAAAGAAGAAAAATAATTAGATAATTGCTAATTTCATGAATTAATACTATTATTATATGGAACCTATTATTGATAAAATTAGTTAGTATTATTCATCCTGTACATTTTAAATTATTGATGTCATACCAATTATGGAAAGGGTAAAAGTTTAGGCTTTTAACCCTTTTTTATTAAGGAGAGAAATATGGAAGCAAAAAGAGAAACGCCAAAGCGGGTACTGGCTATAATCAGTTGTGCTTTAATGGCATTTGTGTCGATTTTGACTGAGACCAGTTTAAACGTCACTTTTCCTACACTAATGAAGCAGTTCCATATTAGTTTAGGTCTGGTGCAATGGACTACAACCGGTTACTTATTAACAATTTCTGTAATAATGGTGTCAAGTTCATATTTAAATGACCGCTTTTCAGCTAGACAGCTGTTTTTGACCGCCGCCGTGGCTTTTATCGCGGGCTCAATAGTTGCGGGGCTTGCTCATAATTTTTGGGTATTACTCGCTGGACGCATAATATCATCTGTGGGAGCCGGTCTGTCAATTCCGTTAATGTTTAACATGGTCGTAGAACTAATGCCGCAGGAAAAATGGGGTTTTTATATGGGGCTTACTGGTTTAGTAATTATTTTAGCTCCATCTTTAGGACCTACATTTGGTGGCACTGTGGTTTACTACTTCGGCTGGCCTTTAATATTTGAAATTGTGGCTGTCATTGCTGTAATTATCATGGTTCTGGGTTTGTTTGTCGTTGAACAATATCATGAAAAAAAGCATCCCAGTTTTGATTGGTTAAGCTATATTGTGATTGCCAGTGCTATGATTATTTTTAATTTAGGTTTCAATCGTATTAGCAATGGCTTAACAGATTGGGGCTTCTGGTTAAGCATGGTCGTGGTTGCGCTTTTGATATACGTATTTATCAAATTGTCACGATCAAGTAAAAAGAAATTGATTAACTTAGACATATTTAAAAATAAGCCTTTTATTTTTGCCATGATTTCTTATCTGCTTTTGCAGTTCATTAATATTGGTACCAGCTTTGCAATTCCTAATTACGTCCAAATTGTTAATCACGCCACTTCTTTAATTGGAGGACTGGTTTTGCTTCCCGGCTGCATTATCAGTGGTCTATTGAACCCATGGTTTGGGCATGTTTACGATAAAAAGGGACCACGGTTGCCACTTCTAACCGGAACAGTCTTTTGTCTAACAGCTTGTCTGCTTTTTGCCATTTTTAGCTTGAAAATCAGTACGCTAATGGTCGGCGTTTTTTATGGTATCATGATTATTGGCAGGCAAATGGCGTTTAATAATACCATGGCAGAAGCGTCCAAATTGCAGCCAGAAGAATTGCATACAGATGCCACAGCGGTTTTTCAAACTGGACAGCAATATGCTGGCTCAATGGGGACAACCGTCATGGCTGCCATCATTTCTTCTTGGCAAAAGAGACCAGGCAATTATGCTGCACTGACAGCACAAGGTAGTCAAGAAGCGTTCTTGTTTTTAACTTTTGTTAGTGTAATCATCTTGCTCAGCTACTTAAATTTATTTAGACTTGAGAAAAAAATGAACATCAATTAAAGTAAAAAATTGCAGCAACCTAGTTATCTAGGTTGCTTTTTTTTATCTGAAATTAAATATAATTAGAAAATATTAAGTTTTTTGTGTACTTTTTTAAATAAAATGATAAAATACTTAATAATTAAATTTAAGGAGGAAACAATAATGCGACGAATTTCACTTCACCATATTTTGATTTTGTCCCCAATTATCTTGCGGACAAAGCGTACCTAGAAAAATCTGAATTTTAAGGAGTATGAAATATGGCTGATTCAACCAATTCTAATAAACTAACAGTAAAAACTTTTCTTAATAAAATACTAGCTGGGACGGCAACAGGAATTATAGTGGGCTTAATTCCCAATGCCGTACTCAGTGCAATTTTGAAATTATTTGGGCAAAACCCAGTAGCAACATCTTTAAACCAAGCTTTGCTAATTTTCCAGTGTGCAACACCATTGCTCATTGGTGCCTTGATTGCTATTCAATTTAAAATGGTGCCTTTGGACGTGGCTATTGTAGGAGCCGCAGCTTATGTTGGCTCCGGCGTGACCAAGTTTGTGCCGCAGATCGTAAATCCAGCTACAAAAGCTCAGGGTGTATTTGTTTCTGCAGGAACCGGTGATTTGATTAATACGATGATTACTGCCGGTCTGGCTGTGGGGCTTTTGCTACTAGTGGGTCAGCATTTCGGTTCGATTAAAATCGTTGCCGCACCAATTTTAATTGGTGGTGGAGCCGGTTGGATTGGGATGCTAATTTTGCCTTATGTTAGCAAGATTACGACTTGGTTAGGTACAGTTATCAACTCTTTCACAAATTTACAGCCTATCTTTATGTGCATCTTAATTTCCTGCATGTTTGCAGTGTTGATTATTTCCCCTATTTCAACAGTTGCAATTGGTATGGCTATTCAATTAAATGGCATTTCAGCTGGTGCGGCGGCAATGGGAGTAGCTGCCACCACATTGGTTCTGGTAGTGCATTCATGGCGAACTAATAAGTCGGGTGTGACCATTGCTATTGCATTAGGTGCAATGAAGATGATGATGCCCAATCTTTTCAGACATCCAATTATTCTCCTGCCGACATTAGTTACTGCTGTCGTTTCAGCTATTCCGGTGGCCCTATTCCATGTTAGCGGTACGCCAGCTTCAGCGGGTTTTGGTCTTGTAGGTTTAGTCGGGCCGCTAGCTTCTTTAGACGCTGGAAAAGCCAGCATTAATTTTGTATTGGCGCTAGTGGTCTGGATTGTAATTCCTGTAGTAGTTGCACTGATCTGCCGTTTTCTTTTTGAAAAAATATTCCATGTTTACGATGAAAAAGTAGCCTTTGCATATTTAGGCGAATAGTTCTTATTAAATATCTGTCATTACACTTACATCAATTTATTTAAAACAAAAACCCGTGAAAAAACCTTTCAGGGCTATGGAGTGCTCCATAATAGTTGGCCATTAATCTGACTATTAGGAGCACTTTTTTATTGACTAAGTATTTGATTATTTTGAAAGTTGCAGTTGCTTGTAGGTATCTAGCAGGCCAAAACTTTTTGAAGGCGAACAAAAACCGTAACTTTACGTCACTTAATTGGTACTTCTGATTTAATTTAGCTAAGTTTTTTGAATTTTATCTTTGCTAATGACAAAAAACAGCTGTCAGATGTTTACGGCAGGTGATATGCTTGCCACCTTATTTTTAACGAAACCAATTTGCGCGCCCGTTAAGTTGTGAGCCTTAAGACCTAGTTCTGCGATATTTTTCTTTCAAAAAATCTTTAAACTGTCTTGCTTTGTTCTTCATTTTAACTTAATGTAAAAAGTAAATTATTGTTAAATTACATGAAAAAACTGTCTATTTCACAGAAGTTATAACACGAATAAAAAGGTAGCCCAAATGCACGAAAAAATTATCCAAATGTTGCGTCAGAATAATGGTTTTCGAGATTGGAATATGGTCTTGCAGAATTTTAGATCTGGTGATTTCAAATTAAAAACTGCTGGTCATATCAATAGCGAGCCAATTTATAAATTTTTCAATACTTATTCCGATAATTTTGTACTAAACAACAGCTCAATCACAATTTCTGTTCAACCTGTAAAGTCATACATTCCGTTTCATATTCATAATTATGTTGAAATAAAAGTTCCTTTAGTAGGTAATTGTGTAGTGGTAACAGAACACGAGCGGATTAAGGTGAAACAAGATAACATGATTTTTATCGGTATCAAAACTCCTCACAAGGTGGAACCGATTGATGAGAAAGGAGTAGTTTTAAACATCGCACTCCGTACTTCCACTTTTTCCTTAAATGTGCTTGATTTTATGCAGTCTAAGAGCAACGGCATATCTATTTCTAGTTTGCTTTTTTCCTTACTATCCGATGAAGATCACGGTGAAGGCCGTTACAGTTTGTTTGAGATTGATCATGACCCTAAAATTACTGCAATAATCTACGATATTATTGATGAATATTATGCTGATAAAATTCAAGCGGACCAGATCATTAAATTAGAAATGTTGACAATGTTTTCTTTATTAATAAGAAAAGCATATTACCGTCAACCGCCAGTGACTGGTTCGAAAAATAAAAACAATAATTTATTGTCGTTACTTCTTTACATTGAAAAAAATTATTCCGAGATCAAGTTAGAAGAAATGGCACAACATTTTGGCTTTAATCCTAACTACCTGTCGGATCATTTAAAAAATGAAACCGGTTTGTCATTTATCAAGTTAGTGCAACTGCAAAGAGTGAATGTTGCTGCTAAATATCTAAAGTACACCAAGGTTTCAATTGAAAAAATTGCTACCAGAGTAGGATATGAAAATGCGTCTTATTTTTATAAAATTTTTAAGCATTATTTTGGTATTTCTCCGGCAAAATACCGTTCTAACGCGAGATGAGAGGGTGCAATAAATTATAGTAAAATAATTGCTTGGTATGAAGAAATGCCTCAATAATAGTTTTTATTTTTACCAGAAAGTAATTGCTGGGAATGGAAAAGTCGTGACTTAGAAAAAGATTGATGAGTAAGCTTAAATGTAAAAGGTTATTTTGTAAAAACTTTTCTGAATAATATTTAAATCGCGTCAAAGAGTACTTGCGGTAATCCAATTAATTTTTAAATAATAAAAGAACTTTAAACTACTGTGCTTAAAGTTCTTTTTTATTGTTGCAAAAGCAATTAAATTACATAACAAATAAAAAACTGTAAAATGCTTACATCAAAAAATTGTTTTTCAAAAAGTTTATTCACGCTTACGAATGTAAACATTTTTATATAATAACATTTGTTGTAAATAATTTTAGCAAATCGACTTCTAAGTGATTAAATAACTAAAAAAAGCCCCAATTTTTGTCTAAAAAAAGGTATAATTTGAAATGAATTGAAGGGAGTTTTTTTACAAATGATGTGTGATAATTTGTTTTTTAAAATTTTGTGGGTAGTCGTTTACGCTATTACCGCTTATTATACCTTTACCGGCAACATGATGATGGGGATGTACTGGATGGCAGGCGGTATGCTGGCTCAAGCAGTAGTTGACCTTGTCTATCATTTTTGGCCAAAACGTAAAAAGTGCTAAATAAGTTTTAAATTTTAATAGCGTAAGATTATTAAGGATTAATTTTTAACTCAGTGGGTAAAGAATTGTCCTTTTTTGTTTTTTTGATAATAAAAACCCCGAAACTTATCCAGTTTCGAGGTTTTGCTTTTGGCTGATTTATTTCTTAGCAACATTTACTTTGCGGATGTAACGATTTTTGCCAATGCGGTAGAAAGTCTTCTTCTTAATACGGTAAGTTTTGCCGTTGATTTTGACAATTGTGCCTTTCTTGAGTTTCTTCTTCGAAACACGCTTGCCCTTATGGGTATATTGGTACGATGCTTTACGCAACTTTACAAAACGTGACCTAGATTTGCGCTTTGCCGGAGTGACTGTGGTAGAACCACTATTGCTATTAGATGAATTGCTAGAGTTACCAGAGTTTGAATTACCGCTTACGAGGTGACCAGTCTTCTTGTAGTTAGCAACAGCATCATTAATCTCTTTAGTTAGAGCATCAACAGTTTCTTGAGTAGCTCCCATAGACTTAGCTGCAAAATAGCGATTACGTAAATCGGCTACATATTGCCCATCTTTTTTAGATAGTTTAGAAAAATCAATAGCTGAATCATAATCAGCATAAGTTTCATCTAATTTATCAGTATTTGCTACAGGTACATCAGGGTTGCTACTGTCTACAGGATGAAAATCGCTAGATTTTAAATCAGTATAATCTTCGGTATTTTGTACTAAAACAACATTATCAGACGGATAGTCAATTTCCTGCCAGTCCTCATAATTAACATAAGTTTCGGCAATTCTACCACCGCCAACATCTTGTAAACGTTGGTTATTTGGAAGACCACCAATCATCCATGTTAAATTAAATGGTCTGCCCGGAAATGAAATATTTGGCTTAGTATCGGCAGCTCCCATTTCACGTACTACTTTAGTACCAGCAGGATAAACTCTACCTGATGGACCTTTTAAAGCGTACTTTAAAGTACCATATTGTAGCCAAACTTTGGTTCCTTGATGGTTGGCTGAAACGGTTTGAACATTATCAAAGTTGAAGACTGCTGTCATTGGTGCAGCCAGACTTAAAGCGGCAATTGTCGCAAAGATTATGCGTTTATTCTTCTTCATTTTTTCACTCCTTATAACAAAAAACTATTGCTTTACTGGCAGAACTGATATCAACGAACTGGGAGTAAAATACTGTCTTCTTCTACCAGTATACTACAAGGTATTTTTGAAAAGGAGTGCCAACTTCTGCTGTAATGCGATTAAACTATTTTTTTACTGATCGTTTTCTTTTAAAAAACTCTGGATAATTCTTTCTCTAATAGTTAGAAAGACCTGATTATGACCAGTAGGGTGAATACGATTGGTTAAAAGAATTAAGCCAGACTTTTTTACGCGGTCAAGAAGCATAAGAACACCAGTGAAGCCAGTATGCAGAATTAGGGGATAATGCAACTGAGGGTCAAAGCGCAAGTCCCAGCCCCATGAGCGTGGCTTGACGCCTGCCGGATTTTTATTATCGAATAACATTGCGACAAGTTCTTGACTGAAGGGCAGAATTTGTTTATCCAAGCCCAAGTAACCTTTACTTAATTTAACCAGGTCATTCATTGTGGAGAAAAGTCCTGCTGAACCGCAATCACTGCCAAGCTGGCGTGCTTTAGGATCGTGCGGCTCACCCTGCAAAACTTTCCCTTGGTAAACAGCAGTTGGCACACATAAGTCCTTAGGGGGATTGAATGTCGTGTTTTTTAGACCTGAGGGCTCAATTATTAATTTTTGACCAACTTCTTGAACTGGTTGCCCAAATATTTTTTTAACAACCAACCCCAACAAGATAAAATTCGTATCGGCATAGCGCATTTGATGTTCAAACTCGTCTGTGACAGGTAAATGAATGATGGCATTGATTAATTCGTCATGAGATAATTGATCACGCTTTTCAATCCAGCCACGGATTCCGCTGGTGTGAGTAAGCAGATGAAAAAGGCGGACACGTTCATCTTTAAATTCAGGAATAAAGTCGTGTAGTGGTTCAGTAAAATTGAGCTGTCCGTCTTGATATAATTTAAGCAAAATATTTTCAGTAATAATTACTTTGGTCAGACTGGCTAAATCATAAATAGCAAACGGGCTAAGTTGCGTAACTTTCGGATAGGTACTGGCAAAGCCGACGGTTGAAGTGAAAACTTGGTCATTTTTAAAAAAAGCATAGTTTACGCCCGGTACAATGCGTTCCGTAACCATTGATTCAATTAAATTTTGGGTGTTTGAGTAGTCAATCATAAAATCTGTCTTTCAGTTAATATTTCTAATTATATTATATCTAACTAAATGACATTTATTATCTTTTCACGCAGTTTGATACAAAAAACTTGAAAGCCAGTCAGCATTCAAGTTTTAAATATCACTACTATTTTTATTTAGGGATTTTTTCGTTTAATTGCTCAACCATTCTACGAGAAAAGAACATGGTGGCAAGCCAGATTATGAAGTAGACTACGCAGTAGTTGAGGGTGTAACCCAAAAAAATTGTGAGATTAAAAGGCATTCCCGCAAGGATAGACAGGGGCGTCACCAAGATATAGGTAATGAGAAAATGACTAAATGTTTGGCGGGTAATGCTCCATCTTTCTTGTTCAAAAATTACGGTGCTGCCACCGTAAATCGCACCCATTAGCGCCCAAATAATCATGGATATAAAAGTTGCCTGCACCGGATTAACAAATAAACTAACAAAATTTTCAGTAGATGGTGTAAATTGTGGCAAGTTGTTTACTTGACAAAATATAAGTGCAAAAATTAGCCCAATAGTCACTCCGATCGGTGCAGAGATAAGAGAACGGCTAATTATAGATTTGAGATTTTTCATGATAAATACTCCTTTTTGATTTTTTGCATATAACGGCGGGAAGTGTAAGTCATTTTGCCGTTTTTGAGAATAACTTGATAAATTCCGTTTTGTGCCAGTGCAAATTCTTGAATGTAGCTGAAATTAACAATTTCTGAACTGGATATTTGCACAAAAAGTTGTCTTGGCAGCAAAAGCTTAACTTCATAAAGACGTTGCTTTATTCGGTACACATATTGCTCAGTTTCACAGACGACTTCCTTGTTTTGTGTATGAACTGAAATAATTTTGTGAAAAGCAATAATCTTTTTCCGTCCAGATTTAAAACCGATGAGAATTTGCTCATTTAAAAAGCGATCCAGATTATCACGCAGATTAGTGCTGTTCTCATCAATTTGGGGTGTATTGACTGTCACGAACAATTCTCGCAAGTGAGAAATTGCTTTTTGATTTACTAACATGGCTTAATTTCCTTTCCTTAGCATTTAAGATAGCAAGGGAGCATCATTTTGTGAACAAAATTTGTGTAACTGGTCGTTTTTCTATGACAACTGGAAGATGGGGGATAAAGCTAAATACAGCAGGCTTTAGTGTCTTTATTCAATCAGAATTGCTAAAAGGTTAGCAAAATCTTTCTTTTAGAGTAAAAAGCACTTGACATCGGACCCCGCTTCAAGCATAATAATTACTGTTGATTTTGCCCGCTGGTCAAATGGTTAAGACGCCACCCTCTCAAGGTGGAGTTACGAGTTCAATTCTCGTGCGGGTGATTTAACACTGGGATATAGCCAAATGGTAAGGCACAGGTTTCTGGTTCCTGCATGTTTCGGTTCGAGCCCGGATATCCCAATAAAAGCAGCTCAACGGCAATCGTGGTGGTAGCTAACGCCCATCATTTGTCCATCAGAGCGTTAAGAAAAGCTAGATGAATATGATTCATCTAGCTTTTTTTCTTTGGTTTTATTAATTAGCTTAAATGGGCTAAAACTTTAATTTTTTAAATTGATCGGTAAGTGAATTAGTCTATTAGTGCTTAGCTAAAATAAAATTCTCAAATTTGTTTCAAATTTAAAAGCTATCTCAAAGTGTAAAATTAATATCTATTTACCGATACATGCTTTTTATTAATATGCGAAATATCTTTCTAAAAGAAAAATAGCGCAAATCCAAAAATAAATAAACATAGTAGGATGATTAGAGCAGTAAGTTTGTACTTATTAATGTTTTTATTTTTCGCATTTGTAATTTTGGAAATCCAATTAAACAGTAACTCAATAATCCCCCACAAACATAAGTTAAAAACAGCAACAAGAATTAGAGCTTGACCTAATGAAGCATGTGTACTTTTTATATTTTGGAATAAGTTGCTAAGTAAGTTCATTCCACCAAAAATGGCAAAAGTAATAGCAGTAAAGATACCGAGAATTGTTATGAATTGTGGGTAAATGGTTTCATTTATCTTCTTAAATATATCTTTTTTAGCTTTTTCAAAATAATCTTTTTCCTCTTGTATTTGTTTATATATTTCTTTAGTTTTCTTTTGTATATCTCCTTTGAAATTATTGAATTCTTTTTCATCCGAACACAAATTTTTTTCATTTTTATTGAGTCGTTTGTTAATATCATCAAATTTTTGCTTTATAATCTTATTCTCATAAATAACTTTAAATATAAAAACTATTTTGTAAAAAAAATTGATGTCGATATTTTTTAACATACTAAAATAGCGTGGTAAGTCATCATGGATAATAAACTTATTATTTAGTGATCTGTAGCATTTTTCCAGCGTTTTCTTTAGATTTTCATTATCTTTTTTTTCCGTACTATTAATTAATTCTTTGATGTCATTATAGATGTACACTGAAGCAATATCATTATTTTTAAGTTTTTTCGTAAGTTTCACTAGATTATCGTACTGTTGGTATGTATAATATTTACCTGTAAATACAAGTTCAACCAAATCGAACGCATCTTGCTCAACATTTGGATCTGTTTTGTTTTCTGATCCTGGCTCTTTACCCTGTTTAGCATTTTCTTCTGAATTTTTACTCATTTTCCTCACCTCAAAAATAATTATACATTAATAAATATCATTTTTTTATGAATATTTAGAATAATTGTATACATATAGTAAAGTAATTAATAAAATTAGTTTTGTCAATTAAATTTTTAATTAATGTCCAATTGAGCAGAAAATTATGAACCGTATTTTCTCACTCTCAATCAAGGTTTGCGAGAACAAACAATTAAATTTGCATAGATTACCCAATAAAAAACTAGATGTGCTTTGCTCATCTAGTTTTTTTGTTTATTTTAAATTAGTTTGCGTTTTAGATACCAGCTTATCGTCAGTAAACGAAAAACTGGCACTTGCACCAGCATTCTTAGCTTTAATTCCAGTGAAGTAAACTGCGGTGACATTTTTCTTACCCAAAACCACATTTTCACTCAGTCCGTCAGGTTCACCATAGGTGTTTACGACAGTACTGTAAGAACTGCCGTCTTTCAAACTATTAAATGCTTTAAGCGATAGCTTATTGCTGCTCCTGTTCCATTTAAAACCCGAAACTGTCTTAGTGATAGCCTTTTTATGACTGAATTGCACCAAAATAGTAGTGTCATATTTGGTCCAAGAATATGATTTCACCTTAAAACCTTTAACTGAAGTGGATGAAACCGACTCAGGCTGACCCAAAATGCCTTTAACATCTTTAATGGTGCTGCCACCGTTACCTTGTTGCATGACATCACCAACTTTAATCTTGTCGTATGATTTTCTAAAAGAAGTTTTTTGAGTATTAGTTTTCTTTACTTTCTGGCTACTTTTGGGCTTACTGCCGCCAGATTTACTACTATTATCAGAACAGCCAACTAATGATAAGGCAATCATACCAGTTGCTGCCACTGTCAAAATCTTCTTGAACTTTTTCATTACTTCCTCCTGAAGTGCTATTGCCGTAGGTTTAATGTCACTGACGTGGTGGACAAAACAGAAATTAATCTTTGCTCCTAGCATTAATGAAATATTTTTGAATTCAAAGCCACATTTCATCATCAATTTCTAATCCGGTATAGTTTAATTTTATCCTAGAACCTTATTAAGGTAAATAAGTCAAAAGATCATTTTGGTAAAATTTGGGACGATTAAATTCTCGGCTAGAATAGGTCTAACAGCAGTAATGAAGGGGAGTTTAGCTATTAGTGCCTTTTAAATAATTTAAGATAAAATCTAATGAAAAGATAAACAAAAGTTATAATCTGTAAAAATTCGAACTGATTTTAATTAAAAAGCAGAATATTTTTATTGCTGCAGTATTTCTCTAATTAAAGATAGTAGTTTTGCTTTCTGATGAGATAGGCAGGCCAGATCGTATCTAAAAGCTGCTCTGGAAGAAGAATTTGGAAAAAAGTTTGGCTTAACCAAGCTGAAGAAATAACTAATAAGTGTCAGGCTATTTAAGCAGTCTGGCACTTTTTATTTTAAAAAATGATAAACAAGAATATTTAGAGTTCACCGCAAAACACAAATTCACTAATGAGCATGACATAAATTGGACTGAATTAGTGATTTAGCAGTATGTGTAAGCGCTTATAATCAAGTTGAGCGGAAGGAGGTGAATGAATTGAGCAGCCAGAATAAAGAAATTTTAGTAAGAATAGCGAAAGAGGGCACAGTTACTAAAAAAGAGCTTAAGGAACAGTTCAAGTTGACGGATAGGCAGGTTAATTATGCTATTGCCAACATCAACAGCTGTCTTAAACTGCAGAAGTTACCATTAATTGTCTTAAAAAACAAAACTTATTTTGCCAAGAGAGAACTGATTAATTATTTTGCCAATCACAAGGAAAAAAATAATTTACGTACTTTTTTACCTGACGAAAGAGCGTGGCTTCTACTAACACTGATCTTGAGCAGAACCAGTCCAGTCTCACTAAACGATTTTGTTTTTGAATTTCACGTTAGCAAGAACACCGTTTTAGCCGATCTTAAGAGAACCCGTTCCCAAATTGCAGACTTAGGATTAAAGATTACTTTTTCCCGTAAAAACGGCTATTGCCTAATAGGACACGAATGGGATAAACGCATGCTGCTGTATAAATGTATTTTAAAGATTTATACGGCGCTGGGTTTTGATACCTGCCTTCAGCTGTTACCAGACATCAATGACAACTATCCTGCAATTGAAAGCAGCTTGTTGAAAATAGAAGAACAGCTCGGGAAAAAATATACTGATGATGACTTCTTTCTTCTGATTTTGTTTTTAACAGCAATCACTAATCGGATCAAGCAAAATAAAAATTTGATTGCTAATGAACTGGCTAACGATGAAGAAATTAAGCAAACAGCAGAATACCAAGCCCTCAAACAAACTTTTTTTGATAAATTTTCACTTCAGGAAAAAAGTTTTGTTGCTCTTTTTATTTTAGGGGCAAATGTTAAGCAACAGCAAAAAATATCAGCTTCCGTGCAAACAAGATTGATTAACGCATTGTGGGAATTTTTGAATGAATTTGAATTAAAGTCATTTATTGTGCTGCCGAATAAAAAGGATCTGTTAAAAAAACTGATTGATCATTTTAGACCAGCTTATTACCGCATTAAATACAAACTGCCAGATAACAATCCCATGTTTAAGGAAATTGTTTCTAAATATCACAGCCTATATGAGATTGTGGCGCAGTCAATGACACCTTTAAATAATTTTTTTGGTACTAAAATTTCGCCTGACGAAACTGCTTTTGTGACTATTTTTATTGGCGGTCACCTGCTAGAAAATAAGGTTAATGACCGCAAAAGAAAAATAGGTCGGGCAATACCGGTTTGTCCTAACGGAGTTTCAACCTCAAAAATACTGGAAAATAATCTGCGGGTGGCTTTTCCTGAGTTATCGTTTTATCCAGCTTGCTCAGTGCGTGAATATAAAAATTTTGTTTTGCCTTATGATGTGGTTTTTTCCACGGTGCCGCTTAAATCGGAAAAAACAGTTTTTGTTATCAATGAAATTCTAAATGAGCACAGTATTACCAAACTAAGAAATGATGTTTTTAAAAAATTGTTGAACTTAAACTTCTCTAATATTGATATTCCTCAAATCATGAATGTAGTTGCTGACTTTGCTGAAATAAAGGATAAAAAAGGTCTTGAAGACGGTTTGACTAAGCTGCTAATACCAGAAAGCAATTTATTTGACGAGATGTCACAAGAACAGTCAAAGAGCAAACCTTATATTAAGGTCATTTTTACCCACCAGCAATATTCTTGGACAAGGTTAATAGCAAAAATTTCGGAGCCAATGATTAAAAGCAAAATTGTGAATGACGCTTTCTTCCTAGCTTTGAAAAAAGAGTACCGTGATCAACCCGACTATATTTTGTTAAATAGGCAGATACCACTGTTACATTTGGATCCAGACGTTTATCCCCAACAATTAGGACTGACACTATTAGTTTCCGCAAATCCCGTCAAATATGGGTCAGCCCAAGTCAATGTTGTCGTTCTGTTGACCACACCGAATAAGACAGATCATTTACCTTTACTTTATCAAGTTAAGAATATGGCGGAAGATACGACCTTTATTCACAAGCTGTCTCAATCTGCGAATACCAAGGAAGCAGAAAAATTAGTCCAAAAGTTTCTTACCGCTTAAGAAAGGAGCAAATAAGTTTTGCAATTAACCGATTATGTTAAAAAAGATACGATTTTTTTGAATTGCCAAGCTCAAAGTAGGGCAGAACTCTTTTCAAAAGTGTCAGACAAGCTTTTGAATGAGGGTTATGTCAAAAAAGGCTTTTTAGATTTTATTAATCACAGAGAGGATAACTATCCGACGGGGCTGCAGCTGCAAAACCATACTGTAGCAATTCCGCATGGCGATCCCCAGTTCATCAATAAGCCTTTTGTAGCTGTTATTACATTGACTAAACCAATTACTATGAGACGCATGGATGATGCGACAATCAAATTACCCGTAGACACACTATTTACGCTTGGTCTCACTAATGGTAGTGATCACCTTGATTTACTTAAAGAAATTATGAAATTACTGCAGACCGATTCATTTGTGCAGCAAATCAAAAATTGCACAAATAAAGACGAAGTGGAAACAGTAATTCGCGTTGCAGAAAAAAAGAGAAAGGAAAATTCTGATGACTGAAAAATTAAATATTTTAGTTGCTTGTGGCAGTGGGGTAGCGACTTCAACTATTGCTGCAGACGATATTGAAGATGTTTGCCGAGAATATGGGATTACTAATTATGCTATTTCCAAATGCAGCATGACAGAAATGCCCAGTATGAGTCAAAACTATGACATTGTTTTTACCACCAATAATTACCGCGGCAAAATTGATACACCCTTAATGAGCGTCACCGGCTTTATTACTGGGATTAATACTGCAGAACTAAGGCAAAAAGTAGGCGAAAAATTGCTTTCTTTAACAAAGGATAGGGAGTGAAATTATGGAAATACTAGGACAAATTTTTAAGACCATTATTAATATTGGCGCTACAGCTCTGCTGCCAATTATCATTTTCATCTTGGGCTTGATTTTTAGAATGAAAATCGGGAATGCAATTAAGTCCGGTTTAACTGTCGGCATCGGATTTATGGGACTTACTTTAGTTGTTAATCTGTTAACTGCTTCGTTAAAGCCTGCTGTGGACTATTATTCTAAGTTAGGTACCGGCTACACGATTACTGATATTGGTTGGCCAGCGGTCGGTGCAGCTTCGTGGGTAGCACCTTTTGCCGGCTTGGCAATCCTGTTAGGAATAATTATCAATATTGTTTTGGTGCGAACCGGTTTAACAAAAACAATGAACGTCGATATTTGGAATTACATGCACTTCTTAATACCAGGTTCATTAGCTTATGTTTTATTCAATAATTTTTGGATTGGTTTGCTGGTGACGGTGGGCATGTCAGTTATTGCGCTTTTCATTGGTGATAAATTAGCACCAAAATGGCAAAATTACTTCGGTTTAGATGGCACAACCTGCACTACGATTATCTATACTGCTTGGGTTATGCCTTTTGCTTGGCTAATCAATAAATTAATTGATTTTATTCCTGGGCTAAATAAGGTTGATCTGAGTTTAGAAAAAGTAAACAAAAAATTAGGAGTTTTTGGCGAATCTTCCGTTATCGGCACCATAGTCGGTATTTTACTCGCACTTTTAACCCGCCAAAATTTGGCTCATACAGTTACTATGGCGATTGGAATAGCCAGCGTTATGGTTTTGATGCCAAAAATGGTGGGAGTGTTAATGGAAGGTATTTCTCCAGTTGGCAAAGCGGCACGTTCAACAATGACGAAACAAATGGGTAAAAAGGCTAATTTGAACATTGGGATGGATATCGCTTTAGGCTTAGGCGATCCAGCCACTGAAACTGCCACTGTCATCACCATTCCGCTGGTGATTCTCTGTGCTTTGTTTTTGCCAAATATTAGATTGTTCCCAGTGGGCCTCTTAATGTCAATTATTTATATTTCGGTTGCGGGCACTTTAATGACTAAGGGCAATTTGTTTAGAACTATTTTGATTGGTGTGATTTTCTGTAGCGTAACCCTGTATTTGGAAGCTTATGTTGCCCCCGGCGCAACCAAAATGATTCAAACGGGCGGCGTCCATGTCAGTGGATTGTCATCTGACCTGACACTGTCGGAACCGTGGAATGCACTAATTTACTGGTTAAGTACTATTTTTTAAAAAGATATATGGGGTTATCCAAAATATGAGTGAAATATTACCGTCAATTTTTGGCGCAGATATTCTTAATCTGCAAAAGGAAATTGACATTTTAGAAAGTGAAAACGTTAAGACTTTGCATGTAGACATGATGGATGGCAATTTTGTTTCCAACATTGCTTTTGGTCCTAATCAGGTTCAAGCGCTGAAAGAATACAGCAACATGAAATTTGATATACATATGATGCTTGCTCATCCATTGGCACATTTAGATGATGCAATTGCTACAGGTGCGGAAATGATTTGCGTTCATTATGAATCGACACCGCACATCCATTTTGTTTTACAGCAAATTAAAAAAGCTGGTTGCAAAGCTGGTGTCGCTTTAAGTCCCGGAACGCCGGAGGCAGTCTTGAAATACCTCTTAGATGAAATTGATTATGTATTGGTCATGTCGATTAATCCTGGTCAGCCTGGGCAAAGATTTATTCCGCAAACCGTTGACAAGATTAAAAATGTACGGGAAATGATCAAGGGACGCGACATCAAAATTGAAGTGGATGGTGGAATAAATGATAAATATGCCGCACAGTGTGCTGCTGCAGGAGCAGATATGTTGGTAGTAGGTGGTTATTTATTTAATGGTAACCAAGTGAAACAGCAACTGCTTAAGCTTAGAAATGCAGTCAAATAGTGATGAAGGAAGAATAGAAATTGCAAAATTACACATTAAAAATTTTAAACCAGTTGACACATTATGCGGAACAAGAAGATACAGCTGATATTGCTTTAGTTGTGACTGAAATATTGCATGCTAATCATATATTTTTAGCAGGTGCTGGCCGTTCTGGCTTGGCTGTGCGCGGCTTTGGCAATAGGTTATTGCATTTAGGATTTGCAGTTAGCATCGTCGGAGAAATCAGTTCACCCCATTCACAGCCGGGAGATTTATTAATTATCTGTTCCGGTTCTGGAGAAACTACTAGTTTAAAAGCCTTAGCGCAAAAAGCTGCAGCCGCCAAAGTAAAAATCATCTTGTTTTCTACTACTAAAGAATCTACTATTGCGAAAATTGCAAATCATACAATGATTATTCCGGGAAAAACCAAGACAGCGCAAGATAAAACTACTGGCTTTACGCAACCAATGGGCTCGGTATTTGAACAACTATCATTTTTAACTTTTGACGGCATAGTAATGAATTTAATGGATCAGACCGGTGAAACTTCAGCTTCAATGTTTCAAAGACACGCGGATTTTGAGTGAGAGAAAGGATAGATAATATGAAAAAGTTTGACGGACAGGTTGTACTGGTAACAGGCGGCGCTAACGGTATTGGTAAAGGAATAGCAGAAAAGTTTGCCGCAAACGGTGCGAATACGGTCATTGTTGATTATGACAGTGAAAAGGGAAAGCAAACTGCGGCAGAGATAACCAATAAATATCAAAAATCTCTTTTTATTAAAACGGACGTTTCTAACTATCAGGATTTACAAAACGTTCATGACCAAGTAATGGCTGAATTTGGTAGAATTGACGTCCTTGTACTTGATGCAGGCATTGCCTACGCTGATAAAGTATCCGAAATCACACCGGCAGAATGGCAAAAAGTGCTTAATATCAACTTAAGTGGTTATTTTTACACTGTTAAAGCCTTTTATCAAGAATTTCTGGAGAACAAGGGCAGTATTGTATTTATCAGCTCTGGTTCGGCTCTTAGTGGAACTGGCGGCGGAGTAGCTTATCCTGCTTCAAAAGCCGGCGGAGAAGGACTGATGCGCGGTCTTGCTAAGGAACTGGGACCAAAAGGGGTAACCGTTAATGCTATTGCACCACGGGTAATTGACTCCGGCTTGTTAAGCGTGCATTATCCTACTAAGGAGAGTTTGGCGCCTTTGCTAAAACAAATTGCGGTTAGAAGAATTGGTACCGTTTCTGATGTTGCCAATCTGGCATACTTCTTAGCTAGTCCTGAAAATTCGTATATTCAGGGTCAAACAATTTTGCTAGATGGCAACAGAACGGTTAGATAATTTAGTTTTATAATACCCCCGAATTAAAAAGTGATTTGGGGGTATTATTGTGCCTAAATTTTCATACGCCCACTAAAAAGGGGTGGAATATTAAAGGCATTTAGTTATAGCAAAAATCTTAGTTAAATTTGCAAATCAACCTGTTAGACTTAATCATTTGTACCAAGTTCATATTTGGCCTAAAATGCAGTCAGTTAGAATTTTCACTATTAAAGTGATAACTATATATGCACTTTTTATAATAAGATTACAAAAATGGAGTTAGGTAAATGATTAAATGGCAGGAAGACTGGGCTTATAACAAATACTGGGTAATGGCTCACTCTCAAGCATGTTATGAGCAGATTCGATTGTTAGCTAAAGATAATATGTGGTCAGAACAAAAAGAAGCTGAATTTGAGCAATTGTTAGCACAAGCAGCTAGTCAAGCGCCCACTACTAAAACATTAACCAATGCCTATCAGCATGTCTGGGGTTATTTTAAGAAAATTTGTACACCCCAAGAAAAACAAACTTATTTACTTTTGTTGCAAAAATTGACGCCACAAGACGATGAATTAGGTCCGTTTTTAAGCGGTCTAACCAATAAATATCAAGTTACCTACTTATTAAATTCGCGGTTAATGCAGGAGGCTCAAGCACAATCATGAGATTATGGCACCAAGAATTAATCTGGCAATTGCCCCGGCAACAATTATTAGGGCAACACCGCGAAATTGCTGCTTTACGCGGGCGTGGCTGGGGTAAACCTCATGCCACTGTTAACTATGTTTTTCAATATTCGCCCTATAAACTCTATCAATTTCATTTATTGGTATTAGCTGAAATGGCGAGGCGCCACTATCATCCGGATATTAAATGGTTTGATCCATATTATCGCGGACAGTATTGTGCTAGATACGAAAATTTAGCTGCTATTCCTTGGACATACCCCATCTACCCAGAGCATGATGCTGACTATTTAAAAGCTTGTTTAGCTAATTTGCACCAAAAAGGCATTGACTTAAATATAGGTAGGGACAAATAGTTTTAACCATTCAAGTGTTCTAATTAAGTTAAAAAATAAAAAATATCCGCAAAACATACAACCAGTGTTTTGCGGATATTTTTACTTAAATAATTACATGCCTGCCTTAACGATTTTCTTTTCAGCCATAGTTTTACGTAAAGAAAGCATAGCAGTATAAGTAGATAAAATGTAAACTTTTCTAGTTGGCAGATTGGCAATATTGGCGATTACTTCCTCATTATCTGTGCAGGTAACCATTTTACCGGGGTCAAAGCCGGCGACTTCAAGACGGAAGCCAATGTCATGCCAGCGCTCTCCGCCAACCAGAATTTTTTTAATTTGATCGTGATTCAAGTCTTCAAATTGACCGTCCCATATCCAAGAAGTGTCGATGCCGTCAGCGTGATTAGCATTGAGCAAGGCAACTAGGGAATAGTCATCTTTTTCAGTGTTAAGCATGTGGAGTACTTCGTCTAATCCCACCGGATTTTTAACCAAGATCAGATCAATTTCTTTTCCTTCATATTTAATTAACTCTTGTCTACCAAAAATACGTTTATTTCTGGCAAAAGCTTGTGCAATTTCATCTTCGCTTAACCCAAAGTGACGTGCCACAGAATAAGCTGCCAAAGCATTATAGATGTTATAAGTACCACCAATGTTTATAATGTAGTTTTTGCTACCCATCTGAAACTCAAGTTTATTCGGCGTTTGTTCAATAATCCTGTTAACAGAATATGTTAGCTCCGGTCTGTGGTATTGACAGTTGGGGCAGAAAAAATCACCCAAGTTAGCGTAAATGCGTTCGTGATAGTGCAAAATATGATCGCATTGGGGACACAAGATACCGTCAGTATTAACGGGAGCCTTCATATCATTTTGCGGATTATCATCTGGCAGTTTAAAGCCGTAATAGATTTTTGGATTAGGCAAGTCAACGGAAGAAAAGATACTGGCATCACCATTGGCAATGATGGTTGCTTCAGGTGCTAATTTAATTCCAGCAACAATTTTTTCGTAAGTGGTATAGATTTCACCGTAACGATCCATTTGATCGCGAAAAATATTGGTTAAAACAAAAACGCTGGGATGAACCAGTTCCGTTACCATTTTGACGTTAGCTTCATCAACTTCCAGTACTGCTATTGGCCTCTTGGCCCTTTTCTTCTTGTGTGCCAAAAAGGCGGTAATGATTCCCTGTTGCATATTGGAGCCGGACGGATTGGTCAAAACGTCGCCGTATTTTTCCCGCAGTGCTGCTACGATTAATGCCGTTGTCATTGTTTTACCATTTGTTCCGGTAACAATAACCGTTTCGTAGCCTTCAGCTAATGTTTTCAAAATTGCAGGATCAATATCCATAGCTAACTTGCCGGGGAAACTGGTTCCCCCTTTAAGTACATTATGTAAAAACCAATAACTCGATTTGCCGGCAACTTTAGCAATTCCAGATTTAAAACTCATATTCTTCCCTCGCTTTAAAATCATTAACAACTATAGCATAGCCACGAACTGAAAACGAGTTTTTAGCGACTATTTAACTGCACTTATTTTATTTTTACATTATACTAGATGAGTTAGGTGAATTTAAATGAAACAAAGGAGCAAGAATGGCACAACTATTTTTTGAGTATGGCACTATGAGCAGTGGCAAAACTTTGGAAATACTGAAAGACGCTCATAATTATGAGGCTCAAGGTCGGAAAATTGTTTTATTAACAAGCGGTATTGATAATCGCAGTGGAGTTGGTACCGTGGCGTCAAGGATTGGGTTGCACAGAAACGCAGTTCCTATAGATCACGACTTTGATATTTTTGCTTATATTAAGGAAGTAAACGAGCAGGAAAAAGCGCGCGGAGATGGTGAAATTGCCTGCGTGTTTGTTGATGAAGCGCAATTTTTAGAACGGCATCACGTAGTTGAATGTGCCAAAATAGTTGATGATTTAGGTATTCCGGTAATGACTTTTGGCTTAAAAAATGACTTCCAAAACAATTTATTTGAAGGAACGAAAAACCTGTTGATTTTTGCTGATAAAATTAAAGAAATAAAAACAATTTGCCACTACTGTGGTAGAAAGGCTACAATGAATCAACGGATACATAATGGCAAGCCGGTTTATGAAGGAGAACAGGTACAAATAGGTGGGGATGAAAGCTATTACCCAGTTTGTCGTTTTCATTATTTTCACCCAAGTCAATCAAGATAGAGAGGGATTAATAGAACATGGATAAAATTATGGCGCAGCTTGAAGGTCTTGTTGCTCATTATGATGAACTGCAAGAGATGATGGCCGATCCAGAGGTTATCAATGATACCAAGAGGTATATGGAGGTATCAAAAGAAGAAGCTGATCTGAGAGACGTGGTCCAAAAATACCGCAAGTTTAAGGCTGATAAAAAAGAAATTGTGGATAATAAAGATATTATTGCAAGCGAAAGCGATTCCGATTTGGTAAAAATGGCCAAAGAAGAAAATAATGATTTGGAAGATGAAATCGCCCAACTTGAAGATGAAATTAAGATCTTAATGCTGCCTAAAGACCCTAATGATGATAAAGACATTATTATGGAAATTAGAGGAGCAGCAGGTGGGGATGAAGCTTCCTTATTTGCCGGTGATTTGCTCAGAATGTATGAAAAATACGCGGAAAGACAAAACTGGCAGGTTTCTGTAGTTGATAGCGAACCGACAGAAGTTGGTGGCTATAAGCGGATCGCAATCATGATAACGGGCGATAAGGTTTATTCTAAGCTTAAATATGAAAACGGCGCTCACCGTGTGCAAAGAGTTCCTGTGACCGAATCACAAGGTCGTGTACATACTTCAACAGCAACTGTAGCGGTTATGCCTGAATACGAACAGGTAGACCTTGATTTAGATCCAAAAGATATTCGGGTTGACGTCTACCGCTCAAGTGGTGCCGGTGGGCAGCACATTAACAAAACTTCCAGTGCGGTTCGCATGACGCATCTGCCAACTGGTATCGTTGTCGCAATGCAAGACCAACGTAGTCAACAACAAAACCGTGAAAAAGCAATGCAAATTTTGAAATCACGTGTTTATGATTATTATGAAAGTCAAAACCGGGATCAATATGATGCTAAACGTAAAAATGCTGTCGGAACTGGTGACCGTTCAGAACGGATTAGAACTTATAACTATCCGCAAAACCGCGTTACCGATCACCGTATCGGTTTGACTCTGAATAAGCTTGACCGCATAATGAACGGCGAGCTTGACGAAATTATTGATGCTTTAATTTTATATAATCAAACTAAGCAATTGGAGGAGCTGGCCGAACAAAATGTCTAAAATTGACACTTTAAAAAGTCTGCGAATATGGGCAGCTGAAACTGCACCAGAAGCAAGACCTGAGGACATTGACTTTTTACTGGCTGAAAGGCTGGAGTTAAATCCGAGCGAGTTCCAATTGAAACAAGATCTGCAGCTTACTCCAGATCAGGTTAAGCAAGCGCAACAAGACGTCAAAAAGCTGGCTAAAGGAATTTCACCCCAATATATTTTGGGCTACTCGTGGTTTTTAGGCTATAAAATTTTGGTTCAGCGGGGAGTTTTAATTCCGCGCTTTGAAACTGAAGAATTAGTAGAATGGGCCTTAGCAGATTTAACTACTGGTGATAAGGTGCTTGATTTGGGTACTGGCTCAGGCTGCATTACTGTAGCTCTAGCTAAAGAAGCAGCCAAAAAGAATATTACAAAGCTTGATTTATATGCTTCTGACGTTACTGATGCTGCTTTAAGAACAAGTGAGGAAAATTTCTTAATTCATAATGTTGATGTGACAGTACGCAAAGCAAATATTTTAATTGGTCTGGAAAAATTCGATAAAATCATTTCCAATCCTCCTTATATTAAGGAATCGGAAAAAGATATTATGGATCAAAATGTTTTGCAAAACGAACCGCAAGAGGCACTTTTTGGCGGTCAGAATGGGATCGAATTTTACCAGAAATTTGTCAAACAGGTGCGCGATCACCTCAATATTGGCGGAGAATTTTTCTTGGAATTTGGTTTCAGTGAAAAAGACCAGCTGGCAGAACTATTTGCTCAAGAATTATCTGATTTTACTATTGAGTTTAAAAACGATTTGTCTGATAAACCGCGGATGGTAAAAGGGAAGTGGAATAAATAATGGAAACTAAAATTTTTTCACAGAATCAAATTGATGATGCAGTAAAATTACTCGCTCAAGGAGATTTAGTCGCCTTTCCCACTGAAACAGTTTATGGCTTGGGTGCAATTGCTACTAACGAGCAAGCTGTTAAGAATGTTTATGCAGCAAAAGGTCGTCCCAGTGATAATCCGTTAATCGTCACTGTTTCTGATGCCAATATGATGGCTCAGTATACTAAAGAAGTTCCCGAACGTGCGCAAAAATTAATCAAAAAATTTTGGCCTGGCCCATTGACTTTATTACTTTACGTTAAGCCTCATAGCTTGCCTAAAGCTGTGACCGGTGGACTTGATACGGTAGCTTTTCGGTGTCCTAAGGATAAATTAACGCATGAACTAATCAGTAAATTAGGCTACCCAATAGTCGGTCCTTCAGCAAACACTTCGACTAAACCAAGTCCAACTACTGCCGAACACGTATATCACGACTTGAAAGGTAAAATTGCTGGTATTATTGACGGCGGGCCAACAGAGGTAGGATTAGAATCAACCATTATTGACTTGTCAGTAGCAACTCCTATTGTTTTACGTCCCGGTGCTATTACGCCTGAAGAATTAAGTGCAGCTTTAGGAGAAAAAGTTTTGATTAATACGGGCAAAGTTGCCGATAAAGATGTACCTAAGGCTCCCGGTATGAAGTACCGTCACTATGCTCCTAGTGCCCCGGTTGTCGTTGTTGATGATCCCAAGGATTTTGCTCATCTTAATTTGACTAATGAAACAGGGGTAATGGCATTAAGTAAAATTCTCAATGAGATTGAGTTGCCAGCTGCTAATAAATTTAATTTGGGTGAAAATTTGGCAGATGCTGATCATAATCTTTTTGGAGGATTACGTTACTTTGATGATAAACCTAATATTAAACAAATATTTGTGCAGGGTTTTTCTGGCAGTGAAGATACTTTAGCTTACATGAATAGGCTGAATAAAGCCGCTGCTGGTCATCACTATATGCCAAAATAAAAATTTGATAGCAAAGGACTTTAAACCCTTTGCTTTTTTTATTAAAATACTCGTAAACGTAATTATGTTTATAGGAGGAAAAAGATGGGCAAATTTACGGTTTTGAATCATCCGTTAATTCAACACAAGTTAACAATTATTAGGCGTAAGGAAACAAGTTCCAACGAGTTTAGACGCATTGTTGGTGAAATCGGTGGGCTAATGACTTACGAGATTACCAGAGATTTGCCACTAAAAGATGTTGAAATTGAAACACCAATTGGTAAGACTACTCAAAAAGAGATTGCCGGTAAAAAGCTGACTATTGTGCCAATTCTGCGTGCAGGTATTGGTATGCTTAACGGTGTAATGGAAATGATTCCATCAGCTAAAGTAGGAGTAATTGGCATGTATCGGGATGAGGAAACTCTTAAGCCGCACGAATATTTCTGCAAGATGCCTAAGGATGTTGCAGAACGTGAATGCTTGGTGGTTGACCCAATGCTTGCAACCGGTGGCTCTGCAAATATGGCAATTGGTGCTTTGAAAAAGCGTGGAGTAAAAGATATCAAGCTTGCAGTTTTGGTTGCTGCACCTGAGGGAGTTAAGGCTATACAAAAAGAAAATCCTGACGTTGATATTTATACAGCAGCAGAAGATGACAAATTATTACCAAATGGCTACATTACTCCCGGTTTAGGTGATGCAGGCGACCGGTTATTTGGCACTAAATAAATTTTTTTGCGTAAAATAATCGTATAATTCGCTTTCATTTTTCACAAAATTATTGAATGGTGTTAATATTGTATGAGTGTTCGATAATTTGGGCACGAGAAGGGAGGTCACGAAGTCTTGGAGAGATCATTTGTGTTTAAATTCCTGGGTCTTAAATTTGATTTAACAGGAATTATAGGCTCAACATTGATGGCAGCTGTGGTTTTGTTCGTTTGCATTTGGCTTTCGCGCAAAGTTGAAATGAAGCCAAATAAAAAGCAAAATGTGTTAGAATATCTGATTGATTTTACTGATGGTATTGTTAAAGACAATGTCAGTGATCCTGATGCTAGAAGGCACCTTTCACTTTATGCTTTTGTTCTGTTTATCTATATTTGGTTTATGAACCAACTGGGACTTTTCTTGGAAGTTAAAGTAGGCGACACTATGATTGTTAAATCACCTACGGCAGACCCAGTGACAACAATGTCATTTGCAATGATGACCTTGCTTCTTTCATTCACTTTCGGAATGCAAAAATTCGGTACTGGTGGCTATTGGCGCAATTATGCCGAACCTGTTAGTTTCCTGTTTCCAATCAATATAATTGAGGAGATCACTAACTTCTTGACATTGTCTTTGCGTTTATATGGTAATATTTACGCTGGTGAAGTGTTATTAACTTTAATAGGAAATAGCTTTGCTCCCAGCTTTGGTGTTACCACTTTGGTTTTAGCAGCACCGTTAGCTATGATCTGGCAAGGATTCTCTGTCTTCATTGGCTCTATCCAGGCATATGTTTTCGTAACTTTATCCATGGTCTATGTCGGAAAAAAGGTTACAAAAGAATAATTTTTTGGAGGTTTAAACATGTCACAAGCTTTTAAATATATCTCAGCAGCTATCGTAGCTGGTATTGCTGCTTTAGCAGCTTCTTGGGGTAACGGTAAAGTTATTACTAAGACAGTTGAGAGCATGGCTCGTCAACCAGAAAGCGCCGGTAACTTAAGATCAACAATGTTCATTGGTGTTGGTCTGATTGAAGCCGTTCCTATTTTGGCGATTGTTGTTGCTTTCCTGATTCTCTTCGTTTAATTTTATTTAAAATAATTTAGGTAAAAGAGAGAAGGGCAGTAAATGACATTTCATAACTTATTTGCAGCCTCAGCAGGTCATATTTATCTAGGTAATACTTTGTGGTACCTGATTGTTTTTGCAATTTTGCTTCTTTTGGTTAAACATTATGCTTGGGGACCAGTTTCCGACATGATGGAAAAAAGACGCCAAAAGGTAATTAATGATCTTGATTCAGCTGCAGACAATCGCAAAAAGGCCGAAGTTTTGGCTAATGAGCGTGAAGCTGCCTTGAAGAATTCAAGACAAGAAGCAACGCAAATACTTACTGACGCAAAAGCAAATGCGGAAAAAACAAGTACGCAGATTGTGGCAGAGGCTAATAATAATGCTGCTTCAATTCATGAAAAGGCAAAAGCCGATGCTGCACAAGCAAAAGCTGATGCGTTAGATGAAGCTCGTGCACAAGTTGCAGATATTTCTGTGACGATTGCGGAAAAAGTAATTGCGAAGAATTTATCTGCTGATGACCAAAAAGATTTAGTCGATCAATTCATTAAGGGGCTGAATAAATAATGGCCTTAAGTAAAGCAGAAATTGCTGCACGTTATGGTACTGCACTATTTGATTATGCACAGGATATGGATGCTTTAACAGCTGTTCATGCAGATTTGCAGGAACTGGCAGAAGCCATTTCAAACTATCCTCAGATCCTGAAAGTTTTTAGTGATCCAATTTTTAATAGCGCAGAAAAAGCTCACTCACTTTCTGTGATTGCACAAGGTCTGACTAAGGAAGTTCAAAATTTTTTGAATTTACTGTTAGATTATGACCATTTTTTGGAACTGCCTGCAATCATTGATTGTTTTAATAGTCTATACAATCAAAAAGAAAAAATTGCAATTGGCGTGGCTATTTCAGCCGTTGCGCTAGATGAGCAGCAATTACAAAAATTGGGTGCTGGCTACGCCCAAAAATATGGCCTTAAAAAAGTCATTCTTAAAAATGAGGTTGATCAAGGTCTGATCGGCGGCGTAGTTTTAAAAGTTGGTGATTGCGTAATTGATGGTTCAGTCAAAAATAAACTGAATAAGATTCGTGCGCAGTTAATTAATAAAAATTAAAAGAGGTGAAACCATTGAGCATAAAAGCAGAAGAGATTAGCTCTTTAATCAAGCAGCAGCTTGAACACTATGATGATAAACTCGACATCAATGAAGTCGGAGTTGTAACATACATAGGTGATGGTATCGCCCGGGCTCACGGATTGAACAATGTTTTGGCCAACGAACTATTGGAATTTGATAATGGTTCTTATGGTATAGCACAAAACCTTGAATCAAATGATGTTG
Source organism: Lactobacillus helsingborgensis (assembly GCF_003173695.1). Classification (NCBI taxonomy): domain Bacteria; kingdom Bacillati; phylum Bacillota; class Bacilli; order Lactobacillales; family Lactobacillaceae; genus Lactobacillus; species Lactobacillus helsingborgensis. The sequence goes on from NZ_CP029544.1 coordinate 747,164, forward strand.
GTATCATTATTCTAGGCAATTTTGATGATATTCGTGAAGGTGACCAAGTCAAAAGAACCGGTCAAATTATGCGTGTACCGGTTGGTGATGCACTAATTGGTCGCGTTGTTAACCCATTAGGACAGCCGGTTGATGGACTTGGCGAAATAAAAACGTCTAAGACTCGTCCAATCGAGGCTTCGGCACCGGGTGTTATGGAACGCCAGTCAGTTAATCAACCGCTGCAAACGGGTATCAAGGCTATCGATGCTTTGGTCCCAATCGGTCGCGGTCAACGTGAATTAATTATTGGTGACCGTAAAACTGGTAAGACTAGTTTGGCAATTGATACTATTTTGAACCAAAAGGGCCAAGGTGTAATCTGCATCTATGTCTTTATCGGTCAAAAGGAATCAACTGTCAGATCCCAAGTAGAAACTTTAAAACGCTTTGGCGCAATGGATTATACGATCGTTGTTGAAGCCGGACCAAGTGAACCAGCACCAATGCTTTATATAGCACCGTATGCTGGTACGGCAATGGGTGAAGAATTTATGTACAACGGTAAGGATGTTTTAGTGGTCTTTGATGACCTGTCCAAACAAGCCGTTGCTTACCGTGAACTTTCTTTGCTTCTCCGTCGTCCGCCTGGTCGTGAAGCTTATCCTGGTGATGTTTTCTATTTGCACTCACGTTTACTTGAACGTAGTGCCAAGCTGAGCGATAAATTGGGTGGCGGTTCTATGACTGCCTTACCATTTATTCAGACCGAAGCGGGAGATATCTCAGCTTATATTCCAACCAACGTGATTTCAATTACCGACGGACAAATTTTCTTGCAAAGCGACTTATTCTTTGCGGGAACTCGTCCAGCCATTGATGCGGGTAACTCAGTTTCCCGTGTTGGTGGTAGTGCTCAGATTAAAGCGATGAAGAAGGTAGCTGGTACCTTGCGTACTGACCTTGCCGCTTTCCATGAGTTAGAGAGCTTTGCCCAATTCGGTAGCGACTTGGATCAGGCAACACAAGCAAAATTGAACCGTGGACGCAGAGTTGTGGAAGTATTAAAGCAGCCACTCCACGCACCTATTCCAGTTGAAAAGCAAGTTGTTATACTTTACGCTTTAACTCATGGATATCTAGATTCAGTTCCTGTTGATGACATTGCCAAGTTTGAAAAAGAATTATATGACAATTTCGACAGCAACCATGCTGATCTGCTAAAACATATCCGTGAAACTGGTGAATTGCCGGATGAAAAAGAATTGCAAACAGCAATTGAGAAGTTTGCGGATAGTTTTTCACCAAGTAATAAATAGGAGGTAGCTTTATGCCTGCATCTTTACTTGCGTTGAAGAGAAAAATTGCTTCAGTTAAGCAAACTGGTAAAATCACTGAAGCCATGAGAATGGTTTCCGCGTCAAAGTTGAACCAAACGGAAAAGCGGGATAAAGGCTACACGATTTATAATAATCATGTGCGGCAAACTTTATCGCGTTTAATGAGTGCCGAGGTTGTAAACCACTTGCATAAAGCAAATGTAGCGATTGACAATGAGAGCATTAGCAAAATCGATTACGAAAATGTTTTTGGCTTAGGTATTGTTTCCGATATGGTTCAAGCACGGAAAAAGGTTAATTCCACAGGTTATTTGGTCATCACTGGTGACCGTGGTTTAGTTGGTTCCTATAATAGTGCTGTCATCAAAAACATGATGGGATTATTTGAAGACTCTCGCGCTGAACATAAAGATATCAAAGTTCTGGCTGTAGGGTCTGTTGGGGCTGACTTTTTCAAGAAAAATAATCTGAATGTTGTCTATGAAAATGACAATATTAGTGACGTGCCGACCTTTGATGAAGTTTTACCAATTGTTTCAACTGCGATCAAAATGTATTTGAATGGAGTATATGATGAGTTATATGTTTGTTATACTCACCATATTAACTCTTTGTCATCTGCATTTCGGGTTGAAAAAATGTTGCCAATTGTCGATATTGATATTGGTGTCAAAGAAGCTGAAGCACATAAAGATTTAGAATACGATATCGAGCCAAACGTTAATGCTGTCTTAACTACATTAATTCCTCAATATGCCCGTTCAACTATTTACGGCGCAATTCTGGATGCCAAGACTGCTGAACACGCCAGTTCAATGACTGCGATGCAGAGTGCTACGGATAATGTTGACGATTTGGTTTCGAGTTTAACTACTAAATTAAACCGTGCAAGACAAGCAGAAATCACTACTGAAATTACTGAAATTGTCAGTGGTGCTAATGCTTTGAAATAATTAAGAAAAGGAGGTAGATGTTTTGAGTGAAGGTGAAGTTGTTCAAGTAATCGGCCCTGTTGTCGATGTTAAATTTCCGCTTGACAAAAATCTGCCTGATATCGACAATGCTTTGCGTGTTATCAAATCGGATGATGAATCTATTGTCCTTGAAGTTACGCTGGAGCTTGGCGACGGCGTTTTAAGAACAATAGCCATGGAATCTACCAATGGTCTTAAGCGCGGCATGAAGGTTGAAGATACCGGTGGTCCAATTTCTGTACCTGTTGGTAATGATACTTTGGGGCGCGTCTTTAATGTTTTAGGTGAACCAATTGATAACGGTCCTAAATTTGAAAAAGATCATGCGCGTGAAAGTATTCATAAAAATGCCCCGAAGTACGATGAACTGACTACTAGTCAGGAAATTTTGGAAACAGGTATTAAGGTTATTGACCTGCTTGAACCGTATGTTCGTGGTGGTAAAGTTGGATTATTCGGTGGTGCCGGTGTTGGTAAAACTACGATTATTCAAGAATTAATTCATAATATTGCCCAAGAACATGGTGGTATTTCAGTCTTTACCGGTGTTGGTGAAAGAACACGTGAAGGTAATGATCTTTACTTTGAAATGAAAGCATCTGGTGTTTTAAGTAAAACCGCCATGGTTTTCGGTCAAATGAATGAACCGCCTGGTGCCAGAATGCGTGTAGCTTTAACTGGCTTAACATTAGCTGAATACTTCAGAGATGTTGAAGGTCAAGACGTTTTACTCTTTATTGACAACATTTTCCGGTTTACTCAAGCTGGTTCCGAGGTGTCAGCCTTACTGGGACGTATGCCTAGTGCCGTTGGTTATCAGCCAACTTTAGCCACTGAAATGGGTCAATTACAAGAGCGTATCACTTCTACCAAGAAGGGCTCCATTACTTCAATTCAGGCGGTTTATGTGCCAGCCGATGACTATACTGACCCAGCTCCAGCTACTACTTTTGCTCACTTGGATGCTACGACCAACTTGGAACGTAGCCTAGTTGAACAAGGTATTTATCCAGCTGTTGACCCATTACAATCCACTTCTAGTGCCTTGGACCCTGAAATTGTTGGTCAAGAACACTATGAAGTTGCTACTCGGGTACAACATATTTTGCAACGTTACCATGAATTGCAAGATATCATTTCCGTTTTGGGAATGGATGAGTTGTCTGATGAGGAAAAGGTTATTGTTAGCCGTGCTCGTAAAATTCAATTCTTCTTATCACAAAACTTCTTTGTGGCGGAACAGTTTACTGGGGTTCCCGGTTCTTATGTTCCCATCAAAGAAACCATCAAAGGTTTTAAGATGATTTTGGAGGGACACTTAGATGATCTTCCAGAAGATGCTTTCCGTAGTGTCGGCCCAATTGAAGATGTCTTGAAGAAGGCTAAGCAAATGGGTGTAACTCCTAGCGATCCAGAAGCTAAAGCATTATTAGAAAAGTAAGGTGATGTCAAATGGCAGATCCAGAAAAACTTTTTATGGTAAATATTGTAACTCCTGATGGTCTGATTTTTTCCCATCATTCCAGCATTGTCGAAATGCGAGCAATAGATGGTCAACGCTCGGTCATGTATAATCACTTGCCGATTTTGACTCCACTTGCAATTGGTGAGATTAAAGTTAAGAGAAGCCGTGAAATGAACAATGTGGTTAACCACATTGCAGTCAGTGGCGGTTACTTTGAATTTTCCAATAATGTAGCTACAATTATTGCTGATAGCGCAGAACGTGCCGGTAATATTGATGTGTCTCGAGCCAAGGCTGCTAGGGAACGTGCTCAAAATGCCTTGAAGAAGGCTCAAGCAGAGCATGACCAGAAGTCTCTTGAAAGGGCACAAGTTGCATTAAGAAGGGCAGTAAACAGAATAAGTGTTTACAACTCAGACAAATAGAATTAAAGTTTTAAGCGGATGCACTACTTTGTGTGTCCGCTTTTATTGTGACTTAAGAAAAGTGAGAAAAAATATGTTTCAACTTGGCGTTCATGCCTTAATTAGTATAATAATTTATTTAATTACGATTGGCTTGTCGTTTCAAATCATGAAAAGCGTACGTATTGAAAACATAATTCGTAAGAATAAAGTATTTGAAGCCCAGCTGTTTCTAATTTTTGCGGCTATTGCCTTAGGCTTTCTGGTAGGTAATTTCTTCATTACCTTAATTGACACTTCTATGCAACTGAGCAATTTCTTTTAAGACTTGGTAAAGCGGGTAAAGTCGCCCACAAACTTAAAATCTTTATGGTAAAATATACATTGAATATGATGGAGGATTATCGTGGCACGAGATATAGGAATAGATTTAGGAACAGCTAATGTGCTTATTAACGTTTCCGGTAAGGGAATTGTTTTAAATGAGCCTTCAGTTGTTGCTGTTAATACAAGTACAAATAAAGTGGTAGCCGTAGGAACAGAAGCTTATAAGATGGTAGGGCGGACTCCTGGTAACATCAGAGTAATTCGTCCTTTAAAAAATGGCGTGATAGCAGATTTTGATATCACTGAGGCAATGCTGTCCTACTTTATTGAAAAATTAAACGTTAAAGGCTTTATGTCCAAGCCAAATATTTTAATTTGTGCTCCTACAGGAGTAACATCAATTGAACAGAAAGCAATTATTCAGGCTGCTGAAAAGTCTGGTGGAGGCAAAGTCTACCTTGATTTTGAGCCTAAAGTTGCTGCTGTTGGTGCGGGCCTTGATATTTTCAAACCTCAAGGTAACATCGTAATCGATATTGGTGGTGGTACTACCGATATTGCTGTTTTATCAATGGGTGAGATAGTTACGAGTCAATCACTGCGCTATGCCGGTGATCATATGAACCAGGCAGTTGTTTCTTACATTAAGAACAAACATAATTTACTGATAGGTTCTCGCACAGCTGAACAAATTAAAATTGAAATTGGTAGTGCTTTTGAACCAGATAAAAACGAAACTATTACAGTACGTGGTCGTGATGTAGTTGATGGTTTGCCTAAACAAGCAACGGTGTCTGCTCCTGAAATTCAAGAGGCACTACACGATGGCTTAATGACTATTATTGCAGCTACCAAAGAAGTTTTAGAAAAAACTCCGCCTGAGCTCTCCGCTGATATCATCGACAGAGGAATTATGCTGACTGGTGGTGGAGCATTGCTTAAGAATATTGATAAGCTAATTTCTTATTACCTCAAGGTGCCTGTGTTAACGGCTGATCATCCACTTGAAGCTGTAGCGCTGGGAACTGGAATTTTGCTCAAGAATATCGAAAAACATCAGCGCCACTAGTTTTTGGAGGCCCGGTTTGCGAAAAATTTTAATTTATTTAGTTAAAATCTACCAGAAATTTATTTCTCCGGCTTTGCCAAAATCGTGCCGTTATTATCCGACTTGCTCAACTTATATGGTTGACGCTTTAACTAAGTTTGGTCCTATTTTAGGACTAATTATGGGTATTGCTCGGATTTTACGGTGCAATCCTTTTGTGCGCGGCGGTGTTGATCCGGTACCAGATAAATTTACTATATTTCGTAATCCTCATCCAGAAAGATATGAAGATGAAATTATTGCAAAGAAATTTCATCCAAATATGAAGTAGGAGAATTTATGTCAAAAAAACCTGAAAATATTAATGTTGAAATTAACGAAGTCAAAGGCAAGGAAAACCCAACATGGGAAGTAGTTATTCCCCAGAAAAAATCTATTGGTGTAATTGAAAAGTTAAGCGGACGATACCGTGCGACGACTGGGAAAACCAATAGTATCTTGTATGCTAAAAGTTTAGAAAGCATTATTAATGACTTGCTCTCATACTTTGCTTTGCATGAAAAATAATAGGTTGTGATAGTTAATGGTCAAAGTACAAAATAAAACCAATCTTTTTGATCGCATCGCATGGAATATTGTGGTCCCCGTGCTGCTTTTAGCGGCAGTGGGCCTGTATTCCATTTATTTTGCGGCAATTGATGATCCCAGTCACATGGGCAGCCCAGTAAGAGCTGTGGCAATGCAGGCTCTCTGGTATATTATTTCATTTGCCATAGTGATTTTTGTTATTCAATTTGATGCTGAACAGCTATACCGGATTGCACCTTATGTATACGGATTAGGAATAGTACTTTTGATTGCGGTTTTGTTCTTTTACAATCGCAGTATAGCTGCAGATGCCGGCGCCAAAAGCTGGTTTAAGCTAGGACCAATTTCTTTTCAGCCGTCAGAGGTCATGAAACCGGCGTTTATCTTGATGCTTGCGCGGGTTGTCCGTGAACATAATGACAAGTTTACTCATACCATTAAAAACGATTGGATTTTAATTGGGAAAATGCTTGCTTGGTTGCTACCAATTGCCGTACTTTTAAAATTGCAAAATGATTTCGGCACGATGCTTGTCTTTTTCGCTATAGTTGGTGGGGTAATTATTGTTTCAGGAATATCTTGGAAGATAATAACACCAATGTTTATAGTAGTTGCAATTATGGGTGCAATAGTGATTTTTATGGTCACTACACCAGGCGGTCAAGTTATTCTAAGTCATTCTTTTCAACCGTACCAATTTGCTCGTATCATGTCATGGCTGAATCCATCTACGGACACGTCTAAAGCAGCATATCAATTGTGGCAGAGTATGCAAGCGATTGGATCAGGACAGATTTTTGGTAATGGCTTTGGAAATCTAAGTGTTTACGTACCAGTTCGTGGCTCAGATATGGTTTATTCAGTAATTGGTGAATCATTTGGTTTTGTTGGTAGTGTAGCAGTTATTTTGCTTTATCTATACTTGATAGTCCAAATGGTCCGGATAACATTTGATACTAAGAACGCATTTTATTCTTATGTGTCGACCGGCGTAATTATGATGATCCTTTTCCATGTTTTTGAAAATATCGGTATGAGTATTGACCTTTTGCCATTGACCGGTATTCCATTACCATTTATTTCCCAGGGTGGATCAGCCTTAATTGGTAATATGATTGGTATTGGGATGATTTTGTCCATGAAGTTTCATAATAAAGACTACATGTTCAGCCGGGCAGGAGACTTTTAAAAATTTTAATAACACACAAAAAGAGCATTTCAGAGATGAAATGCTCTTTTTTACTTAGTTAGATTTTTATTTGAACGGCAAACCAAAACGTCACAATCTGCTGTTCTGGTTACATACTCAGTTACACTGCCGATCAATATTCGTTCAACGGCATTAAGTCCCGTTGCTCCTAACACAATTAAATCAATTTGGTGCTTTTGCGGAAACTGATGGGCAATAATTGCTTTGGGAGAGCCAAATTCAATTGAGTAATGAACTTCCTTAACCCCAGCTTCTGTAGCTTTATTGTAGTAGTTCTGCAGTTTTTCTTTAGCATCATTAGACACTTGTTCTACCATCTCGGAATCAAAACTAGACACGTTTTGAAAAGATCTAGTATCAATGACATGTAAAATTTCCAAAGCAGCTTCGTTTCGCTTAGCAGCAGCGATAGCTTTTTTGAAAGCTAAATCGGCTTCTTTTGAGCCATCAACTGCAACTTGAATACGGTGATATTGTTTCATCATTAAAAACACCTCTCTTACCACTATTTTACCAAATTTTAGTCCAATTAATCATCCTTTTGATTAAGTAAAAGGCTAAAAATTAAAATAGTAATTGTACTAAGTGCCAAGGTAATGAGGTTAAGATATTCGTTAGACTGGAAAGCCAGAAATATTCCTATCAGACTTTCGATAACCAGTAGGATAGCAGTTCCAGTCATAATTGAACTGAAATTAGCAATATTCTTGCTGTTATATATTAGAAAGTGAGTCTTGCGATTATGCCAGAGATAATAGGCAGTTAAAAGCAACACAGCTAAATAAATTATGATAGCAACTTTGATAATCATAAAAACTCCAATAAAAAAAACGGTCAACAGACCGTTTCCTAAAATTCTCAAGAAATCCGAGTCGTCGAAACATAGCAAAACAATGCTTGTTGAACCCGCAGTGTTCAAAAAATGAGAAGTAGCGCAACGAATATGGATCCTATCGCAAAAGATAGTATTCCGATTCGAAAGTTATTTACTATCTCGCATGTCTTATGTTTGACCGGTCAACCTTATACAATTAAGCTAGTCGATCAACTCAGATCAATTATTATACTACTAAGCATGACTTCATTTGTCAAGATAGAGCTTTCAAATATCCAAACTCCTTATGATAAAAAATAATTTTTTCTCATACAATTATGGTACTAATTTATTATTTTATAGTTTGTATTTATTTTTTAATAGCAAAATAGATTTTAAAAAAATCGGTATGAAGCGCGTTTTTTATTATTAGTTTTCTTAAAGATAAAAATAAAACAAGTTATTAAATTTTTATGAATATGTTTGAGTATGAAAGTATAGATTTATTTTAAATTTTTTGGTTTGTTATGAAATCTACTTAATTTTTATTCTTTCGAAACCCCTACTAATATCACTAAAAAGTTTTAAAAATAAAGCATAATTTAATGTTTTTAGTAATTATAATACAAATAGTTTTAAAAATTATTATATTATATTTATCAGAAAATTATTCCAGATAAATATTTAAAAGTCAATTTTAATGCTCTTTATTATGTTATTTTTAGCAGAAAAATTAAGAGCTTAATAAAATATTTAGCAAATATATCTTTTTTTCTTTTTTAAAATTTATCAACTTAAATTGTGTAGTTATTTATAAATACAACATTAGTTATAGATATTATATTGACATTAATATTTGACTATTCTAGAATAGTATTCGAACATACTAAACATACATACTTTTTTAGGAAGGATAAATATGCTAGGAAAAAATAATTATAATGAGAGACTAAGGAAGATGGAGATGCAGGACAAGCAGGACCACTTCTCAATTCGTAAATTGAGTATTGGTGCTGCTTCTGTTTTGCTGGGTTTTACTTTCTTTGGTTTGAATAGCCAAAGCGTAAAAGCTGATACTATAGATCCATCACAAAATGTCACAGAGGAGTCGAACAGGGATAACTCTAATACTGAAACTAAGGAAACAGGTACTAAGGATAAAACCAAGGCAGACGCTGCTGCGTCTAAAAAGAAGAATGAAACGGACTTGTCAACTTTTTCAGGTTTGAGTTCATTCTTAAAAAGCTCAAAGACTGATGAAGTAAAAGATACCAGTTCTAAGGACAAGACTGATACTACTGCTAAAGATAAAACTGATAAGGATAAGCAGGAAACTCCAGATTCAACTGGCAATAGTACAACTACTCCAGCAACAGGTTCAGATGAAGTTAATCAAGATACCACTACTGATAAAACTCCAACTGCCATAACTGATTCAGATGATCAAAATTCTGATAGCAGTAAATTGCCGGCTGATGTGACTGGTGGTACTAATTCAGATAAGGATACTACTGTTTCTGATGAAGATACCACAACTGCTGATAAAACAGGATTAGATGGAAAAGCAGTTCAGACAAAAGTTGATGATAATACACCTGAAATTATCGGTACTGTCGCCAAAGTTAGGACTTGGAATCAATTCGTCAATGCGTTAGAATTGAACACCCCATACATTCCAAAAGGCACTGTTATTGATGAAATTGATATTATGAATGATATTGAAGCGCCAGATGGTGCTTCACGAAACGGTTTGCAATTTGAAGGCAGGAAATTGACAATTAAATCCGATCCTAATAGCAATCACAGGTACAAACTTGATTTCATAGGAAATCACCCAAGGCTTGATGGAGCTAGTAAAGAAGAACTCGATTTACATTATGAAAACCTCGAACTGTGGAGTGCAGATTATTGGGGTGTAATTATGACCGATCGATACCATCCAGATGATCAACATTTTGCTACTGTGACATTTAAAGATTGTGATTTTCATGGTACGCAAATGGTTCACTGCCATTTTAATACTAAAATCATTTTTGAGGGGGTTAACACCGCTGAAACGGTTTATTTACCTTATGGTGGTCATAACACCTATAAGGACGAAGATCAGCAATTACTTGAATTTACCAGAGATAACAATACTATTGACTTTAGAGGCAAGTTCACTGGGACTACATTTGGTGGCAATGTGATTGAAATGTATGGCAATAATAATAAAGTTATTGTTGAGAAGGGTGCCAATGTTACTTTCAATCCTGCTGGCAATTATGATAAGACCCTTTACACTGACCGAAATGGTGCTGAACACACCGGTACAATTTTTGGAATTATGATGAGAGGTAATTCCGAAGATGTGGAAATTGAAGGTAATTTAAACATTAATGTTGGAAAAGATTTTTCGGGTAATTCAGCTTATACTGGAGATTATGATTGCAAACAAGCATCGGGTATATTTATTAAAGATGATGCAACGAATCAATTTAATATCCTAAGCGGTGGATATGTAGGAGTTACGACAAATGGTAACATTGCTACATATAGTGACTATTCAGGAAGAATCTTGATTTATGACGGTGGCTCGTTCACTATTAATCCTAATGGTAAACTAGATGTTACAGGAAATGACATGGGTGATTATGAAGGAACCCTTGTTTATATCAAAGGTAAAGCTGATGTTGAAAACGGAGCATTCAATATTAGATTGACTGACGATAAAACTGGAACTGGGGCAGGAAATGGAAAAATTACTTTGGTTGATGCAAAAGGTGATTTGATTGTTAATAACCCTACTTCATTAGTCTTGGATTGTCATTTAAATCACAAAGCGGGTACAAGTATCGTTGGTCAAAATAAGATTACTATTACTAACGTTCGTCAGGTTTTAACTCCTGATGAATCACATCCTGATGTGAAACTTACGTTACCTCCTTTCCATGTTTTGCAAGTTGTAAATACGGGTAATAATTCAGTTGAAATGAATGTTCCTTATCTAGAACTTCTGAATGGAACGAGAAAATTCACTAATAAAGAGAAAGCTTTATTAGACAAAAATAAACAGGTCCAAGCAATATTACAAAAATACGATAAAGTTGCAGGTATGCTAGATGCATGGGCTAAAGCTAATGAGGGAGCTGGCACATCGTATGATGATATTTTCAAACAAGTTATTAAATTTGCTTTCTCTGATCCAACTAATCCTGGATACAACAATATCGCTTTTAAACCAGCCAACCCAAGTGGTTTCTTGGATATAGATCCTAATACGGTTCATGTAACATATAATTCTGATGGTACCAGTACAATTAGTGGTCATGTACTAAATTACAAAGAAGAAAAGGATGGAGAAACTAGTGATGGCATATTTAATCTGCTTCTTCCTGGTGGTACTAAGGCTCACGTTCAGGCAATCATTACAGATCCAAAAGGAAATGAAACTGTTTGGAAACCGGAAACTTGGGATTCTAAAAAAGATGACCCATATGCAGATACAAATGATACTTTTAAAGACCCTAAGAATAAGTCTTTAAAGCCTTTGGAGCATGAATTTTCTGCAAAAGTTAAATCGGATGGTACTTTTGAACTAACCATTCCAAAGGATGAAACAGATCATCTAACGAAGGGTTATAAGATTGCATTATATCCTGACGCTAACTTCGTTCAATATAACCCGTTGGCTAAAGATCGTCCGATAATTAAAGATGTGTTAGTAGCTGCTCAAGATACTGCTGCACAAGAAATTCAAGATGAGTTAGATAAAATTACTGATGAATATCTTAACTTAACAGATGATCAAGAAAGAGATTTGAATGATGCTATAGCAGCTGCTAAGGCAGCAATCGATAATCCTGGACAAAAAGGAAAGTCTATTTATGCAGAAGATGTTAAGACTATCCCGATAGTTAACGAACGTAAAAATAATGCTTTAAAAGCACTTAATGAAGCTTATGAAACAGCAAAAGCTCTTTCAGATGCTGCTAATGCTATTAAGGATACTCAAACAATAGCAAAAACTAACATTAGTAAAGCTGCTCAAGATGCAATTATTCGTGTGAAACTCTCAGGCTTATCTGAAGATAAACAAAATGAATACATTAAAAATATTGATGATGCTGAAAATGCCGCTTTAGAAAATCCTGCAACTAGCGACAGTTCAATTTATTATCCTGGTAAAACGAAAGCCCAAATTGAAGACCTTCAACAAAAAGCTACTGACAAGATTAATAAGGCAGCTGCAAAAGCCGAAGTTGCTGGCTATACTGAAAAGGGTGAAAATACTTTAGGCATCCCTTCACCTGATTCTGATATTGATTCAGCTTTAATAAAGAACTTGATAATATTGATCATGCCACTGACATAGATGTTGCTGAAAATACTGCTAAGGAAAAAATGTTAGGCGAGCTAAAGAAAGCAGCTAAGAAGCAACTTGATCAAGCTGAAAAAGATGTTGAAAGTAAACTTGAAAAAGTTAAGGGCTTGACTGCTGATGACATTGAAAAAGCTAAGCAAGCAGCTAAGGATTTACTAGCTAATAGCAACAAGACCGGCTACGAGGACCAGATTGATAGTCCTGAGACTAACACTATTGAAGATGTCAATACTGCCACTAAAGATGGTATCGACGCTTTAAACAAATTATTGACAGACAAGTCCTCTCTTGGTAAGAAGAACGATGCTATCAATGCCATTAATCAAGCAAGAGACAATGCTATTAATGAAATTAATGATAAAGCCAAATATCCTAACTTAACTGATGAGGATAGAAATTCATTAATTAACACTATTAAAGCCGATGCTACTGAGGGTGTTGACAATGTCAATAAAGATACTGACCCTGCTAAGATCACAGCTGATAAACAGGCAGCAATTGACAAGATTAATAGTGTTAAGGTTGTTGCTTCAAGCAAAGATTTAGCAGGTCTTAATAAGGAGAAGAGTTCTCAACTTAAAGCATTGCAAGATGCAGCTACAAATGCTAAGGATGCTATTGACAAGCTTCCTGACAGTAATCTCAGCCCAAGTGACAAGCAGTATTACAAAGATTTGATTGATAAACATGCTGCTTCAGCAACTAATGCTATTAATTCAGCAAGTAGTAAAGATGATATCGATACTGCTGAAAAAGACGGTGAAAGCAACATCAACGGTGATCTTATTTCAGGCCAAGTTACAGCTGCTAAAGCACAAGCAATTGAGGAACTGAATAAGGAAAAGAGTGTTGACAAGAAAGTTATCAATGATGCTCATAAGGATGGTACACTTGGTGACGATGACTGGGAGAAGGCTCTTGATGCTATTGACAATGCCTATACCACTGCAATAACTGCTGTATCTAATGACCATACTCCAGCAGATGTTGTTACTGACAAGAACATTGGTATCAATGCTATGAAGACTGTTGCTGACACCATCTCTCAAGATAAAGACAAAGCTAAATTAGCTGCAGATAAGAATAACGCGATCGCAGATTTGGAAGATCAAGCTCAAGCACTGCATGACCATATTCAAGCAGATCCTAACTTGTCTAACACTGAAAAGAATAACTACTTTGACCAGATTTCTTCTACTTTAAATAATGCTAAGCAAGCTGTTAGCGCTGCTGATAAGAATACCGTTAACTCAGCTCACAATGCAGGTATTGAAGACTTAAACGACATTAGAAATAATGCTGACTTGCAATCTGCTAGAGACAAAGCTCTAACTGATTTACAACATGAATTCAATACAGATAATGCAGCTATTGACGGTTTAGGCAATATCAGTACCGCTGGTAAAGCTGGTATTAAGACTGACCTGCAAAATGCGTATAACGATGCTGTCAAGAAGGTTAAAGACCCGACTTCTAATACTGTTGCTAAGATTAATTCTCAAAGTGATGCCGGGATTACCAATATGGAGAATATTCTTGGTAAGGCCAAGGGCTTAGACAAGACAATATCAGATGATAAGCAAAAGTTAAATGACTATGCTCAAAAAGCAATTGACCGGATTAACAGCTCAATTATGTCAGATGCCGACAAGGGTGCAGCCACTACCAATATTCAAAAAGCTCGCGATGATGCTGAAGTAGTAGTTGGCAAGCAACTTACAGTTGAAGATGCTAATAAAGCTGAAAAAGATGGTGAAACCAGCATCTTACAAGCTGAGGCCAAGGCAAATAAGGATGATATGGACAAGGCCAAGGATGCAGCAAAGGCCAAAATTGATGGTGCCAGAGACAAAGCTTTACAGAACTTAAAGGATGTATATGATACTCTAACTGACGATGAAAAGAAGCAAGCTAAGGATGCATACGATAAGGCTGTCAAAGATATTCCGGCACTTGCTGAACAAGCTGAGGCCGCAATTGATAAAGCCTTCGATAAGGATACTATTAGTGGCTTAACTAATGATGCCATCAATTCTATCAATACTGCAGGTGATACAGCTAACGTAGCAATGACTAAGGTTGTCGCTGTTCAAGCTGTTAAGGATGCTGCACAAGCCGCTAAGGATAAGTTGACTAACAAGAGAGACAAAGACGGTGTCGATGAAGTTGCTAAACTGGGAATTGCAGATATTAATGCTGCTACTACCAGTTCGACAGTACTTCAAATTAAAGATAATGCTCTTAACAGTATTAAAAACATTAAAGATTCTGGTACTGGTGATGCAAGTGCTGATGACGCTCTTTGGGCTAAAAAGGATAAGGCTAATGCTGAACTTGCCCAAGAACTTGCTGATATTGACTCTGCTATTGACAAGCTGACTGATCTAACTTCTGATCAAAACAAGCAATTTAAAGATCAAGCTCAAGCTGCTCACGATAGAGCCCATATCGTAATTGAAGGCGCTGCTGAATCAGACATTGAGACTGATAAAGGCATTGGCAAGACTAATATTGATAAAGCTCTCTCAGATGCTAAACTACAAGTTGCAAAGAATGTTGCAAAAGCAGACGTTGACAAGACTGCCGATGATGCCATTGATCAAGTTAATAAAGACAATACTATTAGTAAAGATGATAAAGATAAAATCATCATTAATATCAACAAAGATCGTGACAATACTAAGGACAAGATTGATAATGCCAAAACGCCTGAGGAGATCAAGAATGATCAACAAAAAGGCAAGGATCATATCAAAGGAGAAATCGATAATCACGGTGATAATGGTACCGATACTGATCAGACAGCTAAAGACAAGAAGGCAGCTAAAGAAAACATTCAAACTGCTGCCGATAAGATCAACGACCGTATAGATAAAGATGAAAAAGACGGTAAGTTAGATCACGATCAAGCCAAAGCTCTTAAGGATAAGGTATCAGGTGCTGTTGATGCTGCTAACGATGCTATTTCCCAAGCAGGAGATTCAGATGCCGTTGGCACAGCCGAAAATGATGGCAATAATGCCTTAAGCGGAATTAATACCGATATAGATAAAGTCGAAGCAGTTAATACCGCTTTAGGCAAATTATCTGATGCGGTTAACAAAGCTAATGATGCAGCTGATGCGGTTGCTAAAGAAGTAGGCAAGACTGAGAAAGAGCAGAAAAAACTTGCCAAACAAATGAAGGATGCTATCGAAAAACAGCGTGCTAAAGCAGCTAAGAACATTAAAGATGCTCAAAATGCAGCAGATGATCCATTAAATGCCATTAAGACTGCTGGCCAAAAAGGTGTTGATTCCATTACAGGTCTGACTAATGATTACACCGATAAGGTTGACCAGATTAAGACTCTGAAACAAAAAGCCGATGCAGCTAAGGACGATCTTAACAATCTTAAGACAGATGAAAATCAAAACCCTGTACTTACTGCAAGTGATGTTGCACAAGGTGAAGCTGATATTGACGACGCTGTGCAAACTGGAATCAGCGATATTTACCAAGCATCTTCTGTAGATGATGCAAAAAC
Source organism: Lactobacillus helsingborgensis (assembly GCF_003173695.1). Lineage (NCBI taxonomy): Bacteria > Bacillati > Bacillota > Bacilli > Lactobacillales > Lactobacillaceae > Lactobacillus > Lactobacillus helsingborgensis. The sequence goes on from NZ_CP029544.1 coordinate 763,202, forward strand.
AGCGGAACAAAAAGCTGAAGACGCGGTTGAGTTAGCAAAATTACCAACTGAACTTCTCGCAGAAAAGAACAAACAGATTGCTGCTATCAACCAGTATGCTGCTGCTGCTGACAAGACAATTGATGGTTTTGCTCAAACCGATCAGAATAAGGATGGTCTACCAGCTGATACTATCGCAGAACTTAAGGCGCAAGTTGAAGCTGCCAAGAAAAAGGCTATTTCTAAGATCAATGCTGTTACTTTAGCAAAAGGTGCAAGCCAAGATGATTTTGACAAAGCCAAAACTAATGTTCAAAATGCCGAAAAAGGTGTTGCTGAAAATAACGAAACAGTTGACTTTGGTGAAGCTGGAATTGACAAGGTTAAGAAACTTGCTCAACAAAAAGCCGATATAGTTAAGGCTAAGAATGACGCGATTGCCAAACTTGAGCAGAAACAAGAAGAAGCAAATAATACTATCGAAAACTCAGGTATGTCTGCTGCTGATCAAAAGCCATTGAAGGATCAAGTTCAAGAACTCGTTGATAAAGCTAAGGATCAGATTATTAATATCTCTGACACAGATGATAAGGGTAATATTAAGACTCCTAAACAGGTAAAAGATGAAGCTGATACAATTATTAACAATACTGTTAATGGCTTTGAAGATCAAGACAATAATGGTAATAAAGTACCAGGAATTAACAATATTGTCGATAATGCTAAACTTAAGGGTGCTCAGACAACAGCTGAAACCATACTTAATGATAAACGTGCTCAAGCGCATGACGTTATTAACGGTTCACAATTAACTGCTGATCAAAAGCAAAAAGCCAATAAAGCAATCGACGATGCCTTTAATACCGAAAAGTCTGCTATTGATGCTAAGACTAACATTAAGGAAGTTCCAACTAATAAGGACGAGATTGGTAAAGCAATCGATGCTATCTGGAACAAACCTACTTCTTCTGATGAAAAGAATGAATGGTTCAATGACGAAGAAAATAATGCTTTGTCAGGTACAGATGGTGTAGCTGGTTTACAGGATGGTTTTGATAAATTAAAAGACAAGCCTAACCCTGATGACTCTGATTACCTTGATTACAAAGGTTACCTCGACGATATTAATAATGCTATTGCAGCAATTAAAGATGCTAAGAACATTAAAGACGCCAGTTCAGCTTACGACAAGGGTATGACTTCACTTAACAAGTTGAAGGCTCTTGAACAAGTTAAGGCAGATGCTAATAAGGCTGAGAGTGATATTGATGATAGTGATTTAAATGATCCAGCTAAAGACCGTCTAAAAGGTGACGTTGATAAAATTGTTGAAGACACTAAGGACAAGCTTAACCAGATCGATTCTTCTGTGGGTAACGCGTCAACTAACAAGGACAAGATTGATCAGATTACCCACGATGCTCAAAGCGATATTACCACCATTGAAAACGACTTCGGTGTTGGGGACCAAGACCAATCTCAAGATGTTGTTGATGCCAACAATCAAATCTCCCAGAATCATAGTGATGCGATTGATACCATTCACAATGAGTTTGGTGATGACAGCAAGACGCCTAAGACAGATGATGCTTATGAAAAGAACAAACAAGTTCATAGTACAACTGATGAAGGTATCAACTCTGATAAGACCAATGCTGATAAGGAAATTTCTAAAGGCGCAATTGACGATGCAGCTGATATTGCTAAAGATAAAGTCAACCATCTGAAACATGAAGACGGTACCGATTACACTGATGCAGATAAGAATAAGATTAATGAGCAGATTGATAAAGATGCTAAAGATGCCAAGGATAAGATCGATAAAGCTGACAAAGTAACTGATATTGATAATATTCGTGATAATGGTATCCACCAAATCCATCAAGATTGCTCTGACCCAGCTACAATTGATAATATTTTGCATGGTAATAACAGCAATGACAATAACGGTGGTGGCGGAGTTGTTGCTCCTATTCAACCAGCAAATCCTGCTAAGAAGCCGACTACTACTAACACTTCTGACAAGGATAAACCTAACGGAACCAATGTTGATTTGAGCAATGCTACAGATGTAACTTTGATGCACAACGCATATCTTTATGATGAAACTGGTAAACGTGCTAATAAAGTAACGCTTGGAGTTGGCTCAGTCTTGACTACTTACGGCACTAAGACCATCAACGGCAAGGATTACTACCTTCTTGTAGATAAGGGTGCTAACAACAAGAAATATTATGTTGCTGCTGGTAATGTTGTAGCGGCTACTCGGAAACTGAAGCATAACGCATATATTTACAATCAATTTGGCAAACGGGTAAAGAATACTGGCGTATTCAAGAAGGGCAAGTTGATTAAGACCTTCGGTAATGCTGTCAAGATTCGTGGCAAGAAGTACTTCATCATTGACAAGAACCGCTTCGTTAAAGCTGCCAACTTTGCTAAAGGAGTTGTTACTGTAAGCACAGCCAAAGTTGAAGTAGTTCCAACCAGTGCGGTTGCTGAAAAACCAAAAACTATTGTTGAAAAGACTTTAATGCATAATGCTTACCTGTATGATCAAAATGGTACTCGTGCTAATAAGTTGATCTTCCAGACAGGTTCCAAAGTTGAAACTGTTGGTAAGAAGACAGTTAACGGCAAGGTTTGTTACGAACTTCCAGATGGTATGTTTATTGCAGCCGGCAATATTGATGCTAAGAAGTTGAAGTTAAAGCACAATGCCTATGTATACAACCAATACGGTCATCGTGCAAACAAGAAAGTGCTGAAGAAACGTAAGTCAGTTAAGACTTATGGTAATTCAGTCAAGATAAACGGCAAGAGATATTTCATTATTTCAAAAGGACGTTTTGTTAAAAAAGCTAACTTTTAAATTGAAATAGTTTAAATAAAGTGCCACGAATTGTTAATTATAACAATTCGTGGCACTTTTTTTTTCATTTTTTTCATTTTTATAAATAAATACTATATAAATATAATTTTATATATTATTTATTAAAACGATAGATTTAATTTTAAAAAATTAAGCTATTAACGGGTTTGCATAAATAGTTGAATATAGTAAATAATATTTAAAATCACGTATAGTATATATAAATATATGAAGATATAAAGTAATGAAAATATTTCTTATATACATAAAAATATTACAAATTTCCGTTTTTTTATAAATTATTAATGTTATTTTATATCAGAATAAACCTTATATTTATATATAAATTAAGATTTTTTAAAGTTATTTAAAAAAACTAAATTTTTATTTTTTATCTATATGTTATTTAAGGATAGTTTATAATGAATACTATATTGACACAAAATACACCTAGCATTAAAATATTGCTATAAATAGTATTTTTGAGAAAGGATTATTTTATGCTAGGTAAAAATAATAATAGAGAAAGAATACGTAAAATGGAAATGCAGGCAAAGCAAGACCACTTCTCAATTCGTAAATTGACAATTGGTGCTGCTTCTGTCTTGCTCGGTTTTACTTTTTTTGGCTTGAATAGTCAGACCGCTAAGGCTGATACTGTTGATCCTGCAAAGGAAGAAATTAATACTAAAACTAATGAGTCTCAGACTGAGCTTGATCAAACAGCAGATAAAGCCCAAACTCCAAGTGAAAATAAGCAAAGTAACTCAACGAAAAAGGATGCAGACTTAACTACATTTTCTGGTCTGAGTTCTTTTTTAAAGAGTACCGATACTGAGAAACCAACTACTGCAGGAAAAGATTCTACAGACAAAACTGAGGATTCCAAGACTGATGATTCAAAAGATAAGGACAAGGATAAGGATAATACTGTTGACGACAGTTCCAAAACCCCTGATCAGGATCAAAGTAATGCTAAGGATCCAGCTAAAACTGATGATGACACAAATCAGGATACTTCAGAAACGAATGATCCTGAAAAAACTGATTCTCAGGATCCTGAATTAGTTGATAAAGATGCAAAAAAGGATGCTACTGCTAGCGAAGTTAAGCAGGTCACAGATTGGGACGAATTTAGTGCTGCTTTACTTAATGCAAATGTGAGCGAAATTCGTATCATGAATGATATTGCTGCCCCAGATGGTGGTGGACGTAAGTCCATTGGTAGAGTTCCCGGAAGAACGTTGCGCATCATATCCGATGGGGATACGCGACATTTAATTGATTTTAAACGAAACCACCCTGAAATTATTCAGCGTAATTCATTTGACGTAACTTTTGAAAATGTTGCAATGACAAGCACAGATTATTATGGCGTATTTGATACTGGTGGGCTAAATAATAATCAATATGCCAACATTACCTTTATAAATACAACATTTGAAGGTTCTCAGTTAATTTATTCTGGTCGGAACACTCACATCTTCTTTCGTGGTGATAACGTAATAAGAACGGTTAAAGGAAATTCTGACGGTGACAGCCAGCAGTTATTTCAGTTCACTGGTCAAAATTGTAGTGTTGAATTTGTAGACGGTACATTCACAGGCTCTACTTTTGGCGGCAGCGTGATTGAAATGGAAAACGATAATGACGTTGTTACGGTTGATCAAGGTGCCGTTGTTAATTTGACGCCGTTATTAGAGTATGACGGTTCTCATGGTTCAAGTGGTGAATGGGGTAGACCATTTACTGTTATTGCTATTACTGGTAAAGGCACCGTAAACGTTGCTGGTACACTAAATATTAATATGACTGATAACTCAAAGGCAAATCCATATAAGGGAACTCGCAATAACAATAAATGTAGAGCGATATATCTACGGAATTCTAACTCTAGTTTCAATATTGAAACCAATGGTACAGTAAATATTACTACTAACGGTAACATCAGTGACGCAAATGGTGGTGGCTACCTTATTTATGATGGTGGTAATTTTAACATTAAACCTAAGGGCACCTTAAATGTCAAAGGTCAGGACATGGGTGACTATGGTGGAACTTTAGTCTTGATTAAGGGCAAAGCTGATGTTGAAAACGGTGCTTTTAATATTGTTCTCGATGGTTCCACCGACATTGGTAACGGGACTGGTGCCGGAGACGGTAAAAAACCTATTACGTTAGTAGACGTTCAGGGTGGTACCTTAATTGTCAATAACCCCACCTCTCTAATTTTGAATGCGCAGGCTAACAAGAATTCAGATACCAGTATCGTTGGTGAAAATAATATTACTATAACAAACGTACGGCAACAATTCGATCTTACTAATTTAAACATTGGACTTGGCAAACTTACTTTACCGCCATTCCACGTTTTAAATGTTAGAAAACAAAGAAAAGGCACCATTCTTGTAGACAAACTTGAGCTATTGAATGGTAAAACGACGCTAACTAAAGATCTATTGGATCAATTAAAAGCCAAAATAACATCTGCTGGTATTAATTATGAAAAGTTACCAAATGATGTGAAAGAATCTTTAGAAGAAACTGCAGGCAGCAATAGCAATAATACTTTTGACGATCTTTTTATTGATATTATTCAAAGAGCATTCAACAATAGCGAAAACTTTGGCTATAATAATATTGCCTTTATTCCTGCCAACCCAAGTGGTTTTATGGACATTGACACCAGTAAAGTCACTGTCACAAGAAATGACGATGGTTCAAACACTATTACGGGTGCTGCAGGTAGTATAATAAATTATGACCCTAAAGTAGATGGTCTGGAAGACTCTCAAAATAAGTTCGGTTTGGTTATGCCGATAGCTACTAAAGCTTATATTGCCGCCAATATTATTGACGATAAGGGCAAAAAAATTCCGTGGCCAGATAAGGATGATAAGAATCATGGAGTTCCCAATCCTTATGCTGCAACTGATGATACGTATAGAGACTCTAAGAATAGCTCACTTAATCCTCTGCCAACCCAGTACGCTGCTGTGGTCAATGACGATGGTTCATTTACCATTAATATTCCGGCAGATAAAACCATTAAATTTAATAAAAATTATAGTATTGAGTTGTCTCCGAGTGCTAACTTCATTGGATATGATCCGACTGATACCAGTAAACCTGTCAGAATAGGTTTGGATATTCTGACATTGAGTGAAGCTCGCGATCAAGCTGCCCAGGCTATTAATGATGCAATTAACACTGCTAAAAATAATAAGCCTAATAATTTGACAGATGAGCAAAATAAAGCATTTAATGACGCGATGACTCAAGCTGCTGCAGCAGCTTCAAAGACCATCAATAGTGCTAACAAGGACACATCTGTTTACTCCTCTGATGCAAATACGATTTCGATTGTAAACAAGCGTCGGGATGCTGCTTTAAAGATTATTGATGATGCGATTAAAGCTGCTAATGGTTCAGCTCAAATTGAAACTAATAAAACTAATGCCATTAATGAGTTGAATAATGAGGCAAGTAAACAATCTGGATATTATCCTTCACAAACTCAGGCAATTAATCAAGCGCGAGATAAAGCCATTGATCAGGTTAAAGCTGCACAAAATAACGATGATGTTGCTAGTGCTAGAGACGAGGGAATAAAGGCAATCGATAAAGTTGCTCTTGTCTATAAGGATTCTATCAAATCTGATCTTAATAAGCAGATTGAACAGGTAAAAACTGATATAGCAGAAACTGCAAAAGATTCTAACTTAAGCGACACTGAAAAAGCAGAGATTAACGGTTTAACTGATAGACTTAAACGTCCAGAAGCAATTGCTGCTGACAAAGGTGACATTGATAAAGATTCTGATGAAACTTCAGTCAAAGGTCACCAAAAAGAAGCTCAGGATACGATTGATGCTCTTAAGAACACTATCAGTGCAATTAAAAAGTTGCAAGATGCCGCTAAAGATGAAATTTCTAAGCACAGCGACAAAACGACTGATATTCAAAATTCTTTAAATGATGCTGTACATAAAGTCATCAATGGCGATGATCCTGACGGCTCAGAAGGTCTTGAAGCGATCAAACAGGTATATGCAGATCAGGAAGCTGCCAATATTAATAAAGCAGCTGAAGCAGCCAAAAAGAGAGTGCAGAAATCAGGACTTGCAGCAGCAGATCAAGCAGAGTACTTAAATGCAATCGATAATGCTGCTAAAATTGCGACTGCTAAACCTGGCGCCCCAGGCTATGATGCAAGCAAATCTATTTACGGTACGTCAGATGGTGCGGCTATAAAGCAAAGAGAAGCTATAGCACAGACAGCTTTTGATAAAGCTGCAGCAAAGGCTGAAGTTGCAGGCTTTGCTGTAACTAATCAAAATGATTTATCAGTTAACTCAAATAGCGATATTGCAAAAGCAATTAGTGATGGGTTGGCAAATATTGATAAAGCAGCTGACTCTAGTGCAGTAGCAGCTGCAGAAGATACTGCCAAAAAGAATGTGCTTAAAGCAATTTCTAAACAGAAATTAGCTGATGTTGAAGCTGATGTCGAAAATCAAATCAGCAACATTTCCGGCTTGACCGCTCAAAATATTGACGATGCCAAGAAACAGGCTCAAAAGATTTTAAGCAATAATGCCGATCCACTGGGATATACTCAAAGGGTTGATCAAGCTGACTCGCTTACAACAATTGACGGAGCCAGAAATGACGGTATCACTGCTCTGAACAATCTGTTGACTAAGCAGCAAGAGTTAGGTAAGCGTAACAATCAGGTAAGTGACGCTGTTGCACAAATTAGGAAAAAGCAACAAGAAGCAAATGATGCTATTGACAATACGCCAAACCTAAGTGACGAAGATAAAAAGACATACCATGATCAAATTAAGAAGGTTGCTGACGACAGTATTAACGGTTTAAGTAATATTGACACTGCAAAGATAGATGATGCTGTGACAACAGCCAAAGGTAAAATTGACAGTATAGTTGCTGATGCGCAGAATAAGGGCGATAGTGTAATCAAAAAGGCTCGTCAAGAAGCTACTCAGGCAATTGACGATGCGGCAAAGGCTGCCAAGCAAAAGATTGAAAGCATACCTGAGAGTCAACTTAGTCAATCAAACAAGAAACACTATGAAGATTTGATTGATCAAGATGCGCAAGCTGCCAAAGATAAGATTGCTGCTGCTCAAGATGAAGACACTGTTAAATCAGCTACTCAAGATGGTGCAAACAATATTACCAGGGACTTAAACGATGCACAGGTTTCTGCGGCACGCGCTAAAGCAATTTCTGATTTGCAAACTGCCAAGAATAAAGCCAGAGAGACCATTTCTGCAGCACATGATAAGGGTTCACTTAAAGACAAGGACTGGGAAGACAAATTAAACCAGATTGACAATGCCTATGACCAAGCTGTTCAAGCAGTAACAGGTGACCTTAATGTTTCAGATATTAATGATGATGCTGATAAAGGCAAAAAGAATATTCAAAGCATTGTTGACAGTATCTCGGATGACGAAGCAACAAAAGATTTGGTAGCAAAGCGTGATGAAGCTATTAAGAAATTAAGACAGGCTCGCGATAATGCTAATACACAAATAACCACAGATCCTAATTTAAGTGTTACCGAAAAGAACGATTACTATAACCAAATCTCAAATGCCTTCAATAATGCTCAATCGGCTATTCAGTCAGCAGGTAAAGAGGACGATATCAATGATGCCCTTACAAATGGTACGAGGAAACTGACTGAGATTCAGGAAGCTGCAAACTTGCAGTCTGCCAAAGATCAAGCTCTAAATGACTTGCTTACTGAGAGAAGCAAAATTAGAGAGCAAATTGGCAATATGGATCAAGTTACGAGTGATAATAAGAATCAGTTACGTAATAAAGTTGAAGAACAATACAATCAAGCAGTCAAGAACATTAATTCTGCAAGTACATCTTCTATTCAACAAGTTACTCAAGCAGCTCAACAAGGCAAAGCAGCTATTGATGATGTCATCAGCGATGTAAACATTAATAAAGTTATTAACAAGCAAAAACTTGATGAGTATGCTCAAAAAGCAATAGATCGCATTAGCAATGCAACAGATATTGCTCAGACAGTGAAGGACTCCACTATTGCCGGAATCAAAGCTGCTCGTGATGAAGCAAAGGCTAATGTCGATAATGCAGAAAAGATCCCAGCTTCTAATCTTGCAGAACAAAATGGTGAACTGGCAATTGATGCGGCTGAAGCAAAAGGTAACGGTCTTGAAGGCTACAAGGAAAGTGCCATTGATCAAATTTCTACTGCCGCAGATGACGCTACTTCCCGTTTGACTGAAATTTATAATGGTCTTAGTGAAAGTGAACAAACAGCTGCTAAGGACGCATTTGATAACGCTATTAATACTATTCAGCAAAGTTCAAACGATGCAATTGATAGTATTAGGAAGGCAACTAATAAAGACCAGATAGAAAAAACTACTAAAGATGCAATAGCTGCTATTAACAAGGCAGAAACAAGTGCTGACTTGGCTGCTGCCAAAGCTACCGCAATAACTGCAATTAAAGAAACGGGTGCTAAAGCAAATACCCAACTCACAAACCAAAAAGATAAGGATGCAGTCAAAGCTGTTACCGATCTTGGTGAGAAAGATATAAACGCAGCAAGTGATATTGCAACAGTTAATAAGATTAAAGGCAATACTATCCAAAGCATCCAAAATATCCTTGATATTGCATCTGCTTCTAATGCAGATGAAATAAGAGATCAACGTAATCAAGCAATTGATGAACTTGACCAAGCGCTTAATGGCGGCGGAAATTATGTTGGAGTCACTAATCAAATTGATAGCCTAACTGATCTAAGTAAAGACGAAAAGGATAAGTTTAAGAACCAGGCTCAAGAAGCGCATGATCGCGCCGTAGCCAAGGTTGATGGTGCCACTGCTGACCAGATAGATACGGAAAAGAATACTGGATTAGTCGACATTAACAAGGCACTATCTGATGCTAAATTGCAAGCAGCTAAAAACAAGGCTAAGTCTGACTTGGACCAAGTAGCAATTGATGCTGGTAAAAATGATCCAACTGACCAAGATGCTATTAATAAAGAACGTGATAAGGCTAAAGACAAAATAGATCAATCAGATACTATTGACAAAGTTAATAAAGCTAAAGAAGAAGGCCAAAGTGCTATTACGGGTATAGAGCAGACAGGTAAGGATGCTCAACTTGCAAATGATAAAGCTGCAGCTAAAAATGATCTAAAAAGTGCTGCGGACAAGCTGCAACAACGGATTGATCAAGATTTAGCCGATAAGAAACTGGGTCAAGACCAATATGATAAGCTAAAAGAAAAAATTGATCAGGCTCGTTCAGATGGTGAAACTAGGATAAACTCGGCCACCGATAGAGATAGTTTGTCTAATGCCCAGAACCAGAACAAAAATGATCTAAGTCAAATCGGCGCTGAAATTGGTAAAGAAGAATCACTGACAAATGCGTTAACTCAGTTGCAAGATGCCGTCAATAAGGCTTCTGCTACAGCAGACGAGATCGCTAAGGATGATCCAAATCTGGCTGATCAAATGAGAGACCAGATCAAAGCTGAACGCGATAAAGCTGCGCAAAACATTCAAAGTGCTAAAAATGATGTAAACGATCCTAACAACGCTATGAATCAGGCCGCACAAGATGGGGTTTCAGCAATTACTGGCTTAACTGATCGCTTTGCAGCTAAGAATGAAGCTATTAACAAGTTGAAGCAGCATGCTCAAACTGCAAAGAACGGCTTGCAGAGTGATCATCTTGATGCTAATGAAATTAGCCAAGGCGAAAAAGATATCAATAACGCTCTGCAAGGCGCTATCAGCAACATATATGGCGCCAAAGACAGTGACAATTTAGCTGATATTGAGCAGGCTGGAGAAAATGCCATCGATCAGGCTAAGTTGCCAAGTGATTTGCTAGCTGAAAAGAACAAGCAGATTGCTGCTATTGATGATTATGTCAAAGGAAAAGGTGATATCAGTTCAGTTGCCTCTAGTTTAAGTGATGAGCAAAAGGCTGATTTGCAAAAGCAACTTGATGAAGTTGTGCAAAGTACCAAAGACAAAATTAGCAAAGTTACCTTACCTGAGAATGCAACTGCATCTGACTTGGAGGCAGCAAAGAATAAGCTGTCTAATATCGAAAAAGGTGTGCCAGAAAATAATGAGCCAATTAACTTTGGCCAAGCCGGTGTAGATAAGATCTACGATATAGCTAAGAATAAACAGGATATCTACGAAGCTAAGCAAGATGCTATCAAAGAGCTGCAAGATATTAAGGATGAAGCTGATAAAAAGATTGAAGATTCTGGTTTATCGGCAGCTGATCAAGATACGGAAAAGCAAAAAGTACAGGATATCTTTGACAAGAGTAAGACAGAAATAAATGATATTCCTGTCAAAGGAGAGGATGGTACTACCGATAGAACTGCTGATGAAGTCAAAAACGATGCTCAGGCTATAATTGATAAGGCCAAGAACGGCTACAAAGATCCTTCAACTGGAAAAGATGTTCCTGGTATTTCAAATATTATTGACCAAGCAGATCTTGCCGGAGCCAAAACCCAGGCAGAAGGCCATTTGAAAGACAAGCAGAATCAGGCTCATGATATTATTAATAAGTCGCAGTTAACTGATTCTGAAAAGAAGGAAGCTATTAAGGCTATTGATGATGCTTATGATGCTGAAAAAGCAAAAATTGAAGCTATCAAAGATGTTGACAATGTTCCAAAAGATAAAGATCACGTTGGAACTAGCATTGATCAGATTTGGCAAAATTCTTCTGAATGGGTTGTTAAAGATAAGCATGATGCTGTAAATGGCACTAATGGTTTGCAAAATGAATATGACAAATTAACTAGTGAGCAAAAAGCTAATCCAGATTATAAGGATCATATTAAAGATATAACTGATGCTCTAGCCAGCATCAATAAGGCTGACAATATTCCGGAAATCAGTTCTGCCTACGATAAAGGCATTACAGCTTTGAATAAACTTAAAGCTAAGGAAGAAATTAAAAATGCTGCTGACAAGGCAAAAACTGAGATTAAGAATAATAAAGATTTAGACGATACAAAGAAGCAAGAACTTATTAATAATGTTGATCAGCACGTTACAGATAGCAACACAGCAGTTGATCAAGTTAATGCACCTAGTGATGATCCTGCTGGTAAGAAGACTAATATTGATAAGGTAGTTGACACGGCTAAAGACGATATCCAAGTTGAGATTAATAAGGCAAATCAAATCAGCAAAAACAAGGCTGATCAGGAAATTGCTGATAAAGCAAAAGAGGCTATCGACAAGATTCATAAAGAATTTGGTGATGATGCTGATACTTCTTCAATCCAAAATGCTTTTGACAAAAACAAACACACTGAAGGCAATTCTTATGATGAGATTCAAAAGAATAAACTGGAAGCGGAAAAGGAAATTGCCAAAGGTGCGGTTGATGATGCTGCTAATAATGCTAAGAAGGATGTTGACAATAATAAGGGCAAGCACCAAGATGGTACTGATTTAACTGACGGTGAAAAACAAAAGGTTAAGGATGAGATCGACCGTCAAAAAGATAATGCCAAAGATAAAATTGATCAATCAAATAGTAGTGATGATATAGACAAGCACCGTGATGACGGGATAGATACTATTCATCAAGACAGTTCTGATCCGGCAACAATCGATAAGGTTATTCAAAGCGGAAATAATAACGGTGGTGGTTCAGGTACTGGCGGTGGTTCTGCAGTAACTCCTGTAACTGATCCAAATAAGAAGCCTGAAGATAATGCCAACAACAATAAAAATGACGGTAAGAATAATGGTTCGGATGTTGATTTAAACAATTCTTCTGCAGTCGAATTGCTGCATAATGCTTACCTGTACGATGAAACTGGCAAACGGGCTAACCGGATTACTCTAGGTGTTGGTTCAATCCTGACTATCTATGGCACTAAGACGATAAATGGTAAGGAATACTACGTCTTAGTTGATCAAGGTGCCAAGAATAAGATGTATTATGTTGCTGTAGGCAATGCACAGGCTACTAAGCAAAAATTGACTCACAATGCGTATGTTTATAACCAGCTGGGCAAGCGGGTTAAGAAGGCAGGCGTTTACAAGAAGGGTCAGACGCTGAATACTTACGGCGATGCCGTTAAGATCCGCGGTAAGAGATACTTTACTATTGGCAAGAACCGTTTTGTCAAAGCAGCAAATGTTAAGTTGCTAACTGTTGCAAAATCAGCAAATGAAGAAGTTGTACCAACAAATGTCAATACTGTTGAGAAACCTGTTCAAACAGTTGCTAAGAGCTTAAAGCATAATGCTTACCTTTATAATGAAAGCGGCAAACGTGCGAATAAGCTGATCTTTACTGCAGGTTCCGTAGTTGAGACTACTGGAAAAAAGAAGATCAATGGTCGGACATACTATGCTTTACCTGATGGATTATATATAGCCAGTGGCAATATTGATGCCAAGAAGTTAAAGTTGAAGCATAATGCTTACACATACAACAAGTATGGTCATCGCGTAGGTAAGACAGTGCTGAAAAAACGTAAGTCAGTTAAAACTTATGGTAATTCAGTCAAAATTGGTCATAAAAAGTACTACACGTTAAGTAAAGGGAGGTTCGTTAAGAAAGCAAACTTTTAAATAACTAGAGTTTTAAAACATAAAGCTTTAATATCATGAAAGAAGTGTCACATTTGTGGCACTTCTTTTGTATTTGCGAATCAAAAATAATAAAAATCTTAATAAGGACTACAATTAGTTATTTTTAAAAGAGACGTGGTTTCCTCTTTTTCTGTAAAATCTAGTTAAAAAGCGTATAAGTCAAACAGACAAAAATGATATAAACAAGTCAGAAAAAATTATGTTTACATAATTAATCGTGTTAAATAAATCACAATCATATTCATGTATACACAGTAAATGGTATTATGTATATTATATATGAATATTATTTCTTAACTAAATTGAGCTTATAAAACATATATAAAGTGTGTATAATCAAATGTAATTATTGTTATTTTAATCAAAAATATGTTTATAAAACTGCATTAAATCATAAAATATAGTTATTTAATAAACCAAAACTTTAAATTTAATTACCTATTTGAGTGCATAATAATGTTACTAAATTGACAGTAAAAATAATAGGACTTAAAATTAATATGTAATCATAATTTTGAGAAAGGATTATTATGCTAGGTAAAAATAATAATAAGGAAAGAATACGTAAAATGGAAATGCAGGCAAAGCAAGACCACTTCTCAATTCGTAAATTGACCATTGGTGCTGCTTCTGTCTTGCTTGGTTTTACTTTCTTTGGCTTAAGCAATCAAACAGTTAAAGCTGATACAGTTGATCCGGCAAATGAAGAAGTAAATTCTCAAAAAAATGAGAATGAAACAACTAAAACAGAACAAACAAAGGGTACCGCAAAAATTGTAACTACAGAAGAGCAGTCAAGTCAAAATGATGAAAAGCATGATTTAAGCACTTTTTCTGGCTTAAGTTCGTTTTTAAGAGATGGTGGCAGTGATTCAAAAGCTAGTCACAGTTTATCAACTGGTCAGAAAAAATCAGAAAAGACAACCTCTGAGCCAACAAATAGCTCGGAACAACAGTCTAGTCAGGATCAACAAACCAATGATGCTTCATCCCCTAAAGGAGATACAACAAAGCCTGTTGATTCAACTGATGTAGTAGCGGAAGATTCAAATGCTGCAGAAAACACAGAAATAAATACTAGGGACGCTAGTTTAGCACAGGTCCATACCTTTAATGAACTTATAGCTGCATTTCAGAATGAATCTATTTCAGAAATTGACGTCATGAACGATATTACTGACGGACCAGAGAATGGATCACAAGCATACTACTTCTATGGCAGGAAAATGCTGATTAAATCCGCCGGCAATGGTAATACCAGATTCAAGGTGGATTTGAAAGGTAATCATCTCCAATTAAATAGTGGAAGTACGCAGGATTTAGATATAACGTACGATAACCTTGATTTATGGAGTGCCGATATCTGGGGCGTCATCATGACTGATGATTACAACAAGGACGGGCATTTTTCAAAAGTAACGTTTAATAATGTTAATTTCCATGGTTCGCAAATGGTTCACTGTGGTAACAATACTAAAATTTACTTTACAGGAACTAACTATGGTGAAGTGACGCATACACCATATCCTGGCATTACAATATCAAGTGGTGATGTTCAACAACTATTTGAATTTACAGGTTCAAACAACTCAATTGATTTTAGCGGTACTTTTACCGGTAAAACCGTCGGTGGTAACGTATTAGAAATGGCTGGGAGCAACAATGTTGTTAATATTGCCAAGGATGCCAAGGTAACACTTGCTCCTCGAATCTATGTTCCTAATAATAACTTAGGCTCTAACGCTGCTGAACATACTGGGCTTCCTTTGGCCATCGCCATGTTAGGTAACAATGAAGCCGTCAACGTTGATGGTGAGCTGAATATTATTACTGGTAGCGATCACTATAGTGGCACAAATGACAACGATCAATCCAGTGCAATCCTGATCAATGATGGCAACTCTGTTTTTAATATTAATAGTGATGCGAAAGTCAATATTACTACTAACGGTGATATAGCTAATAACTGGGGCAATAGAAACCTGATTTATGATGGTGGTAATTTTAACATTTTACCACGGGGATCGTTAAACATTAATGGTTCAAATATGGGCGACTATTCTGGCACGTTAGTTCTTATTAAGGGTACGGCTAATATAGAAAACGGTGGTTTCAATATCGTTCTTGGAAAGCTAGGTCCAAATGGTAGATACGTAGATGGCGGTAATGGCCAAATACTTTTGGTAGATGTGCAAGGCGGGAAGTTATTTGTTAATAATCCTACCTCATTAATTTTGAATGTCCAGGGCAATACCAATCCTGCTACGAGTATTATCGGCACAATGCCGATTACCTTAACAAATGTGCGGCAGCAGTTTGATTTGAGCTCAACACAAACTGGGGTTGGTAAAGTAACATTGCCACCATTTCACGTTTTAACTGTTAGGAAAACTGACAATACAATTGCAGTTGATAATATTGAGTTGCTTAATGGTCAAGAAAAGCTAACTGCAGATAAATTAGCAGAAATTAAAGCACAGGCAGCCAAAGCTCATATTTCACTTGATAAATTGCCGGCTGATGTTCTAAATTCGTTGTCTGATGGTATTAAGAACGGCTTGACTTACGATCAAATCTTTTCGGATATTATTCAAAAAGCATTCAACAATAGCAATAATTTTGGCTATAACAACATTAGTTTTATTCCAGCCAATCCGAGTGGTTTTTTGGATATTGATCCTGGTAAGGTACAGATAACCAGAAATTCTGATGGTTCACAAACAATTTCCGGTGAACCAGGCAGCGTAATTAATTATAATTCTACTGTTGATGGTCCAGATTCAGATCCAGAAAATTTGAAAAACCCATTTAGTTTGATTCTCCCGGTTGCGACTAAAGCATATATTATGGCTAATTTAATCGATAGTATGGGAGTAAAAACTGCGTGGACACCAAAGGATCAAAATGGCAAGAATTTAATTGACAACCCATATTCGCAAACAAAAGACACCATAAGAGATTCAAGCAACAGTTCTTTGAGCCCTTTGCCAACACAATTTGCAGCAATTGTAAATGATGATGGTTCATTTAGTTTTACTATTCCAGCCGATCAAACGATTAAGTTTGATAAAGGCTACTCTGTAGAATTAACTCCAAATGCTAACTTTGTTAGCTACGATCCATCAAGTGTAGCTATGGGACGTCGCCCAATTGTTAAAAACTTAGATATTTTAACTTTGTCTGATGCACAAGATCAAGCTGCAAAGGCAATTACTGACGCAATTAGTGATGCGAAAATTCATAGACCTAATAATCTATCTGATGCTCAAGTTAAAGACTTTAATGAACAGTTAGATAAAGTTGCGTCTGCTGCATCCAAAACAATTAATTCCGATAATGAAAAAACTTCGGTTTATGCTTCAAGTGCAAACACTTTAACCGAGGTTAACAATCGTAAGAATGCTGCCCTTGATGCAATTAAGAATATCGTAAGTCAGGCGCAAAATTCTTCAACTATCGAGTCGTCTCGCGATAGTGCAATAACGAATTTAAATAATGAAGCCATATTGCAGTCAAAGAGATTTCCTACAATGATAGATGCAATTAATGCTGCACGTGATAAAGCAATTAATACTGTGAAAGGTATTCAAGCTGATAAAGATATTACTGAAGCAATGAAGAATGGCATCAATGCGATTGATCAAGCAGCTTATAGCTATAAAAAGAGTATTGAAATTGATCTTAAACAAAAAATTGATCAGGTCTATGTCGATACTTACAAGCTTGCAAACGATCCTAATTTGAGTAAAGAAGAGAAGGACGAAGTATTAAAGCTAACTAGTCGTTTGTCGCGCGCTCAGGCTATTGCTCAACCGGAAGGTGACATTGAAAAAGACCTTGATCAAGTATCAGTGGATGGACACCAAAAAGAAGCTCAAGGTATAATTGATCAAGTTAACAAAACAATTCAGGCCCTAAAAGACTTACAGGCTGTTGCTCAAGATGAAATTAAAAACCATGCCGATAAAACTGCAGAAATAAAAGATTCTTATAATCAAGCAGTTCATAACATTATTACCGGTGATGATCCTGATGGTTCCAAGGGTAAGGAGTCTATTAAGGAGATAAATGCTGATCAAGAAGCAAGTAAAATTAATGCTGCAGCTGCGGCTGCCAAAGAGCGAGTACAAAATTCAGGCATTAGTTTAAATCAACAGACTCCTTTACTAGATGCAATTGATCAAGCAACTGAAGTTGCAACTGCTAAACCAGGAAGTTCTAAGTATGATGAGCAAAAGTCAATTTACGGAACATCTGATAACACTGCGATCAAACAAAGAGAAGCAGCTGCACAAACTATTTTTGATCAAAATGCTGCAAAGGCTGAGATTTTGGGTTATGCGAGCGCCAATGAAAATTCGTTAGGGATTTCTTCAAACTCTGATATCGAGAAAACAGTAAATGATGGTTTGACCAATATTGATCAAGCCAGCGATTCTGCTGCTGTTTCAACAACCGAGGAGTCAACTAAGCGATCAATTTTAAGACAGCTTTCTAAGATTAAACTTGCTAAAGCTGAAAGCGATATCGAAACCCAACTGCGTAGTTTGCCTGGTTTGTCAGCAAATGATATTGATGATAGCGTTGCGGCTGCACAGAAGTTACTTAACAATTTAACAACTCCTCTTGGTTATAACCAGCGCATTGATCAGGCAGACAGTTTAACTGCAATTGATTCAGCGCGTAATGATGGTATTGCTGCCTTGAACAACTTACTGGCTTCAGCTAAAGCTAAGGGTGAGCGTAACAATTCCTTAGCTGATGCTATCAAGCAGATCAGACAAGCGCAAACAAAAGCTAATAATCAAATCGATCAGACAAGCAATCTGACTGATGAACAAAAGAAAGCATATCATGATCAAATCAGCAAGGTAGTTAACGACAATATCGATACTTTAAACAAGGTCGATAGTTCTAAAATCGCTGAGACAGTCACTAACGCTAAAAACAATATGGATAATATTGTAAGCGATGCACAAGGTACTGCCAATAAGGAGGTAGAAGAAGCTAGAACCAATGCAGCTCAAGACATTGATACAGCTGTTAATGATGCAAAAGCTAAAATTGAAAGCATTGATGATAGTCAACTCAGTCCTTCAAATAAGAAGTATTATGAAGACCAAATTGATCAAGATGCCCAGGCTGCAAAGGCTAAAATTGCTTCGTCTCAAAATGTTTCTGATATCACTTCGGCAAAGCAAGAAGGTCAAAACAATATTCTTAAAGATTTAGGTGCTGCTCAAATCACAGCCACTAAGGCTCAGGCAATAAGTAAATTGCAACAGGCCAAGGCTAATGCCAAAAATACTCTTGCAAATTCTCATCTTGATCCGGCAATAGTTCAAGCAAAACAGGACCAGATTGATGCGGGTTATGATCAAGCAATCCAGGCGATCACTAATGACCATACAGTAACTGATATTAACACTGATGCTCAAAAAGGAATTGATGCCATTAATTCTGTTATTAACTCTCTTTCTCCTGATCTCGAAGCTCAGGCCTTAGAACAACAGCGTCAAACTGCAATTGGAAAATTAAAAGATGCGCGTGATTCTGCAAGCAGTCAGATAACTAATGATCCTAATTTAGGAGTAACCGAAAAGAATGACTACTATAATCAGATTACCAATGCCTTCAATCAGGCTCAAACTGCCATTCAAGGTGCAAATAAAGATGATATAGATGCAGCATTAACTAAAGGTAAAAATGATTTAGCAAACATTCAAACTGCAGCAAACTTGCAGTCTGCAAAAGATCAGGCTTTAGCAGCTTTAATGGATGAGCGCAATAAAGTAAAAGAACAGATTGGCAATATGGATCAGATTACCAGTGCCAACAAAGCAGAATTACGTGCAAAAGTAGATGCTATATATAATATCGGTGTTAATGGAATTAATAATAAAACCACCACTACTAACGGGCAACTTAATGAAATCGTTCAAAGCGGTAAGTCATTAATTGATAATGTGATTAGTGATGTAAATGTTAACAAGATTCTCAATAAGCAAAAGCTTGATGATTATGCTCAAAAGGCGATTGACCGGATTAATAATTCGTCGGATATTACCAATGATGCCAAGAACACAACGATTAGTAACATTACATCCGCACGTGATAATGCAAAATCCGTAGTTGATTCTACAGCTGCAGTTTCCGATGCTAATACAGCTGAGAAAAAGGGCGAATCAGATATTGACGCTGCAGAAGCTATAGGTAATGGTTTTAATACATCTAAAACTGACATTAAGAATAGTATTGCCAATGCTGCTAGCAGTGCCAATAATCGCTTAAGTGACATTTTTAGCAAATTATCGACAGACCAAAGAAATGAAGTAAAAGATAAATTTAATGATGCAATTAATCAACTTGGTACAATCCCAACGGATGCAAATAGTAAAATTGACGCTGCCACAAATAAAGAGCAACTAACCGGTATTTATCAAGATGCATTAAATAAAATTAATAACATTGAATCTGCTGCCAAGTTAGCTAGTGATAAAGTTGTTGCCACCGATTTGATTAAAAATACAGCATACGCGGCTCGAGCTAAACTAAATGATTCACGAGACCAAAACGCAGTTTTTGCAGTGGCTGATTTAGGCATTAAAGATATTGGAGCGGCCAATGATAGCGCTACAGTTGAGAAAATCAAAAATAATACCTTACAGGGAATTAGTAACGTAGTTGCTAATGCAAGTAAGAGTGATGCAGAGGATATTCGTAAGCAAAGAGATCAAGCAATTAAAGAGCTTGATAAAGCTCTTGGAAAGGACTCAACTGCTACCGGTGTTCTACCAGAAATAAATGGTTTAAGTGATTTAACCTCTGATCAGCTGGCTAAGTTTAAACAGCAAGCACAAGATGCTTATGATCATGCGGTTGCAAACGTTAGTGGCGCTCTATTAGAGAACATTGACACAGAAAAGAATACGGGTTTAAGCAATATTTATCAGGCTTTAGCTGATGCTAAACTGCAGGCGGCCAAAAATAAAGCAAAATCTGCTTTAGATGATAAAGCCCAAACTTCAATTGATGGTGATGCTAAAGATAAATCTACAATTGAGAGCGAGTGGGATAAGGCCAAAGACAATATTGATAAAGCTAAAAATGAAGATGATGTGCAAAAGGCTCAAGATGAGGGTAATAAAGCAATTGAAGCAATTGTTGATACAGCTAATGATGAGAACATTACTAACGCTAAGACTTCTGCTAAAAATGATTTTGATAATGGAACTAATAAATTACAACAGCAAATTGATCAAGACTTAGCTGATAAGAAATTAGGTCAAGACCAATATAATGATTTGAAGAATAAAATTGATCAAATTCGCCAGTCTGGTGAAACCAGAATTAATTCTGCTACTACTCAGGATCAATTAGCTGATGTTAAAAGTCAGAATAATGCTGATTTGAATAAAGTTAATAATGAAATTGTCAAGGCAGAATCTGTTAATAATGCCTTAACTAAGTTGCAAGATGCAGTTAACAAGGCAAATGAAGCTGCAGATAAGATTGCTAAAGATAATCCTAGTTTGGCAGATCAGATGAGAGATCGCATTAAGTCAGAACGTGATAAAGCTGCTCAAAATATTCAAGTTGTTCAAAACAATGCGACTGATGCAAATAGTGCAATGAATCAAGCAGCACAAGCTGGTAGTGATGCAATTACTGGTTTAACCCAGAGATTCGAAGAAAAGAACAAACAAATTAATACTCTGAAAGATTATGCTGAAGCTGCTAAGGCAAAATTGCCAAGTTCAGGCCTTGATCCAACTGAGATAAGCCAAAATGAAGCTGCAATAAATGACGCGATGCAAAAAGGTGTTAGTGACTTATATGGTGCTGATGATAATGCAAAATTAGATCAAGTTGAAAAAGCTGGTGAAGATGCGATAGATCAAGCTGGTATTCCAGCTAATTTACTTAGCGAAAAGAACAAGCAAATTGCCGCTATTGATAAATATGTCAAAGATAAGGGCAGTATTAGCCAAGTTGCCAGCGATTTAACTGATCAGCAAAAGGCTGACTTGCAAGATCAGCTTAATCAGTTAGTTCAAAAGACCAAGGATGAAATTAGTAAACTTGCTTTACCAAGCAGTCCGACAACAACAGATCTCGAAAATGCTAAACAAAAATTGCAAAACATTGAAAAGGGGCTCGATAGCGAAGGACACCCAATCAATTTAGGTGAAACTGGAATTAACCAGCTTTACCAAACTGCCCAAGATAAAGAAAAAATATATCAAATTAAGCAAAATGCTATTAATAATCTTCTTGAGCAAAAAGCAGAAGCTGATAAAAAGCTTGAAGATTCTGGTTTAGTAAACTCTGATTTACAAAAGCAAAAGCAGAAGATTCAAGATATTTACGATCAAAGCAAGGCAAAGATTAACGCAGTTCCAACAACAGATAAGAATGGAAATGATCGTTCTACTGATGACATCAAAAAGGATGTTGATCAAATTGTCAACAATGCAACCCAAGGATATTCTGATAGCGATTCTGGCAGTCACGTTCCTGGATTTACTGATGTTGAAAAAGATACTGATCTTGCTGCTGCCAAAGCAAAGGCAGAGGATATTTTACAAAGAAAATATTCAACAACTCACAATATTATTGGCTCATCTCAACTAACTGCTGCTCAAAAGAAAACATTAAACAAGATAGTTGATGATTTATATGCAACTGAAAAAGCAAGCATAGAGCAGCAAACTGATATCAATAAAATTCCGACTGATGAAAATCAAATTGGTACTAAGCTAACTGATACTTATCAAAATACTTCTGAATGGTTTGATTATAATCAAGCTAATGCCTTAAAGGGTGCTGGAAATGAAGTAACAGGTCTAGAAGTTGGATACAATGGCTTAACTGAAGAACAAAAAGCCAATCCTGATTATCAAAGCAATATTCAAGCTATACGTGAAGCAATTGATGCAATTAAGCATTCAACAAATATTGGCTCTACAACCCAATCGTATAGCAAAGGAATCAATGCTTATAATGAGCTAATGGCCAAAGAACAAGTTAATGATATGTTTAATAAAGCAAAGGACACGCTTAACGATATAGATAGTCTACTTCCTGAGGATAGGGATCATTTCAAAAATAGACTTGATGGCATACACGGAAGTATCAATACTGTGCTTACTCAGGATGCTCAAGCTGATGCATCTTATGAAAATATTGCCAATCAGATGAACCATGATATTGACATGACAAGACAAGCAATTGATCAGTTAATGCAGCAAGCATTGTACACAGTTAAGAGTTCTGCCAATAGGGATATTGAGGCTGAGTACAAAGGTGCAGTTGCTCAGAATCAAAAATATTTTGGTGATTCTGCATGGATTTATGCAACTAACAGTGAGCATGACAAATATAAATATATATCTGGTAATTCTTACGATGAAGTTTCGAATAATAGACTAACTGGAATCCGGGAAATTGCCAAAGCTGCTGTTTCTGATGCTGCTACTAATGCTAAGAAGAAAATTGATAATAACAAAGTAAAGCATGAGAATGGTGATAATTATACTGACGATGAAAAAGCTGTGATTAAGACTGAAATCGACCGCATTTTAGCTGATGCTCAGGAAAAGATTAATCAAAATAATACTCTAACTGATATTGACGGCAAGCGTGACGATGGTATTGAGACGATTAATAAGGCTTCATCGGATTCAACTGTCATTGATAAAATTATTAAAGATAGTGCCAACAATAACAACAATGGCAATAATAACTCTAACAACGATGGAGACAATTCTACTTCTAACAGTAATGGTAATACGACTTCCAACCCTGTAAATCCACCTAAGCAGCCAACTACTGATAAAGAAAATGGAACAAATGGAACTCCAAATGATTTAGGTGAAAGCACTAATGTGACTATAATGCATAATGCCTATCTATATGATGATTCTGGAAAACGGGCTAACAAAGTTACACTTGGTGCCGGCTCAATTCTTTCAACTTACGGTACAGTTACTATTGCAGGTCGCGAATACTATGTACTAGTTGACACACATGATAATAATAAGAAGTATTATGTTGCTGCAACAAATGGTCAGGCTACTGCCCAAAAAGTTAAGCATAATTCTTATGTATATAATCAAGTGGGCAAGAGAGTTAAGAAGTCTGGAGTGTTCAAGAAAGGTAAAACAGTTAACACTTACGGCGCAGCAGTCAAAATTCGCGGTAAGAAATACTTTACTATTGGTAAAAACCGCTATATCAAAGCTGCTAACGTTGCACCAGTCACGGCAGCCCAAACTGCTAAGGAAGAAGTGACAGCAACAAGCAGCAATACTAGTACTCCAGCAACTACCACTGTAGTTAAAAAGTTAATGCACAATGCTTATCTCTATGATGAAAACGGCCAACGTGCCAACAAGTTAATCATTAATTCCGGTTCAGAAATAGAAACTATTGGCAAAAAGACGGTTAAGGGCAAAACATATTATGCCTTAGCAGATGGTCTACTGATAGATAGTGGTAATGTTGACGCTAAGAAATTAAAGCTGAAACATAATGCTTATATCTATAGCAAGTATGGTCATCGTTTAGGTAAAAAAGTTTTGAAGAAACATAAAGTTGTAAAAACTTATGGTAATCCAGTTAAAATCGGTCATAAGAAATTTTATGTTGTAGCTAGTGGTAAATATGTGAAGAAGGCAAACTTTTAAGCAATTAATCTTTAAGATTGACTAGTTGCTAAAACCACAAAATACCCCAAATTTAAGGTAAATTTGGGGTATTTTTGCGTCTGGACTTTTTATTAAAACACTATTCTTAATTACTGCTAAAAATAGGTTTGCTGCTTTAAGCTGCTAGTTGCTTTAACATAAATGATTGGATATTACAGCGCTTTGCTTTCTGGCCGTAATTCCAGACGAGTAATTTTAGTTTAATAGCAGGAAAAGTAAATGAATAGCCACTGAAATTTTAAAAGAAAGTCTTAGCTATTAAGTATGTGGCTGTTTATTTGCTATAGTTTTAATGCCGGCAAAATGATCATAACAAAAGAAGTTACATTTCTAGACTAAAATTAGCACTTCCAGGGTTAGAACCAAGCAAAAATTATTTTGATGACCAGTCAGAGTATAAATTAAAGGTCATCATTTCATGTCTGTTAACGAAGTGATCAAGTCGCAAAATCACCTATTTAAAGAAGTTATTTCAGTTTATTTAAATGATATTACTCCCAAATTTTGGCTAGATTTGGGAGTATTTTTGTGGGCAAAAATTTACTACTAATTTAAATAACATAGTTAAAAATAATAAATAAATAAGTTATAACCAAAAATAATTTGTATGTGTTATTTAATATACGAAAACATACTAGATAAATTTGTATCACAAATGTAATAAAAAACATTTTTAAACTAATTTGCAAAATAGTTTTTCCTTTAATCACTTTTAGTTATTTTTATTTAATTGGCTTAAATAGCAGTAAAATAGTAACTTATAAAAATAATAAAGTTATTTTTAATCAGAATTAACATTTTTTAAAAATAACGGTTATTTATAGCTTAACATCTATTGCTAAATACTATATTGACAATGAATAACGCTAGTTATAAAATTCAAAGTGTATTTTTAATTCAAGGAAGGACAACTTATGTTAGGGAAAAATAACTTTAAAGAACGACTAAGAAAAATGGAAATGCAACAAAAGCAAGACCGCTTTTCAATTCGCAAATTGACGATCGGTGCCGCTTCTGTTTTGTTAGGATTCACTTTTCTGGGTTTGGGTAGTCAAACGGTTAAAGCCGATACTGATCCATCAACCCAACAAGTCGATAGAAAAACTGAAACTAAGTCATCCGAGTCTGATTTGAGTGAAGCTGCAAAAGAAAATAATAAGGCTGCTTCTCAATCAACTCAGGATGATAGACAAACCAAAAAGACCGAAAAAGAGCCAAAATTATCTACTTTTTCAGGCTTATCTTCATTTTTGAAGAGTAGTGATGAAGACTCGAAATCTGTCAGCAAGACAAAAACCACAAAAGAACAGACAAAGAAAGATAGTAAAGAATCCGATCAATCTACTGCTGTTAAGCAGCCAGATACTGAGGCAAATGATGCAAATGCAGTCACACCGGGAAAAACTGATTCAACTGGTAAAGACACTAACACTGATATTACCTCAGGAGACAACACAGCCAGTGATGGCAAATTGCCAGAAGATTCACAGGCAAATGTGATTAAGCCGGGTGATGATACTAGCAATAATGATGAGCAAAATAACAGCACGGATAAAATTGCGCCTGCTAAAAATAAAAATCCATTAGTCAAGGATGCTGGCGATGGTATTTCTTATAAGGCTTATAACTGGAAAGATTTTCAAGATGCGCTTAACAATATAAATATCACTGAAATTATTTTAATGAATGATGTTAGCGCAGATCCTAATAATGGCAATAATAGATTTAATGTTCCTGGGCGTACTCTCTTAATTAGATCAAACGGAGATGCCAAATATAAACTTGATTTCACTGGCTATTCACCTAGACAAAGCCGTGGTACAAATGCAGATATTACTTATCAAAGTCTTAATATGCGCAGTGGGGACTATTACGGTGTTTGGGATACCGAATATGTAAGTGATAATTATCATGCCAACATTATGTTTAAGGATTGCTCGTTTGAAGGGTCGCAATTAATCTATGCTGGTAGCAATACTCACATCTTTTTTACCGGAAATAATGACGTTCATACTGCAAAATGGCCCAACCATACTGATCAACAAATGTTTGAGTTTACTAATGGAAATGAAAATGACAGCATAGAATTCTTGGATGGTGAATTTGTCGGTTCAACGTACGGTGGCACTATAATCGAAATGAAGAGTAAGACTAACACTGTTAAAATTAACAGAGGTGCAACCGTAACACTTAATCCCGTGCAAGACTTTGATGAAAACAGAAGCACTGGTGAGTGGGGCAAACCTTTTAGCGCCATTTACATGGAAAGCGGCGGAATTGTTCAAGTTGGTGGCGTCTTGAATATTAATATTGGTCTGAATAAGGTGAGACCTTATAAGGGCACAAGAGATGCCGGTAAAGCCAGGGCTGTTTATTTAAAAGATTCTGGTTCAACATTTAACATTTTACAGAATGGCCAAGTCAATATTAATACGAATGGTAATATTACTGACGCTGCTTCAGGAAATCTATTTTATGATAACGGTAATTTGAACATTAGTCCTAATGGCGAATTAAATATTCTGGGTAGTAACATGGGTGATTACTCAGGCACACTAGTTTATGTTACTGGCTCTGCTGATGTTGAAAATGGTGCCTTTAATATCAGATTAGGCGATGATCCAGGCACAGGAGCAATTAAACTACTTGATGTTCAAGGTGGAACTTTAAAAATTAACAACCCGACATCATTTATTTTGGATTCTCATAATAATAAAAACACTGCAACCAGCATTATTGGCAATAACAAGATCACAATTACTAATGTTCGCCAGCAGCTGCAAACTAACTCTGGCAGCAGATTCACATTGCCGCCTTTGCATGTTTTACAACTGCAGAAATCAGCGAAGGGTATTTCTGTAAATACTATCGAAATGCTTGATGGCAATAAGACTTTGACTCAAGAGCAGTTAGATGAAATTAAGAACGATCCTGCCATTAAAGATATTATTAACGACAGAAAGTTTGGTTCTTTCTTAACTGCTGCTGAAGCTGCTGTTAAGAATCCAGAATCTAATAGATTAGATGATATTATCAAAAATGCTTTAGAAAATGCTCTCAGCAGTTCAGATTCTGACAGCTATAATAACGTGACCTTTGTTCCTGCTAACCCAAGTGGATTCTTGGATATTGATGATGATAATTTACAAGTTATCAAGAATAACGATGGTTCTAGGACTATCAAAGGCAAAGTTAAGAACTACACCGAAGCAGAAGATGGTCCAAGTAATGATAATGCCTTTTATAAGTACTTCCCTAAGGGTACTAAGGGTTATGTAATTATTAGATACATTAGCAGCAATGCTAAATATAACCAGGTTATTCAGGAAGATAAAGATCTGAAGCCTTATGCCAATACTAATGATACATACCGTGGCAATATTATTGACCGGGTTCCGGAACTGCCTAAGGTCTTTACTTCCGCAATTAACCCAGACGGTACTTTTGCAGTAACAATACCTGCTGATATTACCCTAAATATGAATAAGGGTGATAAAGTTGAAATAACACCTAACGCCAATTTCGTTG
Organism: Lactobacillus helsingborgensis; assembly: GCF_003173695.1. Lineage (NCBI taxonomy): Bacteria > Bacillati > Bacillota > Bacilli > Lactobacillales > Lactobacillaceae > Lactobacillus > Lactobacillus helsingborgensis. The sequence goes on from NZ_CP029544.1 coordinate 790,966, forward strand.
AATACAGTCCAGAAGTTGTCGCAGTAGGTTCTCGTCCGATAGTTAAGAGTATAGATATCCTTACTTTATCAGAAGCTCAAGACGACGCTGCTACTACGATTAGAAACGCGGTAAAAGATGCCGAAAGCAAGAAACCAACTAATTTAAAAGAAAGTCAATCAAAGACTTTTGAAGATGAGCTGGCTAAAGCACTGGCAATGGCAGATTCAGTCACTGAATCTAATAAAGACACAACAGTTTATGGTGCAGATACAATTGCTGAAGTCAACAGACGTAGAGGAGCGGCTCTTGATCTTGTGAATAAAGCTTTGCAAATTGCTAATGAAGAGTCTGCAGAGCAAGATAAATTAGCTTCAGCCAAAGAAGCTGCTAAACAAGCACTTGAAAATGAACTTAATGGTAACGGTACTTCCGGGATGCCGGGTGTAGTTAACCAAATTGCTGATTTAGCAAACAGTGGTTTAACTCAGGACAACGTTAAGATATATCAAGATCAGGCTCAAAAAGCATACGATGCCGCAAAGAAAGCTATTGATGACTGTGACAGTTTTGATGAAATCACTAAAGCGCAAGCTAAGGGTGTAGCAGACATTGATCAAGCTTTGACAGATGCTAAAACACAACAACTTATTGATAAAGCTGCAAGTGACTTAAAGACTGCTAAAGAAGACGCTTTGAAAGAATTAGCAGCTGAAAAGGCAACTGTTGAAGATAACATCGCTAATTTAAAGAATATCAGTACTGAAGCTAAAACTGCATTTAATAAGGAAGTTGAAGCTTACTATCAAGACGCTGTTGACAAAGTTAATAACCCGTCACCAGCAAGCGTTGAACAAGTAGACATTGAGAAGAACACTGGGATTATAAACATTGACAGTGTTTGGAACAAAGCTGCAGCACTGGATAAGGAAATTGTTTTTGACCAGAAAAAACTTGATGATTACGCCCAAGCTGCAGCAGACCGCATCAATAAGACGGACATGTCTGAGGAAGACAAGCAAAAAGCAGTAACCGATATTAACAAGGCGCGTGATGAGGCCAAGATAAATGTAGGCAAACAATTAACGGCTGAAGATGCAGATAAGGTTGCAGATGATGGCGAAAAGGCGATAAAAGCAGTTGAAGACAACGCAAATGCAGCCAACATTGAAGCTATTAAAACTTCTAACATTGCTAACGTTAATGCTGCTGCTGATAGCGCAATTGACCGTGTGAATAAAGCTTATAATAGTTTGACAGAAGCTGGTCAGCAGGAAAAAGCTGCTGCCGATAAAGCGGCTGCAATTTCAGCTATTAATCAGGCTAAAGCCGCAGCCACCGAAACGATTAACGCTGCTACAACCAAAGATGCAATCATCAATGCCTTTAATGCTGCTAAAGACAAGTTTGACAATGCGGCAACTACAGCTGAAGTTGCTTTTGCCAAAATAGCAGCTGTTGATGCCGTCAAAAAAGAAGCAGACAGTGTCAAGCCGAATTTAAGTGCAGCTGATCAACAGACAGTTGATGGTATCGTAGCAAAAGCTAATAGCGATTTCCAAAAAGCGACAACAGTCGACAAGGTCAACAGCATCAAAGATCAGGCAATTAAAGATATTGCTAATGTTAAAACTACTGCTGATGTAGTTAAGGAAGCTGAGATCAAGGCTAACAAGGATACGCAGACTGCTAATATCGATACGGCAGCCACAGCAGCCAAGAAACGGATAACTGATGCTTACAATAAGTTGTCACAGGCTAACCAAACTAGTTACCAAGAATCGTTACAGAAAGCTTTAGATGATATTGACCAAGCTGCAAAAACTGCTAAAAATAATATTCAGAGTGCCCAAAATGTGGCAGACATTATAACTGCAGCAGAAAAAGGTACACAAGCAATTGCTGTTATTGAGACTAAGACAGAAGTAACATTTGCCCAAGCCGATGCTAAAGAAGCAATTGCAAATGAAGCTGCTAAGGTTAAGCCGAATTTAAGTGCAGCTGATCAACAAACAGTTGATGGCATTGTGACTATAGCTAATGGCAAAATTGATGCGGCTACCGATATTCCAACAATTAATAATATTAAAAATCAGGCGATCAAAGATATTGATCAGGTCAAAACCACAGCTGATTCAAATTCAAAGGAAAAAGTTGAAAAGGCAAAAGAGCTGAATAGGACTAGTATTGATGATGCAGCTAAAGCAGCGGTTGCTCGCGTTGAGGCGGCTTATAAGAACTTAACACCTGCTGAACAGTCGGCTAATAAAGCTGCTTTTGACCAAGCTGTTACCGCCATTAAGAATGCTCAAACTACAGCTGAAGCCAAGATTGCAGCTGCGACTACTGAAACTGAAGTTGCTGCCGCAGCTAGTGAAGGTACAACAAACATTAATAAGCTGGCAGATGCAGCTGAATTAAACTTTGTCAAGATTACTGCTAACGACGCAGTACAAGCTGAAGCTGGAAAGGTAAAACCTAACCTCAAAGAAACAGCTGATCAAAATAAAGTAGATGAAATTGTTGACCAAGCAAAAGCCGACATTGGCGCTGCCGAGACCGTTGATAACGTAAACAGAATAAAAGAGAATGCAATCAAGGCAATTGACAACGTCAAAAGTAATGCAGAACAAACAATTCAAAAAGCACAAGAATTAAGCAAGGCAAGTGTTGATGCCCAAGCAGATGCCGCTAAGAAGCGGATCAAAGATGCTTATGATAAGCTCACAGCTGATGAGCAAAAGACGACCGCAGTTCAAACTGCTTATAACGCAGCTAATAATGCCATTGATAAAGCTAAGACTGTAGCAGAGACTGCAATAGCTGCCGCACAAACTAATTCAGAAATCACAACAGCTGTTGATAATGCTAATAAAGCCTTTACACAAGCAGCTTCTGACGCCGAATTGGCCTTTGCCAAGGTGGCTGCGATAGATGCAGTTCAGAGTGAAGCGGACAAAGTCAAGCAAGGCTTAAAGCAAACAGTTGATCTTAATAAAGTAGATAGTATAGTAACCCAGGCTCAAACTGATTTGAACAATGCTGATAGTGTTACCAAAGTTGACTTCATTAAAGACCAGGCAATTAAAGATATTGATAATGTTAAAGCTACAGCTGATGCAGCTGTTGACAACTCCCAAACAGTCAATAAAGCTAATATTGATAAAGCGGCAGCTGAAGCAATTCAACGGGTTCAGAATGCATATAACGAGTTATCTGCGGCTGAACAAGAGCAGGCTAAGTCAGAATACAATAAAGCTGTCAGTGATATTAATGAGGCAAAGAATTCTGCGGATGCGGCAATCCAAGCAGCAAAGACAGTAGATGATGCGACAAATGCTGCTACAGCAGGAATTTCTGCAGTTAATGATATTGCCAACAAGGCAGAACTATCATTTGCAAAATTGGGAGCTAAAGCTGAGGTTAAAGCAGCCGCAGATGAAGTCACTAAACGTCTTGATAATGAAAACCAGCAAAAGGTACAAGAGATAGTAACTACAGCAAATACTAACATTGACAAGGCTACTACTATAACTGACGTGGTTAAATTTAGGGACCAGGCTATCAATGATATTAAAGGTGTCAAAGCTGTAGCAGACGCCGTTCAAGAAGCACAGTTAAATGAAAACAAGAAAAACAACACCGCTAATGTTAATGAAGCTGCTGATGCTGCTAGAAAACGTGTCAATGATGCATATAGCAAGTTGAATGAATCTCAAAAGAATGCTAATCACCAGACTTACCAAAATGCCCTTGATGCGATTGATAATGCTGCAAATAGTGCAAATAACCAAATTACACTGGCACAGTCAAGTGATCAAATATCAGAAATAGTTAAAACTGCTAAGACTCAGTTTGATAATGCAGCAACAAAAGCGGAAGTAGCTTTTGCTAAAGTAACAGCTGTTGCAGATATTTTGAATGAAGCTAATAAGGTTAAACAAGACCTAAAGGCTGATGCTGATAAGAATCGGGTTGACAATATTGTTAACACTGCTACTACCAGTATTAATAGCACTAATACTGATACTGTAGCTAAAGTAACCAGTATTAGGGATCAGGCTATTAAAGATATCGACGCTGTTAGAGCGGAAGCTAATGGTGGTGAACAAGCCAGTCTGGAAGAAACTAAGAATAATCGGACTGGTGATGTTAACAAAGCAGCAGCAAACGCTAAGGCTCGGGTTGATACGGCTTACGGTCAGCTGACACCAGCTGAAAAAGATGCAACAAAGCAGACTTATACTGATGCTCTTGCTGCTATTGAAAATACGCGCCTTAAAGCAAATAATGATATTGCCAGTGCTGAAAATAAGGATGCGGTAAGCGATATAGCAGCAGCTGCTGAGCAGGAACTTGATCAAGAAGCAACAAAAGCAGAGGTGGCATTTGCGAAAACAGCTGCTAAAGATGCAATTCAGGCTGAAGAGCAGAGTGCTATTGCCGACCTTAAAGGTCAAGACGATAAGACTTCTGTGCAGAACATCGCTAACAATGCTATTAAAGAAATTGACCAAAATTCGACAGATACTGTTGCCAAAGTAAACAGCATTAAAGATAGCGCAATTAGTGCCATTAAGGCTGTTAAAAACACGGCAAATGCAGTAGATCAAGCAATTGTTGAAGAAGCTCGCAAAGACAGCTCTGCAAATATTAACGAAGCAGCTGAAGCAGCTAAGAAGAGAGTTGAAGCAGCATATAGTAAGCTGACGGGAACTGAACAAGCAGTGGCCAAACAGGCTCATGATGACGCTCTTAGCGCAATTGCAAGTGCGCAAAAAGCTGCTAACGATGCAATTTCTTCATTAAATTCAAAAGCAGAAATTACTCAGGCAGCAAATGAGGGTATTAATAAGATTGATGCAGCAGCAAACGAAGCAGAAGTAGCTTTCGCCAAGGTAGCAGCTAAGGATGCAGTTCATGAAAAAGCCAAATCTGTCATAGATCAGTTAAATAAATCTGATGATAAGAAAAAAGTGCAGGAAATTTCTGATCAAGCAGATAAAGATATCGACGCAACTGGAGCAGATACTGTAGATAAGGTAAACAGCATTAGAGATAAAGCAATCAACGATATAAGTAATGTAAAAGCAACTGCTGATGACAATGAACAGAAAGAACTGGAGCAAACTAAGGAAAATAATAAGACTAGTGTTGATGATTTAGTTAAAGCTGCTAAAAAACGTGTTCAAGATGCTTATGACAAACTCGGAAAAGACGAAAAAGTTTTAGCTGCAAGTGATTACAATAAAGCCATGGCTGACATCACTCAAGCCCAAGCAACAGCAAATGATGCGATTAGTGCGGCTGCAAATGCGGATGCAATTGTTAAGGCGGTAAGTACTGCGTCTACTGCCTTTGATGCGGCAGCTACAACAGCTGAGGTGGCATTTGCTAGAGTGACAGCTAAGACTGCAATCCAAGCTGAAGCTGATAAAGTCAAAAAAGGTTTGAAACAGGAAGTTGACCAAGCTAAAGTCGATAATATAGTGTTACGGGCAGAAAATGATCTTGCTGCAGCTGTAAGCGTAGATAATGTAAATACTATTGCGGCTCAAGCTATTAAAGACATCGATGCCGTTAAAGATACTGCTGAGGAAAATGAGCAGAAGGATTTAGCTAAAGTTAAGGATGATTCTAAGCAGAGTATTGATCAAGCTGCCACAGCTGCAAAGCAAAGAATTAAGGATGCATATAATACTCTTAGTGCAGATGAACAGGCAGCAACTAAGACAGATTATGACAAGGCAATCCAAACCATTACCGATGCTCAAACTGCAGCTCAAGCTGCTATAGAAAAAGCAACGGACAAGGATGCCGTAAGTAAAGCTGTCGGAAACGCCGATCAGGCTTTCACCCAAGCAGAAACGGAAGCTAAATTAGCATTTGCCAAAGTAGCAGCTAAAGATGCTGTTGATAAAGTGGCAAGTACTGTTAAGGGTAATTTGAGTAAGGATGCTGATAAGAAACAAGTAAATGTAATTTCAACTCAAGCTGATACTGCTATTGATAAAGCTACCGATATCACAACGGTCAATCAATTAAGAGATAAGGCAATTAGCGACATCAATGCTGTTAAAGCAACCGCCGAGGCAGTCGACAAAGCTACCTTGGAGCAAGCTAAGGATAATGGTAAGACCAATGTTAATGGTGCTGCTGCTGATGCTAAAAAACGGGTAGAAAATGCTTATAATAATCTTAATTCTGACCAAAAGAATGATAATTATCAAGCATACCAAAATGCTCTTACTGCAATTGACAATGCCGCCGATGCAGCAAATATCAAAATTGGTCAAGCCCAAACTGCTGACGAAATTAAAGGGGCAGTTGATGATGCTAAGACTAAGTTTAATGATATTGCAACCAAAGCTGAAGTAGCCTTTGCTAAAGTTATAGCTAAAGCTGCTGTTCAAAAGGAAGCAACAAAGGTTAAGAATGACCTGAAGTCTCAAGCTGATAAAAACAAGGTTGATGGTATTGTTAACCAAGCTAATATCCAGTTTAACGACAGTGCTACAGACACAGTGCAAGAGGTAAACAGTATTAGGGATAAAGCAATCGATGATATCGATGCTGTTAAAGACGCAGCTAACGGCAATGAACAAGCAAGCTTAGAAGAAACTAAGAATAATCAAAAGGGTAATATTAACAGTGCAGCAGACGCAGCTAAGGCCCGAGTAGAAAAAGCTTATAATGATCTGGAAAAAGATCAACAACAAAAAACTAAGCAGGTTCATGATAATGCAATTACTGCAATTGAAAATGCACTTCAAAAAGCAATTGCCGATATTCAAAATGCTGAAACTAAAGATGCTGTGGTAGCCATAGCAGCAACAGCAGAGCAAAAATTTGATCAGGAAGCAACAAAAGCAGAGGTAGACTTCGCAAAAGTGGCAGCTAAAGATGTAGTTCACAAAGAAGCTGCTAACGCTCAAAGTCAGTTAAAGAACACTGCTGATAAACAAAAGGTTCAAAATATTTCTGATCAAGCAGATACCGATTTTGATGATGTTGCAACAGATACGGTAGACAAAGTAAACAGCATCAAAGAAAATGCTATTAGTGCAATTAATGCTGTTAAAAATACTGCATCAGCAGTAGATGAGGCTTTGCTAGAGCAGGCTCGTAAAGACAGCACTCAGAACATCACTAATGCCGCAGACGCAGCTAAGAAACAAGTTGAAGATGCTTATGAAAAACTAAGTTCAAGTCAAAAGGCAGCAACAAAACTTGACCATGATAATGCGCTTACCGCAATTGAAAATGCCCAAACTGCAGCCATTGATGCAGTCAATGCAGCAACAAGCAAAGATGCTATCACTTCAGCAGTTAATGATGGAGTTAACAAGATTAACGCAGCAGCAACTACCGCAGAGGTAGCTTTTGCAAAAACAGCCGCTAAAGATGCGGTTCAAGCTGAAGCTGCAAATGTGATTAAGAAGCTAAAAGACAAAAAAGATCAGGAAACAGTTCAGAAAATCGCTGACGATGCAGTAACAAATATTGACAATGCTTCAACTGATACAGTGCAAAAGGTCCATGACATCAGAGATAAAGCCATCAATGATATTGATAAGGTGAAGAATACTGTTGAGACCGCTGAACAAGCTAAGTTAGAAGAAGCTAAAGACAATAGTCAGGCAAGTGTTGATGAAGCTGCTGCAGCTGCTACAAAACGGGTTGAAGATGCATATAATAAGCTTAGTTCGCAGCAACAAACCAAGACTGAAGCAGATCATGATGTAGCTATTACTGCAATTAAAAATGCACAAAAAGCAGCAAATGAAGCTATTGCGCAAGCAAAAGATAAGAGTGCAGTGGCTGGAGCTGTTTCAACTGCAAATACAGCCTTTGATCAGGCGGCCACTCAGGCTGAAGTAGCTTTTGCAAGGGTAGTTGCTAAAGAAGATATTAGAAATGAAGCAGATAAGATCGAAAATGGCTTGAGCCTTGAAAGTGATAGGACTAAAGTTGAAGGCATTGTCAACGAAGCTAATACACAGTTAAATACAGCTGATACAGTGCAAAAGATTAATGATATTAGAGATCAAGCCATCAGTGATATTGATACTGTCAAGACAACCGCAGATCAAACTGCTGCTACTAAGCTTGATAATGATAAGAAAGATGCAATTACTGCTTTAACTAACAAACAAACTGAAGTTAAAAATGGCATCGATTCCCTGAAAAATGTCAGTGCTGAAAACAAGACCGCTCTAAAAGATAAAGTAGATCGCTTCTACCAAGATGCAGTTAACAAGATTAAAGATGTAGGTACAACTACTTCTGACCAAGTTAACAGTGCTAAACAAGAAGGCATCGATAACATGAGCAAAGTTCTTGAGGATGCAAAAGCTTTAGATACAGCTATTGCAAATGACCAAAAGAAATTAGATGATCATGCTTCTGCAGCAATTGACAAGATTAATAAGTCTGATTTATCTGACGCTGATAAAGAAAAGGCTATTGAATCAATCAATAAAGCTCGTGATGACGCTAAGGATACAGTTGGTTCACAGCCAACTGTCGAAAAGGCAGACGCAGCTGAAAAAGCTGGAGAAAGTGCAATTGATACAGCTGAAAAAACTGCTACAGATACAGATTTAGGAAATACTAAACTAACCGAAAAGACCAAAGTCGAGGCTGCAGCAGACAATGCTAAGAAACAACTTGACGATGACTATAATAAGCTGACTCTTGACCAGCAAAAGGAAGTTAAAGATAAGTATGACAAAGCTAAAGCAGATATTGATCAGGCTAAAGCTGATGCTGAAAAAGCAATAGATTCAGCTACTTCCAAACAAGATGTCAATAATGCTTCTGATAAAGCTAAGACTGACATTGACAAAGCTAAAAATGACGCTGAATTAGCCTTTAGTCAAGCTGCAGCTAAAGACGCAGTTAAAGCAGTTGCTGAAGATATCAAGAGTGGCTTAAATAAACAAGAGGATAAGAACAAGGTCGACGATCTTGTTACTCAAGCTAATAAAGATATTGACGCTGCAACTACAATTGATTCTGTAAATAGCATTCGTGACAAAGCGATTACTGCAATTAAGGGTATTAAGAATTCTGCAGATCAATCAGATAAAGATGACTTAGCTGCTATCAAGTCAACTAATAAAACAAATGTTGACCAGGCAGCAACTAAAGCTAAAAACCGTGTTGATGAAGCTTATAACAAGCTTAATGACACTCAAAAAGCAACTACTAAAGCTGATTATGACAATGCTTTAGCCGCTATTGAGGATGCTAAGAAAGCAGCCGAAACTAAGATAGACAGTGCTACTAATGCAGACGCGGTTGCAGCAGCAGTTGACAATGCTTCTAGACAATTTGATTCTGCAGCAGCAACAGCTGAACTAGCCTTCAGTAAAGTAGCTGCCAAAGATGAAGTCAATAAAGCAGCTTCTACAGCTAAGCCAAGCTTGAGTAAAGATAATCAGGATCGGGTAGATGAAATAGCAAAACAGGCAAGTGTTGATATTGATTCAGCTGAAACTGTTGCCAATGTTGCTAGAATTAAGCAAACCGCTATTGATAAAATTAATGCCTTAAAAGGTAATGATGAAAAAGACTTAGCCGAAGCTATCTCAAATGCCAAAGCAGAATTGAGCAAAAAGCATGATGATGCGGTAGCAAGACTGAAGGATAAGTTTGGTAATGATGCAGATACCACTGAAGTAGATAAAGCATTCAACTCGAATAAGGACATCACTGGAGCATCGGTTGATGAAGTTAAAGAGCACGAATTAGCAGCCGAAAGGGAATTGGCTAAAGGCGAAGTTCAAGATACTGGCACAAATGCTAAGAAGAAAGTTGATGAATTAAAGCACAAGGATGGTACTGACTATACCCAAGCTGAAAAAGATGCTATCAAGAACCAAATTGACCAAGACGTTCATCACGCTATTGATAAGAATGGTACTATTGATCAAGCAAGCGATTCAGCTGGTGTGGATAAAGCTCGTAAGGATGCAATTGACAAGATAATTGGTGAAACAATTCCTGACAGTCAGGAAGTTATCAACATCATAAATCAAGATAAAGAAGTTCTTAGTCAAAGACTTGCTAAGATTCGTGAAGCTGCTACTGCATATTTGAGACAGAAGTTTGGTCCTGACACTGATGATAGTGCCATTCAGCAAAGTTATGAAGCTGCACTAGCAAAACTTAAAGCAAATCCTACAGACTTAACAACCGAACTTGAAGGTGAAAAGCTGATTGCCAAGGGCGCTTTAGCAGATGCCCAAAAGGCTGCTAATAAGCGGGTTGATAGCGACAATAATTATGATTCTTCTGCTAAAGCTCAGATTAAGCAAACTATTCAAAAAGATTACAACGATCTTCTAAATGGTATCGAAGCTAGTTCGGCAGTTAGTGAAATAATTACGGCAAAACGTAATCTCGGAATTGATCAACTATATCGTGATGCTACTGAAGCTAATGTTCATGTCACTAACATTGTAGAAAATGGCGGTGGTGCTCAAACTCCTGGAATATTGCCAAATCAACCAAATAAGACTGATGATAAAGATAAGGATACTGATAAGAAGAATGAAGACTCTGAAAGAGTTGTCTTGATGCACAATGCTTACCTCTATGATGGCAATGGCAAACGTGCAAACGGTATTACTTTGGGAGCTGGTTCAATCCTTGATACATACGGTATTGAAACAATTAACGGTGACCAATATTATGTCTTAATTGATAAAGGTGATAATGATAAGAAGTATTATGTAGCAGTGGGCAACATTAAGAGCACAGTCCAAAAGCTGAAGCACAATGCTTACATTTATAACCAATATGGCAAGCGGGTTAAGAAATCTGGTAAACTGAAGACCGGTAAAGCTATTGCCACTTATGGCAGCAGCGTCAAAATTCGCGGCAAGAAGTACTTCACTATTGCTAAGAATCGTTATATCAAGGCTGCTAATATTGCTAGTCAAGATGTATTGCTTAAGAGTGCAACAGCAAAACAAGGAGCTGCAGTTGCCAGCGGAGATCAATCACACATCCTGATTAATAAGAAAGTTATGCATAACGCATACCTTTACGATCAAAAAGGTATTCGTGCCAATGGCTTAATCATTAATGCAGGTTCAACAGTTGATGTGGTAACTCAAAAAGTTGTTAATAAGAAGATCTATTATGTTCTTGAAGATGGTTTGTATATTGCCGCAGGCAATATCGACTCTAAGAAACTTAAACTAAAACGCAACGCCTACATTTACAATCAGTATGGCAGTCGTGTTGGTAAAAAAGTGCTGAAGAAACATAAGTCCGTAAAGACCTATGGTAATCCAGTTAAGATTAAGGGTAAGAAATATTACACCGTAGCAAAGAACAAATTTGTTAAGAAAGCTAATATCAAAGGATAATCAATTTCTTAACTAAAATAAAAGTGTCACAATTGTTAGAAATAACAGTTGTGGCACTTTTTGAATTCGTTTATTTTTTCTTTAAACCATTTTTTTGTAATTCATGCAAGGTTTCGTACTGCTTTTTTAAGCCCTTTTCAATTTTAGAATTGCCCTTAGGCTGGAAATATTGTTTACCCACTAATTTATCTGGTAAATATTGTTGGGCTACCCAATCATTTGCAAAAGAGTGAGGGTAAATATAGCCCTTGCCATGACCTAATTTTTTGGCTCCGGAATAATGGGCATCTTTTAAGTCTGCTGGTATGCTGCCATAATCCTTATGTCTGACATCCTGCAAGGCAGCATCAATCGCACTAATTGCACTATTACTCTTAGGAGATATTGCTAACTCAATGACTGCGTTAGCTAGAGGTATTCTGGCCTCAGGAAATCCGAGATTCTTGGCAGCTTGAATAGCAACTTGAGTATGCTGAACAGCGGCTGGATTAGCCAGCCCAATATCTTCATAAGCTATCACGCTTAGGCGCCGGCAAATTGCTACTAGATCACCTGATTCAATTAATCTCGCTAAATAATGTAAGGCTGCATCAGTATCAGAACCGCGAATTGACTTTTGAAAAGCAGATACTAAATCATAGTGGCCGTCACCTTTGGCATCAAAGTTTTGGCTACGCATCTGAATCGAATTTGCCATTTCGTCTTGGTTAATAGTCAGGCTTTCGGTTTCAGTTTTACCAGCTGCAATCAGCTCTTGCTTTGTTGAACGCACAGCTAATTCAAGTCCGTTTAGAGTTGCACGCAAATCACCATTGCCTTTTTGCACTAAAAGATTTCTAGCATCATGTGTTAAATTGACCTGGTATTTTCCCAATCCGTTTTTATCATCAGTTAAAGCACGATCAATTGCTTTACTGATGTCTTCTGCAGCAAGAGGCTTAAGCTCGAAAATTTGGCACCGGGAACGAATAGCAGGAGAGATAGCTATATACGGATTTTCAGTTGTTGCACCAATCAAAATAATTTGTCCAGATTCTAACAATGGCAAGAGAAAATCCTGTTTAGTTTTGTCTAAACGGTGAATTTCATCTAATAATAATATAACTGTGCCACTGAGTTTTCCTTCTGCCGCCACTTGTTCTAACTGCTTTTTACTATCTGTTGCCGCATTAAGCTGGCGAAAAGCATACTTGGTTGAACCGGCAATTGCACTGGCAATACTGGTTTTGCCGATGCCAGGGGGACCATAGAGTATCATAGATGACAGCATCCTGGCTTCAACCATTCGGCGAATAATTTTACCTGGACCGATTAAATGTTGTTGACCAACAACTTCATCTAAATTTTGTGGTCTCATTCTGTAAGCTAATGGCTTCATTTAATTGTCTCCGTGAAAAAGCCGGTGCCAAAAGCCAGCCTTTTTTTGATTAGTATTGCTAAGCTGGGTTTTAGGCATTTCCGGCGGATATACCTGATCAATTTCAATCCGCATCTTGTTAATTGCGGTCGGTGCTACTACTAAAATGGCTGAATCATCCGGACCAGTTTTAGCAGTCTCGTTGTTAACAATAGTAAAAGCAATCTCATATTTACTACAATAAGTTTCTACTTGATCCACAAAATTATCATGCAAATTGCCATTTATTAGTATGTTGTACCCTGTATAATCTTTAAAGTGTAATAAGAATAGTTTAGTTAATTTGGGATCTTGTACTTCTGTATTAGTCATTCTAACTAAAACCCGTTCGCGAAGGGAACCTAAAAATCTTCTTCGTTCATCAGGTCTTGTTTGCGGGGTAATCCCTTGAGCAGCGTTCGATACTCTGGTATTTAAATCTTCAGTCATCAGTAGCTCTCCTTTCGGGTAGCAAAAACCCCTCTCCAAGCAGGAAAGGGGTTTTGTAAAATGTGGAAATTAAAGTAACTTGTTGTAGTATTCAACAACTAAAGCTTCGTTAATTTCTGGTTCCATTTCATCACGTTCTGGGAGACGAACAAGTGAACCTTCCATTTTGTTATCATCAAATGAAACAAAAGATGGGCGGGATACAACTGCTTCAAGCGCATCCTTAACTTGTTGCAAGTTCTTTGACTTTTCTTTGAGGCCAATGACTTGACCAGCCTTAACTTCGTAAGATGGAATATCAACACGCTTGCCGTCAACAGTAATGTGACCGTGGTTAACTAGTTGTCTAGCTTGTTCTCTAGTAGTAGCAAAACCTAAACGATAAACAAGACTGTCTAAGCGGCACTCAAGTAAAGCCATGAAGTTAGTACCGTGTTCACCTTCACGGATCTTGCCGGCACGTGTAAACAAAGTTCTAAATTGACGTTCGTTTAAACCGTACATCCAACGTAGCTTTTGCTTTTCGTGCAATTGCTCGCCGTATTCTGATAAACGACCACGTGAATTAGGACCATGTTGACCAGGAGCATAGTTACGACGACTAATTTCCTTGCCTGTACCTGAAAGTGAAATTCCTAATCTTCTAGAACGTTTCCAACTTGGACCTGTATATCTTGACATAAAATCCTCCAATAAAATCTGATAACAGTTTTTGGAGTAAAATAGTTACGTATAAGTTTAACATTCGTGCATCTTAATTTTCATTTTCGCCTATTGCAGCGTCGGTTACTCGTTCACTAAAACGTATTAAGATGTTGACGTTCTTGCCACTTATAGCTGCAAATATTTTACACGCTCTATATTATAGTTGTCTCAGTGTATTAAAGCAAGGAAAACATTGTTTACTTTATTTAATAGGAAGAAAAACCAGTTTTAGTTAGCTCTCATACTAAACAATTTCCCTTTAAAACTAGAGTGTATTTATGAATAGTAACTAAATTTTCTCGGCAGAATTGGATTATTTTTGCCGGTAAAGAAAACTCATACCCACAATAATACAGAAATTTGTTATAATTGGGTTAGTTTTGGAGGAAAATTATGTCACCAGCTCAATCCATAGTTGTAATCATAGCAAGTTTAATCATTATTATAATTGTAGTACTTATGATAGTAGTCAATCGTCGTCAATTGCGGGAAATTTTGGAATTGGACGACCAGATCTCAGAAATAGAAAAAATGCATTTGGAAACAGATATAATTAATCTGGATAAAATGGATTTAGCAGGTGAGAGTCTGACTACTTTGACTACATGGCGCAAGAATTATACGCAGGCAGCAACTGAAAAAATACCTGCAGCGCAGACTTTTCTCGAACAAGCAGCCGACCAAAATGCGCATTATCATTTATTTAAAGCGCACAAAAACATCAAACAAGCTCAGGAAATTATGACGCAAACTTATGATGATGCGAAAAATACTAAGGAAGTTTTCACTGAACTGCTCGAATCAAATAGAGAAAACCAAAAGCAATATGATGACTTATTTAATCAGTATAAAGACCTGCGCAAAAATGTACTTGCTGATTCTTTTGAATATGGTTCTGCCCTTGATCAAATTGAAAATGAACTGACAACAATGGAAAATGACTTTTCCGAAGCTAAGAGTTTAACTGCTCAAGGCGATCAGGTAGAAGCAAAACGTATTCTTTCAAAAATTAAAGCTGCTTTGGCAAATGTAGGCTGTCTTTTACCCCAAGTCAGAGAGGCAAGGCATCAACTTGATCAGGTATTTCAAGATCAATTAGATGAATTATCTGATACATATAAAAAGATGATGTCTTCCAAGTTTTATATTACCCAGCTTGATGTTTTAGCCGAAATTAAGAAAGTCCGTGGTCAAGTTACCGATGCTGGCAAATTATTAACCGAATTAAAGATTTCTGCTTTGAATAAAGAAATTGCAAAAATCAAACAAGAAATATCGGCCTTGTACGACGTTTTGATTAAAGAATACAAGGCACGTCCATTTGTAGAGGAAAACCAGGAGAAAATCCAACGATTATTGGCTCATGAACAAGTAGAGTCTAAGAATTTGGTCGCTAAATTACGCCATATTGATGAAAGTTATGAATTAACGCATAATGAATTAGCTACCAGTAGGCAATTAGAACAAGAAGTTAATGATATGGAGCGGCAATATACGGTTGATACACAGAATGTGGCTGATGGTAAAGGAGTATATTCTGCAATTAAATCGTCGTGGTTAAGTATGCTGGACCGGTTACGCGAAATTAGTGCGCAACAGAAAAAAATGGCGCAAGATGTTGACGGGTTATATGATTCTGAAAATGTGGCTAATGATTCAATCAACCGTTTCAAGCAGGAAGTTTCTCTGGTTTATCGGCGTTTGGAACGTAAAAAGCTGCCGGGGAACCCCGATGCCTTTGTCCAGATGTATACGCTAGTCGTCAATGAAATTGGGCATGTGGCTAAAGAGTTAAGTCAAGTGCGATTAAATATGGAAAAGATTTCACAGGAATTAATTCAAATTTCTGATGACGTTGAAAGGTTAAAACGAGAGTCAGACGATATTATCAATTCTGCGGACTTAGTTCAGCTCACCTTGCAATATTCAAATAAATATTCAAATAATGGATCAATTAAAGCTGCTCAGAAAAAGGCAATGCAACTTTATGAAGAAGAATTCAATTATAAAGATGCTCTTGATACGATTGCGACTGCTATTGAAAAAGTCGAACCAGGTTCATATCAGCGTCTAGAAAACTTGTATTATTCAGATAAGAAAAACAATTGATTATACTTTAGTTACCAATTATAATTATCAAGCTTTAAGATTAACAAATGATTTTAAAGCTTTTTTAGTGCAGCTGCATTAATAATTGAAGCTTTAGTTAATTTAAGTTACAATTTATAAGTTAATAGCTAATCATGTAGTGCTTTGGGGGAGAGAAACTTTTGATATACTTCGATAATAGTGCCACGACCAAGATTGACCCTTCTGTTTTAGCAACCTATGATCAAGTTGCGCAAACTATTTGGGGCAATCCCTCCAGTTTACATAAATTGGGTGACCGTGCTTTTCAACTTTTAGAAAGTTCACGTAAGCAAATTGCTGCACTTTTAAAGGTTAAACAGGATGAAATATTTTTTACATCAGGTGGTACCGAAGCGAACAATTGGGCAATAAAAGGGACTGCTTTTCAAAAACGTGAATTTGGTAAACACCTCATTACTTCAAGTGTTGAACATGCCTCCGTCGCTAATGCTTTTAATGCTTTAGAATACCTGGGTTTTCGGGTAACTCACCTGCCAGTTGACAAAGAAGGGCGCGTTAACGTTAATGATTTGCGTAATGCACTGGATTCTGACACTACTTTGGTATCAATTATGGGTGTTAATAATGAGATTGGAACTATTCAGCCTATTGATGAAATTAGTGATTTGTTAACTAATTATCCGACAGTCAGTTTTCATGTTGATAACGTCCAAGCTTTAGGTAAAAATATTTGGCAGCGTGTTTTTACTCCCCGCGTGGATTTTTCCAGTTTGTCTGCTCATAAATTTCATGCTCCAAGAGGTACGGGTATTCTTTACAAAAAAGAAGGAAAAATGCTCGCACCACTTCATGATGGGGGTGGTCAGGAAAAAGGGCTGCGGTCGGGTACCGAAAATTTGCCGGCAATTGCAGGAATGGCTAAAGCTATCCGACTTCTGTTAGAAAATGAAACAGCTAAAGCTCAAAAAGAAGCTGCTATTAAGAATAAAATTACGGCGTACTTACAAGATAAACCGGGAATAACTATTTTTTCACCTGTTTCTGCTGACTTTGCACCGCATATTTTATGTTTTGCACTTGAAGGGATCAGGGGCGAAACGCTAGTTCATACACTGGAAGAACATGATATTTACACTTCAACGACTTCTGCTTGTGCCTCGACTAAAGTTGATGAGGCTAGCACATTAGTGGCAATGCACATTGACAATAAAGTTGCAACCAGCGCTATTCGCCTTAGTTTTGATGAAACTAACACTCTTGCAGAAGCTGATGAATTTATTAAAGTCTTTGATCAGATTTACCGGCACTTTGCCACAATTAATCATTTAGGAGAATAAAATTAGATGAAATATACTGAAATAATGGTTCGTTATGGTGAACTTTCAACGAAAGGAAAAAACCGCAAAGATTTTATCGGTCGCTTAGCCGGTAATGTCACTAAAGTGCTGCGCGATTTTCCGCAAGTTGAAATTCATCCGCGTCATGATCGGATGCACATAGTTTTAAACGATGCTCCTTTTAAGGAAGTAGATCAACGGCTGAAAAAGGTTTTCGGCATTCAGACTTATTCACCTACCATTAAAGTTGAAAAGACATTAGAAGCAATTGAAAAGACATCGCTTTCTTTAATGAACGAAACTTTCAAAAAGGGAATGACTTTTAAAGTTAATACCAGACGCAGCGACCACCAATTTTTATACGATACCAATGAATTAAATAAAATGGTAGGTGACTACCTTTTTGCCCACATGAGTGATTTGAAGGTAGAAATGAAACATCCTGATCTAATCCTCAGAATTGAGGTGCGTAAGGATGCCGTTTATATTTCTAATCAATTGCTTCATGGGGCTGGCGGTATGCCCGTTGGTACAGGCGGGCGTGCTGTCATGATGCTCTCAGGTGGTATTGATTCACCGGTTGCTTCATACTTAGCTTTAAAACGTGGCGTTGATATTGATATGGTTCACTTTTATAGTCCGCCATATACTACAGAAAAGGCGCTAAATAAGGCTAAAGAATTAACCGGTATCTTGGCTAATTATGCAGGGAAAATCAATTTCATTGCTGTACCTTTTGCGGAAATTCAAGAAACTATTAAAGAAAAAATCCCTGAAGGCTACTTAATGACTGTTCAGCGGAGGTTTATGCTGCAATTAGCTGATAAAATTAGAGCCCAAAGAAAAGGACTAGCTATTTTTAACGGTGAGTCCGTCGGACAAGTAGCTTCACAAACTTTAGAATCAATGGCCGCAATTAATGATGTTACAACGACGCCTGTTGTTAGGCCGGTTGCTACAATGGACAAAACAGAGATTATCCGTTTAGCTGAAAAGATTGGTACTTTTGACCTGTCAATTCAGCCATTTGAAGATTGCTGCACTATCTTTGCGCCACCACGCCCAAAAACCAAACCTAGAATTGATAAGGCCCGGGAATTTGAAAACCGTTTGGATGTAGAAGGGTTAATAGAAAGAGCTTTAGCAGGTATTCAAGTTACAGCAATTTATCCTGATGACAAGTTTTTAGCAGATAAAGCGGCAGAAGATGCTGCACTGCTATAAAAAAAGTGTTATAATACCTGCAAAGCAATAATTGAGAGGTATTAACCTTATAGATAGAGAAAGGCTCATGGTTGGTGAAAAGCCGAATGAAGGTTAATTTGTAGCTTGATTGGACTGGTTGGCTGAACTTAAAGTAAGCTGGCCCGGTAAATATGCCGTTATCATTTTTAAGAGAAGCAGAAGTAGTTCTGCTTAATCTTAGGTGGTACCGCGGTTAATCATATCGTCCTAGACATTATGTCTAGGACTTTTTTATTGGGAGGAGAATTATGACAGATTTAGCGCCAAAATATGACCCACGTGAGGTCGAACAGGGTAGATATCAAAAATGGCTTGATCAAGATTTGTTTAAACCGTCTGGAGATAAAAAGGCACATCCATATTCAATTGTTATTCCACCACCAAACGTTACTGGTAAGCTTCATTTAGGACACGCTTGGGACACAGCAATTCAAGACACTTTAATCAGGTTTAAAAGAATGCAAGGCTATGACACTTTGTATTTACCAGGAATGGATCATGCCGGGATTGCAACTCAAGCTAAAGTCGAAGCAAAGTTGCGTAAACAAGGTAAAGATCGTCATGAAATGGGTCGTGAAGCCTTTGTTAAACAGGTTTGGGATTGGAAAGATGAATATGCCGCTATTATTAAAAGCCAATGGGCTAAACTAGGGCTATCATTAGACTATTCACGTGAACGTTTTACTTTAGACAAGGGATTATCTAAGGCTGTTCGCCGCGTCTTTGTCCAATTATATAATGAAGGTTTAATTTATCGCGGGGAATACATTATTAATTGGGACCCCGAATTGCAAACTGCTTTAAGTGATATTGAAGTTATTCACCAAGACGATAAGGGCGCCTTTTACCACATTAAATATCCGTTTGCGGATGGTTCTGGATTTGTCGAAATCGCAACTACTCGTCCTGAAACTATGTTTGGTGATACTGCGGTTGCCGTGGCACCCGGTGATGAACGCTATAAAGACCTTGTCGGTAAAGAATTAATTTTGCCAATTGTTGGTCGTCATATCCCAATTATTGAAGATCAACATGTTGATCCAGAATTTGGTACCGGGTTAGTTAAAATCACTCCTGCTCATGATCCTAACGACTTTTTGGTTGGCAATCGTCATCACTTAAAACGGATTAACGTCATGAATGACGACGGTACAATGAACGAAAATGCCGGTAAATATGAGGGCATGGATCGTTTTGCATGTCGTAAAGCATTAGTTAAAGACCTGAAAGAACAGGGTTATTTGCTTAAAGTTAAGCCGATTGTGCACTCGGTTGGACATTCAGAACGTTCTGGTGTTCAAGTTGAACCGCGTTTGTCAACACAATGGTTCGTTAAGATGAAACCACTTGCTGACAAAGTTTTAGCAAATCAGAAGACTGCTGGCAAGGTTAATTTTGTACCAAAAAGATTTGAACAAACCTTAGATCACTGGATGGAGGATGTTCATGACTGGGTAATTTCACGCCAATTATGGTGGGGGCACCGGATTCCTGCTTGGTACAATAAAAAGACTGGTGAAATGTATGTTGGCGAAGATGCTCCCAAGGACATTGAAAACTGGAAACAAGATCCAGATGTTTTAGACACATGGTTCTCCAGTGCTTTATGGCCATTCTCAACTTTAGGCTGGCCTGATGAAAATTCTGCTGATTTTAAGCGTTACTTCCCAACCAATGCCTTAGTTACCGGTTATGATATTATCTTTTTCTGGGTTTCACGAATGATTTTCCAGAGCTTGCATTTTACACATGAAAGGCCATTTAATGATGTGGTTCTTCATGGCCTGATTCGTGATGAACAGGGACGTAAAATGAGTAAATCTCTGGGTAATGGGGTAGACCCAATGGATGTCATTGACCAATACGGTGCTGATGCTTTACGCTGGTTCTTGCTCAATGGTACAGCCCCAGGACAAGATACTCGTTATAATCCTAAGCAACTAGCATCTGCTTGGAACTTCATCAACAAGATTTGGAATGCCGCTAGATTTGTGATTATGAATTTACCAGAAGATGCACAAGCTGCTCACATGCCTGATACTAGTGAGTTTGATTTGTCTGACAGCTGGATATTCGATCGCTTAAATCACACTGTTAGCGAAGTAACTCGTTTATTTGATGATTATCAATTTGGTGAAGCTGGTCGAGAATTATACAACTTTATTTGGAATGACTTCTGTGACTGGTACATTGAAATGGCTAAAGTTGCTTTAAATGGTGATAATCAGGAATTAAAAACCAGAAAACAAGATAATTTGATTTGGATTCTTGATCAGATCTTACGCTTGCTTCATCCGATTATGCCATTCGTGACAGAAAAATTATGGTTGTCCATGCCACACGATGGTGAATCAATTATGGTTGCCAAATATCCTGAACCACATGCTGAGTTTGAAAATGAACCAGCTCGTCATGACATGGCTTTCTTAATTGAAATCATTAAGGCAGTACGTAATATTCGTATGGAAGTAAATGCTCCGTTGTCTTCTTCAATTGACATTATGATTCAATTAGAAGACGCAAAGAATGAAAGAATTTTAACTGACAATGAAGATTACGTTAAGAACTTTTTGCATCCAAAAGAATTAACCATTTCAACTCAAATTGCTGCACCAAAACTTGCTAAAACTGCCGTAATTTCAGGCGCACAGATCTTTGTTCCGTTAGCTGATTTAGTCAATATTGCAGACGAGATCAAGCGCATGACCAAAGAAGAAAAAGATCTGCAAGCTGAAGTTGAACGTTCAACTAAGAAACTAAGTAATCAAGGCTTTGTCGCACATGCTCCTGAAGCTGTGATAAATAAAGAAAAAGCGAAAAAAGCTGATTACGAAAATCAACTTCAAAGCGTTCAGGAAAGAATTCAAGAATTAAAGAAGAGTGAATAACGTGACTTTTACTAAAGCTCAAGATGTGATTAATTATTTATACTCACTTCCTAAACTGCACGATAAGGCAGATTTATCTTATATTAAAAGGGTTCTAGCCTTTTTGGGCAATCCGCAAGACCAAATAAAAACTATTCACGTTACGGGCACAAATGGTAAAGGCTCAACTTCTTATTATTTAAGTAGTCTACTGCAAAAGGCCGGTCAAAAGACTGGTCTTTTTGTTTCTCCGTACGTGTTTGAATTTAATGAACGTATTCAACTAAATGGTCAAAACATTAGTGATAACAAATTAGTGGAAGTCGCTAATACTGTAGAGGCAGCTTTAACAGCAATCCGCCAAATAGATAGTCAATTTTCTTTAGTTACTTTTGAATATGAAGTGGTAATGGCCTTTATTTATTTTTCATTGGAAAAATGTGATTATGCGGTGATTGAAGTTGGAATTGGGGGAGAACATGATAAAACTAATGTAATTACACCTGAAATCAGTGTCATTACTACTGTCGGATTAGATCACGAAAAAATAATTGGTCCGACAATTGAAGATATTGCCCGCGAAAAGAGCGGGGTGATTAAGAAAAATCGTCCCGTTATTTTAGGTAATATTCCTCAAAAAGTGCTGCCTATCATAGAGCAGAAGGCTAAATCAGAACATGCAACTGTTAAATTGCTGGGACGGGATTTCACGGTTTCAGACGAAAAACAATTGCTTTATAAAGATCATTCTCAAAAAATATCATTTTTACCTAAACCACTAGTTGAAGGTTATGATATCGGCGTTGCGGTTCAAGCATTTAGTTTGCTAGATCTAACTTTGTCTGCAAGTGACATTCAAGATGCTATTAATCACACTGTTGTTCCCGGGCGCTACCAAGTCCTGCAAAATAATCCGTTAATAATTTTAGATGGTGCTCATAATATTCAGGCTGTTCACAATTTGCTTGATTTTGCTCATCATGAACAAGAAAAAAGACACGGTCAAATTAGGATTTTGATCATGATGATGAAAGATAAAGATATTGCACAGGTTTTTGATTTATTTAAACCGACGGATCAGGTCTATTTGACTACTATCAACTATCCACGAGCAGCCAAGCAAGATGATTTTCCCGCCTGGGTTCAAGAAAGATACCCTTACTTTTCTGATTGGCAAACTTCCTATCTAAATCTAAAGCAAGCAAGTCAAACAAATGATATACTGCTAGTAACTGGTTCTTTTTATTTAGTGGGGGAAGTTTTGCAAAGGGAGAAACATAATGCACGTTCACGGAATTAAAGAAGATATTAAAGGCATTCTTTTTGATATGGATGGCTTATTGGTAAACTCGGAAAATTTATATTGGCAGGCGAATATTCAGGCGGCAAAAGAGGCACATATAGGTACACCTGATGATATCTACCTTAAGCTTGTAGGTTCTACTAACACAGATATGAATGACTTTTACTTACAATATTTTGCGAATACCGAGCAGCGCGATCAATTCATTAAACGCACAGACGAACTGGTGTGGCAATGGACAGATGAGGGTAAGTTGAAATTAAGACCCGGTGTACAAAAAGCCCTTGATCTATTTCAACAAGCTGGCTTACCAATGGCAGTTGTAACTAGTAACACTGAAGATGTGGTTGAACATAATTTGTGGGCAACTGGAGCACGCAATTATTTTCAATTTCACTTAAATTATGACGATGTGCAGAAAAACAAGGTCAAACCCAAACCAGCACCTGATATTTATCTTTTAGCTGCAGACAGACTCAATGTGGCAAAAGAAAACATTTTGGCTTTTGAAGATTCAGTGCCAGGCTTATTGGCTGCTGTTAATGCCGGTTTAAAGTGTGTGATGGTTCCCGACTTAATTCCTGCGTCTGCCAAAGATAAGCAAAAAGCGACCTTTGTCTGTCAGGATTTTTACCAGTTTTTGAAAAAAATTTATTAGATTTTAGCGTACTTAAATAGTGAAAGGATGGTTTTATGGAATTAATAAAATCTAAACACTATTTGGTAAAAACTGACTGGGAAATTTTAAATGATTTTGTCAATGAATTAAAAGAACTGGGAATAACAAAGTTTGATCAACTTGCTGTGAAGCTTAAAGAACTTAATATCAAAAACTTTGATGAATTGCTAAAATATATCTCTGGCAGCCAATGTAATGATGACTTAGCTATTTTAGCTGAAGGATTACTGGAAAGAATACGAGCAGCAGTTCCTGACCGTGATTTAATCATGACTTCAAGTAACGAAGTGGGAGCATACTTGACTGATAAATTAGCTGGACACAAACAAGAAGAACTGTGGGCACTATATATAGATAATAGTAATCACATTATTGCTGAAAAAAGATTGTTTCAGGGAACTTTGGATAAGTCAATAGCTCATCCGCGGGATATATTCCGTTGGGCTGTGATATATGCATGTGCAGGGATATTTATTGTTCATAATCATCCTAGTGGCAATTTGATTCCATCTAGCAGTGATATTGAATTAACTAAAATGCTGCAGGCAGCAGCAGACTTATTTCATATTGATTTTTTGGATCATTTCATTGTAGGTAAGGGACAGTATTTAAGTCTGCGTGAGCGGCAATTATTTTAAATTCATCTTAAAGTTACATTCCATTTTCTTTTTTAAGTTGCACTTTATGCTATAATTATTCAAGATTTAGAGACTGCAATAATAAGGAGAGATTTTCGTGTTTGGATTAGGAGCAAAAAATATTGGCATTGATTTAGGAACTGCCAATACCCTTGTTTACATGGAAGGCAAAGGCATTGTCTTAAGAGAGCCTTCTGTAGTGGCAAAGAACACCCATACTGGGAAAGTAATCGCGGTTGGTTCAGAAGCAAGGGAAATGATTGGTAGAACGCCTGAAAGTATCGTAGCAATCAGACCAATGAAAGATGGTGTAATTGCTGATTATGATACCACAGCGTCAATGTTAAAATATTTCATCGAAAAGACAGTAGGTAATTCCAAACCATCAGCTATGATTTGTGTACCTTCAGGCGTCACAGAGGTTGAAAAAAGAGCAGTTATTGATGCTGCAAGGGTTGCTGGCGCACGTGAAGCTTATGTGATTGAAGAACCGTTTGCTGCAGCAATCGGTGCTGGTCTACCAGTAATGGATCCAACTGGCTCTATGGTAGTTGATATTGGTGGCGGTACTACTGATGTTGCAACTATTTCACTAGGTGGTATTGTTTCCTCTACTTCAATTCGTCAAGCCGGCGACAAATTCAATAATGCTATTGTAAATTATGTTCATTCTAACTTTAACCTTCTAATCGGTGAAAGAACTGCTGAAGATATCAAGATTCAAATTGGTTCGGCTTCAGTTGAAAAAGCTGAGGGCATTGAATCAGTTAATATTCGTGGTCGTGATTTAGTCACGGGCTTGCCTAAATCAGTTGATGTTAAAGCTGTTGATGTTTCCAAAGCTATTCAAGATGTTGTACAAGATATTATTGTAGCAATCAGAGAAACTCTGGAGCAAACTTCTCCCGAAATTGCAGCTGATGTTATTGATCATGGTATTGTGCTAACTGGTGGTGGTGCTTTACTTAAGAATTTGCCTGATGTTATTTCAGAAGCTACTAAAGTTCCAGTTTTCATAGCACAAGATCCGTTAGATTGTGTCGCAGTTGGTACCGGTGAGTCTCTGAAAAATATCGAAGTAATGCGTAAAAGTCGCAGATAAATAAACTAGTCGGCTATTAGTGCCGACTTTTCTTTAGGGACTGTTTCCATATGAAGAAATTTTTACAAAATAAGAAATTATTATCAGCATGTATAATAGTGGTCTTGATTTTTGCTATTCTAGGTGGCAGTGTTTCTATGCGTAACAAGCGAAATACTCCCATGATTATTCAAAGTTTTGGTAACGATGTAGTTGCTGTTGGTGCAAGGATAATTGATTTTCCTCTTAGTTTTGTTTCTGGCAGTTTGAATAATGTTCACGATCTTATGAATACTCAGAATGAAAACAACTATTTAAAGAGTAAAGTTACTGATTTGGAACAAACAAAAACTCGGAATGCCACCCTTGAAGCTGAGAATAAGCAACTTAAATCAGCCCTTAAATTAAAAGAAAGTTTGACAGATTATGAGAAAATTCAGGCTTCAGTTATTTCTCGTTCGCCAGACAGTTGGTCAGATCTTTTAATCATTAATAAAGGGACAACAGCAGGATTACGTAAAAATATGGCAGTAATGTCTGGAGGAGGCGTTATTGGTCGTGTTGTAGAGGTGAATGCTGCTTCGGCTAAAGTTGAATTAATTACTACGAGTGATAAATCAGCTAACCGTTTTGCAGTTGAAGCTCAAGCTGTAAATGGTAAAAAAGTACATGGTATCATCACTGTTATTGGTAATAATACTTTAGCTTTTACGCAAGCAGTTGACGGTAAAAAGTTAAAGCGTGGTACAAAGATATACACCAGCGGTATGGGAGGTAATTCTCCTAAAGGCTTGCTTGTGGGTACAATTGCAACGACAACACATGATACATTTGGTCTATCTGACCTAGTTAAGATTACACCAGCTGGGGAATTAAATGACCCTTCTGTTGTTACAATTATCAAAAGAAAGGTGGATGACTAATGAGGTCTTTGCAAAAATTTAGTCTTGCTTTTGCCTTGTTTGTTGCTCTAGCAGTAAATGGCAGTTTGTCATTTTATCTCCACCAATTCTTTTCATTTGGTAATGCGTCAAATTTGTTGTTACCTGTAAGTATGATGCTAATTGCACTTTTTGATGATACGAATGCAAAAGAAATTTGGCTTGCTTTGGGTGCTGGCGTTGTTAGTGATATATATTCCTTTGGCATCATTGGTATTTATGCAGTTTGTTTGCCACTACTTTGCTGGCTTTTACAAAAGGTCGCACGTTTTTTACCCGAAGTTTTTTGGGCTCGGATTTTAGCAGTTTTAGTTGCAGCAATTTTAGTTGACTCTTTTACTTGGCTTGTTCTCAATGTAACCGGTCTGTCTAATATTGCTTTTACAAGCCTTTTGCAAAGTATTTTTCCTACTTTAATTTGGTCTTTTATTTTTGCAGCAGTTACATATAGATTATGGTGGAATTTAGCACGAGACCATCCATTTATGATTAATTTAGAAAATTATCGCTAACAAAAAGAGTCCAGGAAAAAACTCTAACCTAACTAAAAAGGCTGACAAATCACGTCAATAAAACGTTGATTTGTCGGTCTTTTTAAATTGTGAAATTTTTTAATTTAACTTCAAAGAGCACTTTTTTCTCAGACTCTTTTTTATTGGATAAAGCCAAGGGCGCCTACAGCTTGCATTACAACTGCTGCTAAAGTAATAATCGCCATTAACCAAGCCATTGCGATCGTTAGTTTTTCAAATTTAGATCTTTTTTTCTTATGTCTTCGCGTCATTGATAGACCTCCCTATTTGAACAATATTTTATGCTACTTAATTGTTTTTTTCAAACGACTAGTAGGATAAAATAGAAATTAATAAACGAGGTTATAATAAAAATGTTTTCGATTTTGATAATTCCATTAATAGGACTGGCATTGGCTTTTATTGTAAATAAAATTTTCCCCAAAGCTCAGTTTAGGGGCTATGACTTATTGCCCATATTTTTCATATATGGTTGTCATTTGATAACTAAACAGCAGCAAAAACCCGAATTTTTACCCTATGGCTTTTTTGTTTTTTTCTTTTTGGTAATCTTGCTTGCCGTTTCCGATGCTGTCAAAAACAAAAACCTTTCCTTAGGCAAAACAATGCGTAAAATCTGGAACTATTTAACAGTGAACACAATTTTTTGGTATTTAGGCCTGTTATTTATGATGATATAGTCAAACTTAAAATAAAAAAATTAGCAAAAATACTAGTCGCAAACCCGAACAGGTTTGCGACTTTTGCTTTTCGTGTCATTAAAAAATAAATATTTAGCTTTTTTTGATTAAAAAGTGGTAGGAAGTGGTGAATTGTGGTAAATTATTCAGTGGAAGGGGGCTAAGCCATGTTCATGGGTGAATTTCATCACAATCTCGACAGCAAAGGGCGTTTAATTATACCTGCCCGTTTGCGTAGTCAAATTGGTGACAAGATGATCTTTACCCGCGGAATGGAAGGCTGTATTTTTGGCTATACTACTGAAGCATGGCAAAAAATTGAAGCTAAATTAGCGCAACTTCCATTAACTAAGAGAAACGCGCGTAGTTTTACGCGTTTGTTTTACTCTGGTGCGATGGAATGTGAATTTGATAAACAAGGTCGTGTAAATCTGACCACAACGTTGAAGAAACACGCAGCCTTGGTTAAAGAATGTGTCATTGTAGGAGTTTCTGACCGAATAGAGATTTGGTCGAAAGAACGTTGGGAAAACTTCAGTGATGAAGCAAACGAAAACTATGATGATATCGCAGAAAATTTGGATGATATTGAACTATAACTATGGAATTCAAACACACCAGTGTACTCTTACACCAAACAATAGAAAATTTAAAACCAAAAAATGGTGGTCTTTATGTAGACGCGACATTTGGTGGTGGCGGACATGCAAAATATTTACTAGATCAACTTGCAAATGGCACTTTAATCGGCTTTGATCAAGATGAATATGCAATAAATTCGGCCAAGTTAAACTTTGCTGATTTACTCAAATCTGATGCAAAACCTAAATTACAACTAGTACACGACAATTTTAGTCATTTAAAAATTAACTTGGTTAAGCTGGGTTACCAGAATGGCATTGACGGTATTTATTATGATTTAGGCGTATCTTCACCTCAATTCGACCAAGCACAAAGAGGCTTTTCTTACCGCTTTGATGCTAGGCTGGACATGAGGATGGATCAAACTCAAAGTCTTGATGCATATCAACTTGTCAATAATGCAAGCCAAAAAGAGTTAGCTGATATTTTGTATCAATTTGGCAGTGAAAAATTTTCTCGTCAAATCGCCCATAAAATTGTTCTTAAAAGACAAAAACAGCCAATTGAAACAACCTTTGAACTAGTTGAGGTTATTAAGGAAGCAATTCCAGCGTATGCACGTCGAACTGGTGGACATCCTGCAAAGAAGACTTTTCAAGCTTTACGTGTCGCTGTAAATCACGAGCTTGAAGTTTTAAATAAATCGCTTGAGGAGGCTATTGCGCTCCTTAAGCCAGGTGGTCGGATTTGCGTGATTACATTTCAGTCTGATGAAGACAAGATCGTGAAAAATATTTTTAAGAAATATTCTGAGGTTGAAGTTCCAAGAGGGATGCCTGTGATACCAGATGATATGAAACCAACACTTCGTTTGGTTAACCGCAAACCAATTGTAGCTTCTGCTGCAGAGCTTAAAAATAATAACCGCTCACACAGTGCAAAGTTGCGGGTTGCAGAAAAATTATAAAGAGGAAAAGGCAATGGCTGATAATTTAGCAAGAAAAGTAGAGTTTAATCCTAGTGAACAAAAAGTTCTACAACAAAGACAACGTCAGGTTCTTAATCATCACAATGTGGCCTGGACTGGCTTTGAGAAGTTCTTGCTTGCAGTAGGAGTGCTGATTACAATTGGCTTAATGACAATGCTTGTTTCTTCCAGTATTTCTGCTACTTCAGCTCAACATGAACTTACAAATGTGCAACGTTCTGTTGCTAAGAGTCAGAGTCAAGTTGGAGATTTGCATCAAGAACTAGGAGAACTAACTTCGAGCTCGCGCATGAATAAGATTGCTCGCAGCAAGGGGTTGGCTTTGAATGAAAAAAATATTAGGACTTTACGCTAATGAAAAAACGCGTTAGTAATTCGAATACTGAACAATCCAAAGCTCACGGATACCGTTTTACAGTCGGGAGATTTCTCGAGGTAGCTGTTGCTTTGGTTTTTCTTGTATTTATAGGTAGATTTTTATATATTGGTATTTCAAATAAAGTTAATGGGCAGAATTTAACAGCCAAGACTGAGCAGTTATATATGCGTAACCAAGTGCTAAAGGCTAATCGCGGCACTATTTATGATCGTAATGGTTTGGCAGTGGCTCAAGATTCTCACTTGTACACTATTTATGCAATTCTAGACAAGTCTTCTATCAATTATAAAAATAAGCCGGAGTATGTAGTAGATAAAAATAAAACTGCCCAAAAATTGTCTCAGGTCTTACCCCTTAAAGCAGACAAAATTTTAAATTATCTTAACCCTTCACATTCTGTTTTTCAGGTACAATTTGGTACTGCAGGTTCTAATTTGACCAAAAAGCAAAAGGTTCAAATTGAAAAAATGAAACTGCCTGGAATTAAATTTTTTGAAACCCAGTCGCGTTTATACCCCAATGGTAACTTTGCCTCTCATATAATTGGCATGGCTACACCCAAGTTTGATGAAAAGACCAGACAGCAAAATTTAGAGGGGACAATGGGGCTGGAGGCCTGGTATGATGATGTGCTTACTGGCAAGAACGGTTACCAGCTATCAGCTGTCGATGCTTCAAACTTTCAAACGCCTAACAGTGCCCATACTTATAAGGCACCTGTAAATGGTAACAATATTTATTTGACTATTGACTCACAACTGCAAGCATATCTTGAAAGTAGATTGTCGTATGTGCAAAATACTTTTAACCCTGTTTCTATGACTGCAGTTGTAGAAGATATCAAAACGGGCAAAGTTTTAGCTGCTTCTCAAAGGCCAACTTTTAACCCGCAAACAAAAAAGGGCTTGAAAAAGTCCTACCGCGATATTTTGGTACAAGATACATATGAACCAGGCTCTGTTTTTAAAGTATTAACACTTTCATCATCTGTTAATAGCGGAAATTACCATCCTAACCAATATTATAATTCTGGTTCTGTTACAGTTAATGGTTCCGTAATTCATGACTGGCAACCTCGTGGATGGGGCAGCATACCTTTTTCACAAGCTTTCCCCCGCTCAAGTAATACTGGTTTTGTTCATATTGAACAGCAGATGGGAGCGAAAACGTGGAAGAAATACCTCAAAAGATTTCATATTGGTCAAAAAACGGGAGTTACACTACCTGGCGAACAGGCGGGAACCATCGCCTTTAATTCTCCAATTGATCAAGCTGTTACCAGTTTTGGTCAGGGCGTTGACGTAAATGTCATGCAAATGATGCAAGCTTTTAGCAGTTTAGCAAATAATGGTCAAATGGTGAAGCCGCAATTTGTGGAAAAGATTACTGATGCCAATAATCATACTATTACCGGCTATCAAATTAAAAATGTGGGTCAACCAGTTTATACAAAGGAAACAGCGGAAGTTGTGCTTAAAAACATGCGCCGGGTTTTAAATAAACGAATTGGTACCGGTGCAGCTTACCAAATGAAAAATCAAAGTATTGCTGTTAAAACAGGTACTGCGCAAATAGCTAACCTTAAAGGTGGAGGCTATTTAAAAGGTAATAATAATTATATCTTTTCTGTTGTTGGGGTTACACCGGCGAAACACCCGCGTTATTGCATTTACATTACTGTTAAACAACCTCGCAGGATGAGTAAACCTGCAGAAGTCATTCTCTCATCAATTTTTAAACCAATGATGAACAGAGTGATCATGATGTCAAAAAATGACCTGAATAGCTCAACGGTAGTTAAAGTGCCAGATATGAAGGGGTTAAGCTATGAAGAAGCTGAAAAGGTCACACAGCGTGTCGGTTTGAAACTGTTAAAAATTGGGACGGGCTCGAAAATAACAGAGCAGTCTTATCCTAAGGGACAAAAGCAGCAAGCTGGAAAAACTATTTTGGTGCGGACGAATGGCAAACTTATTTGTCCGAACATGAAGGGCTGGAATCTTGATGAATTACATCAATTTGCTGACTTAACAGGTGTCAAATTAAGCATCAAAGGCTCAGGCGTGGTTCATAAGCAGAGTATTTCTGCTCAAAAGCCTCTAAAAACAGGAACCAA
This sequence comes from Lactobacillus helsingborgensis, assembly GCF_003173695.1. Classification (NCBI taxonomy): domain Bacteria; kingdom Bacillati; phylum Bacillota; class Bacilli; order Lactobacillales; family Lactobacillaceae; genus Lactobacillus; species Lactobacillus helsingborgensis. The sequence continues at coordinate 822,337 of NZ_CP029544.1, forward strand.
AATCAAAATACAATTAAAGGAGTAGCATTTTATGCTGATTATTAGCATTATTGCATTAGTAAGTTCGTTGGCATTCACAGGAATTGTTTTACCTTGGATGATTATTTTTATGAGGTCACATCATGAAGGACAGGAAATTCGTGATGAAGGGCCAAAATGGCATGAAAAAAAATCCGGTACACCAACTATGGGCGGAGTGGTTTTTGTTTTAGCAGCAACCATTTCTACTATTTGGGTTTCTGCATGGCAACATGAAGTATCTAAGTTGATGTGGATATTGCTAATAAGCATGCTGGGTTACGGTATTATTGGCTTTTTAGATGATGGCATCAAACTCTTTTACAAACGTAATTTAGGTTTACGTGCGTGGCAGAAATTTTCCTTGCAAATTTTAGTTGCTCTTATCATCGTGATGATAGCAACAACTGATCATTTTAAATTTAATCTTTATCTGCCGTTTTTCGGCATGGTTAGTAACGTTATCATTTTTACCTTATTCGTCGTTTTCTGGTTGGTAGGTTTTTCTAATGCTGTTAACTTGTCAGACGGTTTAGATGGCTTGGCTACCGGTTTATCGCTTATTGCTTATGCTACATATGCCTATATTGCATTCAAGCAAAAAAACTTTGCGGTACTAATTTTCTGCATGAGTGTTATTGGTGGCTTAATATCATTTTTTATTTTTAATCATAAACCTGCTAAAATTTTCATGGGTGATGTCGGATCGTTAGCCTTGGGAGGCGGACTGGCAGCTGTCAGCATCTTTTTAAATAGACCGTGGTCGCTTTTATTAATTGGAATTGTTTTCGTTTGTGAAACTGCGAGCGTGATTTTACAAGTAATTTCATTTCAAACAACGGGTAAACGTATTTTTAAGATGACACCGATCCATCATCATTTTGAAATGCTGGGTTACTCCGAGTGGAAAGTTGATATTATTTTTTGGTTAGTCGGCTTAATAGGTAGTATTTTATATTTAGTAATATGGGGTTAAAAATAATCAATGAGGCAAGTTAAAACATATCAGGATAAAAAAATTTTAGTTTTAGGCCTCGGTAAAAGTGGTTTTGCAGTAAGTAAATTACTGCTTAAACTTGGTGCAAAGCTGACTTTGAACGATAAGGCTGATTTAAGTAAAAATCAAAATGCGCAAATACTTGAGAAAATGGGTGTGCGCGTTATTGGCGGCAAGCATCCGGTAGAATTATTAAGTCAGGAACATTTTGACTATCTTGTTAAAAATCCTGGAATACCGTATGAGAATCCAATGGTGCAAGAGGCACAAAAATTAAATTTGCCACTAATTACTGAACCGGAAATAGCTCTAAGCGTCAGTGAAGCACCATATATTTGTGTCACTGGTTCTAACGGTAAAACTACCACTGTTATGTTGACACAACAGATACTCGACCGCTATTTAAGCCGAAAAGGTCACCATGCTTATGCTGTAGGCAATATTGGCGTACCTATTTCTTCTGTCGTAGAAAAAGCTACCAAAGATGATATTTTAGTTTGTGAGACCTCAAGCTTTCAGCTTCTTGGTGTAACCGATATTGATCCTGTTATTGCAGTAATTATTGATATTTATAATAACGTGCATTTAGATTATCATAAAACGTTCACCAATTACGTTAATGCCAAACTAAATGTTACTAGAACGCAATCAAGTGCTCATTATTTCTTAGCCAACTTTGATCAGAAGGATATTTTACAAAAGGAAAAGCAAGCAACGAATGCTCAAGTTTTAACTTTTTCCGAAAATGATCGCACGGCAGATTATTTTATTGCAGATGGTTATTTACAAAATCAGCACGGAAAAATCATGAAAACTGCTGCTATGAAGTTGCCTGGCTTACACAATCAGCAGAATGCTCTGGTTGCAAGTGCAATTGCACAATTAATGGGTGCTGCTGATGAGGACATTAGGTCAGTTTTAGCTAGTTTTACCGGGGCGAAGCACCGTTTACAATATGTCATGACCCTTAACGGTCGGAAAATTTATAACGACTCAAAGTCTACCAATATTGAAGCGGCCTCAGTAGCAATTCCGTCTTTTACTGAACCTGAGGTTTGGATTGCAGGAGGACTAGATCGCGGCTTTACCTTTGATTCATTAGTGCCCCTCTTAAAAAAGCACGTGAAGGCTGTAGTTTTATATGGTGAAACCCGTTATTTGCTTGCAGATGCAGCACGTAAAGCAGGTATTGCTAAAATTGTAATTGAAAATACATTGCAGGAAGCAGTGCCTAAGGCGTATGACTTAACCACTGCAGGTGATGTTTTACTATTCTCACCGGCATGTGCGTCATGGGATCAATTTAGGACATTTGAAGAACGCGGCGATTATTTTGTTAACTTTGTGAAGGAATTAAAGACGAAATAAAATGAGAATAATATTTACTGGTGGGGGAACAGGTGGACATATATACCCCATTATGGCACTGATTGAACGATTAAAAGAACGTAATTTAGCAACCGATGATGATATTTTATTTGTTGGAACTAAAACCGGTCTGGAAGCTAAAATTGTCCCGGCAGCAGGGGTCAATTTTAAAACTATTGAAATGCGTGGCTTTTCTCGTAAACATATATTGAGTAATTTTGCTACAATTAACCTGTTCTTAAAAGCCACAAAAAAAGCAGAGAAAATCATCACTGATTTTAAGCCTGATCTGGTGATGGGAACCGGTGGCTACGTCAGCGGGGCGATGGTCTACCAAGCAGCAAAAATGAAAATTCCTACGATGATCCACGAATCAAATTCTGTCGTCGGAGTTGCTAACAAGTTTTTAGGTCATTATGTAGATAAAATTTGCTACACATTTGACGATGCGGCTAAGCAGTTTAGAGAAAAAAAGAAACTGGTCAAAACCGGCAACCCCCGTTCACAGCAGGTGCTCAATTTATCTGCAACCAAGGTTGATATGCAAGAAGAAAGGGGACTAAATCCGCAAATACCGACTGTTCTGGTATTTGGTGGTTCTCGGGGTGCTTTAGCTATCAATAGGATAATGCTGAAATCATTGACTCGCCTTGAAAAGAAACCTTATCAAGTTATCTGGGTAACGGGAACATATTATTATAAGGAAATTGAGCAAAAATTGGCTGGTGTCGATTATGGCAACAGTATAAAGGTTTTGCAATACGTAAAAGATATGCCGGCTCTATTACCAAAAATGATTTGTGTAGTTTCTCGGTCGGGAGCTACTAGTATTGCTGAGTTCACTGCTTTGGGTGTTCCCGCAATTCTAATACCTAGTCCCAATGTAACTCATAATCATCAAATGAAAAATGCACTTGATCTTGAAAAAGCAGGAGCTGCAACGGTGATTGCAGAAGATGATCTTAATATTAATAACTTCATTTCTTCAATAGATCATATTGTGCTTGATCGCAAATACTATAATGAGATGAGTCAGGCATCCAAAAAACTGGGTGTTCCAGATGCTTCAGATCAAGTAATTAAAGTAATGCAAGAAATTTCCCAATAAAAAAGGAGGTGGGGCAGTTGACTAAAAAGCGCGTAACTAAGATAGATCCAAAAGAAAAGTTATCACCTTATTTGGATCATCAATCTAATCGACAAAAGAAAAAGACCAAAGCTAAAACAAAGATCTCTGCCTCACTTTCTCAACTACGTAATGAAAGAAAGTCAGCACTATTAAAACGTTTAGGTCTCCTTGTTGGTATATCACTTTTTGCGATTTTAGTTTTAGGTTATTATATTTCTCCTCTTGCCAATGTTAAAAGTATTCAAATAGAAGGAGAAACCGACCTGCCAGTAAAAGATGTAGTAACTGCTACCGGAATAAAAGCCAGTGATAAGGTCGTTGACTATCTTTTTAATAAGCAAGTTGTAAATAACAAATTATCCCAGAAATACTCTGAAATTAAAAATGTCAATTTTCGGGTGAAACATTTTAATAATTTAGTAATTAAAATTGATGAATATCACACTAAAGGATATATCAAAACAAATAAGGGCTATCGCAAGATACTTTCACATGGCAAATTAGGTAGCCAATATATTCCTTGGTCAAAAGTTAGCTCAGATAAACCGGTTTTTGTCGGATACAATCACGAAATTTCCTTAAAGGAAACTTTAAATTTGTTCAACAGCTTACCGAGTGATTTTCAAGATCAAATCAAATTATTAAGTGGCAATACTCGCAGAAAATCCCAAGTAATATTTTTAATGAAAGATGGAAATGTAGTTATTGGCAACGTTTCTACCCTCAAAAGCAAATTAAAGTATTATAATAAAATAAAAACTAAAGTGGGAAAAAATACTTTGATTGATTTGGAAGTAGGTGCGTTTAGCAGGCCACTTACACCAAACGAAAAGCGAGCTTATGGTTTAACTTAGGCTGATTTTGAGCTCCTTTTATGGTAAAATTTTTTTAAAAGCAGCAACAGGGGGTAAATTTTGGACAATTCAAATTTATTAGTGGGCTTAGACATTGGTACCACAAGTGTGAAAGCGGTTGTAGCCGATTCAGGCAAGGTAATTGGAGCAGTTGCGGTTCCTAATCAAGGGATGCGGCATGGTAATATAGTTGATATTGATGAAACAGCATCTGCTATTAGTAAAGCATTAAAAGAAATAGCTAAAAAAACAAATGCTAATATTTATCGAGTTGTAACTGGTATACCTGTAGGAATGTTGCAGCTTGAAACTGCAAGCGATTTGGTTAATGTAGGCGATAATGGTCAAGAGGTCGGCAATCAGGATGTAATGCGTGTTGTACGTGCTGCAGTCAGATCTGCCGTTAAAAATGAACGCGAACCTATTGCCTTTTTGCCAAGCCGTTTTTTAATTGATGGCAGAACTGAAGTTGATGATCCCCGCAAGATGATTGCTCATTCGCTTTCCGTACAGGGTATCATGCTGACTGCCCCAGCTAGTCCTTTGCATAATATTAAAAAAGCTATTGAACGTGCTGGCTATCGTAACAACTTTTTTATTCCCACCCCACTTGCAATTGCCAGCGTAGCCTTAACTGAAAGTGAACGTCATTTTGGCTCAATTATCCTTGATTTAGGCGGAGGTGTTACTACTGCTACTGTAATTCACAATAATCAGATTAAATATGCCAATATTGATTTCGAAGGTGGCAGCGATATTAGTAATGACATCTCAGTTGTTCTCAGCACTTCAAAAAGAGACGCTGAACAAATTAAATTAGATTATGGTTATGCTGATCCTAATTTAGCCTCAAGTAAAAATAAATTTGCAGTAAATAGCGTCGGTTCCAATGGCCAACAAATGATTGATGAGGAATATTTAAGTGAAATAATCAACGCTCGGGTCATGCAAACCATTGATAGAATTGAAAAAGGTTTAATTAAGCATGATGCCTTGAAATTACCGGGCGGCATTGTGATTACAGGTGGAAGCAGCCTTCTACAAGGTTTTGATAGCATAATTGCTAACACTTTAAACGTCAAAGCCAGAATTTATCAACCAGATCAGATTGGAATGCGCAACCCAATTTACTCAGCTGCTTTCGGTGTTGTGAACTATGCATATAAAATGTCAGATATTGATTTTTTGGTAATTAATGCAATATACGGTAGTAACTCGTTAGGACAAGAAGAAAATTCGTCTCCAAAAAGTACAAAAACTTCTAAAAGAGCGGCTGCTGTTAATGAAACAAAAAGAAAAGAAGAATATAATAGACATGAGTTACTAAAGCGAGAAAAAAGTTCGCAAAGTAAACCGAAAAATAATACGCAAAATAAAGATAAAAGCTTTAAGAGCTTTTTTAAAAAGTTCTTTGATTAAAGGTGGTTAATTAGATGGATTTCACGTTCGATTCAGACGACAATAAAAATGCTGTCATCAAAGTTATTGGTGTCGGTGGTGCTGGTGGTAATGCTGTTAATCGGATGATCGATGATGGTGTGCAAGGAGTATCTTTCGTTGCTGCTAACACTGATGTACAAGCATTAAATAGTAATAAGGCTGAAAATAAAATTCAACTTGGGCCTAAATTGACGAGAGGATTAGGTGCGGGTTCTCACCCAGAAGTTGGTCAAAAAGCTGCAGAAGAAAGTGAGCAGACTATTGAGGATGCATTAAAGGGTGCGGACATGATCTTCATTACTGCCGGTATGGGTGGCGGCACTGGTACTGGTGCTGCACCTATTGTAGCTAAAATTGCGCGAGAGACAGGGGCCTTGACTGTCGGTGTTGTCACTCGTCCTTTTACTTTTGAGGGTCCTAAGCGTTCAAAAAATGCTGCTGAGGGAATTGCGCAACTGAAACAATATGTTGATACATTAGTTATCATTGCCAATAACCGTTTGCTGGAAATGGTTGATAAGAAAACTCCAATGATGGATGCCTTTAAGGAAGCCGATAATGTTTTAAAGCAAGGTGTACAAGGTATTTCTGATTTGATTACTTCCACTGATTACGTAAACCTTGATTTTGCGGATGTTAAAACAGTGATGGCTAACCAAGGAGCAGCTTTAATGGGAATTGGTCGTGCGAGTGGTGAAAACAGAACGGTAGAAGCTACTAAGTTGGCTATTTCGTCTCCTTTACTTGAAGTATCAATTGATGGCGCTAAACAAGTTTTGCTTAATATAACTGGTGGTCCTGATTTAACTTTATTTGAAGCACAAGATGCGTCTGAGATAGTTTCTAAGGCTGCTGGAGATGACGTCAATATTATTTTTGGTACTTCCATTAATCCTAATTTAGGAGATGAAGTTGTGGTAACTGTGATTGCCACTGGAATAAATTCACAAGCAGAAGAAGAAGCTTCTAAGCAGTTACCAGGTCACAGCCACCAGATTAAATCTCATCCTGAAAGTGTTAGTTCAAATAGTACTGCTGAAACAGCTAACAGAACAGTTTCTGAACCAAAATCAGGCTTAAGCAGCGCTTCCGGTTCAGTACAGCAAGCTCCTAAGCATAAACCTATGGTTGATCCGACAAGTGTCTGGGGCTTAGACAATGATAATGAAGGGAATCGTCGTACAAATCCAAGTGAGATAAGTTCGCAGGAAGAAACTTCAAGTTCATTTGATGACGATGATCAGAGCCGAATTTCACAAATCGAAACTAACGCTTTTGATGACGATGATACTGATGACATTCCATTTTTCAGGCATCGTGGTGAAAACTAATAGGAGGCAAAAGTAATGGCTTTTAGTAAAATAGGCAAGTTCTTCGGCGTTGCCAGCGATGATGACGAAATGCTGGAAGATGAATACGGTGAAGAACAGCAGATAGCTGATGAGGACAATCTTAATAACGGTGCAATTGATCGTGACAAGGTAGTTTCTATCAAGTCGGGTATCAGCGCGAATAAGAGTAAGATAGTTCTTTATGAGCCACGTGTATATTCAGATGCAAAAGATGTTGCCCAAAATTTGCTTAGTAATAAAGCGGTAATCATTAATTTTAGCCGAATGGAAGATGCTTCTGCTAGGAGAATTGTCGATTTTATCACGGGTACTGTTTACGCTTTAAATGGCGAAATTCAACGTATTGGGGATAAAATATTTTTGGCTACACCACCAAAGTTTGTTACTAATGGTAAAATTAGTGATTTAGTTGATAAGAAAGATACTTTGAGTTAATGGCAATCAGAATAATATACTACGGAATTTACATACTAAACTATGCCATTTGGATATATAGTATTGTTATGGTGATTGATGCGATTTTAAGTTGGGTTCCTTCAATGCGTGATTCAGCTGTTGGCAGAATAATTAATCGCATTATTGATCCCTACTTAAATCTCTTTCGTAAAGGTCCAATTGAACGGTTATCACAAACTATCGGAATTGATATTTCTTTTTTAATCGGTTTATTATTGCTTTACTTTGTGCAGGATTATGCTATTAAATGGCTTGCGAATATTCTTTTCCGGATATTTGCTTAATTTCAATTTAAAAATGAATAAAATAGCTGATAAAACTCGTTAAACAAAACTTAGCTTTATCAGCTATTTATTTACAATTTACTTACCTGCCTTTACAAGTTTGTTCATGCTATAATTAATCAAAAAAGAAGTTTCATTCTCAAGTGGTTGAGTGTTTTTAGGAGGAATTTTGTGAAAATAGAAAACGTTTATAAGCGTAGCCATTATGCTAAAAACGTTTTATTTAAGAATGATGTTGCTGCAGAAAAAACAGTAGATAAAATGGCTGGTTTTATCAACGACGTTCTTTATAAGCACAACATGGTATTGACAGATTTTTTAAATCCTGGAGAAAGGGATATTCTCAAAAGTGTAGCTGGTGACGATGTTAGCTTGCTCGAATTTGGCGGCTATAATTCTGCCGAAAAAAAGCGGGTATTGTTAGATAATAGTAATTTAGAGTTCTCACCAGCAGCATTTCAAATCACTGTTTTTGCCATTGAATATTCCCAGAAATTTGCCACCTTGACTCATAGTGCAATCTTGGGTTCTTTAGCTAATTCTGGTGTTGAAACATCAACTTTTGGCGATATTATTACCGATGGTGCTGGTCACTGGCAATTTTTTGCTAAAAGTGAATTGAGCGATTTTTTTACCAGTGAAATAAATTATATCGGTCACACGAAGGTGAGATTAAGACCTACCACTAAGCAAAAAGTTCTTACAGTAGAAGATGATAGCGCACAAGCGACTGCCATTGCTTCTTCTTTAAGACTAGATGCGTTAGTAGCTGCTATAACGAAAAAAAGCAGACAACAAACCAAAAGTGATATAGCAAATAATTTGGTTAAATTGAATTGGCATAGTGCAACCAATTTTAATATAATGATTAAAGAAGATGATGTTCTAAGCTTAAGACACTTTGGCAGAATAAAGATTTTAGACGTTAAAACAACTAAGAAAGGTAAATTTAAGGTGGTGTATAAACTGTGGCAGACGAAAAGGAAAAAGAGCAAAGACTAACTCCGATGGAAATTCACAATAAAGAATTTAAAAAGCGGGGCTTCAGTGGATACGATAGACGTGAAGTAGATAGTTTTTTAGATCAAATTATTAACGATTATGGCGATGCTCTTGATCAAACTGTTGATTTAAAAAATGAAGTTGTCAATTTACAAAATCAAGTTTCTGAATTACAGAAGCAAGTCGGTCAATATCAACAAAATGAAAATGCAACTAAAGAAGCAGTAGGTAACGCTAAAATTAAAGCGGAAAGAATCATCAACGATGCAACTGTTCAGGCAAATAATGAGGCTGAACAGGCCAAGATTGATACTGATTATCAGCGTCAGCAGCTTGAATCAATTAAATCCGATTATGATCGTGTTAAAAAAGAGGTTGCTGGTTACCGTAGTTATATTCAAGAGCTTTTACAAAAAGCTATTGAAAATCTTAATGATGAAAAATGGCAAAAAGCTCTTGATAAATACTTTGGTACAGAGCGTTTTTATCCTCCAGATGGTGCAGAACCAATCATGTTAACTGATGAAGAAGAAGAAGTTGACGTTGACGACGATGATGACGATGATGGCATCGAGGTTGACAACGATAGTGCCGATGAAGTAAACTTTGAACAAGACATTGACGAAGATAATGATAGTCCTCAGCCAATGACGGGTGATAGTCCCAGCATTGAAACTGTCAATAATCAAAGCAGTTCTTCCAATACCAATAGTTCAGGTCCTACTGTTATCTTTCCGAATGACTATAAAAATCATAAATAACAAACTGGCAGTAAAACCTAAGAGCAATTCAGCGAATTAGCGCCGGTGTGAGGCTAGTATCAGAGCTCAAAGGTTGATCAGCTGTTAATAATGGTTTGTTACGTAAGTTGTACGATACACAATCAATAAGTGGAGCTTAAAAGCTCAATTTAGGTGGTACCACGATAATTAACCTCGCCCTAATTTTAGGACGAGGCTTTTTTTACAGAAAGGAATAAAAATGCGAGTGAAAGATACTCTTAATTTGGGTAAGACCAAATTCAAAATGAGAGGAAATTTGCCTGTAAGAGAAGCGCAATGGCAAAAAGAATGGGAAGAAAACAAATTATATGAACAGAGATTAAAGTTAAACAAGGGTAAGCCTCGTTTTGATTTGCATGATGGTCCGCCATTTGCTAATGGCAATATCCATATCGGTCACGCTATGAACAAGATCTCTAAGGATATTATTGTTCGTTTTAAAAATATGAACGGCTACTATGCTCCTTACGTTCCTGGCTGGGATACTCACGGCTTACCAATTGAACAGCAACTGACTAAGCAGGGTGTTGACCGCAAGAAGATGAATCTGGCAGATTATCGTCAACTTTGTCAAGATTTTGCTCAAGAAGAAGTCAAAAAGCAAATGGCTGACTTCAAGCGCTTAGGTGTTATGGGTGATTGGGATCATCCATACATTACTTTTCAGCCTGAATACGAAGCAGAAGAAATTCGTGTTTTCGGTAAAATGTTCGAAAAGGGCTACATCTATAAAGGGAAAAAACCTGTATATTGGTCACCTTCAAGTGAGTCAACTCTAGCTGAAGCCGAAGTTGAATACCATGATATCAAGTCACCATCAATTTACGTTTCTTTCCCGGTTAAAGATGGCAAAGGTCTTTTAGACACCCAAAACACTTATTTCTTGATTTGGACAACTACACCTTGGACTATTCCTACTAACCAAGGAATTACTGTAAATCCGGGCTTTGATTATTCAGTAGTTCAAGTTGACGATAAGCGGTATGTTGTTGGTACTGAGCGATTAGAAGCAGTTGCCGCAGAATTGGGCTGGAATGACTACAAAGTTACCCAACACCTAAAGGGTAAAGATATGGATCGTATGGTAGCTAAACACCCACTATATGATCGTGATTCTTTAGTAATGAATGCTTTGCATGTCACTGCCAGTGATGGTACAGGTCTAGTTCATACAGCTTCCGGCTTTGGTGAAGATGACTATAATGTAGCACAAAAATATGGCATTCCAGTTTATAGTCCAATGGACAATAAGGGTTGCTTTACAGCAGAAATTGAAGATCCTGATTTAGTAGGATTATTTTATAATGATGCAAATAAAGTTGTCAGCGAAAAATTAAAGAAGTCAGGCAATCTACTGAAATTAAGTTTCTTTACCCACTCATATCCACATGATTGGCGTACAAAAAAGCCTGTAATTTATCGTGCTACTACCCAATGGTTTGCATCAATTGATAAGTGTCGCCAGCAAATTCTTGACCAAATTGATCAAGTTAATTTCACTCCTTCTTGGGGTAAATTACGTTTGCATAACATGATTAAAGATCGTGGCGATTGGGTAATTTCAAGACAGCGGGCATGGGGTGTTCCTTTGCCAATCTTTTACGCAGAAGATGGTACTCCAATTGTTACGCCAGAAACTATTGAGCATATTGCCCAGATTTTTGCTAAAGAGGGCTCTAATGCCTGGTATAAGAAGACTGCTAAGGAATTATTGCCTGAAGGTTTCACTTCTGAGCATTCTCCAAATGGTAAATTTACCAAAGAAACAGATATTTTAGACGTATGGTTTGATTCAGGGTCTTCTCATCAAGCCGTATTAGCTAAAAGACCTGATTTGCGCTTCCCATGTGATCTTTACCTTGAAGGCAGTGACCAATATCGGGGCTGGTTTAACTCCAGTTTGATTACTTCTGTAGCAGCAAAAGGAATTGCTCCATATCGTGGCATTTTATCTCAAGGATTTGTTCTGGATGAAAAAGGACATAAAATGTCCAAATCTTTGGGTAATGTAATTTCACCAAATGATGTCATCAAGCAAATGGGTGCAGAAATTATTCGTTTGTGGGTCGCATCTGTTGATACTACTTCTGATGTTGCAGTTTCACAAGATATATTGCGTCAGACTTCAGAGAGTTACCGTAAGATTAGAAATACATTCCGCTATATGCTGGCCAATACTTCAGATTTTGACCCCCAAGTCAATCGTGTAGAATACCAAGATCTCAACACAATTGACCAATACATGGAAGTACGTCTTAATGATTTGGTTAAAACTTGTCTTGACAGTTATGAACGTTATGACTTTAATAATGTTTATAAAAAAGTATTCGCATTTATTTCAAATGATCTGTCTGCCTTTTACTTAGACTTTGCTAAAGATGTGCTTTATATTGAAAGTCAAGATAGTCATGCAAGAAGATCAATGCAAACTGTTATCTATGATGCTGCCGTTAAATTGGACAAAATTTTGACACCAATTTTGCCACACACAATGGAAGAAGTTTGGTCTTTCCTTAAAGAAAAGGAAGATTACGTTCAACTTGCAGAAATGCCTCAGGTTGAGACTTATTCAAACCATGATGAATTGACTGAAAATTGGCATAAATTCATGAACTTACGTGATGATGTCTTAAAAGTTCTTGAAGAAGCTCGTGATCAAAAATTAATTGGTAAATCATTTGAAGCTGCGGTTACAATTTATCCAACTGCTGAAATGCAAACAGTTTTAACTAAACTGAACGCAAACTTTAGACAAATTTTAATTGTTTCTAAATTAACTATTGCCTCAGGTGCAGCACCTGAAAATGCACAAAAATTGCCAAACGGTGCTTTTATAGTTGAACATGCTGAAGGTGAAGTTTGTCCACGTTGCCGCATGATCAGAACAGACATTGGTGCAGATAATAAAATACCTATGCTGTGCGGAAGATGTGCTAAGATAGTTGAAGCAGATTACCCCGAAGCAGTTCAAGAAGGCTTTGAAGAATAATGCGTTACGGTAAAGTAAAACAGTTTGACCGAAACAGCAGTTTTGGTTTTATCACCGATGATGAAAATCAGAAATCATATTTTGTTTTTTATACAGCTATTAAAGAAGAAGGTTATCGCCGCTTGCAAGTTGGTCAAAAAGTTAAATACCAACTTGCTCAAGGTAAAAATGGCTTACAATGTGTCAACGTATATTTAGCTGATTAACAGGAAAGTGAATAATGGATTTAACAGAAACTGAAATCTCTTCAAAACAAATTTTTACGGGTCGTATTGTCGATCTTTCTGTAAGAACGATTAAATTGCCCAATGGTGAAACTGCCTCGCGGGAAGTGGTAAAACATCAACCTGCTTCAGCTGCTATCGCAGTGAATGACAAGCAGGAAATGTTGCTGGTCGAACAATGGCGTGAACCGATTAAAGAACTGACTTTAGAAATTCCTGCTGGTTTAATTGATGATACTGATGCTAGTCCACTGGATGCAATGAAACGAGAGCTGAATGAAGAGGGCGGCTATCATGCAGATTACTGGGAGAAAATTACTGAATTTTATTCTTCACCAGGCTTTACTGACGAAAAGCTCTATTTATTTTATTGCGATACATTAACAAAACTGACTGATAAAAAGGCGCTCGACCCAGACGAGTTTCTTACTAGTCATTGGTTTAATTTAGAAGAGTTGAAACGTCTTTCAGCAGAAGGTAAAATTGTCGATGCCAAAACATTGTATGCCATGAGCGTATGGGAAAATATGCTGCTGACAGGCGCTGATACTAAGGAACAAAATGACTGAAAAACGATCTGATTACCGTAAAAAATTAAAACGGCAAAGGGGTAAAAAGGTTCTAAACTCCATCAAGTCTGCTTTTGATGATAGTGATGAAGAAGTTAATGTTAATCCTGAATTTACCCGTGATGCGGATGAAGTTGTGCACACAAACGAGCAGGTTAATGCAGAAACTGGTGAAAAGAAACGAAACTCTCCCAATAGAGAAGCTAAGTCACAGTCACCTACAAGTCAGGAAAAAGCTTTAAAATTAAAGGGCAAACTCAACCGTGCCATTTTAATTGTGGCTGTTTTAATAATTTTGGTATTATTTGCGTTATTTCACTTATAAAATTGAACGAGGGTAAAAATGAAGATAGCAATTATTGTCCCAATGGAAATTGAGGCTGAATATTATCGTAAGTATTTTCACTCTGGTCACAAAGAAATGTTCGGATCTACTACATTCGAGCATTTTTGCGTTAATCAGAATGATGTGTATATTGGTTTGAGCGGAATAGGCAAAGTGCAAGCAGCTATGAATTTAGCTAGTTTACTAAGTCTGGTTGATATTGATTTAGTTTTTATGACCGGTACTGCTGGGTCTTTACAAGATAGTGTTCATAAAGAAGATTTAATTTTGGCAAGTGCTTTTGCGTATCATGATGCCCATAACACTTTGGCTGGTGATTATGTTGAAGGGCAAATACCGGGCGAACCGGCAGTATTTAACTTAGATTCAACTGCTAGAAGTAATTTTGCCCAATTTTTACAGAAAGAAAAGATTGATTATCAAGAAGGATTAATTGTTACAGGCGATTCTTTTATTGGTTCTCAAGTACAAAAAGATAAAATCAAGCAGAATTTTTCTACTGCTTTAGGAGTGGAGATGGAAGGAGCTGCTTTTGCTCAAGTAGCTTATCATTTTGAAAAGCCCTTGATTGGCTTACGTGCCATTTCAGATAATGGTAACCAAGATGCTAACGGCGATTTTGACCATTTTGCTCAAAAAGTTGGTGCAAAAGCCGCTAAAATAATTTGTTCATACATAGAGAAGATGGCTTAAACTAATGACAGAAGTTTATTTAGATAATGCTGCTACAACACCAATGTCAGATAATGTAATTAATGTTATTACGGCTGAAATGAAAAATGACTTTGGTAATGCTTCAAGTACATATGAACTAGGACGAAAGGCTCGTCATGTTGTCGACTTAGCCAGACAAAAAGCGGCACACGCGATAAATGCTTCAGAAAGTGAAATTATTTTTACCTCCGGTGGCTCAGAAAGCAATAATACTGCAATTTTTGGTACAGCTCATAGTCGCCAAAATATCGGCAAGCGTATCATCACAACGAAAATTGAGCATCCGTCCGTTTTAAAACCAATGCAGCAGTTGCAACGGGAAGGCTATGATGTCGTTTATCTGGATGTTGATGAAAACGGGCGTATTTCTTTAGCAGATTTAAAAGAGGCACTTACTCCTCAAACTATTTTGGTTTCAATTATGGCTGTCAATAATGAAATGGGTACAATCAACCCTTTGACGGAAATTGGAGCTATTGTAAAGCCAAGCAATGCTTATTTTCATGTTGACGCAGTCCAAGGCTTAGGTAACATAGACTTAGACGTTGAGAAAATGAATATTGACTTATTGTCAACTTCTGCTCATAAAATAAACGGACCCAAGTTTTTAGGCTTTTTATATGAAAGAAATGCAATTAACTTGCCGCCGTTAGTTTATGGTGGTGAACAGGAAACCAAACGCAGAGCTGGCACTGAGAATGTTCCCGGAATTGCCGGCTTTGGTGAGGCTATCAGTGAAATTGCTGCTATAGATAAGGCGCAACTGCAAAAGAAATATCAAAAGCTGCAAGGTATAATTTTAAATCAACTTGAAGAAGCTCAATTAGACTTTCAAGTAAATGGCGGCATTAAAGAATACGATTCACATCATATCTTAAATTTGTTTTTTAATGATATTTCCACCACCCTTTTACAGACAAATTTGGATTTAGCAGGTTTTGCGGTTTCCGGTGGCTCTGCCTGCACTGCAGGATCAATTGAGCCTTCACATGTACTAGTTGCATGTTTTGGTAAAAAGTCGCCAAGAATTAATGAATCTATTCGGATCTCTTTTGGACGCTTCACTACTGAAAAAGAGGTGCGCGCTTTTGCAAATCAGTTGGTTAAAGTTGTGAGCAAGCTCCAAAACAAATAAAATAATTGCTTTTTAAAGCAGATATGCTTATTATTAGTAAGTGAGGTAAAATTATGGCAAATACAGTTATTATTAATGGTGATACACGCAAGTTTACTCTTAGCCCAGATTTAAAACTCTATGCGTTAATCGATGCGGGCTTTGTTAAAACCGTTAAAGGTAATTTTAGTTATGAACATCCACTTTATAATGAATCGCCATACGATGCCCCAACTAAGTTAAAAATGACCATTAATAAAGAAATGTCTCATTTAACAATGGTTGTGACTGATAAAAATGGTCTGCAAAAGGTTAATATTTTTAAGAATAAGCAATTAGCTCCTACAGTCGAACTTTTAAACTATATTTTGAAAGATTTAGAGGAGCGAAATATTATAGTTGCAGTGAAGGATTGATTAATTTGGCAAAAAGCAAAACAAGAGTTGTTGTTGGTATGAGTGGAGGAGTTGACTCCTCGGTTTCTGCCCTCCTTTTAAAAGAGCAAGGCTATGATGTTATCGGCGTCTTCATGAAAAATTGGGATGACACTGATGATTCCGGGGTCTGCACGGCTACTGATGATTATGAAGATGTAAAAAGAGTCGCTGATCAAATCGGCATTCCTTATTATTCAATCAATTTTGAAAAGGAATATTGGCATCGCGTTTTTGAATATTTTTTAAACGAATATAAAAAAGGGCGCACACCAAACCCTGATGTTATGTGTAATAGCCAAATTAAATTTAAATCATTCTTGGAATTCGCGCTCAATCTTGACGCTGATTATATTGCAATGGGTCATTATGCCAAAACCTTTAAGGACAAGAATGGCGTTACCCATATGATGCGTCCTAAAGATGGTAATAAAGACCAAACTTACTTTTTAAGTCAGCTGAGCCAAGAACAAATTAGTCGTGTGCTATTTCCATTAGCTAACCTGACTAAGCCGCAGGTGCGTGAGATTGCACTTAAAAGTGGTTTAGCTACTGCTAAGAAGAAAGACTCAACTGGAATTTGCTTTATTGGTGAAAGAAACTTCCGTAAGTTTTTGAGTGAGTTTTTACCTGCCCAGGCTGGAGATATGATTACACCAGATGGCAACGTTGTTGGTCAACATGCCGGCTTAATGTATTATACTATTGGTCAAAGATCAGGTTTGGGGCTTGGTTCAACTAAAGAATCAACAGCACCTTGGTTTGTAGTTGGTAAAGACTTGCAAAAGAATCAACTGATTGTTCAGCAGGGCTATGACAGCAAATTGCTCTATGCGACGGAGCTAGAAGCTAGTGATATGTCATTCTTTACTGGCCAACCCGAGCATGATTTTGAGATCCATTGCACTGCTAAGTTCCGTTACCGTCAGCCTGATGTTGGTGTGACCGTATCGTATGATGCAGCAAACAATAAGGCAAAAGTCTACTTTGATGAGCCTGCTCGTGCTGTTACTCCAGGACAAGCATTGGTTCTTTATCAAGGCGAAGAATGCTTGGGTGGCGGCAATATTGATTGTGCTTACCAGAATGAGCAGCAATTACAATTAGTTTAATTTTAGCTATCAAAGGGAATGTCTGCGGCATTTCCTTTTTTGCTTGCTCCTACTCTTTTTCTTTTAAACAAATTAAATGATAAACTAGAAACTAATAGCAACAGAAAAGGATAATTATTTAATGCAGATTTATTTTGTCAGACATGGTAAAACAGAATGGAATTTACAAAAACGTTTTCAGGGGGCACACGGTGATTCGCCACTTTTAACTCAAAGTCTAATTGATATTGGCAAACTGGCTGGTTATTTAAGAGGAACAAATTTTGCCGGCATTTATACTAGTCCCTTAAAAAGAGCAAAAACTACGGCAGAAAATTTCGCTGAAATTTCTGGTTGTAAAGCCCAAATAAATGTAGATGAACGTTTGCGCGAGTTTGATCTGGGAGCGATGGAAGGACTCACTTTTTCTGAAGCCGAAAGTAAATATCCCCAACAAGTTGATGATATCTGGAATCAACCTGCAAAATATGATGGTCACAGTATTGGTGGAGAAAATTATCCGGAAGTAATTGCTCGGGGATTAAGTTTTGGCCAAGAAGTAGCTCACAAGTATCAAGATGATGATAAAGTGTTAGCAGTAAGCCATGGAGCAGCTCTAGGAGCAATTATGGGTGGTTTATTAGGTTACCCGCTAGCTGATATTAGGAAAAATGGCGGTTTAAGCAACACAAGCCTTACTATATTGGAAACAAAAGACAAAGGGCAGACATTCAAAGTTTTGACTTGGAATAAAACAGACTTTTTAGACAGAAAAATGGTGGATTCTGATTCGTTATGACAACAGACAAAAAAGCTGCAGGAGACTCAACTCCTGTTAAAAAGAGAGTACATGAGTTAATTAAGAAAATTGATGCTCACCCGCATAATAGTGAAAACTACTTAAAACTTGCTACCTATTTAACTGAACAGGGCAGTAGCGATCAAGCAGCACAGCTGCTTGAAAAAGCTAAGAACTTAGTTGCTCACCCCCAGGATTTAGATTATGATCTGGCAGTATGTTATTATATGCAGGGTAAATTTGACCAAGCACTCAGTTTACTCAAGCAAATTCCTAATGATGATTTAGTCTTATATCAAAAAGCACTGGTATTTTTTAAAATTGGGCAGAACCAAAAAGCACTGGCCTATGCACTAACTATTAAAAATGTTGATGCCAAAGTCTTAGAGTTAATTGGCGATATTTGGTTAAGTTTGGGAAATATGAAAGAAGCAGAAATGAGCTATAGCAAAATTCCTACTACAAAAAGAACAGCCAAAAGCAATTTTATGTTGGGCATCACAATTTTAACTAGAAGTCGCAAAGAAGCTGAAAAATACTTTGCTAGGTCAAAAAAGCAAGATCCCAAACTTTTTAGCCAAGAGCAAAAGCAATATGCTTCAATCTTAAAATTAGTAAATGAAGCGAGAAAGAAAAATGACTGAATTTACTGGCAAAATTAATCGAATTGTTTTCGAAAACGACCAAGATCTTTATAAAATTCTTGACGTTTCGATCATTGGTCAATTGGAAAATTACGACCGGGATGACATTAAAGTCACCGGTAATTTTGGCGATGTTCAAATAGGAGCAACTTATAGTTTTACCGGTAAGTTGACAGTACATAATAAATTCGGTTTGCAGTTTCACTGCGAAAATTATAAATTGGCTTTGCCACATGAAAAGGGCAGTTTAATTAATTATTTAAGTTCAAATAAGTTTCCCGGAATAGGCAAAAAAGCTGCTGACACCATCGTATCTGATTTAGGGATGGACGCACTGAATGTATTAAAAGAAAAACCGGGGAAAATTGCTACTCTCTCTTTAACTAAAAAGCAAAAGGACAGTTTGCTCAGCGGAATTAACTCAATGGATTCTTATTCGGAAACAGTTTTGCAACTAGCTCAATTTGGCTTAAATAAAAAAGTGGCGGGAAGACTTTATCAACTTTATCATGGCGAAACTTTAACTAAACTGGAAGAAGATCCATATGCCTCAATTGCAGAAGTGACAGGTTATGCTTTCAAAAGTGCCGACCGTATTGGTCAAAAGTTAGGAATTGCTGCTGCGGATCCCAAAAGAGTTAATGGTGCAATTTTTCAAATTTTACTTGATGAAGTAGGAAAAGAAGGCAATACCTACGTTAAGTTGGAAAAGCTTCTGACCGATGCTAAAAAACTACTACAGATTAACCAATTTAATGTCATTGTTGACTGCGTCAATAACTTGCAGCATCAGGGTAAAGTAGTTGTGTTGGGCAATCATGCAGCTCTGCACGAAATATTTGAAACTGAAACAGATATTGCCAATACAATGAAAAACTTGGTTGAAAAGAGTCAAGCGACTGCAAAATATAGTGACAAGGAACTTAATCAGGCGATAACTAAGGCCGAAACCAAATTAAAAATTAAATATGATGCAACACAAAAAGCTGCTATTAAAAACGCTCTGACCCATCCTATTTCAATATTAACAGGTGGTCCCGGAACTGGGAAAACAACTATTATCAATGGTATTCTATTAGCATTGCGTGATTTGGCTGAAATACCATCATCAGCTTTATATAGCTCGGACCCACCGTTTTTACTAGCTGCGCCCACTGGTCGTGCCGCAAAAAGGATGGAAGAGATAACTGGTATTACAGCTAAAACTATTCACCGGTTATTAGGTTTAGGAATTGGTGAAAATGATGCCACCGATCTGAACGAACTCAATGGTGAAATTTTAATTATTGATGAAATGTCAATGGTAGATATGTTTTTATTTAAACAACTTGTATCCAGTATTAATGAGACTAAACATATTGTTTTTGTTGGGGATAAAGACCAGTTGCCCTCTGTGGGAGCGGGAAATGTCTTTAGTGATTTAATTAAGTCGCAAGCTTTTCCGACTACTGTCCTCAAACAAATTCATCGGCAAGGAGACGATTCAAGCATTATTACGCTTGCCCATGATATAAATCTTGGACAGAATAGTGCGGCCTTGTTTAAGAAAACCAACAACTATTCTTTTATTTCCTGCCCGCCTCATGAAGTTTCTCATGTTGTCAGTCAAATAGTTGAGCGCGCCCTAGCAAAAGGGTTTAATCCGGATGATATTCAAGTTTTAGGAGCAATGTACCAAGGCGATGGCGGAGTAACTAATTTAAATAATGTAATTCAGGAAATAATTAATCCTGCAAAACCTACTAGCAAAATACTTGAAATTCATGATGAGAAGTTTCGCATTGGCGACCGCATTTTACAATTACAAAATAATCCTGAAAAAGATATCTATAATGGTCAAATAGGTAAAATTTTAGCAATTGATAATGATAATGCCCAAAAGTGTATGGTTGCTGATTTTGATGGTAGAGAAATTACTTTTAGCAAAAAAGATCTTTTTGATGTAACTAGAGCTTATGCAATTACAATACATAAGGCACAAGGCTCGGAATTTCCGTTAGTAATTCTGAGCTTGACTATGCAAAATTACGTCATGCTTAAACGTAATTTGTTATATACCGCGGTAACTCGTGCTGAAAAAAACCTGGTTTTAATTGGTGATCCGCGTGCTTATGAGATGGCCTTGAATAACTCAGGTAATGACCGCCAAACTGGTTTAACTGCTAAATTGCAAACGGCGCTGAATGTAAAAGTTGACCCTAGCGCAAAGGAAAAGTCCGATAAAAATAGAGATGAGCAAGATCTAGCAGAAACTGACACACTTGCAACTCCAAAACAAGATTATATTTTAACCCCGGAACTGATATATTCAGGTCAAATAGACCCGATGATTGGGATGCAAAATATTAAGTTAGAAACTAAAACGAGATAGGAATTTAAAAAATGGTGCATGAAAACGCTGATTATTCTAGTTTGACCCTGCAAAAAGATATTACTAAATGGATAACACAACATACTAAAGTCTTAGAATTTGGGCCAGATACCCTTGAAATTGAAACAATTTTAAAAGATTCCTTTGGTGAGACTGTCTACTGCTTTGTCGAAAAGGGTCAAAACGGTAGTTTCGATATTAATGATGACGGACGTGCATTATTTAAGTTGGATCCAAGTGCCAGTGATGCCGAACTAATAGATGCAGTGGCAGATTTGGTCTTCAATGCAGGATTTTCTTTTAACGCTGAAAATGGTGTAATCAGTTGTGAAAGTGACCCGCAAGACTTAGTAAAAAATATCATACAGTTAGCCCAAATAGAAGTAAATGTATCATATTTAAATTAAGAAAATGAATTTAAATAGTATTTTTTTATTGCCATTTTAAAAAAAACAATGATTAAATTATTGTTATATTTTTAATTATAGCCTAATCATTAAGGAGCAAAAATATGGCAATAATTTTTGAGCGGGTGAAGAAAAACTACGGCAAAAAGCCGGTCTTTTATGATCTTAACTTTAAAATCCCCTTGGAGCCCACAGTGATTGGTTTGGTAGGACCTAACGGAGTGGGAAAGTCAACCAAATTGATGATGGTTCTGAGGAAGGCTTCTTAGGGATACTCAAACGAGAAATGTTTTACGGTCTTGAAAAGCAATATAAAAATCTCACTGAATTAGAAGATGCAATCAGAGACTACATTGAACATTAGAATCATATTCAAATTAAAAAGACTAACTCCGATTGAATATCGGAGATTAGTCCTTTTTTTAAATGTATTAAATTAGCGCAATAAATTAAAACAAGATACGGAAAATTCAACATTAAATGTATTGCGTTTAATTTCCTCACCATCTACTTGAGCATATTCTTTTTGCCTAGTTTTAACGGTAATTTTTTTAGCTTCAAAATAATGGAATTGGGGATCATAAACATGGGAACCATCTTTAAGCAGATTAATAAATAATTTGACTAATTTTCTCAAACCAAATTTTTCTACTACTACAGTGTCAATTCTATGGCTGTCAATTTTTGCGCTAGGTAAAAGAGGCAAGCCACCACCTAAATAAGGGTGGTTGGTTGTTGTGACCAAGAACGCATCATCAAAATGGACCTTACGTTTATTAGTTTCAATATCGACACTAAAAGTATCCTGTCTAGTAACACTTGCCAGAACGTTATAGCCGTAAATCAATTTTCCTTCATTAAATCTGTTCAGTAATTTTTTTAATTTGGAAATATTGCTATTGTGATTAACAAAAGCATCAAAACCAACACCAAAACTATTGGCAAAGTAGTATTTTTTATCTTCATTAATATCAGGAAAAACAAATGAACCACAATCAATTTGATCGGGCTTAACTCCGCATTTTAAGCGATCAAGTAAAATTTTAGGATCAGCAGTTAAATTGGCTGCACGCCCGAAATCGTTTCCTGTACCAGCGGGCAAATAAGCGATAGGTGTGGCAGGATTACTTGAACGCTTAATGCCATTAAGCACTTCATTGAGTGAACCATCTCCACCAATTACTAATAAAATTTCATTTGAAGAATGTGGTCGATTACCATAGTCTTGAGCGATGCGAATTGCCTCACCAGCGTAATCGCTTGTTCTAGTATCAAAATTAATATTATTATTTATAAGTAATGCAGTAATTTCTTCAAACACAGACTTAGCATGACCGTTGCCTGCAGTTTCATTTACTAAAAGGTGTATCTTTAATTTATTGTTCATATAATTTCATTCATTATACAAAAAAGCCCGTACAAAACAGGCTTTTTTTATTTTTTCTCAACTAACATAGGTAAGATCATTGGCCGTCTTTTTGTTTTAGAATACAGAAAGTCCGATAAGTTAGCGATTATCGCATTGCGGATTACACTGTCTTTTGGGTGTTCCATTTTGTCCATCTCAGATTTTAGCACATGATAAATGTGCTTTTGCGCTTGATTAATTAATTCTGTAGATTCTCTCATGTAGACAAAACCGCGACTTAAAACGTCGGGACCAGCCAGTACACGTTTATGCTTATAATCAACAGTTGCTACCACAACCACTAAACCATCTTCAGATAATACTTGTCTGTCATGGACAACAACATTGCCCACATCAGCAGTACCTGAAGTGTCAACATAAACATCGCCCGCAGGAATGTGACCGGCTATTCTTGATCCTTCAGGACCAAAACAAACTACTTCGCCGTTTTCAAGGACAAAAGTATTTTCTGCGGGGACACCGGCTGCCTGTGCTAATTCAGTATGAATGACTTGCATCCGGTATTCGCCGTGAACAGGAATCATGTACTTGGGCTTGGTCAAACGAACCATCATTTTAAGTTCTTCCTGACCACCATGTCCAGATGTATGGACGTTATTTATTCTGCCATGAACGACGTTGGCGCCACCCTCCATTAATTTATTAATTAAGTGATTCACGCTTAAGGTATTTCCTGGAATCGGGTTAGAGGAGAAAATTACTGTATCTCCTGGTTGCAGACTTATTTGCCTGTGAGTACCGTTAGCTATCCGAGATAAAGCTGCCAGCGGTTCACCCTGAGAACCAGTACATAAAATCATGACTTCTTCTGCTGGAGTATGGTTAATTTCGTTAGCATCAACGATCAAACCATCAGGAACATTTAAGTAACCTAGGTCAATCCCATTTTGCACGCCATTTTCCATGCTCCGTCCAAAAATGGCAACTTTACGTCCGGTATCTTTGGCCGCCTGAATAGCGGTTGAAACACGGTAAAGATTAGAAGCAAACGTGGCGAATATTATTCGACCATGAATTCCTGTAATAATGTCATGTAGCGATTTGGCTACAAAACGTTCGGACTTGGTAAATTGCGTTACTTCAGCATTAGTCGAATCAGATAATAAAGCTAGAACACCTTCGTTACCTAATTTAGCCATTTTTTGAAAATCAGGGGCTGGCTGATTCATGACGGGTGTTAAGTCAAATTTGAAGTCACCAGTAAACACGACTGCACCCAGCGGAGTATGAACGGCTATACCCAGAGTATCAGGAATAGAGTGGGTAGTTCTAAAGAAAGTCACTGTTAATTTTTTGAATTTAAGGACAGTGTCTTCATGCTCCTCGTGCAATTCTGTTGTCCGCAGAATGCCGTGTTCTTCGAGTTTTCCTTTAATAAGTGCCAAAGCAAAAGGAGTGGCGTAAACCGGAATTTCTGGAATTTTTTCCAGTAAAAACGGAATACCGCCAATATGGTCTTCGTGACCGTGACTCACAACAAGTGCTTTAATTTTTTTCCGATTCTTAATTAAATACGAATAATCAGAAATTACATAATTAATACCAAGAAGATCATCTTCAGGAAACTTAATACCACAATCCATGATAATAATTTCATCTTGGTATTGAACACAATACATATTTTTGCCTATTTCGTGCAACCCCCCGATTGCAACGACGGCAACTTCATTATTTTTAATGCGCACGAAAACTACTTCTTACTCTCAAAAGAGGTCAATTTAAAGTCGGCATGTTCTTTTTCGTAAGTTAGCGAATTTCCGGCCAATTCTTGGATGAGTTCAATATTATAGGGGGTATTCTCCTCAACCATAGTCCTTGCTGCCACCATATTATCGGCTTCAAGGTAAAGAGTCTTGGTTGTCTCCCGTCTAGGGTTGACAACCTTGTCTTTTTGATACAAAACTTTGTAGATCATATTTGTATTCTCCTTATTCAGTTTATAAAACGTTCATATTTTGGATAACAAAAAGTACCCAATAGCTAATAAAATTCTACCATACATAAGAAATCAAGTATAGAATCAAGTTCTAGTAGCTTTATTAAAAAAACCGTCAAATCAAAAAAGACGGCTTAAATATTTTTAAAACAATTAATAAATTATAACAGTATCATCATCCAGTTTGAAAGGATCTTCCTTATTAATGCGATCATAAAACAGATGTCCCCGTAAATGTTCGATTTCATGGGATGCTACAATTGCAGGATAATCTTTTAAGCGTACGGTTTTTTCTTCTCCGGAGACAGTGTAGTAGTGGACCTTTAGCTTGTCAGGTCTAGGGACATACCCGTCAATTACCTTATCAACACTTAAGCAGCCTTCACCTTCACTGAGACATGCTTGCCTAACAGATTCAGACAATATTTCGGGATTAACAAAAGTTTCCTTAAAAATTATATCACCCTTATCGTTAGGAACTAATAGTGAAGCCATTTGGACACTTTCACCTACCTGCGGAGCTGCTAAGCCTACACCCGCTCTTAGTTGGTGTTTTGCGGCAATTTTAGGATCTTGAGAGTTAACAAGATACTCCATCATTTCTTTAGCTAAGTTTTTGTAGTGTTCACTTAAAGGAAAAGTCAATGGTTTAGCGACTTTACGTAACACAGGATTACCATCCCGGGTAATATCTTTCATTAATATCAATTAAATTCACTCTTTCATAAAAGTTTATAGTTATATTTGTAACATAAAGTAAACTAATTTGTCTGCTTTTTATTCTATACTAAATTTTTAATTTGAAAAAGAGGGATAAACGTTGACCAGTATATAGTTAGGTGGTAAAATCAATGAGCGTAAATATACAGATATGAAACACTTCGATTAGCATGTTTTTGACGTGCCGCCGAAACTGTGACATGGTCACAGTTTTTTTATTGAGGAGTGGAGGAGGAATTACTTTTGTCAGAGAAAAGAAGAAACGATATTAGGAATATAGCTATCATAGCTCACGTTGACCATGGTAAAACTACTTTGGTTAACCAATTATTGAAGCAATCCGACACTCTCCCTGAACATATGGCTCTGGAAGATCGGGCAATGGACTCAAACGATATTGAGCGCGAACGTGGTATTACTATTTTATCCAAAAACACTGCGGTTAAATATGGCGATACTACAATCAATATCTTGGATACTCCGGGACATGCCGATTTTGGTGGCGAAGTTGAACGTATTATGCATATGGTTGATGGTGCCTTGCTTCTAGTAGATGCCTATGAAGGAACTATGCCGCAAACTCGTTTCGTACTTAAAAAGGCATTAGAAGCTGGGGTTAAGCCTATTGTAGTTATTAATAAAATTGACCGTCCAGGTGCTCGTCCAAAAGAAGTTCTTGATGAAGTTTTGGAATTATTCATTGAGTTAGGTGCAAACGATGAACAATTAGATTTCCCAGTTGTTTATGCTTCTGCATTAAATGGTACGTCCTCATACGATCCAGATCCGGCCAAGCAGGAAGAGACTATGAATCCTATATTTGATACGATTATCAAATCTATTCCTGCACCAATTGATAATTCTGATGAGCCTCTGCAATTCCAAATTACAATGCTTGACTGGGACGATTATGTTGGCCGAATTGGCGTTGGCCGAGTTTACCGTGGTCGGGTCAAAGTCGGTGACAACATCACAGTTATGAAACGTGACGGTTCTACTCAAAACTTTAGAGTTACCAAATTATTTGGTTTCTTCGGCTTGAAGCGTAATGAAATCACTGAGGCAAAAGCTGGCGATATAATTGCTATCAGCGGTATTAACGATATTTTTGTTGGTGAAACTATTGCATCGGCAGAGAATCCTGAGGCATTGCCAATTCTGAAAATTGATCCGCCAACCTTGCAAATGGATTTTGTTGCCAATGATTCTCCTTTCTCAGGACGTGAAGGTGACAAGGTTACGCCTAAGAAACTGGAAGACCGTTTAATCAAGCAAACTCGGACTGATGTCTCATTAAGAGTTGAGCCTACTGATCAATTAAACGCCTGGACTGTTTCTGGTCGTGGTGAACTGCACCTTTCGATTTTAGTCGAAGAAATGCGTCGTGAAGGTTTTGAATTGCAACTGTCAAGACCAAAGGTTATTTACCGCGAAATTGACGGCAAAATGTGTGAACCATTTGAAGCTGTGCAAGTTGATACACCTGATGAGTATGTTGGTTCAGTAATTGATTCACTTTCTCAAAGAAAAGGTGAAATGAAAAATATGGCTTCAACGGGCAATAATCAAACTCGCTTAGACTTTTTGGTTCCTTCCCGTGGCTTAATTGGTTATAACAATGAATTTATGTCTCAAACAGGTGGCTATGGTATTATGAACCACAGCTTTGATTCATATAAACCAGTTGTGAAAAACTGGGAGCCGGGCCGTCAAAACGGTGCACTTGTGTCAATTAGCCAAGGCAAATCAACTACTTACTCTTTACAGACAGTTGAGCAACGTGGAGAACTATTCATTGGTGCCGGTGTTGAAGTATATGAAGGAATGATTGTCGGCCAATCATCACGTGATCGTGATATTGCTGTTAATGTCATTAAGGGTAAAAACTTGACTAATACTCGTGCTGCGGGTAAGGACCATGCCGCTGCAATTAGAACTCCAAAGACTTTAACTCTAGAAGAAGCCATCGAATTTTTAAATGATGATGAATACTGTGAGGTAACACCAGAATCCGTCAGATTAAGAAAGAAAATCCTGAACACTTCTGAGCGGCAAAAAGCTGATAAGAGACGCAATAAAAATAAATAAATTATTTAAGAAGGGCACTCACTGATGAAGTAGTGCCCTTTTTGTTTTATAATGCTTTATAATGAACGTGTATTAATCACAGGGAAGAGGTCAACTTGTGCGACAAAAACTTCACCATTTAAATTATAATATTTTGGTGCCTTATATATTATTGGTTGTTTTTGGCATAGTGATGGTTTATTCGGCCAGTTCTGATATTTTATTGGTAAATGGCTTCAATCCAGCTATCTATGGTATTCGACAAGCAATATACGCGTTTTGCGCAATTTTTTTGGTTGGTGCTCTGTGCTTTTTTTTAAAATTAGGCATTTTCAAAAGTCGTAGATTTGTTGCCGGCTTTTTAGTGATTTGTCTTTTAATGTTGTTTTATCTGATCTGTTTAAAACTTTTCAAAGGATCTGCAGCTGCTGTTAACGGCTCAGTTGGCTGGATTGATTTGAAAATTATCAAAATACAACCTCTTGAAATAGCCAAGCTGTCCCTAGTAATCTATTTAGCGTATTTTTTAGACCGCCATGATGGGTCCTTTAAGAAGGGGCACATTATTCAAAACCTCTCTAGACCGGCTATCTTAGCAGCATTTATGATGTTTTTAGTTATTATTGAACCAGACTTTGGCGGTACTGCAGTACTAGCAATGATAGTGATTGTGATGTTTTCTGTTTCAGGTGTCCCTGCTAAAAACGCTGTGCTTTGTCTGATTGGAATCGGCATCAGTGTCTTTTTGTTAGTATTTTTGATAATCAAGTGGAATCCAGAATTTTTGCAGGAAAGTTACCAGTACCGGCGTTTTCTCTCCTTTCTCCATCCATTTGAATTAGAGCAAAAAGGCGGAGCACAATTAGTTAATTCATATTATGCTATTCATAATGGTGGTCTACTTGGCGTTGGGTTAGGAAACAGTATGCAAAAAAGGGGCTACCTTCCTGAACCATATACTGATTTTATTCTGGCTATTATTGCCGAAGAAATTGGGGTAATAGGAGCTTTACTGGTTTTAGGACTGATATTTTACCTGATATTTAGCATAATGGAAGTTGGCAACAAGGCATCTTCTCAATTCAACGCACTGGTTTGTTTTGGCATTGCCACAATTATTTTTACCCAAACATTTTTTAACGTGGGAGCTGTTTTAGGCTTATTGCCCATCACGGGTGTTACTCTACCTTTTATTTCTTATGGTGGCTCATCTTTGCTCGTCCTTTCAGCTGCAATTGGTATTGTGTTAAATATTTCTGCTAATGAACGAATTAAAAAAGAGAAAGAAGAACTTAAATGAGTATTGAAAAAGATTTGGAACATAAAAATATTAATCAAAGACAGAGTTTGATTGTTTATTTAAAGTCTGTTAACAATCAATACAAATTACGACGTTATGGGGATATAGTTTATTTCTCCAAAAAATGTGCTTACTGCATTTTATATGTTAATCAAAAGGATGTTGATCAAATTAGGGAGGAACTAAACGCACTTGATTTTGTCGATCAAGTTACGAAATCAAGTTGGGATCAGATTGATCTTTCAAGTGATCATATTGAAAAACAAATAAGTGATTTGGCTGTCCAAGCTGAAAAGAAGTTACAAGAAACACAGGAAGATATGGAACAATTGTTATGAGAATTATTTCTGGTAAATACGCCAAGCGCAATTTATACACTCTTAAGAGTCAAAAAACCAGACCAACAAGTGATAAAGTTAAAGAATCACTTTTTAACGCACTAGGTCAGTTTTTTTCAGGGGGCAACGTCTTAGACCTTTACGGTGGAAGCGGAGCCTTAGGAATTGAAGCAGTTTCAAGGGGATGTCACCATGCTGTAATAGTTGATATTAATTATCAGGCCGTAGAAATAATTCGTAAAAATGTTGCTCTTACTAAAGAACCTGATCGCTTTTCTATCTATAAAATGCCAAGTAATGTTGCTCTAAATAAGCTAGCAGGTGACGGGCAAAAATTCGATTTAGTTTTTTTAGATCCGCCTTATGCCAAGCAACACATTGTGTCTGATATGAAAAAAATGCTTAAATTAACTTTATTAAGCCCAGAAGCCATTGTGGTGGCGGAAACTGATGATAAAACTGAATTAGTTCAGATTGAAGGCTTTAAGTTAATGCAGGAAAAACATTTAGGTAAGACTATTGTGCGCTTTTATCGAAAGGAAAATTAATGAGTACCGCTATTTTTCCAGGAAGTTTTGATCCATTGACAAATGGTCATGTTGATATTATTCAGCAAGCTGCCAAGATTTTTGATCAAATTTATGTTGTAATAATGACTAATACGGCCAAGAAATATCTTTTTACTGAAAAGGAGAGACAATCCTTGGCACAGGATGCCGTCAAAGAGGAAAAAAATGTGACGGTTCTGTTAAGGCCGAATAGTTTAACGGTTGATGTTGCTCATGATCTTCAAGCTAATGTTATTATTCGGGGCGTCAGAAACAACGCTGATTTTTTATATGAACAACAAATAGCGGAAATGAATAAAGAAATAGCACCAGATGTAACTACTGTTCTATTTTTTACCAAACCAGAGAATAGTTTTGTTGCGTCTAGCATTGTGAAAGAAATTGCTAATTTTAATGGTGATACCAAATCATTTTTACCTGCTAAAGCAGCTGCAGCAATTAGGAAAAAAATAGGTAAAGAAAAAGATGAATGAACCAAAAAAATCGACCAAAAAAAGGAGTAGACTAAATAAGTTCCTCCTGTTAATTCTAACAGTCGCTGTAATATTTATTGGCTTAAATTGGCCAACCAATTATTATATTGAAATGCCCGGTAGCGCAGTGTCTACAGGACAATTTATGCGTAGCAACTCAAAGGCACCTAATAACTTTTATTTGGTTACAGTAAGTGAAACTAGTCAGCCAGCTTCAGTATGGCAATACCTTTTTAGTTTTACTCAAAAACATGTTAGCCGGGTTCCCAAAGAAGAACTGTTAGGCAGCGCCACAAATAGCCAGTATCAAGAACTGCAAAATTGGTATATGGAAACCAGTCAGCAAAATGCTATTTATTGTGCTGCTAAGAAAGCTGGACTTAAGCCTAAGTTGCATTATCAAGGCGTTTATGTAATGCAAGTACAAAAAGGTTCGAGTTTTAGAAAAAAATTGCAAATTGGTGATACTGTTTTAGGCGCTAACGGTCATAGATTCCGTTCTACTGCAGAAATGATCAATTACCTGCAAAAGAGAAAAATCGGCTCAAAAGTACAGATAACAGTTCTCAGAGAGCAGAAAAAAATTGCTTTTACCGGTAAAATCGTTAAAGTCAAGGGAACAGGGAAGCCAGGTATTGGTATTCAATTAGTTGAGCATACTAAAGTTGAAACCAAGCCCAAGTTAACTATTAATGCAGGCGATATTGGTGGACCGTCTGCAGGTTTGATGTTTACGCTGACTAGTTATGAAATCTTCTCGGGTGAACATTTAGCAAAGGGTCATAAAATTGCTGGCACAGGCACTATTACTCCTTCTGGAAAAGTCGGCATCATTGGTGGAGTAGATAAAAAAGTGGTTGCTGCAGATAAGGCAGGTGCCGAAGTATTCTTTGCCCCTACTGATACTGGTGGATTGAAAAAGAGCGCCAATAATTATGTCGTCGCCAAAAAGACAGCTAAACAGATCGGAACAAAAATGAAAATTGTTCCTGTTCGTACTTTTGATGATGCTCTCAATTATTTACGTAAAAATTTCAAATAAAGTATAAAAAGCTCAAAATTTTTTGAGCTTTTTTCGTACTTAAAATTGGGAGTTGAAAACAATGGATTGGGAAAAAGTTAAAAATTTTATTGCACAATACAAACTCTATTTTGTCGTGGGACTTGTTTTGCTAGTTTTAATTATTGTCATTTGGACAAGAAAAGAGACGCAAAAAGATGAATTGATTGATTTTAATGAGGATAAAAGTGCTGCCTTTGCCAATAAAGAAAGCCTTGATAATGACGAGAATGATAAAGAACAGGTAAAAGCCGCCGCAAAAAAACAAGTAATTGATAAACCGCAAAATGTTACGTGTGATATTTCTGGTGCAGTCAAAAATCAAGGTGTTTATACGTTAAAAAAAGGAGCTCGCTTAAATGAGCTAATCACTGCTGCAGGCGGATTAAAAACCAATGCCCAAATCAAAAATGTTAATCGGGCACTAATTTTGAATGATCAGGATAAAATTCGTATTCCCTATAAAGGTGAAAAGATCACTAAAAAGGCGATCGTTGAATCCTATTCTTCAGACAGTGCTGAACCAAATTCAGCTGAAGTGGCGAGCGATACAAGTGTAGCTGAAAATAATAAAGTCAATATTAACACAGCGGATGCAGCTCAATTACAAAAACTGAATGGCATAGGTGAAAAAAAGGCTCAGCAAATTATTAGTTACCGGCAAGAAAATGGCCAGTTTAAAGCAGTTGACGAACTTAAACAAGTTTCTGGAATAGGAGACAAAACTTTTGCAGGACTTAAGGATCAACTGGAAATTTAGCATTCTCAGACCAGGCTTTTTCTTATTATTAGGACTTTTATTAATTGGTTTAAGTTTTATTATTTTTCAAAAACAAACTGTAACGCAAAAATTGGTCTGTTATGCTTTGATTAGCTTTTTAACATTACTATTATTTTATAAATTTACCAACCTAAAATGGTTTATTTTACTGTCAGTATTTTTGATGGCGATTATTTTCCATGTCGATAACAAAGAAACGAAATTTATGCTGACGCCTCATGCCACTGTCGACGTTTATCCTGATCAGGTTAAAATTTCGGATGATTGGTTTTCCGCTGAGGCAAAAGCACCGGGCGGCAGAATTTTAATTTCGGGAAAATTAACTCCTAATCAGCTTAGAAAAATTGCTCAGGGTTATCAAATTACTTTTTCTCATTTGGCTGGTGAGGTAAGTCGAATTGAGCCTGCTTCTAATTACGGACAATTTGATTTACGCTCTTTTTATCGCAGCAAGAACATTACTCAACAAGTCAAATTGACTAGTTGCAATCTTACAGTAGAAAAAAGAGGGTTTTGGAATTATTTACATTATTTACGCTATCGTTTAAAGACATACTTGCATAAAATGCCACCTATACTTTCTTTTTTCAGTTATGAACTGCTCTTAGGGGAAAACCCCAGTCAAGATTTTCAACCGATCTTAAACAATTATCGCGATCTTGGTGTCATTCATATTTTGAGTATTTCAGGCTTACATGTTGGTATTTATACCCTCGTAATTAGTACGATTTGTTATTTTTTTAAGTTGACTGAAAATGAAGCCTTTTGTTTTTGTTTACTCATTTTGCTGGTAGGGATATTTCTTTGTAATGGTCAAGCAGGTTTTGTGAGAGCAAGTTTGACTTATATTATTGGCAAGATTTTAACTTTAAATAAATTGCAAATTAATAAACCAGATTTGTTAGGGCTGACGGCGATAATTCATTTGCTTATTAATCCGCGTTTAATGCTCGGTACTGGTGCATTATTAAGTTACATCTTGGCACTAGGATTAGAATTAACAAATAAAATGACGAACTTTAAGCAATCTGTTGCTTTAAACTTGCTCCTTTTACCTTTATTATTGTTTTATTTCTTCCAGTTTAATTTTCTAACGGTTATCTTTAATCTGATTATTGTGCCTTATTTTAATTGGGTTGTGCTGCCGATGACATTTTTAAATTTAATGGTATTTAAAATAACGCCGCATTTGAGTTGGTTGTTAGAAGGAATATTAGGAAAGGGTGAGCAATTAATTGCGCTGTTTTCTAAAACTCAGATCGGATTATTTACTTTTGGTAAAATCAATTGGTGGCAGTGTTTATTTTTGCTCTTACTAACTTCTGCATTATTAGTGGCTATTAATGAACAAACTTTTAGCATTAAATTTAAAAAATATCTTTTGAAAGGCACCTTGTTCTTTTATTTAATAGTCTTTCTCAGCATCCATTTTCCGTTGCAAGGACAGGTAACATTTATTGATGTCGGTCAAGGGGACAGCATATTAATATCTACTCCCTTATTTAGACGCGTTTTTCTGATTGATGTTGGTGGGAAATTAAACTTTAACGGTAAAAAAGTAACTCCGCAAGTTAATAAAATTACAATTCCATTTTTAAAAGCACAGGGAATAAGCAAGATTGATGGTATATTTTTAAGTCATCAAGATGCAGATCATGTGGGAGACTTGGGACCATTGCTGGATCAAGTTAAGGTAAAAAAATTATACATGGCTCAAGGACTTCTAGACAATCCTTCCTTTCGTAAACGGATTGCCTCGCGCATTGGTAAAAAGCAGGTTGTGCAATTATTAGCTGGGCAAAATGTTAAATATCCAGATATTTCTTTTGCAATTGTTTACCCGTTTAAGCCGGGTACTGGCAAAAATGAGGATTCTTTGTCATTAACATTTAAATTAGCCCGTAAGCAGTGGTTGTTTACAGGCGATCTCGGTCAAGCAGGGGAAGCAGAAATCATGTCTAAGTACCATTTACACGCAGATTACTTTAAATTAGGTCATCATGGCAGTCGGACAGCTTCCAATCCGGATTTTTTAAAGGCTTTACAGCCGGAAAGAGTTTTTGTATCTGCCGGACGTCATAATAGGTTTGGCCATCCACATGAAGAAACAATTGGAACGCTGCAAAACCAACATATCTCATGGGCTTCCACTCAGGACTGTGGTATGATAACTTGGAACTATGGCGGATTAATGAAGCCAAAATTTAAACAATTTTTACCGGTGGCAAAAAAATGACGTTACTTTCTTTATTTAAGAATTCCCAACAAAACACTCTAAATACGCTTATTAGTGGGTCTGATACTTTTTTAAACGATTATCTTGCTAAATCCTATCTGCAGGAAGAACAATTCTCAGACTATGAAAGGGTAATGGTTGATTGTGAAACAGATGGATTAGATAATTTAATTGCAGCTCTCACTGAATCGAGCCTTTTTAGTCAAAAAAAAGTGCTGACCGTTAAGAACCCTTTTTTTATGACCGCTAAAGTACCACAAAAATATCATAAACAAGTTGAGCAATTACAAAATATTTTTGAAAATAGTTCCCAACTGGATGATGTGATAATAATGGTAGCGTCATATGAAAAACTGGATCGGCGCAAGAAAATAACTAAAATTATTACGCAGAATTTTAACGTCGTGGAAGCCCAAGTAAAGCCTTATGAACTGAAAAAAGTAGTCAGAGGACTGATTACAAGTGAAAAATACCAAATAACAGACGATGCCCTTAAATTGCTTTTAGAGCGTAGCGATCAAGTGCTGGATACGGTTTTGAGTAACTACAATAAACTGAAAATGGCGGCAATCGATCAGAAAATCACAACTGCATTAGTTGAAAAGAACACTGATTTGTCACTAGCACAAAATATATTCGCTATTTTAGAAGTTGCTTTAAGGAAAAATTATCAAGAAGCACTAACACGTTTAGATAATCAACTACATAATGGTAACAGTCCAGTGCAGCTTTTAGCTGTTTTTGAAAACCAAATAGAGTTTATTTTGGTGGTAAAGGTGTTGCAATCCAGAGGGAGAAGTGAGGCAGAAATTGTGCGTGAGTTAGGTGTACACCCATTTCGAGTTAAGGTGGCTCTCAGGAATAACATAGGTTTACAAAAATTAGAAAAATTATTACAAGAAGCCATTAAACTTGATTTTAATTATAAAAACGGACAATATCGCAGTGAGAATTTTTTAAGACTTTTTATCCTGAGTGTTTGATATTTACAGCAAAAAAAGACAGAAATGATATTCATTTCTGTCTTTTTTGATTATCAATAATCAAGATCATTATTTTGCAAGTTTTGCTAAACGACTCTTATCACGGTTAGCTTTATTTTTGTGAATAAGACCTTTGGAAGCGGCCTTATCTAATGCACGAGCTGCTTCTACATGTAATTCGGAGGCGTTCTCAGCACCAGCTGCTTGAGCAGTCTTGAACTTCTTAATAGCAGTTCTTAATTTGTTCATTTGAGCGGCATTGCGCTTTCTAGTAGCATCTTGAGTCTTAACACGCTTAATAGCTGATTTAATTTGTGGCATAAAAATTCACCTCCATCAATCGTAATTCTACTTTATAGATTATACTGAAAGATAAATGCAGATGCAAGATAAATTATACTTGCTTTTTAAAAAAATTGTCTGTATTATACTATTGTTGTGAACCGTTAACGCTGTTTGCGCGCTCACACCTGACGGTTAACGTTGTTAACGGCAATTATTCTAGTGAAAGGTGAAAAATAATGGCAATTTCAAAAGCAGAAAAAGATGAAATAATTAAAAATTTTGCGACTCACGAAGGTGACACTGGTTCAACTGAAGTTCAAGTTGCAATCTTGACTACTGATATTAACAATCTGACTGAGCATATGAGAAATCACTCACATGATCACCACTCTTATGTTGGTTTGTTAAAGAAAATTGGTCACCGTCGTAACTTGCTTCGTTATTTACAGAATAAGGATATTAATCGTTATCGTGAATTAATTAAGAAATTAGGTTTACGTCGTTAATTTCATTTGAAATGTCAAAAAGCTGGTTCAAAGTTTTGAACTGGCTTTTTTATTTTTGTCAAACTGCTATTTTATGCTAGAATAAAAAAAGATACTTTTTACGTTGTGATCACACGATCCCTAAATAACAACTGAATAGAAAATTAAAGAAAAGGAAATATAAAGAAAAGGAAATATAATGACTGATCAAGTTAAAATTATGATTCTGAGCGGTGTTCGTGAGCAAGGAAAAGACATGTTCGCCGTTCAAGTTAATGATGAAATTTTTGTTCTTGATGCCGGTCTTAAATATCCTGATAGTACGTTGTTTGGAATTGATTTGGTTATTCCAGATCTGGACTTTTTTGAACAATACGGCGATCAGGTTGTCGGCATCTTTTTAACACACGGACATGCTGATTCTATCGGCGCTTTGCCTTATATTTTACGTCAATATGACATACCCGTTTTTGGCTCACAACTAACAATTGAACTAGCCAAGATTACTGTTAAACGCGAAAACAAACGTTGCAAAAATAGTCTTTTTCATGTGATCGATGCAGATACTGAGATTGAATTTAAGAATGCTAATATCTCATTTTTCCCTACAACACACTCTATTCCTGACTCTTTGGGAATTGATGTGCATACCCCTGCAGGTGAAGTTGTTTACACAGGAGATTTCAAATTTGATCCTTCAGCAGCACCCAAATACCGCACGGATCTGGATCGTTTAGCAGAAATAGCACATAAAAAGGTATTGGCACTGTTAAGTGATTCTTCCAATGCTGAAGCATCACTTCCTAACGTTGCAGAACAGGATATTGGGGATTATGTAACGAATGTTTTTCGTAATGCCAAGGGCAGAGTAATTGTAGCGGCTAAAGCCTCCAATTTAATCAGAATTCAAGAAGTATTAAATGCCGCTCATAAAACTGGTAGACGTGTTTTATTGACAGGTAGAGACTTAGCTAAAATAGTGCGAACAGCTATGAGCTTGGGTTATCTAACAGTTCCTAAAGGTCTGTTAATGCGGGTTAAAAATTTAAAAGAAACTCCTGATGAAAAAACCGTCATTCTTGAAACGGGTCAAATGGGAGAACCTTTAAATTCCTTGCAAAAAATGGCTAAAAAGCGCCATAGCATGATCACAATACATAAAGGCGATTTGGTTTTTATTGCTACAACACCGTCGCATTCTGTTGAAACTATTGTGGCGCAAACCAGCGATCTGGTTTATCGTGCTGGAGGCACTGTTATCCAGCTTGGTAAAGCTAAACACACTAGTGGTCACGCTACAGGCAGGGATCTCCAACTTCTAATTGGCATCTTAAAGCCCCAGTTTTTAATTCCTGTAATTGGTGAATACAGACTGCTTGAGGTTCATAAAGATTTAGCTATCAGAGCTGGACTAAAAAGAGAAAATATTTTTATCACGAAAAATGGTGATTGCTTAAGCTACGATTTTAACCAAGAACGACTTTACCTGACTGATCCGGTTCCAGGAGAAGATACAATGATTGACGGCTCTGGTATTGGCGATGTTGGCAACATCGTACTGCGCGATCGTGAAGTATTGTCAGATGATGGTATTTTTATTGCTGTAGTTACGATTGACCGGCGTAAGAAAAAAATTATAGCTCAACCACAGGTAACAAGTCGGGGCTTTGTTTATATTAAGGCCAACCAGCAGTTAATGCGTGACAGCATTGAATTGATTAAAAAAACTATTAACAACAATTTTGAACATAAAAAATTTGATTGGACTGAAATTAAACAAGATGTCCGTAACGATTTGGAAAAGTTTTTATATCGTAAAACAAATCGCAGACCAGTGGTTTTACCAGTAGTAATGGAGGTTAATCAGAATCGCCACCGTGCTATGCAAAAAAGAAATAGCAAGAATGAGCAGACGAAGGAAGAAACCCATCATCCAGTTGATGTTAATAAGACTGGCCAAAGGATTGTCAAGAAAGATAAATAATGACGTCGTTGAGTCAAAAAAATTTGCTTAATTTGGCAAATAAAGTTGCAGCAAATGGTGACTTTCCCCAAGCAATTCAATATTTGGAAGAAGCTTTAAGAGATGGCTACAGTGAGACAATTGTTCTCAATCTTTGTCAGATGTACATTAAGAATGGGCAGAATTATTCAGCCTATGAACTAATTAAAGAAGAAAAAGATTTATTTACTGATGCCCAAGTTTTCTCTGTTTATAGTAAAGTTTTACAGGCGAATAACTTTTTGATTGAAGCACTTGAAGTTAAAAATATTACCGGTTATGATTTGCCGGATAAAATCCAGCCTGTTCCTTTAAAAGAGCAGCAGCAAATAATGCTCAATTTTAAAGGAAAAAGCAAACCAACAAAATTTGACTATGAGCAACTTTTTAAACTTGATTTAATTAACTTCCAAAATTTTGCTCAAAGCTTACTAATTGATCCTAGCTTGAATTTTGCTAGCCGCATAGTTTTATGTGAGGATTTATTTCGCTTAGGCATTAAGGAAAAGTTCAAGGTATTAGTGTTAGGGCAGACTGAGGAGTTTATCCCGCAAAAAATTGACTTGCTTGAAAAAGAGCCAATTTATCGTGAAGTTGTTTCTGGTATTGGATCGAGATATTATCATAAACCGAGCCAACTTCCAGCCGTTTTAGGCGAAGTAAATTTGATTTTAGGCAGTCTTTATCCTAAACTAAGTAAGTATGTTGATGATCCAGATAGTTTTGCCAGTGATATTGCTTCATATATTGAAAACCAAGATGGTAGGAGCAATCAAAAACTGTTTGAGAGAATCGATCATAATATATCCGAATAAAATTGGATAAATACCTTTACTTTTTCAAAGTATTTAGTATAATAGCAAAGGACGTTTTCATTAGGCATGGCTCTATGCATTAAAATACTAGGCATTTGCCAATGAAAGTAGTACAATATTCAACAGAGAACTATCCGTTACTTACTCAACGGACTTCTTGCAAATTTACAGGAGGGTCATTTTAATGGCAGAAAAAGAACATTACGTTAGAACAAAGCCACACGTAAACATTGGTACTATCGGTCACGTTGACCATGGTAAAACCACTTTAACAGCGGCTATTACTAAAGTTTTATCAGAAAAGGGCTTGGCTAAGGCTGAAGATTACTCAGAAATCGATGCTGCGCCAGAAGAAAAAGAACGTGGTATTACTATCAATACCGCTCACGTAGAGTACGAAACTGAAAATCGTCACTACGCCCACATGGATGCCCCAGGTCACGCTGACTACATCAAGAACATGATTACTGGTGCTGCTCAAATGGATGGAGCTATCTTAGTTGTTGCGGCAACTGATGGTCCTATGCCTCAAACTCGTGAACACATTTTGCTTGCTCGTCAAGTTGGTGTTAACTACATCGTTGTTTTCTTAAACAAGACTGACTTAGTTGACGACCCAGAATTGATCGACTTAGTTGAAATGGAAGTTCGTGACTTATTAACTGAATACGATTACCCTGGTGATGATATTCCAGTTATCCGTGGCTCAGCTTTGAAGGCATTACAAGGCGACAAGGAACAAGAAGAAGTTATTTTGAAGTTGATGGATACAGTTGATGAATATATCCCAACTCCAGAACGTCAAACTGACAAGCCTTTCTTAATGCCAGTTGAAGATGTCTTCACTATTACTGGTCGTGGTACTGTTGCTTCTGGTCGTATTGACCGTGGTACAGTTAAGATCGGTGATGAAGTTGAAATTGTTGGTTTAGTTGATAAAGTTCTTAAATCAGTTGTTACTGGTTTGGAAATGTTCCACAAGACTTTGGACTTAGGTGAAGCCGGAGATAATGTCGGTGTATTGCTTCGTGGTATTGACCGTGACCAAGTTGTTCGTGGACAAGTTCTAGCTGCACCTGGCTCAATTCAAACTCACCACGAGTTTAAGGGTCAAGTTTACGTACTGAAGAAGGAAGAAGGAGGACGTCATACTCCATTCTTCTCAGACTACCGTCCACAATTCTATTTCCACACTACTGATATTACAGGTGAAATTGAATTACCAGAAGGTACTGAAATGGTTATGCCTGGTGATAACACAGAG
Source organism: Lactobacillus helsingborgensis (assembly GCF_003173695.1). Taxonomy (NCBI): domain Bacteria; kingdom Bacillati; phylum Bacillota; class Bacilli; order Lactobacillales; family Lactobacillaceae; genus Lactobacillus; species Lactobacillus helsingborgensis. The sequence continues at coordinate 862,464 of NZ_CP029544.1, forward strand.
TTTACTGTTAACTTAATTAAACCAGCAGCCATTGAAAAGGGTACTAAGTTCACTATCCGTGAAGGTGGTCGTACTGTTGGTGCTGGTCAAGTTACTGAAATTCTTGACTAGTTCGTTAAAAGACAGTTTAAAAAGATGTACTTCTTCATAGAAGTACATCTTTTTTTGCCTAAATTTGTTTTTTACGAGCGTTTAATGTAAGATAATTTAGTATGTAACGATGCAATTTAACTTGACATTGGAGGTATTTAATTAATGTCTGTAAAATGGAATAAAACCGATAAAACTACCGGTGAACTTACTTTTGATATTCCCCAAGCTGAAGTGAAGCGTGGGCTAGATCAAGCATTTAAGAGAGTGAAAAATAGTCTGCGTGTCCCGGGCTTTAGAAAAGGACACGTTTCCCGTGTTATTTTTGATCAGTATTACGGTGAAGAATCATTATATGAAGACGCATTAAACATCGTTTTACCAGCAGCATATTCTGCTGCTATCAAAGAAGCTGATGTTGCTGCTGTTGGTCAACCTCAAATTTTGCCTGTTTCAATGGAAAAGGGTAAGGACTGGCAAATGAAAGCCACAGTTACTGTTGAACCAGAAGTTAAATTAGGTGAATACAAGGGAATTGAAGTTCCTAAGCAAAATACTCGCGTTTATGCCAAAGATATCGATGCCAAGCTGAAGGAAGAACGCGAAAAGAATGCTGAATTAGTCTTGAAAAAGAGTGCTGCAGCTAAGGGCGATACCGTAACTATTGACTACAAGGGTACAATTGACGATAAAGCTTTTGATGGTGGCTCTGCAGACGATTACTCGCTTGAACTAGGCTCTAACACATTTATTCCTGGCTTTGAAGACCAATTGATCGGCCATAAAGCTGGAGATGGTGTTGATGTTGTTGTAACTTTCCCTGAAGATTATGGTGCAAAAGATTTAGCTGGAAAAGAAGCTCACTTTGCAACTAAGATTCATGAAGTAAAATCAAAACAATTACCTAAATTAGATGATGAATTTGCTAAAGATGTAGATGACTCGGTAGATACCCTTGATGACCTCAAAGAAAAGATCAAGAAGGACTTGAAAGCTCAAAAAGAAGATTCTGCAAAAGAAGAAATTGAGCAAGCAGCTATCGAAAGTGCTGTTAATAACGCTACCATTGATAAAATTCCAGATGCAATGATTCAAGAAGATATTAATACCCAAATGAATCAATATCTAGGAAATATGCAACGCCAAGGTATTAGTCCAGAAACTTATTACAAGATAACTAATACTACTGAAGCACAATTACGCTCACAATTTGCTAAGGATGCTGAAGAAAGAGTAAAAACTAACTTGGTTCTTGAAGCTATTGTCAAAAAAGAAGAAATTAAAGCTTCAAAAGAAGAAATTGACAAGGAAATTAAGAACTTAGCCAGTGAATACAACATGGACGAAAAGACTGTCCGTAATACTCTGACTGATGATATGCTTTCTCATGACATTAATGTGCGTAAAGCAATTGACATTGTTGCTGACAGCGCAAAGCAAGTTGCAAAATCCAAAATAAAAGAAGACGAAAAAAAGTCTGATAAAAAATAGGATTTATCTCTGAAATAAAGAGGCAGTGTCATACTGCCTCTTTATTTTATCTCCGAGCAAAAAATTCATGTATAGCCTCTATTTTATGCTAACCTTAAAGTTGAAGATATGAGGAGGAATATGATGGCATCACAATTTACTGATCAACAAGAGGAAATTAAATGTTCCTTTTGTGATAAAACACAAGATCAAGTTAAAAAGATGATTGCTGGTAATGGTGTTTATATTTGTAATGAGTGTGTGGATTTATCAAAAAGAATTATTGATGATGAATTGAAGTCTGACTCATTAAAAAAGGCACGTGATTTACCTAAGCCAATGGAAATAAAAAAGCAGCTTGATCAATATGTTATTGGGCAAGAACGTGCTAAAAAAATTCTTTCGGTTGCTGTATATAACCACTATAAACGTGTCACCCAAATGGACGTAGATTCTTCAACCGAATTACAAAAATCTAATATTGCTTTGATCGGACCAACTGGGTCAGGAAAAACTTATTTAGCCCAAACATTGGCTAAAATATTAGATGTGCCTTTTGCTATTGCAGATGCAACTACTTTAACTGAGGCTGGTTATGTCGGTGAAGACGTTGAAAACATTTTGCTTAAGTTATTGCAAAATGCCGATTATGATATTGAGCGTGCAGAACGCGGCATTGTTTATATAGATGAAATTGATAAAATTTCTAAAAAGTCTGAAAATGTCTCGATTACCCGTGATGTTTCTGGCGAAGGTGTACAACAATCTTTACTGAAAATTTTGGAAGGTACAATTGCTTCTGTGCCACCTCAAGGTGGTCGTAAGCATCCACAGCAAGAATTAATTCAGATTGACACTACGAATATCTTATTTATTGTCGGTGGTGCTTTTGACGGCATTGAGCAGATCGTTAAAAATCGTCTGGGCAAAAAAATAATAGGTTTTAGTGCTGAAAATGAATTGAATAAAGTTCAGGATGATTCCTGGACAGAACATCTGACGACAGGTGACTTGGTTAAATTTGGCTTAATTCCGGAATTTATCGGAAGAATACCTATAATTGCTACTTTGGATAAACTTGACAGTGCTGATTTAGTAAGAATTTTGACTGAGCCAAAGAATGCTCTAGTCAAACAATATAAGAAACTATTGTCACTTGATCAAGTCAACTTAGAGTTCACTGAGGAAGCTTTAAATGCGATAGCTGATTTGGCAATCGAACGTAATATGGGCGCTCGTGGTTTACGTACTATAATTGAAAATGCGATGATGGGTATCATGTATAAAACGCCAAGTGAACCAGACATTGAAAAAGTAAAAGTTACTAAAGATGTAATTGAGAGTAACGCTGAGCCTGAAGTAACTCGCCGTGAAGATGATAATCCAGAAGATAATTTGGAAATAAAGGCTGCTAATGATCATTAAAAATAGTTCATACGCTATTAGTGCAGTCCGAGAGGAACAATATCCAACTGATAATTTACCGGAAATTGCGCTTTCAGGACGCTCAAATGTGGGTAAATCAAGCTTAATTAACACATTGTTAGGCCGTAAAAATTTAGCGCGGACGTCGGGTCAACCGGGTAAGACGCAAACACTAAATTTTTATCTAGTTAATGATGATTTTTACTTAGTTGATGTTCCTGGATATGGTTATGCCAGAGTTTCGCAAAAGAAAAGACAACAGTTCGGCGAAATGATTCAAGATTATCTGGAAACCAGAGCAAACTTGCAAGGTTTAATCATTTTAATCGATGGTCGCCATGATCCTACAAAAGATGATATAGCCATGTATAATTATGCGCTTTATTTAAATCTACCGATTTTGGTGGTTTGCACAAAAATTGACAAGATTAAGAAAAATCAGCGAAATCAGGTCATCAGTGCATTAAGTCATAAGCTTGATCTAAAACATGATAACGTGGAAGTCCTTACTTTTAGTTCAGTTCAAAAATTACATGTCAAAGAAGTGTGGCAATGGATTGAACAAAATCTGTAAATTTGTAAGAAAAAATGGTTCTCTTAGGAGAACCATTTTTATTTATCCTTTTGTTTGTCTTTTTCGTCTTTGTCTTTGGTGAACTTTTTCTTTTTATCTTTTGGCACTGTCGCAAATTTATCGAATAGTTTTTCTAGTTCATCTTGTTTTTTGAATGTTAAACCCATAATTAAATTCCTTCCTGATTTCATTATAATAAAAATAATATTAAGTAGCTAGCTAGATTTTTGATCTAAGTTTAAATAATATTATTTATGTAAAGTAAACAGATAATGATTATAATAATTTAAGTAATAGCATAAAGTGTTTAATGAGCAAAAGCAAATTTCAAACGGTAAATTATATGTTAAAATAATATAGCTGATTTTGGAGGGAGTGATTTTTTGGCCTCGCAATTAATTGAAAATAAATTAAAACTATTACCGGCTAAACCAGGCTGTTACTTGATGAAGGATGTTAACGGTAAAGTAATTTATGTCGGCAAGTCAAAAAATCTGAAAAGTCGTGTACGTTCTTATTTTAAAAGTACTCAGGTTGGGAGACGTGCTGAATTAGTTGAAAATATTAGTGACTACGATATCATCACGGTTTCGACAGATAAGGAAGCATTTTTACTTGAAGTAACATTAATTAAGAAGTATCAGCCATACTATAATGTACAATTAAAACAAGGTACAGGTTACCCTTATATTGAGATTACTAACGAGCGGGATCCTCAAACAAAATTAACTAGTATTATTAGAAAAGATGGGGGCTATTATTTTGGTCCTTACCCGAATGTTTACGCTGCTCAGGCTACACTCAAATTCATTCAGAAAGTTTTTCCGTTAAGGCGCTGTCATGGTAAACAAGGTAGGCCTTGCTTATATTATCATATGGGTCAATGCCTTGGCGCCTGCTTTAAAAATGTACCCAAATCAGTTTATGCCGCTCAAATCAAAAAGATCAAAAGTTTTCTGAACGGTGATATTGGTTGGGTCAAAAAAGACCTTAATCAAAGGATGGAAACTGCATCTCAAAACCTGGAATTTGAGCGCGCAGCTGAAATTCGCGATCAACTTAATTACATTGAAGAAACCGTTGAAAAGCAAAAAATAATTTCTAATGATAATACACAACGTGACATTTTTAACTTTTACGTTGATAAATCTTGGATTGCCATTCAAATTTTCTTTTTAAGACAAGCTAAGCTGCTCAGAAGCGAAACTAGGATGTATCCGTTAACTGATACTAATGATCCTGAAGACACATTCTCCTCGTTTATTGTGCAATTTTACGGGCAAAGAAATAGAATACTGCCTAAAGAAGTTCTTGTGCCTGCCAAAATTGATAACGAAGCTCTAAGCGAGGTTTTACACGTACCGGTGAGAACGCCAAAAAGAGGGCAAAAGCGTTCCTTATTAAATATGGCAAAAGACAATGCCAAACTCAAACTGGACGAAAAATTTCGCTTGCTGGAATTAGGCAATAGAAAAACTAAGGGAGCACAGAAAGAAATTTTTGATTCCTTGGGGTTGCCTTATGGTCATGTCATTGAGAGTTTCGACCATTCACATATTCAAGGAGCTGACCCAGTTTCGGCTTTGGTAGTTTTTAGAGACGGCGAACCGGACAAAAATTCATACCGGAAATATAAATTAAAGGGCGAAGTCGAGCATCAAAATGGTGGTGATGAAGTGCGCAATACCCGTGAGGTTGTCCGCAGGCGATACAGCAGATTACTTAAAGAGCATAAACCAATGCCGGATTTAATTCTAATGGACGGTGGTCAAATTCAGGTTGATGCGTGTGAAGATATTTTAAGAAATGAGTTAAACCTTAACATTCCGGTAGCTGGCATGGTTAAAGATAATAAGCACCGCACAAACCATCTTTTGTATGGTGATCCTATTAATGGTGTGCCCTTGAAGTTAATTCCGTTAGATCCTAAATCACAAGGCTTTTATTTGATGACTAGAATTCAGGATGAAGTACACCGCTTTGCTATTACCTTTCATAGAAAAACACATGCCAAAAATGCACTGTCAAGTAAACTTGATTCTATTAAAGGTATTGGTCCTAAAAGCAGGAATAAGCTATTAAGACATTTTGGCTCTTTGAGAAAAATCAAGGAAGCTTCAATTGATGAATTGCGCTCTGTTGGTTTGACGTTACCGCAGGCTCAAACTGTTAAATTAACGTTGTAATTATTGATTTAAACCCAAATTCCACTAAGCATTTGTGGTATAGTAATAAGGTTAAGAAAGACGGAAGGAGAATCTTTATGCCAACATTTGTCGACCAAACTAAGATAGAAGTCCAAGCCGGAAAAGGTGGCGACGGTATGGTTGCTTTCCGCCATGAAAAATATGTCCCTAATGGCGGACCAGCTGGCGGCGACGGAGGTCGTGGCGGCAGCATTATTTTTGTTGCTGACAGCGGTTTAAGAACATTAATGGACTTTCGTTATCGCCGTAAGTTTAAAGCAGAAAATGGCGAAAACGGTCGCATTAAATCACAATATGGTCGTGGAGCAAGCGACTTATATTTAAAAGTACCTGTTGGTACTACTGTTTATGATTTTGAGACTAACGAAGAAATTGGTGACCTCACTAAAAATAAACAAGAATTAGTGGTTGCACACGGAGGTCGCGGAGGTCGCGGCAATATTCATTTCGCCACTAGTGTTAATACCGCTCCTGAAATTGCTGAAAATGGGGAACCAGGAGAAGACCGGGTTTTACGTTTAGAACTAAAGGTTTTGGCAGATGTTGGTCTTGTGGGCTTTCCTTCTGTAGGCAAATCAACTTTATTATCTGTTGTAACTAAAGCTAAACCTAAAATTGCTGCTTATTCTTTTACGACTTTGACTCCCAATTTGGGCATGGTAATTTTACCTGATGGACGTGATTTTTCTATGGCAGACTTGCCCGGCTTAATTGAAGGGGCAAGTAATGGTGTAGGATTGGGAATCCAATTTTTACGTCATATTGAAAGAACTAAAGTAATTCTGCATTTAGTGGCAATGGATCCTGCTAATGGGCGTGAAGCAATCAAAGATTATCAGACTATTCGTCACGAATTGCTGCAATATGATCAGAGCCTTGAAAAGAGACGTGAAATTATTGTTGCAACTCAAATGGATATCCCGGGTGCAGAGGAAAAATTAAGTCAATTTAAAAAGGACTTAAAGTCTCACCAAATTAACAAGCCAGTTTATGCTATTTCTAGTGTCACTCACAAGGGTATTGACCAATTGTTGCAGGATACGGCTAGTTTGATAGAACAAGCTGAAAAAGAACAAGCTGAAAAAGAACAAGTTGCCAAGACCACTGAAAACGTTCAAAATGTTAAAGAATACAAATACGAACAAAAGCAAAAACAAGAATTCGAAATTATTAGATTAGAAGAACATGTTTTTGAAATCAAAGGTGAAGGTATTGAGAGGTTGGTTGAACGGACTAATCTTGACTACCATGACGGAGTTATGAGACTCGCACGCAAGCTGAAAAACTTAGGTGTTGATGATGCATTACGTAAAAAAGGAGCCGTTGACGGCGATGATGTAATCATTGGTTCATTCAATTTTGAATTTGTCCAATAAAATAATAGAAAAGTTTTGAAAGATATGACAAAAAATCGGTTTATTACAGGATATTCTGGACTTAGAGCTTTGGCGGTAATCGGAGTGATTTTATATCACTTTGACCCTAATACTTTTGTGGGCGGGTATCTTGGTGTACCGATTTTCTTTGTTTTGTCTGGATATCTTGTTACGTGTCAAATACTAAAGTCTTATGAAGAAAAAGGCTTTTATGATAGTAAAAAGTTTTATTTAAGCAGGCTGAAAAAAATTTATCCGCCACTGATTGCGGTACTATGGTTTTCAGCTGCTTATATTATTTTATTTCAACGCAATTTACTGGCTAAACTAAGTCAGATTGTGGTGGCTAATCTGCTTAACGTTTATAATTTCTGGCAAATTCTCAACGGGCAAAGCTACTTTGAGCGCTTTGCAGTCAATGAATCGCCATTTGTCCACCTATGGACTATGTCAATTAACGGTCAATTTTACCTGTTGTGGCCAGTAGTTATTTTCTTACTGGTAAAGTATGGTAAAAAAAGAAAATATATTTTTAGTATTATTTGCACTTTGTCCATTCTTTCAGCTTGTGAAATGGCACTAATGTATAAATCGGGTGTTGATATTAACCGAATATATTATGGCACAGATACCAGGTTCTTTGCACTGGGCTTGGGAGCAGCTTTAGCGGTAATTTGGCCACTAAACAAACTAAAAAGCAACATTAAAACTAGTGATACTATTACTTTAGACCTGATAGGCTTAACAAGTCTTATTGGTATTTTAATTTTGTTTTTCAATCCAGCCATGAATCCGGAAAGTGATTTTCCTTATTACGGTGGGATGCTGTTATTTACCATATTTGTTACTCTGCTTGTCGGTGTAACAGCTCATCCTGGCTGCCACTGGAATAACTGGTTGACTAATCCCATATTCAATTGGCTTGGCTCACGCAGCTATGAAATTTATCTCTACCAATTTCCAGTGATGATTTTCTTTGAAGATAAAGTTTCTAACATGGCAGATCATGTTCAACTTTATCATTTGCTAGAGTTAATTTTAATTCTTATTTTCAGTGAATTATCATACAGGTTGGTAGAAAAACCTCTGGGCAAAATTTCTTGGCTGAAACTGAAACAATTTTGGCGGCAGGTTTTTGCTAAAAATACCCGTAATTATCTGCTTCGGGCACAAGCTATTTTGGCAAGCTTAATTTTTCTAATTGGAAGTATCGCAATTCTTGTTTCCCCAACAGTTAAAGCCCAAAATTTCAATCAGACGCAACTTGCGCGGAGAATTAGAGCTAATTGCAAAGAGCAAGAGAAAAATAATAAGGCACTAATTGCTAAGCGCCAAAATGTTAGCCCCAAAGAACAAAAAAAGGCTAAACTATTGAAGAAAGCTGAACGTGCTGCTAAAAAGCATCCTGTTAATAAATCATTCATGAAATATGGTATCTCACAAACTGAGCTGCAATTGGCGCGTAAAGTTGAACTCACAGCAATTGGTGATTCAGTTATGGCGGGGTCCAGCGATGATTTAAACCGTTTAATGCCTAAGGCCGTGATAGATGCGGCAATTTCGCGGCAGCTAAGTGTTTCTTTTAGCTTGCTTAAGCATTATAGAAGTAAAAATGCACTGGGTAAAAATATTTTGATTGGTTTAGGCACTAACGGTCCATTTAAAATGGCAGATCTAAATGAGCTCATGAAGCAAATAGGAAAAAAGAAACAAGTATTTTGGATTAATACTTATGTACCAAATAAACCGTGGCAAAATGAGGTTAATAGTTTATTAAATGAAGCAGCAAAAAAATACCCTAATTTTACTGTTATTGATTGGTATTCGAATGCCAGACAGCATCCAAATTGGCTTTATGAAGATAAAACGCACCCAACGCCACTGGGATCAAAGCACTATAGTGCTCTAATTGTTAAACAAATTGTTGAAAAAGCTAAGTATTAGAATGGGAAGAGTATGGAGTTACAATTTTTAGGAACTGGAGCAGGACAACCGTCTAAGAAACGCAACGTATCAAGTATTGCGTTAAAAATGCTCGATGAAATTAATGAGATTTGGTTATTTGATGTTGGTGAAGCTACCCAACATCAAATTTTGCGTACGAATATCAGACTACGCAAAGTAACCAAAATATTTATTTCTCATAATCATGGTGATCATATTTTCGGATTGCCGGGATTACTTGCGACCAGATCTTTTCAAGGAGATGTTGGTCCAATCACAATTTACGGTCCGGCTGGATTAGAAGAGTTTGTTAGAACAGCCTTAAAAGTTTCACGCACTAAAATTAGTTATCCGATCAAATTTATGGTTTTAGAAGAAGGAGGACTCATTTTTCAAGGTAACGGTTTTAGGGTATATGCGGAAAAGTTAGCTCACCGCGTTCCTAGTTTTGGTTATCGAGTTGTCGAAGATAATCGACCGGGTGAACTTTTAATGGATAAATTAGCGCAATATAATGTACCTAACGGACCATTACTTGGTAAACTAAAGAATGGTGAAAAAATTACCCTAGATAATGGTACTATATTAGATGGTAAGGACTTTTTAGGACCTAATAAGGCGGGTAGAGTAGTGACAATTATTTATGATACTCGTGCTACACCGGCAATTGCCCAGTTGGCGCAAAATGCTGATGTGCTGGTTCACGAATCAACTTTCGCTGGCAATGAAGCAAATTTAGCTCATTCATATTATCACTCCACTGCTGTTGAAGCAGCAAAAATTGCGCGTGACAATGGTGTTAAACGTTTGTTTTTAAACCACATCTCTGCTAGATATTTAGGTGCTAAAGCCAAAAAATTAGAAAACCAAGCCCAGAAGATTTTTCCAAACACTAGGTTGGCTAATGATTTTGATCGAATTGTAATTCCGATGAAAGGTGAGAAAAATGAGTGATTCTCTGAGAAATAAGGTAGTTGTAATAACTGGTGCATCTAGTGGAATAGGACACTCTATTGCTTTAGAAAGTGCTGGTAGAGGAGCTACAGTGATTTTAATTGCCAGAAATGAGGCAAAATTAGCAAAGGTAGCTTCAGAAACACACGAATTGTCCGGCGCTCCAGCTTATACAATTGTTGCTGATATGAATCATAGTGATCAAATTGATGCTGCGTTTAAACAAATAGTAAAGTTAACCAAACACGTTGACTATTTAGTTAATTGTGCTGGTTTTGGCAAATTTGAAAATTTTTTAGAATCAAATCGTCACGAAGTGACGGCAATGTTCCAAGTCAATGTTTTAGGTTTAATGTATTTTACCCGTCTAGTTGGTCGTTTAATGATAGATCAAAAAGCAGGTCAAATTGTTAATATTGGTTCGATTGCCGGCAAAGTCCCTACAGTAAAATCAGCAGCTTACAGTGCGTCCAAAGCGGCTGTCATTCAATTTTCTAATGTACTGCGGTTAGAACTAAAACCTTTTGGCGTCAAAGTGATGACTGTGAACCCGGGCCCTGTTTATACTAATTTCTTTAATATTGCTGATAAGAGTGGACATTATGCTGAAAACGTTCAAAGATTTATGCTTGACCCAGATGATGTTGCTTGGCAAGTAGTTCATTTCTTTGGTAGTAACAAACGTGAACTTAACTTACCGGTTAGCTTAGGCATATTGGCCAAATTATATAATCTATTTCCCACCATTGGTGATAAATTATCACTTAAGTTTGCTTCAAGAAAGTAGTGCAAAATATGAAAGACACAGGCAGGCAGATTAAACTCATTTTTACTTTAATTTTGACATTATTAGCAGTAATATTTGTGGTTTTAAATACCGATAATGTTGCTATCAATTTTGGCTTGTTCAAATTCAAGCTGCCCTTAATCATTATTTTAGTATTAATGCTTATTATTGGAGTTCTAATTGGTTATTTTTGGGGATCTTATGGACATAATCAAAACAAGAATAACTAATATAGCTTGATTTATTCGGGATACAATAGTATCATTAACAAACGTGAAGTATTTTGGGTACTTTTAAGTAACTAAAATCGTAATTCTACAAAAAAGGAGATCAATTTAAATGGCTGTTCCTAAAAGACATACTTCTAAGCAAAAGAAACGTTCACGTCGTGGTCATATTAAGTTAACTGTGCCAGCAATGCATTATGATGCAACTACTGGAGAATATCGTTTGAGCCACCGCGTTTCACCTAAAGGATATTACAAAGGTCGCCAAGTAGTTAACCAAACTAACTCAAGCGACAACCAATAATTAAAAGACACCAAAAATTAGGTGTCTTTTTTTATTTAGAAAGATGAACATGCTGAAATGAAACTGGTTTTCTTGCACACAAGTGATATTCATGGCTACATTATGCCTACCGATTATCAGAATAAAAATGACTATTCTGCTGCTTTTGGTCTCAGCCTAGTAAGCAGTCTAATTGAAAAAGAACGTCAAAAATATGGCCCAGACAATGTGATTGTGACCGATGCCGGAGATTTTCTTCAAGGCTCACCGCTTGCTGCCTATGTTCATGAAGCTAATAACAGCTCTGTGTTAAAAAAATTTGCAGATTTTTATAATGAGATTGGTTATGATGCAAGGTGTCTCGGCAATCATGACTTTAATTTTGGTCAAGATTATTTAAAAAGCTATCTGGAGTATAATCAGTCACCATTTTTAAACAGCAATATTTTATCTCGTAAAACGGGTCGGTCAGCTTTTGGTCAGAGTTATGTTATTCTGAATAAAAATGACTTAAAAATTGGTCTTATCGGTATTACGACCCAGAGAATACCATTTTGGGAGCCTGCAGACCATATTACAGGCTTACAGTTTGAATCTGCCTTTACTCAGGTTCAAAAAATAGCCAGAATTTTACGTCCGCAAGTTGATGTATTAGGCGTTTTGTACCATGGCGGGTTTGAAGCCGATCTAAAAACTGGTAAGAGAACCGAACCAAAAACAGGTGAAAATGAGGGCTACCGTATCTTACAGAATATTCCAGAAATTGATGTAATGCTAACAGGTCACCAGCACCGCAAGTTAAAGCTTATTTCAAATAATACTGCTATTGTTCAACCGGGCTACAAGGGAGAATGTGTTGCCAAAGTAGTAATGGATATTGCTGATAAGAGTAACAAAATTCAACACATGTCCGTGGAATTATTGGATAGCAAAAATCATGTTCCCGACAATAAAATTATAAATTTAGGCTCTAGTTTGGATAAAAAAACACAATTGTGGCTGGATCAACCAATTGCTCACATAGAAAAACCAGCTTTAATAAAGAACGCTGAACAGGCCAGAATTAATGGGTCTGACTTCATCAATTTAATTCAAAATATGCAACTATATTTTACCAAAGCTGATATTTCTGCAACAGCACTAATGAGTGAAACGGCTCAGGGATTTAACAAAGATGTAACTATGCGTGATATTTTACTAAATTATCCGTTTGCCAACCAATTGTGCAAGGTTAGGTTGACAGGTAAAGAATTACGTAATATTGTTGAATACTCCTTAAAATTTTTGACAAAAGATCAGACTGGAAAAGTAGTTTTCAAGCCTAAGTATAAAAACCTGCTTTTTAATTTTGATGTGTTTTATCCGTTGACTTATGAAGCAGATATTTCTAAGAGTCAGGGCAGTCGCCTAACTAAGTTGGAATTAAACGGAGTACCAATTGTAGCTGAAAAAATGTATCATCTTGCCGTAAATAATTATCGGGCAATGGGCGGTGGTTTTTATCCAGAATATTCACCAGATAAAATTGAAACTATTTTGGATAAAAATTATGTAGAGATGTTTCAGGAATATTTACAAAAGAAAAATATTATACTGGATTCAACGCGAAATTATTATTTTAAGTAAACGAAAAAGCCATTAGTCTTAAAACTAATGACTTTTTTATTTGAGTTTAGAATATTTGCTTTTATCTTTATGAGAGTGAGCTGTGATCGTAGGAATGATTGCCGCAAATAGCAATCCGAAAATCAAACCAACAATGGCAGCTTCTTTTAAATTAAAAACATTTTGCGTTAATGGAGCAGCGATGAAACCTACAATTAGCATGTAAACCACGCTCCAGCAAATAGTCACGATATAACGACCCATAGTGGTTCCTTCTTTCATACACATGAATTTTAACAAAAATTATGCACGTTTTCAATCCAGAAGATAGCTTTTTGGTATACTAATTTATAGGGAAGGTGGCTGCAAAAATGAAATATGCTGCTCTGCAAAATCTTAGTGCTTTCACGCTTTTAGAAAGTCCTATAAAGATCAAAAACTTATTGAATACCGCTAAAAATTTAGGCTATGATGCCGTAGGGCTAACGGATATTAATGTCACATACGGTCTAGTTAACTTTTACGAAGTAGCACAAGAGGTTGGTATTAAGCCGCTTTTAGGGATGCAGTTGAGACTTAATGGACTAATTGATAGTGCGCATAAATATGATTTAATAGCATTTGCTAAAACAGATGAAGGCTACCGCAATATTTTACGATTATCAAGTAGGATCAATCTGCTAACTGAAAATGGTACTAATGACAAAATCCTGACTCTAGAAAACTTAACTAAAGATTTAAATGAACTGATTTTTATCACACCTGCAAATACACATAGTGAGTTACTTAATTTGCAGCTGCAGAATGAAAACTTGGGCACTGATTTCATCCGGCATTTAATTAGTTTGGTGCCAAAGACCAGTTCATTATATTTAGGCGTTTACGGCAGCAATTCACAAAAAAATTATATTCAATACGTCACGCAGATTGCTAAGCAGTTTGACTTACCCCTTGTTAGTGTTGAAGACACATGCTACTTGAAACCGCAGGATCAATTTTTGCGCAAAACTTTGCAAGCTATTAAAAAAGGCGCTGTAATGCAGGATATTTCTGAGTTGGCAAAACAAAAAGGCTCACATTACTTACCTTCAGTTCAGGAGATAAGTGACCGCTATCATGAGCTTAATTTGGATGATGCTCTAAATAATACGGGCAAAATCGCTGATGCTTGTACTGCCAAAGTGGTTTTTCAAACACCTGTTTTGCCAAAATACAAACAGGATCAGTTTGCTAACTCAAAGGATTATCTTAATTCTTTAGCTCAACAAGGTTTGCAGGACCGTTTTCATGGGCATAAAATACCGCTAAACTATCAAAAACAGCTGGACTACGAGTTGCAGGTTATTGACCAAATGGGCTTTAACGATTACTTTTTAATAGTTTGGGATGTGGTAAATTATTGCCACCGCTCCGATATAGTCATGGGACCGGGACGCGGCTCTGCCTGTGGCTCCTTAGTTTCATATTCACTGCGCATCACGGAAGTTGACCCTATACAATATAAATTATTGTTTGAACGGTTTTTAAATCCAGCAAGACACGAAATGCCAGATATTGATTTAGACATACCTGATAATCGCAGAGACGATGTCATCAAATACATGTTCACTAAATACGGTATGGACCATGCGGCACAAATTCTTACCTTCGGTACTCTGTCCGCTAAACAAGTTTTGCGGGATACGGGACGCGTTTTTGGCTTGCAAGAAATGCAAATGAGCAAATGGTCAAACAGCGTACCTTTTTCTAAAGGTAAAATCACTTTGCAAGAAGCATATCAGGGATCAAAGAAAATGCAAATGCTAGTGAATGCCAGTGCGCAAAATAAGCTGCTCTTTGAAACGGCAAATGGTTTGGAAGGATTACCGCGGCACTATTCTATTCACGCAGCCGGTCTAGTCCTTAGTGATAATTCTATTGCTGCGATTGCTGGATTACAATCTGGTCAGTTGGGCATACCTATCACTCAGCAAACAAAGAAATATGTCGAATCTCTGGGATTATTAAAAATAGATTTTTTAGGTCTCAGAAATCTTACAATTTTAGGGGATACGGAAAAATTAATACGAACACAAGGTAAAAAAATCGATTTTAATAAAATACCTTTAAATGATCCCCAAACCTTAGCAATTTTCCAAAAAGGGGAAACCGAGCTGGTTTTTCAGTTTGAATCAAGCGGGATCAGAAACGTGTTGCGTGAATTGCATCCTGACAACTTTGAAGATTTGGTCGCTGTTAACGCTCTTTACAGGCCAGGTCCAATGCAAAATATCAAGACTTTTATAGCCAGAAAAAAGGGCAAGCAGAAAGTAGCGTATCCAGATCCAAGTTTAAAACCAATTTTGGCTTCAACCTATGGCGTTTTAGTGTACCAAGAGCAAGTAATGCAAACAGCTCAAGTTTTAGCAGGTTTTTCTTTAGGTGAAGCCGATATCTTGAGACGTGCAATGTCAAAAAAGGACCAAAGCGTTATTGAGAAAGAAAAATCGCGCTTTATTTCCGGTGCTGTCAAAAAAGGCAAAACTAAACAAGTAGCGGCCAAGGTTTATAACTATATTGAGCAATTTGCAAATTATGGCTTCAACCGCTCCCATGCCGTAGCCTACACTATGATTGCTTTTTGGTTAGCATATTTGCAAGTTCATTATCCTGCTGAATTTTATGCGGCCATGCTTAATTCAAATACTGGTAACCAAAATAAGTTAATTGAATATGTGATGAAGGCACAAGGTGACGGGGTAAAAATTCTGTCTCCTGATATTAACAGAAGTACCTTAAATTATCAGGTGATTGACGGTAAAATTTTAGTCAGTTTGCGGGCAATTAAGGGTATCAAGATTGATTTTCTGAAGGAAATAATCAAGAAAAGACAGAATGGCAAATTTAAGTCTTTGAGTGATTTTTTGCGAAAAATTGATCCCAAGTTCATTCAAACCAAGGTAATACAATCAATGATTAAGGCTGGCTGTTTTGATCAACTTAACTCTAATAGAAATGAGTTATTACAAAATAGTACTGAAATAGTTGAAAACGTCAAGTTAACGCAGGGAAATCTCGCACTTGCTGAAAGCTTAGGCGGAGCACCTATTGAGCCGGCTAAAGCACCAACTAAACAGGAAAAAGCCCGCATGGAAGAAGAAGCCCTGGGTTTTTCCACTTTAACTTCGCCATTATTAGCGGTACAAAAATATGCGCAAAAATTTAATGCCAGACCTTTAAGTGATTTTGAAATCCATGAGTCAGGCATAACGGTGGGGAAGCTGTTAAATTTAAAACTAATTAGAACCAAAAATGAGCGAACCATGGCGTTTGGCAGCTTTGCGGATTCAAGCAGTAAGCAGGATATTGTTATTTTTCCTAATGTTTATGATAAAATTCAATCGAATTTAAAGGAAGGTGGAATTTACTTATTAGGTATTAAAATACAGAATGACCGTATTGATTCCAGTAAAAAACAGTATGTATTGACAAATTTAAAGGTTGTCAACTTCAAAGAGTGATTTTTGCGTAAACTTGAGCAAGTAGCTGTTGTTAACGCTAACATCGAAAAAGACTGTTAAATCAAGAATTTAAATCATTTTTTGTGAGATTTTTTCCTGAAAGAATGTTAAAATTTAGGTGATGTGAGAAATTACACAATAATCTTGATGAGGTGAATTCATGAAACGAATTGGAATTTTAACGAGCGGTGGCGACGCTCCAGGTATGAATGCAGCCGTAAGGGCTGTTACAAAAACCGCTATTCATCACGGGCTTGGTGTTGTTGGTATTCGTTATGGTTTTGCCGGCCTTGTAGCAGGTGACTTTGTTACATTAACTGCTGAAAACATTGACCATATGATTAATTCTGGTGGTACTTTTCTTTACAGTGCCCGCTATCCCGAATTTGCACAAGCAGAAGTGCAAAAGAAGGGTGTTGAACAATTAAAAAAGCACGATATTGACACTATAATTGTAATCGGTGGTGACGGATCATATCATGGTGCTTTGGCATTAACACGTTTGGGTATTAATTCAATTGGGTTACCGGGTACTATTGATAATGATATCCCGTATACTGAATATACAATTGGTCTTGACACTGCCTGCAATACTGCAATGGAAGCTATTGACAAAATCAGAGACACTGCCAGCAGCCATCATCGCGTTTTCGTAGTTAACGTTATGGGACGAGATTGCGGCGATATTGCTATGCGTGTAGGTCTGGCTTCCGGTGCTGATGCAATTGTTGTTCCGGAAAGAAAATACGATATTAAGGCAATTGCCGAAAGATTAAAGCGCGGCTTTAAAGATGGCAAAGATAATGGTATTATCGTGTTAGCTGAAGGTGTCATGAATGCTGCTGATTTTAGAACAGAGCTTTTAAAATACGGTGACTTTGATTGTAGAGCAAATATTTTAGGTCACATGCAACGCGGTGGTTCACCAACCCTTTTGGACAGAATTAATGCCACAAAAATGGGTAACTATGCGGTTAAATTACTTCTCGATGGTAAAGGCGGTTTAGCTGTCGGCATGGAGAATGGTCAATTAGAAACCCACGATATTCTGGACCTGTTTGATGAACAGCACGCCAGTGAACAGTCTTTACTTGACATTAATGAAGAAATGACTAAATAATAGTCGATTTTGGGGAGATTTTTAAATAATGAAGAAAACTAAAATTGTTAGTACCTTAGGGCCAGCTTCAAATGATATTGAAACTATTACAGCTCTGGCTAAGTCAGGCGTAAATGTATTTCGTTTCAACTTTTCACATGGTGACCATGCTGAACATCTTTCACGGATGAAAATGGTTCGTCAAGTTGAAAAAGAAACTGGTTTAGTACTTGGTATTGCTTTAGATACCAAAGGTGCTGAGATTAGAACCACTGATCAAGAAGGTGGCAAGTTTACCATTAATACTGGAGACCAAATTCGTGTATCAATGGACGATTCTAAACCGGGTAACAAGGACATGATTCATGTTACTTACGAAGGTCTTTATGGTGATACCCACGTTGGTGGTCACGTTTTAATTGACGATGGTTTAGTTGACTTATTAATTAAAGAAAAAGACGAAGAAAAGAAAGAATTAGTTTGTGAAGCTCAAAATACTGGTGTTATCGGTTCTAAGAAGGGTGTTAATGCACCTGGCGTTGAAATTCGCCTCCCAGGAATTACTGAAAAAGATGCTGATGACATTAAGTTTGGTTTAGCTCATGGCATTAACTTTATCTTTGCTTCGTTTGCACGTAAGGCGCAAGATATCCTTGATATTCGTAAGTTGTGTGAAGATGCTGGTTGTGACTACGTTAAGATTTATCCTAAGATTGAATCACAAGAAGGTATTGATAACGCAGACGAAATCTTGCAAGTTTCAGATGGTTTAATGGTTGCTCGTGGTGACATGGGTGTAGAAATTCCATTTATTGATGTGCCATTTGTTCAAAAAGATTTAATCAAGAGAGCAAACGCACTTGGTAAGCCTGTTATTACTGCCACCCAAATGCTTGATTCAATGCAAGAAAATCCTCGTCCAACTCGTGCTGAAGTTTCAGATGTTGCCAATGCAGTTCTTGATGGTACTGATGCCACTATGCTTTCTGGTGAATCAGCAAATGGTTTGTACCCAGTTAAAGCTGTTTCAGCAATGGCTGAAATTGATGAAAGAACTGAACGAGAACTTCTTAAGCGTAACACTCTAGCTCTGCAAAGATTTGAAGAATACAAGGGTTCAAACGTTACTGAAGCTATTGGTGAATCAGTTGTGCGGACTGCACAAGAATTAGGTGTTAAAACCATTATTACTGCAACTAATTCTGGTTATACTGCAAGAATGATTTCCAAGTACCGTCCAAATGCTAACATTTTAGCTTTAACTTTTGACGAGAAGATCCAACACTCACTTGGCATTTCTTGGGGTGTTCAACCTTTGCTTACTGAAAAACCTGCTTCTACTGATGACATGTTCGAAGTAGCAGCTAAAGTTGCTAAAGAACAAGGTTATGTTCAAGATGGTGATTTAGTAATCATTGTTGCTGGTGTTCCTGTTGGTGACTCAGGTACAACCAACTTGATGAAACTCCAAATTATTGGTAGCAAATTAGCTCAAGGATTAGGAGTAGGCAACGGTTCAGTTGTTGGTAAAACAGTTGTAGTTAACAGTGCCGAAGAAGCAATTAGCAAGACTAGAGAAGGAGACATCCTTGTTGCCAAGACTACTGACCCTGATTACATGCCAGCGATCAAGAAGGCTTCCGGTTTAGTCGTTGAAGCTTCCGGCTTGACCTCACATGCTGCTGTGGTTGGTTTATCATTAGGTATTCCAGTTGTTGTTGGTGTTAGTGATGCAACTGAAAAGATTGGTAGTGGAATTACTATTACTGTTGATGCTCGTCGTGGTGCTATTTACCAAGGTGAAGTTTCAAATCTTTAATTAAGTTCATTTGTCAAAATAGCCAGTGGTTGTCACTGGCTATTTTGTTTTGAGTTAAATACACTAGGCAATGATACAATAGATATTACTAGTAAAGTCAAATGACTATTAGAGCTAAATACTTTGAAAATGATATACTTGTTTAAAGATCCCAATTTTAGATTTAGGAGAGAAAATTATGCTTGGCACCATCGCAGCTGGTAAAATTATTGATCAAAATGAAAATTCTTTTTTCGTGCAAATTGATGGTATTACTTATGAATTAAAAAGAAAAGAAATCACGCAGGAAGAAAAGCCTAAACTGGGGGATGAAATCAAGGGCTTTTTATACGACGATAAACAACATAATCGTGAAATGACCCAATTCCTGCCGTTTGCTCAAAAAGACCAATATGGTTGGAGTAAGGTCACAGCAGTTAAATATGACCTCGGAGTTTTCGTGGATATTGGCTTGCCGGATAAAGATGTTGTAATATCTCTTGATGATTTACCTTTTAATAAAGATCGGTGGCCTCGCCCAGATGACCAGCTTTTAGTTCATTTAGAAACAGATGAAAAGGATCGTATTTGGGCAAAGCTGGCTGATGAAAATATCTTTGAACAGCTTGCTGCTCATTTTCCAGATGACATGAAAAACAAAGATGTTTTTGGAACGGTCTATTCTGCACGTGAAGTAGGAGCTTTTGTGATTACAAAAGAATATTATCTTGGTTTTGTTCATCCTTCAGAAATGGCTCGTCCCCTGCGCTTAGGTGAACAGTTCAAAGGTCGGGTAGTTGGTATCAGTCAGTATGGTAGGTTAAACTTAAGCAGTTTACCTCGTGCTTTTGAAGAAATTGATGATGATGCCCAAATGGTTTTAATGAGTTTGCGGCGTAAAAGCGACAAAATGTTGCCTTTTTACGATAAATCAGATGCTCAAGATATTAAAAATTATTTTGGCATTTCCAAATCTGCTTTTAAGCGTGCATTGGGACATTTGCTCAAAAATAATTATATTGTTGAAGACAAGGATGCAGGTACAATTACTTTAATTAATGATCCTGAAGATGTAGCAAAATGAACAATTTAACAGAACAAGTTGAAGATTATTTAAGATACAGCCAAATTGAGCGCGGTTTAAGCGCGAACACCATTACATCTTACAGGCAAGACTTAACTGCTTTTATCAATTTTTTAAAAAAAGAGCATTTAAAGACTTGGCCAACTAAAGCTCTTGACATTGATGCCTTTTTGGCTCAACAGCGTGATTTAAATAAAGCCACCAGTTCAATTAGTCGGTTAATTTCTAGTCTGCGTAAATTTTATCAGTGGCTGGTAAGGCAAAACATTCAAAAAATCAATCCCATGCTGGAAATAGATTCTCCCAAAAAAAGGCGCTCTTTACCTGTAGCTCTCACAGTAGATGAAATCAATCATTTGCTTGATCAACCTAATACCAATAAGAAACTGGGTTTGCGTGATCGGGCGTTACTTGAAACTTTATATGCAACTGGAATTAGGGTGAGTGAATTAATCAACCTCAAGTTTAACGATCTACATGAAGAACTAAAGTTGATCAAAGTTTTCGGTAAGGGATCAAAGGAACGGTTAATTCCAATAAGCGAAGTAGCTTTGTCCTGGATAGATAGTTATAAGGAAAAAGTACGGGATCCGTTAATATTAAAAGTAGGCCAAAACTGTGACTTTATTTTTCTTAATAGTCGCGGTACCGCTTTAACAAGGCAGGCAGTCTGGCAAATTATTAAAAAATATTGTAATATGGCTGGTATTCAAAAAAATGTTACCCCTCATACTTTAAGGCATACTTTTGCTACGCATTTACTAGAAAATGGAGCGGACTTGCGTGTAGTTCAAGAAATTTTAGGTCATTCAGACATTAGTACCACCCAAATTTACACCAATTTGTCGCAGAAGCATATTTTACAGGTGTACGCAAAAACTCATCCCCGGACATAGGTGATTAAATGTTAATTGAATGTAAAAATGATAAAGAAAAAGTAGCAATGGGCTTGTTGTCATATTTACCTGATTTTAAAAACCTTGCTAACCTTAAAGATGAAATTCATTTAAACAAGAATAGCAATGAATTTCATCTATACCTTTATCGTGCTCAGGATCCCAATTTTGTGGGCGTAATCGGAACCCAAGCGAATAAGCAATTTGTAGTTATCCGCTATCTTTCGTTTGCTCCTGATTATCGTAAGGAAAAGTATGTGGCACAAGCAGTCAATGAATTGGCCCAGGCTAATCCGCAAAAAATTATTACTGCTGTTCCTGAATATATTGAACTGATTAAATATCTTAAAAAGGACACGAGATAATGAGTGAAAACCTAACTTTGGAATTACCTAATTTTGAAGGCCCTTTGGACTTATTGCTGCACCTAATCAAAGTCCAAAAAATTGATATTTATGATATTCCGATTGCTCAAATTACCAGTCAATATTTGGCCTATTTGCAAGAAATGCAACAATTAAATCTCAAAATAGCAGGAGAATACTTTGTGATGTCTTCAATGCTTTTGCGCATTAAATCTCAATCATTATTACCGCATAATGATTTTGCAGATGAAAACGAAGAACAGGAAGATCCGCGGGATGAATTAGTGCAGCAACTAGTAACCTACTCAGTATTTAAAAAGGTTTCAGCTTATTTTAGAAAAAGAAACGAAGAAGTTCCAATTACTGCTGCTAAGGAAGAAAGTGTTCCCCAAAATAAAAAGATTCAGCCTTTACCAAAAGGGCAGATCACAGCTACGGAATTAACCAATACTTTTATAGTAATTTTGCAACGAATGAAAATTAGGCAGCCTGATATCGTTTCGGTTAATGTAAACGAAACCTCTGTAGCAGAAATGGCTCATTTTTTACAAAAAAAGTTAGCTAAACATCAGACCGTCAGTTTTTTTTCGTGTTGTAAGGAAATGAGAACCTTATCCGATGTGATTGGCTTATTTTTAGCATTACTTGAACTATGTAAGAAACAACAAGTAAAAGTGCTACAAAAAAGGACTTTTGGCGATCTTTGTTTAGAAAGAATTGATTGTGATGACAAGTAAAATAGCGCAGTTAGAAGCACTATTATATGTAGCTGGTGATGCTGGTATTACAGATGTAAATTTATGTGAACTTTTGCAAATTACCAAGCCTGCTTTGCGTGAACTGACCAAAGAATTACAAAAAAAGCTGCTGGAAAATGCTGATTCAGGTCTTCAAGTACAGCATATTAATAACAACTATAAATTAACTACTCGTCCCGAAATGAGTATGATCATTGAGCACTTTTTTCAAAAAGATTTAACAAAAAGCTTGAGTCAATCTGCACTTGAAATATTGTCGATTATTGCTTACAAGCAGCCTATAACCAGAATAGAAATTGATGAAATTAGAGGCGTTAATTCCTCTGGTGCGCTGCAAACATTAATCTGGCGCGGGTTAGTTAAAATAGATGGTAAAAAAGAAGCTCCCGGCCACCCAAACTTATATGTGACCAGTGACTACTTTTTACAATATTTTGGTTATCACAGTCTGGCCGACTTGCCCTTAATTGAAGACTTTGAGGATGAAAGTGTAAACGCTGAAGGCGAAATAGATTTATTTGCGGCCAAGGGACAGGCTGATAAAAATATTGCAAAAACTCAAAAAGGAGAAAAATAATGGTTTTAGAACGGTTGCAAAAAGTAATTGCGGAAGCTGGGATTGCTTCACGCCGCAAGGCCGAAAAAATGATCGTAGAAGGACGAGTGACGGTTGATGGGAAAGTCGTTACTCAGCTAGGAACTAAAGTTAACACTTTTAGCAGCGTTACTGTTGATGGCGAGCCGATTGAGCGTGAAAGTCTACATACTTATTTGTTTTATAAACCACGCGGCGTAGTTTCTACTGCCAGTGACGATAAAGGTAGGAAAACAGTAGTTGATTATTTTAAAAACTTACCGTACCGGCTATATCCAATCGGAAGACTTGACTATGACACTTCAGGGTTGCTGCTGATGACTAATGATGGAGAATTAGCTAACTTGTTAATGCACCCACGTAATAACGTGGCCAAGGTTTATGTGGCAAAAATAACAGGTCAGCTTACGCCTGAAGAAATCGGTCAACTGAAAAATGGTGTCAAAATTGATCGGCATAGATGTGCACCTGCCAAAGTAAAAATCATTAAGACCGATCGCAAAAAGAATAACCAAATTGTGCAGTTAACAATTCATGAAGGACAATATCATCAAGTCAAAAGAATGTTTAAGTCTGTAAACCATCAAGTTAAAAAATTAGCCCGTGAAAAATATGCTTTTCTAACTCTTGATTCTTTAGTTTCTGGCACATATAGAGAATTAACTCATGAAGAAGTTGACAGATTAAAGGACGTAGATTAACATATATGTGGAAATTAAAAATAAGTTTGTTGTCTTCATGGCAGGGTGAAAATCCCGACCGGTGGTGTAAGTCCACGACCCACGATAGTGGTGGAATCTAATGAGATACCGATAGTTAAAGTCTAGATGAAAGAAGACAGACTAAACTAAAAGCCAAGATCTATAGCTTACTTTTACATGGTCTGTTGCTAGGAGCAACAGACCATGTATTTTTTTGGAGGTAAGAATCTTGCATAAAAAGAAATCTAGTAATTTAGCTAACATAGTAGCCTATACTTTAATTGGAACGATTGCATATATATTAATGCTGCTTGAATTTCCGCTACTGACTAGTTTTTTAAAATTTGATTTTTCAGACGTGGTCATTACAATTGGTACATTTTTGTTTGGACCTGGACCTGGTGCGTTCATTGCATTTGTGCGGATGTTAATCAATTTAATTTATAAGGGCTTTGCTTTACCAAGTATAGTTGGACAAACTGCAGCTTTTCTTGCTTCGCTTTCTTTTGCTTTGCCATTTTATTATTTAACTAAAAATATTAGTAAAGATGAAAAGAATTTCTCGAAAAAATTTTTACAACCAATAGTAGGAATTGTTCTGGGAATTGTGGCGATGACTATAGTTTTATCCGTACTCAATGCTCTAGTGTTAACACCTTTTTATGCGGTAACTACAGTTCCTAACTTACCGGCAATCCATGGCTATACTGGTTTGCTTGCCTTTACAGAAAAGGTTTATTTAGGTCAATTGTTACATATTCCTTCTATGAGTGCTTATATTTTTGGCATTATTGTGCCATTTAATCTGTTAAAAGGAACCATTAATGGTGTAGTTGTTTACTTATTATTTGAAACAGTTTTACGAACATTTAAGCCTTTTGTACGCAGAAACTTTAATTTAAAAAATTAATATAGTGAAAAACCAAAATCAGTCTATTAAATGACTGATTTTTTTGTCCACTTAAATAGCAAATATGCTAAAATTAAGCAGGTTAGGTAAGGAGGTTTTCACGATGAATCATAATCAAGAGGGTCCATATCATCATTATGAACGTCCTCAGGAATCAAGGGTCAGGACATATAAGTCTGTATCAAAAGGCTGGCTTGCCCTAATAGTTTTGTTGGTTGTTGTTTTAGTAGCTCTTGTTCCTGTAGTTCATCATTTGGCTGGAAATAATAATTCTGCCAGCAAAGTTGTTGAAGTACGTAAAACAAGTAAAAAAACAATTAAGCATACCAAAGCTAAAAACTTGCCTGCTAAAAATAAAAAAGTTATAAATAAAAGTAAAACTAAGACTAAAACTGAGACAAAGTCAAAGAAAAAATCTCAGACTAAGCCTCAAAAGAAACGTGCAGTTGTAAAACAATACGTTGTAAAAAGTGGTGATTCGTTAACAAGTATTGCCAACCGATTTAATATGTCTGTAGGCTATTTAGCACAGTTAAATCAACTTGATCCCTATAGTCAAGTTGATATAGGACAAACATTAAAGATTAGACAATAATAATATAGAAAGGAATAGGGACTAATAGTCAATAGTCCCTTTTTTATTGGAATGCAAGTAGCAATTGATGGTCCAGCATCTGCTGGTAAAAGTACAGTAGCAAAAATTATCGCTCAAAAGTTAAATTTCACTTATATTGATACGGGGGCAATGTACCGCGCATCTACGTGGTTGGCGCGGGAACACAAACTTAGTTATGGTGATGAAAAGGGCATATTGGCTGCTATTGATCAGGAAAATATTGAACTGAAGTCTGTTGCGGGTCAACAAAAGGTTTTTGTGGGTACAAAAGATATTTCACAAGAAATTCGCACGCCAGATATTTCAGCTCATGTTTCTCAAGTATCAGCTCTTGCTGGGGTAAGGGAAAAGATGGTCAAATTACAAAGGCAGATGGCTGGCAAAATGAATGTGGTGATGGACGGGCGTGATATTGGTACCACTGTTTTACCAAATGCTGCTGTAAAAATCTTTTTGATTGCTTCTGCTCATTCCCGTGCTGAAAGAAGAATGAAGGACTTTAAAGAGAGAGGCATTAAAGTAGATCAATCACTTGCAGAAATTGAACATGATATTGCGGAAAGGGATTATAAAGATTCTCATCGTAAAATCTCACCATTAAAAAAAGCACAGGACGCTATCGAAATTGACACGACTGCAATGACGATTGAGCAAGTTGTTAATGCAATTTTATTTGAAATTAAAAAAAGTCAAAAAAAACTATAAAAAAGGGGATAAAACAGTAGAAAAATCTCTAACTTTCATTTAAAATTAGAGTATGATATTGGGAGGTAAATAATGTCAGAAAACAGTAATCAATTTTTAGATGCATTAAAGCAAATGCAAGGAGTTGAGGTCGGAGATATCGTAGATGTTGAAGTATTAGACGTTGAAGAAGGTCAAATTGATGTTGGTGTCGTAAATGCCGGCGTTGAAGGTGTGATTCCTCGTCGTGAATACACTTCAGATCGCAATGTTGACCTACGTGAAGCCGTTAAGCCAGGCGACAAGTTCAAAGCTTTGGTTTTGAGAAAAGCTGGCGGTGACAAAGAAAACGGAGAATTCTTCTTCTCAGTTACCCGCTTAAAGGAAAGAGAAGCTTACGATGAATTACAAAAGGACTTCGAAGAAGGTAAGACTATCGAAGGTACTGTAACTTCATCTGTACGTGGTGGTTTGTTAGTTGATGTTGGCACAAGAGGTTTCTTGCCAGCTTCACTGATTTCTAACCGTTACGTTTCAGATCTTAAGCCTTTCATTGGCAAGACCATGAAGCTTAAGATTACCGAAATTGATCCAAGTAAGAATCGCTTAATTCTTTCTCACAAGGACTTAATTGAAGAAGAACGTGAAGAAGCTTTTGATAAGGTAGCATCTCAATTAGTTGTTGGTGATGTTGTTGAAGGCAAAGTTTCTCGTTTAACTAATTTCGGAGCTTTTGTTGATGTTGGTGGTGTTGACGGTTTAGTCCACATATCCGAGATTTCATATAAGCATGTTGATAAGCCAAGCGATGTTTTGAAGGCTGGTCAAGATGTTAAAGTTAAAGTAATTGGTATTGATGATGATAGACATCGCATCTCCCTTTCGATTAAGCAAACTGAACCTTCTCCATTCGAACAAGCCACAGCTGACTTACACGAAGGAGATGTGTTTGAAGGCGAAGTAAAATCTTTAACTAACTTCGGTGCCTTTGTTGAAGTAGCTGATGGCATTCAAGGTTTGGTACATGTTTCAGAAATTTCTTATAAGCATGTTGATAAGCCAAGTGATGTGTTAAAGGTTGGTCAAACAGTTAAAGTCAAAGTTTTAAACATTGACCCTAATGAACGTCGTATTTCACTTTCAATGAAGGCCGCTGAGCCTAAGAGTTCTGAAAATGAAGGCAACCAATCACACGGTTCATACAATCGCAATTCGGTTAACAAGAAATACATGAACAATGATGATAACGGCTTTGCTTTAGGTGATATCATAGGTGACCAATTAAAAGATCGTCGTTAATTTTTAATGAAAAGACCGACTTTTTAAGTCGGTTTTTTTATTTATGAAGGAGGCTGAAAAATGGTTTTACCCGTTGTTGCAATAGTTGGACAGCCAAATGTTGGTAAATCAACGCTTTTCAACCGGATTATTAATCAACGTTTAGCAATAGTCGAAGATAAGCCAGGTGTAACTAGAGATCGCAATTATGCTCAAGCAGAATGGCTGGGTCATAAATTCGATTTAATTGATACTGGTGGCATAACTTGGTCAGGCAGTAATATTGAAGAAGAGATTAGGGCCCAAGCAGAAATAGCGATTGAAGAAGCTGATGTAATTGTCATCTTAACCAGCGTGACCAACCACTTAACTAGTCTTGATGAACGAATTGCGCAAATGCTTTATCAAACTAAGAAGCCGGTAATCTTAGCCGTCAATAAGGCTGATAATCCTGAACAGCGCATGGATATATATGATTTTTACAGCTTAGGATTTGGTGAACCTATCCCAATTTCAAGTATTCATGGGACTGGTATTGGTGATTTGCTGGATCGCATTGTTGCTAGCTTGCCGCAGGATTTAGATCAAAACGAAAACAAACAAATATCTTTTAGTGTTATTGGTCGACCAAATGTCGGAAAATCTTCCATTGTAAATCAACTTGTGGGAGAGAAACGGGTCATCGTTAATAACGAAGAGGGTACTACCCGTGATGCAGTAGACACGCCGTTTGAAACGGCTGATGGTACTAAATTTAGAATCGTGGACACAGCCGGTATCAGAAAAAGGGGCAAAGTTTACGAAAAAACTGAAAAGTATTCAGTTATGAGAGCGATGGGCGCTATTGAACATTCCGATATAGTTTGTTTGGTACTGGATGCCGATACCGGTATCAGAGAGCAAGATAAGCACGTTGCGGGTTATGCCCATGAAGCAGGACGCGGCATCATTATCGTGGTCAATAAATGGGATCTACCAAAAAAGAATAGCAATAGTGCCAAAGAGTTTGAGCAAACTATTCGAACAGAATTTCAATATTTAGATTATGCTCCAATTTTATTTGTTTCAGCTAAAACCGGACAGAATTTGGCAAAAATTCCAGAAATGGTTAAGCAAGTTTATCGCAATCAGCAGCAAAGAATTAAGTCAAGTGTATTGAATGACTTGCTTTTAGAAGCAAGTAAGTTAGTTCCTACACCTATGATTAAGGGTAAGAGACTGCGTGTTTATTACATGACTCAAGTTGCTACTAATCCGCCCACTTTTGTTGTTTTTGTGAATGACCCTGAATTAATGCACTTTTCTTATGAGCGGTTTTTAACTAATCAGTTAAGGGCCAACTTTGACTTTTCTGGAACGCCAATTAAAATTATTCCACGTAAGAGAAAATAGTTTGTATCTAGCAAATGCATAAAAAACACATTTTTAGATTAAATTGCTTGTTGTAGCAGGGCTTTTGTGCTATTTTGAATTCAAGGAAATAGTGATCTAGATAATCATTTATTCCTTGTTCCTTTGTTGAGGAACTAGTTAGGAATCTTTTTAGAGATTCATGTTTCAGGAGGTGAATTCCCAATGGCAAATAAAGCAGAATTAGTTAGTGAAGTTGCATCAAAGACAAAATTAACAAAAAAAGACGCAGCTACAGCTGTTGATGCAATTTTTAGCTCAATCCAAGAAGATCTTTCTAAAGGTAAGAAAGTACAATTGATTGGCTTTGGAACTTTTGAAGTGCGTAAGCGTGCAGCCCGTAAAGGACGTAATCCACAAACTGGCGCTGAAATTAAAATTCCAGCAAGTGTTGTACCAGCATTCAGACCTGGTAAGGCTCTTAAAGAAGCTGTTAAATAGCTTAATAGTTTTTACTTAAAAGATGGTGGCTAATTCGCCATCATCTTTTTTGTTTGTTATTATTTTAAATGTAAATAAATCATGGAGGAATTAAAATGAGCTATTCAGAACAACTTCTTGATGCCATCGAACGGCAAGATTTTTCCCAAGAAAAAATTTTATTGAAAAAAGCCTTAGACAGTGATGAACCTGAAATTTTAGCATCACTAGCAGAAAACCTTGTAGGATTGGGTTTTACCGACTTAGCTAAGGAAGTATACCGCAGTCTGATTGCTCGTTTTCCCAAAGAGGACCTATTCAAAATCTATTTAGCTGAAATTTTATTAAATGACGGCAAAGACGAAGATTCCTTGACTTTACTTTATGGTGTTAAACCAGACTCTGCTGCATACCTTGACAGATTATTAGTGCAGGCAGATTATTATCAAAGTAATGGTTTGCTCGAGACTGCCTATAAAAAGCTCTTAGAGGCGGCTAAAATTTCACCTGATGAAGATGTCGTCAAGTTTGGTTTAGCCGAACTGGATTATCTCAGCGGGCGTTACGAGCAGGCACTGTCTAGATACCAAGATCTATTAAAGCGCCATAAAACATTTAGCGAAGTAAATTTGAATGATCGGTTATTTCAAACTTTAGCCAAATTGGGCCGCTACGAAGAAGCTAGCAGAGTTATTTCCCAAAACGGCAACGAAATCTTGGATATTGACAGTAAATACCAGGCTGCCTTAGTAATGCTTGCTGTTCATAAAGATGAGCAGGCTATTAAATACTTGAATGAAGTAATTGATCAAAGTCCTGATTACGTAAACGCATACCGTCTGTTAGTTGACGCATACGAGCAGCAGCATAATAATGAGCAGGAACTGCGGTCAGCTCAAGCTGGAATAGCCTATAATGAGCTTGACCCAGTTTTGTATAAAAAAGGCGCCCAAGCTGCTCTAAGAATGAATGATTTTAAAACTGCAGAAGAATTATTGCAAAAGGGAATAAAATTTTTACCTGAAAATATCGCATTGCGCATACAATTATCAAATCTTTATGTAAAAGAAAATAAAGACGAAGAAAATATTGCCCTGTTTAAAGAATTGGATGATGAAGATCTTGAACCACAAGTGCACTGGAACCTGGCAATTTCCTATCAAAATTTAGATCAAAGTACAAAGGCCAAAAGTGAATTTTTATTAGCCTATCCTGAATTTAAAGATAATAGTGCATTTTTAAAACAAATGATCCGCTTTTTCAATACAGAGCCTAATGCCAAAGAAATTGTCAAAGAACTTCTCGAAAAGTACCTGAAACTTGAACCTGAAGATACAGAAATGCAGGAAATGTATGACAACTTGAATTTTAAATAAAAAAGTATCGTAATAAAAAAGCCCGTTTAAGGGCTTTTTATGTGCTTAAATTTAAACCAATTAAAACTATTTTCTAATTAGTAAATGGTGCCTTTTTTGCTTGTAAGTAAAGCCTTCGCCTAAAACCTCGTGTACTTCAATTACACTGACAAAAGCTTGCGGATCCTCGGCTGCTATCAGTTCTTTAACCACAGGTATTTCTCTGGGAGAAACTACCAGGTAAATCACTGGTCTCTTTGTTTTTTTATAACCACCACGAGCTTCAAAATAAGTAAAACCGCGATCTAATTTCAGGTCAATCATTTGGGCGATTTCTTGGTAATGATCCGAAATAATTAATAGTCCGCGAGCAGAATAGGCACCTTGTTGCACAGCATCCATTACTCTGGAAAGAATAAAGGCGGCTACCAGCGTATACATAATATGCTTAATGTCTAAATATGATAAAGATGACAACAAAATGATGGTGTCACAGAAAAGAAGCACTTTTCCAGAAGAAAAGCCATATTTTATTTGCATAATTCTTGCTATAATATCGGTTCCGCCCGAAGTTCCATTGTAGCGAAAAACTAGTCCTAAACCAATACCGGAAAGCGTTCCTGCTAAAATTGCCGACAAGAAGAGGTCGTGTTCTAAGTTTAATTGATATATAATAGGGATTAAGCGCCAAAACCACAGGAAAAATGATAACCATAGAGTTCCCCAAATGGTATAGGCTAGTGGCCTTTTACCCATGAAACGATAACCCAAAATTATTAAGGGGATGTTAAGTAAAAGGGATGATAATCCCATATTTATTCCCCAAAAATGTCTCAGCAGCAGTGTGATCCCGCTAATTCCACCGTCTGTAAGCTTGTTCGGAACAGAGATCATATCCAGACTAAGGGCGTAAATTGCGCAGCCAATTGCTATCATAATCAGATCTATGACATTTTTCTTGTTGATTTTCTGCATAATACATAATCTTTCTTTGATAAATATTATCTTTAAACTAACATAAATTAAATAAAAAAAACACTAATAAATGAGTTGACTAAAAAATGAAGAAAATAAACAATTTACCGCCTATTTTTACTGCGGCATTTCCCGTGCTTGATAAATTAAATGAGGCTGGATATGAAGCATATTTTGTAGGCGGTTCTATTCGTGATTTGCTTTTAAAGCGATCTATCCATGATATTGATATTGCCACCAGCGCGTATCCTGCAGAAGTGAAAAATCTTTTCCCTAAATCTATCGATACGGGTATTAAACACGGAACAGTGACGGTTTTAAATGATGGTGCCAGTTACGAAATTACTACTTTTAGAACCGAATCGGGTTACCAAGACTTTCGCCGACCTGATCACGTCACGTTTGTGCAAAATCTTGCAGAAGATTTAAAAAGGCGTGACTTTACGATTAACGCTTTAGCAATGAATACAAGAGGAGAGATAATTGACCTCTTTAACGGTTTAAGTGACTTAAAAAAGCGTCTAATAAAAGCCGTTGGCGATCCGGCAACCAGGTTTCATGAAGACGCCTTAAGAATGATGAGAGCCGTGCGCTTTATGAGCCAGCTAGACTTTAAGCTTGAAAGTAAGACTAAAAAAGCGGTCAGGGAATTTCATGATTTGTTGCCGAAAATTTCAGTTGAACGCATCCGTGATGAGTTTGTCAAAATGGGAACAGGGGCTAATTCACGGGCAGCCTTTCAGGTCTTTTTAGATACTGAGTTAAGTGAAGGGGTCCCAGACTTTGCCGGCAAAAAAGATTTGTTGGCAATTTATCCCCAGTTAAAGTTTAATCCCAGTATGGAAACCAGCCTGTGGGCAGTGATCATTATTCTTTTAAAAATACCTAATAACGAAATTGGACATTTCATGCGTGACTGGAAAAATTCTAATGCGATGACGGAAAAGGTAAAAAAGATAGTAGCACTGTTTGATCTACTTTCCGAAAAATCACCATCTGATTTTGAATTGTTTACTGCAGGGAAAAATATTTTGCTTAACACAATTGATGTCGCTCACATATTAGGTCAACCAGTTAATTCCGAAGCTTTGGTTGACCGCTACACTGCCTTACCAATCAAAGCGGATGCAGAATTAGCCGTTGACGGTCAATTTTTAATTGCTAATGGCATTAAACCGGGGCCAAAATTAGGTCAGATTCTTTTGTTAATTAAACAAAAAGTGATTGCGGGTGAAGTAGAAAACACTCAAGAGGCAATTGAGGACTATCTCAACGAGATAGAATAACTTAAACATAAAATAAGACAGAGAAATACATTAAAGCTGAACCTAATATCACAAACAAGTGCCAGATTACATGAATGAAAGGAATTCTTTTCATTGTGTATAAAAAAGCACCCACTGTGTAAGCCACGCCACCACCAACAAGGAGCCAGAAACCGACGGGACTGAGCCTAACGTAAAGATAGTTGCCAGCTAAGATTACAAGCCAGCCCATCGCGACGTATAAAACGGTATCTAATATGACGTGTTTTCCTCTATTGAAAATGTAGTAAACAATGCCAAAAATAGCAATTAGCCAGACTAAGCTGAATAATAAAATACCCCACATGCCACCAATTGCTACTAATGAATAGGGCGTGTAAGAGCCGGCAATCAGGAGGTAAATTGATGAGTGGTCAAAAATCTGGAATACATTGCGCGCTCTAGTAAAAATCAGACTGTGAAAAAGCGTAGAAAAGAGGTACAAAAGAAGCAGACATGAACCATAAATGGTAAAGGTAACTATTCTAAGTGGACTATGGGTAGCAGCAGCTTTGATAATCAGCAGTACTAAGCCGGCTACAGCTAGACAAAAACCAATCCCGTGGGTAACTGCACTGAGTGTATTGTCTAAAATATAGTAGCTTTTTGGTCTTTGCTCAGGTTCTTGCCAAATTTTTTGCATTTTCATTATGAAACAGATTGTTCGCTTTCTTTTTTTTACTAGTTTTTTTGCTATAATGATTATAATTAATACAGTTCACATTCTATCATAAATGAGAACAGCAAAGCAGAATTGAGGGCGAGAACGTTGTCAGAAATTAAAATTTTGACAGATTCTTCCGCGCAATTAACGCCGGAAGAAATTGAAAAATATCATATTACCGTTGTGCCTTTGTCGGTTACAATTGATGGAGAGACATACTTAGATGGTGTGGAAATTACCAGGCAACAATTTGTACAAAAAATGAGCGAGTCGGAACAATTGCCGAAAACCAGCCAACCATCTATTGGCACTATGGTTGATACGATTAATGAGCTCACAAAAGATGGCAGCGAAATTATTGGAATTTTCTTGGCAAAAGTATTAAGCGGCACGATTGATGCCGCTCGGCAAGCAGTCAAACTAACTGGTAAAGCGGATCAAGTACATATAGTAGATTCAGAATTAACAGATAGATCTGAGGGCTTTCAAGTATTAGCGGCTGCACGAGATATCGCTGCTGGTAAGACTATTCCCGAAATTTTAAGTCATATTGAAAAAATCAAAAAAACGCAGCGTTTGCATCTTCAAATCGTTAATTTGGAAAATGTTATTAAGGGTGGGCGTTTAGGACCTTTGGCAGGAAAAATCGCCAATATGCTTAATATTAGAATTGAATTGCAAATGCCAAATGGTCAGCTGAAAATTGCTAAAAAAGGTCGAGGCAAGAAATTTTCTTTGGCTTTTGACAAACGTGTTTTAGATGATATTGAAGCAAATAAAGAAAAGATTAAAGAAGTGGGCATTTCTTATGTTGCCACTGGCGAGACACCCCAAAAACTGCTTGACTTTGCTCAAAAAATCAAAGATATTAATTCTAAAATAGACGTTTTGGTCCGCGAAACCAGTCCTATTATTGCTACACATGCTGGAATGGGTGCGTATGCAATACTTTATTATACGGAGTAAAAATTGGCATACAGAGAGAGCTTTTACCGTTTTTTAATGACCCAACGCGATGCGGATTCAAAAGATGAGGTGGCTCAGTTCGCAAATAACGCACAAAATGATCAGACTTTTCCTAAGCAAGAACAAAGCTATGAAAAATTATCTGATTATCTCGAACTTAATGCTGGTTATTTACCGAGCATGAGCATTTTTGATAGGGCATATCAAATGTATCGCGATAAAATGTCGTATTAAATTGAGCTCCAATTTGGGAGCTTTTTTAGTGTTTGAAAGGCAAATTATGGTTAACATTCAGTGGTACCCCGGACATATGAACAAGGCACGCAATCAACTGGAAGATAAAATGGGATTGATTGACGTAATTGTTGAAGTTTTGGATGCACGTATTCCGCAATCGTCACGCAATCCTATGATTGAAGAATTAGTGGGCGATAAACCGCACTTAATTATTTTAAACAAAGCTGATTTGGCTGATCCAATTATGACCAAAAGGTGGCAGAAAGAATTTACCAGTCAGGGAAAATTCGTCATGGCATTGGATTCACTGCACAATACTAACATGCAGGTGCTGGTGCGCATGATTAAAAAAGCCGCGGCTGCTAAAATTAAAAAATTAACAGCTAAAGGTGCAAGTCAGCCAGTTATTAGAATTGCTTTGGCCGGTATCCCTAACTGCGGTAAATCAACTATCATCAATCGTTTAGTTGGGCGCAATGTAGCTCAAGTAGGTAATAAACCGGGAGTTACGAAAGGGCAAAATTGGCTTAAAACGACTGATAACATTCAGATTTTAGACACGCCGGGTATCTTATGGCCTAAGTTTGAAGATCAAACGGTTGGGTTGAAACTAGCGGCTTTAGGTGCAATTAAGGACAGCGTGTTTAGTGCTGATGATGTTGCCTTATTTGTGCTGGCAAAATTGCGCATGCACTATCTTAAAGACTTAAGCAAATTTGCTCGGACTACTAAAGAAGAAATTACCAAAATTAATGATACCGATTTATTGCTGGCGCTGACAGAAGAATATGGCATGAGAGATGATTATGATCGTTTTGCTACATACATGCTGCAACGGCTACGCAAAGGAAAAATAGGAAGGATCACCCTTGACCGATTATGACCATAAGCGAAATTAAAAAATTACTGCAAAATGGCACGGTAAGCGCTGAAGACCTTGCTCTTTTGGAAAATGATTCTCGGG
Organism: Lactobacillus helsingborgensis; assembly: GCF_003173695.1. NCBI lineage: Bacteria > Bacillati > Bacillota > Bacilli > Lactobacillales > Lactobacillaceae > Lactobacillus > Lactobacillus helsingborgensis. Next base: position 897,985 of record NZ_CP029544.1, read on the forward strand.
TTGGTGTTCAAAAACTTGTGCTTAGTTATCGTAACCGCCAGCAAAAATTAGCAAAGAAAAAAGCTGCTTTTTTAAAACGCTTTGCCTATGAAAAAGCCTTTTGGGCTAAAAAGCAAGTGGTAGCTGGTGTAGACGAAGTGGGCAGAGGCCCCTTGGCCGGCCCAGTAGTTACAGCCGCAGTAGTAATAGATGACAGTTTTGATTTAGTTGATGTCAATGATTCTAAAAAATTAAGTGCCAACCGGCGCTTAGAATTATATCCGTTAATTTTACAAAAAGCGGTCAGTGTGGCAGTGGGCGTGAAAAGCGCGCCAATCATCGATCAGATCAATATATATGAAGCTGACCGGTTAGCGATGGCTGAAGCAGTGAGAAATTTAGACGTTAAACCTGATGCTTTATTGGTTGACGCCATGCAGGTGCCGGTCAGCCTGCCGCAAGTGCGGTTAATTAAAGGGGATGCAAAATCGAATTCAATTGCCGCTGCCTCAATTGTTGCTAAGGTATTCAGAGATCAATTAATGGCGGATTATGGTTTAATTTACCCAGAATACCACTTTGCTGAAAATGCCGGATACGGCACTAAAGAACATCTTGCAGCAATTAAAAAATATGGCGCTACCCCGATTCACCGTAAAACTTTTGCGCCGATTAACTCTTTAACTAAATAAAAATTTTACCTCCTTTTTACGTACATGTATTTAGGAGGTTTTTTATGAAACTTACAGACTTTCTTTTGCATCTTAAATTACAAAAAGGAATGGGATATGTTAAGATATTACGAGTTGCAAGTCAATTAAATGCTGCAGATGTGACAATTCAGACTATTAAAGACTTAGATCTGCCAACTAATTTAATCAATTTGTGTATTAATGCTTATAATGATAGTAAGAGCAGTAAAATGATTGAACGGATAAAAAAACAATGTCACGTTATTAGTTTTTTTGATCCCGAATATCCTGAAAAATTGCGTCAGATTTATCAACCACCCTTGATTTTATTTTTGCAGGGTAATACTGCTTTGTTAGGGCGTAAAATCGCGACGATTGTTGGTTCCAGACAGGCAACTAATTATAGTCAATTAGTAATCAATCAACTCGTACCCAATTTAATTAGAAAAGACTATGTTATTGCCAGCGGTCTGGCGCAGGGTGTCGATGTCATGTCACATAAAGCGGCTTTAAAATATGCTGGACAAACGATTGGTGTGATAGGTAATGGGTTAAATCATTTTTACCCTATGACAAATTGTCATGTTCAAGAACAAATAGCACAAAATGGCTTACTAATTAGCGAATATTTACCGGATACGCCGCCGCGACCATTTCGCTTTCCGCAGAGAAATAGAATTCTGGCTGGCATTGCTGAATGTGTAATTGTTACTGAAGCTAAACAAAAGTCTGGTTCTTTGATCACAGCCAACTTGGCTTTACAGGAAAATCGCGATGTTTTTGCTATTCCTGGTCCAATTACCAGTGATCTTTCTCAAGGACCAAATAAACTGATTGAAGCTGGTGCCTATCCCATCACTGATTTTGATTTGCAACTTGAAAGATTTGACAATTAGCAGTTAAATATTCTATTCTCAATTGAGTATTTAAAAAAGAATTAAATGAGGAGGCTTTTGATGCCTACTAAATCAAAGCCAAAAAAACGTAAGAAAACATTAGTAATAGTTGAGTCTCCGGCAAAGGCCAAAACTATTGAAAAGTATTTAGGGCGTAATTACCGTGTAATCGCATCTAAAGGTCATATTCGTGACTTGCCTAAATCGCAAATGGGGATTGATTTTGACAATAATTACAAGCCAAAATACATTTCGATTCGCGGTAAAGGTGACACCATTAAGGAATTGAAGGCGGAAGCAAAAAAAGCAAAAGATGTTTATTTAGCATCCGACCCTGATCGTGAAGGTGAAGCTATTGCTTGGCATGTTGCCCATGTGCTCAATTTAGACCAAAAAGATAAAAATAGGGTGACATTTAACGAGGTCACTAAAGATGCTGTCAAAAACAGTTTTAAAAATCCTAGAACCATTGACATGGATACTGTTAATGCCCAACAAGCTCGGAGAATTTTAGATAGAATTGTCGGTTATTCTCTTTCGCCAATTTTATGGGATAAAGTCAAAAAAGGTTTGAGTGCTGGTCGAGTTCAATCGGTCGCCTTAAAGCTGGTGATTGATCGCGAAAAGGAAATTAAAAACTTCAAACCACAGGAATACTGGACAATTGATGCCGAATTTAAGAAATCCCGTCAGACTTTTAAAGGTCAATTTTGGGGCGTAGATGGCAAAAAAGTCGATTTGCCGAATAATGATGCGGTTCAAAACATTTTGGCTAAAATTGATAAGAAGAACGACTTTCAGGTAGAAAATGTTCTAAAACGTGAGCGCAGACGGCAACCGGCGGCTCCTTTTACAACTTCAACTATGCAGCAGGAAGCAAATAAACGTTTAAATTATCGCACCCGCAGAACGATGAGTATTGCGCAGCAATTGTATGAAGGGATTAGTTTAGGCAAACAGGGTATTGTTGGTTTAATTACTTATATGAGAACTGATTCCAAACGGACATCACCAGTTGCTCAAGCTGAGGCTTCAAAATTTTTAAATGAAAACTACGGTAAAGAATACGCTGCTAAGGGAGCACGTCACTTTAAGAACCAAGAAGATGCTCAGGACGCGCATGAAGCTATTCGTCCTACCAGTGTTTATCGCACGCCAGAATCACTCAAGTCAGTTTTAACGACCGAACAGTACCGTCTTTACCAATTAATCTGGTCCAGATTTTTGGCTAGTGAAATGACACCTGCCGTTTATGACACGGTCAGAGCAGATATCATGCAAAATGGGGTAGTATTTAGAACTACCGGTTCTAAAATGAAATTTGCTGGCTTTACCAAGGTTTATGATAACCAGCAGGAAAAAAATGTTGAGCTGCCTGAGTTAAATGATGGCGATAAAGTTAAATTGGCCAAGTCTGATAATAAACAGCACTTTACCATGCCACCCGCAAGATATACCGAAGCAAGTCTAGTGCATTCTTTAGAAGAAAACGGCGTGGGTCGACCTTCTACCTATGCACCTACTATTGATACAATTCAACGGCGTTATTATGTTAAATTAGATGGTAAATCTATTGTGCCGACAGAGTTAGGTGAAATAGTCGATAATCTGATTGAAAAATTCTTCCCTGATATTGTTAATATTGACTTTACCGCCCAATTGGAAAATGACTTAGACGGAATTGAAGAAGGTAAGAAAAACTGGGTAAAGGTAATTGATGATTATTATCATCCCTTTAAAAAGGAATTAGACAAGGCAGATGCCGGCATTAAAAAGGTGCAGATTAAGGATGAGCCTGCTGGCTTTAACTGTGATATCTGTGGTGCTCCCATGGTGATTAAAATGGGACGCTACGGCAAGTTTTATGCCTGCTCACGCTTTCCCGATTGTCGCAATACCAAGGCAATTGTTAAGAAAGTTGGTGTTACTTGTCCTAAGTGTGGTAAGGGTGACGTAGTCGAAAAGAAGTCTAAGCGTAACCGGAAGTTTTACGGTTGTTCTCGTTATCCTGACTGTGACTTTGTTTCTTGGGATAAACCGATTAACCGCAACTGCCCTAATTGTGGTCATTTCTTGGTGGAAAAGAGAAATAAAAAAGGACCTGTAATTCTTTGTCCTAATGGAGATTACAAAGAAGAACAAAGCTCTGAAAAAGAGGCTGCAGAAAGTTAAATTTATATTAATATCATCAGATCACTTTTGGTTTGATGATATTCTTATATATAAACAAATATTTTTAGTAGAGGAATATGATAATATGCCTGAAAAAGTTACTGTAATTGGCGGGGGATTAGCCGGAAGTGAAGCTGCTTGGCAGCTGGCTAAACGGGGAATTACCGTTGATTTATTTGAAATGCGCCCGCAAAAAATGACCCCAGCGCATAAAACTGACCAGTTTGCTGAATTAGTTTGTACAAATTCTATGCGTTCCAACCAATTATCTAATGCAGTGGGGTTGTTAAAAGAAGAAATGCGTCAGCTTGATTCACTGATCATGCAAGCTGCTGATCATTCTCAGGTGCCAGCTGGTGGGGCGTTGGCAGTTGACAGGGATGAATTTAGCGGTTATGTCACAGATAAGCTGCATTCAATGCCGAATATCAATTTTCATACAGAAGAAATTACTGCCATTCCCACTGATGGTATCACGATAATAGCAACCGGTCCTTTGACTAGTGACAAGTTAGCGGCAGAGATACAACAATTTTCGGGTAAGGAAAGCCTGCATTTCTTTGACGCTGCGGCTCCAATTATTGCTGCAGCTTCAATTGATATGGATATTGTTTATAAAAAATCGCGCTATGATAAAGGTGAAGCTGCTTATTTAAATTGCCCCATGACTAAAGAGCAATATGAGAATTTTACTCACGAACTAGTCAATGCAGAAACTGCAGAGGTTCATAGCTTTGAAAACAGTGACGTTTTTGAAGGGTGCATGCCAATTGAAGTAATGGCACAAAGAGGCATTAAAACAATGCTGTTTGGCCCCCTGAAACCTGTAGGGTTAGAAAACCCGGCAACAGGCAAGACACCGTATGCTGTGGTTCAGCTGAGACAAGATAATGCTGTTGCCTCAATGTACAATATTGTCGGCTTTCAAACACACCTGAAATATGGCGAACAAAAACGGGTTTTCTCAATGATTCCGGGACTTGAAAACGCCCGCTTTATTAGATATGGTAAAATGCACCGCAATACCTATATGGCTTCTCCCGGAGTTTTGTCAGCTACATACGAGGCAAAAAAACAAGCCGGCTTATTTTTTGCTGGTCAAGTCACTGGCGTTGAAGGTTATGTTGAAAGCGCGGGTAGTGGCTTGGTAGCAGGAATTAATGCATCTCGCAGAGCTTTAGGTCTTGAACCGGCAGCTTTTCCCAAGTTAACAGCATTGGGTTCAATGGCTAACTATGTCACTACTGCAGATATCAAACACTTTCAACCAATGAATGCCAGTTTTGCATTAATTCCTGGGCTTGAAGGTCCTAAAGTGCGTAATAAAAAAGAGCGTCATCTTAAAATTAGTCAGCGCGGTTTGGATTGTTTAAAAGAATTTCAAGAGAAAGTGCTAAATTAAATGGCTCCCAATCAAGACGATTTATTAAAGCTTTTTATTTCTTATTTACAAAATGAGAGGCATTACAGTCCAAAAACAATTCTGTCTTATCAAACAGACCTAACCGAAGCAAAAATATTTTGGCAAGAAAATGGCGGCTTTAATGGGTGGAATAACATAGACAGAAGGGATGTAGAAATTTACCTTCAAAACCTGTCAGATCGAAAACTAGCGCGCACCACTCAATCTCGCAAAATGTCCAGTTTGAGATCTTTTTATCACTTTTTAACTAAAAGAAATATTGTTAAAATAGATCCAACGCAGACGATAGTTCTGCGGGCAAGGGAACGTAAACTGCCGCAATTTTTTTACGCACCTGAAATTAAGCAGGTTTTTGATTCATTAACCGGAAATGATCCTTTGACCTTGCGTAATTTAGCTTTATTTGAATTATTTTATACCACTGGCATGAGGGTGAGTGAGGTAAGAAACCTCAAAATTAAGCAAATTGATTTAGATTTAAAAATAATTCTGGTTCATGGTAAGGGCAACAAAGATCGTTATGTTGCTTTTGATGAGCAAACAAAATCTGCTTTAACGCGTTATTTTGATAAGAGTCGTCAAAAACTCTTGGGCAATCAAGAGGATTTAAACTATGTTTTTCTCAATAATGCGGGTAAACAGTTATCTGACCGCGGTATCGAATATATCATGCAAAAAGTTTTTAATGGTGCTGGTATTAATGGTAAGGTACATCCACATGAGTTGCGGCATTCCTTTGCGACTGCAATGTTAAATAATGGTGCTGATTTACGTAGTGTACAGGAATTATTAGGACACGATAATTTATCCACTACTCAAATCTATACTCACGTAACAATGAGTCATTTACAGGCAAACTACGAAAAATATTTTACCCGTAATGACAAGAAAGACGAGGCAAAAAAATGACAACAATTTGTTCAGTAAAATTCAATGGTAAAACAGCAATAGCTGGTGATGGTCAAGTTACTCTTGGTGAAAAAGTAATTGCCAAAGCCACTGCTAAGAAAATTAGACGCATTTACCACGACAAAGTAGTTATTGGCTTTGCTGGTGGCGTAGCTGACGCTGTCAGTTTGCAGGACATGCTTGAAGGTAAATTAGAAGCTTTTGGCGGCGACTTGCGCAGAGCTGCTGTTGAAATGGCACAAGCTTGGAGAAAAGATGCCACTTTGCAAAAGCTTGAAGCAATGCTCATTGCTTTTAATGAAAAAGACTTGTTACTTATTTCAGGTAATGGTGAAGTGCTGGAGCCTGACGAAAATGTTGTAGCAATTGGTTCTGGTGGGAATTTCGCGCAGGCGGCAGCGATCGCGTTGACTAGACATTCAGCCAACATGAGTGCTAGTGAAATTGCCCATGAAGCTGTGGAAATTGCATCTGGAATTGATATCTTTACTGATGACCAGATAATTACAGATGAATTGTAAAAACGGGGCGGAAAGAAATGGAAACAAAAACACCGAAACAAATAGTTAGCCTGCTTAATGAATACATTATTGGGCAGGATGAAGCCAAAAAAGCCGTTGCTGTGGCTTTGTATAACCGCTACCGGAGAATGCAGCTGCCTAAAAAAATGCAAGAAGATATCACACCTAAGAACCTCTTAATGGCTGGTCCTACTGGTGTCGGTAAAACTGAAATTGCGAGAAGGCTGGCAGCAATTGTTAATGCTCCGTTTGTTAAAGTAGAGGCAACTAAATTTACCGAAGTTGGTTATGTTGGCCGCGATGTAGAATCAATGGTGCGGGATCTGGTGAATGAAGCCGTCCGCATGGAAGAAAAAGACCAATTTGACCGCGTTCGCGCCCAAGCGACCAAAGAAGCCAATAAAATTTTGGTTCGTTTGCTGGTCCCTGGTGTTAAGCGTGAGCGCAGGAAAAATCAAATGCAGGAATGGCAGGACATGATGTCAATGTTAATGGCTGGGGGCCAGGGAGATAACCAGTCTGCAGATTCTGATCAAGAAGAGATCACTGATGATGTCCGCAATGAACGATTGAGTGTAGCTGAGCAGTTAAGTAAAGGTTTACTTGAAAATCGTGAGGTCACAATCGAAGTTGAACAAGCGCCGAAAGTAAATCCTATGGGCGATATGATGGGGCAAATGGGGATTGATATGAGCTCCATGCTTAACGGTTTAGTACCTAAGAAAAAAATCAAGCGCACATTGCCGGTAAAAGATGCCAGAGAAATTTTGATACAGCAAGAATCGCGCAAAATGGTCGACTATGATTCCCTTTATCAAAAGGCAATTGAACGTACAGCCAATAACGGCATCATTTTTATCGACGAAATTGATAAAATTACTGCGGGCAATAAAAATACTTCCGGTGAAGTCTCGCGTGAAGGTGTGCAAAGAGATATTCTACCAATTGTTGAAGGTTCTACTGTTCAAACTAAATACGGACCTGTAGCAACAGATCATATTCTCTTTATTGCTGCTGGTGCCTTTTCTGAATCTAAGCCGAGTGACCTGATTCCTGAACTGCAAGGACGTTTTCCGATTAGGGTAGAGCTTAATGCACTGACTAAAGATGACTTTGTCAAAATTTTGAAAGATCCTGAAGATTCCCTTTTAGAGCAATATATTGCTTTGATGAAAGCCGATGGGATCAAGTTAATTTTTACACAAGAAGCTGTCGATCGCATAGCTCAAATTGCTTATGATGTAAACCAAGGCACAGACAATATTGGTGCCAGACGTTTATCAACTATTTTGGAAAAACTGCTCGAAGATGTCCTGTATGAAGGCCCTGATATGACAATGGGCGAAATTACAGTGACTGAAGCATACGTTAATGAAAAACTTAGTGATATAATTACAAATAAGGATTTAACTAAGTTCATTCTTTAACAAAGGTGATGATCAAACATGGACTACATTATCAAAAACAGCTTTTTACAGGTTAAAATTGCCAGTAAAGGTGCTGAGGTCCAAAGTGTTAAAAGTTTACATAGCGGGTATGAATACATTTGGCAGGCTGATCCAAAGATATGGCAGAGGCATGCGCCTATTCTCTTTCCCATTGTAGGTAGACTGAAAAATGATGAATATACTTATCAAGGTAAAACCTATCATTTAAATCAGCATGGTTTTGCCCGAGACTTGGAATTTTCCGTTGAGCAGCAAACAGCTGAAAGTATCACTTTTTTGCTGACAGATAATGAGCAAACCAGAAAGGTGTATCCGTTTAGTTTTGAATTACGGGTAAATTACAACCTGCTTAATAACTTACTGGAAGAAAATTTTAGCGTACTTAACAAGTCTGACGGAGAAATGATTTTTGGTATTGGGGGGCATCCTGGTTTTAATATTCCTACGAGCGCAGATTTGACTAAGGAAGATTTTTACTTCAGTACCAAACCTTCAAGAGCTCGCGTGCGGATACCCCTTAACGGTCAGTTTTTAGATTGGGCTAATAGGTCGCTAGCTTCAACCAATAGTTTGATTACTCTGAGCGATCATCTGTTTAAAGATGACGCATTGATTTTTCAAATGCGCGGCCATGATAACCGTATCTCATTAAAAACAGACGCGAATAATTTTCATGTCAATGTGTGGCTAAGGGATGCTCCGTTTGTGGGAGTCTGGTCACAATATCCTCAAACAGCTGACTTCGTGTGTATTGAGCCTTGGTGGGGGATTGCTGACCGCACTGACACCAATCAAAAGCTTGAAGAAAAATACGGCATGAATCATCTTGCTGCCGGAGCTACTTTTACCGCAGGGTTTAGTATGGCATTTCATGATCAAGATGAATGAAAAAGTTTCAATATGATGAAAGAGAAAGCATGAGCTTTCTTTTTTTATGACATAAATCAGATGTTGCGAACTAATGTTCTAACAATTATAATAAAATAGCTAGCAATTGAGCTAGCTAAAAATATTAACAAATAGGAGTTATAACTTATTGTGCTTTTTCTTGTACCAATACCATAGACCAAAGGGGATGATATTTTCTTGATGGTGCAGCAAGCGAACGATATTTGTTCTATGGCGGATAAATAAGATGACCATGATGCAGCCGACGATGATTTCAAGAAAAATATCATGGAAAAAGAAAGTAACAATAAATATTAATACTACTGCAATTAAACTGGCTAAACTGACATAAGATGTTATGAAAACCAGTGGCAAAAATATTAGCGCGCAAACACCAAAGAATTTTAAATTATAGCCTAAGAATAGGCCGGCACTGGTAGCTACTGCCTTACCACCTTTGAATTTAAGAAAAATAGAAAAAGTGTGCCCTAAGATAGCCAACCCACCGGAAATTAATAGTAAGTATTTAGGACCATTAATATGAAATAGCCGCGGTAGGTTGGTTGCTAATGTGCCTTTGAGAACATCAATCACTAACACTACGCTTCCTGCAACGGGACCAAAAACACGAAAAGAATTAGTAGTGCCGATATTGCCGGAACCATAATCTCTAATGTCCTCAGAAAAAAATATCTTACCTACGATAACACCAGTAGGAAACGATCCTATTAAATATGCTAGAATAAATATCAGAATTAAATTTAGATTTATCATTTATATCCTACTCTCTTAACATCTAAGGCTATTTTATCAGAGATTACTAAGTATGAGGATGAAAATAAATAAATGATTTTAAACTGGAGGAGTCTATTTGACTAAAACAAGTAAAAAAACGAATTCTTATGATGATTCAGCGATTCAGATTCTTCACGGTTTGGAAGCTGTGCGGAAAAGGCCGGGGATGTATATCGGCTCAACCGATGTACACGGACTGAATCAGTTAGTCTACGAAATCGTAGACAATTCGGTTGATGAAGCAATGGCCGGATTCGGTAAAGAAATTGACGTTACAATTCATCAAGATAATAGCGTCACCGTGCGCGATTTTGGTCGCGGTATGCCAACTGGGATGCATAAATCAGGTAAACCGACAATTGAAGTTATTTTAACTGTCTTGCATGCTGGGGGTAAATTTACCGAGCAAAATTATAAAACATCCGGTGGTCTACACGGTGTGGGCTCTTCCGTTGTTAATGCTCTTTCCAGTTACATGGATGTGAAAGTCGTGCGTGATGGTGTAGAGTACGAAGAAGAATTTAAAGATGGTGGTCATCCCATTGGGACTTTAAAACGTTTAGGAAAGACTAAAGAAAAAACAGGTACGACCATTACATTCAAACCAGATGAAAAGATATTTTCAACCATTAAATATAAATATGAAACTATTCAAGAACGTATTCGTGAATCGGCTTTTTTGCTTAAAGGCGTCAGGTTCGTTTTAACCGATGAACGTGAGCCGGAGCATCACGATGACTTCAAGTATGACGATGGCATTAAAGCCTTCGTCTCCTACCTTAATGAAGGTAAAGATACTCTGAATGATGTTTTTTATTTTGCCGGCAAACAAGATGAAATTGAAGTTGAATTTAGTGGTCAATACAGCGACAGTTATTCTGAAAATCTGGTTTCCTTTGTAAATAATGTTCGTACAGCAGACGGCGGTACCCATGAGGTGGGTGCAAGAAGCGGTTTCACCCGCGCTTTTAACGATTATGCCAAAAAACAAGGCTTACTCAGTAAAAAAGATAAAAACATTGACGGTTCTGATTACCGCGAAGGTTTAAGTGCTGTCTTATCAGTTAAAATTCCAGAAGAATTATTGGAATTTGAGGGTCAGACTAAGGGTAAGCTGGGTACTCCTCAGGCTAGGTCAGTAGTTGATGCTATTGTCTATGAAAAAATGTCTTATTACTTAATGGAAAAAGGCGAACTGGCGCAGGAACTGGTTAAAAAAGCCCAAAGAGCCAGGGATGCCCGTGAAGCTGCCAAAAAAGCCCGCAACGAAAGTCGAAACGGAAAAAAAAGACGCAAAAAAGAGGTTCTTTCCGGTAAATTAACACCAGCGCAATCACGCAACCCTAAGAAAAATGAATTATTCTTAGTTGAGGGTGACTCCGCCGGTGGTTCAGCAAAACAGGGCCGTGACCGTAGATTTCAAGCTATTTTGCCTCTACGGGGTAAAGTTTTAAATACCCAAAAGGCTAAATTGCAAGATATTTTTAAAAACGAAGAAATTAATACTATGATCTACACGATTGGTGCGGGTGTTGGGACTGAGTTTAAAGTGGCAGATTCAAATTACGATAAAGTAATTATTATGACGGACGCCGATGACGATGGTGCCCATATTCAGATACTTCTGCTTACCTTTTTCTATCGTTACATGAGACCAATGATTGAACACGGTAAGGTTTATATTGCGCTGCCGCCCCTTTATCGCTTGCAAAAAGGGCGAGGCAAAAAAGCGCAGGTCAAATATTCCTGGACCGATGAAGAATTAGCAGCTGATGAAAAGAAAATGGGTCGGGGATATACCCTGCAAAGGTTTAAAGGACTTGGTGAAATGAATGCCGAACAGTTATGGCAAACAACCATGGATCCTGAAACCAGATTACTGATCCGCGTTAAGATTGATGATGCTGCTTTAGCAGAACGCCGTGTGACTACATTAATGGGTGACAAGGCGGGAGCGCGTAGAAAATGGATTGAAGAAAACGTTAAATTCAGAATGGGCGAAAATGCTTCAATTTTAGAGGAAGAAAATGAATAGGGGTTTGATTAATGGCAACTAAAGAGCGAATTCGTGAAATGCCGCTTGAACAAGTTATGGGTGAGCGCTTTGGCAGATATTCTAAATATATAATTCAAGAACGTGCCTTACCGGATATTCGTGATGGCTTAAAACCTGTGCAGCGCAGAATTTTATATGCTATGTATCAGGATAATAACACTTATGATAAACCGTTTAAAAAGGCAGCTAAGGCTGTGGGTAATATCATGGGTAATTTTCATCCTCATGGTGACAGTTCAATTTATGGTGCTTTAGTTCACCTTTCTCAAGATTGGAAAATGCGCGAACCATTAATAGAAATGCACGGTAATAACGGTTCTATGGACGGGGATGGTCCTGCAGCTATGCGTTATACCGAGTCGCGCTTAAGCAAGATTTCAAACATGTTGCTGCAAGATATTGATAAAGACACCGTTAATATGGTACTTAATTTCGATGATACCGAGTACGAGCCTACAGTATTACCAGTTCGTTTTCCCAATTTGTTAGTTAATGGTTCTACCGGTATTTCAGCAGGATATGCTACCGAAATTCCACCTCACAATCTCTCTGAGGTTATCGACGCTACTATTTATTTGCTGAAAAATCCGGCTGCGAATTTAGATGACCTGATGAAATTTGTCAAAGGTCCTGACTTTCCGACAGGGGCTATTGTCTTAGGAGAAAAAGGATTACGTGAAGCTTATGAAACTGGTCGCGGCCGCATTCAGGTACGCGCAAAGTCGACTATTCAAGAAATAAGGGGTCACCGCGAAGAAATAGTAATTACGGAAATTCCTTTTGCTGTTAACAAAGCTCTTTTGGTTAAAAAAATGGATGAAATCCGCTTAAACAAAGAGATTGACGGCATTGCAGAAGTGCGTGATGAAACTGATAGACATGGATTATCTATTGTAGTCGAACTTAAAAAGGGTGCTGATGCACAAAATATTTTAAATTATCTCTTTAAAAATACTGAACTGCAGGTATCATACAATTTCAATATGGTTGCTATTGATCACATGACACCAATGCAGGTTGGTCTGAAACACATCTTGTCTTCATACTTAGAACATGAAAAAGATGTTGTAACTAAGAGGACAAAGTATGATCTAAATAAAGCTGAAGAACGGCTTGAGATAATTCAAGGTTTAATTCACGCAATGGATATTTTGGATCAAGTTATCAAGGTAATTAGGGCTTCTAAAAATAAAGCAGAAGCTAAGACCAACTTGTCTGAAAAATTTAAGTTTTCTGCTAGACAGGCGGAAGCAATTGTATCTCTCCAGTTATATCGATTAACTAATACAGATGTTGATGCGTTAGTTAAAGAGCAGACAGAATTAAACGAGAAGATTGCGCGTTTTAAGGAGTTACTCTCTAACCAGAAGACACTGGAAAAAGAAATAGTTAAAGAATTATCTGTCGTAAAAAGAGAATTTGGCAATCCTCGTAGGACGGAAATTTCTTCAGAAAATGCCAAAATTCAAATTGACGAAAAAGCACTGGTTGCTGATGAACAAGTGCGGGTGTTAATAAGTAGGGATGGTTATTTAAAGAGGTCTTCTCTGCGTTCATGGCAGTCAAGCGATGATGAAGATAATGGTTTGCCGGGCGGGGATGATGTAGTGTTTGAAAAAACACTCTCTACTTTGACTAATTTATATCTTTTTACTAGTCGTGGAAATGTGATTTATCGTCCAGTAAGTGAATTGGTTGAAGCTAAGTGGAAAGAAACAGGGCAGCACCTTTCTCAAGAAATAGGGCTGGATGATGATGAAAACATCATTCGCGTATTTGATTTTGCTGAGCTGGACCAAAATATTAATTTCTTGCTGGCTACTAATGACGGCTATATTAAGCAGCTGAGTTTAAGTAACCTTCAACCTACAAGAACTTACCGTTCACGAGCTATCACAGCTATGAAAATGAAAAAAGCCGATAGTAAAGTTATTCGTGTTGGTTTAGTTAAACCTGATAGTGCAGCAGAAATCATTTTATTTACCCATAATGCTTATGCAATTCGTTTTGATATTAGCGAAGTACCTGAATCTGGTGCTAAATCTTTTGGAGTTAAATCAGTCAATCTTAAAGCTGAAGACTTTGTAGTTTCCTATGTTTTAGTAAATCCAGAATTTATTGATCTGCTGCATATTGGTTTAATTACACAAAGAGGTGCCTTTAAGCAGTTTAAAGCTGATCTGATCAATAAGGTAACACGGGCTAAACGGGGTGTTTTAGTACTAAGAGAATTAAAGACTAAACCACATCGTATTGCAGCAGTTACAGCTTATGGTCAGGATCATACCTTATTTGTTACTACTACAAGCAAGAGAAAAATTAAAGTGTTAACTAATGAGTATCCGGTTAGTGATAGATATTCAAATGGTTCATTTGTAATTGATACAACGAGTGATGGGGTACCAGTCAATATACGATTGGGAAAGCCGTTAAGTGCAGAATAAATTTTAATTTATTTAATGATATAAATAAATTATGAAAGCACTTTGATAAAATTTAATATTACTTTGACACAAAGGGGTTTTTGATTAATAATAGCATATAAATAGAGCTATATAATTGTTAAGATAGAAGGAATAATTTTATGCCTAAAACAGAAACAATACTATCAACCAAGTCCTTACATTATTTCTTGCAATTAATCGATACCATGAATTATACTCAAGCTGCTCAAATACTTGGTATTACTCAACCTGCATTAACTCAACAAATAAAAAAGATAGAGCATGCAATCGGAACTCCTTTGTTCGGTCAAATGGGCAAAAAACTTTACCTTACTGAAGCTGGGAAGCAATTACAAACCGGTGCAATCAAGCTTCTTGGAACTGTAAATTCTGTTGTTAGCGATATTCAAGAATTTACTCAAGAAGATAAAGGGCATATTGCTATTGGCGTTTTGGAAAGTGTTAATTCTGACATTCTGCGACATTTTTTGGTTAAATTTAACCAAAAATTTCCAGATATTACTATTAATGTTTCCTACTATAATCGCAAAGACCTTTGGTATAATCTCGACAATAATTTAATTGATTTAGCTTTGTTGTATGTGCCTGAAACAACTAAGAAAAGCCAAGCAAACATTCAGAATCAATACGAACAAATGAAAATTGTTCAGGATAAATTGACAATCTTAACCCATGATAATCAGGCGGAAGTAGGGAAGGCCTATCCTGTTTCTAAATTTTTAGGCAAAAAGTGGGTTCTTTATCCTGACGACTTTTATTTAACTCAATTATTAAAAGGAAAGTTGGGTAGTAAATTAAATACCAGAAATGGTTTAAAAGTACCCCTAACTTTTACTTCCACTCAGCAGTTAGTGGCGACTGCACAAGAAACTAAATATGATACGGTTGTGAGCGATTCATATTTTCAATTACACAAAAATGAAATTACTCTGACCCCAGTCTTTTTAAAGGGTGTTCAAAAGTTTTCAATTTCGTTTATTTACCGTAAGGGTAAAAAAGACGTTCCCAGAATCAAGAACTTTTTAGTCGAATTGAAGAACTTTTTAAGCTAATATCTAGTATAGAGTATAATTTTTAAATGAATTTAACCGTGTAAAAATACTCTTGGTTACTTAAGCATTATTGGTTAAACTATGATATAAGTATATTTTTATAAAAGAAGAAATAGAGGAGAATAAATGGAAAAAGAATTAGTCTTTGGTCATCAAAATCCAGACACAGATGCAATTGGTACAGCGATAGCTTACTCTTATTTACAAAATAAATTAGGGTATAACACAGAAGCTGTTGCTTTAGGTGAAGCTAATGACGAAACTGCTTTTGCTTTAAATAAGTTTGGCTTTGAGGCACCTAGAGTGATAAAAACAGCAGCAAATGAAGTTAAAAAAGTAATGCTTGTTGACCATAATGAACCTCAACAAAGTGTTGCGGATATTGATCAAGTTACTGTTACTCATGTGGTTGATCACCATAGAATTATGAATTTTGATACCAGTATGCCGTTATTCTATTTGGCTGAACCAGTAGGTTGCACAAGTACAATTATGCTGGGACTGTACAAGCACTTTGGAGTTGAAATTCCCCAAAATATAGCTGGAATTATGTTATCTGCGATAATTTCAGATACTTTGCTATTGAAATCTCCTACTACAACTGAAAAGGATAGGGAAGCAGTAAAAGAACTAGCCAAGATTGCTGACGTTGACTATGAAAAATATGGTTTGGAAGAACTTAAAGCTGGTACTAATATTGCAAGTAAATCAGAAGAAGAACTAATTGATTTGGACGCCAAGTCTTTCGACCTTAATGGTAAAAATGTTCGCGTTGCCCAGATCAATGTAGTTGATTTACCAGAAGCCTTAGAACGTAAAGATGCGTTCTTGAAAGCCATGAGCGATTCAGCAAATTCTGCTGGTTACGATTTATTTATGCTGCTTATAACTAATGTACTCGACTCAGATTCAACTGCATTAGTTATAGGTTCAAATGATGCACTAGCTTCATTTGAAAAAGCATTTGGTTCTGTCAAAGATTCAGAAATCAGTTTGCCAGGAGTAGTTTCAAGAAAGAAACAAGTAGTGCCGCCATTGACAGACGCATTCAAGTAATTTAAATTTAAAAAAGCACGAAATAGAATTTCTATTTCGTGCTTTTTTTTAATCTTTATTGATTTCTTTAGCCAAAATAATGAATGATTTACATACTCTTTCGGCCTTGTCAGGTGACATTTTTCTAAGTTCATTAAGAACCTTCTTAATAAATACAGGAGTATTATCTTGATGGTTTTCAACTTTAACTTCCTTAAAGCGGTAAGCATTCATGATAATATCTGGTGTAGTAGTATTTAAGGCTCTAGCAATTGAGTCAAGCTTTTGAATACTAATATTTTGGTTTTTTGTACGTTCAAGACGTGAAATAAAGTTGACTGATAAATCACTTAATTCAGCGAGATCCTCCTGAGTCAACTTTTGTTCACGCCGCCTACGGCATATTTCTTTTCCTAAATTTATACTCATGGAATAAATTCAACCCTTTCAAAAAAATAATTCCATATTCTATAATAACAGATTAATTATAGAAGTGAACAATAAAACAAAATAATAATGAATAAAACACTTGCTTTTGACAAATTTCTACTCAAACTAAATGTTTTAAACTATACCCCACATAGTATTGTAAGCTATTTTTTGGTAAATTAAAATAAAAAAGCACCAATTAATTAAAACTAAAATGAAAAAGGAAATAACGTTAAATATTCTATCAAAGCGTGTATTTGCTTGTCGTAGTTGCATATACGAGATTACTTAAAAAGTTATCTAAAAAAATCTGTGGTTCATATAGTTAGTTATTATAGAAAGCGCTTTTATTTATATTTTTACATTTTTTGAGGGTTATTTTAAATAAGTAAATAAAAGAGCAAACCTTAAAAGACTATAATTTAATAGCAAGACTTTGTTTTTTAAGCATAACAGTTCAATTATATTTTGAATACAATTTTTGTCAAAGGATTAAATTTTGGCTTTATTCTGGTAAAAATAGTTTGATTACCAAACAAGTATAAATTTTTAGTTTCGTATTTCTTTGGTAAAAGTAATTGAAGAATAATACAAGCAGGGGCCGCAAATCTGATAAGCTCTAAGGTGCGATATAACTTCGTATAATATATATTATGTAAAGTAATATTAAACTTTAAGATAGACTTCAAATAGAGGTACTTATTTCAAAGTTGTTGACGACGAAGTTTTAAACGATTTTAAATTAGTTTTACGTATGACTAATCACATAATGAACTTAAATCTTCATCTCGTGTTTCTTAAATTACAAGTGCCTATTTTTGATATGCCTGGAACCTAAATTAAATTTTTCATACCTTTTAGGTTAATACGACTTAAAAACTTAGAGTTTGAAACAATACTGTGTGAAGCAGATCATGGTAATGATGTAGTTTAGTTTTTGTTTTTACTAAATCGTGCTTAAAGGTGATATATGAAAGCAGAATAAATTTAATTGCTGAAAAGCCTTTTAACTAGCTATTTTTAAAAATTGCTTTCATTAAAACTATAATTTTAAAGAAAGATAATTTGATTTATATTTTAAATACCAAAAATGCACCTCAACTTAACAAGGTGCATTTCAATTAAAAATATACTTTAATTTTATTGGTGATTAATAAATTTTGCTACCGCTGATTTAATCGCCCCTTCTGCATAGTCATCCATTGCTGTCCCCACTGTCACCACATTTACTCCAGTATTTTTAAAGGCTTTCACATTGACTTCATTTATTCCCCTTTCAGCGAATGTAGGAACTGAAACCGTCTCAATCAATGCTTGCAAACGGTCTTTAATTTCCTGAGGTATCTCTCCTGCAGCGACGCCTTCATAACTCATTCCTGTCATCATACCAATAAAGTCGGCGCCAATTTCTTGCATTGCTAAAGCAACTTTTTTCACTTCTGTAATATCTTCGGCACCAATACCAAATTGGTGTAGATCTGATTTTTTACCGATATAAGAATCAACCAGTAAACCGTTCTCATGTGCTAAAGTAACAACATCTTTTAAATCGGCTAAACTAGATTTGTGACAATGAACACCATCTGCACCTGCTAAAGCCAATTGACGAAAATCTTCACTTGTCAGTGGAATGGGCTCTCTTTCTGTAAAACTTCCAGGAAAACCAACGGTTAAATAAATATCCGGTCCGACAACTGCGCGCACTCCCCTCACACATTCAAGCATACTTTTTAATGGCAGTTCGTGCCGCACATATTCGGCGTCTCCCATAGTTGAAACACCCTCGAGGCCTCTTGCTAAAGTAACTGCGGGATGGTTTGCTTCTAAAATTTTTGCTCCCCCTGCAACCGCTGCTTTAGCTAGTCGTGCGTCATCACCAGTCATGCCAGTACTCATTAACGTGGTACCATTGTCTTTTTCGATGGCCTTTTCAACCTTTTGTCGTGCTATCTCCATTTTATTTTTCATGTCCTGTTTTATCATAATTTCCTCCTAAATATTTGCAAATTTGAATAATAAACACCATGCGATTTTGAGTTCAATCTTTTTGGCTACGAGAGTTTGCCTTTTTCGAGTTTGTTAATTAACAAAACCATTATGAATGCAGATACAATACCCGTTAGCATTGCAAGTAAAAAGCCCAACCAATTATTCGACATTGCGGGTCCTAAAAACGATGGCACATAAGCGGTACCACTCACGTTAAATAGGCCTACGACGCACCCTGCAAGAGTTGAACAAATTAACGTGCCAATCATTTCCAATTTATTTGAAAGAATAAAAGGATAAACTGATTCGGCATACGTTCCAAAAAGTAGATTTATAATAAACCTGGGACTGCTAAAGCTCTATCACTTGGTTTTTGGGGATAGAGGACGTTTGCCAGATTTATTCCTGTAGCAACCATTATTAAAGAGCACATGTCAATCGCACCTAAGAAACTGCTACCATATTTAGACATTTGTAACATAATTAAAGGTAGAAATATCGCGTGGTAACAGCCTGTCAATATGGCTGGGAAAATGATGAAACCCGCAACCGCCCCTGCTAAAATAGGATTAATTGCGATCGCGGTATTTAAAATAAATTGTAAAAAATCGCCCAATTTTGCCGATAAATGAGCAATTAAATAGTAACCTGTTAAACCAGAAATTAACCCGGCAAATGATCCTGCACAAATATTTGCTGTTGTTCCCGGGAAATGCCATTGTAAACATTTTTTAAAAATGACACTGACCAAAATTCCGGCCATAATACCACAAATTATTCCGCCAATCAGACCACCTTTTGTTGAAAAGAGTCCAGCGATCACGCCGGCGCAAATAGCAATATCGTTCAAGCCAGATATTTGTTTGGCGGCAACGGCTGATATTATCACCGGTAAACCGTTCAGCATAATGTCAAAAAGCGCATTGGTCGACTTGGGAATACCGGGTATCTTGGATATTAAAAGTGTGATTGCCATAGTGATAAAAGCTGGCAAACACGCCATTAAAATTCCGCGTAAGCTAATATTTTGCCAAATATTTTGATTAGCTCCGTTATTGTTTTTATCAGTTCCACCAATTAAGGGTGAATATTTAATTTGCCATTTTTTGGTTAAAGCAAACATTGCGCTTACTGCCCGGGTTTCATTAGTTGTACCTGTAGTTCCAGATACAGCAACTACATCCAGACCCATTTTTTGCGCATTGGACATAGATGTGCCGCCAGTTCCAGCAGCAATAATATGATGTTTAATTGCCGCAGTGATCGCCTTTTTATTCGTTCCTGCGGGATCAGCGCTCATTAGTATTAAGCCATCAACCTGATTAGAATCTATTAAATCTGCCATTTTTTGATCATGCTCTTGGGCAACTTTATCAATTTCTTTTAAAGTGCCCTCAGCAATAATTACTGGTTCTTGTCCATTCCATGACCATAAATGTGCTGCAGTGGTCGGTTTAGCGAAATCTAAAGAAGCATCTACAGCAACGAATTGTATTGCTGCTATTTCCGTTTCTGTGGTTGATTGCACCTGTCTAACTACGGCTTCTAAAAGACTTTTTGGATCTTTTCCTCCAAGATTGTATAAATTGCCCCCACTGCTTCCTAAAATCAAAATTCTTTTCATAACATACCCTTCCTGTTTGTTAATTAAAAACTTTAACTTGGTAACCTTATTTTTTTGAGCTCAAAACCTATGAAATCAATCAAATATATTATTTTTATTGATTTCATTTTTATCTTAATACGAATTTTGAAAGCGATTGCTTTTTTGTTAAAAGTGCAACCTTTTTATTTTTTCTCCTTGACCCAATGTGTAAAATTACACATAATTGAATTAAGATTTAAAAAGTTTCTTGAGAAAGGAGTTGTAAAAATGCTAAGTTTTAAAGAAGTTTATCAGGCTCATGAAGATGAATTAACAGATTCAGAGGAATATATTTGCGACTATATTCTTGCGCATAGAAGTCAGGTCAAGAACATGTCCATAACCTGTTTGGCATCTAATACTTCAGTAGTACCTAATACTATTACTAGGTTGTGTAAAAAGCTTAATTATAAAGGATATACCGAACTGAAATATAATTTAGATACATTCTCTGAAGGCAGTCAGGCTTTTTCTCAAAGAATTCTCTTTGAAAATACGGTTAAGCTAATTAACAAGAAAAAAGAAGTACAGATAATAAACTTATTCAGTAAAGCTAAAAAAGTTGTTTTCTGTGCTTCTGGTGAAACCGGCAATGTTGGGCGTTATTTTACTTATGCGTTTAACGCTGTATACAACAACTCGGTTTTTTGCAGTTATACAGAAGAAATTTGGGATATTCTTAACCACTATTCCAATTTAATAGTTTGTATGCTTAGTTTTTCCGGCGATTCAGAGCAAACTTTAAAAATTGCCAAGTTAGTTAAAGAAAAAAACATCAAACTAATAACTGTCAGTGATGTCAGCCATTTCTCCCCTTTAGCAAAAATGGCTGATATACCCTTATTTTGTTATTCACCTAACATTTTTTATAAAGGTTATAACTTAACTAACAAAATGCCAATGTTTGTTGTGCTTAATTCTTTATTGGAACAAGCTATTGACTACCAAAAATGATTTATTTTTAGGAGGAGAATTTTATTACGTGGAAACCAAAAAATATTTAAACTTAATTGATGATGAATTAAATAAGATGCCAGATTTTGTGAAAGAATATAACTTTGGCACTACCCATTCCTTGGCCACTTCTTACCAGTATTTAACAGAAATTAGACGTTTTTTTAATTGGCTTCGCCAAGAAGGAATTTCAGATGCTAAGGATAACCAACATGTGACAACAGAAACCCTGGCAAATCTTCAGCGAAATGATATTATGCTTTACATTAATTATCTTGGTCACGTCAAAAATAAGCAGGGCAATTTAAGCTCTCCCACCACTATTAATCGTTCAATTAATGCACTTAGATCTCTTTTTAAATTCTTAACTATAACTGCAGATAATATCAACGGACAGCCTTATTTTGAGCGCAATGTGATGCTTAAAATTGATTCACTCAATAATATAGAAACTTTAAATTATCGTGCACACATGCTTGAATCACATATGTATACCGGAAAGTTAAAATACCAATTTTTAGACTTTATTGAAAACGACTATCAGCATGTTTGTAACAAACATGCTTTACCAAGCTTCAAAATTAATAAAGAACGAGATATGGCAATCATTGCTTTAATACTTGGTACTGGAATAAGGGTTTCTGAATGTGCTGGTGTAGACCTTTCAGATATTAATTTCAAGAAGGCTACACTTGATGTCACCCGTAAAGGCGGTCAAAAAGACAGTGTGCCAATTGCTGAGTGGACTTTAAGTTATATTACAGCATATAAAAAAATTCGTAGACAGAGCTATTCTGCTACGAAAAATACGAATGCTTTCTTCCTCACTCGTTGGCATAATAAAACTAGACGGATTACGGCAAGTGCAATTGAGAAAATGGTCAGTAAATATTCGGCTGCCTTTGGGCATCCGCTTACGCCCCATAAGTTACGTCACACCCTGGCCTCTGAACTATATGGTGTAACCAAAGATCAGGTTTTAGTAGCCCAGCAATTAGGGCAAAAAGGTACTACTGCAACAGACTTATACACGCATGTTGATCAGAAAAAACAACGTGCAGCCTTAAATAAAATAGCAAATGTAGACCAAAATATGGCAACTAACAAAAAATATACTAAAAATAAAATTCAGCCTTAAAATTTTTATTCAAATTTAGTCTGCCATTGTGGATCATTGTTTGCTGCAAAACACATTTTAACTTCTTCTAGGGTATTACGTGGTAAAGATAAGGCTGGTAGATTGGTTAATGAAAAGTACTTGCATTCTTTAGTTTCAGTGTTTTGAGCAAATTTACCTCCAAGATCATGACAAAGAAAGATTACGTTGCAAACATTGATCACTCGTTCTATTTGTTCTTTATGATGAATATTAGTTGAGTGATTATTAACGGCAATGATGCGCTCTACAGTAATTTGATGACCAGCTTCTTCTTTTGTTTCTTTAATACAATTTTCTTTGACTGTTAAATTTGGTTCACACCAGCCACCCGGCATTGACCATAAGTTATCTGTACCTTCTTTTACCAGCATTATTTTTTGATCTTGAAAAATTGCTGCTCTGGTAGATACCTTGGGCGTTTGATAACCATCCTCGCTGCTAAACAGACCCTTAACTACCTTAAGCGGCAAATCTGTCTTAACAGCCATTATTTTGGTGGCAATCTCTCTTATTTGCTCATACCTTTCCCTGTCAAAGCGGTCATGACCATATTCCAAACCATTTTGGGCTATACTTTGCAATTCTACTGCCCATTTTGTAAGTTGATCTAATTTTTTCATTAGTAACCTCATAATTTCATAGCAAAAAAGCAGCTCTTAGCAGCTGCTTTTATTTTGTTAAGTCAATTTTGTCAATATCAATCATCCAACCAATTGCAAAAGATTTTTCACCTAGGTGTGTAGCAATTACCGGGCTAAATTTAGTGACTGAAATATTTTGCTCAGGAAATTTCTCCTCTAAGAAATTTTTGGCTTCAGCAACTTGACTACTGTCATTGGAATCGATGATAAATAGCTTGATTTTGTCCTTATACGGTAGTTGATCAATCTTTTTCACAGTTAACTTCTTGATTTTAAGAAATGCGCGCTTCATTGAACGTATCTTATCAAAAGCAACTATGTTACCATCTTTAAACGTAAGTAGCGGCTTAATGTTAAGCATTGAGCCGATAAAAGCACCAGCATTACTTAACCGTCCTCCACGACTTAGATTATTCAGATCATTGACAACAAATATTTCATCAATCGTTGAGCGAATTTCATCAAGATGAGCGAGAATACTATCTAATTTAACACCATTTTTGATCATTTTTGCTGCTGCTAAAACCAGGTTTCCCTGCAAACGCACAGTCATTCGGGTGTCTATAGGATGTAAATTATATTTAGGATTATTATCTGCGATATTGCATAGTGTCTGATAAAAGCCCGAGATACCACTTGAAAGTGTAATAGCGATGATTGCTTCATACCCTTGGTCAAGCAAGCGGTCAAAAAGGCGAATTAAACTTCCTGTACTTGGTTGAGAGGTTTTGGGGAAGTCTGCTCCCTCACGTTGCATTTTAAAAAGCTGGTCAGAGGTAATGTCAACATTTTCCAAATATTCTTTTTTACCTATGATAATGGGAATTGAAACAACAATGATATGGTTTTCTTCTGCCTCTTGTTTTGTTATGGCGCTAGTACTATCAGTTACTAATGCAATTTTCATCTAACTTACCTTCCGCTTTTGTCTGTACAATATAAAAGAATTATAGCATAAAAAAGTAGGCGTTTCGACTATCAGCTATATAGAAGTTGATTTTTCAGTTTTCTGAACTAACTTAGTGAAAATCTGATTTAAAAGTTTAATTTCGTCGTCTGACAGTCCCTGTAATAAAGACTTCTCAATTTCTTTTAGAGCCTTCCTTAATTCTTCAATTTTTGCCAGGCCATGTTGATTTAACCAAACAGTTTTACTTGAATCTGTTTCAGAACGTTTAATAGTCACTAGACTCATAGTTTTTTTCTGCTGTAATTGCCTACTTAAAGTTGATAACGAAATTTGTAGTTTGTTAGCCAAATCCCCCATTTTTAAAGCTGTGTTGTTATTTCGGTAAAAATACAGTAATATTCTTGTTTGTGACAAATTCAACCCACATTTTCTGCTGATCTCATTTTTGATATTGCCCGCAATTGTACTAAATGATAAAACGTCCATTTAACTACCTTTTCTGATTAAAATAAATCATAAAAAAATTTTATAAACTAAATTAAAGCAATATTATGCTTGCTAAGTAGATATTAGAATAGCAGTTAAAAATTGTGAAACAATTGTGCTTAACTTTTATAGTAATATTTGTAACTATTAATTTTAGCTTATAAACATTTGCTGTGATAACTTTAAATCTATATTACCAGTATATCAAGTTTTTGCAATGTTTTCTTTTTTGATGCGTTATAAATTAATATATTAATAGCAGTACTCTATTTTAAGTTTGAGGCATTTTTGTAGTTTACAAAATGTAATTTGTCCCTTATACATATCAGCAAATAATTGGTATAATAGAAAACGTGTTTTGAGGTGATAATTATGGCTTATGATGGCTTATTCATACATAGTCTGTTAAATAGTGTTAGACCTTTAGTTGTAAACGGCAGGCTTTCAAAAATATACCAGCCTTTTGCCCAGGATTTAATATTAACTTTTAGAAAAGAACGCAAAAACATTCAACTCCTGCTTTCTGCTAATGCGCAATATCCACGTTTTTATGTGACGAAGCAGGCTATAGTTAATCCGGACAAGGCCCCTACTTTCGTAATGGTCTTACGCAAATACTTAGAAGGCTCTGTCTTGCAATCGATTGATCAGGTTGGCGTTGACCGTATCGTCAATTTTAATTTTAGTAATCGTAATGAACTTGGTGATCAAGTTCAACTGGTTTTATCGTTAGAGCTAATGGGTCGTCACAGCAATGTTATTTTGTATGATAAAAAAAGTGGACAGATAATAGATCTGCTAAAACGGGTTAATCCTGGTGAAAATCGGGTGCGCTTGTTGCTGCCTAAAGCAAAATATGAATTACCTCCTCTTATCCCGGGAATTAATGGTTTTAAGATTACCGAGGCAGAATTTAATTTAAAAGCGACTGGTACAGATCCTGCAACATTAGCCAAGCAATTTGGTGGCCTTGATCGTGATGATCGCCAAGAGCTTGAGGGCTATTTAGAAGATGATTTATCATTTTCATCTTTTAAAACTTTTATGGACCAGTTCGATAAAAAAGGTGCTTTTATATTAAAAACGCCGAAAAATAAACGAAAAATTTTCCCTTATTTGCCGTATCATTTGGACTTAACAAAAGAAGCTTCCGATCCTGATTTCAACCACGCGCTAGACGAATTTTATCAGTATCAGTCAAATCAGGACTGGGTCAAACAAAAATCTAGTCAAATTGAGCGTGTCATTAAAAATGAGCATAATAAACTGACCAAGAAAATTGTTAAGCTGAAAAAGCAGTTGGATCAAGCAGAAAATTCCGAAGGCTATAGGATTCGGGGTGAGATTCTTAATGCGAATTTAGCTCAAGTAAAACCAGGAATGAGTCAAATAGAATTACCTAATTATTACGACAATAACAAACCAATTAAAATTAAACTTGATACCGCACTCTCTCCTGCTCGTAATGGTCAAAAGTACTTTACTAGGTATAAAAAGCTACGTGATTCAATCAAGCATGTTAAGGAGCAAATCAGTATTGCCCAAACTAATTTAAACTATTTTGATACAATTCAAACAGCTATTGACAACGCGGAACCCCAAGATATTGACCAAATTACTGATGAATTAACGAGTCAAGGCTATTTGAAAAAGCCACAAAAACCGAAGCGCAAAAAGAAAATTACGGAAAAAAATCTTAATAAATTCCGCATTTCATCGGGCAAGACCGTTTTGGTCGGTAAAAATAATTTACAAAATGATTGGTTAACTTTGAAGAAAGCTAATAAAACTGATATTTGGTTCCATGTCAAAAATATTCCAGGATCACATGTCATATTACAATCTAGTGAAGCAACTGATGAAGACATTAAAGAAACTGCAGAGATTGCGGCCTATTTCTCCAAAGCTAAGAATTCAGCCCACGTTCAAGTAGATTACGTGACCGACAAGCGAGTTAAAAAACCTAATGGCGCAAAGCCGGGTTTTGTAATTTATACTGGGCAAAATTCAATCGAAGTTACTCCTGAAAAAGAACGTGTTTTAAGTAAAAGAATCAAATAAAAACGAGGATGAACAGATCATCCTCGTTTCTTTTTCTGTTAAATCGGTTGCGTTGTTAAAGACAGTGATTCTAAAACAGATAAAATGAGTTCGGAAGTTTCAATACTAGAAAATACAGGGATATTTTGATTGAGAGCTTCATCTCTTATTCTAATGGCATCATCACTGGCAGAATCTGATAAATTAGTAATGTTAATAACCATGTCAATTTTATGCTGTCTTATTTTACTTAATAGACTACTTGAACCACAGTTAATTTTTGATGCAATTCCCGTTGTGATACCAGCTTCAGCTAAGCAATTAGCCGTCCCCTCCGTCGCAATTATTTTAAAACCTAAACGGTAAAATCGTTGAGCCAATTCCGTCACTTTTTTCTTATCCTCGTCTCGAACTGAAATAAAGATCGTGCCAAAACTGGGAATACGTAAACCACTAGCTTCATAGCCTTTATACAAAGCTTTCGCTAGCTCAGTGTCTCGGCCCATAACTGATCCCGAAGACTTCATCTTTGAATCGAAGGTATTTTCACTTTGGTAGTCAATATATGAGAAAACGGGCATTTTGACAAAAATAAAATTATT
Source organism: Lactobacillus helsingborgensis (assembly GCF_003173695.1). Lineage (NCBI taxonomy): Bacteria > Bacillati > Bacillota > Bacilli > Lactobacillales > Lactobacillaceae > Lactobacillus > Lactobacillus helsingborgensis. The sequence continues at coordinate 925,171 of NZ_CP029544.1, forward strand.
TGAATGCCACAGGCTATTCTTAAATCCTAATTCGGGCAAATTACCACCAATAAGCACCTCTGTAGCACACTCAGTTATGTCTTGACCGAGTGCTTTAGAGAGAAAAGCGACGTTATGTCCCGCATAGGGCTTAATTTGAAGTAGATAAATTTTCTTTTCTACAATCAAAAAATGAAGTGTAAAAATGCCCCGCATTTTCAAACGTTTAACTAGCGCAATGGTAAAGTCGGTTAAGTGCTTTTTACCAGTTTTTGCTAGATTTTGTGGTTTAAAAACTGCAATGGAATCAGATGCATGAGATCCGGTTTGTTCTAAATGCTCAATAATACCGGGAATAGTTACATTCTGTTCATCGGATATAGCCGTAATCTCATATTTATTGCCTTCAATAAAATGGGATAAACTAACTTTAGAAAGCTGATTTTCGTGCAAATACTTTTTAAGAGCAGGTAAATCATAAACTACAGCAGACTTTTGTTTAACCCCCATATTGTTAAAACCGCCAATTAAGATTGGAAAACCATGCTCATTAATAAATTTTTTAGCCTCAGACTTATCTACTGTGGTTAAAAGCTTATTTTGGTTTAAGTTCTTTAACGGCTTATTAAGTATCTGTTCAATTCGATCTTTAGGATTAATATCACCGCTACCTATGATGTTCAATCCATTTTCAATCAATTTTTTACATAAAGCGTTAATTTCTTTTCCCGAAAATTGAATTAACACGTCTTGGATATGCTCTTTTTCGGCGATATGGAGAATACTTTCAACTGTAATTGGTTCAAAATAGACCTTGTCTGTCCTTTTATAACTAATAGCAACAGATTCGTCGTTATTTGATAGTAAAACAGTGTCATAATTATTTTTATGTAAAGTATCTAGAGCATGACTAATCATATAGTCGAATTCACTCGTAACTGAAACTTGTGAAGGCAGCATACCGACCACTAGCACCTTCTTGCGTGCTGTGAGTGGAATGCTTTCGTCTTGAACGCCAAAAGCACCGTAATATGCGTTTACCAAAGGCTTAATGGTTCCTGCTGTACCATCTATTTGCTGGTAGGCTGGCTTTAAGTGCAGTTTTTCCAGACGTTTTTTAATGGCACTAACACTGATATGAGCCACTTGAGATATTAAGACGTTGCGAAAACCCCTTTTTTTCGCTTCAAGCAATAAATTATCCGTTAATGCCTCATCGGCCAGTTTCTGAGCAATTTTAACTATATTTTCAAGCTTTTGAAAATATACTGGATGAATATGGATAATGTCCTGCAATTCATTGTAATTAAAGCCTTTAGCTATTGCGGCTAACAACTTAATTAAATGTAATTCATCGGGATGTCTTAAATCATCTATGATTTCTGACTTGTCTTTAGCTTTTTCACTGCGAAAGACGTTAATTGACATCTTGACGTTAACAGTTGAAGCTAAGCCTTTTAAAAAAGCTGATTCAAAGTTAGTACCTATTCCAATTGCTTCACCGCTGGCCTGCATCTTTGTTCCTAAAAGATAGTGATTACTACCTGATTGTGTTAGTGACCAGAAAGGCATTCTAATGGCTACTTTATCTAAAGTAGGTTCTACTGCAGCATTTAATCCTGATAACGGATCTGTAATTTCATCTAAACGATAACCTAGTGCGATTTTGCAGACAATGTAGCCTAAACTATATAGTCCTACTCTTTTGGACCAAATTGCACTGCGCGTTAATCTGGGTTTGATTGACAAAATTTTGACCGCAAACTTGGTACCCTCATGTTTAACAGCAAAATGAATATTTAAAATTCCCAAGATTTGAAGATTGTTAGCAATTTTTTTAGCAATTGTGCGAATTTGCTGTACTTGATCATTGTTGAGTGTCAAAGCCGGCATTACTGTTGCCGAGTCACCAGCATTAATGCCTACAGATTCAATAGTATCTGCTAAATTAGTAAAAAGAACATTGCCGGAACTGTCACGAATGACATTGGCAATGACTTCGCCCCAAGTAGAAAGGTCTTCAGATAAATGATAATTGCTATATGAAAAAAGCTCTTTTTGTTGCTCTTTCTTCAGGTAATTCAGCAAATCAACCAGATTTTCAAAAACAATTTGCTCATTATGAGATGACTGATTTTCTTTGATCAGCATGAGTGGGAATTGAACTTGTTCAGAAATTTGTTTTTCTAAGTTATCAGCTCTAAAGTCAGTTAAATTCCAATATTTGTTAACTTCAATATTATTAGCTGTTAAAAAAGCATTCATTTTCTGATGGTTGTCCATCATCAGAGTTTGGTTATTGAGAGTTAGCAACTTAACTCCCATTTGTTGTAATATACCGTCTTTAACCAATTCACGTGTTATTTTTAAACCTGTTGTAGAACCGTATGCCGAAATTATAGCATTAGGTTCTTCCATACGGATTATGCGCTTAAGAAATTCCAACGTCATTGGTTCAAGATAAACGGTTAATCCCGACTTTTTGTCAGTAGAAACAGTTGCTGGATTAGGATTAACTAAAACAATCTGAATGTCTTCTTCAAAAAGTGCTTTGATTGCGTCATTAACTAACAAGTCAGTTTCGGAAACCTTGCCAACTAAGGTTGGACCAGATCCAATAATTAACACTTTATCTAAATCATTTGCTAAAGGCATAATTACACCATCATCTTTACGAAGTTATCAAAAATTGGCAGAGCATCGAGACTGCCTGGAGCTCCTTCCGCATTAAAAGCAGTTCCAATCACCTTATTTGCTTTATTGCTAAAACCTGCCAGCAGTTCGCTGTGGAGATCATAAAATTCGTTTTCCATGGCGAATTGAACACTGCTAGGTAAAACTAACTGGTCAATATTCATAGCAACCTGCCAAATTTGATTTGAATTTTGCTCTATTACGGGAAAGTTAATTCCGTTATATACTTGCGGTAAATCAACTAATTCGAATTTCAAAAAATCACTTAATGCCAAGAAACCCAAGCCAATTCCCCATATAGGGATTTGACCATAAAAAGCATTCAAGATCGGTTCAAGATCTTCTCTAAGCTCGTCTACTCTGCCGGGTCCACCAGAAATGATTATACCCTGCGGACGTAAATTTTTAATGTCAGGAACTGACACATTATAAGGCAAGACGGTGGCGTTAACTTTACGCAAAGACAGCTCTCTGAGCATTGAATGTTTTAAACCCAAATCAATAATGGCCACGGTTTTGCCCACATTAGGAACAGCATAAGCATTTTTAGTAGAAACACTAGCTGATTTATTTTTTGGTAAAACCAATGCTCTTATTTGATCAAAGGCATGCTCATCATTGGTATCCATAATTGAAGCTTTGATAGTTTTCTCTTTATTTAAAAGATGAACTAAAGCCCTCGTATCCACGTTATAAATAGCAGGAATATTTTTTTCTTTTAAAAATGAGTCCAAATCTTGAAAATTTTCGCTATCAGAAATATTTTGAGCAACATCATTAGCAATGATACCTTTTACGGTCGGGTTAATACTTTCATAATCAATTGCATTAATGCCGTTTCCCCCAATCATTGGAGCAGTGTACACTAAAATCTTACCGGTATTGGTTGGATCTGTTAAAGCTTCCTGATAACCAAAATTACCTGTTTGAATGGCTAGTTCGCCGGTCGAAATAATCGAAGCTCCTAGCCCTTCTCCAGGGAAATAATTGCCATCTTCAAGAATTAAATATCTTTTCATTTAGTCACTTTTTTCTTAATTCCGTCAGTCTTTCTAAAAAGATTTGCGGAGGCTCAACCTTAAATTCGAGCCATTTACCTGAATGTGGTTGCTTAAAACCTAAAATTTGAGCATGCAAAAATTGTCCGTTGCCTTTTAAACTATGCTGAGGACCATATAGTGGATCACCAGCAACAGGATGACCAATGTATGAAAGGTGTACCCTGATTTGATGGGTACGGCCAGTCTCAAGGCGACACTCAATTAGACTATAATTTTGAAATTGTTCTAGAACAGTGAAATGTGTGACAGCCTCTTTACCATTTTCAACCACTGCCATCTTTTTACGGTTAAAGTGATCGCGTCCAATAGGAGCGTTTATTACCCCCGATTTTTCAGAAAAATTACCGTGAACAATTGCCAAATATAACCTTTTATTAGTTTTATGTGCTAATTGATTTTCTAAGCTCTCACGTGCAAAACTGTTTTTGGCTACCATTAATAAACCCGAAGTATCTTTGTCAATGCGATGAACAATTCCAGGACGAAAGCCTTCGGGACTCTGTGCTAAATTTTTGGTGTGAAATAGCAGCGCATTAACAAGCGTATGGTCTGGATGTCCAGCCGCAGGATGAACCACCATTCCCTGAGGTTTGTTAACCACAAGAACATCTTGATCTTCATATATAATATCGAGCGGTATATCTTCCGGTGTCATAGCTAGTGGTTTTAGTTGCGGAATAGTGACCGCAATTAAGTCATTTTTTTGTACTTTATAAGACGGTTTAACTACCTTATCATTTACCAAAATATTTTTATCACGCAATAATTCCTGGATTCTTGTTCGCGATAAGTTTGGAATTTTACTTGCAAGTAAACTGTCTAATCTACCATGTTCGTCTTGGATTATGAATTGGTATTTATCAGGCATTATTTTTTTCACTTTCATCCAAAAATAAGAGATAAATAAACACCATAATTATTCCAATCGTGATGGCAGAGTCAGCAATATTAAAAATGTTGAAATGAATAAAGTCGACTTGGATCATATCAATGACATACTTTAAGTGTATACGGTCAATTAGATTCCCGATAATACCACCTAAAACTAAGGCGACTCCAGAGCTGAAAATCTTGCTATTAAAATTTTTTCTTAGCAGATAATATAAACAAACCACAATGGCAATTGCACTAATCAGGTAAAAAAGTCCCATTTGACCAGGTAAAATATTCCAGGCAGCTCCCTCGTTTTGAATATATGTCAATGAAAAAATGTGCGGAATAACCTGATGAGTTTCTCCCAGTTGATAGTTATTGACTATAAAAAACTTTAAAGCTTGATCTGAAGCAACAACTAGTAATGAAATTAATAAATAAAAAAATTGCATTGATAAAATTAAAATAAACCGCTGATTTTACCATTATTGTCTACATCAATATCTAAAGCAGCTGGGTGTTTTGGTAAACCTGGCATGTCTAAAACATGCCCTGTCGTTATAACTATAAAACCAGCACCATTTTTCAAACTGGCTCCTTTGACATGCAAAGTAAAATCAGTCGGTGCACCCAACAATTTTTGGTTGTCAGTAAATGAATATTGAGTTTTGGCAATAATTACGGGTAATTTATCCTTTCCCATTTTTTCAAGCTCTTGAATATCTTTTTCTGCCTTTTCACTATATTCGACCTTTGAGGCATGATAGATTTTTTGAGCTATTTTTTCAATTTTAGTTTTTACATCATCATCTTTTTGATATGTAGGTATCAGTTTCCCAACGTCAGAATTTGCCAGTTTAACTACAGCTTTTGCGGCCTCTACTCCACCTTTTGAACCTTGTTCGTGGTAATCAACAACAACAGAATCAATTCCTTCATCTTTAATCAATTGCTGTAAGAGTGAAATTTCATTTTCACTATCTGTTGCAAAATGGTTAATTAGAACAATAACGGGAATGCCGTAATTTCGCATATTATTCATATGTCTCTTAAGATTTGCAAAACCGCTACGTAAAGCAGACAGATTTTCAGTACTTAAGCTATCTGTAGTACCTTCAGCTTGGTATTTTAAGGCACGTACGGTAGCAACCACTACACTGGCATCGGGCTTTTTATCTAAATGACCCGAAACAAAGTCCATGAACTTTTGCCCGCCCAAGTCGCTGCCAAATCCTGCCTCGGTCAATACATAATCACTTAAGTGCAAAGCCAAGTTAGTGGCAATGACAGTATTAGCGCCATGAGCAATATTAGCAAAAGGACCGCCGTGAACCAAAGCCGGTGTATGTTCAATAGTTTGCACAAGATTAGGTTTAAGTGCATTTGCAAGTAAAGCGGCAATCGCACCTTCAAAGCCAAGGTCACTAACGTAAACTGGTTTATCTTCCTTGGTATAACCAACCAACATCAAACCAATTCTTTTTTTCAAATCGTCAATATCGGTGGCCAAACATAAAATAGCCATTAACTCGTTAGCAACAGTAATTGCAAAACTTGATTTGTGCTCCACGCCGTTAAATTTGGAGCCTTGACCTACAGTAATGTTTCTTAAACTACGGTCATTAACGTCAATTCCGCGCTTTAATAAGATTCTATCAGGATCAAGACCGATTGCATTTCCTTGATAAATGTAGTTATCAACTAAAGCAGCCAATGTGTCAATAGCAGCTGTCAAAGCATGCATGTCACCCGTAAAGTGAAGGTTAATATCTTCCATAGGAATTACTTGCGCTTGTCCGCCGCCAGTTGCTCCGCCTTTTAAGCCGAAAACCGGTCCCATGGATGGTTCTCTTAAAGCAATCATGGTCTTTTCATGTAACTGGTTGTTGATGGCATCTGCTAGACCAATTGTCATAGTCGACTTACCTTCTCCTGCAGGAGTAGGTGAAATTGAAGTAACCAAAACAAGTTTACCCAAGTGCTTAGTTGCTAATGTCTTTTTAATTGCCTGCCAATTAATCTTAGCTTTATCATTGCCGTATGGCTCAATATCTGTGCTACTTAAACCAACTTTAGCAGCAATTTCGTTAATGGGTAATGCGTGTGCTTCTTGTGCAATTTGAATATCTGTTTTCATTGCGCATGCCTCTTTCTGTATATTTAAATTTTAAAATTATTTTTCCATTTTAAGTAATACTCTTTTCATATTAGAATTTAGGTCCCACCTTTTAATTAATCATTTCAATTATAACAAATATTGCATGATTTTTATTCATTACTAGCCATAAATTAAGAATAACGCTAACTTTCCTCTTAGAAAGTAAAAAAGCGGGCTAAAGCCCACTTTTTATTTTTCACATCTTAATAAGTAATATTGCCCTACTTCTGCAACTTTTATTTTATAAATTTTGAAACAATGCCATTGCAGCACAATCTGTGGTGTTGCCACCTTTTTTATCCGTGTGCGAAATGGTAATTTCAAAATGTTCTCATTCCAATAAGAATAAAAATATGTATAAAAAAGCAGCGTAACAAAGGCTAAGGCACAAATTAGTGCTGGCCAATTAAAGACTTTAGTACTTTCATATAACAAGATTAGGCTTAAAAGCAATACAATGAAAACCCAACTGAAATAAATCAAGCCGCACCGTCCCAAAATGACAAAATGTTTCTTTTTCATACGATCTTCTTTCCTCAATATTTAATTTTAGCTTTTAGGTTACTATGATCAGTGGTATCAAATAATGTCTTCATATACTTACTAAATCTTGGTCTTTGACTGATTAAAATTTTAAACTCAGGAGAATTGTAAAGCTTTTTAAGCTGCTTTTTTTCAATATGATTATGTCCAGTAAAGTACTGGTAGTTCATTTCAATAAAAAGATGGTTAACTTTTTGTAATAGCTGAGATTCTTCAATCTTTAAATGATCTTTTTTATTCGTGTTACCAGCTAAATTCCTAATCTGAATTTCTTTTAAATACGAATGAAAATGGGTTAACTCTTTATTTTGCCTCTCCTCTGCGGTCAAATAAGGACTCATATCAAAAGTTTTGCGTTCATAGCTAACACAATCGGGACTGACTTTTACATTGCCATAAGCCTGATCATAAGAACAGAAGCTTGAAGTTACTATTTCGGTTGCCGGAACTTTTTCCTTAGGACCAACAATGTTTTGCGCGTGAATATGCCCGGAAAAGACAATCTTAACATCATAATCTTGACACAAACGACCTAATAATTGGGCATTGTTTAAAACAAATCCGCGATTAACCGCTGGATTATGAACGTAAAGATTATGGTGCAAAAATAGCAGTGGCCGCAAGCTCTCTTTTTTTGCCTTCTCCAATTGTCTTTGAAACCATAAAATCTGTTCTTCCCCTAATTGCCCTTCTGTAGTTGGGGCACCACTTGCTTCGTGGGTACCATAAATATTGGAATCGAGTAAAAGCAAAAGATATTGGCTATTTAACTTAACGCTGTATGCTAATGAATTGGGGTCTTTACTGAGTGCACAATCGTAAGATTTTTTGAAAATATTTCGCCAATCTTCTGGACTTATTTGATGAGCATATAATTGATTATTCCCACGAAAAGATCTGGCCCAACCATCATAAATATCATGGTTACCAGGTAGCACCAGTAATTTTGTCTCTTTTAGCCTGTCAAATATTTCGGCAAACTTTTGCGCAGAAATAAGTTCACCATTGAATGTGACATCACCTGTGACTATAATAGCAGCAGGCTTTTTTTCGTTGGCATAATCAGAAAAAGCCCGCAAGGCAGTTTCCTGGTAATTTAAATCCTTACCTTGGCTGGTACCTTGGATAAGCTGAAATGCCTTACCATCATCATGTAAACTGTCAGCAATCAGATGTGTATCGGTAATAACCCAGAATTCTGTATTTGCTTTATTTGTGATCATTTTTCTTAGTCCAATATTGGTAAAAGTCAACTCTTAAATTACCGTTGAACAATTTCCGCTTTTTAGTTGCCTTTTTACCAAAAAATTCTTCAAACTTTGGATCTCCAACCAAATAATATTGACTGAAACTATCGTATTTTAAAAGCGTTTCTCCCATTTGTTGATAAAGATCTTCTGCTGATTTGCGGTCCTTTAATCTTTTTCCATAAGGTGGGTTGGCAATTATGACGCCATTTTCCAAATCTGTAGCAAAATCTTTCACAGCAACTTGCTTAAAATAAATATCCTGTAAAACACCAGCATTATTGGCATTTAATTTTGCTATTTCTAAGATAGATTGGTCAATATCACAAGCCCAAATTGGCTGTTCAAGAGGCTTGATTTGGCTTTTAGCTTCATTCACCATGTCTTGGTGCAGCGAATGATTAAACCAGTCAAAGCCATCAAATGCAAATTGGCGCCACATTCCAGGTGCGATATTCTTGCCAATTAAAGCCGCTTCAATTGCTAAAGTCCCAGAACCTGTCATAGGATCAATCAATGGATGAGTACCGTCATAAGGTGTAAGTTTGAGCAAACCAGCTGCGAAGTTTTCTTTAAGCGGGGCGCCGCCATGTTCTATTCTATAGCCTCTTTTAAATAAACTTGAACCGGTTGTATCAAGTGAAATTCTGGCAGTATCCTTATATATATGTATATCAAGTGGATATTCATTGCCACTTTCAGGCAAAAAGCCGCGCCGATGATATTGATCAGACATTTTATTGACAATTGCTTTTTTTACAATTGACTGTATTCCGGGCTCAGAATGCAATTTTGATCTAACGGAACGACCGCTAACTGGGAATTTAGCGTCAACTGGCAGCAATTCAGCCCAATCAATATCATAGACCTGGTTATAAAGCGTATCAAAGTCAGTGGCAGAAAATTCTTTAAGCAGAATTTTAACGCGGTCTGCTGCTCTCAACCACAAATTTGTCTTAACGATATCACTTTGATCACCATTAAAGAAAACACGACCGTTTTCAGTTCGCGTTTTATAACCCAGTGCTTGCAGTTCTTTAGCAACAACGCTCTCGAATCCAACACCCATTGTTGTATAAAGTTGATATTTTCCCATCTTCGACTCTTTCTTTTTAAAAAAAGCGTTGAGCCCTTTGAAAAGCTCAACGCTGCCAATGCAAATTTCTATAAGCCACGTTCTGTTCAGGTATTTGCGGCATAAATACCTTTAGCAGCCATCTATCTTTGTTAAATAATAACAATCCAATCTTTAGTTCAATTTCTTAGATTGAAACGCCCCCACCAAGTTTGGGTTGCACGCTCGCAGGGTTTACCTCGTTCCACCAAAAATGTTTTCATCTTTGCTTCGTCACTGTGGCACTTTTCAGAATATTCATGCATATCCTTAGTAGGACTTAGCATTTTTTTCGCCGTAATCTAAATTTTTAAGCTGTTAAATTTGTTATTTCTGCTCAAAATTGTAGATTCTTTAGCTTATTGGGCTAAATACGATCACTACAAGCATCGCAGCTTGTGCGTGCGTGGACTTTCCTCAGCTTGATCATTTACATGTCAAACCGCGACTGCTCAAAATTTGCACCATTAAAAATTATAACAAAGCTTATTCTTTTTGTAACCCATAAACTCGTTGTTCAAGGTTATAAACTTTGCGCTCAAGTGTAGAAATTCTCTGAATAATAGCCATGTTAGTGGAATTTTCAGCTTGAGAATTTTCTTCATTCATTGAACCGAAGTTTTGACTTGCTCGCTGCTGACTAGGTATATATGTGCGTACATTTTCAGAAGTGGAAGAAAGACTTTCTGTTCTGGTTCTTTGATTCTGAAGGGAGTTTTCTTTATGTTGGTCTTCCATCAGTTCACCCTGAAGTTTACCAATTTGACCATAAAGATCTTCAATTATTTGTTCAAAGGTATCATAATCAGCGATCACTTTATCTAAAAAAGCATCTACTTCATCTGGGTCTAAACCTTTAACTTTAGTTCTAAATTGTTTTTTTAATATATCCTTCGTGGATAGTTGAATATCATTTAAATCTGCCATGATAATATACAACTCCTTTTCCAATCCCCCTTATTCTAGCAAAAACTAATCACGCTTAAAACTAAAATGTTAACTTTTAAACAAAGTTATTTTTTTATTCATCGAATTTGTCTTCTTGATTTGCTTGATATTCTTCAGCTTCATCTTGCAGATCATAAAAATCAATTAATTCGAGGGGATAATCTGTCGTTTTTTGATAATCTCTGATTAAATTATAATCAAACTTAGGTTTACCAGGATTTTCCGTATCATATATCATTAAGGCACCGTCTGTATGCATTAACATGAAGTTTTGATAATTTCGCAGTTGCACTGGACTATGATACGGTTCTTTGGAAGTTGAGGCAAAGAAATCAACTTGACTTTTTAAGGTCAAAAACTTTTCTTGATTGTTTTCATTCCATCTGCTGGCAAATTCTTCATAGGGAATGATGATAGAAACACGCACAGGAAATTTATCACGTAATTCAATAGCAACTTCACTTGCCCACTGCTCGACTCCTAAATTTGCCCCAGTAATTATCCAATCAAGCTGACCATTTTCCAGCAAGTTAATCATATGCTTTTTTAAAACTAATTTAATGATTTTAATTTTAGGATCTTTATCACTATATGTATTTAATTCGTAATTGCGGTATCCAGTAATCCATAGTCTTTGCATAATGAAACAAATGGCTCCTTGTTCAAAAACTTTTTCTTTATTGCTATAATGCTAGCAGGAGTGAGATTGATGGTCAAATATCCAACCGGCAGCTCAGCTGCTTTTCGCAAAACAGATTATAAGTCTCAAAGTAAACGTCAAAAAAGAAAACATAAGAATATTAATTTTTCTGATCGAGGAATGAACCTTGAGCAAATGATTAATGAATCTAATAAGTATTACCGTGTTAAAGAAATAGCTGTAGTACACAAAAAGCCGACACCAGTTCAAATTGTGAAAGTTGATTATCCTAAAAGGTCACGGGCAGTGATCAAAGAAGCTTACTTTCGTCAAGAATCAACGACTGATTATAATGGTGTTTATAATGGCTACTATCTAGATTTTGAGGCTAAAGAAACTAAGAATAAGACCAACTTTCCTTTAAAAAACTTTCATGAACATCAAATAGTCCATTTAGCAGAATGCTTGAAGCAAAAAGGAATTTGCTTTACAATAATTGGATTTACGAGCTTAAATCGCTATTTTGTTACTCCGGCAAGTGCAATTATCAAAGCCTGGTGGACAAAAGATAAGAGCTCATTAACATTAAAAGAAGTTGAGGAATGGTCAATAGAGATTAAGAGCGGCTTTCAACCAACCCTTCCCTATTTGCAAGCTGTAGATCACTTTATCTCGGATAGGAAAATGAAAGATGACGAATAAAAACTTTAACTCAAATAATGGTCGTGAATCACGAAAGAATTATCGCCAGAATTTACCTAAACCATTATGGCGCAGAATACTCAAATGGGCTTTTTTAGGAATTTTTCTCCTATTAATTGCTGGTGTCGGGCTCTTTGCTTTCTATGCAAAAGATGCTCCTAATATCAGTAGAGCTGATTTAGAAAGCGGTGGTTCATCAGGTATTTATAATACTAATGGCAAATTCATCATGTCGCTTGGGACTGAAAAAAGGCTTTATGTTAAAGACAGCAAAGACTTACAGTTGTTGAAAGATGCTATTGTTTCAGTTGAAGACAAGCGCTTTTATAGGGATAACTTGGGTATCGACCCTATCCGTATAGTCGGATCGATGCTTACTAATGCTAAAAGTAAAAGTATTTCTGCTGGTGGTTCGACTATTACGCAGCAACTCGTTAAGCTAACCAAATTTTCAACTTCCGCATCACAGCGTACCCTGCGGCGCAAGGCACAGGAAGCTTGGCTGGCTATGAGGGTACAACGTGAATACAGTCATGATGAAATCTTAGAGTTTTATATTAATAAGGTTTATATGAATTACGGCAATACTGGTATTGGTACGGCTGCTAATTTCTATTATGGTAAAAAAATTGGCGATTTAGACTTGGCGCAAACAGCAATGTTAGCGGGAATGCCTAATAGACCAACCGTTTATAATCCTTATACTTATCCGCAATATGCCAAGTATCGCCGGGACATAGTCTTAAAGGCAATGTTAAACAATAAAAAGATTACCCAGGAGCAATACGATCAGGCAGTTAAAGAAAGCGTAAAAAAGGGGTTAAAACCTCATAACAAGCGTAAACAATCGAATTTACGTAAAATTAATGATCCTTATGTTAAGGAAGCAATTGCTGAAGTCAGGGCCAAAGGTTTTGATCCGTTTCGTGATAATTTAAAAATTACTATTAATATGGATCAAAAAGCGCAGAAAAAACTTTACGAATTGGCCAACAATGGTACTATTCCATTTACTAATGATAAAATGCAAATTGGTGCGTCAGTAGTTGACCCAAGCAATGGTCACGTAATTGCGATTTTAGGTGGCAGACACTTACCTTCTTCAGTTCAGTTAGGTTTGGATCGTGCCGTACAAACTTCGCGCTCAACGGGATCATCAATTAAGCCTGTGTTAGATTATGGCCCGGCAATTGAATATCTTAATTGGTCGACTGCTAAAATGCTGGACGACAGCAAATATGTCTATCCGGGCACTAATATTCAGTTATATGACTGGGACAATAAATATGATGGCGTCATGACTATGAGACACGCCTTGGAACAATCACGTAATGTTCCGGCAGTTAAAACTTTGAGGGATGTCGGCATTAAGCGCGCGGCTAAATTTGCCGGTAAAATGGATATTAATATTCCTAAAGACTCTGGTCTTTCTGTTGCTATCGGTGCTAATGCTTCTAGTCTACAAATGGCTGGTGCATTCAGTGCTTTCTCTACAATGGGCGTCTACCATAAGCCGCAATTTGTTTCGAAAATTGAAACGCCAGATGGGTTAACAAGAAATTACGATTCCGAAGGAATTCGAGTAATGAGTAAAGCCACAGCCTATATGATTACAGATATGCTTAAAGGTGTCATAAAGAACGGTTCTGGAAAGAATGCGCAAATTAAAGGATTGCACCAAGCTGGTAAAACCGGTTCTGTTAAATATTCTGAAGAAGAATTAGCCCGTTACCCTAATTACAGGTCAACTCCGAAAGATTCATGGTTTGTTGGTTACACTCAAAGCTATTCAATAGGAGTTTGGACTGGTTATGATAACTTAAAGGACGGTACAATTTCTGGTATCGGTCAACAATCTGCTCAATTGTTTTATAAGAATATGATGTCTTATTTAATGAAAAATAAAGAAAATGTTGACTGGCAAAAACCTGATTCTGTCATCAGAGCTAGAATTGCTCGCAATTCCAATCCGCCTGAAGTATCATCAATTGGCGACTGGCAATTATTCGTGCGGGGTCACTCTCCTATTGGTATTGTTGATGACAGTAGTGATTATGATGAAGATGATGAAAAAGCCGATAATAATAATTCTTCATCGACTACAAATACCCAAGAAAATAATTCAACTCGAAATGAGCAAAATGGTACCGCTAGACAATCAAATAAAAACCAAAGAAAGTCTAAAAGTAAGAAGGAAAATCAACAGTCTACTAACGGAAATGAAAATAACTCCGAGGATTCTGGTCAGAATAATAATCAAAATGATTCTAATTCTGGCAATTCCACCGAAAATGAGCAAAAGCCTAATAAACCAGGTGGTGACAATTCAAATTCATCTAATGGCGAAGGTAGCCATCATCACTGAGTAAAAAAAGAAACGTCGAAAAATTCCGACGTTTCTTTTTTATTTTCTTACTATCAAATAAACTAATAGTTCTACTAAAAGAATAAATATAAAGAAGACAATTAAAACAGCTAAGGAAACTAATTTAACATTCATGGTATTAACAGCGCCAGTTCCGTCATAAGGACGTAGCCAGAGAAATATTGCTGTGATTATGAAAAGGATTGTTAGAACTACGTTAGTTATGTGCCACTTATTCATCAAGTTTACCCCTCAAGCAAATTGTATTTGCTTAAAATAATATTATATTTTTCATAAAATTATACCATTATTTTCTAACAATTAATATTATTTACACTTTAAATATGAATAAGGATCGTTTTTATCGCGGGCTGTCATAGAATAACGTCCAAATAAGATCATCGCATGATGAGTATGAATCCATTCATCGCGAGGAAGAATTTCCTCCAGTCTTTTTTCAACCTGCAGCGGCTTAGCATCCTGCGGTACAATATGAAAACGTTTGGAAATACGAGACACATGAGTATCAACTGCAATAGCTGGAATGCCAAAGCCTTCAGCTAAAACAACGTTAGCCGTTTTCTCTCCTACCCCTGGCAAAGAAATTAATTCATCTTTATCTTGAGGGATTTGGCTATGATATTTTGTTACTAAGATTTCGGCAGTAGCTTTTAAATGCTTTGCTTTCGAATGGTACAACCCGATCTGTGAAATATGCTTCTCAATTGCACCAATAGTCGCTTGAGCTAAATCTTTAGGTTCAGGATAGTCTGCCATAAATTTGGGCATTACTTTATTAACCATTTTATCAGTAGTTTGCGCGCTCATTAACACGGCACACAGCAAATGAAAATTATTATCCCAAACTAATTCACCCTTGGCATCCGGATACATGTGGTTAATACATTCCAAAACTTTTCGTGCTTCTTTTGTAGTTAAAATTTTTTCTTGCGTCATTAGTGATTCCTTCTTAAAAATTTTTGTACTTCACTACTTGTTTTTAAATTATGTCTTTGCCAATTAAGCAAAACACGATCAACGTATTTTAAGCTATATGCTTGAGCTAGAACTGCTTCTCTCAAAGCCATTTTGATAAGTACCGGATCATAATGATCAACGTTTAGCCAAGAGGCAATTTCTTCACGTTCAATTGGACTTAAATAACGTCCAAATTCAATTTCAAATTGACGCACCAATTGTGTTAGTGGACTATTATCAACACTGGAAGTAGAGCTATTATTGCCGGCTTTTTTATTACCTGATTTAATTTTATCTTCCAGCAGCACGTCTAACTGATTATACAATTGGTCTAAATTATACTTATTGCCAATCTTGCCACTTTTGTCGGAAATTTGATCAATACTAAGAAAATTCTGTTCAATTAGCTTTTGAATTAGAGCCGTAATTTCGGAAACTG
The DNA here is from genome assembly GCF_003173695.1 of Lactobacillus helsingborgensis. NCBI lineage: Bacteria > Bacillati > Bacillota > Bacilli > Lactobacillales > Lactobacillaceae > Lactobacillus > Lactobacillus helsingborgensis. Next base: position 940,912 of record NZ_CP029544.1, read on the forward strand.
ATAAATTAGTATTTGCTGCCAGTTGCTCATCAGTTGGGAAAAAGTTCCCCTTTTGAGCAAACATTTCCAACTGAATAATGACTATCATCTCAGCATCATCGATTTTAAGTTGCGGATAATATGCAAGCAGGCCATTTGAAAAAGTAGTCGTACCTAAAGCGCGGTAATCATTGTACTGCATGATAAATTCTCCTTTAAAAAAGTTGAACTAAATTAACTTTAGTTCAACTTTTAACTGTTTTATTAACTTTGAATTAAGGTTGCAAGCGATTAATCATTCTTGGAAATGGAATAGCTTCGCGGACGTGGTCTAATTTACAGATCCAGGCAATTACCCGTTCAAAGCCCATTCCGAAACCAGAATGAGGAACACTGCCATACTTACGCAAGTCTAGATACCAACCGTAATCTTCTTTGTTTAAGCCAGCTTCTTCTATCTGTTTAAGTATAGTATCGTAGTCACTTTCTCTTTCAGAACCGCCCATAATTTCGCCGTATCCTTCTGGAGCTAAAACATCTGCGCAGAGATATTCTTTTGGATTATCAGGGTTTTTCTTCATGTAAAATGGCTTAATTGCAGTTGGATAGTTGACAATGAAGAAAGGACGGTCAAATTTTTCAGAGATAAAGGCTTCATCAGGTGCGCCAAAGTCGTCGCCCCACTTGAAATCACGTCCGTCATCCTGCAACATTTTTACTGCATCGTCATAAGACAAACGGGTATAGTTTCCTTGAGCGGCAGGTTCTAATTTCTTAGGATCACGTCCTAATATTTCTAATTCATATTGACAATTTTGTAAAACCTGACCAGTAACGTAGGATAAAAACCGCTCTTGCAGATCAAGAGATTCATCTTGATGCATCCAAGCCATTTCAGGTTCCATCATCCAAAATTCCGTCAAGTGCCGTCTTGTTTTAGATTCTTCAGCTCTGAAAGTTGGACCAAAGGTAAAAATTTTACCGAATGCGGCGGCTCCTACTTCACCATAAAGTTGTCCAGATTGTGAGAGGTAGGCGTCACCACCAAAATACTCTGTATGGAATAATTCTGTGGTTCCCTCTGGAGCAGAATGCATGAAGATAGGGGCATCAAACTTTATAAAGCCTTCTTTTTCAAAAAAGTCAACAGTCGCCTTAAAAATTGTGTTTCTAATACGCATAATTGCAAAAGGACGTTTGCTTCTTAACCATAAATGGCGGTGGTCAAGTAAAAAGTCAATTCCGTGTTCCTTGTTGCCAATTGGGTAGCCTTCATTATTGGTAATAAGCTTTAGATCTGAGATTTGAATTTCATAACCAAAATGGGAACGTTCATCTTGGTGAACAGTACCGGTTATGTAAAAACTGGCTTCCTGATGTAACGATTTTGCAATCTCAAAAACTTCATTAGAAACCGCATTTTTACGCACTACACCCTGAAAAAATGCAGTACCATCACGTAATTGCAAGAACACAATTTTACCACTTGAACGCTTGTCAGTAAGCCAAACATGCATTTGGACTTCTTCGTCAACGTGTTTGCGGCAATCTTCAATTGAAATTAATTCTGTCATAAACTTTTATTCCACTTTCCTTATCATATCAAATTAATAATACCAAAGTTTTATCGATTTAGCGACTTAACCCACTAATTTTCCATTTTTAAATTCATATAGTTGGTAGTGATATTCACCTACTAAGTTTTTAGAACTGACTTCCCAAACAGCTTTTCCTTGATACCAGCCTAAGTTAACTTCGGTAATTTTCTCATCTGGTCTTTTAGATTCGTATTTATGACGAATCACTTCTTCGTTCACACCTTTATTTGCCGGATATAAATAAGCTTTTTTGGAGCCTGGAAGATAAATAAAATAGAAAGTTTTACGCTTCTTATCTAGACCTTTAAGCGCGTAGCTGTTTATACCGCGATCTAAGTGGTAGTTTTTTTCGGTATACTTAATTGGCGTTTTTTGTAAAGCAATTCTATTAAGTTCACGTATTTGTGTTCTTTCGGGATTTCCGGCTTTATAAAAAATTATAATGAAAGCAAAGTATAAAAATACTATCAATATTAAAATGTAGGTTAAAAACTTAAGGGTTTGTTTTGTATCATCATTTATCATAGTTATCTAACTTTTCTTCCAATTCGTTTAAATTTATTCTTTTGACTTTAACAGGGATAGCAGCTAAAAAGACTTGCCCATAATCTTTAGTCCAAAGCCGCGAATCTAAGATTAAAAACTGCCCTCTATCCTGTTCACCGCGAATTAATCTGCCCATTCCCTGCTTGAAACGAATAATTGCTCGCGGCATAGTGTCGGAATGAAAAACATCAACGCCGCTATCAACAAGTTGCTTTTGGCGCAATTTAACTTCTGGTAAATCTGGTGATTCAAATGGCAATTTAGTTGCTATTACGAGATCAACACCACATTCATGGAAATCAATCCCTTCCCAAAAACTGTCTGCTCCAAGGATAATAGCTTTTTTTGCTATTGCAAATCTTTTGATAATACGGTTATTTGAGCCGGAAACGCCTTGAGCTAAAATTTCAAAATCTCGTAAGTGCGGTGAGTTAATGATTGCACTGTAAACATTCTTTATTAACTCCAAATTAGTCATTAAAACTAAAACATGATTTTTGGTTTGCAAGTCATGCTCTAGAATTTGAATTAAAGTTTTTGCAAAAGCCGGTTCGTTGACATCAGGTAAATCATTAACGGATAAAACTTCCAGATGATCAGCGAGTTTAAAGGTGCTCGTGCCAACATATTCTTGTGGTGTCAGGTCTGTCAAACCCAGTTGCTTAACAATAAAATCAAACCCATTTTCACTAGTCAGTGTTGCACTAACAAACAGAATATGATCGAAACGATCATATATTTTACGTAATTCTGGAGTAGCATCGAGCATTAACCAGCTTAAGTTGGCACTCAATGGATCTTGGGGGTTGGTTAAAGAAACTATAAATCCTTCGAGATCAAGATAAGTCCTTTTCCGCAATAAATCTGATAATTGATAGCTTTTAGTAATGTAGTAGTCTAACTGATCTATTTGGGCAGAAATATCACTCAAAATAGCATCCCGATCAATATTAGAACTGTCAGTTTCATTATAAAGTTTAAATAAGATCTGGTTAGTTTGCTGCCTGACATTTTCTAATTTGCGCTGCAACTCAGCTAGTTTTACTAAAAATTGATTATTTTTCGGAAATAAATCTGTGCCTTTAAAGCTGAGAAGTAAGTTACCATTAGGCAAAACACTTTGACTGACGGCTTTTTTCTTTTTAGAGCATAACAAATGTTGCAAATGATTGATTACTTTAATTAAATCTAATATTTGGGGGTCTAACTTTTCCAGTAAAAAATTAAATTGGACATCATTGCCATATTGGTTAAACACACTGTCATCAGCGTAGAAAAGCAAATTACGCAAATGAGTTAGCGCTCCCCATAGGGATTCAAATTGAAAAGAATCATTGCGCGAAGTAATAACATTGTCAACAAAGCGATGTGCTTCGTCAATCACCAAATAGGGATTTTGTCCCCAAATAGTGTCATTATAATGGTTAGCTAAAAATGCGTGATTGGTTACTAGAATATCAGCTTGTTCTTGACGTTGTCTTGCCAGATTCCAAAAGTCCACTTTCGCAAAACTGCTCCCGACACGAGCATCCCCCGGATGAGCTATTTGCGCAAACAAAGGTGCTCGATAATTAGTTAACTGCAATTCATCCAAATCACCCGTATTCGTTTCAGTTAACCAAACCAAAATTCGCATCTGCAAAACCAGAGTTAATTTATTTGGTGTATCCTGGTATAAACTTTGATAAAAACCATCTAAATCAAGATAATGATTGCTGGCCTTAACTTCTTCTGCTTTTAAATCCAAGTTTGTCACATTTAATAACTGAGGTATCTCTTTATTAATAATTTGTCTTTGCAAAACTTTAGTCGGTGTGGCAATTACTAATTTTCTACTGGTATAAAGCTGATAAGAATATGCGCATAAATATGAAAATGTCTTTCCGGTACCGTTTGGTGCTTCAACTAGCAAAGCTTTTTGGTCAGGAGTATTAATGAATTGCTCAATCCGGTTAATCAGATCAACTTGAGGCTGCCTATAATTGATTTTCTTTTTAAAAAGCTTTCTTTTTGCCTGATCACTTTGAGGAAAAGTAGTTGAATGCTCTTGCTCATTATTAGCTACGCTTTTTTGTTTTCTCAAAATTATTTGACGTACCTGCTGATATTTGGCAGGTAAAGGACGCTTTTCTTTGCGAGCGTCATCAGCGATCGTGGTAAAAATCCATGACGTATCACGAATTAACCCGTGTGCTAATGAACTAAGTGTGTTAAGAGTTGCTTGCGGTAATTTTTCCAAGCGGCGAATAATTTTTATTAGCAGCACAGCAGTTCCGTAAGCATCAGAATCAGCCTTGTGCGGATTTAAGTGTTCAATCTGTAATTGGGCAGTCAAATCACTCAACTTATAGGATGGTTCGGTGGGAAAAGCTATTTTAGCCAGCTCCACCGTATCAATTGCCCGGTTAGTAAGAGGCTCGTAGCCATGCTCTACCAATTCATAATTTAAGAAAGGCAAATCAAAGTTGACGTTATGAGCTACAAAAACTGTATCTTTGAGAATCTTAATAATTTGAGGAGCATAATATGAAAAATCCTTCTGGTGAGCAACATCTTTATCATGTATGTGCGTTAAGTTTTGAACAGCTATAGGAATTTCACGGTGAGGATTAATCAAAAAAGAATATGTTTTTACAACTTTTAGATTTTTTATTATGGCACAACCAAACTGAATAATATGATTGTTATCTTCACGCTGTGTCCCGGTAGTTTCCAAATCTACTACAGCAAAAACAGTATTGGCAAATGACTTCATTTTTTAACTTGACCCTCCTTTCATCTATTTCACTTCTACAACTTTTTGAGCATCTAATAAAATCAAATATTTGCTTTTAACTTTGGCATTAGCAAAGGAATTCAATGCCCTTTCATAAAGGCGCAATTGTCCCCGGTATTTCTGCTTAATATTTTTGATTGCCAGATCTAAATGTGTAGGATCAATGTGGTCAGTTTTATAGTCGAATAATATTATGCCATCTTTTTCAATAAAGTAACCATCAATTGTTCCGTGAATTAAAATTTTAGCATTTGGATCGTCAAAATGCTCAAAAAGAATACTAGCAGGCAATAAACTGGAAAATTCAATTTCACGTTTTAAATTTTGTGGTTGTTGCCAAAACTTGGCAGCAAAGTCACTGTGAACAAACCAATTAATTTGGTTCAGGTCAAGACTCGAAACCAGATTACTGTTCAATTTGTTTTGCTTAACTAGTTGTTGAACTTCTTCTTCAACCTTCTGCGGCTTTCCCTGACCGTGATAGTCATAATATTGCAAAATTAAGTGCATTGCCGTACCGATTTCGGCACCAGTAAACTTAGTTTTGAATAAAAAATTAGGCTTGGTATCAATCGGTTGCAAATACCTATTTGTTGATGAGAGTAAGTGGGCATTTTCAAGTTCATTGTCAAGTGGATCATTAAAAGCCTTTTTTATTTCAGAAACTGATTGGTAGGCTGTTGTTTTACTTGCATCCTTAAAAGGATAATCAAGCCCATACAAATCTTTAATTCTTGATAGTAAATAGGAGTTTTCTGTATCTGCTTGTTCTTGAACCTGAGTTTCCGTAACATTGATTGTTTCACCTTGATAGTCAATGTATAACAATTCTTGACCAGTTTCAGAAGCAAAATTAATATCAGAAATTTTTTGTGCGATCAATTCGTCAAATTTAATAGATGGTCCAATTAGATCCATTGGGTTTGTAGAATTTAGCTTACTATTAAGAGAAAGTTGGTTTTGCCATTTTTGCAATGTTTTCTGTAAATCATTGATATCCGCTACTAAAATTAGTTTTTGCCTTGCACGGGTCATTCCTACATACAAAATCCGTGCTTCTTCTTCTAGAAGCTGCCTTCTTTTGGCGACGTTATCAAATGCTTTAATTAAAGTATCGGCACGATAATGCTTACATCTAATAGTTAAACCAACTGAATCAGAGCTGATAATATAATTATTGCTTAGGTCACGCAGCTGAAACCGGTGTTCTAGTCCAAGATAAAAAACTATTGGAAATTCTAACCCTTTAGAGCCGTGAACTGTCATAAGACGGACGGAATTACCAGCTTCTTTAGTTAATAAGGGCTGGGCTAAATCTTTTTGGCTGCGTCTCATGCGCTCAATGAAATTGATAAATTGATATAAGCCTTTAAAGCCGGCGCTCTCATATGAAGCCGCTCTTTCATACAAAGCTTCGAGATTAATTCTGCGTTGCTTGCCATTTGGCAAAGACGTCATAATTTCCAAAAGACTGGTTTTTTCATAAATACTCCACACCAATTCAGAAATTCTATGTGTTGTCGCAAATTGGCGCAATTCTTCCAGTTGATTTAAAAAGTCCTTTATTCTTTGACTTAGTTGATCACCGACTGCAACGTAAGCTGTCAACGCACTATAAAAACTGGCATTTGGCGTATGGATTCTAATCCGGCTTAAATCAGGTTCTTTAAAGTTAAAAAGAGGCGACCTTAAAACTGCTACCAACGGTATATCTTGATCAGGATTATCAATAATCCGCAGGTAATTTAAAATAATGGTTAATTCCAATGTTTGAAAATAGTTTTTAGCATCCGTAACCATGATGGGAATATTATTTTTAGCAAACTCCTGCATAATTTCAAGATTATTGCTCCGGCTCCTGGTTAAGATCACAATATCGCTATATTTAAAAGGACGGAGTTTGTTTGGTTCTTGAGAATGTTGGTCATAAACTAGCAAGTTTTCTTTTTTAAATTGTTTAATTCGGTTAATCACCATTGCGATTTCTGCTGAATCAATGTCTTCCTCATTCTCATTTTGAGTCTTATCAGTCTCTTTACTTTTATCATGAAGAAGTATTTCAGTGGCGTCCGCCAAATTTTCGGGCTGATTCTTGGAACCATACTTTAATTGCCCTTCTTTAGCATAGTCAATACCACCAAAATCAGGGGTCAAAATGTTGGCAAAAACCTTATTAACAAAATTAATGACGGGTTTAGTCGAGCGGAAATTATCGGATAAAAGAATTCGTTCCTCTTTTGCAGCATTTTCTTGACGGGCAGCTTCTTGATATTTATGTAAAAACAAGCTTGGTTCAGCCTGCCTGAAGCCATAAATCGATTGCTTAACATCCCCCACCATAAACATGTTGTTATGACCGTCTTTTTTAATTAATTGCAAGATCTTTTCTTGTAAGGGATTAATATCTTGATATTCATCAACTAAAATCTCGCTAAATTTATCTTGATAAAATTTGCGGGCCATTGCCGAAGCAGAAGTATCTTGACTCAATATGCGATACGCTAACTGTTCCATATCACTAAAATCAAGTAAATTCTGTGCTCTTTTTAGTTCTTCAAAACGGTCGATTAAAGCCAATTCGGCTTTTATAATTGCCGCCATTATCTGAGAGCCCTTTTGCAAGAGATTAATTTGTTCTTTTTCTTCAGTAGCATAGAATGAAGTAAATGTCGTAAAAATTTGATCTCCTGCTTCGTTTTTTAAATTAACGCATTCTTCATAAAAAGCAACGAGATCCTCATCCCATTTACTGGACCTACGTATATTTTTTCTAAAAATACAAGCTCGCAATTTTGCTCTCTGATCATCATAAGCAGCGTCATGTTTAAGACTATCTAAATAACCGGCTAAGCACTCATTAAACAAAGTAAAGGCTTCTTTTACTTTGCCAAATTCTTTAGTATTCATGATTGCGCTTTGCAGTAATTGGTCTATCTTATCTTTTAAATCATCAAATAGCGTAATCAAATACGGCTTGATTTCTTTTTGCCAAATAGCTGATGTCACTATGCTTTGGTCAATTTGATATTTTTGTGGCAATTGCTTAAGCCACTCACGGTAATCGGGCTTGGCCATGGCGTAATTATATAAATCTAATAATAGATTTTGAGGTGTTTGGGCATCCCTGTCGCTAGCGAAATTGTCATAAAAAGCAATAAAACCAGTATCTTTTTCTGTTAAAAACTCACTTTCGACTTCTTTTAATGCCCGCTCTCGCATTAATTCCGCCTGAGTGTCATCGGTTAAAACACTGAAACTGGGATCGATGCCGACAACGTAATAGAACCGATGGATCACGTCTAAACAGAATGCGTCAACAGTAGAAATGTTAGCCGAATCAATTAGATTTAGTTGCTGGCGGAAATTAACCTTGGTGTTGCCATTGCGGTATTCTACTAAAAGTAATTCTTTAATACGTTTTTTCATTTCTGCGGCGGCTGCCTTGGTGAAAGTAACAACCAAAAGCTGGTCAATACTGGTGCCGTTCAATATTGCTCTTAACAAGCGGTATACTAAAACAGTAGTTTTACCACTGCCGGCAGACGCAGACACTAAAATATCTCGGTTGTCATCTGCAATAGCTTTTTTTTGAATATCAGTAAATGGGGGCTCAGTAGTATTTTTTGCCATGTTTAGTCGTCCTCCTGTAACCGTTCTGTGATTTTTTTGATTAATTCTGGTTTATCCATACTGCCAATTTGGTGGTACCTATTTTCTTTTAACATGGCATCGAAAAAGAAGATATCACGAAAATCGGAATATGTGAGTGCGCTATTGCCATTACCGTACTTGTAGGGATTGAGCTTTATTTGACCCGACAAGATTTGGCTAGATGCATCTTTAATTAGTTCTTCGTCATATTTGAGCAGCAACTTCAGTTCATCATCCTTAAAAGCACTTCCGCTGAAAGAAAGCGAACCGTCCTTCTTTTTGCTTTTAACTCCTGTATAAAGACTGGAACTAGTACCAGGTTCCTTTAATTCCGGTTCAGCCTCAAGTAACAATAGTTGGTCGTCATTGATTAAGCCGGTGTATTTAAGACGGTATTGGCCGTCAAGATAAGCCTTGTTAAGCTCCAATTTTTTATTATATATTTTCGTGCCATTAATTCGTTCCATTTGCCTAGTGACAGTTTGATAAAAAGCACCTAAAAGTGATAACGGCATTTCTGATTGAGTGAAAAACTTTTGATTGCGGGCCAATACGTCCAAATACGAAACCATTTGTAGCGAAATGCCATGGTAAAAAAGCCCCAGATTAAATTTCTTGGCGGAGGACTTATAGTCGACTACCTGTGCCATAATTTCATTTTGATCGGGAATTTGGGCTAAATCAACGCGGTCCATTTTCCCTCTCAAATTAACATAATGATCCCCTGAAATATTAGGTACTTTTAATTGCAAGCCTTGTACTTTTTCAGTATTGCCAAAACTTAATTCTGAATATTTAGCTTTTAGCGGCGTTTTTTGAACTGCCTTGTGCCAGTTATGAGCCACATTACTAGTAGTATGATCAAGGCACTTAAAAAGAAACTCATTGAAGGGATCATTCAATAATTGCTGGTACTTTGGTTCACTTTTCATTTCACTGCGGGCCAGGTCAAGCAATTGCTGTAACTTAACTTCTTCAATGTCTTTTAAATTAAGGCTTTGCTGGTTTAATTCTTTGACTAACCGGTCAAAAGTCTCATGAAAATAATTTCCAGCTTGAATTACATCCAATTCATTTTCGAATCGTTTATGAAGTCGCAATCCGTAGGTAAGAAAATATTCGTAGGAATTTTCATAAAAAGTTTCAAGTTGCGAAACAGAAGAATCTAAGTTTTCCCCATACAATTGTTGCGCTAATTTAGGACCAATATCTTCCGGTTCGTTAATAAACTGACTGGCAGCTATTACCTTATCCGTTCTTTGGGGCAGGTACTTCTTAGTTAATTTTAAAATATTGTCAACATCAAGCTCTTTATTAGTCCTATTAAGATAGCTCAGGTAGCCCAAGCTTGCTTGCGGATTGGTAATAAAACTCAGCAATTCTCCCAAATTTTCCGGTAAATTATGTTGGTTATATTCAGGAGCACCAGCGTTTTTTAAACGCTCATAATAAATTGAAGGTTGCACTGTTGCTGCTTCATCATTGGCAATGGAATAGCTCAAATAAAATTTGTCATGTGCTAGTGCCATGCAGTTGCCAAACTGATAATTTTGGTCCAAATTACTTAGTTGTTGCCTATCTTCAATATATGAATCTTCACCAAAATCATTTTTCAGTTCCGTCAGATTTTCTGTACTCAGAAACCCCGGTGTATTTTGAATTTGGGGTAGCCCATTGACTGTAGCACCCATAACGAAAACTTGTTTATAGCCACTAACTTGCACAATCCCCATTTCTGACAAATTGACAGCATCCAAAGTGGCGGGAATTTGGGAAAAAGTAGCTTCTTTAAAGCCGTTGATTAGGACGTTAAAAAAACTTGCCGTTTCAAAATCAGTCGGATTAATTAACAGATAATCATGCAGTAAGTTGATTAGTAAATCCCAAACTTGTTCGGATTGACGGGCTTCTTGCAAATTACCTTTATTCTGTGCAGTAGTGCGCCACTTTTCCAGAACAGTATTAACACCATTTTTTAGTAAAAAATTAAAAAAGATAGTAATAGCTTTTTGAGTATCCTTTTCAGCCTTTAAATTTGTAAAAAGATGAGAAATTTGGTTAACAAAGTAATCCTTGAGCCTGTTTATTTTACCTACTTCATCTGGAATTTTATCTAAGCCGATAACTTCAGCAGCCATATATTTAGTAAAGTCTTTGCGCCAAAGATTATGGTTTATACCATGTGCAAGCACAAAATTTTCCAGCTGGTCGACATCATAAAGGTAAGAGGCTTCATCTTGATACCACTTGGGAATGATAAGACGGGTTTTCATAATTGCCAACATATTATTTGTCTGCAATGGTCTGGTCAAAAGCTGGGCGATATTTTCTATTAATACTACTATTGGATGGTACTTCATTTCCTGTTGCAAGTCGTTAAAAAATGGAATCTCATTTTGGCGCAAAATAGGAGTTAAATAAGTTTCATATTCGTGCAGATTTGGAGCTAACACCAAAAAGTCGCTATAACGATAATGCCCTAAAGTTACCTGCTGGTATATTGTATGGGCAACATAATAAGCTTCTGCATAGCGATTATCAGCGCGGACAAGTTGGACTTGATCGCTGTTTTCCAGTCTGTCAATTTCCCCAGTCCAAAATTCGTTAAGCAGTTCTCTTTTTGAAGGTTTATGATCAACATTTGTTGAGCTGACTTGATATTCTAAATTTTTGCTTTTAATATAGCATATTAGCTTGTTAATGGTATTTTGAATAACATAATCATAATCACCTGGTTGCGCTTTTGGCTCAATTTCACCTAGTTCAGTCTTAAACGCCAGTGTGACGCTGTGCGCTTTTGTCATTAATAATTTTACTGTGAGACATTCCTGTAAAGAAAAATGAGAAAAGTCGCTAAAATAAAAGTCAGTTTGACTTAGGTCAATTTCTGAATTCAAATACTCATTTAACTCCAGCTGAACTTCGTTAGTGGTAGAAAACTTACCGGCAATTGCGGCAATGAAATCAGCATAGATAATCTTGAGATCAGCGATTTTATTTTTAGTTTCCAGTGTTAGGGATTCGGTAGTAATATCATTTAGGTCTAAATTGCCTTCCCGAATTTGTAAGATTGTGTCATATAGCTGTTTAATTAAGCCGGGATTCAAGTCTGTGGTTTGAAAAAGATGCAGCTGTTCTTTTTTTTGCGCAATAATTTTGGCTAGCAGCATTGAAGCTGCAGCTTCATCAAGCTCGGTTGGCAAGCCCTTTTCGGCATCCTTCAAAAAAAACCAGGCTAAGCGGGAAAAAGATAAAACTTGCAAATTTTTAACAGATTGTTCAGAATGCCCCTGACTAATGGCAAGCTTATTTATTGCTCTAACTTCTGTGGTAAACTTAATGTGGTTAGGGACGATGACAAAAGTTTCGTGTTCTGGATAATTTTGATAATTTTGCACAGCTTCTGTTAAAACCTTATCCTGCATCGGATCGGTTTGTCGACCCAGTAATATTTTGATCATCGTTTCTCTTCTCCTTTGTCATTATTTTATCATAGGAGCAAAATTTTTTTATATACATTAAGGATCTTAAATAAAATGAAAACAAGCTTTTTAGCACATGGAAAAGTAATTTTAATTGGAGAGCACTCGGTAGTGTATGGCTATAATGCATTGGCAATGCCAATTATGTCTTTGCATATTAAAACCACGGTTGAACCTGCAGCACAAATGTGGATGGATACAGCTCATTATCAAGGCTCTTTTTTTATGGCTCCATCTGAATATGACGGCTTAAAATATGTTGTCAAAACTATGCTGGAAAAAGCAAATAGCACCGAAACGCTTAAAATTACGTATACCGGAGAAATACCTATAGAACGCGGGCTTGGTTCTAGTGCTACAGTTGCTTTGGCTACTACGCGTGCTATGAATGATTACTTTAAACTCAACCTGAGTGAAAATGAGATTATTGCTATTACCAATCATGCCGAAATGATTAATCATGGCAAGGCTTCTGGCTTAGATGCTGCCACTGTTAATTCGAATTATCTAGTTTTCTTTAATAAAAAAGCAGGCCCTACAGCGCTCAGAGCTAAATTAAACTCTACTTTACTGATCATGGATACAGGAGAATTAGGCAGCACTAAAAAAGCTGTCAGCTTGGTTCATGAACAAGTTGAAAATGACCCAAAAGCTGCAGCCAAAATCGCTAAGCTGGGTAAATTAGCTGATGAAGCCAAAAATGCCTGGTTAAAAAAAGATCAAGCACAAATTGGCACTATCTTTAATCAGGCTCAGACTATTTTGCATTCTTTTAGCCTTTCAACCTCTAAAATCGACCAATTACAAAAAATTGCTCTGGCAAATGGTGCCCTAGGTTTTAAATTGTCTGGTAGTGGCTTGGGCGGAATAGTGATTGCGCTTTGCCATAACTCTGAAATTGCACAAAAGATAGCGGTTAAGTGTCAAAACATCATAGCTAACAGTTGGATTGAGGAAATATAGTTATATGGTTAAAACAATTCGTGCTCATACAAATATTGCATTAATTAAATATTGGGGCAAAGCCGATTCGCATTTGCGCTTACCTCTTATGTCTAGTTTGTCAATGACCCTTGACCAGTTTTATACCGATACTAAGATTTCTGCTAGTGACGAAGATTGTTTTGTTTTAAATGGTATCAGGCAAAAAAACGTGAGCGCTCAAAGAGTCTTTTCCTTTTTAAAAGTTTTACAGCAGAGGTTTGGCGTAACTGGTCACCTCTTAGTTGAATCCACCAATAATGTCCCTACCGCTGCCGGTCTAGCTTCCTCCAGTTCAGCTTTTGCGGCTTTAGCTGGTGCTTTTTGTGCTCATTATAATATTCAACTGACTCCAATTGAACTTTCTCGTATAGCGCGTTTAGGTTCAGGATCAGCCTGCAGATCAATTTATGGCGGCTTTTCTGTATGGCAAAAAGGCTCAGATGATAAGTCTTCGTATGCCTATGCCTTGGATGAAAATCCCCAATTAGATTTACAACTGCTGGCCGTCGAATTAAATACCAAGCAAAAAAGAATATCATCAACTGCTGGGATGAAAATGGCACAAAGCTCGCCTTTTTTTCAGCCCTGGCTGCTGCGTAATCAGCAGGAATTAGAGCAAATGATTTCTGCTGTTAAAGCTCAGGATTTCACGGCAATTGGTAGTCTAGCTGAATTAAATGCGACTGAGATGCACGCCGTTAACTTAACCGCACAACCTTCGTTTACCTACTTCGAGCCAGCAACTATCAAGGCAATCAAAATGGTATCAGAATTACGTCAAAACGGTATAGAATGTTATTTTACAATTGATGCTGGACCTAATATAAAAATCTTAAGTCAATTAAAAAATGTAAAAGATATTACTAATAAGTTTGTAACAGAATTCGAGAATGTTAAGATAATAAATGCAAGTTTCGGTCCAGGTATCTCATACTTGAACTAATTAATGTAAATTAATTGATTAGGAGATTTATTTCTTTTGATAACAGAACAAGCACCCGGAAAATTATATATTGCCGGCGAATATGCGGTTTTAGAACAAGATTGTCCCGCTATCTTAGTCGCAGTTAACCAATTTATCCGTGTTTCAATTATTAAGTCAAAATCTACCACCGGTTTAATTCATTCAAAACAATATTCCCAAAGTTCTATACATTGGGTTAGGCGGGGAGCTAAAATGGTTATTGACAACCGGGATAATCCATTTGAATACATCCTTGCTGCGATTTCTTACACAGAACATTTTTGCTTGGAACAAAAAGTAAAAATGCAAGTTTACGATTTATACATCAATTCCGATCTTGATTCCTCTGATGGCAAAAAGTATGGTTTAGGTTCAAGTGCTGCGGTAACCGTAGCCACAGTTAAAGCCATTCTACGCTTTTACAATGTTCCGTTTAGTAACGAGTTAGTTTATAAGCTTTCAGCTATTTCGCACTATTCTGTTCAAGGTAATGGATCAGCAGGCGACATTGCTGCCAGCGTCTATGGCGGCTGGATTGCATATCAGACTTTTGACAAAAATTGGTTAAGTAACGAATTAGCCCAAAAATCTCTATCAGAAGTCGTCAATGAGGCTTGGCCTGGATTAAGAATTCAACTTTTGACACCGCCTGCCGGATTAAAATTGATGATCGGCTGGAGCCAAAAGCCAGCTTCTACTTCTCGACTAGTAGACGAAACTAATGCTAATAAAGCTGCTTTAAACGGCGAGTATCAAGAGTTTCTCAAGCTTTCCCGCCAATGTGTTTTGAAAATGATTGCCGGCTTTGAACGCCACGATATTCGTTTAATTAAAAAGCAGATTCGAGTTAACCGTAAACTACTGCAGCATTTTGCTCAAATTAATCAAATTGCAATTGAAATTCCCCGGCTATCCAAATTAATTAACATCGCCGAATCATTTGGTGGTGCAGCTAAAACTTCCGGTGCTGGTAATGGTGACTGCGGTATTGTGATTGCCGATGACCATACTGATACTGATTTTCTGGAAGAAAAATGGCGGCAAAACGGCATTATGCCTCTTGACTTCCACGTACACCAAATTAGATTAGCAAAATAAAATAAAGGAAAAAATATGACAATCCGATCTAAGCGTAAAGAAGAACATTTGCAGCTGGCACAAAAGTTTTATCAAAAAGAAAAAATGAATAGCTTTGACCAAGTCCATGTCATTAGACCAGCCTTACCTGAAACTGAAGTCGATTTAGCTACAATTAAAACAACGATGTTTGGCAAAAAAGTTGCTGCCCCCTTCTTCATCAACGCAATGACTGGTGGCTCTGCTAAATCTTATATTGTTAACAAAGCTTTGGGTCAAGTTGCCCGCAGAACAAATATTGCCCTAGCACTAGGCTCTGCAAGTATCCTAAATAAAGAACCTGAGCAGCTAGACAGTTTTCTAATTGCTCGTGAAGAAAACCCTGATGGCGTTTTAATTGCTAATATTAATGGTAAAACTTTGCCAGAACAGGCACAAAAGATTATTACCGAATTAAATGCAGACGCTTTACAAGTTCACCTTAACGCAGTGCAAGAAATTGCTATGCCAGAGGGAGAACGCAATTTTTATTGGCTGGATAATTTAAAAGACTTGCGCCAGAAAATAACGGTACCCATTATTATCAAAGAAGTTGGCTTCGGCTTAGATCCCAAAACTATTTGCACGTTAAAAAAGGCAGGCTTTAAGCTCTTTGATGTTGCTGGTAGCGGTGGTACAAATTTTGCTCAAATTGAAAATGCCCGCAATCCCAAAGATTTGTCATATCTAAATGATATCGGCTTGCCCACAGTTGCTTCAGCTCTAGCGGCAGCAAAACAGCAAGTTGAATTTATTGTTTCTGGTGGTGTGCGCAATCCACTTGACGTTTTTAAGGGACTCTGTTTAGGCGGCAAGTATGTGGGTATTTCCAACCAATTTTTGCAAATGCTGCTTAATCACGATGAGGAATATTTGCAAAAAACAATAGTAAATTGGCAACAAGAACTGGCTGGTTTACTGGCAATATACGGACAACACAGTTTAAGCGATTTGAGCAATATTCCTAAATATTATGATTTAGAGCTAAAAAATATTATTGAACAAATATAAAAACAATCCCAAAAGTGTAATAACTTTTGGGATTATTTTTATTTAAACTATTAATTTAACATGTGCCAGATTTCTTTTTGGACGGCGCTATCGTTACTTGAACCAATAACATGGTTGGCTGCCCTCTTGGCAATTGGCAGAGCCGTACCTGTCGCATAACTGTTGCCAACGTATTTTAACATGCCCACGTCATTACCACTATCGCCAAAAGCAACCATTTCTCGCGGATTAATTTTATATTTACTACCGAGATATTTTAATCCTTCAGCCTTATTCATTCCTTTAGTTGACATATCAATTGAAGTAGCAGAACCAGAAACAAAACCGATTTGAGGGTATTTTCGCTTCAATTCGTCAAGCAGGTGCGGCATTTTCTCCGCAGAAACATCGAAAGTTACTTTGAAAATCTGATCATTTAAATTATCAAAATCATCTACTAATAATAATTTTTCATAGTATTTCTTTAATTCTCGCGCAAAGTCTGGTCCGTTTTTTCTTAATGTATAAGCACTAGCTAAACCAGAAACAGTTGCTTTTTCATCGTATTGCTGCGTAATTTGTAAAATTGTCTGGAGATCTGAATGAGAAAGTGAATTAACGTGAATGACCTGTCTGCCTTTAGCCACCAAAGCGCCATTATCGGCAATATAATATATCTTATTTGCTACGTGAGGAAAGCGTAAATACAAGTTTTCAAATTGATTGCCACTTGCAACCACAAACTTGATATTTTTTTCTGTCATGATCTTAAATTCACGCAAGAATAAATCTTCATCGTATTCTTTTTGGTCGTTTAACCAAGTACCATCCATATCTGTCGCAATTAATTTAATCATTATAAATAATAGTCTTTCCTTTAAAATCTTAATCCTTTAGGATAATAGTTTTTTAAAACTTGATTAGCAACCTTACCAAAACCCAATATCAAGTTATGGTAACTGACTAACACAAACCCTTTTAGATCGGTGTTCACTTTGATTGCTTCTCCATGTAAATAGCTAGAGTAGGAATTGGCAGTGAGATTGATTACTCTAGTTTGTTTCTGTGCTGCTAATACCATGGCTAACTGATGCCCTGGTTCAAACCGATTCTTTTTAAGCAAGCCCAATTCTGTCCCATTAGCGAGAATTCTTACATGTAAGCCTGTAGTATCTTGCGCCGGTATAAAAACGTGATTGTTTCTGATTAGGCAATCTGACCGCCAATTTAATAATGCAGGAGGTAAATTAAATTGATCCAAAATAGCGGCAATTAATTTAATTTCAGCTTTATTGGGCGCAATATTAGCTAAACGTCTTGTTCTTTTCTTGTTCTCCTTTCTTGAACCAGTCATACTCATCCATGGCTTTGCTGGTAATTTAAGTTTTGCGACAAATTGCCCTTCACCTATCGCAGCAGTTGGCCAAAATCTTACTGTGTTAGCTAATTCCTTGTTGTGGTCCGCCCAATCAGGTTGCCCTTTAGCCACTTGATTAGTACTGAGTTCAATTGGCAAAATTTCAAGGTCAAACTTTTGGCTTAGCCATGATATTATTGCTTCATTTTCTTCTGGTGAAAAGGTACAAGTTGAATAAACCAATGTTCCTTCCGGCTTTAACATCTTAACTGCCGCTGTTAAAATCTTTTTTTGCCTTTCTTGACATTTCATGACATAGTCTTGCGACCAGTACTCTATCGCCTGTTGATCTTTACGGAACATTCCCTCGCCACTACAAGGAGCATCAACTAAAATTTTATCAAAAAAACGGGAAAATTGACTGGTTAAATTTTCGGGTTTGTCATTGGTAATTAAAGCGTTGGTAACACCCCAACGTTCGAGGTTTTCACGCAATACTTTAGCTCGACTAGGTGAAATTTCATTTGCTACTAGCAGCCCGCTACTTTGCAGTTGTTCGGCAATGGCAGTACTTTTCCCGCCGGGAGCTGCGCAAAGATCAAGTACGCGTTCGCCCGGTTTGGCGTTAATAATGTAACTTGGAAACATTGCTGAGGGATCTTGCGAATATACTGTGCCACTAATCCATTCGGGATCATGACCGCTAATTTCACCGTAAAAAGCGTTGGGAATTACCGGAATATGAGATTGGGTATTATAAGATACTTGTTTATTTTCTTTAAGTGAATTAATACGATAGCCTTTTTTGGGAGGCTGAGATTTTATTGCAGTAAAGAGTTTGTTTGCTTCATCCTTTCCTAATAGTTTTTGATATTTTCTGACAAAGTCGTCAGGCAGCTTGATCATTTTTTTGATCCTTTCTTAATTGGTGTATGACGCAGAAACTATATGCTGCAGCAATGATAAGCCAGCTTAATGCAAGAAGCCAAATTAAATGTTGCTTGTTTGAAATAAATGTCCGCCAACTTAAAAAGAAATACGCACCAAAAGTCACTGTGAGTTCAATCAATAGTATTCTAATGCCATGATTTATCAGCCAGTTGCGCAGCAGAGGGCCGTTTAAATGGGTTTGCTTCACAGTTTGCCAATCCATATAGGCTAAAAGCAAATTACTTAAAAGAGCAATAATTAAAAAGACAGTTATCAGCGCTATTTCACGTAAAAATGAAAATTGATGAATTTGATGATTTTTTACAAATAGTGGTGTCTTCACTTTAGCATGATAATGTTTCGCTATTTGACGTATGGTTTTACTTGAACTGTCGATTATTATGATGTAATTTTTTAGTTTGAATTTTCCAGTTGGCTGCTTAGGACCGGTGGTTAAATAATAACCATTCTGCTTCATTTGCCGGTAATGCTTTAAGATACCGATAACAGAATAATAAGTTTGATCAAGGTGAACATATTGATTACCCTGAACTTTTAAGGTTGGTACCTTAGCATTTAAACCCAAAACAGCAAATGAAACTTTACCTTTAAAATCAGCGGCCGTAAAATATCTGCCAAATTCAGTGGGTAAAGTCACTACTTCATGGTTAGACCACACTAAAGTTTGATTATCCTTAGATTTACTTGCCAAATGAACCTGAATTTTATTTTTAGGGTAATTTTTTTGTAAATACGTGATAAATGAACCAACATTTTGGTTGCTTTTTACATTGATATAACGGGTATTATTACTAAGTCCATAAGCCTCAAGAAGTTGATCAGCCTCTCTTGATTGAACATTGGACAGCATGCTGCCAATACCTAAAAGTGATAAAAATATAACGATTACTAAAATAATTTTCTTAATTTTCATGTGCTATCTCAAAAATGTGCTCTTCAATAAAATCAAAACTAGCAAAAGATCTGTTAATCTGCATCATTTCTTTTGAATGAACAAAATGTTCATTTCGCCAAAAAATTGGAGAATTCGTGGCGCCATTTTTTTCGCCAACAAAAAGTAGATGGTTGGTAAAATTGCTTTTACGCCAATTTAAAACTAGTTTTTCATCATGTTGACCAAAGTTTGGTGCCCAGGAACAAATAATTAAATCGACATTGTTTATTACGCTTAGAGCTTTTTCCGCATTCAAATTTTGTACCCTAATAAAAGAATTTGTGCCAGTTTTAGAGGTCTTCGACCATTCAAAATTATCGGTTGCGGTCATTTCAACACCAACTTCCGCTAAAGCTTTGCTCCAATAGGCATTACCTGCCATAATCTCTAAACCGGTTTTAACGTTTAACTTGTTTTTGATCAATTCCGCAGTAGTTAAGTTAGGCACTGACCAAATACCAAATTCTCTTGCTAGAAATTCTCTTAAATTATTAATAAGCTGGTTAACGGTCTGAAACTGCTTAACTTTCTTAATGGGAAGATTAATACATATTTCTTCAGCAAAGTCAGGCAAAAAGCCCAGCTTTTCAGGAGCTCTTGGCAAAACCTTTTTTTGCTTTATACAAGAAACTATTTCGTTTATTTCCCTTACTTGCTGATGAACAGGTTCTAGTTCTAGTTCATCATCTAATTGGTTAATTTTACTTAAAAAATCTGTCATTATCAAATACCTATAATGATTTTAACATTCAAAAGACAAGATTTCAGTTATAATAAAAGGTAACATGATAAAGGAGAATATTTTATGGCAAAAAAAGTTATGAAAAAACAGGATGAAGAAGAAGAAAGTTTAGGTAAATTTCTCCTGGATGTAGTCATAATGATGGCAGTAATTCTGGGTGTGTTCTATGTTTTATTTCACTTTGTTCTTTCGAATGATAGAGTTTCGGGACCATCAATGCAGCCCACGTTTGAAAACAATGATCGTTTGATAGCTGTACGCAATTTCACTCCTAAGCGTAATGACGTAGTAGTGCTCCTTGCTCCAAAAGCCGCAAATGATACCCCCGGTGCTTATTACATTAAGCGCATTATTGGCTTACCAGGAGATAAACTGGTTTCTAAAAACGACAAAATGTATGTTAATGGTAAGCTCTTACCTGAACCTTATCTTGAGAATCACTTCAAAAAGGCTAGTAACGCTCAGGGCCAACCATATACCAATAATTTCACCTATAAGGTACCTAAAGGGTACTATTGGGTAATGGGTGATCATCGGGATATTTCCAAAGATTCACATATCTTTGGCCCCGTTAAGCGGCAAAATTTAATTGGGAAAGTTAAATTCAGGTATTGGCCATTTAATAAAATTCAAGGTTTTTAACTTTAATTTCCTTTAAATTTTAGTATTTTTCCGTTAAAATAAATTGTAAAGGAGAATTTAATATGAATCACCAGTTAGAAGAATTATCCGATGCAATTATTGACTTTCAGGTCAAACATCATGTTACTGATACTGATTTAGCTTTTGCCAGTCATTTGTCAGTTGAAAAAATTCACGCAATGAAGACTGGCGAAGGTGAATTTACTCCTGAAGAAATTAATCAGCTGTACGATTACCTTGCTGCAAATCATTAAAAAGTTAATTATAAAATTTTACCTGCAATGACTTTTATTTCATTGCAGGTTTTTATTTTACGTGATTTTAGAAAAATGTTAATCATAGGATTAATTATAGGTATTGTCTTGCTTTTGAGCAGTTTAATAGCGCTTATTATTTCAAGACAACCCAAAGTCTAACAGCAAAGAACATTGCTTTTTTGACTTTTATTGCCTTTTGTCTTTTATTTGGATTGGCATTTTTATTGTTTGTCTCATGGGTCTTTTTTGGCTGTTAAAAAGACGCTAAAAATTTTCTAGCGTCTTTTAGTATGTTTAGTATGCGAATTTTTATTTTCCTTCTCTAGCCTCAAAGAATTTACTGAAAAGAATTGTATCTAAAAACCAAAAAAGTAAATTGATTGCAAGCATTAAAACGAGAGCGAGAGCCAAATCATTATTTGTTCCTGTGGTTTCCCCTATCATAAATCTAAACGGGAACGAAATTATTTGTAGACCAATATCACTTGCTTTGATTGCAAGCCAGGCTACTAAAATAATTACAAAAACTGCAATTACCCGAAAGTAAGCTTTGCTGAGAGCTTCCGGAAGAAAATCCAAAAGAGCACGACTGGAATAATTTAAAAAGCTGATAATGAAGTAACCAAAAAATGCGCAGAGAATAGTCATCATGATTGCTCCAAAAAAGTTAAACATAATTTCCAGATCAACTTGTTGTAAATGTCTGCCAATATCGGCAAACATTTCGATTATAGTGGTATGAAACTGACTGTCGAAGGTAAATGTCACTACGCCTAAAACAAGAGTGCAAATTATTTCCAGTAGGACAAAGAATAGCAATGCGCCAAACGAACTCAAGATGTTATCAAAATAGAGTTTTTTGTCATCAATTGGTACTAAACGCCAAGTTTGGTTACCACTAACGTGTTCATTTTGGTAACAAGTAGATAAATAAAATATCCCAGTGAAAAGCCATGCAAATACTATAAAAATAGCCAACCATAAAGTTAAAAAATTGGAAAAAATGCTTCTATTAAGGTACAAATGACCGTTATGATAATTGAAAAAAGTTATTGCAAATGTTGCTACTGTCTGAATAATTAACAATAGTGAAATCCATTTAGTTTTTAATCTGAAAAGCACCGTAAAATAGCGATTAAAAATTGCCATTATTCTTCCTCTTCCCTTTGATAAAAACTCTCATAAAATTCCTCCACACTTTGATTATCTGCTCTAATTGCTTCTGTAGACTTTTGCATACAAACAGTTTTATTTTTAATAATTACCACTTCATCTAATACTGCAGCGATTTCATTTACAAAATGGTCTGAAATTAAAATGGTAGATTTTTCTTGTTTCCATAAAATTATCGACTTAATAATTTTTTTGCGAGCCATAGCGTCGATACCAGAAAAAGGCTCATCTAAAAGGTATAAGTCAACTCTTCTGGAAAAAGTTAATGCAATAACCAACTTCTCTTTCATACCCTTTGATAATTCAGATAAGCGCAGATCAGGTTTTAAGTTCATAAAATCTCTTAATTGTTCAAATTGCTTGAGATTAAAATCATGGTATAAAATTTGGTAAAATTTGACGATATCATTGATTTTAGTTGAATTAGCAAATCCTGTCAGGCCATCAGTAAAAGAAAGATGGCCTTTTCTGTCAGCCTCCTTGGTAAAACCAGCAACTTTAACGCTACCACGATAATTTTTGGCAACACCACTGATAATTCGCATCAAAGTGGTTTTGCCCGCACCATTTTCACCTAAAAGAGCAACAATTTTTCCGGGTTTAAGTGTTAAATCCAGATCAGTTATGATTTTTTTCTGATTTTTTTTGTAAACTAAGTCTGTTATTTCTAAGGGATTAGTCATCACTATGCTCCTCTTTAAGATATTCAGATAAAGATTTGAGAATTTGCTCGTCAGAAACTCCTAAAGAGTTCATGCTGTGAACGAATTTATCTAGTTCAGCATTAATTAATTCCCTTTTCGTTTTTTCAAGTAAAGTAGTATCTTCAGTGACAAAATTGCCTTCGCCCCTTTTGGTGTACAAAATACCCTCAAAATTCATTTGTTGCAAAGCACGTTGGACAGTATTAACGTTAACGGTTAATTCAACTGCTAATTCACGCACAGAAGGGATTTTTTTGCCAGGCTTTAATTTGCCGGTAATTATTTGTCGATATAGGTATTGCTTAATTTGCAAGTAAATGGGAATATTATCTTTAAATTCCACAAGTCCACCATCCTTTGGCCGTAATACACCTATAATACACTATCATAAACTAGATTGCTTTTTTCCGCAAACCATTGCAATTTTGCAGAACTTTTTAATCTTTTTAACTGGCAAGAATAGACCATTATTTATTTTGTTCACTTGCTTCAAAAAAATGATTGATCAAGAAAATGTTAAGGAATAACAAAATTACGTCGCTAATTGTGTTTGCCAAAATTGCAAAAGGTAATTCACTGTAATAATCAATTCTGAAATCCATTTTTGTAATCAAAGAAAAAAGAACATTACCGATAAAAATGCTATTGATTTCAAAGAAAAACCAGATCAATATGCAAATTATAAAAATGTGCAGTATTTTTGTAATTGCCCCATTTACGTTAGCGGGAACAAAATCTATTATTGCTTGGCTAGCAAAATTAAGAAAGCTGATAATGAAATATAAAAAGAAACAGCTTAAAATGGCTAACATAATTGTACCAATCACTATGAAAAATACCCTGGTATCAAAGCTGGGATGAATTGCCTGCAGTAACTCATGAAACCCTTGTTGAAATGGCTTGTCAATAAAATATGCTAAAAAAGCTAGTACAATTGCCGGTATTATTTCAAGCACAATAAAATAAATGAAAACCACAAAAGTGCTTAAAACATTAGCCAGATAAAATTGACCGTCGCTAATCGCTGCTAAACGCCAAGTTTGGCTGCGATTATATCTTTCACTGTGTATTGGCGTATATATAAGAATAAATGATATAAGCAAAAAAGCTAAAATACCAAAGATTAATAACCATTCTGGAACGAAACCTGCACCATTATTTTCTGTGTTTCTTGTAATCTGCCAATTAGCAACATTAAAATAGGAAAAAAAAGTAATTACTAGGGCTGAAATTAGCTGAAACAAAATTATAATATAAAAATTTTTTGTTTTTGTTTTAAAAAAACTGTTAAACAGTCGGTTGAATTCTGACATTTTGAGCTCCTTATTATTTATTCGGCTTATAACTTATAAAACATCGTCTTTTCCATTTGATAAAACAAGCAAATTACCTACTTTTTTCGTCCGCTTCATAGAAATAGTCAAATAGAAATATATTAACTCCCAGCAGGATCAGGTTAACTATCGAAATAATTATATTAGCATATAGTAAATTGCTATCATAAGCTGGCTTAAAGTTTAATAAATTAAGAATATTACCCATAATCTGATTTGCAAAAAATATTTCCATTCTAGCAAAAAGCATAGCTATTATAATCACGATGATTAAGTGAAAAAAGCTGACAAGTAAACGGCTAGAAAAAGAGGGTAAATAATCCATGATTGCCTTACTGGCAAAATTTAAAAAACTGATCAGAAGAGATAGGAAAAAGCAACACAACATAACCAATATGATGATGTTAATAATAAAATGTACTGTGTTTACATCAAAAGCTGGATTAAGTTGTTTAATCATTTTTTGCCAACTGCTTTTGAAGTTTTGATCAATCTGATAAGAAAAATAAAATAAAATTCCTGCAACAATTATGTCAAGTACAATAAAATAGATAAATGTAACAAAAGAACTTAAACTGTTTGCCAGGTAAAATTTACTATCGCTGGTTGCTGCTAAACGCCACGTCTGATTGTGGCTAAGCCTTTCATTTTTTACAGCCATATATATGAAAAAGTAAATTATGCAAAAGAAGCTTAATATTAAAAAGCCCATTAGCCAGTCTGGCAGGAGTTCAGTGTAAAGATTTAAGAACCCATAGAAACCACCTGTACCAATTAACAAGCCACAAACAGAAAATGCCAAGGTACCAATTACTTGCAGTATTAAAAGAGAATATGCATTCTTAGCTTTTTTTACGAAAAATCTGCCAAACAAACTATTAAACGAGGTCATGTTTTTCTCCCTAATTAAAAATATAAAACTGTCTAGCAGTTGATAAATTAACTAATTCTAGCTCCCACTCTGTATTACTTTTTTTCTGGCTCAAAGAAGTGATTAATTAAAAAAAGGTTAAGCGCTAAAATTACTAAATCGATGACAAACAGTACTATCATTAAGTTTTCTAATTCAACCAAACTGTTAAGAGATGTAACTTTCAGATTGACCAAATTGAAATTTCCAGTGAAAAAATCATAAAAAGAAAATACGCTGTTTATTTTCCAAATGAATCCGATAATAACAATAATTATTAACAAGCGTACTAAAAATAAAATAGTACGATTTGATCCTTGTGGTAGAAAATCTGAAATTGCGATACTAGAAAAATTTAAAAAACTGGCTATTAAAAACATAAAGAAGCAACTTAAAATTGCAACAATGATTACGTAAAAGAATTCCAAACTGGGATGGATATTTATTCCTAAATTTTGTCGAAATTTGCTATTAAATAAAACACATATTAGTAAGAGAATAAAAACAATTATTACATTCACTAAGACAAAATAAATTAGTGAAATAAAAGAACTGAATATATTTTCAATGTAAAACTTGCCATCTGTGATAGGAATTAAGCGCCAAGTCTGGTCTCTATTCAATCGCTCGTTTTGGGAAATGGTTAATAAAAACAAGATTAAACCAAATACGAAGAATAATGAGCCAAAACATGCGAGTATCTCCGTTAAAAAGCCTGCTGGATTAGTCAGTCTAGTATGAATCATTCCTAAATTTATACTAAAATTGGTAAAAAAGGCAAGTGCTATTGCCGAAACGAATTGAATAGTAACAATTATATTGACTCTTTGAATTTTGCGCTTCAATAACTCTTTAAATAAATGAGTTGCCGGGGTCATTATTCTTCCTCCGCTTCATATAAGCCTTCATAGTAATCTTCAACGCTCTTATGATGTTCACGGATCTCCTCAGTTGATTTGTGTGTGTAAATGGTTTTGTCTTTAATAATGACGATTTCATCTAGCATACTAGCTATCTCATTGACAAAGTGATCAGAAACCAAAATAGTAGAATTTTCTGGCTTCCACAAAATAATTGAGTTAATAATTTTCTTACGTGACATGGCGTCAATCCCAGAAAAAGGCTCATCTAATAAATAAAGATCTACTTTGCGCGAGAAAGCAAGTGCAATGATTAATTTTTCCCTCATTCCCTTGGATAGTTCCGACAAGCGCATTTCAGAATCTAGCTTCATAAATTGACGTAATTGCTCAAATTGTTTTTCATCAAAATCCTGGTAAATAACTTCATAAAAACTACTGATGTCTTTGATTTTAGTTGAGTTGCCAAAACCTGTTAGACCGTCAGTAAACGAAAGTCTAGCTTTCCTTTGGGCTACTTTGCTTTCACCAGAAATAATCACTGTTCCGCGGTAATTTTTAGCCATACCGCTGATAATGCGCATTAAAGTTGTCTTCCCAGCACCATTCTCACCTAGAAGGGCTACAATTTTTCCTGGTTGTAAATTTAAATTGATATTATCCAAAATTGTTTTTAAATTTTTCTTGTAAGTTAGATCTCTTATTTCCAATAGATTTTCCATTTTTAACTCCTACTTTAAGTGTTCAGTTAAAATTAAATTAAGCTGTATCGTTGAAACCCCTATGGCTTTCATATTATGCACAAATTTACTTTGTTCAGATTTGATAATGTCTTTTTTAATTTTTTCCAGTAATTTTTTATCATTAGTCACAAAATTACCCTCTCCTCTCTTAGTAATTAAAAGCCCTGATGTAGTCATTTGTTTGAGCGCTTTTTGAATAGTGTTCACGTTGACCATTAGGTGAGCTGCTAAATTACGGACAGAGGGAATTTCTGACTGGGTTTAAGTTTTCCGGTAATTATTTGGCGACATAAATCTTCTTGGATTTGAACATATATCGGCCTATCATCTTTAAACTTCATATTCCCCCTCTAACTGTATTACATATATAATACACTATAATATTACAATAAAATTAAAGTTTATGCAATTAATAGTTTAAAATCTTTTTCTGCGAAAAATTAAATAGCCAGCATAAGTACTAACTTTATTCAGTTGTAAGATAATAATATTTTTCATTTTCACTCACCTTTCCCCAAAAATTTTTATTAGTGATATACCTTTATAATACACTAATATAATAAAATAAGTAAACGATAATGGCAAGTGCATCTTTACAAAAAATCTTAGAATTATTTAAGTGTTCCACAATACGTCCAAAAAATCTTAAAAAAGCAAAAAAAGCGGATAAAACCATTTTTGACAATGATTTATACGCTTTTTCTTGTCTTTGTATTAGTTGTGCATAATTTTACTAACTTTTTGATAGCTTAATTAACTTTATTACAGCAACTTTTAGCCCTTTATTTATTTTTAATTATGTGAGTTATAAATAGTCAGTTTTGTTTCACTACTTGTTATCAGCAGCATTCATTTGCACCATTTTTATCATGACATCTACAGCTTTTGCCATGGATTCCAGTACTGTGTACTCGAAGCGTCCGTGCATGTTTTCTTGACCAGAGAAAAGATCCGGACAAGGTAAACCTCTATATGTCAGAAGTGAACCATCTGTCCCTCCCCTTACGGGGTCTTCATTGATGGTTAAACCTTCAGCTTGATATGCTTTTCTCGCTAAATTAACAATTTCCATGTGATCTTTAAGAATATCAGCCATATTGTAGTATTGATCTCTCATGTTAAGCTTAATTCTTTCTGTGCCGAAATCCTTATTCATTTGATTGACAATAGCTCTGACTTTATTTTTACGATCTTCAAGACCATCTCTTTCAAAGTCACGCACGATGTATTCCATTTGTGCGTTGTCTACTGTACCAGTAAAGTTGGTCAGATGATAAAAGCCATCTCTTCCAGCCGTCTTTTCAGGAACTTCGTTTTGCGGAAGTTGATTTTGGAAGTTAATACCAACCTGGATAGCATTGATCATTTGATCTTTAGCCACTGAAGGATGCACATTTACTCCTTGAATATCAAGCGTAAAAGTAGCAGCAGAAAAAGTGCCCCAATCTAACTTACCTGGAGCCCCGCCATCGACTGTGAAAGCAAAATCAGCACCAAATTCTTCGATATCAAAATGCTGAGCACCCATACCGATTTCTTCATCAGGAGTAAAACCAAAGCGAATCTTGCCGTGTTTGATTTCTGGGTGGTTTAACAAATATTCTGCTACAGTAACTAATTCTGCTACGCCACATTTGTCATCCCCGCCCAGCAAAGTATCACCAGATGCTGTAATGATAGTCTGTCCCGCATATTTCTTTAAGTTGGGAAACTCGGCCGGATCCAAATAAAAATTAGAGTCGCCTAATTGAATTTTAGATTTACCGTCATAATTTTCATGAACTTGCGGCTTAACATTTTCGGCATTAAAGTCTGCGGTATCACAGTGTGCTAAAAGTCCCATTACAGGAACATCATAATCTACATTAGCTGGAATTTCGGCAATAACACAGCCTGATTTCTGATTATAATGCACATCAGATAAGCCTAATTTTTCTAGGTCAGGTAGAATTACTTCTTTTTGAAAGACTTCTTGGCGTTCAGTTGAAGGGAAACGATCTGAATGTTCATCTGAGCGTGAATTGACTTTGACATATTTTAAAAATCTGGGCAATAAATTTGGATATTCCATTTTTTCTCCTTACCTAAAATAAATCTTGAAATGGATTGGTTGAAACTTTTGATTCTGCGACTTGGACATCCCATGAATTTTCTTCATTCCAACGTACTAATTTCTGGTAAATTTTTTCTTTAAAAATCTTTTCAGTATAGTGTCCCGGATCAACGACTGTTAAACCCGCTGAAATCATATCATGGCCTGTATGGTAATAAACATCGCCAGTAATAAAAGCATCAATTTTTTCTGCTACAGCTTCAGGCCAGTATTTACCGCCATCGCCGCAAATAAAACAAACAGATGAAATAGTTTGCTTATTATCAGCAGTAATTAATCTTACCATTTTTACCTGCATCTTGTCTTTAACATAATAGGCAAAGTCTTGGGCAGACAATGGTTGCGGCAATCTGCCTTTGCGTCCAATTGCAATGCCATCTTCATCAGGACAAAAAGGTTCAATGTC
Source organism: Lactobacillus helsingborgensis (assembly GCF_003173695.1). Taxonomy (NCBI): domain Bacteria; kingdom Bacillati; phylum Bacillota; class Bacilli; order Lactobacillales; family Lactobacillaceae; genus Lactobacillus; species Lactobacillus helsingborgensis. Next base: position 970,124 of record NZ_CP029544.1, read on the forward strand.
TTTTAAGCCTAATTCTTCGGCCTGCCAATCACTAGAGCCATCTTCTGCTTTATCTGAATTAGTGTGAATAGAATAGACTGTTATGCCATGAGCAATAATTTTGCCATACATGGCATATTGCGGATTGGCAAAATTCAGATTTGGCGCCGGTCGGAACATTAGCGGATGATGACTGATAATTAAGTCAACTCCATTTTGCACTGCCTCGTCTACTACTTGAGGTCTAACATCTAATGTTGTCAATATTTTAGTGACATTCTGCTCAAGAGAACCTATTTGAATACCAACTGGATCACCCTTGCTGGCAATTTCTTCAGGAAAATGCTTTTTTAAAACGGCTACTACATCTTTAACTTTAGTCATTTAACTCCCCTTCAATCATTTTTATTTCATCTTCAATTTGCCTGATATGTGTCCTATCTTTTTCTTGGGCTTTATTTAAATTAGACAGCAGCCTTTGATGATAGGCTAATTGATCCTGCCATTTTTGATAAAAAACCTGATTTTTTTCTTTTAAAATTTCTGGGCCAAAAAATATTTGCCGGTCAGTTAACCTGATAGTACTTTCTACCTCTTGTGCCTTGATCAGCTCATATATATGCCCGGCTTCAGCGATAATTTTTTCATCAATAATTTGATACTTATGTGTTGAAAGCCATTCACGCACACCAGATTCGCCTACATTAGGTTCCAAAATTAAAGTCGCAAAATGAAAATTTTCTGACCAAGCTTTATCTAAAATATTGGTCATTAATTTACCACCCATACCAGCAATTACCACTGTATCAATTCTGTCTTGGGCGCTAACTGTTTCAAGACCGGATCCCAGACGGGTTTCAATTTTGTCTTTTAAGCCGGCCGCAACGATATCTTTTTCCGCATTTTGTAAGGGACCGGCTGCTACGTCACTGGCAATAGCATAATCAACTTTACCCTCTTTAACTAATTGGATTGGTAAATAAGCGTGATCTGTTCCGATGTCAGCAATTCGGGCTCCTTGATCAACCATTTGTGCTAAAGTACTTAATCGTAAATTCATCTTTATCCTACTTTCTTTATAATAGAATTTTAGCATAATGCTTTTTATAAGATAAAAATAAAATAACGAATTTAGTTACTCTTATTATTAGTTTCTAAATCAATCTGACGGTCAAACATGCTTACCTCGTCTTTAGCTATGTGATGAGCAACTTCAATTACTGTTCCGGGAAATTCTTTTAAGAAAGCGGCGTGGATTTTTTGAGACAATTTTGTGTCCAATGAGGAAGTAGCTTCGTCTGCTAACAAAATTTGTCTTTGTTTAAGCAGCGCGCGGGCAATTTCTATGCGCTGATTTTGCCCTCCTGACAAATTTTCACCTCCAAGACCAACTTGATACTGATACCCTTTTTTTCTGACCAGTTCTTCTAGGCCAGCTTTAGAAACCGCCTTATTCAGTTCTTGTTTGGTAACCTTTTGCCCTAAAGTAATATTGTATTCAATCGTATCATTTAATATAAACGGTTGTTGATTGATTAAAGCAAAGAGTTCATGGTCTTTATTCCAATTGCCATTAGCTTTTTCTCCATTTATTAGATAGGTGCCTGAATCCAGCTTATATTTTCCTAGCAAGACTTTGAGCAAGGTTGATTTTCCCCAACCCGAAGGAGCTTGTAATAAAATTTTTTCGCCCTGTTTGATTACCAAATTTACTTTTTTAAAAATAGTTTGGTTATCAAAATGAATTGTGGCATTAGTTAAACTCAAATTATTGAAAACTGGAATTGAACTATTATCGCTTGTTTGTTTTGGTTTTTTATACTTTTGTATTTTTATAAATTTAGTCCAAATGGGAGTAGTTGTTTTAATATCATTAACGCACATAAAAATATTAACTATCGGATTCACAAAATTATTCGATAGCTGCACAATCATCATAAAAGTACTCAAGGTAATATTTCCCATAGTTATCAAATAAACTCCAACACTAAATGGAATAATCATGCCAAAACAATATGCGGCAAAAGAGGTTAATTCGTTTGCAATGCCCTTGGATAAATTCGTTGATTGTAAGGCGTCCTCCATTTTGCGAGCCCTTTTTATTAAGCGCTGAGCAATAGAATTCTCTGAATTATATAAAGAAAAAATGGTTGAGCCGTTAATTGTTTCCGTAACGGTAGTGGTATAATTACTATTTGCTTTTTCCCATTTTTTAGAATTAGCAGAAATTTTTTTACCGGCAAAATTTTGCACTAACGCTGGAATTATTGCTGCAATAAAAAAGATCAGGGAGATAAACCAGGATGCAATCACTGCAGTGATAATAGCAGTCAAAAATTTTAGGATGTAATTAACAATTTTTAATTCGGCTACAACTTTGCTGGTCTCAATTTGTTTAAGGTCGTTAGTCATAAATGACGTATCAAGATTAGCTTGATCATTAATATCAATGATCTGATCGGTTGCTATCTCTTTAATTTTGATGTTAATATCATGGATCAAATTTAAAAAGGAATATTGAAATAGTATTCCAATTATGCTAAAAAAACTTAATCCGCTAATAGCGAATAAAGTTAATCTGAGCAAGCTTCCTGCAGGCTTTTGAGCAAAGGAGATGAATACTTTTAAAAGATAAGCTAAAAATACTGATTGAAATGAATCAAGAATTGAAATAAATAGAAAAAGAAAAAGTTTCCATTTCTTTGCATATTTGAGAGCCATGTTATCCTCCTAAAACTTAAAATAGTATTACAAGTATAATGGAACAAATTAATAAAAGCCACAAAATTTCTGGTCTAATTTAAATTTGCTGGCAAAAAAGTGAGAAAAATTTTCTTTTTCTTTCTAAATCGCTATTTTATAATTGATAATAAGATTTAAAAGAAAGAGATTTTTTACTTAATGGATAGAACTGAACCAGTTACTTTAACGAATATGTGTATGATTAAAAAAAACAATAATATCTTAGTTTTGGATCGCAATGATCCCTATTGGCCAGGACTTACTTTTCCAGGAGGCCATGTTGAAGATCATGAATCTTTTCATGACTCGGTAGTACGGGAAGTTAAGGAAGAAACAAATTTGGATATTAAGAACCCGCGTCTATGTGGTATTAAGCAATTTTATGATGAAAACGATCACCGTTACCTTGTTCTTTTTTACATAGCAACTGAATTTACCGGTACAGTCAAAGCCTCAAGGGAGGGCGAATTGACGTGGATGACTGAGGAAAAACTTTTGCAACATAAGTTAGCTTATAATTTTGACCGTGACTTACTGGTGTATTTTAATGAAGAAATTGGTGAACACATATTAGATGGTAAGCGGGATGAATTATTTTAAGGAGAATTTGAAATGCTTTCTGAACAAGCAATTAAGCGTTGGCATCTAGGACAAATAATAGTCCAAGAAATTCTGATCATTGTGGCGCTTGTGTTATTTTTTAAAATTAACCCCTTGTCCAAAAGTAAAATTGGGGCAATGGTAGTTCTGCCAGTTTTGTTTATACTAATACTTCTACAACTAACACTCCTAAACGAAAAACATCCTGCACGAAAATTAGTCCAATTTAATCATTATTTTCAAGCTGCTAACATCCAAATATGTTTTTTAGTACTTCTCACAATCGGAGCAAGTTTTATCAAAGTTTTAAATACTAAGAACCTTATCTGGTTATTAATTCCACTTACTTTGTACGAACTAGTTATGCTAGTTCCTATGGCAGAACTGGCCTGGGGAAAGATAAATAGTGTAATTGGGCAAATCATAACTTTATTATTATTCTCAAGTCTGATAGTTGCTATTTTAGAAATGTTGACTATGTATAGCTACCCTTCTTGGCTACAAATGCTTAATGAAACTGAAATTACTGGAGCAATTTGCTTTGTCATCACTTCAGTAGTTGTCATGAATAAATGGGGCTATCAAACTCCCGGCCTGAGATTGAGTTCAAAAGCTAAATATGCAGTTGTGGGGTTTATTGCTTTATTTATTATTATTGACTGCTTGTTTAATGCTTTTAATGTGGCAGATAACTGGGGACAACTGCTCACGAGCTGGGATTTTCAGATCACTACGAAGCATATAATAAAGTTCATTTGCGAAGGCATAGCAGCTGGTATAGCTGAAGAATGGTTGATGCGTTTTTGTGTTTTAAATATCTTGCTTAAAACTTTTAAAAATGCGCAACATCAAATCTTATGGTCGGTTGTATTAGACGGTTTAATCTTTGGAGCACTTCATATTGTTAACCTGATAGAGCAGCCAATACCGGCCACAATTTTACAAATGATTAATGCAAGTGTAGCTGGTATTACTTTTGCAGCAATTTATCTTTATACTGGGTCTTTTTTCATAAATATGGGCTATCATGCAGTATTTGACATCCTAGCTTTCCTAGCTTCCGGTACCACGACCATGACTAATCCCACTGTTTTTGAATGGCAGTATTTGATCTTAACAACCCTAGCTTATCTGGCTTTTTCATTTTTCTTATTGTCAGGTAAACGCAAAAATGTTGTTGAATACAACATGGAGCAATGGGGATTAGCTGATAATTATGGAGTTTACGGCTTAAACTTTAAATAATAAAAAAGACAAGATTTTTTGAAATCTTGTCTTTTTGTTTAGCTATTTAATCTAAGAAATCACGTAGTTGATTTGATCTACTTGGATGACGTAATTTACGCAAAGCCTTTGCTTCAATCTGACGAATTCGCTCTCTTGTAACTCCAAATACTTTTCCAACTTCTTCTAGAGTTCTAGTGCGACCATCATCTAAGCCAAAGCGTAACCGCAAAACATTCTCCTCGCGATCAGTTAAAGTATCAAGAACTTCTTCTAATTGTTCCTTGAGCATTTCATAAGAAGCATGTTGTTCAGGACTAGTTGCATCTTTATCTTTGATAAAGTCACCTAAATGAGAGTCATCTTCTTCTCCAATAGGAGTTTCCAAAGAGACTGGTTCTTGAGCAATTTTCAAAATGTCGCGAACTTTAGCAGTAGGCATATCCATTTCGGCTCCAATTTCTTCTGGAGTTGGTTCGCGTCCTAAATCCTGCAATAGTTGTCTTTGAATCCTAATTAACTTATTGATAGTTTCAACCATGTGAACTGGAATTCTAATAGTTCTGGCTTGGTCGGCAATAGCACGTGTAATTGCTTGCCTAATCCACCAAGTGGCATAGGTTGAAAATTTGAAACCTAAACTGTAGTCAAACTTGTCTACGGCTTTCATCAGTCCCATGTTGCCTTCTTGGATTAGGTCTAAAAATGACATGCCACGACCAACATAACGTTTTGCAATCGAAACTACCAAACGCAAGTTAGCTTCAGCTAATTCTTGTTTAGCTTCTTCGTCACCTTTTTCAATCCTTTTTGCCAAAGAAATTTCCTGATCAGCATTTAGTAATGGTACCCTACCAATTTCTTTAAGATACATTCTGACAGGATCATTCATTCTAACGCTCGAAGGAGCAGACATATCCTTTAATTCAGCTTTTTCAACATCTTTTTGTTTCTTCAAAGCCAAACTAGAAGGATTGCCCTTTTCATCAACGATACTAATCCCGTTATCTTCGAATTCCTGAACGAGTTGGTCGACTGCCTTTCCTTGGAGTTTATAAGGCTTAATCAATCGATCAACAAATTCATCTTCGGTAATTGATTTATCTTTTTTAACTTCTTTAACAACTTTTTTGACCATCTTATCTAAAGATAATTGCTCGTTGTTCTCAGTCTTTTTATTCTCTGCCACAATAAGCCCCCCTTTAACCCTGAATTCTCTTTAACTGCAAAATTTTACGAGTAATACTTATTATTTCATCATTATCTGCTTTACGTTTCGCGTCTTGTAAATCACCCATCAGTTGTTGGAGCTGCACTTTAATTTTTCGCATGTTTAAAGCATTAATTTGCTCATCAATTTCGCGGTCTGAAAAATCCTGAGGCATGTCCGTCATTTCAGCATTTATTATTATACCTTGAAGTTCGTTAGGAATAAAATCTAAAAAACTATTAACTGTCGGATTTTCTTGATTTTCACTAAAATTTAACCATAATTCCGCTAATTTTTGATAATTTGGATCAGGAAATAAAAATTGATGTGCTAAAAGATATTCTCGTGCATGATCAGAATGAATGAATAAGTATAATAAGCGCGTTTGAACCGGGTCATTTATTGTACTAGTTTGTTCATCTTCAATTGGAGCATCAGGATAATCATTAATTGGTTCAGGTTCCAGCGGAACAGGATTACCCTGATGTCTCTTTGCAGTGTTTTGCTGCCTACGATACTTTGTCAAATTAACCTTAAGCGAATCTATTGAAACACTTTGTTCTTTAGCCACTTTGTTTAAGTACAAATCTTGTTCAACTGGATTTGACAATTGTGCAATTTCTTTGGTTGCTTCATCAAGATATGCTAATTTTTCGCGATCGTTAGCTAAATTATATTTTTGTGCCAGTCTTTTAAGGAAGAAATCCGTTGGGGTTAGTGCACCCTTAATTTCATCTTGGTATTTCTCGATACCATATTTTTTAACGTACTCATCTGGGTCCAGTTTTTCTGGTAAAACTACAATCCCTAAATTAAAGCCGCCAACTTGATTAAACATCTTAGCAGCACGTTCTTCAGCATGAATGCCAGGATCATCCCCGTCATAATTAATAATTATATTATTGGTAATCCTGCGTAACATATATATTTGCTGATCAGTCAGACTGGTTCCCATTGAGGCAATACCTGATTTAATACCAGCTTTATAAGCCGCAATGACATCCATATAACCTTCATATAAAATCAAATGCTTTTCACTACGAGCCGCTTTTTTAGCTTCTGCAAAATGGAAAAGTGTCTTAGACTTAGTAAATATCTTTGTTTCTGGACTGTTGATATATTTAGCTTCAGTTTTATCTGTTGAAAGACGTCTTCCCGAAAAACCGACAACATAGTCCCCTTCATTACAGAGAGGAAACATCAGCCTGTCTCTAAAGCGATCGAATAATTCTCCAGCTTGCGACTGGACAAACAACCCAGTATTAAGCAAGTCTTCGTCTTGATAATTATGTCCCCGTAGATATGTTAATAACAAGTTATCTTGCTTAGGCGCATAGCCAATCCTAAAGTGATTGATGATTTCGTTATTCAAATCGCGGCTTTGCGCATATTCCAGACCGCGCTTTCCCGCATTAGTCGAAACTAGGACCCGATGATAAAAATCAGCAGCTTCTTCATTTATTTTGATCAAAATATTGGAAAACCGAGGTCTCTTTTGAGTGTATTCTCCAATATCAATATGAGCAAAGTTGGCAACCTTTTGGACACTTTCCGGGAACGTTAAATTTTCCTTGTACATGAGGAAGGAAAACACATTTCCCCCTTTGCCACAACCAAAACACTTAAAGAACTGTTTACCTTCATTCACTGTAAAAGAAGGAGTTTTTTCTTGATGAAATGGACAAAGTCCAACATAATCTTTACCCTTCTTTTCGAGTGAAACATATTGGCTTATAACATTAACTATATTGACGTTATTACGTACTTTGGCAATTGTTTCCTCGGGAATCAGACCAGCCATATTGCCACCTACTTTTATTTAATAACTAGCTTGCTTAAATCACCAAGACGATTGGCTAATTGTGCCACGCTATTCAACTGTGCCAAACGATTATTTTTAACTGCTTCGTCCTTAGCCATAATCATATTAGTATCAAAATATAAGTCAATTACGGGTTGCAATTTAACAAAACCATCATAAAGTGCTGCAAGGTCATTGACTTTGCTTAGTTTCTTAACCCCATTAGCCAGTTCAGTTTCTGTTTCGTTATCAAACAAGTCACTTTTGACCTCATTTTGACCTTTGTATTTGGCTTTCTTTAAAATATTATTGATTCTAGTCAAGCTTTCAACTACTGGTTTGAATTTATCATCATCATGATGCAATTGCAAAACTTTTGCTGCAGTGAGGATTTGAATAGGATCTTGCTGGCTTGAAGCCAAAACGGCATCAATAATATCATATTTATAATTATTTTTCTGCAAATATTGGTTAATCCGATCCCGAATAAATGATGAAATTTGTTCTTCTTGTTCGGCTGTCTTAGGCAGTTTGGCAGGAGTTTTCTTTTCCAAAGCGGATACGATTTCCGGTAAGACTTCGTTAAACGGCAATGACCATTTTTGCTCTAATAAAATTCGGACAATACCATAAGCATAGCGCCGCAGTGCATAAGGATCATTTGAGGAGCTCGGGATCATTCCTGCTGCAAAGAAGGTAATGATTGTATCTAATTTATCGGCGACTGATAATAATGAGCCAACGATAGTGGCAGGTAATTTTCCTTCTGAAGTAGTAGGCATATAGTGTTCTTCTATTGCCTCAGCCACATCATCTTTTTCACCGGCAAGCTTAGCATAATGCTTACCCATCACACCTTGAAGTTCAGCAAATTCACCCACCATTTGGGTGACAAGGTCAAATTTATACAGCTGGCTAGCACGGTCAAAATTCTTAATCGTTTGAGCATCTAAGTTCCACTTATTTGCCAAATAATCACCAATAATTTGTACTCGTTTCATTTTCTCAGACATGGAGCCGATTTTATCGTGGAATGAAACGTTATCTAACTTTTGTACAAAATGACTGAGTGGGTATTTACGATCCTCATCATAAAAGAATTGGGCATCATCTAGGCGAGCGACTAAAACTTTCTCATTGCCCGAAACCACATTTTCCAAATAGTCTTTATTACCGTTGCGGACAGAGATAAAGTGATTAATCAGTTCACCATTTTGATCATAAACTTCAAAGTAACGCTGGTTGTCTTTCATAGAAGTAATTAGAACTTCTTGCGGCATTTGCAAATACTTTTTAGCAAACGATCCTGCAAAGACAGTCGGGTATTCGACTAGATTCGTCACTTCTTCAAGTAAGCTCTTGTCTGGTTTAATTTGCCAGTTGTTCTTTTTAACGAGCTTATTCATTTGGTCTACGATCATATTACGACGTTTAGTAGCGTCTACAATTACAAATTGATCTTTTAAAGCATCTTCATAATCGGAACTGTTAGCTAGCACAACACTATCTCCGAGAAAGCGGTGACCCTCAGTTTTACGACCAGCAGTAATATCAAGAATTTTTACAGGCACTACTTCGTTGCCAAATAATGACACAAGCCAGTGAATAGGACGCACAAATTCAAAGTCGTTTGAATCCCAGCGCATTTTTGTAGGAAAAGTCATTGCTTTAACAATTTCGCTCATCCCCAAAAGAATAGAACTGGTTTTTTTACCTTCTTTCTGCACATGAACATAAGCATATTCGGTACCTTTTAATTCTTCAAAGTAAATGTCATCTGTTGTCATTCCTTGACCACGGGCAAAGCCTTGTGCAGCCTTAGTCCAGTTTTTATCTTGATCAAGAGCTATTTTTTTAGCGGGGCCTTTTTTAATTTCATCAATATCATCTTGTTTTTCAGCTAATTCTTCCACTAAGATGGTCAATCTGCGGGGCGTTGAAAAAGTCTTAATACATTTAAATTTTAAGCCATTTTCTTTAAGAAACTTCTGCGTTCTGTCCGCCAGTTGCTTAACACTACGTTCAACAACGTGTGCCGGCATTTCCTCTGTGCCGATTTCAAATAAATAATCTTTAGCCATTTTCTAATCCCGCCTTCTTATCTTCTGCGTTCTTCAATAACGGAAATCCTCTTTTTTCACGTTCCTCTACAAAGCACACTGCTACTTCATGAGCCAAATTTCTAATTCTGGCTAAATAGCCAGCCCGTTCGGTAACAGAAACTGCACCTCTGGCATCAAGTAAGTTAAAAGTATGAGAACACTTCAGGATATAGTCATACGCTGGCTGAACTAAATTTAATCCAATTAATTCTTTCGCAGTTCTTTCGTAAACGTCAAAAAACTGCAATAAATCTTTTTGATTAGATTCTTCAAAAGCATATTTCGAATTCTCATATTCTGCTTCTTTAAAAATATCGCGATATAAGACTCCGTCTCCCCACTCCAAGTCAAAGACAGAATTAACGTCTTGAATGTATGAAGCAAGCCGTTCTACACCATAGGTAATTTCACTCATTGTTGGTTTAACATCAAGTTCACCCACGACTTGGAAATAAGTAAATTGACTGACCTCCATGCCATCAAGCCAAACTTCCCAACCAACACCGGCACAGCCCATTGAAGGATTTTCCCAATTATCTTCTACAAAGCGAATATCGTGTTCAAGCGGATTAATTCCTAGCTCTTTTAGGCTATCAAGGTAATATTGTTGAATGTCTTCAGGAGCAGGTTTGATGACTACTTGAAATTGATGGTGTTGGAATAATCTATTAGGGTTGTCACCATACCTACCATCAGCGGGCCGACGTGAAGGCTCAACATAACAAGCAGCCCAGGGTTCTGGTCCAACAGCACGTAAAAAGGTATAGGGACTCATAGTACCAGCGCCTTTTTCAACATCATAAGAAGGCATTACCATACAGCCCTTTGAGGACCAAAACTTTTCCAACTTAAAAATCATATCTTGAATAGTTAATTTTTTATTTGCCATTTATATTTCCTTCCTGCATTAGACCATAAAAAAAGCCTATGCAAAACATGCATAGGGACGAGATTCAGTCGCGGTTCCACCCTAATTCAGGAAATAATTCCTGCTCTTAATTCATTTAGCTAGAGGTGCCTTTTCCTAGGTGCTCTTACACTATGCAGCACTCGCTTATCTAGTACTTTTTTTATCCTCATCATTGCCAAAATACATTATTATTTTATCATAAAAAGCATGCAACCTAAAGGCTTAGTCCATTAATTTCAATTCATCTAAAAATTTTTTAGTTTTAAGATTAATGTCAATTGTATCTTGATAGATACGGTCAATTGCTTTTCGTGTCGCCTTTTTAGTAGAGCTATTAATTTTAATGCTGCCTAAGCGTTCAAATGGTAGCAAAAATATTGTCCTTAAAACAGCAACTTCTTTCGGTTTTAAGTGCATGCGACCTGGATCAGTATAAAAATGTTTTTTACACAAAATACCGCCATTTTTAATTGAGTAATCAAACTCTCCTTGATCTTGACCGCAAATAACACAATGCCGCAATTCAGGTTCAACTCCAAATGCTGCTAAAAGCTGCATCTGGACTATTTGGGTAATCATTTCAGGATCGGTACCACTTGCAATTTTTTGCAATGCGAATTTGGTCAAATCATAATACTTACCCAAATTTTGATATTCCATAAAAGCGTGGTCAACCAAATCTAAAATAAAAGAAGCATAAGCATTTTTAATCAGATCATCGTACAGCCCGTCAAACTGCTTAACATTTTTATAAGTTCTTAAAGTACTTAATCCATGCCCCGAAAAGTATACAACATAAGTTCCATAAGAAAAATTTAGTAATGCAGCTCCTAATTTAGACTTCGGCTTAAGAGCACCATGTGCAAGCATAGTAAATATACCATTTTTTTCTGTTATGATTTTTGCTAACAGGTCAGCATCATGATATTTTTGTCTCTTAAAAATTATGCCTTCTACTTCCTTTAGCTCACGCACCATTTACGTAAAATCCTTTGGATTGTAGCCAATTCGCCTTAAAAATTGCGGGTCTGAACGCCAATTACGTTGGACTTTAACCCATAAGTGCAGGTTGACCTTCTCACCCAATAAATCTTCAATTTGACGTCGTGAATTAATACCGATCTGTTTGAGCATTTTGCCGCCTTTACCGATAATAATCCCCTTTTGACCACTTTTTTCGACATAAATAGTAGCCTCAATTTGAAGTTTATTATTCTCATGCTTATTCATTTGCTCAACCCAAACCGCTGCTGCGTGTGGTACTTCTTCTGCAGTTAATTTTAAAATTTGTTCGCGAATTAACTCAGCAACCATGAAATATTCTGGACGATCTGTTATTTGATCGGAACCAAAGTACTTTGGTCCTTCTGGCAAATATTGATGCAATACTTGCATTAAGTCGCTAATGCCGACACCCTGAGTTGCCGAAACAGGGAGAAATTCTTTAAAAATATTCAAATTGCGGTATTGATCAATAATTGGTAATAGTTCATTAGGATTTACTTGGTCTACTTTATTAATAAGAAGTAAAACTGGTACTTTAACATCCTTGAGCATATCTGCTATGTAAGCATCACCTTTACCCATTTCTTCAGGTTCTACCATGAACAAAATGAGGTCAACATCTTTTAAGCTAGACAAGCTGGCTTTATCCATGTATTCATCTAAATTTAGGTGGGGCTTAAAAATTCCTGGAGTATCGACAAAAACTGCTTGCATATCGTCAGTAGTCAAAATCCCTGAAATTTTATTACGTGTAGTTTGTGGTTTATTAGAAGTTATAGCAACTTTTTGACCAACCAAATAATTCATTAAAGTGGATTTACCAACATTAGGTCGACCTAATAATGCCACAAAACCAGATTTATTATTATTATTTTCAACCATTATTTTCCTCTACCTTCATCAAGCTGGTTCGAATATAAGGGCAAGCCATATTCTTCTAATACCTGACCCTGAATTTTAAACATTTCTTTTGCTTCATTAGGTTCAATATGGTCAAAACCATTGAGGTGCAAAAAGCCATGTACTAAGGTATAACCAAATTCACGATCCCAACCGGTGCCATATTCTTTGCTATGACGCTCAATTACGTCTGGACACATGAACAAATCGCCTATATCTTCATAAAAATCAGGATCGGATTCAAAGGAACTAAAATCAATTAGTTCCTCACCATCTTCAATTGCAAAAGAAATAACATCAGTAGGTCTATCTTTACCGCGATATTTTTTATTAATTTCATTACTATGCTTTTCATCAACGAAATTAATGCTCAATTCCAGATTATTTTTCTTATTAATCTTATCTTTAGCAAGTGATAACAGCTGAAAGATCCAGTCTTTCCAATCACGCTCCTGGTTTGTTAAAAAACCAACTTCATCATTATAGGTAATATCAATTGGGGCCATTAATTCTGCTTTTCTTCCTTTTCATACGCGTTAATAATTTTGGCAACTACAGGGTGACGCACAACATCATTTGCTGAGAACCAAATAAACTTAATCTGCTCAATCTTTTTCAGAATACGTTCGGCATCAATTAGGCCGCTACGCTGTCTTCCTGGCAGGTCAACTTGCGTCATATCGCCATTAACAATCATTTTGGAATTAAAACCAAGTCTGGTCAAAAACATTTTCATCTGTGCATCAGTGGTATTTTGCGCTTCATCTAAGATAACAAAAGCATCATCTAAAGTACGACCCCGCATATAAGCTAAAGGAGCAACTTCAATTACACCACGTTCCATTAGATGGTCAGTAGTGTTAGTTCCCAGTATGGCATAGAGCGAATCATAAATAGGCCTTAAATAAGGATCAACTTTCTCTTTTAAATCACCGGGTAAAAAGCCTAAGGATTCCCCGGCTTCAACAGCAGGGCGGGTTAAAATTATTCTTGAAACTTCACCTTTTTTAAAAGCAGCAACTGCGCAGACTACCGCTATGAATGTTTTACCGGTACCAGCAGGACCAATACCAAATACCACATCATTTTTTTCAATTGCTTCAACATATCTTTTCTGTCCCATGTTTTTAACTCTAATCGGTTTGCCTTTAGCATCCCGAATTAAAATCTTTTTGTACAAGTCAGGAAAATATTCTGTTGTTCCTTTATCTGCCATTTTCATTGCACTTACAACATCGGCAGGACCGATATTAATATTTGCATTAACGACATTATCAAGAGCTTTTAAAACAGCTGAAATTTTTTTAATATTGCCGTCTTCACCTTGAATAGCAATACTATTACCGGTGTCAACAACACTGGCATTATAGCCGGTTGACAAAAGATTTAAATTGTTATCATTAATACCAACTAATTTTTGGATATTCTCAGGATTTGTAGGTATAAAATTGGTTTGGGCCAAATAACTCTGCTCCTTTTCTTGCGCTTAACTTAGCTGATCACGCACTGCGGCCGAAGCTGCTTTTCCATCAGCTTTGCCCTTAATTTTAGGCATTAAAACTTTCATTACTTTGCCAAAATCTGACTTATCATGAGCGTTAACTTCAGCAATCGCTGAAGCCGCTGCTTCATTAAGTTCTTTCTTTGAAAGCTGCTTAGGTAAATAATCCTCAACAATTGCAAGCTCTTGCTTAGTTTCAGCAACTAAATCGTTTCTGTTTGCCTTGGCAAATTCTTCAATCGATTCTTCTCGTTGCTTCTTTTCACGGCTTAAAACTGTTAGTTCTTCTTCAGGAGTCAGATCATGACCTGCTTTAATTTTTTCATTCATTAATGCAGATTTAATCATACGCACGGTGTTCAATTTGACTTTGTCACGTGCTTTCATTGCTTCTTTCATATCTGACATTATTTGTTCAGACAGACTCAAAAAAATTCCTTCTTTCTCACCAAAATCTAGCTAAATTATATCAAATTTGAGAGTGAGTTTAAATTAAATAAAACATTAAAATCAATTAATTGGATTAAATAAAAACGACTCCTATCTCAACGATAAAAGTCGCTTATAAATTAATAATGTCTACGTTTGCGAGCTGCTTCGGATTTTAGTTTCCTACGAACGCTAGGTTTTTCATAAAACTCGCGCTTGCGGTATTCCTGTAAAGTACCACTTCTAGAAACGGAACGTTTAAAACGACGAAGAGCATCATCAATAGACTCGTTTTCGTGAACGACTGTCTTGGCCATATGTGATCCCTCCTTCCATTTCTTGACGTTACCGTCATACATTTAACTAAATTATATCAAACATCAACAATCGGTCAATACAAACGTACAATATTTTTTAAAAAATCATTCAGGAAAAAGTTAATCTGTAAATGATTTTGGTTAAATTGTATAATTAAAGAAAAAAAGGAGCATACTATGGCTGAAGAAACACCAAAAAAAGAAGTTAACATTATTATAATTTCAGATTCTGCTGGAGATACCGCCTTTAACAATGCTGTAGCCGCCGCTGCTCAATTTCCTGATGCGCAAATTAATTATCGCAGATATCCTTTTATAATTAATAAAGAAAAATTAGAAGAAACATTTGCAGAAATTATAAAATACCCTAATCTATTAATTATTTACAGCTTGGTCAAGGATGAAATGCAGATTCCGGTTATTCGTTTTGTAAGAGAACACCAAGTTAAAAGCGTGGATATTCTATCACCAGCAATTGAATCCATCCAGGAATTGACTGGTCTTAAGCCGCAACAAAGAATTGGTGCCCAGCATAAAATGAACCAAAAGTACTTTGATCGCATTTCTGCAATGGAATTTGCGGTCATGTATGATGACGGTAAAGATCCTAAGGGCTTTTTAGAGGCTGATGTGGTACTTTTAGGAGTTTCGAGAACTTCCAAAACTCCCTTATCGCTTTTTTTAGCAAACAAAAATTTAAAAGTGGCTAATTTACCTTTGGTACCAGACACCCATATTCCTAAAGAAATTTATCAAATTGACCCTAAAAAAATCATTGGTCTGACAAATGACATTTCAGTATTAAATGAAATCAGACGTGAAAGAATGATTTCTTATGGTCTAAATCCCGATACTTCCTATTCCAATGTTGATGCGATTAAAAAAGAATTGGATTCGGCCCAAAAGCTTTATGATCAACTTGGCTGTTTTGTAATAAACGTTGCTCACCGCTCGATTGAGGAAACTGCAGCAATTATTATGAATCATTTAGGTGTTCAAAGTTAATTTTTTCTTTATATGTATTGTTTTCATTATTTAACTTCCATATAATTAATTTAATATTAAAAAATTAAATAGTTGCAATCGGTTGAGGCAAAATAATGACAAACAAACAGGAAATTCAACAAGAAAATAAATCAATCAAAAAAATGGTTGCGTTCAGGCTGATCCTAATCGCTATTTTTGGCGGGATCACTGCCTTAGATGGCATTATTAGCCCAATCCTAATTGGTAAATTAATGGACAATATCAGTAAAAAAGAATTCTCCACTTCTTTTATCTTATTAGTGGTGTTTTTACTGTGCTTTGTTTTAGTTAATACTTCTTTTTGGATTTGGCGCTTATTGAGCCTGAATATTAGGAAAATTATTAACAAATGGTTGCGCAGCCAGGCAGTAGCCAGCTACAATAACCATCCGCAACTACAGTCAAGTAAAATTTTAAATTTTATCAATGTCACGATCAAACAATTTGAGAACCAGATTATTGATTCGGTAATAATGTTGATCTACTGCATCGAGCAAGCAGTAATCACTTTATTCTTTGTAATTAAGATTAATCCTATATTAGGTCTAACCTATTTAATATTAGGATTTATACCAGCAGTAGTTCCCTTTGTTTTTAAAAAATGGCTGAGCAAATCAACTGACCGGTGGAACAAGTCATACCAGCGCTACTCACTGCACACCACTGAATACTTTAACGGTTTCTATACCATCAAAAGATTTGAAAGCTTGTTAATCTTTAAAGATAAGCTGAACAATCTCTTAAATGACTCGGAAAATAAATATTATCAAATGGATGCGGACAAGGAGCATTCACGGTTTGTTTCTAACTTGCTCTATTCATTATCTACCATTCTTTCTTTAGGTTTGGGCGTTTACTTTGTCAGCATTGGTCAATTGACCGCTGGTGCGTTAATGTCCTTATATTTAGCAGCAGACAGGGTTACAAGTCCCATAATTAGTTCTATTCAATTCACTAACCAGTTACTTTCAAGTCGCCCATTAATTGATTCATGCCAAAAAATTATTTCTACAAAAGAAAAACCAATTAACAATATCGAGCCCCAAAAATTTACAGATAAGACGGTACTTAAAATTGATGATGGCTCATTTGGTTATGATAAAGCTATTATCCATAATCTTTCTTTTAGTGCCAGTAGTGGTGAAAAAATTTTAATTTCTGGTAGATCCGGCATTGGTAAAACAACGATAGTAAAAACAATGTTGAACGAGCTCAAATTATTGGGTGGAACAATTAAATACAGCAAGGAGTTATATGCTAAACCAATTTATGACAATATCGGTGTCTTAGCCCAAGAAACTACCATTTTTACCGGTACCCTGCTTTTTAACTTGTGTCTTGGTCAAAATTATCCGACTACTTCAATTTTACAAGTTTTACATGAAGTCGGATTAACCAAATTTGCTAATGAGAATGCACTGAATATGAGGCTTGGTGAAGATGCCAATGACTTATCTGGAGGAGAAAAAAGAAAGTTAGAATTGGCCAGATTGCTACTGCGAAATAAAAAGTTATTACTGGTTGATGAAGCATTATCGGGTTTAGATAAAGAAAGCTACGGTCAAGTCTTTGACTTGATTCTCAATTTTCCGGGCACAGTAATTGATATTGAACACAATGTGCAACCTGCATTTGCTAAAAAATATGATAAAGTAATAGAACTTGATCAGTATGCTTTATGATAAAAAACAGATTTAAGTTAATTATTTACTAAGTTTTATAATTTTAAGCTCATCAATTGCAGTAAACTACTAGGCAAAATAAAATGGAGTAAAACAGTAATCTAATCTAGCAATAGAAAGCGTGTAGAGTTTATGTATGAAAATAATGAAAAATTAGATACAGCTATTTTCGCTGGTGGTTGCTTTTGGTGCATGGTTAAACCGTTTGACTCTTTACCGGGAATTAAAAAGGTGATTTCCGGTTACACTGGTGGTAGTGTTCCTAATCCAACCTATGAACAGGTCTGCACAGGAATGACGGGACATACTGAAGCAGTAGAAATCACTTACAATCCTGAAGTTATGCCTTATGAAAAGTTGCTTGACTATTATTGGCAAGTAACTGATCCGACTGACGCATCTGGACAATTTCAAGATCGTGGTGATAATTATCGTCCCGTAATTTTTTATAATTCAGATGCGCAAAAAGAAGCAGCAGAAAAGTCCAGAGCAGCTTTGCAAAATAGTGGCAGATTTGATGAGCCAATAGTTACTAAAATTGAACCAGCGAAGCCATTTTATCCTGCAGAAGATTATCACCAAGATTTTTACAAGAAAAATCCAAGACGCTATGCTCTTGAAGAATCAGGTGGTAGAGAGGAATTTATTAAAAAGCACTGGCAAAATTAAAACAATTTTCAAGGAATTTAGCTTAAAAATCGTGCTGATTGTGTTAGTATATTTTAAATTGAATATTATCCCTGCCAGATTTCACGATTAATAAGTTGCCTAAAAGTCTAATAATTTAATTAAGCAATCTGTCTTCGACTGATTGCTTTTTTTTGCAGAAAATTACCTATTTCTCATTTATTTATTGGACACAGCAGATTAATTTGTTAGACTGACATTTAGATTAAATAAATTGATAAAAGGATAAAAATAAATGGATCAGCTTGATGCCTTTAACCGACGTTATAATCTACTTTCAAAAATTTCAGCTTCATTTTTCTACTCGTTGGCTGTAGCCGTTGCCCTAAACTTCTTTTGGACGCCGGGACACATGTATTCTTCAGGAATCACTGGATTTGCGCAGTTAATTAATACCATGAGTGAACGATTTTTACCTGTTGAACTGCCAACTTCTGTTTTATATTTGGTATTAAATTTGCCCCTATTATTGCTTGCTTGGCTAAAAATAGGTCATAAATTTACGTTTTTTACCATTATTACGGTTATATTGGGTTCAATCATGATGCGGGTAATCCAACCTGTCAATATGCATATTGATCCTTTAGTCTGTGCTATTTTTGGTGGAATGATCAATGGACTCGGGACAGGTTTTGCTTTAAAAAACGGCATTTCTACCGGTGGACTTGACATTATTGGCATTGTGATCCAGAGAAAAACGGGTACAAGTTACGGCAAAATCAGCATTTTGATCAACTTATTAATTATCGCGGCTGCCGGTTTAGCTTTTGGATGGACACGAGCTTTATATTCGGCTTTAACTATCTTTATTAATGGCCGAGTAATTGATGCAGTTTACACCCAGCACCAAAAGCTGCAAGTGACGATTGTGACTGAACAACCCCACGCTATTATAGATGGCATTCAAGAGAAAATGCACCGCGGTATTACCATTTTTCATGATGTTGAGGGCGCATACAGTCATAACGAGAAAAAAGTCCTAATCACCGTGATCGACCGTTATGATATGTACGATATAGTCCACATTGTTAAAAAAAGCGATCCCTACGCCTTCATGAGCGTTACCGAAGTTGAACGTGTTTATGGCAGCTTTAAGGAACAAGAAATTGTCTAAATCAGATCACAAAAAAACATGATCCTCTTTGGTCATGTTTTTTTACATAATTTTTATTATTTAAAAAGTTTTTTATATTCACCGTAGCCTCTTTTATCTAAGTCTGCATACGGGATAAAATCTAAAGACGAAGAATTAATACAATATCTCAATCCACCCTGGTCAGCTGGTCCATCGTCAAATACGTGCCCTAAATGCGAATCTGCATCTGGGCTCTTGACCTCAGTTCTTTCCATATTATGTGATTGATCACGATGATAAACCAATTTCTTAATCGGTCGGGTAAAGCTAGGCCAACCACAACCAGCATCATATTTATCTTCACTAGAAAATAAAGGTTCACCGGAAACTATATCTACATAAAGTCCTTTTTGGTAAAAGTCATCGTATTTTCCTTTAAATGGATAATCAGTTGCCGCCTGTTGCGTTACTTGATATTGATCAGGTGTCAGCCCTTTTAATCTTTGCTCTTTTTTGTTTTGGTCCATTTTGCATCACCCTCCTTTCTTAACTATAACAAAATTTGCATTAGCATACTAAAATAAAACTTAATAAAATAATGCTATTCTTATTTTCAAACAGATTAATACTGGGTTATAATATGGTTTCAATAAAAATAGGAAGGTTCTTTTTATGCCAAAATTAGCAAAAAGTTTAAATGCAAAAATAAATACTAAAATCAAAAATTTGCCTAATTCTGCGATTCGCTCTTTTAACCAAAGAATTTCTACGATCCCAGGAATAATTAAATTAACTATCGGAGAGCCAGACTTAAATACACCTGAACATATTAAACAAGCGGCAATTAATGATATTACTGATGATGATTCTCATTATGCCCCAGAAGCTGGTAAAAAGAAGTACCTTAAAGCAGTGAGCAAGTATCTAAACCAAAGTTTAGGCGTAAATTATGATCCTGCAACCGAATTGTGTGCGACTGTTGGAGTTTCCGAAGGCCTGAACATTGCCGCCATGGCCCTTTTAAATCCAGGAGAGAAGATCATAGTTCCTACTCCGGTTTGGGGAGTTTACTTTGGCATTATCGAGATGGCTGGTGGCATTCCAATTCAGGTAGATACTTCTGCCGATAATTTTTTATTAACGCCAGCCAAATTAAAGGAAACACTGGAAAATGAAGGCAAAGGAGCGAAGGCAGTTGTCATTACTGACCCTTCAAATCCTACTGGACGCGTCTATTCTAAAGAAAACTTAGCAGAATTAGCCCAAGTCATTACTGACTACGACATGTTTGCGGTGAGTGACGAAATTTATGCAGAGTTGATATATGGTGATAAGAAACATTATTCATTGACCCAAATCATTCCTGAAAGAACAGTTTTACTTTCGGGATTATCCAAAAGTTTTGCTATGACTGGTTGGCGAATCGGCTATATTGCCGGACCAGCCGAATTAATGAAGTCAATGATCAAAATTAACTCATTTTTAATTTCTTCTGTAACTGATAATGTCCAAATTGGTGCGGCTGAAGCTTTGGAAAACGGCGAACAAGACTATATTGCAGCGCGTGCTAAATACCAGCGGCGCCTGCAAATTTTACAAGAGGGCCTGGAGAAAAACGGTTATACGTTAGCTACACCTGAAGGTGCTTTTTACATTTTTGCAAAAATTCCAGCTAAGTTCGGTTGTGACGATGTGGCTTTTGCTAATGATCTAGCTGAAAAAGCCAAAGTGGGCGCAACACCGGGCAGCTATTTTGGAGCCGGTGGCCAAGGGTATGTCCGCTTTTCCTATGCTTCTTCCGAAGAAAATATTAAAGAAGCGATCAGACGTATTTCTTCATACACTGAAAATAATTAAAAAGCTAATTTCTTGGGCTTGTACACAATTGTAGTTTAAACTGGATTGTGGAAAGATTTTTATTTATAAAAGAAAGGGTTAAATTATGCAAGTAACAATGAAAAACGAACCACTGTCAACTAACGGAGAGCCACCTAAAATTGGTGAACAATTGCCTAACTTTAAGGTAAAACAGGCTGACGGTTCATTTGCCACAGTAAACGAATTGATTGATAAACCAACTTTAATTAGTGTTGTGCCAAATATTAATACCAGTGTTTGCAGCATTTCTACTAAACACTTTAACGGCGAAGTTGACAAATTCGCTGGTATTAACTTCTATACTATCTCTACCAATACACCTGAAGAACAAAAAAATTGGTGTGCTGCTGAAGATGTTACTAAAATGAAGCTTTTATCTGATGAAGAATTTGATTTTGGTAAAAATATGAGCTTATTTATTGCAGACACCAAATTTGACTCCAGAAGCATTTGGATTGTTGATGCAAACAAGAAAGTTTTATATCGAGAATTAATTTCTGAATTAACTAATGAGCCTAACTACGCAGAGGCATTAGCATTTTTACAAGATTTAAAGTAGTTTAACGAAAAAGCGATTAAGTAAAAACTTAGTCGCTTTTTTATGTTAAAAAACCGGTTTATCTAAAACCTGCCACGTTTTAAAAGTTTGATCGGTTAAATCAAATGAAGCTGGTTCTAATAAAAATTCTTTTGCTTTTAGTACTAAAGGTGAAGAATTTGCAATAGTCAATTTGTTTAATGGAACTGAAAGTGCTCCTAAAGAATCTTGACCAGTAAACTGCTCTACTTCAGTTTTTATGTTACCTTTAACCTCATTGATGCGGTAAAAAACACAAATATGTTGGTTGAAATGCCATTGCTGATAATCCCAGGGATATTTAAATGAGGTTATGCCAATTTGAGCGCAATCCTCTACGACTAACCCCGTTTCTTCGTTTACTTCTCTTTTCACAGCGTCGAGCAGTTTTTCACCGTCTTCTAAACTGCCTCCAGGCAGATCGAAGCGATTAATAAAGGGGCCACCATTCTTTTTAATTACAACTAAACTGTTTGAATTGCCAATAATACCATAACAACCAAACGCGCGATGAAATTTATCTGTCATCCATTACTCCTTTATCTACAAATATTGACCAATAATTAAATAGTAAAATGGAAAAAAAGAGGCATGAAGTACTTACACTTTGAAGTTAACCACTAGAATTGGACGTTAACATTAATTCATGTTTGCTAAGGCCGTATTCCGATATTCAATCGGGGTGCGGCCTTTTAGCGTGTGCCTGATTCTAGCTTGATTGTAGTATTTGATCCATTTTTCCATGGCCTCCTGCAGTGCCTTCTTAGTAGGATAGGTATAGGTGTAGTAGTCTAGCTCAACCTTCATGATGTGAAAGAGACTCTCGCAGGCCGCATTGTCGTGGCAGGTCGCCCGTCGCGACATACTTTGAAAAACGTGGTGCTGCTTTAGGTCTGACAATATGCTTTGGACTGGTATTGAATGCCCTGATCGCTGTGAATCGTCATGCGGTAAGGCAGTTTGGGCCGGATCGCCAAAACCTGCTTGAGTCCATCTAGAACATATTTGGTCTGCGGCCACTGACTGA
Source organism: Lactobacillus helsingborgensis (assembly GCF_003173695.1). NCBI lineage: Bacteria > Bacillati > Bacillota > Bacilli > Lactobacillales > Lactobacillaceae > Lactobacillus > Lactobacillus helsingborgensis. Next base: position 992,796 of record NZ_CP029544.1, read on the forward strand.
TGGTGTAGCTGATGATTTCACCGCTGTAAAGATCTTTAAAGGGCGAGAAATATAACCGTTCGCTCATGCTCTTATTGCCATAGCGAAACTCGCTGATATCGGTGACTACCTTTTGGTAGGGCCGATCGGTCTTAAACTTCTGGTGGAAGCGGTTCTTCGCCTTCTTGCCTTGCGGACCTTTTGATGAATCATACTTGCCTGCACGCAAGTTGTATTTGCGGGCCAGCAGCTTGTGCTCCTTCATCAGGCGGTAAATGCGTTTATGGTTCACCTGCAAGCCGTACTTGATTTTTAGCGTGTCAGTCATGGGCAGGTAGCCGAAGCTGGGATTATGCCTTTTAACCACTTTAATCAGCGACAGTAAAGCCAGATCGCTGTATTTTTTCCGCCTGCTGCGCGGGTGATACTCGTAGGTGCTCTTGGCTAAAAAGCTATAGTGCAATAGTTCTTGCAGTTGATAGTTGTGCTCATGCCCTAGCTCTTGGATGATGGCCCGTTCTTCTTGCGTTGAGCGTCTTTGCGCCGAGCTAAGGCTTCGACTTTTTTTAGGTAGTCGTTCTCAATGTGGAGCTGACGGTTTTCTAAGCGCAGCCGCTCTAATTCAGATAACTCGCTGCTGGTATACTTAACTGGTTTTTTAGGCAATTTGTTCATTGGTGGTCGGCCTCGTTTGGTAAAGAGCGCATCAAGCCCGCCTTCATCAAAACGTTTTTGCCAAGTACAAATTAAGCTGGGTGTGGCAATTTTGAAGTGAATGGCGGTATTTTGATAGGTCTCGTCATGTTCTTTTCTCCAGTTTAAGACTTGGAGCTTGAATTGACCACGATAATTTTGCGAGGTGTGCCGAATTTCTAGGCCCTTAACACCAAAGTGCTGGTATTGCGCAGCCCAGGTATCAATTAGTTGATGTGATCCGGTGCCAATCATTTGCGCCACAGAACAGCTGCTGTAGCCTTCTTTGAGCAAGTTAAGCGCCTGTAATTTTTGTTTGACGGTAAATTTAACCATAGTAAAACCCTCCAGTTGGATTTTTGTCCAATCTAGAGGGTTAACTTCACTTCGTGCTTCTTTTTTTATTTTGCCAATTTTTAATCCCAAGTAGTATTTCTTGCTGCATCTTTTTCAGCTTGAATCTTCAAATTGTTTTCAATCTTGGCAACACTATCTTGATATTGTTCTTCAACTTCAATACCCAAGTCTGAAAGTTGTTGGTCAGACACTGGTGCCGGAGCATGCATCATCGGCTCTGAGGCGTTGGCATTTTTCGGAAAGGCTAAAACATCGCGAATATTATCTTTTTCAGCCAAAAGCATTGCAAACCGATCAAGACCAATAGCAAGACCAGCATGTGGTGGAAAGCCCATGTCTAGAGCGTCAAGCAAGTAGCCAAATTGTTCATAAGCACGTTTTTTCGAAAAGCCCAGTGCTTTAAGCATTTTTTCTTGAATGGAACGCTTATGAATACGAATAGAGCCACCGCCAAGTTCATCCCCGTTCATAACTATATCATAACTACGGGCGTGAGCTTTATGCGGATCAGTATCTAGTAATTTAATCCCTTCATCATCAGGCATTGTAAACGGATGGTGTGCCGCAATCCATCTGCCAAAGCCCTCATCATATTCAAATAATGGCCAATCAACTACCCATACAAAGTCAAATTCATGTTGAGGAATAATGGCGGTTTCTTTTGCAAATTCCCGTCTTAAATGATCAAGAGAATCACAGCAGACTTTCCATTTGTCGGCAATAAATACTAGTAATTCTCCACCCTGCAAACCAAATTCAGCGATTAAAGCAGACTTGTTTTCAGCAGTTAAAAAGCGGGAAACAGGTCCAGAAAATTCACCATCTTCATACTTGACCCAGGCCAAGCCCTTTGCATGGTAGCGTTTGATATAGTCTTGTTTTTGCTCAATTTGCTTACGGGAATACTTGTGTGCCCCATCTTTGACTGCGATACCTTTAACAAAGCCGCCATCTGCGATTGCTCCAGAGAAGACTTTGAAGTCACTGTCTTTAAAAATACTGCTTAAATCATGAATAAGCATTCCAAACCGGGTATCAGGCTTGTCAGTACCATATTTATTCATAGCGTCAGTCCAAGATATACGAGCAATTGGTGTTTTCAAATCAATATTCATGACATCTTTCATGATTTTTTTCAGTAAGCCCTCGGTATAATCTTGTACTTGTTGTTCATCAGTAAAAGAAGTTTCCATATCAATTTGAGTAAATTCCGGTTGTCTGTCACCACGCAAATCTTCATCACGGAAGCATCTTGCTAATTGATAATATTTATCAAAGCCAGCACCCATCAATAGTTGCTTAAAAAGCTGCGGTGATTGTGGCAAAGCATAAAAGCTGCCTGGATAAATTCTTGAAGGTACTAAATAGTCACGGGCACCTTCTGGGGATGACTTGCCTAAAATAGGAGTCTCGATGTCAATAAAACCATTTTGATCAAAAAATTCATGTGTTGCGCGTAATATTTTTGAACGTAAAATAATTGCTTTTTGTAATGCAGGCCTGCGTAAATCTAAGTAACGGTATTTTAGCCTGGTCTGTTCAGCTATTTCAACATTATCTTTTATTTCAAAAGGAGGGTTTTGCGATTTATTTAGAATTATGATTTCTTTAGCATCAACTTCGACTTCGCCCGTTTTCATATCAGGATTAATGCTAGAACGCTTAACCACCTTACCCTTAACTTGGATAACATATTCGTTTCCCAGAGAATCAGCCATTGCCATTAAGCTTTGACCAGAGTCATGATTTACTACTACCTGAACAATACCTTCACGATCGCGCAAATCAATGAATACTAGGTTACCCAAATTACGTACACGTTGAACCCAACCATAGAGATTTACTTCTTGATTAAGGTAAGCGGTCGTGATGTTGCCACAGTAATCAGTTCTTTTTTCCATTTGTTCCATTTTATTATTCCTTCAATTTTTTCATGACAGCAGTCATATTTTCAAGATCAGTTAATTCTAACTTAAATGTTTTTGCATCAGCAAGCCTTTTGACATTCAGTATTCCTGCCGCCATTTCTTTGGCACCCAATGTGATCACGTATTTTGCTTCAGCTCTATCAGCTTTTTTAAATTGTGCTTTCAATTTCTTCTGGTCAACATCGTATTGCACTTTCAAGCCCTGACTGCGAAGTAAACGAGCAATTTCAACTGCTTTTATTGCTGCTTCTTCACCAATATTTGTGATAAAGAAGTCGATTCCTTGATCTTCAAAAAGTGCAGGATTTTGCTTATGCAAGACAAGCATTAAGCGTTCTTCTCCTATACCGAAACCAACAGCTGGAGTTTTTGGTCCGTCAAATTCTTCAACCAAATTATCATAGCGTCCGCCACCTAAAATGGTTGATGCTGATTCCCAAATGCTTTTATCTTCGACCATAAATTCAAAAATTACACCCGTATAATAATCAAGGCCGCGAACGAGATCATTATCAATCACATATTTAATATCCAGTTGATCAAGCATCATCAATATCTGATCAAAGTTTTCCTTTGATTCTTCATCCAGATAATCAACTATCTTAGGTGCATTTGGCAAGAACTTCTTATCTTGTTCATCTTTAGAATCCAAAATACGCAAAGGATTTTTCTCTAAACGTCTCTTAGAGTCATCTGAAAGTTGATCTCTAACGGGCATAAAATAATTTACCAATGCATCATGATAATCTTGGCGTACCTGAGCATTACCCAAAGTGTTAATGTGCAACTCATAGTTCTTAACACCCAGTTTGGCTAAAAGATCATGAGCTAAAACTATTGTTTCTACATCTGCTAACGGATTAGCTGAGCCGAAACTTTCAATGCCAATTTGGTGAAATTCCCGTTGACGTCCAGCTTGAGGTCTTTCATAACGAAATGTTGATTCTATGTAATAAACATTTAACGGCTTGGCTACCTCTGGTGCATAGAGCTTATCTTCAACATAAGCACGAACGACGCCAGCAGTCCCTTCAGGACGTAAAGCGATGTGTCTGCCGCCTTTATCGTTAAAATCATACATTTCTTTTTCGACTACATCAGACGTTTCACCGCTTGAACGTGAAAAAACATTATAGTTTTCAAAACTTGGTGTCCGAATTTCCCGGTAATTTGCCTGCTTAAAAAAATCACGCAGAATCTGCTCTACTTTTTCCCATGAACCAGATTCATCTGGCAAAATGTCAACTGTTCCTTTGGGTCTTTGCACTCTCATTTAATCATCCTTTTAATTAAAAAACGTCCTTGAATAAATCAAGGGCGCTCTGAATTAGCACGGTACCACCTTTTACCTGCTGCGAATAACGCTCGCGAAGCGAATATTATCTGGTAAAGGGGTCACAGTTAGTTTTTTCCGCCTTTTCAGCGTAATTAGCGGTCTCTGTATAAAAAATACTAAACTTCAGTCTTTGTCATTGATAATTCTTTTTTTAGCTTATAGTTTTCAAGACAAAAAGTCAACCTATACTAGCATTGCGGCTTATTTTTTACAAATCAAGTACTATCGTGAATGGTCCATCATTTTGTAAATCTACTTTCATATCAGCCCCAAATTCACCAGTTTCAACTGTTAAGCCTAGTTTGACTAGTTCTTGATTAAAATCTTGCCATAATTCCTGGGACTTTGGCGGTTTCATAGCTTTAATGAAACTTGGTCTATTGCCTTTTTTAGTATCAGCTAACAAGGTAAATTGGCTCACGCTTAATATTTGTCCGCCAACATCTTTAATTGCCAAATTGGTTTTGCCATCTTCATCTTCAAAAATGCGCATTTTGGCTATTTTTGCAGCCGCCTTTTTGACCACATCAGAGTCGTCTCCGTCTTTTAAACCGACTAAAAGCAGGAGTCCCTTGTTAATTTCTCCCACTACCTTGCCAGCAATATTGACGCTGGCATGATTTACTCTTTGAATAACAATCCGCATTAATTATCTGCTCTCCTTGTTTGATATATATCCGGAATATCGCGTAACTTAGTTAAAATACCATCTAATTGCGCCGAATTATTGACGGCGACTGTGGCGTAAATGTGAGCAATATTATCTTCATTAACCTTACCAGAAATATTATTAATATTAGGAGTTAATGTGTTTAATTTAGTAATGACATCAGTCAGCAGTTTTCCTCTGTTATAGCCAAAAACTTCAATGTTAGCGTTAAAAGCTTGGGCACTATTTTCTTCAACGTTTTCCCACTGAACTTCGATCAATCTGCCCTTGCTTTCGTCATTATTGACTATATTGCGACAATCTGCACGATGAATAGTAACGCCGCGTCCTTTAGTCACATAGCCCACAATTTCGTCGCCCGGAACAGGGTTACAACATTTAGCCAAATGAAGCATCAAGTCACTAATTCCTTGAATCATAACCCCATTTTTGTGCTTGATCTTCATTGCCTTAGAATCTTTTTTATGGGGTTGAGGCTCCGAAACAGATTTCTGACCTGAATTTAATATTTCTTCTTCAAGCTGCTTTTGCTTTTTTCTTTCATCTTCACGCCGCAAGTCTGCTGTTAATCTGTTAACCACGCCAATAGCTGAAAGATCACCGAAACCAATTGAAGCATACATTTCATCAGCGTTGTGGTAATTTAGCTGGTCTAAAAGCGGCTCAATATGCTCTTTTGACATAAACTCTTTAGGCGCAAGACCTTGATCGCGGAGCTTCTCAGCAACCATTTGTTCACCCTGCTCAATGCTGTGGTCACGATCTTGGTTTCTAAAGTAACGGCGAATTTTATTGCGGGCGCGTGAAGTTTTGACCATGTCCACCCAATCACGAGAAGGACTGGCATTAGATTGGGTCATGATTTCAATTACGTCGCCATTTTTAAGTTTATAATCCAATGGTACCAATTTACCATTTACCTTGGCTCCAACCGAATGACTACCGACTTGAGTATGAATTTCATAAGCAAAATCAAGAGTCACTGAGCCTTTGGGCAATTCGTAAACTTCACCCTTAGGCGTAAAGACATAAACCCGATCTGAAAAGATTTCACTCTTAACGCTTTTCATAAATTCATCGGCGTCTGAAGTTTCATCTTTTAATTCTAAAATTTCACGGACCATGTCCAATTTTTCATTAGAGCTAGTCTGCTCTACGCCCTTTAAATTACCTCTTTTATAAGCCCAGTGGGCAGCTACACCGTATTCAGCCACTTCATGCATTTGTTCAGTTCTAATCTGAATTTCCAGCGGTCGACCCCCGGGGCCAATAATTGTAGTGTGGAGTGACTGGTAACCATTTACTTTAGGTACAGCAATATAATCTTTAAAACGACCTGGCATTGGTTTCCATTTAGTATGAACAGCACCTAAAACCGCATAGCAATCTTTCACCGTTTTGACTATCACGCGTACGGCCAACAAGTCATAAATTTCATTAAAGTCTTTATGCTTATTAACCATTTTTTTGTAAATGGAATAAATATGCTTTGGCCGACCATATATCTCGTATTTAATACCTAAGCTATCTAAACTGTCTTTAAGTGTCTTAATTGCATCTTGGATATAATTTTCTCTTTGACTACGTTTAAGACTCATTAAATTAACAATGCGATAGTAAGCTTTAGGGTTCAAATAATGAAAACTCATGTCTTCAAGTTCCCATTTGATCGTACCAATACCTAACCGATCCGCCAAAGGCGCATAAATATCCATTGTTTCAGATGCAATTCGGCGCTGCTTATCAGGACGCAAATGTTCTAAAGTATGCATATTGTGCAGTCTATCAGCCAACTTGACCATAATCACACGGATATCTTTAGCCATTGCGATCAACATTTTCCTGTGATTTTCAGCTAAAAATTCCTGGTGTGACTTATACTGATATTTATTTAGTTTTGTTACCCCATCAACAATAAAAGCTACATCTTTACCAAACTTTTCTTTGATATCATCATTAGTTACTGGTGTATCTTCAACAGTATCATGTAAAAAACCTGCCGCTATAGTATCAGGGTCAAGACTTAATTTGGCAAGAGTTCCAGCAACTTGAGTGGGATGAACAATATAAGGCTGTCCGGAAGCTCTCTTTTGCTCACTGTGCGCATTTTTAGCAAATTCGTAAGCTTCTTCAACAAAAGCAATTTGCTTATCGTTCATATACTTCTTGCAGGTATCTATCACCTGCTCGTGCGTCATCTCAATGTACTTAGACATATAAACCGACCCTTCTAATATTAACCGTATATTTGGTTATCCATTACACCAAAAATCTCTAAAATAAGATAAATTAGTCCAAATAAAAAGTTATAATTAGCATATTTGAATAAAACAATTAGGCAAAAACAGCCTGGCATAAATAGCAGCCAGTAGTGTTTAAGATTAATTGTTTTAATCAACTTACCAATATGATAGCTGATTATACTGTTAAAGAGAATAAAAAGTAATCCTACCCGCCAAATAGTCCCTATTCTTAATAGACTGAAAATAAGGGGTAAGATAACAACTAAAATGCTCCACCATATTACTGGCATTACCTTATAACTATTTAATTTGTTAATTAAAGGTATGTTTTTTAGTTTATCAAGCAACTTACTAATTCCTTACTAATTTAATTATCTATTATAACTCTTTTTAGTTATCTTTTCTTTCTATAATTAATCCAACCCAGCGCCCATGCTCGATTGTCAAGTCAATTTTAAAATCATGCTTTGTCAAAGCGGCTTTGATTTTATCCAGCTGAGTATAATCTATTCCCGAAAAAATCACTTTACCACCTGCATTTAAGTGTTCATTTAATTCAGGAATTAGCTCAAGCAGAATTTCCGCCAAAATATTAGCAATAATAATGTCATATTTGCCTTCTACACCATTAAGCAAACTAGCCTTTTCCACCTTGATATTTGCCAAATGATTAAGAGCGATATTCTCTTTTGCCGCTGTGACAGCTTCATCCGAGATATCGGTAGCCACAACAGAACTGGCTCCCAATAATGAAGAAGCAATGGCCAAAATACCAGAACCTGTCCCCACGTCACAGACAGTCTTTGGCTCAGTTAGTGCTTGTTCTAGTCCCATTAATGCTATTTGCGTTGTCTTATGTGTGCCAGTGCCAAATGCCAAACCAGGATCAAGTTTGACTAACTGCTGATCTTTAAAAGCTGGTTGATAATCTTCCCATTCTGGCACAATTGCCAAATGCCGCGAAAAGTTTATGACATGATAAAATTTTTGCCAAACTGTGTTCCAATCTTCGTCTTTAATATAAGAAGTGGTTATTTTTGCTTTGCCAATTTGCAAGCCATAACTTTTTAACTCAGCTAATTTCTTCTGGTACTTTTCAACCAGTTCAGCTTTATCTTGTTCAATATCAAAATATGCTAAAAATTGTAAATCTTGTGGTAAGTCGTTTATCTCACTGAGGTTAACAATCGTGGAGTCTGATTCCCAGCCAGCCTGCTCAAAATCAGAGCGTTTGCGTGATTCAGTCCCTAAACAGTGCAATACATCTTGACTGTAGATATTTAAAGCATCTTCAACTTCATGGCTGGTTTCAATTTTAATAATTAATAATTTCATTATTTTTTTAACTCCCTTTTTATTTTCCTTTTTATCAATGCTATCATTAAAAAGGTGATATTAATGTCAAAAAAGAAAAATAAGATTGAAAAAACACTAGTAGAAAAAATATTGGATAGAGATAAGATTCCATACCGGCAAGCAGAATTTGCTACACATGAAGATTCAGGTGGTGTAGCCCAAATGGATACATCCATTTTAAACGAGAATGAACATTTGGTCTATAAAACACTCGTGTGTTCCGGCAATAAAATTCCAACTGTTGTTGGTGTAATTCCCGTGACTGAACATTTAAGTTTAAAAAAACTGGCTAAAATTTCAGGAAATAAAAAGTGTGAAATGCTTCCTTTAAAAGATTTAGAAAAAACAACTGGCTATGTTCATGGTGCAAATACTCCGATTGGGATTTACTTTAAACACCACATTCCTATTTTTCTTGATAAAAGTATGCTGCAAGAACAAGAAATTGCAGTTTCGAGTGGTAAAGTTGGTCGGAGCGTTTTTTTAAAACCGCAGGATTTGCAAAAAGTAACTAATGCCAAATTTGGTGATTTGCTAGAATAAAAGAATATTTAGACAATAACACTCCCTTTGAGAATTATTATCTTTTAAAATATTGTTTTGGTCATAGTAATAAAGCGCTTTTTCTAATATAATTAAAACAAATACCAAGTAGACAGAATAGGAATAAATAAATGACATTATTAACAGATGAACAGCTTGCAAATATTGCACATGACTACTTCTTGAGCAAACTGAATATTGCTGAAATCTCAAAGAAGTATAACCTTTCCCGTTATCTGATAGCCAAGGCAATTGATGAAGCTGAAAATAAAGGGATTGTTAAGATTAGCATTTATCAAAGCCCCAAACGAGCACAAAATTTGGAACGAAAATTCCAAAGCCTTTTTGATCTGAAAGAAGTTTATATCTTAGAAGATAAAGAAACTAAAAACCAAGACAATGAAATGATTGTCAATTTTGCGGCAAAACAAATTCAAAATTATATTACGTCTGCCAATGTTGTTGGTCTTACTTGGGGAACACTTTTAAGGGATATTATTGATGATTTTTCAACAGAAACTCGCCCTGACCTGACATTTGTTCAACTATTGGGTCAGGTGGTTAATGCTAGCAAACGCAAGCAGCCACTTATTCAACATGCTGCTGACAAATTTAATGCAAAAAGTCTAACTTTTCCCGCTCCTCTTTATGCCATTGATCCGGGACTAGTCAAAAAAATTCAGCAAGAGCCCTATTATCAATATATTGAAAAGTATTTTTCAAAACTTGATCTGGTGTTTGCAAGCATCGGTACCATGCAATCGCTGGAATCTGGACAATTTTTTATGGATTATTACGCTGATAAGCTATTTACAGGTATTAAAAAAAATCAGTTAGCAGGGATTATTTTTGGCAGACCGTATGATATTAAAGGTCGCTTTTATAGCCCTATTGAGCCCCACATATCTGGCATCAGTCTTTCAGACATTTTAGCAGTTCCTGATCGATTTGTAATTGTTAAAAACCGGTTTAAGGAAGATGCGCTTTTGGGGGCTCTCAGATCCGGCGTAATAACACATTTAATAACCACTTCAGGTATAGCTGAAAGAGTTCTACGCAAAAACGAAGCACTTTAATTGGCGGATTTTTTACAGAACTTCTCTTTATATAAGCTAGTAATATAATTTTGCAGATCTGCAACTGAATGTGTTCTTGAACGAGCGCATTCTTTAGCAGGTTTTGAACATAAAAAGCATTTGCGCACAGGCAAGCCTAGATCTTTGCGGGATATTGCCTGTTTTTGTTTTCTAATTAATACATCGGCATCAAATAACCGATTAATTTTTTGCTTATTCTCAAATTCAACTGCCTTTTTTTTAACTGAACGATAATTAGCATCAACAAGATAAAAATTTTCTGAACCTGTAGCTCTCTCCCAATGTTTATACAAAGTAAAAGGTAACTGGCTATTTTGCAAAATTTCTTCCAAATTTAGAATACCTGAAGCAAAAATTTCTTTTAAATAGTGATTGTTTTTGATAGGGCCAGGAATGTTTAATTTAACATCCAGTAGCGTACATTCAGGAAACTTTTGAAATGTTGTTTGTTGCAACTCTGCTCTTTCATCTTTATTTGCTAATACCTCTGTAATACTCTGTGGTTCTCCTTCAGCAAATATTGTTTTTACCATTTTATCATCTTCTTTCTATTTTTATATTATAACTAAAAAGTGTGAGAACAAGTCTTAGCCTCATTCTCACACTTTATTAAAATAATTAGTTAATCTTTTACTTGCTTAATTGTATCAATAATAGTGCCATCCCGATATTGAATTAAAGCAACAACACGATCAGTATATTCTAGAGGCTTGGGAATTCCAACCTGTTTTTGCGCCATTTCTTGAAGTTCTTTGATGTCAACAATATTGAGCTCAGGAACTTTAGCAAAAGCAGCTATTAAGTCTTTACGGCGGGGATTAATCGCAATTCCTCTTTCGGTCACTAAAACATCAATTGAATCTCCTGGTGTAACAACTGTTTCCACTTCTGGTACTACTGTAGCATTGCGTCCACGTACTAGCGGAGCAGTGATAATAGTCATTTTTGCTGCAGCCGCATCTTGGTGACCACCTATGGCACCACGAATAACACCATCGGAGCCTGTCATTACGTTAACGTTAAAATTGGTATCAATTTGCAAAGCTGAAAGAATAGCCACATCTAAGTTATTTACTACAGCTCCTTTATTATGAGGATCAGCGTACCAGGAAGCATCAATTTCCTGTTGGTTTTTATTTTGGGCCATTGAAGCTGCAGCACCCTTGTCAAAGTCCTGAACATCCATGATTTTCTTGACCAGGCCTTCCTCAAGAAGATCAGTCGTAGGCTTAGTTATACCGCCTAGCGCGAATGATGCCTTAATCCCATCCTTTAGCATAGATTCTCTTAGGTATCTGGTCACTGCCAACGCAGCTCCTCCAGACCCGGTTTGGAAAGAAAATCCTTGTTTATAATATGGTGAATTTGTAATTACCTGATTAACAGTTTGTGCAATTTTCAGTTCTTTAGGATCTTTGGTGAAACGAGTTGCCCCTGAACCAATCTTATCAGCATCACCAATTTGATCAACCTGCACAACATAATCGACTTGAGTTTGTTTAATTGAGGCAGGCGTATTCGGATAATCAACAATATTGTCAGTCAACAAAACTACTTTATCCGCATATTGTGCATCAATCAAAGCATAGCCCAAGGATCCAAAAACTGCATCCCCTTCTTGGCCATTAGCATTACCAGCTGGGTCAGCATTTGGGACTCCTAAAAATGCCACGTCAATTTTGATTTCCCCTTCTTCAATAGAACGGGCTCTATTGCCGTGAGAACGGAAAATTACTGGGTTTTCCAGACCACCATGGGAAACAAAATCACCTAAACTACCTCTCATTCCAGAGGATGTGATATTGGTAATGACACCCTTTTTAATTGCTTCAATTACAGTGTCATTCATAACACCAGTTAAGGAAGATGGAGCTAAAGTTAAGTTTTGATAACCCAGTTTAATAATTAAATTCATTACTTTATTGAAAGCAAAATCACCATTTCTAAAATGATGGTGAAACGAAATGGTCATACCGTCTTTTAGAGTTTTCTTAATAACATCTTCTAAAGAATCTACCACTTTTGATTCTCCCGTAGTAACTTGCACTTTAGGAGCCACTCTTTTTACTTCAGGATTACCTATTTCCACAGATTCGAATGGTTTAAGATTCATTTTTGTCATCAAATCATCAGGCAAATTGCGTTTTACTTTATTCTCCAATGTAATTACCCTCCTCATCAATTAAATTCGATGCTTTAGCTGTTTCAATAACACGGTTAGCCTTCTCAACAACTGGTTTGTCGACCATTTTACCGTTCATTGAAATAACGCCTGAGCCTTTTGCCTTTGCTTCTTGAATAGCATTTTGGACAGAAAGAGCATTTTCAATTTCTTCTTTAGTAGGGTTAAATACCTTGTTAACCATAGGTATTTGTCTTGGATTAACTAGAGACTTGCCATCATAACCAAGTTCATAAATATATTTTGTTTCGCGGTAGAATCCTTCAGTATCATTCATATTTGAAAATACAGTATCGAAGGCATAAACATCGGCTGCTCTAGCGGCTTGCAAGACCATGTTGCGGGCAAATTCAAGTTCACGCCCATCTGGATAACGGTGTGTGTGCATATCGGCAGTATAGTCTTCGCCGGAAACAGCTAAGCCCATCATTAACGGGGTTGCAGTTGCAATTTCTGGAGCATTGAGAACACCTTTTGCACTCTCAATCGCTGCCATAACACCAATAGAGCCTTTTTGAATACCGTATTCTTCTTCCGCTTTTTCCATATCCGCCACTAATTTTTTAATCATGGCGGCCGATTCAGTTTTAGGAAGACGAATAACATCTACTCCAGCGCGAACCATAGCTTTGACATCTTGGTCATAAAAGGGAGTGTCTTGACCATTAATTCTAACGACAATTTCAGCACCGCCAAAGTCAACTGTTTTAATAGCCTTAAATACTAACATTCTGGCTGCGTCTTTTTCAGTTAATGAAACTGCATCTTCTAAATCCAGCATAATAGAGTCCGCTCCATAAATGCCAGCGTCTTTAACCATTGCAGGATTATTACCTGGTACAAACATCATTGTTCGACGCAAACGATTTTTAACATAAGTCATTTATTGCAATACCTCCAATCTTGGTGCATCAGTAGTTTCAGTTGCTCTTTGCGCAGCTGCTAATGTTCTTGCAGCAATCACGCAGTCAAGCGCTCCTTTGTCAGTAGCCTTAACTTTTGCGTTAGTAATACCAAATTTATTAAGTGTTTCAGTTATTACCTTTTTAATTTGATCACCGTATGATTTAGCTACCTCTGAATCCAGATCAACTTCAATCCCATTTTGACCAGCAGAGATCATAATCTGAATATCTGAAGATTCTATTGTTCCTGCTACTCCAACAGTTTTAATTTCCATCAATGTTCATTCCTTTCTTGATTCTTTCTTGTAAAATTTGATAATTTTCATTTATAAAATTCATTGTAGTTGGTGGAACTAGAGTGGAAATATCTTTTAAATCACTATTTTTGATCAATTGGCGCACACTAGTTGCCGTAATTATTTTCTCGTTATCACGAAAACGGTGCACGATTTTAACAGCAATAGTGGGACTAAGTATTTTTTGTAAACTTTGATTATAGAAATTAGTCGTCCTTGAAAATGGCTCAGTACCTAGATATCGTTTCTTAATTGTCAATTCGGGTGCAATAATATTTTTAAAAATTAAAGCGTCAATCTCCGTTTGCGTTGTAATTAGTTCATCAGGTGACTTTAAAAAATAAGCTGGAAATGTCGAGCGTGAAACTAGGTAATCTCCACCACTAACTACCACCACATTTTTAAAGTTGGCAGTTCCTTTTTTTACCAAATCTATTCTTTCTGATGTTTTAAATAAAGAAGCATCTGTAGCTACTACAAAAACATAAACTAAATCATTTTCACTACTTACCAGTTGTACTAACTTTTGGTGGCCCAAAGTAAATGGATTAGCATTCATAACAATTGCTGCAACTTCTTTTTGATTTTGGTTTTCAATTCTAGGTATTTTTGCTAAAAAGTCTTGAATACTTGGTGTTCCACTTTCTAAAAAAGCCGCAGTATCAGTATGAGCCAATTCATTAAAACCTAAATGGGCGAAACTAGAAGAATATTTTGCCTTGGTAAATACGAATGAATGATAAATTTTCTGACCAAAAAGGTATTCTTGTAGAGCCGAAACTATTTGATTAAAGCGTGCCCCGTGAACAGCTTCATCATTTGACACAGCTATATATTTAAGAACCTTGCCCGCAATACTACCAGTTCCAACCAAATGGCCATCTTCATCTATTAAGCCAACAGTATGATCGAGCACGTCAACTTCGCGGGAGCTGAAATCTTTAATACCTCGATTAATTAAGAAGTTTTCCCACCTTGCCTTCGTGTCTGGAAAAGTTAAATTAAGGTCTATAGTTTTATCCATTTATTTGGTTCTCACTTTAGCTAAAATTTTTGTAAAAATTTCATAATTTCTTGATACATTTTCAAAGGCTGTTCCGCCTGAATTAAGTGACCACAGTTTGCTATTATTCCTGTGTAAATTTTAGGATTCAATTCCCTCATAGCATAGGCAAAATGATAATCAAAAAAGGGTGAATTTTGTCCTGCTAAAACGAGCATAGGAACTTTCAAGCTAATTAAAATGTCCCGCCAATCCTGCTCAGCATGATCTATTCGACAAAGATAATTTTCTTCAGCATTATACGGATATTTTTGGGCTTCAATTTTGGCCTTTTTAAACATCTCATCATTGATATGAGCAAAAATACCATTGCCCAGATCTGCCTTTAAATAATCCGGATAATTTTTCCAAGTTAGATCTTTAAATCCATAGTGCCAGGTGCTGTCTTGAATCATTTTGGGAGGTTGATCTAAGTCAACAATTGCCTGCAATCTTTGAAAGCCAAATAGTGAAACATAAGCCCAAATGTTTGCGGCTCCCATGGAATTACCAACAGCAATAATATTTTTTAAATCTAATCTGCTAATGAGCTCGGCTAAATCAGCTGCATGGCGACTAATACGTTGCCCCTTAAACGTTCTTTGAGAACGTCCCTGATTTCGAGGATCAATTATTATAAAGCGGTAATCTTCTGTGAAAAGCTTTACAGCCTCTTGCCATAATGTTGCAGAACTACCTATGCCAGGAACAGCTAAAATAGGCTGACCACTTTTTAATGTATCGTAATAAGTTATTCGAATACCATCATTAGTTATAAAATTGTTTGCCTTAAGCATTTACCAAATTCCAATAACTTTCATCCATAACGTGCCTATTACGCCGAAAATCAGTAAATAGAGAATTCCTAAAATAAAGTTATATTTCCACCATTCACTCTGCTTAATGTAACCAGTTGTAGCTAATATAGAGGCCGGTCCGTTAGCGTAATGAGTGGTTGAAGCATTAATTGCCCCGGTAAACGCCAAGAGCATAGCTGATAATCCTAATGGAGCTCCTGTAGCAACAGCAACAGATAAAAATGGCAGGTATAATGCTGTCATATGTGCAGTACCACTGGCAAAGAAGTAGTGGGTGTAAAACATCAATATCACTAAAACAGCTAATACTATTTGCCAGCTTATTCCGTGAAAACTAGTCTGAATAGTCTTGGAGAACCAGTCAATGAAGCCAAAGGAAATAAGTTTACTTGCCATAAATATTAAAATTGATAGCCAAATTAGAATGTTCCAAGCTCCAGTTTGGTTTAAAGCATCTTTCATAGTTAAGACGCCTGTTAATAGCAACAAGCCGACAGCCAAAAAAGCTACAAAAGTAGAATCTAATTGAGGAATTTTGAAGATTCCGGATAAAACCCATAAAATAATAGCCAGCAAAAATACTATTGACATAATCATTTCAGGCTTTGTCACTGGTCCCATTTTTGCTAAACGGTCGCTGGCCCATTTTTTAGCATTGGGAGTTTCTTTAATTTCTGGAGGAAAAATTTTATAAATCACAACCGGAATAATAATAGTTGCAACTAAAACAGGAACTATTGCTGCTGTAAACCAGCTGATCCAGGTCATATTATAATTTTTCTGTGCCGCCATTTGAGAAGCAACCATATTAGGAGCAGCACCTGTAATAAACAGAGCAGTTGACAGAATGTTGGCATGGAAAGCGGTAAAACTAAGATAAGCTCCAATTCTCTTTCTTGAATGATCGTTAGGCTGGGAATCATAATCTTTAGAGATTGATTCTGTTACCGGCCAAACTACACCACCTGTACGTGCACTATTTGATGGTATTAAAGCTCCTAAAACTAATTCCAAACCAGTAATTGCATAGCCGATTCCAATGGACTTTTTACCAAACTTTTTAATCATCCAATACGCTATCCGATTACCTAAACCGGTTTTACTAATACCATATGCCATGATAAAAGCCATAGCAATTAGCCAAGAAGCAGAATTACTAAAGGCGCTAAGAATACCAGTGGTTACTTTACCAGTTTTTGGATCTACAACATCTTTGATTGGAGCCAAACCAACTAAAACTGTCACTATCAGTCCAATCAAAGTAGTACCGCCTATGGGCAAGGGCTTTGTAATACAGCCAACAATAGTTGCTACAAAAACGGCAAACATCTCCCATGCGGGAGCAGACAAGCCAGCTGGACGCAAAGGCGTGATGCACCAAAGGATAACGCCAATCACTAAAGGTAAAATAAAGCCCTTATAATTAACTTTTTCAAGTGTTTTCATAGTAATTACCTATAATTTTTAATTTTCCGGACGATAAAAATCGTCGATAATTTCATAATTCTTATTCTTTAATTCATCATCAAGCCAATCTATATTTCCTGAACCATCATGAAAACTAGCAGCTTTTGCTTCATCTTTTTCATGAAAATCCTGAACAATCGGCAACAATTCAGATGCTTCTTCCAAAGCGATTTTGATAACACCGTCAGCGTCACCTAAAATGACGTCACCGGGGTTAACACTGACGTTACCACAAGAAACCGGTACATTTATTTCTCCCGGTCCTTCCTTGTAGGGACCGTCCGGAGTTGTACTTACCGCATAAATAGGCAAATCCCAGTTGCTTAAACTATCAATGTCTCGTATAGGTCCGTCAACAACTACACCAGCTACATGTCTTTGATCGCGCAGCCATGTCATCATTACTTCACCAATAACCGCCCTAGTATTGTCATTTTCATTATCAATGACAACCACGTCGCCTTCATGGCAATATTTTAAAGCCGCATAAATAGTTAAGTTATCACCGGGACGATTATGAACTGTGAACGCCGGACCACACATTTCTTCATGTGGGTGCGACATCAGTCTAATTCTGGGCGCCATTGCACCTGTCCTATTCATACAGTCAGCTACATTTGATGAGGGCAGCTTTTTATATGCAGCAATTAATTCCTTTTGCGGAAGATTCCTTTGTAAAAAAATTCTTTTTCCAACCTGCATTATTTATGCCTTCTTTTTAATTAATCTAAAGTGATATTATCTAGCACTTCCTGCATTTTGGTAGCCGAGTTCACCATCTTTGCCTTTTCAGGTTCTGAAAGTTCAGTTTCAATAACCTGACTGACTCCAGACCCGTCGATTACTGCAGGAGTGCCCAAATAAAGATTGCTTTTAATACCATACTCACCATTAATTGGTGCAGATAAAGGCAAAGCAATTGAACGATTAGTCAATATTGCAGTAACAATTTGCGTTAACATCATCGCAATGCCGTAAAATGTTGCACCTTTATTTTCAATGATTTTTCCACCTTTTTGACGAATATTCAGTTCCACTTGGTTCAGAATATGATCATCAATATTAGCAAATTCTTTTAGTGATTTACCGCTAACAGTTGATTCATCAAAATTTTCAAAAGATGTATCACCATGTTCGCCTAATACCATAGAATTAATTTCAGCTACAGGAACATTTAATCTCTTAGCTAAATCTACTTTTAAACGAGCAGTGTCAAGCGAAGTTCCCGTACCTATTACTTTATTTTTAGGAAAGCCAGATAGTTTTTGGGTTAAAGTTGTCAATATATCAACTGGATTAGCAGAAACTAGGAAAATACCATCAAAGCCCGATTCGACTACTGGTTGAATGATACTTTTCAAGATGCTAACATTCTTATTCACAAGATCAAGTCGACTTTCTCCTGGCTTGCGAGGAACGCCTGCTGTAATCACAACCACAGCAGCATCTTTTGCATCGGAGTATTCACCGGAATGAATATTACACTCGCCTGTAAAAGGCAGTATATCTTCCAAATCCATTGAATCTCCCACCGGACGTTTCTTGAGCACATCACAGATTACTAACTCGTCAACACTAGTATGTTGCAGCAAATCATTTGCAAAAGTTGAACCTACAGCTCCGTCTCCAACCAATAATACTTTTTTATTCATTAAGTCATTTCCTTTCGAATTTTTTAAAAATGTAATCACTTACATAAATATTATAAATTTTATCTCTGCTATTTGCAATATTTAAAATAAATAATTTATTTTTTTAAATTTTTCAAAATAAAAACAGTCTTCCATATTTAAAATTCGGTTTGTCAATAAGGTAAAATTAGTATTTTCGACATAGCGCTTATTTAGGAACCTAAAATAATAAAAAAAGCCCTTCGCCGTTGCTAAACGACAAAGAACTTAAAATTTATTAAATATAAACTTATTTATATAAAGCTATAATTTTAATAGACACATCAGTGCAAAACCACAGCTTACAAAAGTGGAATCTAGCAAAATACCTAACAATATTGCCAATGGCTGACAATTCTTTTTCAAACACTAATTTAGTTAAATTATAGTTATTGTTTTTTGACGAACTTGCTCATTTGTATTCCTGCTTGCCTACCAAAAATGACTGTTTCAGCAATCGAGTTGCCACCAATTCGGTTATTTCCATGTAATCCACCTGAAACTTCTCCCGCAGCATAGAGGCCTTTAATTATGTTGCCATCTGTATCATAAACTTCGGTTTGGGGATTTATATGGATACCACCCATAGTATAGTGAATGGCCGGGTTAATATGAATTGCAAAGAATGGTCCCTGCGCAATTTTATGCTCCATTCCCGTTGATCTGCCAAATTCTTTATCTGTTTTATTTGTGACAGACTCATTCCAATTAGTAATAGTTTCGTTCAAGTTCGAAGCTGTGACACCAATATTTTGAGCTAGATCAGAAATTGATTCTCCATGACTAACCAATCCTACGTGATCATAAAATTCAACGGCAGTAAAGTTATTTCTAATACCTTGATCGAAAACCAAAAAAGCGCCGTTTTCATTTAAGTTGCTAATTGCGTCAGAAACAATTTTACGTGTACTTAACTCGTTGACGAATCTTTTACCAGATTTGTTAACTAGGATAGCTCCTTCTCCTCTTAAGCCTTCTCCTATCAAGTAGACGTGGTCACTATCAGTTTGTGCAGTTGGATGTACTTGAATAAAGTCCATTTGCTCCAGCTGTGCATCAATTTGACTAGCAAGCTTTAAACCATCGCCAGTAGCACCAGGCTGATTCGTAGTCTTATAATTTACCAGGTCAGGACGATATTTTTTAATTAATTCTTTAGATGAACCAAAGCCACCTGAAGCTAAAAGAATGGCGTTTGCACTCACTTTTACTTGTCCATTCAGAGTATCAACCTGAACACCAGTTACTTGCTGTTTGTTATCTTGTATAAGCTTAGTTACTTTTGCATTATTAAAAACTGGGATTTTATCTTCTTGTATTTGCTTTAAAGCTCCAGTTACTAAATAATTGCCGACTGGTGCCATTGAAGCAGGACGGTGAGCTCTCTTTTTGCTCATACCACCAGTAATAGTTAAATTAGTTAGCTCTATACCGTGATCCATTAGCCAATCTATTGCTAGAGCAGAATGATCGACAAAATAGCGTAAAAGTTCACGGTCGTTCATCATTCCTCCGCCTTTGAGAGTTTCACGGTAAAAATCTTCTTTATCGTCTATAATTCCCTGTTGTATTTGAACAAGACTTTCAGAAGCATTCATTCCAGAAGAAGCCCTGTTTGTGTTTCCACCTAAATCAGAATTCTTTTCAAAGACAGCAACCTTCAGTCCTAATTCATGAGCCTGAATAGCTGCAGTTAAGCCGGCACCACCTGCACCGATTATAATTGCGTCGTAATTTTCTTGTATTTCAGAAGCCTTATTAGGCGTAAAAACAAATTTACCCATTGATTTCTCCTCTACAGAAATTTAAAAGATTTATTTTTCAGGATTAGTCTGAGATATATTGGTCATCTCCATGTAATCCATCCATTCATCATATTCCTTTTCAGTTAATTTGCCACTTTTGAGTGCTGCTTCTTTAAGCGTTGTTCCTTCTTTATCCGCAGTCTGTGCAATCTTAGCAGCTGCGTGATAGCCAATATGAGGTGACAAGGCAGTCACTGTCATCAAAGAACTCTCAAGCAGATCGTCCATTTTTGCAGCATTAACAGTCAAACCAGCAATCATTTTATCAGCAAAGCCTGTAATAGTTCCAGTTAAAATATCACATGAATCTAAAAAGGCGGTGATCATAACTGTTTTGTAGACATTCATTTCAAAATTTCCTTGTGAACAGGCAAAAGTAATTGTAGTGTCATTGCCAAAGACTTTCGCAGCGGCCATTGTTACCGCCTCAGCCTGAGTAGGATTAACTTTGCCAGGCATAATCGAAGAACCTGGTTCATTAGCGGGGATATTAAGTTCGTGATAGCCTGCTCTTGGGCCTGATGCCAAGAATCTTATATCTTGGGCTATCTTAAACATGTCAGCAGCCAAGGTTTTTAAAGCACCATGGACAACATCTATGCCAGAATGGTGAGCTAATCCCCAAAACTTATTGGTATTAACTTTAAAATCATGGCCGTAGACTTGAGACAGTTTGTCAGCAATTTTGACAGTCATTCCCGGTGCAGCATTGAGGCCTGTCCCAACAGCTGTGCCACCAATTGCAAGTTCATATAATGTTGGCTTAAGTTCTTTGATATAGGATAAATCATGTTTTAAAGCTGAAATATAGCCAGAAACCTCTTGACCAAAAGTTATCGGAGTAGCATCTTGTAAATGAGTACGGCCAACTTTAACGGTTTTCCAATACTTGTCCTGTTTAATTTTTAGTTCGTCAATTAAGTGTTGCACAGCAGGTTCAAGCTTATCTAAAGCTTCAACTGCAACAATATTCATTGCTGTGGGATATGTATCGTTTGAAGATTGTCCTCTGTTAACGTCATCATTGGGTAAAATATCCAAATTGGGATGCATCTTGTTAGCTAGATTAGCTACTACTTCGTTAACGTTCATATTGCTCTGAGTACCAGAACCGGTTTGTAATACGTGTAAAGGAAAATCTTGACGCAATTCATGATCATCTAATTTTAATAGTTGATCAATCGCTTCCTCAATAGCTTGCCCTTTTTCTACTGGTTCATCGCCGACTTCTACATTCGATTCAGCTGCAGCTTTTTTTAAATGTAAAAAAGCACGAATAATTGCAAGGGGCATTAATTCACCACTGGGAAAATTGTTACGACTTCTTTCAGTTTGAGGACCCCACAGTGCTTCTTTAGGAATTTTAACAGGGCCAATTGTATCACTTTCAACACGGTATTCTTCTTTACTCATACTAAATCTCCTTTTCAAATGTTATTATTTTAGCTATTAAAAGCAGTAATATTCTCTTGCACTCATAATACAGATTTTTAGTTTTATTTTCAATATTTTAAAATAAAAGGGCTATCATTTTAAAATTTTAAAATTTATTTTATTTTAGCAAAAAAGCACTCTTATTGAGTGCCCTAATTAAATCTTTATATTTTTAGTGTTTCAGCATTAATAGCTACTATTACAGTTGAGAGCGACATTAAGATCGCACCGACTGCTGGGGAAAGTAAAATCCCCCATGGAGCTAGGATACCAGCAGCAAGTGGTAGTGCCACAATATTGTAGCCAGCACCCCACCATAAATTTTGGACAGTTTTTCTTTGGGTATGCTGCGCTAACTTCAAAAAACTAATGATATCCAGTGGTTCACTATTAACTAAGACCACGTCAGCTGAATCCACCGCAACATCAGTACCTGCACCAATGGCTACACCAATATCAGCTTTAGCCAAACTAGGGGCATCATTGATACCGTCACCGACCATCATTACCTTTTGCCCTTTATCTTGCAATTCAGCCACAATTTTTTGCTTGTCTTGCGGCATTAAACCTGAGTGAACTTCTGTAATTCCTAGTTTTTGGGCTATATTTTGGGCAACATTTTCATTATCCCCAGTTAGCATCACGGGCGTGATATTCAAAGCTTTAATTTGTTTAATTAGTTCTGCAGCGTTAGTCTTAATCTCATCCCCCACGGCAACGTAACCTAAAAGTTCATTGCCCGCAATCAAGTAACTCGAGGTATAGTTTAAAGCATCAACTTGCGGAAAATTATTGACAATACTTCTAGCTGTTTTTTCATTTACTAACTGGTAATCTTTACTGTTTAAAGTTCCAGCAACGCCTTTGCCGTCAAGTGTTTTACTATTTGACAATGGATAGAGCTCAATATTTTTTTCCTTAGCAAACTGTAAAATGCTTTGCGCAATCGGGTGATTAGAATCTTGCTCAAGTGAAGCGATCAGTTTAATTACTTCATCTGCATTGTACGACTTATTCAAGCTGTCACATTTGCGCACTTGAAACTTGCCTTCCGTCAGAGTGCCAGTTTTATCTAAAAGCAAATAATTAATTTTAGAGCTGACGCTGATCACGTTGCGATTTCTGATCAATAAGCCATTTTTAGCACCGATTGAGGTACTCTTAGCATTTACCAGCGGAATTGCCAACCCTAAAGCATGCGGACAAGCAATTACTAAAACGGTAACCATCCGTTCTAGCCCACCTGCTATTCCCCGCAAACTAGTCCAGACAATTAGAGCAATAATACCGAAAATTAACGCGGCGTAAAACAGCCAGCTTGAAACTCGATCAGCCAAATTTTGTAATTTTGACTTGTTCATTTGTGAAGACTCGACAAGTTTATTGACGTTTGCTAAAAAGCCTGAATTAGCTGAATTGGTGACCTTGATAGTTAATGTGCCAGAACCATTAATAGAGCCGCCAATTACTTTATCACCTTTTTTACGAGTAATTTCGCGTGATTCACCAGTCACTAATGATTCATTAACTTGGCTTGAACCGGTGATGATGACACCGTCTAATGGAATACTTTCACCAGCTTTTACCAATATAACTGCATCTTTTTGTACATCATTGATTGCCGTATCTTTAACTTGATCACCCGATTGTACGTGAACTTTATCAGGTAAAAGTTTTGCTAAATCATGAACAGAACTATTGGCATTCATGACAGATGTCATCTCTATCCAATGTCCTAAAAGCATAATTAAAATTAACGTTGCCAGCTCCCAGAAAAAGTCCATTACATGAACTTTACTGTTTAGCAAATCATTTTTTACAAAAGCATACAGACTATAAATATAAGCCGTAGTGATACCCAAGGAAATAAGGGTCATCATTTCGGGCTTTTTATCTTTTATTTCGTAATACGCCCCGGATAAGAAAGGCTCTCCGCCGTAGAAATACAGCACAGTTGCGAAGATCACCACTACCCATTCAGAACCCGGAAAAGAGAACTGAAAAGGCAAATGGACTCCCATCGCTGGTGATAAAAATATAATCGGTAAAGATAAAATCACAGAAACCCAGAACTTTTTCTTCAAATTGCCCATATGCATCATGTGCCCGCCATGCATCATCATATCATGGCCACCCATTTGCATGGATGAATCATTGTTATTCATTGAATGATTCATATTATGATTGTCGTTCATATCCATATTGTTCAAATTGCTCAGTCCCATCTATTTAAACCAAATTTTGCTCTTTAGTTTAATCTACTTTTATAAACAGATGGTGTCAAAAAATTAGCTTTAATAACATGAACTATATGTTGAGCTACTTGTTTTTGGCTGCGTGATAAAAATGGATGGCAAAACCTATTGCCAAACCCACAATAGCTGGAAATACCCAGTCCATTCCGATATCTGCAAAGGGTAAAAAGCGCATTTGAAATGATTTTAACTGCAGTGCCCACGGCTGCTTGCTAACAACAGCGGGAAAAGAGGCGATCATATCCAAGATAGCTGGAATGAAGGTTAAAGCGATCCCCCAGAAATAGACAATTGGATCACGGTCAAAAAGAGAGCCGGAAATAGATAAAATAATCAAGACCATTGCTATAGGATATAAAAACATCAGCATTGGTGTTGACCAGGAAATAATAGTATCTAGACCAAAATTAGCAGTAATAAAGGAAACGAGCGTCATTATTGTCAACCAACCATGATAGCTGATTTTATTAAAACTACGGTGAAAATCTTGGGCAAACGCTGCAATCAAGCCAACTGCAGTAGTTAAACAGGTTAAGGTAACCAATGTAGCCAGCAAAGCATGACCGAAGTTACCTAAATAATAAGTCACGATTTGATTAAAAACAGTGCCGCCTTCTGCTGAAACTTTAAAATGGTTTAAAGTAGTTGCTCCTAGCCAAATTAAGCCCACATAAATTACTCCGATAGCGCTGGTCGCAATGACCCCTGCCCTAGCTGTAACTTCAGCGTTGCTTTTAGCCGAGGTTTTTCCCAGTTGTCTGACAGCAGAAACGATTGTATAACCGAAAGCTAAGCCCGCTAGTGCATCCATCGTGTTATAGCCTTCTAAAAAGCCATTAAAAAATGGAGCGGTTTGGTAAGCAGCAGTTATGTTTTGCTGCTTTGCCGCACCCATAGGTGAAAAAGCTGCTAACAAAAAGACGGAAAACAGCAACAACAAAAATAATGGGTTTAGAATACGACCTATACTATCCAAAATGGTGGATTGCTGGTATGAAATAATAAACGCCAATATAAAAAAGATTGCAGAAAACACCAGTAATGCCGGTTTCGCCACAGATTTGGGCAAGACCGGTTGCAAACCAACTGAAAACGAAATACTTGCAGTCCGCGGCGTTGCAAATAATGGTCCTAAAGTTAAATGAATCAAAACCATAAAAGCTAGGGCAAAAACATTTCCCAGTGGTTTACCAATGTCGTAAACACCTTTGGCATGACTGGCACTGATTGCGAGCACAGCTAAAAGTGGTAATAAAACCGCAGTCACTAAAAAGCCAAAAGTAGCCATCCCCCAATTAGCTCCTGCAATTTGCCCCAAATGAATAGGAAAAATCAAGTTACCAGCACCAAAAAATAATCCGAATAACAAAGAAGCAACAACTAAATATTGTTTCCAAGTTAATGGTTTGGTATTTACATCTTGTTCAATTTCTTCCATCATGATTCCTCCTAAACAGAAAATCAAACACAAATTAATATGATAAAAAACTTTGATAAATAATAGGGCAATAAAAAAGCACCCTTGATTAAATCAAGGGTGCTGTCAGCACGGTACCACCTATATTACTGTAAACATTTTTTCTGCTAAAAAATCTCACAGTCACTTCACGTACGGTAAAAATTACGATACGCTAACACGTTAATGGGTGTCACCAATATAAGCTACTAATCATTCACCATATAGCTCAAAGTTACTTTCAGTTTGCCATCACGGTCCATTTTCAGCTACAGGACTCTCTAAAACGCTACATGCAAACTTACTTATCTTTTCATCGCTTTATCAATATTAATGATATTTTAATCAATGCCTTTTTTCATGTCAACTATAATTTTGAAAATATCGTTAAAATTTAGATGGTACATCACTAATTTTGTAAAGATTTGACTTTTCTTGTTACCACATAATGACATGCTAAACCAATTACTAAACCTAGCAAGGCTGGAATAATCCAATCCATTCCAATTGCTGCAAACGGCAAGTATTTCATTTGCACACCTTTTAAGGCTAGTGCCCACGAACTTTGGCTTACTACGGGTGGAAAAGCAGCGATCATATCTAAAAATGCAGGAACAAGTGTGAACAGTACAGTCCATAAATATACCACTCTATCTTTGTTAAATAAATTCGCAGTAATTGAAAGCAGAATTAAAACCATTGCAAAAGGATAGAGAAACATCAACATTGGTGTGGACCAGGCAATAATAGTGTCCAAACCAAAATTAGCAGTCAAAAATGAAGCTAATGTCATTAAAAATAACCAGGTATGATAACTAACTTTAGGAAAACTCCTGTGAAAATCTTGAGCAAAAGCAGCGATTAAACCGACCGCAGTAGTTAAGCACGTCACTGTAATCAGACTAGCTAGAAGCGCATGCCCCACATTGCCTAAATAGTAAGTCACAATTTGGTTGAAAGTGGTACCGCCATCAGCAGCAATTTGATAATGTTGCAAGGTAGTTGCACCCAGCCAGATCAAGGCTACATAAATGACACCAATAGTTAAAGTTGCCAATATACCTGCTTTGGCAGTGACTTTAGCATTACTTTTGGCAGTGGTTTTGCCCATTTGTCTGACAGCAGTCACAACGGTTACCCCAAATGCTAATCCAGCCAGCGCATCCATCGTATTATACCCTTGCAGAAAGCCATTAAAAAAGGGAGCCTGTTGGTATGCTAAAGTTACTTTTTGAGCTGCAGCTCTACCCATTGGTGAAAAGAATCCCATCAGAAATACGATAAATAGCAGTAACAAGAATAATGGATTTAGCACCTTGCCGATACTAGTCAAAATATTTGACTCTTTATAAGCAATCACAAACGCGCATACAAAAAATATAGTTGAAAAAATTAACAGACCAATTTGAGCCATGCTCTGCGGCAACATGGGTTCAATTCCTACTTTAAAAGAAATACTAGCTGTACGGGGTGTACCAAAAAGAGGTCCGATAGTAAGATGAATTAAGATCATAAAAACTAAGGCAAATGTCGAGCCCAGAGGCAGTCCAATGTCATATACGCCTTTGGCATGTGTCACACTGATAGCCAAAACCGATAATAAAGGCAATAAGACAGCAGTTACCAAAAAACCTAAAGTAGCAACTAGCCAGTTTGCACCCGCCATTTGTCCCAAGTGAATGGGAAAAATGAGGTTTCCTGCTCCAAAAAATAATCCAAATAATAAAGATGCTACAACTAAATATTGTTTCCAAGTTAGTGGTTGCTGGTTAACATCCTGCTCAAGTTCGTTCATGCATAGGCCTCCATTTATAATAAAAATTGTTATTGCTCATTATTCTTCTAGTGAATTTTTTGCCATTTTAAATAAAAAAGCACCCTGAATTTAATGAATTCAGGGTGCTTTAATTGGCACGGTACCACCTTTTTTACTGGCAAATTATCTCAAATTAATTTAACCAATCACTTCACGTACGGCAATATGCGATACGCTAACACAATAATGGGTGTTACCAATAATGGTTACTTTAATTCACCATATAGCTCCAAGTGATTTTCAGTTTGCTTTTGCGGCTCTATTTCAGTTTCCAGAGCTCTCTGTACGTTACCAGTAAACTTACTTTTCTCTTCATCGCTTTTAAGATATTAAAGGTATTTTAGTTTTTAATTAAAACATTGTCAAGTTTTCTTCAAAAATCAACCCACTATTTTTGTGCCATGAACTTGTTGTACGTTTAATTTTTCAGCAATAAAATCACAATTTGAGCTCGTAATACCGCCACCGGGTAAAATCTCTATCTGTCCCTTTGCCCAAGAAATAATTTCCTTAAGGTGGGAAATATTAGCCAAGATAGGTTTGCTCAGCTCACCGCCATGCGTCAAAATTCTTTTAACACCCTGTTCAGCCAACCAGCTTAGCTCTGCCTTTTGGGTTCTCTGGGGAATTTCGTCAAAAGCCATGTGCATGACTACTTCAATGTTCAAAGAATGAGCCAAACTAAGCAGCTGTTTCATTTGTAACTTATTTAAATGGTTTTGGGAATTTAAGCAGCCAAATGCTACCCCCTGTGCTCCTAATTTGGCTGCTACTTCTAAATCGCTAACCATAATCTCAATTTCACTTGCACTATAAACAAAATTGCCACCACGCGGCCTAATCATTACCACTACTGGAATATTGCAGCTTTTAGTATAAGCGAGGGCTTTTTTCATTACACCGTATGTGGGAGTTGTCCCCCCTAACGCCAAGTCATTATTTAATTCTATTCTTTGAGCGCCATTTTTTATTACACGAGCAATGTCGGTAAAATTTTCTACACAGGCTTCTTTTAGCATTTAAATTCCTTTCTCAAAAGTTAGTAAAAATAGCAGAAGCAAACAATTTTATCATTACTTAGTTAAAAGCTGAAATTCGGGTTTTATTATTTGGTGCAGGGTTAGCAGTAAATATCTGGGCTTCGTGCTTATTATCAGCAACACAAAAAGTAAATTCAACATTAGTTGCGACACCCCATTCCCCCTTATTGTTCAGGGCAATTAATGAAATCTCACCAACTTGACCATAGCGCTGTTTTAATTTTTTACAAAAAGAATAAACAGCTGAGTCACATGCTTCTTGCGGGCTTTTACCTGCAGACATTTGCCGCACAATTTCATAAGATAAACAACCTTTCATAATATCTTCACCAAGACCGGTAGCAGCCGCTGCTCCTATATCACTGTCAGCATAAAAACCTGAACCTGATAAAGGAGAATCACCAATCCGACCATTTTTCTTCATAAATAAACCAGATGTTGAAGTTGCTACCGTAACAGCACCATTTTGATCTAAAGTGATTGCGCCAACAGTGTCGTGACCAGCATAGGGGTGAACATCATGCTCATGAGTCTCTTTAACTTTTTGCCGCCATGTTTTCTTGGCATTAGCAGTAAGCATGTTAGTCATTTCAAAACCATTTTTCATCGCGTAATTGGTAGCACCTTCACCTACTAAAAAACTATTGGTTTTGTTTGAACTCAATTTGCGCGCCACAGAAACCGCATGCTTGACATTTTCAATAGCGGCTACAGAACCTTGTGCGAGTGTATTACCATCCATAAAGGCAGCATCCATTTGCACGATGCCGTTTTCGTTAGGCAATCCGCCATAACCAACAGAAGTATACTCGGCATTAGATTCAACCTGATTAATTAGTTTTTCAACTGCGTCTTTGGCATCTGTACCCTTTTTTAACAAGTCTGCTGAGGTTTTTAGGCCCTCATAAGACATATTCCACGTTGAAATTACCGCCCAATTATTCATTTTTAATCTTCCTTTTAAATTAGTATAGTAATAATACTAAACTAGAGCCGAAGAAGTAACAAGTGCCATCATAAAAATCTTTGGCGGGCAAAATAAAAAAGCTTTGAATACTACTATTCAAAGCTTTTTTGATTACCACATGCCGATAACTTTAGTCCAAACCAGACCGCCGCCTAACCAGATAATGTTAAGTACAACACCAATTATGGCGCTTAGTTTCCACCAATCTTTGTTAGAAACGTAGCCTGTTGAAGAAAGCAAAGCGGCAGGACCTGCCGAATAGCTTGAAGTTGACAAGTATAAAGAACCGTCTAAAGCTAGCATTAACGCTGCCATCATAGGTGGCACTCCGGCACCGATCGCAATTGAGAGAAATCCTGCATATAGAGCAGAAATTTGTGTAGAAACACTTGGAAATAAATAGTGCAGGTAGAAGTAAGCCAAGAACAAGATTACCAGTACCAAAACCCAATTCATACCATTAAGTGCACTACCTAAAGTCTTTGAGAACCAAGGGAAAAAGCCCAAAGTCATTAATTTTTGAGACATCAACATGATAATTGAAAGCCAAGTTAAGATGTTCCAAGCAAAACTCTGACCTAAAATATCCTTAACATTGATAACGCCAAATACCAATAGTAATGCAACTGCAATAAAGCTGACTAAAGTAGCGTCAATGCCAAACTTAGAACCTACTAACCATAATGCAACTGACAGGACAAAAACCACACCCATGATTTTTTCTGCAGCTGTCATTTTGCCTAATTCTTGTAATTTTTTGTCTGCCCAAGCATGAGCATTAGGTGTTTCTTTGATCTTAGGCGGGTAAATTTTATATAGAATAAAAGGTACTAATATTAAGGAAATTATGCCTGGTACGATTGCAGCTACAAACCATTGCATCCAGGATATAGTAACGTTTTGGGTCTTTGCTATTCCTAATGCCACCATGTTACCGGCTAAACCAGTTAGAAACATGGTGGAAGTAACGATGTTAACTTCGTATTCTGTAAAGACAAGGAATGAACCCATGTCACGCTCAGTTCCCTTTTTAGGATCTGAACCCATTTCTCTTGATAAGTTATCAATAATTGGGTACATAATACCGTTAACACGAGCGTTGTTACTTGGAATACCAACTGCCAGAACAGTCTCCACTAGGGATAAGGCATAAGCCAAACCTAAAGTTCTCTTGCCAAAAGTTTTGACAAAGAAGTAGGCAATTCTTTTACCAAGACCTGATTTAATAAAGCCGGCCGCCATAAACATACACATAGCGACCATCCATGCCGTGGAATTACCAAAGCCGGCAGTGACTTCTTCCATCTTAAAAATACCGGTTAATGTAGCAATCACCACCGCTATTATTGTAGTTGCCATCATTGGTAATGGTTTAGTTACACAGGCAATTATAGTTGCAATAAATATGGCAAATAGGTGCCAGGCTTGAACGTTAATTGCCGCTGGTTTTAATGGAGTTAACAGCCATAAGCCAATGCCAATAGCTAGTGGTAAAACCCACTTTTTCCATTGTATTTTATCTAACATTTCTTTATTCTCCTTTAGAGCTATTTTGTGCTTTCTTAATCGCCGCATTCACGGCTTCCTTTAAAGCATTAGTTGTGGTAGAAGCTCCTGAAACTGCATCAACATCCGTAGAATTATTGCTTACCATTTCCTGGGGTATACGGCCAATGGCTACAGCTCCAATTCCTTCCGTTTCATGATTTTCTAGTACTTCGATTTTTTTGATTTCATTATCAAAATAGGTCACGCGAACCAAAATCCTACCGCCAATACCTGCTTCAGAAGATCCTAGAAACTGATTTTGTCCCAGCTCAATTTGATCGTCCTTTTCTCCATCCAAAAGATCATTAATTCGCGGTAATTTCTCCGTTAAATTAATCGAATCCTCAATTGGCTCTAACTTGGCAGCATTTTCTCCAGCAATTTTGCCAAAAATCAAGCATTCAGCTAAGTTGCCACCGCCCTGGTAACGATTGACGCACATTCCGCCAAGCTCACCAGCTGTGTAGAGGCGTTTGATTGGTTGATCGTTGACATCAAGTACACGGGCAAACTCATCATGTTCTGGCCCACCTTGGGTATTAAGCACTGCGGGAGCCAATTTAACTGCATGGACGTCATCTTTTAAATCGAAACTAGTCATTGACTCAGGTGCACGACCAAATTCCAAATCCTTGCCGTTAGTGGCAAACTCGTTAAATTGCAAAACAGTATTTTCTAGATTTGCGGCTGGTACATTCATCTTTTGGGCTAATTCAGTCAGTGAACCGGCACTAACAACCTTGTCAAAGAACTTACCGTACTTGAGCTTTCCTTGCTTCTGTTCTAAGACAAATTTTTGATATTGCTGATTATCAAAGACCAACCAAGCATTGTCGTAAGCGTGAGGCAATAAATAGTCCCCGTGTTTAGCGATATGACCATGTCTGAATTTAGCATCTTCGCGCATAAAGCGAGTGCCGTCGTCTGCCACCGCAAAAATCGCACCTGATTTGACATTTTGCCAGCCGCTAACTTGCCGACCACGCTCATTTTCACCTTCAGCAATTACATAGCTGGGGACGATGCCTAATGACTCATAATTGCTCATGTGCCACATTTTTGCTCCAACTTCACTAGTCATTTTAATCCCGTCACCCTTATTATAGAGAGTGCCCAGCGGGGTTAATTTAGTGACGTGCAGGTAATCCTGCTGCATCTGCTTATTATTTTCAAAGCCACCTGTAGCAACGATTACTCCTTTGCGAGCATGAATATAATATTGTTTCTTGTTGCGATTAATAATTACTCCAGCTATTTCACCAGTTGTCTCGTCCTGCAATAAATGCTCTGCTTTAGAATTAAGCCAGACATCAATGTTGGCAGCATTTTTGACGACTTGAGCACGAATTACTTTCCATAATTCAGCATCAAAGTCTTGATTATGAACCAGAGCAAAATCAAAGGTTTCAGAGCCGCGATATTCAGGATACTCACATAAATTCTTTTTCTTTGCTAAATGGTCACCCGGTTGATTATCACGTGACCAGATAAAAGGATCAATACCAAAATACTTTTTAAAATATTGCGGCATATTAACAAAGCCATCAAGATAAGCAGCCATTGTTTTCTGATCAAAATTATATGGCGCTGCCAGCTGCTCATAATATTCAGCAATCTTCTTTCTATCATGTGCCATAGCAACATGCTGTGCTGAATAACGGGTGTTACCACCCTCATGACCATAAGGAGCAGCGTCAACTAATAAGACTTGAGCACCATTTTCTGCCGCAAAACGAGCTGCCGTGCCTCCGGCTCCACCAAAACCTAAAACGACTATATCATACACACCATTCCACTTAGTTTTTTCGTTGATTTTCATTTTTGCACTTCTTTACTGCTTTTCAGCGTTCTCAATTGCTTGGTTGACCGCTTCTTTAAAAGCAGCACTAGTTGTACTTGCGCCACTGACCGCATCAACCTCTGTAGTTTGCTTTTCAATCATTTCATTAGTTAGAACGGGAATTGCTTTGCCTCCCAAATAAGGCGTTTCTTTTTCTTGCAGTGTTTCAATTTGAGAAATCTTATCACCTGACATCGTGACGCGTACCACAATTGGGACATCATTAATGCCATTTTCACTAATTCCAATTCCCTGATTAGGTCCAGCTTCAAAATCAGTTGAAGAAGCATGGGCGTCAGATTTTAGATCAGGGTTTTTTGAGGCACCTGTAACTACATCAACTTCAGCCATTTTTCTTTTTGGCCACGCAGCATTTTCTCCTGCAATTTTGCCAGAAATTAACAAATCAGCAATACTGTTTGCACCAACATATTTAGTAGCAAAAATATCTCCTAATTCGCCAGCTTCATATAAATGAGGAATAACATTATTCTCCATGTCTAAAACTTCGCAATTTTCATTACGACGAGCGCCACCATGTGTATGCAGAATGTTGTGGCGAATTGGGATAGCATAATATGGACCTGCCCCAAAAGCACGCATTGTTTCAATTTTACGATTTAAAAACATATCGCGCTTTTTTTCATTGACTAAAAAGTTAAAATCACTGACAGCTTCGGCCAATTTTGGTGCGGCAATCTTGTCAGCTAATTCAGCAATAGTTTCACCTTTTATTGCATAGGTAATCAGGCTCTTAATTTGTTCAGCCTTATCTGAATCGTCATTGGCTAGTTGCTCAAATTGCCTTTGATCCATAATGATATGTGGATGATTTTGATTAGGCTGCATAATCCAGTTGCCGTGGTTATATTTGTAACCATGACGGTCTTCTTCGTCTTCACGGTAATACCGCGTGCCGTCATCGCCAGCAACGAAAATACTACCATTAAATAAGCTTTTCCAGTTGATCATATAGGCAAATTTTTCTCTTGGCGCGCCTTCTCTTAAAGAAAAACCATGTGAATCATAGTTAGACATATGCCACAGTCTAGCGCCAGCTTCAACTGCCAAATCAATTCCTTTACCTTGATTATATAAAGTACCAATTGGAGCTAAAGAACCTTGACCTAAAAATGTTTGAACCATATCTTGGTTATTTTCAAAGCCACCACATGACAGAACTACACCATTTCTGGCAGCCACATTTCTATTTATACCTTGATGTTTAATTTGCACACCCAAAATGGTTTTAGTGTTGGGATCCTGAATTAAATGTTGTGCAGGACTTTCAAACCAAACATCAATTTTGTCTAAACGCTCGTAAACTTTTTTACGTAATAATTTCCAGAATCCGCCATTATACATACCAGCAGTCATGGTTTGTGAGCGCATTGTTTCTGCATGCTTGTATTCTGGATATTCTCCTTGAGGTCTTCTCCCGGTATATTGTGCTTCAATGCCAAAATATTTTTGAGAGTACTCCTTCATCTTCAAAACATTATTGACAAAAGCGTCTAAATCTTTGGGATCATACTTAAAGGGATAATAAGTTTGCTTATAATATTCACGGAGATCAGCAAAATTATCGCTCCAAGCAAAAGCACCACCAGCATACCTGGTATTGCCACCTTCATGACCTTCGGGAGCTGAGTCAATGAGCAGAACGTGCGCATTGTTATCTGCCGCAAATCTTGCCGCTCCGGCACCAGCTCCGCCGAATCCGACTACAATTACGTCGTAAACGGCGTCCCATTTGAGTGTTGAATCGTAGATCAAATTTTTCACCATCACTTTCTTATAAACTATTCTTAACGTAAATATATCTTGACCAACTTTTTAAGTCTAATTAAATTTTTTGAAAAAATATTTCAATTTCATAATACAAAAAGTTATTACAGCAACTTGTTATTGTACATTAAAGCTAAATTTAATATAATTTAATTAGATATATTTATAAATTTTATTTATTTAGGAAGTTCTCATGAATGAAAAAGACTTATTATATTTTTGTAAATTAGTCGAAACTGGTAACTATACCACTACAGCCGCATTCTTTGACGTTACCCAGCCCACAATTTCCATGGCAGTGAAGCGGTTGGCAGATAAGTTCGATGATCCACTTATATTGCAAAAAAATCGCAAAAGTAAAATAACTTTGACCGATGCCGGCGACTTACTTTATAAAAGAGCAAAAATTCTATTGCAAGATATCGCCAGCATTAATTATGATGTGATGCATGCCAGTGACAAAAAAATTCGGCTTGCCTTTTCTGGAGAAGCCGGTAGCCTTTACATTGCCGATATTATACAAAAATTTTATCAAGCAAATATTGCTAATTTAATTGAATCTAGAATCGAAAGATCGGCTAACGCATTCTCTGATTTAACTGATGGCACTGTAGATGTGGCAATATATTCGTGGATGGTTCCTATTAATGATCCCGAATATTTTATTCATAACCTGCAAAGAACTGAACTAGTCATTATTACCAGTACAAGCGATAAGTGGCGGGATGTCCACCAAATTAATGCATCCGACTTACGCAACCGCAAGTTTGTGGCTCGTAAAAGAGGCTATTTAACTAGAGAATGCCTGGAACAGGAAGCAAAATTAGGCGATTTTACGCCACAGATTTCATACACTGCTACTACAATGAGAATGATGATTGAATTAGTTAAACGCAATGTAGGCATTGCTCTTGCTATGGAAAGCAGTCTAAAAGAGGTTTCTGATATTCACGTCATTCGGTTAAAACCAGGGCAAAAATTGTGGGCATACATGCAGATAGCAATGAGAAAGAGTTTTATACCAAACAAGTATCAGCGCAAAGGGATCGAAATACTGCGACATTTTAAACCAGATGAATATCAATAATTTGGGCATAAAAAAACTCATGACTTTTCAGTCATGAGTTTTTGATATTACAGTTGAACTTTATGATAAAAGATTAAACAATAATGCAGCTAATGTACCACCAAGAAACGGACCAAAGACTGGAACCCAACTATAAGCCCAATCTGAGTCTCCTTTGTTAGCTATTGGCATAAATTGATGTGCTAGTCTTGGACCAAGGTCACGAGCCGGGTTAATAGCGATTCCAGTAGGTCCTCCCAAGGAAAGACAGATTGCTGTAATCAAAAATCCGGCTAATAGTGGATTCAATCCAGGAGCCAACTTAATATTGGTCAATCCGAGTAAACCGTAAACTAAGACAAAGGTTGCAATCATTTCTGTAAAGAAATTCCAACCATAGCTTCTAATTGCCGGTTCCGTAGCGAAAGAACCTAAAATTCCTCCTTTATCAGTTGTTTCTGCCCAATGTGGGTAGTATGTCAACCAAACTAGGATACCACCAATAAAGCCGCCGGCTATTTGTGCCACAATATATGGCAAAACTGAAGACCAAGGTAATTTATTTGCAATTGCCATACCTAATGACACTGCTGGGTTAAAATGCCCTGGACAAAGCCAACTGACACAGAACACGCCAAATGTTACAGCGAAGCCCCAGCCAAAAGAAATTGCGACCCAGCCGCTGCCTTCAGCTTTTGACTTTTTTAGATTGACACCGGCGCAAACGCCATCTCCTAGCAATACTAAGATGATAGTTCCGAAAAACTCACCCATTAATTGCATTGTTAAGTTACTATTCATTTTTATCTCCTACTATGATTATTGAGCCCTTTAAAGTCTCAAAATAATTATTAGTAGTAAACTGTCCCCATTTAGAATATATTACTTTATTAGTTTAATGTAAACCCTTTCTGCAATAAAAAATATTGTGAGCTCACTTTTTAATTTTTAATGGTTCTAGTTGCTGTTCAATCTCAGACAGATCAACTCCAGCTTCTACCAAAGCTGCTGCTGTATATGCTCCTTCAATAAAAGAGACATCATACACATGTATTTTCTTAGAAGTCATTTCTTGCGCCAGTTCCAAATTCATTTTGGCACTACCTAAATCATAAAAGGCCAGAATTTCGCTTGCTTGATTATCACTAAATGCTTGCAAAATTTTATCCATACTGGTACCGATGTCTTGATCATTTGTACCACCAGCAATCGTAATAGGAACATCTTTAGCAACTTGCTTTAAGAGCTGGTTCAAACCTTTTGTAATTTCTGGGACGTGTGAAACTAGTGTAATTCCTAAATTCATAGAATACCCTCAGTTTCTAATAATGCCTTAAAAAGATAGCCGCTTGATTGAGAACCGGGGTCAATATGACCCTTCGATCTTTCTCCTAAATATGATGCCCGCCCTTTTTTAGCCACCATTTCTTTGGTGTGAGCTACTGTTTCATCGATTTTAGCGGCTGTTAAAGAATGGTCTTTTACTTCAGGAACTAATTCTGTCCAAACATCAACCATAGTTTTATCACCAGGAACAGCTCCACCACGCTTTTTTATTCCAGTTAATGCTGCTTCTAATAATTCACCGATATCACTAGTGGAGCTGCTTTTTTTAGCCATCTCTAAAAAAGCAGTACCGTAAAGTGGTCCCGAAGCACCACCAACAGTAGAAATTAAAGTCATAGCAATTTGCTTAAAAGCATCTGTAATAGAATCTGGCATCGTACTTAATTTTTGACTAACAGCGCTCATACCGCGGCTCATATTAAAGCCGTGATCACCGTCACCAATTGCAGTGTCAAGATCACTTAAATATTGTTTATTTTGCTCAATTTTAGTGGCAAAATTATTCATCCATTCAACTAAGTTATTAACAGTTAACCCCATATTACAAACTCCTTTGTGATTACCAAGCTATTGTTTCAACCGGCTTATTCAAATATTCCAGCCATTTCTCATCTGCTAATTCAAAAATAGTAAGAGAAATACCAGCCATATCTAAAGAAGTCATATAATTGCCGACTTTCATAAATGCCGGCTTGACGTTAAACTCATTTAGTTTATCAAGTAAATCATTACTAAAGATGTACTGTTCCATTAAAGGAGTCGCACCCATGCCATTAACTAAAACCGCATATTTCTTGTGTCCATCTAAGTGCATCTCATCGTTCAATTTTCCAACTAATTCTGTGACTAAATCTTTTGCCGGTCTAATTTTTTCACGACGATAACCCGGTTCAGAGTGGATGCCAACGCCATATTCAATTTCATCATCTTTTAAAACAAAACCTGGTTTGCCAGTTTCCGGATTGGTTGCTGCTGAAAGGGCAACAGCAATAGTCTTAATATTCGGCAAGACCTTTTTAGCAGTGGCATCAATTTCGTCTAAACTAGCACCTTCTTGAGCTAATGCTCCAACAATTTTATGCATGAAAATTGTCCCTGCAACACCGCGTCTTCCTTGAGTAAAAGTACTATTTTCAACAGCAATATCATCATCAACGACAATGGATTTAACTTTGATATTATCCATATCAGCCATATCTTTTGCCATATCAAAATTCATGACATCTCCGGAATAGTTCTTAATAACTAAAAAAACTCCTTTACCTTGATCAACAGCTTTAATTGCTTCATAAATTTGATCTGGGGTTGGCGATGTAAAGACTTGTCCGCAAACAGCTGCACTTAGCATGCCTTTACCAACAAAACCAGCGTGAGTAGGCTCATGACCTGAACCTCCTCCGCTGACAATGCCGACTTTGCCGCTCATTGAGTCTTTATCTGCTCTTACAACTGCTGCAGTATCTTTTATTTTTTCAAGATATTGCGGGTAGGATCTCACCATACCTTCAACCATTTCTGGTACAACATTAGCAGGATCATTAATAATTTTCTTCATGACTTATACTCCTTAAACAAACTGAAAAAACAATTTAATTGTAACGCTTACATTATTTATTATACCAAGTACAGATTGCATAAACCATTGAGTCTGCAAAAATTATATATTTTGATAGCAAAAAAGCTTTAGTTTTCTTGTAAAAAGATTAACTAAAGCTTTTTAAAAATTTTGTTTTTAAAAGACCTGTTATTTTCTGATAACCTGATACCGATTGGCACGATTATTATCTGGCTGTTCAGCAGCATGTCCGCAAGCTACTATCACACATGTCTGAAAACCAGCAGGAATACGCAATTCTTTTTGCAAATCACTCGCAGAATTAAGAACTAAAGCCGCATTCATCAAATAAACTGAACCTAAGTTTAGCTCTGCAGCTTCAATCATTAAATTCTCTGCCGCTACTGAGGCATCCCTCTCGCCAAAACTACTATCTTTTTTGACGTTAATGACAAACAATAATGGAGCATTATAGCAAGCATTATTTGTTACCTGCTCTATCTTAGACAAGAAGGTTTCATCTTCGACAACCGTCATTTGCATTACATCTGCGTCATGCATGCCGCATGGAGCTGCCTGAAAAGCAGCGATCAATTTATTGATGTCCTCTGGAGCTACCTTTTCACTGGTATATTTTCTAACAGCTACTCTTTTTAAAACTGGATCAGTCATTTGTATGCCTCCTAGAAAACAAAAACTAAATTATTTAATAACCGCTTTACCGGTCTTGTGAACTAAATCAGACCATTTTAAGAATTCTGTATCAGAAATTCCTACAAACTTTTTACCTTTGACCTTCTTGACGCTAAATACATAAACTGTTTTACCTTTTTTAACGTAAGAATAATTATTGCCTTTTACCAGAAGCTTGCCTTTGCTATTGTAGACTTTAGCATTCCGTTTGACTTTATAGCTGGCAACTTTAAAAAGTTTCACATTACCGGGCTTGATGTATTCTTGTTTCTTACTTTTCTTACCATTGACTGATATTTGCAAGTAACTCTTATTCTTAACGGTGGTAAAACCAATAACTGAAAGAATAGTTCCCTTTTTTAGTTTTTTGTTTTTAATTCTTTTACCTTTATTATTATAAACATAGGCATTTTTCTTTAACTTAACAGTTTTACCTACATACTTAAACGCGTTATTGTTATTAGTAGTATTCTTGTTAAGTTCCTTATTAGTATCTGACGGGGACGAAGTATTATTCTTATCTCCTGCTTTATTCGTCTGATTTTGATTAGTATTAGTGCTGGTATTGGTACTTCCTTCAGCTGTATTGGTGCTTGAAACAGTAGTCTGATTTTGACTTGAAGAAGCTGCAGTTGTATCTGCGGCCAAAACCGGTCTGCTCGTACTCAAACCAATAGTCAGAGAAGCAACTCCAACTATACTTAACAATAGTCTTTTCTTCATATTGACACCTCATTATTAAAAAACTTATTTATATACATTCTACTACTTTGAATAAATAATTTCTTGTCTGCCAGTGAAAACAGGCTGTACATAAACTAATTTAACCAATGATTAACACTTTTACCACTTATATTATAAGGTAATAATTTCTTTTTTGCTTTATACTAGTAAAGAATGAAATTGAAACTTACGCTTCAAAGGAAGGACTCCATGGAAAAGCAGCAAAAAGAACCAATCGAAATTTTGGTCACTATTGACCAGAATTATATCAAACCACTTGAAGTAATGATGTACTCACTTAAACTCAACAACTTGAATGAAAATTTTCGGGTATGGCTGATTTACGACAATATCAATCGGCACTCTTTGACTAAATTAAAAAAATTTGGGGCAAAGATAGGCATTGACGTAATGACGCTAACAATGAATAAAAATATTAGCTTCCCCGATTCTCTGCTCAACTTGCATGACTACCCTAAAGAAATGTATTTCAGATTACTATCAAGCAAGATTTTGCCAGCTGATTTGCACCGCATTATTTACCTTGATCCCGATATATTAGTAATTAATTCCATCGTCCCTTTATGGCAATTGGACTTAAAAGGTAAAATGTTTGCGGCCTCGGTACATGAAGGTTTAACCGACATTATGAGTTCAATTAATAACATTAGGCTTGGCACGTCAACTGGGTATTTTAATTCAGGAATAATGCTAATGGATTTAGACCAGATGCGTGTAAAAATAAATATTGAGGATATTACACAGGCAATTGAAGAACACCACGACACTTTAATTTTACCAGACCAAGATATATTAAATTACTTGTACGGTGAGGACATTTTAAAAATACCCGAAACAAGATGGAACTATGATGCGAGGGCATTCTCAGTTTACTTGACAAGAAGTACGGGTGAAATTAATACTGAATGGGTTATGAAAAACACTTCGATTTTGCATTTTTGTGGTAAGCCAAAACCCTGGCAAAAAGAAAAACATTCTCGTTTCAAACCCTTGTATTTGAATTACCAACAAATGGTCAATCGCCTGTTAAAACAAGAAAAATAAATATAACATTTAGCGTTTTACTGTTGAAGGAAGCTATATCTGTGCTAAAATAATAAAAGTTGCCGAATATCAAGCGACACAATGCTTGACGTGGTCTAGGTATAGAAAATACTCGGCTATTTTTAGCATTGAATGTGTAATATTTTTTATAGAAAAGAGAAGAATTATGGCTTCAATTAACAAATCTGAACTTACTAAAGAAGTTGCAGCAAAAACTGACCTTAAGCAAAAGGATGCTGAAAAAGTTATCGACGCTTTGATTGAATCAATTAAAGATAACTTGGCAAAAGGCGAAAAGGTACAAATTATTGGTTTTGGTTCTTTTGAAGTACGTGATCGTGCTGCTAGAAAAGGTAGAAACCCACAAACTGGTAAGACTTTGACCATTCCTGCAACCAAAGTACCAGCATTCAAGCCTGGTAAAGCATTAAAGGATGCAGTTAAATAATTTCTATTAATAAATACGAAAAAACAACGAGTTTTTAGCTCGTTGTTTTTTATATTTAATGATTTTGATGATTTAACTTGGTAGCGAAGAAGTCACCAATCACTTGAATAATAAATATCAGAATAATGACTAAAGCTGTCGCAACAAACGTCACGTCATTATTAAACCTATTGTAACCGTATGAAATAGCTGTATTACCTAATCCTCCTGCTCCAATAGCACCAGCCATTGCTGTCAGTCCAATTAAACTAATAATTGTAACTGTAGAAACACGTGCAAGCTCTGATCTTGCTTCATTAATATAGACATTAAAAATAATGTCCCAAATTGTAGCTCCCAAACTTTGAGCAGCTTCAATTTTACCGTGATCAACACTTTCAAGTGCGACTTGTACTTGACGGGCGTAAAAAGGGAAAACTCCCAAAGTTAGAGGTACAAGTGCAGCCTTGACACCAATCTGAGTGCCCACTATTTTTTGAGTGACTGGTGCGATAAATGCCAGCAAGATAATAAATGGGATTGCCCTGAAAATCGAAACTATTTTGTCACAAATATTAAACCAGAATTTGTTTGGTCTAATACCATCACTTTTAGTTAAAACTAGAATGACTCCAAAGATTAATCCTAATATGCCACCAAAAATACCAGACCAAAATGTCATAAATAATGTTTGAATAATGCTGGTACCCCAGCCGGTATCACCTAACCAGCCTAATTGCACCACATTAGGAAAAACACTGTTAAACCAACTACTCATATAGGTCCCCCTTTTCGTTTAGTCGAGTAACTGCCACTTTTTCTTTTCTTAAAAAGTGCACTGTTGCTTGTTGTTTGTCTTTGTCGCCTTTAACTTGTACTAGTAATGTACCAATTGGCTCGTCATCTAATAATTCCACGTTACCATATAACATACTTGCTTCAACGCCAATTTGCCGGTACAAATCAATGATGATGGTTTTGGTCACATTTGCCATACTATAGACTAATTGGTAAATTGCTTCGTTATCATTAAGTTCGTCCAAATTAAGTGACTTAAGCGTATTAATGACTTCAAGGGAGCCACCAACAAAACTTTTAGTAAGATCATTTTGAGGATGAAGCACCACATCACGCAAGTTACCTTTTTCAATTATTTGACCAGATTGCATCAAAGCAACTTTATTGCAAATTTTCTTAACAGCACCCATTTCGTGTGTGATTAAAATGATTGTCAAGTTAAGGTCTTTTTGTAATTTCTTTAGTAAAGATAAAATTTGTGCAGTATTTTGAGGGTCAAGAGCACTAGTAGCCTCATCAGAGATTAGAATATCTGGTTCATTTGCAAGTGCGCGGGCAATCGCAACCCTTTGCTGCTGCCCACCTGAAAGCTGAACGGGATAAAAGTTGGCCTTCTCTTTTAAATCGACCAGATCCAATAAATTTAGTGATTTTTCCTTTATTTCTTTTTCTTTCAGACCAGAATGCTTTAGGGCAAAGGAAACGTTGTCAACCACACTAATCTCATTTAGCAAGTTAAAGTTTTGAAAAATCATGCCGATCTTTCTACGCGCTAATTGTAAATTTTTATTAGCTATCACTTGCTTGCCGTCTTTGACAAAATCAGTATCATTGACTCTAATGTTTCCGGCAGTTGGTTTCTGCAACAAGTTAACAGTTCTTACTAAAGTAGACTTGCCTGCTCCAGAAAAACCTACGATGCCATAGATATCACCCTTTTCTACCGTTAAATTAACGTCGTGAACAGCATGTACAACCTTTCCTTTTTTGTCAGCGAAATCAACATTAACATGTTCTAATTCAACAATCCCCATTACATTCTTCTCCGATCATTAAAACTTAACATCCCAAGCTGGTTTACTCATATCACCATAAAACTTCTTGTCTAAGCGCTTAGTTTCAGCTGTTTGATATGACTTAACCACTGCTAGATAATCTTTATTCTTTTCCTGACCTTTCTTTGCACAAATGATATTTACCCATTGTAGAGAATCTTTATTAACCGGTTCAATGAAGATGGTTTGCTTCTTACCTAAACCTGCAGGACCGGCAAAGTCATTGTTAACCACAGCGGCATCAACAGAATTAATTACTCGACCACATTGATCAGCACTAACTTCTTTAACTTTGATGTTCTTAGAAGTTTTAATTACGTCTGCAGCAGAAACTAAAATTTTACCTTTGCGTAACTTAATTAAACCAGCATTTTTAAGAACAAATAATGCACGTGATTCATTACTTGCGTCATTTGGAACAGCAATCGTAGCGCCCTTCGGTATCTCACTTAATTTATGGTACTTCTTGGAGTATAACCTAATTGGGTTAATTTCAGTCCGACCAATTGCAACTACACCGCCTTTATTGGCTTTGTTCCAAGCTTTAAGAAAGGCATAGTGTTGAAAAGCGTTGAGGTCAATATCACCACTTTTAACAGCTTTATTAGGTTGGTTATAATCAGTAAAGTTTTTAATCTTAATTGTTACCCCGTACTTTTTCTTTGCCAAAGCAGCAGCATGTTGC
This sequence comes from Lactobacillus helsingborgensis, assembly GCF_003173695.1. NCBI lineage: Bacteria > Bacillati > Bacillota > Bacilli > Lactobacillales > Lactobacillaceae > Lactobacillus > Lactobacillus helsingborgensis. Next base: position 1,036,741 of record NZ_CP029544.1, read on the forward strand.
CAAATAATTTGCTTGGGCTTGGTTTCACTAACAATACCCACAGTGACAACGTGATTGCTCTTTTGATTATCACCTTTTTTACCAAAACTAAACCAAGCAATAGCTACTACAACAATAGCTACCACAACTCCAATAATTATATTGCGACTTTTCTTTGTCATTTGAAAAACCTCCCAATTTTTCAATAAAAAAAGCACTCATCCTAACATAAGGACGAGTGCTTCGTGTTACCACCTTTATTTTATTTATTACTCACGTAATAAATCTCACTAGCTATCTACCAATAGCTTGCAATTCTAACGGATGCAACTCCGCCACTAGCTAAATATCACCAGCAGTCATCATTTCGAGCCCATGTTCACTACACTTCGTTAGCTAACTCTCACCAAACGTTAGCTCTCTTTATTAACTTGAGTAATAGTTACTCTGCTTTTCAAGATGTATTAATTATTTAATTGTTTATTAATTTAGCATTTAAAATTTATTCTGTCAACCACAAAATTAAAATTATTTGCCTTTTTCATGGTATGACTTTACTTGGTCAAAATAAAAACGTCCGACTGCAAAAGTAACTATTCCCATACCGATTACTTGCCACCAATAATTATGATTCAAGTTCTCTGCTAAAATAAAACTGCTTATCAAGGTTAGGATACAGATGATTAAAATTAGACTAGATGTTAATATTCGTCTCATTAGATTGCTCCTTTCTTTTATATGTTAAAAAGTCAAATGAATATTTATTCTGCTTATCAGGGTAATGACTTTCTTTTTTAACCAAACTAAATTCATCATATTTGATTGGAATCATTGTTGTGTCAGCAGTGAATGTTGCTTTTATTGCCGTTTTTTCCAAGTAGTCTGCCTGTTTAATTAAAGCTTTAAAAACCGAATTGCCCCCTATCACACATAAATTTTGGTTTTTATGTTTTTCAACCCATTCTTGTAATTCATTCTTTGACTGCACAATTACGACATTTTTATAATTTTGATATTTTCTTTTTAATTCTTTACTAGTTGTTAGAACCACATGTTTTCTGCCAGGCAAGATTTTAGGCAGGCTCATAAAAGTTTTACGCCCCATTATTATTGGGTGACCATAAGTTATTTCTTTAAAGTGGTGTAAATCCAAGGGCAATTTCCACGGTAAATGCCCCTCTATACCAATTTGATGTTGTTGATCTTCAGCCCATACAAAAGTAATCATTTGTTCTCCTTTAACTTAATTATACCGTTTTTGAGTGCACTTTGGGAAATACTCGCATATCTGCCTTTTATTTTTAAATGACAAATCAATTTACACATGATTTTCGCTTTTAATATTGCTATAGTTATTTAAGTAGATAAAATGATGGAGGAAAAAATGACTAAAGCGGATCAATTTACAGATGAAAAATACAACCAAATGAAACAGACAGAAGCAGATTTAATAAGGGATTTGCAAGCTGTAGTCAAAGAACCTGAAAAAGAAGCAGAACTTAGCGCTGAAATTTTTAAAAAGCATCGGAAGTGGCTACAAATCATTATGCCAAATTACTCACCTGAAATACATTTGGGAATTGTTAGTGCTTATGACAATGACACCCGTTATCAGTCATATTATGATGACAAGGCGGGAAAAGGTGCAACCAAAATTTTAAGCAGAATTGTCAAGAAACATTTAGCAAAATAAAAAGTTCTTCCTAACTGATGTGAACCCTAAAATTAGGACACTTTATATTAGCTATTAACTGAGGACTAACTGCCGATATTCAAGCGGAGTTAGTCCTTTTAGTTTGATTTTGATTCTTTTCTGATTGTAATACTCAATGTAGTCTCTGATTGCGTCTTCCAGTTCAGTGAGATTCTTAAACTGCTTTTCAAAGCCATAAAACATTTCTCGCTTGAGTATCCCGAAGAAGCCTTCCATTAACCCATCATCAAGCGAATTGCCCTTGCGTGACATTGACTGGCTAATGCCATGATTTTTCAGCCACGCTTGAAACTGACCATTTTGGTATTGCCAGCCTTGATCGGTGTGGAAGATCAAGCCATTCAGTGCTGGATGCTTGTCCCAGGCCTTTCTTAACATATCCATGGTCTGCTTAAGATTAGGACTGCGGGAAATGGTATAGGAAACAATCTCTTGGGTGCAGCCATCAATGATCGGTGATAAATAGGTCTTTTGCCCCTTGAGCTTAAATTCAGTTATATCTGAATACCATTTGTGATTGGGATAAACCGCACTGAAGCTGCGTTTAATCAGGTCAGGCTTAATCGGACCCTGAGTGCCGCGATAGCTGCTGTATTTGTGCCAGCGTTTACTGACTATGCCGAACAGCTTCAGCTTGTTCATTAGGCGCTGCACCTTTTTATGATTGACTAATAAACCGCGATGCCTAAGCTCTGCAGTAATGCGGCGATAGCCATAGCGGTGCTTGTGTTCTTCATAGATAGCTTTGATTTTAGCCATTATTTCTCGATTATCTCGCTCTTTGTCCTTCTTCTTTAAAGTGTAGTAGTAATTACTACGGGATAGATGGGGCAGATTGGGATTGGCATTAATGGTATCAAGAATAAAAGTTACGCTGACTTTAAGCTCACGTCTTAGTTGGGTAACTGCCTGGGCTATTTCCGCGGCTTGCGGTTCTTGGTCCGCTGGTCGACTAAGGCGCTCAATTTTTTTACGAATTCGTTCTCGATAGTCAGCTTTATGTTCTGCTGGCGTAAGCGTTCGTTCTCTTGCTTGAGTCGATGATTTTCCTGTTTGATCAGCTGTTCTCTTTTGGTCATGGGGCGGTCGTCCTCTCTGCTTGTTAACGATATTATACCCATTTTTACGATATTCGTGCAGCCAGTTGTACAACATGCCACTACTTTTTAAGCCCAAGTCAATAGATACTCGACGGGCAGGCTCATGTTCAACTATGATTCGCTTGAGAGCTTGCTCCTTAAAATTACTTGTATAAGCAGTGAAAGGCTGGTCTAAAATAGCTAGACCGTGACGGTCAATCAAAGCCAACAAGTAACTAATATTAGTCCTGCCAACCTGATAACGCTGACTTAGCTCAGCGGGGTCGATTTGATAATCATGCCAAAGATGATAGATTTCAATTTTATCTTGTTTAGATAATTTAGACATAAAAATGACCCCCAAATTTGTCCTAAATTTGGGGGTCATATCAAACAGAAGAACTTTTTTAATGGAACCAATGTGTGTGCTTATCCGTAAAAGCTAATAAATCATTGCTCAAATACAAAATGTAGGTCAAAAATAATGTCAGATTTGCATCCCCCTGAAAAGCAGTTACGCCCCAAAGTATTATTGCTAAAATCCCCTGAATAGTCCAAAAATAATATTGCTCTCTATAATGCAACATGCAAAGCATCGAACCAGTAATACCGACTGCACCTGCGGTGGCATCAATCCAGGGTCTGGGACTGATAAAAATTCGGGTATCCATTAAATAAAGCAGGCTTAAAACAACAAAGAAAAATAATAAGCTGAAAACCCAATTTTTAAAATTTAAACCGCGAATATGCTTTTCAGCATTTTTCGTCCAAGACGGCAAGAGCAAAACTGGTAAGTCTAAAAGAAAAATATAGATGGCTTGCAAAATAATGTTGGCATAATTTTGCGCAGCAACAGAAACGATAATATAAATAATACTTGAAACTAAACCCAATATGCCGTTAATCGGTCTGGCATTTGTAATAGCAAGAGTGCAAGTAAATCCCAATATGGCTGCTACCATGGTAATTAGTGAAATAAAGTTTAATGACGATGAAAAAGTGGTGCCGATGATAACACCTATTCCCAACATCAATAACATATAAGTTTTAAAACTCCAACCCCGCATTTGGTCGATATACCATTGCAATTTAAAAATTCCAGTATTTAGCTGCATTTTCATTTTTTAAATCTATCCCTCCATCAAAATTGAATGAAAACATGTTTTTAATCATACCATACTTGAAGTGTGGGAAAAGAAATCGAACTTTTATCTGATAAAAATGTGCCACCTAAAATTGGATTATTTACTCTGGCTAATTGCCCATTTTAACAAAAAAGGTGATAAAACAGTGGTCATAATAATAGCTCCAATCACAGTAGAATAAGCAGACGGCGCCAGTAAATGATTGGACAGACCTATTTGTGCAACCACCAGAGCCATTTCTCCGCGAGAAACCATTCCCGTTCCGACCAAAAAAGCGTTTGAATTGGTAAAACCAGCTATTTTTGCCCCTAAGCCAGCTCCAATTAATTTTGAAAGTATGCTCCCTACCGTTAAAAGCAAAAACAGTAAGAAATCACTGGCAATGCTTTTAATGCTCATTTCTAGGCCAATGCTGACAAAAAAGACCGGGATAAAGCTGCTGTAACCAATAGCAGTAAAATTTTGTTTTAAGCTTTTTTGAGCTTGAGTTTTGCTTAAAGCCAATCCAGTAAAAAATGCCCCAATGACATTGCTCAGACCAACCATTTCTGCTCCCCAAGCACTTAAAATGATCACTATCATAGCTATAAGAGTCTCCGAAGCTGGTAAGGTAATTTTTTGACTTAATTTAAATAGTCGCGGTATTATCTTGACGCTGATAAAAGCCAGCAAAAATAAGTAAAGAATTTGCAGGAATATCGTCAATATTAGGTTTAAACCGGCACTATTTTTTGCGGTTGTAGCCCCGATCATGCTTGTAGCAACGCTTAATAATAAAATCGAAAGTAAGTCATCAACCACTGCTGCTCCTAAAATAGTCAGCCCCTCTTTGCTGTTTAATCGACCCATTTCCTGCAAAACAGCCACCGAAATTGAAACAGAAGTTGCCGCAAAAGTTAATCCTAAAAAGATGCTTTCTAATTGTGAAAAATGAAAAAAGATGCCAGTGGCATAAGCTACTATGATTGGTATTATCATTCCGCACACAGCTACCAAAAAACTGGGACGTAATAATTTGACTAATATCTTTAGATCACTTTCTAAACCAGCTAAAAACATTAATAGAATTACTCCTAAATCAGAAAAGATTTTTATCATGTCATTTGGTTGCACAATGTTTAATACTGCCGGGCCTACTATAATCCCAGCAAGAAGTTCACCTATGACCGCTGGTAAATTTAATCTGCTGCTTAACTGGCCGCCAATTAGTGTTGCCAGCAAAATGATAAATAAAGTTTCTAAGAATTGCATTTTAAATCTACTTTCCACATAAAAAAGACCTTCAAAAATCAGACAGGCAACCCAAACCTGAAACTAATTCTTGAAAGTCTATGACTCCAACCTAATACTTATTAGTATTTATATTATAACAAACTTACCTAATAACTGCTAAATTAAGCGGATAACAGCCAATGAAACCATCCCCACTAACACAATAACCAACAATGATTTACTAATAATCGCGGCGGCAAAAGTTGGAATTGATGCTAAAACATACTCCACATTAAATTGGGGTAAGTGTCCCGGTTTTGCGAGCAACAAATTACTGAACCAAAGCGCTGACATAATCACAATTGGCACAAATGAAAGAAAATCAACCAATTTTTCTGGTAAAGAAAAATTTTTTAACAAAATGAAGGGAATTACCCTTGATAACCAGGTCGCAAGACCGCAGCCTAAAATCGTTAACAACGTATAATTAGAAGAAGACATACTTAAGCACCATTCCTAAACTACAACCAATCAGGGTTACCACTATCACAACCATATTTGCTGGTAAGACAATTGTCAGTAAATACGTCAAAACAAAAGTGATTGCTATGACAATAACCTGCAAAAGTTTCTGCAGCTTTTTATCACCAACAACTTGCAAATATAATAAGCCAATAAACATGGCTACAAGAGCAAAATCAAGTCCAAATTTCTCTGGACTAGTAACAAAACTGCCTAGGAGTGAACCAATCAGAGTGGCAATTAACCAAGTTATGTAAGACACGATATTTGCGGTATTAAACCAATCGAAGGTCATTTTGCCGGAAGTATAATTAACCTTATTCATGCTCAAGGCAAAACTCTCATCTGTCAGAAAAGTACCGATCAGAACGCCCTTACCCAACTTATCTTTTTTAAAATACCTTGCTACCGTGGTGCTCATTAAAATCATACGAGAATTGACTAAAAAAGTAGCCAAAATGATTGAAGCAATAGGACTGCCCGCAGCCAACATGCTCACAGTAGTGAATTGGGCAGAGCCAGCGTATATAATTACAGACATCAAAAAGACATTTAAAGTAGAAAAACCACTTGCTTTGCCAATAATGCCAAAAGCCATGCCAATACCAACGTAGCCAAAGATTGTTGGAATTGCGTCTATCACTGCAGCACGTTTAGTTAATGAGCTATCCATCTTACACCTCTTTATCTTGAAACATTAATATAAAATTAAATTGAAGTTAGCTTACATTAGACGATTAAAAAAGTCAAACTCCTTTCAGTCATAAAATATTTCGCCAACTAAAAACTAGCTTGCTAAAAAGTAGCAGCTAGTTTCAGGAATGAGCTTATTTATTTTTATTTGTTTTTGTAAAATCTATTCCGCGGTCTTTAAACACTTCTTTAGCGACAGTAATCGCATTCAGCACTTTGGGAAAGCCCACATAAGGAATAGTTTGAATAAAAGTTTCAATTATTTCTTCCGGCGTTAAACCAACATTCAAGGCACCATTGATATGAACATTCAGTTGCGGTTCGGTATCACCCTGTGTTAACAAAGTTGTGATGGTGATCATTTCTCTTTGCTTTAGATCTAAAACACCGCGATCGTATATATTACCAAACGCAAACTCAATAATGTAGCGCCCAACATCTTCAGATAAGCCAGCCAGTGATTTAATAACGGATTTACCACCTTCGCTGTCAACTTTTTCTAAATTTGCTAAACCCTTTTGATAGCGTTCATCATTTTTCATAGTATCTCTCCTTTTTATTCTGCAAACTTGTTTCAACAGTTATTAGAATAGTTGCTGGAGTGCAGTCCATGTCAACTACTATTTTAAAAATATTACGACATGGTAAAATATAATCATATACTGTTAAGGAAGGAAATCAGATGAAATATTCAATTGGTCAATTTGCCGAACTTAGTGGCTTTTCAATTGACACACTGCGTTACTACGAAAAGCAAAAACTGCTTTTTCCCAGTCGTGATAAAAACAACCGCAGATTTTATACCGAAAAAGATGTGGCTTGGATTAGTTTTATTTCGCGCTTAAAAAAGACCGGTATGAGCATCAAAGAAATGCAAAAATATGCTAAATTGCGCTATGCGGGTGACCAAACTATTCCTGAACGGCTGGTTTTACTGTTCAATCAACTAGATAATTTACATGAAGAAGAAAAGAAAATTAATGATAATATTGCATTTGTAGAACAGAAAATCAAAACCTATCTCAAAACAATCGGAGATTTAAAGGAAGGATGATAATTCTTTTACTTTGACTGCCTTTATAAAAACTATTGATTGACTATGAGCCGGTAAATAGCAAGCTCAGTTTTGACTAGTCTGACTAAATGCAAAGCAAGTACTCTTTTTACCGATTTATGATAAATGTCAAGTTGAAAAAATTTTCAGATACGGTATAATGTTATTCGTTATGGAGAGTTGGCAGAGTGGTAATGCACCGGACTCGAAATCCGGCGAACCAAGTTTTCCTTGGCGCGCAGGTTCAAATCCTGTACTCTCCTTAAATATATGGTCTTAAAACCTGGTATATCAACATTTTTAATTTATGTGATCGCCAAATGTTCGCAACCTTTTAATTAAAGTAATTCATTATTCAAGATAAAAGAGCAGTTTCTATAACTGCTCTTTTATTTACGATCTATCATTGTTTAAATTAAAAGGTTATTGTATTTGATTATTGTCAATGTTACTTGTGGCCGAACCAATTTTTGCCGAGCAAAACATTATAGGATATCTAGATTAAAATGCCAAAGAACAGAGATTATGACCCTATTATTCTTAGTAAAAAAGGCCACGGAAAATACTCGGGAAAGTTGTCCGTGTAGAATATGATGCTCAATAGAACTGAAAAACATATACCAATTTATTCTTTTAAGACATTTATAAAAATGGTAAATTATAAATGTATAGTTACAAGTATAATGGGAGAAGGCAAATGAAATTATTATGGATAATTGCACTAATAATCTTTGTTATTTACATAATTATTAGTGATAGAAAATTAGAAAATAACAAAGATTATAAAGAAGCATCAACGCCAAGTAAAAATCCATCAAAGGAGCTGTTAGTGAAACGTTGGTGGGTATGGGGGTTAATACTAGTTTTAATTTGTGGTTTCTTTGTCTCAAATTCAAAAGATTCCGAAAGTCATAATGAAACATACAAGACTACCACACATCATTTTAAAAAGCCATCACCTATAAAAAAGAGAAAAAAGCTTTCTGCTTATACTACCAAAAAGGTTTCCAAATTTATACCAGTGAAAAACACTGCTAAAGCAGTTACTTTAGGTGCTGGTAAGTATAAAGTCGGCAGAGATATCAAGCCAGGTAGATACGTTATTAAAGCTGTCAAGGGCAGTGGTAATTTATCTAACAGCGATTTCACTATTAACGTTATTTTAGGAAACGATGCTAATGGCGATCGGTTAACTTCTTTTACTACCAACTTAGTAAAAAACGACAAAATCAAGATAGATTGGATAGAGTCTACAAGCTTCACACCAACACCAGATAAATATACATATAAAACAAAAATAAGTGCTGGTATATGGTTAGTAGGACTTGATATTAAACCCGGGAGATATGTCATACGGCCAATAAAAGGCAGAGGTAATTTAATATCGGAAGATGGTTCTGATGATAATTTAAACGAAATATTAGGCAAAAATGCTGAAAAAGGTCAAGTCACCAAAGTAACGGCTGATTTAACTGCTGGAGAAGTTATATTGTCTACTATAGAATTAATTGGCTTAAGTAAAAAATAAGATTTAAATATTTTGAAAATAAAAAACTTCTAAGAATTCATTGCTCGAATTTAGATTTCTTAGAAGTAATACAAATGCAACAGGGGCCCTTTTACATACGCTATTATAGCAGCAAACGAATTGATTTATATGCCATTTCAAAACGTTTAGGACACTCAAGCATGACAATTACTGCAAAAATTATACCTACATGCTTGATGAGTATAAAGCACAGAAGATGATAATATCGAAAAAGTCATCGATAGCATATAAAAATGTTAGCCAACTTTAAAATTAATTTTAATTACTAATACTATCAATAATAAAAATAGACTGTACTCTACTTAATTATATATCTAATTTTATTTTCTTTAACATACAAACAGTTTAATATACATACAGATTTTCTTCAGAAACTGCTAATTGATACAATGAAAGAAAAAATCAAGCTGCTTTATTTTTAAATTTATTTAATATAATCTGTTATCTTACGTTTTTTTACTATTTTTTCCTCCTTTTTTTCCTCCTCTTTTTGCTCATATTTTTCAATTTCAGAAGCAGTAAAATTGTACATATCAAAAAAAGGAACAAATAGTGTCAATATATCAACTAAAAGTTTCGAAAATAGCCTAAATAAATTTTCTGCTGAAAGAATTGAATCAAAACAATTTAATGGAAAAAAATATATAATAACAATCCATGTAGCTAAAGCACTTAATACTGATTTAAAAACTGTAAACAAGTAAATATTTAATGCAGCTTTATTTACTTTTTCTTTAAGCACTTTCCTACAAACAGAATATCCAAAACTCCAAAATGTTAGCATACAAAAAAGCAAAAAATATGGCAGTACTAGATTAAAAGTATTTTGGAAGGCAAAAACAAATATAATTGTGAATAAGAACAAAAAGAAAGAACCAACTACAACCAAAAAATTTATAAATTTAAAAAAAGTATCTTTTGATATTTCATATTTATAAAAAAAGAAGTTTTTTACACTTTTAAAAAAAATTATAAAAGAAATTAACATTAAAATAGAAAGCAAAATTTTTATACAAAACACAGTTTCAAATATATTGTATAGAACGGATAAAAAAATTGCTATAATGCCACTCACAGAGAGACTAATAATATTTCTTTTTTCATATTTCATATTTTATAATATTCCTTTCTATGTATGTAATATAGCTAATAATATTAGATCTATTTTATATTTTTTGTTATTCCTACACTGTCATATAACAATTATACTGCTAATATATAACATATATTTTATCATTATACCTATGTTAAGATACTTAGTCTTTAATTCTATTTTATAAATATTCTGAAAAGAAAATTATTCAAGCAAAAAATTTCTAGCATACTTACTATTTAATAATTACTTAATAATTACGTAAATAATGCAATAAGTAAAAAATCACTTGAAATTGAGAGAAATTTATGAAAGTGTATTAAAAACGTAGAAATTTCATAGTTAAAAAATAATTGCAGTATTTTTTAAAAATTTTTGACTTTTTAAAGTCAGAACTTAAAGTGTTATTTTAAGAAGAATATGTGTTAATTCATTTAGCAATAATATGTAATGCCTCATATAGCTTTTATTTTTTCCATTATCTACTGCAAAAAGAATCAGTTTATTCTATTGTAAGTCAAGAGTTGATTTCCAGTAAAGCATTAAATGCATATATTAAAACAAGCTTTATTTAAATAACTATTAAAACAAAAATCCATTAAGAGAAAATTCTTTTACTAGCTTTTCTTTAGCTGTATATTTTAAAAGACTCCAACTTTTTCTAAATATCTATATTGCGATCCTGTAGCAACTACAGCAACAAATAAGCCTATCAAGTTCACAGCAAGCCAGTTAATAGCATTCCCCGAGAACAAGCATGTAGCAATCCATGGTGCAGCAATAATCAGATAGCCTCGAATTGCAGTCATAATTAAAGAGCCCCATTTAAAGCTTTTACTGATATCCTTTGCAGCAACCTTATTTCGTAAAAACTTTTGAAATACGATTGCTCCCAATGTTACTAAAAGAGTGATTAAGACAAATTGCCAAGCTTCAAATTTAACTAGGACAAATTCCTTATAAGCAATATTGTTTGAGCAAACCACAAAAGCACAAACAATATCAACCAAATAGCCACGGCTAATATAATTTTTTCTGCAACTATTAATAATGAACTTAGTAGCATTTTTAAAAGTCTGCTTAGGCGATTGCTCTTGTCTGTCAATGACTTGACGATTAATTAGATAATGATATTGCCAAGATATTCCAATTATAGCCACAACTAGACCAGCTATAATGGAAATAAAGACATTGAACTGCCCCTTAGTATAGAGGCTATAGGCTAACAAAGGAGCATTACCAATTACAAATGCCCGGACTCCTGTTGAAATCAAACTAGTATTGACAAAAAACGGAGTCATTTTTTTGCAAGTAATTTTATTTCTTAAAAAGTTCTGGTAACGAATTAAACTAATTACGGCTACTAGAGCTAGAAGTACAAAAATCCACTCAAATCTAAGCATATAGGGTTGTAAAATTGCCAAAAGATAAAGTGTGCCATAAACAGCTAGGTCACCAATATGGTTAGTAGAATTATCAGCTAAAGCAAAAGCATGTTCATGATGAGCTATATCACGTAAAGCTTCACCGACAGTTTCCTGTTTAGTGGTTTTATTATCAGCCATTTTTCTCACCTCGTAATCCAGCATATTATTGATATCATCAATTTTAAGTTGTTTTTCATCAAAGTCAAGCTTTAATTTTAAGTTATATTTTACCTTTATCATCATTAATTAAAACTATTACTTATATCGAAAAAGTCTACTAATATTGCAATTCTTAAATTTTATTCAAGAGTAAGTTTTTATTTTTATACCAAACAAAGTTGCTGTTAAAATACAAACGAGTAATAGTTATAGGTAGGGATTTAACTTTGAATATTAACTTCTGGATTGCAATTTTATCTGCAGCCATATTGTTGCTACTTATTTTCAATGTCAGAAATTCTCGTCGGTTCAACTTATTCGATCATTGGCTTCACCATAAACTACTGATTAGAAAGCACGATGGGATTGGCTGGCAGATTATAGCCTTTATAAATGATCCTAAACTACTAGTGGTCTTAGACGTATTTCTTGCTAGTTTCTTAATTAGTAAAAATAAAAATTTACTTGCTTTTTGGGTGCTATTTACTTTAGGCTTTACAGATTTAATAGGAATATTTTTAAAAAAATGGATGCGCAGAAAACGTCCGATTTTGCACTCAGACTTAGAAGAAGGCTATAGCTTTCCCAGCGGTCATGTTTTAGGCAGCACGGTAATGGCATTAATAATCTGGCAAATTTTTGCCAATCAATTAGGAAATCGGCTGTTATTAATTTTAGCTATCATTTGGCTGATGGTTGTGATATCGCGAATTAGTCTTAAAGCTCACTTTCCTTCAGACATTTTGGGAGCTACTTCTCTAGCAGTTTTATGCTTTAGTATTGCACAGCAGCTACTTTTCTTAATTATTTAATCAAAAAACATCTCTGATTTTTATGAATTCAGAGGTGTTTTTAAGTATGAGAAATTTGACTTACAGATTAATCAATATTATAAGTAACTTAACATTTTACCGGCAACAAACACGATAATACACAATACTGCAGTATACCATGCACAGTGAGGCAGAGCTTTCTTAAGAATAACCCCCTCTTTACCTTCAAGTCCGGTTGCACCAGTCGCGATTGCGATATTTTGTGGTGAAAGCATCTTACCAGCGGTAGCACCAACCATGTTAGCTGCTGCCAGCCAATACGGACTTACTTTCAGTGCATGAGCAGCTTGTACTTGTAATTCACCAAAGAGTACGTTAGCTGAGGTATCACTACCAGTAATAAAGATTCCTAGTACACCGATGATTGGTGAAATTACTGGGTAAAATGCACCAGTTAAAGTTACAAGACTAACCGCAATGACGTCAATCATTCCGCTGTAGCCCATGACTTTGGACAAAGCCACAATAGAACAAACAGTGATAATTGTTTTAACCAATTGTTTGATTGTGCTCGTTAATACGGAAAACATTTCCTTAAATGATAAGCCTTGAATAGCACCACCAATGATACTTGAAAGCAGTATTAAAGTACCTGGTGATGATAACCAGTCAATGTCAACCGGTTTGGCATTTGCACCATTGTAGAAATGGAAACTAGTTTTGACACTTGCCAGTGCATTATGAATTGCAGGAAACATTGATGAAGTGAAGATAATAAAGCAAAAGACCAAAATGAATGGTACCCAAGCTTTGATTTTTTCAGCAGTAGAAATTGGCGCTTTTTCTTCCTTTTCATCACTAGAGGATCCTGCTTCATCTTTCTTGCTGTAACCTCTAATAATAATCACCAAAAATAGCAGACAAACTAATGAACCAACAATTGAAGGTAGTTCAGGGCCTAAGTACTTAGTAATGAAAATTTCTGGTACTGCAAAAGTTAAACCAGCTACCAAAGTGCAAACCAATACACCTTTGCCTTTGAATGACTTAAGGCCTTTACCCTCAGTCATCATTACCAAAACGAATGGCACCAGCATCATTAAAACAAACAATTGTATAGCAATTAAATAACCTAATTGAGTTACTCCCAGTCCTGTTACTTTTGCCAGAGTTGTTACAGGTAAACCAACAGCACCAAAGGCTGTAGGAGCAGTATTTGCGACCAAGCACACTACAGCGGCTTTAATTGGGTTCATACCCAGCATTATTAAAATACTTGCAGGAATCGCTACCGCAGTACCGAAACCGGCAATGGCTTCCAAGAATCCGCCTAATCCCCATGCTAAGATTAATACTAAGAATCTCATATCCTTGGTAATTGAAGTTAACATAGACATTATTGTATCCATTCCGCCTGATTTTCTACTGATGTTGTAGATAAACAGAGCCGAGATGATGACATAAATTATCGGCCACAAAGCCATAATTATACCATCAATTCCCGCTGTGATACTGTTTGAAAACGAAAAGTGGAAACCGACAATGCTCAGAATTAATGATAATGCAAAGCCGATTAAACACGCCAAGTCACCCCGAATGTGAAAAACACCCAGGGAAAGTATCAGCCACACGATTGGAATGATCGCAAGGACTGTTTTAACTAAATCCATTATTATTCCTCCAACGAAACTTATTAATATGATTAAACTAAAACCTCTCATTAACTAAAAGATAGATTTTAAATAAAGATAAACTTGATAGCGCAGTTTGGTTTGTGATGAAAGCGCTATCTAATTTCATTATAGCACCATGTTCAGTACTTTAGAAGATGAATTTCATTTCACAATCTATGTAACAAAAGCGCTTTCTTTTTCTTACAAAAATAAGTCCTAACTTTATATTGTTAGGACTTAGGCTACTTTTTTCTAATCTGTTATCTATAGAACAAATAAAATCTGAGCTAAAAATCTTTAGAGGTCATCAAAACCGATCATTAAACTGCCTTCTTCAGCATAAAAGGTACATAATCCCCTCATTGGACGAATAGTTATCGCAGCTTCAGGATAAAGCTCTAAAATTTTTGCTTTTAAAGTTTCGGCATCTTTCATGTTTTTGCATTGGTCAATAATAACATGTCCACCCTGATACTTCATTTCACCCATTAATTTGATGATTTCTTTAAGCGCCCGCTTAATGCCGCGCACTTTTGCCAGTGGCTCTAATTTTCCTTCATCACTGGCAGTCCCTACTACATCAATATTTAAGACTTTGGCCACTTTGGCTACAGCCATATTGACACGTCCATTAAGCGCTAAATTGTGTAAAGATTTCAATACAACGAGCAAATGCGTATGGGTTTTGTAATCTGAAATTTTTTGCTCTAGATCAACAAAACGGGCATTACTATTAACCAACTTTTGAATTTCTTGCAAAATAACCGAAATCTCGGGTCCAGCTGTTCTGGAATCAACCACAATCACGTGGCTGTCGGGATGATCTTTTTCATATATTTGTTTTGCTTGAAACGCGGAAGAAAAGCTGCCACTTAAACCACTGGTTATGGTCATAATGATAGCTCGCTTACTTCCAGATAAAGCTTCAAGCCATTCGTTGATACTGGGACAAGAAGTTTTACCTTCTTCCGTATTCTTCTCCATACTGGCAATAAATTCCTCAATATTAAGATTCTCATTATCGACAAAATCCTTGCCAGAAATAGTCATTGTCAAAGGAACGACAGTCAAATTGCTATTTGCCTGGTCATTTGAACCAGAATCTATAATTAACCTTACTTTTGTCATATTAATATTCCTTTTTGAAATAAACCAATCTTTTTAAAAATTGTATAGCATAATAATAAATCAAACCTGTCAAAAAAGCGACAAAATTATTTTTAATATTTTTTAACATTAGAAATCGGTTACAAATGTTTACATAATCACAAACTTAGGCTAAAATTTGTCATGTAGATATGGAGCCTATGCTCCACTAATGTATGTACTTACACAAAATAGTACAGCATTTATTATTTAGGAGGTTTTTAGATGTTAAAATCAGTCATTGAAAATGTTCATGCACTGGAAATCTATGATTCACGTGGTAACCCAACAGTTGAGGCTTTTGTAACCTTATCAAACGGTGTTGTTGGTAAAGCTGAAGTTCCATCAGGTGCTTCAACTGGTGAAAACGAAGCCGTTGAATTACGTGATGGTGGCAGCCGTGTTGGCGGCAAGGGTGTATCCAAAGCCGTTGAAAACGTAAATACTGAAATTGCCAAGGCATTAAAAGGTTTGGATCCACACGATCAGGCAAACATTGACCGCGTAATGATTGAATTAGATGGTACCCCTAACAAGGCTAAGCTTGGTGCTAACGCTATCTTGGGTGTATCAATGGCTACTGCAGCTGCTGCAGCAAAAGATAGTCACCAACCTTTATACAGATACCTTGGTGGTACTGATCTTGAAATGCCTCAAACTTTCCACAACGTTATTAACGGTGGTGAGCATGCTGACAACGGTATTGACGTTCAAGAATTCATGATCACTCCAGTTAAAAAGACTTCATTCCGTGATGGTTTTGAAAAGATCGTTAACACTTACCACACTTTGAAGAAGGTTCTTGAAGACATGGGTTACGAAACTGGCCTTGGTGATGAAGGTGGTTTCGCTCCTAACATGAAGAACTCGGAAGAAGCTTTACAAGCTTTACACGACGCTATCGTTAAGGCTGGTTACAAGCCTGGTGAAGATATTGCCATTGCTTGTGACTGTGCTGCTTCTTACTTCTACAACAAAGAAGACGGCAAGTACCACTTCGAAGGTAAAGTATTTAACGATGAAGAATTAGCTCAATACTACGACAAGTTACTTGACGAGTTCCCAGAATTAATTTCAATTGAAGACCCATACGATGAAAATGATGTTGACGGCATGATTAAATTTACTCAAAGCCACAAAGACAGAATTCAAATTGTTTTGGATGACTTCATTTGTACCAACCCTAAGCTTTTGACTAAAGCTATTAAGGAAGGTGCCGGTAACGCTTCATTAATCAAGTTAAACCAAATTGGTACTGTTACTGAAACTTTGGAAACTATCCGTCTTTCACGTAAGAACGGATACAACACCATGATTTCTCACCGTTCAGGTGAAACTGGTGACACATTTATCGCTGACTTTGCCGTTGCTGTTAACGGTGGTCAATTGAAGACTGGTGCCCCAGCTCGTTCAGAACGTGTTGAAAAATACAACCGTTTGCTTGAAATCGAAGAAGAACTTGGCAAAGGTGAGCGTTTAGCTACATTCCCAGACAGTGTTGACAAAGACTAATTTGTTAATAAAAAAGCCTGCAATATTGCAGGCTTTTTTAGTGTCAAAATTTTTAAAAATGTGTTTTTAGCATAAATTCAAGATTTAAACATCTATGCTATAATTTAAGTAAACATTTAATTTCTAGAACTGCATTATCAGGACTAGATTAGCTACCTTTTTCCTGATATTGCTGCAAAAACTGGTCGTGTTTCTAATATTATTTGGTTTAATTCAACCATATTATTAAAATTTGATGATAAAACATCGGTTTTAGATGGTTGTTAAATTGATGATGATTAGAACCGATTAAGTTTGCCAACGGTGGAATTACTGGTTTTAGATGGTTGTTAAATTGATGATGATTAGAACTTCCCAACGTGGTACTTTTTTCAATGGAGTGTTTTAGATGGTTGTTAAATTGATGATGATTAGAACGCAAGTGGTGGTAGTGGTGTGCTTGGAACAGTTTTAGATGGTTGTTAAATTGATGATGATTAGAACATATCCTTAGACTGATTTTCATAAGTTTTAGTTTTAGATGGTTGTTAAATTGATGATGATTAGAACCCAACGTAATTAAAGGCTCTACCATTGCCAGTTTTAGATGGTTGTTAAATTGATGATGATTAGAACGAATGGTTTCATTTTTTTGAAACCTTCTAAGTTTTAGATGGTTGTTAAATTGATGATGATTAGAACAAATTCAAAACCAGCTTAATTCCAAAGCTTGTTTTAGATGGTTGTTAAATTGATGATGTTTAGAACTGAGTCTACCAGTGATAAACCTAGCGACTAGTTTTAGATAGTTGTTATGCAAAAGCAAAAAGTTATATTAAAGTCACAATAAAGGGCTTGCTTTTAAAGCAGGCCTTTTTGTTCCACCTATTTAGCTACCATTTAGAAAAGACAACAAATACTAGTCTTTTTACAATTTATTTTACGATATCTGTTCCTTAAATCTGTTCCTTAAATTCTTCATGCTAAATAACCAATGATTTTTAAACTATGATACAGACAATGTGGCAAGATCTGTAAATTTATTAAAACTAATTATTATTTACTTTCTTGTTGAATTCTCTCTTTGAAACATACTGAATTTTCTTAACATACTGACCTCTATGATCAATTTTGATATATTGTTTAGAAGGGTCGTAACCGCCCACTCTTCTGATCCTATATGGAAGTTTCTTACCAGTCTTGGCATCATAAGCTTGAACGTTAAAATACTTTTGCGTATTCTTTTCTACTTGAGCATAACTTTTAGTTTCGGGAATTGTAAGATTGAAACGATCGAAAATTTCATTATGAATAAAAAAGGGAAAACAAAAGAAAACTGCAATTGCTAACACAAAGACAAAAAATATTTTTCTAAAATTCATGATTACTCCTTATCCAATTTGGTTTTATAGATTTAGCAGATTAGCTAAAATAACTGCTTAATTTAAATTCTAAGTGTATTAATACACTGGTATACCTTTATTATACACTTTTCATAATTTTTTACGAGTACAGCAACAATATCTATTTTATTTGCTAGCAAAAGTCAATTATTTATGCTACTTTAAGTGCAGTATTTAAAACTAAGGAAGTAGTAATATGTCTGAAAAATTTAAGGGTCTAAGCCAAGCCGAAGCAGATAAACTTCTTCAAAAAAATGGTTTAAATGAAGTTCCTGAACCTCAATTTAACTTTTTCAAAGAATTTTTATCTAAGTTATGGAATTTATCGGCCTGGATTTTAGAAGCTGCCCTCCTTTTGGAATGCATTTTAGGTAAGTGGATTCAATCATTGTTTGTGCTTTTAATGTTGCTTTTTGCCGCATGGAACGGTGCTTCTAAGAAAAAGCAGTCACGCAAAGTATTAAACAATATTTCCCATAAGCTGACACCTTCTATTTCTGTCCAAAGAGACGGCAAGTGGCAAAATATTGATTCCAAATATTTAGTCCCAGGTGATTTAATCAGCATGCAGGCTGGTGATGTCCTAGCAGCAGATGTGAAATTACTTGAAGGTCAGATTTCTACTGACGAAAGTTCGATTACTGGCGAGGCCAAGACAGTTCGTAAAAATCCGCAGGATACAGCTTATGCAGGTACAACTGTGACTGAAGGAAACGGACTTGCTCAAGTCACAGCCACAGGAGCAAATTCGCGTTCTGGTAAAACAATTAACCTGATTAATAATTCAGCTGCTCCGGGACACCTACAACAATTATTAACCAAAATCATTTATTATCTATGTATTTTAGATGGTATTTTGACACTAGTAATCGTTGTGGCATCCTTTTTCAAAGGTGGCGACCTCAACAATTTAATTAATATGTTGCCATTTTTAGCTATGATGTTCATAGCTTCCATCCCTGTTGCTATGCCCTCAACTTTTGCACTCTCAAATTCCTTTGAGGCTACCCGTCTAAGTAAGGAAGGCGTCTTAACATCAGATCTGACCGGTATTCAGGACGCAGCTAATCTTAATCTGATTTTGCTAGATAAAACCGGAACAATCACACAAAATAAAACAGCTGTTGGTCAATGGACAAATTTTAGTTCATTAGATAATAACCAAGCCCTAGAATTTGCGACTGCTGCCACAGACCAAAGAAATAAAAAAATTATTGATACGGCGATTGATGACTATGTAACTGGTTTAGGACTTGAAGTGAAGACAGGTACTGACTTTACGCCATTTACTTCCAGTACTGGTTATTCAATGGCTAATTATAACGGGCACAATATCAAGCTGGGATCTTTTAAGCAGCTCTCGCTCATTGATCAGAATGCTAATGAAATAGCTAAAGACGTTGATTTTAGTGCGGGACGCTCAGTTGCTGTACTGATTGACGATAAATTAGCCGGGGTCTTTATTTTGCAGGATATGGTGCGTCCCGATTCTAAAAAATCTCTTGGTGAGCTTAAAAAGCGTGGCGTCAAACCAATTATGCTCACAGGTGACAACCAAAAGACTGCTGAAGCCGTAGCTAAGCAAGTCGATTTACAAGGCGATGTCATATCAATTCATGATTTTAATGATGAAACTGATACCAGTAAATTAGCGGGTATTGCGGATGTTTTACCAGAAGATAAGTTAAAGATGGTTAAGTTTTTCCAGAAAAAAGGCTATATCGTCGGCATGACCGGTGACGGTGTTAACGACTCCCCCGCTTTGAAACAAGCTGAAGTCGGAATTGCTGTTTCCAACGCTGCTGACGTTGCCAAACGTTCAGGCAAGATGGTTCTTCTAAATGATGGTTTATCTTCAATTGTTAAAATTCTTGACGCTGGTCACAGGGTCTATCAAAGAATGACAACCTGGTCGTTAACTAAATTGGCGAGAACTGCGCAATTAACTATGCTTTTGACCTTTGGTTATCTTTTCTTTAACTATATCCCTATGGCGTTAAATGCAATGGTTATTTATACAATTATGAATAATATGGTCACAATGATGATTGGTACGGATAGGACTCACATTACCTATAAGCCTGAAAATTGGAATATGGCCCGCTTAGCCAAAATTGCTTTTTCACTTGCTTTCGGATGGACGGCCATCGGCATCTTTGCTATTGCATATCTTAATACTCACGGTTATAGTCACGGTACAGTGTCAACCATGGTCTACGTCTACCTTGTCTTAAGTGCTATGTTTATTATCTTAATCACCAGAACTAAGCGCTACTTTTGGCAGGATTACCCGTCAAAGGCTGTTGGTCTAACTCAGTTAGGTGATGTAATTTTAACAGTAATATTAGCTTTATTTGGCATAGCAATGACTAAAATTACATGGACGAATCTATTACTAACGTTCGCTGCTGCTTTGATTGCCGCTATCATTATTGACCTCTTTTATCAGCCGATAATGAAAAACCGCTAGTTTATTAGTTTAATAACGCAAAAGAAAAACCTGATCTTGGACTTTCTCCAAAATCAGGTTTTTTAAGGTATACCGATGAGTTCCTGAATTTTCCATCACATCGGTAAAAAGGTTTTGTATATGCTATTTGGTATAATAATTTAGAATAGGAAAAAATAGTTAAATTAATCAGGAAAATTAATTTTGGTAAGATGCGAGTCAACAGCAAAAATAAATTTTACTTTACCAATGACCCTCATATCCCCCCTTTCGCTGGTTGTACGTTTATAACAAATGTTGCATAAACATGTAGCAAGGGCTACATTATTTATGCTTTAAATTACATTCGTTATGTTTATCTTAATACATAAAATAACTAATGTAAACTATTTAGTTTTATTTTTTTACTATGAAATCAGTAAAATTTACTGATTTTAAATGTGTTAAATAACGAAATTATTTCTTTAATTCGTACACGTATGAAGTTTCGTCTGGACGATAAACTCCGTGTAACAGACCCACTTTAGTAAATCCCATTTTTGCAATCAGATGTTGCATTGCTTGGTTATCTTCATGAGTATCAATTCTAATCGAATCTATATCAGCACGATTGTCTTTAATATCATTAATAACAGCCCGCAATAACTCAGTAGCGTAGCCTTTACCAGAATGCTGTGAGTGAATTGCCACACGATGGATAACTACATATTTATCAGTGTCGCATAGCCATTCACCATCTAAATGATCATAAATATGATCCGGTCCGTCAACAATTGCAATTGCTCCAACAGTTTCTTTATCTTCAGATACGGCTAAAAACGCCCAGCCATTTTCGATATCTTCTTTAATTTGTCCTTTTGACGGATATTCACCTTGCCACTGGTTAACACCGTGCTCAGCTAATTGATTAGCACCGTCTTTCAAAATAGCGATAATTTGGTCAAAATCGGCCATAGTTGCTTTTCTTAATTGCAAATTACTCTATTCTCCTTTTTTTGAAATACTGTACCATTATATATACTTGACCCCCAGCTTGTAAAAAATTTGCACTTCAAAAAAGAAAAAATTTTCATTTTTCAGTAAACGCTATCAAAAGAGTGTATAGACAGATTAACCCTATTTCAACTAATTTTTACTCAATAAAAAAAGCCTTGCTCTCACAAGACTTTTAACTCAAAAAACTAAAAATAGATCTTCGTTAGGCTTTTAAAAATCACTAAACAATTGATCAATTTCTTGATATTCACTTGGTGACAATTTAACTGACATGGCTTTTGCATTGCTTCTGACCTGATCAGCATTGCGCGCACCTGGAATCACGACACTAATTGCTGGATTAGCCATATACCATGCCAAAACAGTCTGGGTAACCGTTGCCTCGTGCTTGGTTGCTATCTCACGAATACCCGCAATACCCTTGATTGCTCTGTCATACCGGTCTTCGTTAAAATCACCCAGCAGTTTTCCGCCGTCAGTGCTGTTAAACTTGTTCCAGTCATCAGCGCCGTATTTACCAGTTAACAGACCTGAAGCTAAAGGGAAAAATGGTACAAATGAAATATTTTGCTCATGTAAATATTCCAATTCCTCCTTAACAGGAGCGCGACGCACCAAACTATAATGATCCTCAACGATATCAACTTTCCCATTTTTATTTGCTTCTTTAATTTGACTCAAAGAAAAGTTAGAAACACCAATAGCTCGAATTTTACCAGCTTTGCGAATTTCATCTAAAGTTTCAATTGCTTCATCTTTTGGTGTATTCTCATCTGGATAATGTAAGTAAAAAATATCAATATAGTCTGTTTTCAACCGTAAAAGTGCCTCATCAACGGCTTTTTTAATGAAAGCGGCACTATTATTAGGTGCCATATTTTGTGACTTATCTTGGGCAGCCTTAGTAGCAATAATTACTTTTGAGCGATCGTAATTTTGCAAGACATCCCCAATGATCTCTTCGGATCTGCCGAGCCCATAGACATAAGCAGTATCAAAAAAGTTGATGCCCTGCTTAAGAGCCCCGCGCAGTAAATCATATCCGTCTTCTTCATTTAAATTTTTAAATAAGTTATGTCCCCCAACTTTATTTGTTCCTAAACCCAACTTAGTTGTGTAAACATCACTTTTGCCAATTCTTATTTTATCCATATCTATTCACTCCCAAAAAGCTATCATAGCTAACAGCTTATAAACTAGCGTTGTTTTTCTAAACTAATAATGCACTATAGGGCAAGGTAACAAACTTATTAGTATACTTTTTCAGTAAATAAATTATTTAGGTTAAGCCAATTTATATTTTCACTTAGCCACTACCTATCAACTACAAAGTATGGTAACCTTTTTCAACAGAAATTACTAAATTTAGCAAGCGCTTACAGCAATGACAAAATTATACTTTAAGTAAATCTTATATCCTCCTCTTAAAAAAACGCTTTTATTACTACCGTAGTTGTATTCTAACGATTATTACAGCCAACAGTCA
This sequence comes from Lactobacillus helsingborgensis, assembly GCF_003173695.1. NCBI lineage: Bacteria > Bacillati > Bacillota > Bacilli > Lactobacillales > Lactobacillaceae > Lactobacillus > Lactobacillus helsingborgensis. The sequence goes on from NZ_CP029544.1 coordinate 1,059,784, forward strand.
AGTAAGTATTCTTTTCTTATTAAAAATAGCGATTTTGTTAGTTGGACTGAGGCTAATAAAAAATTGTCAATTTAGCTACCAAAAAAGTTCCCAGAGATTGACCCTCAGGGAACTTTTTAATTGCATGTTATTCACTTAAGCACCGTGGTATTTAACTAATGAGTAAACATCAAGTCCCGGTAATTTTTCTTTTCCTTTTAGATCAGGTAATTCAATATAAAAAGCAGACCCAACTAATTCTCCACCTAAATTTTCAATTAGTTGCTTACATGCTCTCAGAGTTCCTGCTGTAGCAAGTAAATCATCACAAACTACCACACGTTGACCTGGTTTGATTGCATCTTTATGTATTTCCAAACTATTAGAACCATATTCCAAATCATAAGAAGCACGTTCCACTTCTCTAGGTAACTTATGTGGTTTCCTAGCAGGTACAAAACCAATACCCAATTCGGTAGCTACGGGACAGCCAACTATAAAACCACGGGCCTCGGGACCTACAATGACATCAGCATTTTTGCTTTTAACATATTCTGCTAATTCATGAGTAGCTGCTTGAAACAATTTGCCATCCTGTAAAATAGGAGTGATGTCACGAAAAATGATCCCCTTATTAGGGAAATCCTTAACACTTGCAATATGTTTCTCAAAATCGTTTGCCATAAGAAGAAAAAACCTCCAAAACTTAACTTTCTTGCTAAAGCTTATCCGACCCTAATATTCTAACAGATTTCAGGATTAAAAGCACTAATAATGTAAAAAATTAATGTTGCTTTAATTGCTCATTCACGTACATTAGCAATTTTTTACTAGGCATATTTCTTAATTCACGAATGAAGGCAATTTGTGACCTAGTAGCAAGATAATACCGTGAAGCCGTTAACTTACTTTTAGCAGGGTGTTTAACAGCATAGATTTTATTATCTGCTATTTTAATAAAGTGCAGCTCAGAAAATACACGTAAAATAAATAGAATATGATCATAACTCTGCTGTAGAAAAGGTCCAACCAAGCGATAATCATCAATCGATAAACCAGGATGAGTATATACGTAGCGCAATAATTTTTCAAAATCTGACTTCACAGGCATTTGCGTCACCGGTAATTGATCCAGAATAAACCGTAAGTAAAGCTGAGCATAATTATTAGTCAAGGCTGCATCTAATTCACTTTGATTATGGGGAACGTCAAGAAAGACAGCTACCTCGCCTTCACTATCGTAATCATTAATCAGCGTAATTTTTGCGGGATCAATATCATATTTTGTAGAAGCAGAGATCTTATTTTTTTCGTCAAATAAAAGATACCTATCCGCAAAACCCATTACATATTTTTCAGTTCGTAAATCAATAACTGGTGCAGGAATAGCTAATTTAGGGGCTGCAAAAACAATACCTTTAATTATACCTTGCACTTTAGTTTGATTACGAAAACAATTTTCTTGTAAGCCAATAAAAAGCTGATCAATGTATGGTAACAGGACCCTGGTTAAGTATTTTTTATTGAAACCTACCACATTTAATTTTTTATTGCTTTTACTAACAGTTAGTTTGATATGGTTCTTATCTGCACCCATGTAAAAGCAGCCAGTAATGTCAGGATGCTTAATGCTAAACACCGGCTCCACATTATCTGTGCCAAAAGGACCCGCCAATTTAATTTCCGCAATAGTCTTTAGATCAAGATTAGCAAACGGTAATTCAAAATCGTAATCTCTGATATTCTGGTTGTATGAACCATTAAAATTATTCTCAAAGGCTTTTCTTAAGGAAGGAATTTTTTCTTCAGTCATTGATAATCCGCAAGCAAAATCATGCCCACCGAATTTCAAAAATAGTTTGTCTTTTAAGGGATTTAGCGCATTAAAAATATTATAACCGACAACGGATCTTCCAGACCCCTTGATAATTCCAGCTTCATTTTTAGTTAAAACTAAGGTAGGTTTATGAGTTTTCTCAACCAGCTTATTTGCTACTAAACCCAAGACGCCTTCATGAAAATCAGGTTGATAAATTACCAGAGTTTGACTTCTGTCCCAGCCATTATTTTTAACTTGCTCAAGACATTCCTGAAAAACAGTTGCAGTCAGTTTTTTGCGTTCATCGTTTAATTTTTCAACTTTAGCAGCTATCTCCTCGGCTTTTTCATCAGTATCACATAATAGTAATTCCACTGCCAGAGAAGCATTGGCAAGTCTGCCCACAGCATTTAATCTTGGTGCAATATTAAAGCCAACATCAGTTTCGTCAATATGTCCTAATTGTAAAACTGCTTTTTTTATTAAAGCTCTTAGTCCCGGTCGCTCAGTTTCATTAAGCATTTTAAGGCCACGTTTTACTATTACATGACCTTCTCCTGACACCTTGACCATATCACCAATTGTGCCAATCATTGCTAATTCCAATAATTCAGGCATTGGCTCCTGCATTAACGCCCGACAAATAGTGTAGGCAACACCTGCCCCACAATAATCATCAAACGGATATTTTTGTCCGGGATAATTGCAGTGTACCAAAGCGTAACAGTCAGGAACTTGCTCTTGAAATTTATGGTGATCTGTAATTATTGTATCTACACCTTTACTTTTGGCAAAAGCAATCTCGTTAACCCCAGTAATCCCGTTATCTACAGTAATAATCAGTTTAGTCCCATCTGCTACAATTTTTTTGTAGGATTCAAGATTTGGACCATAGCCATCTTTAAAACGATCGGGAATGAAAAAATGTACGTCGGCACCTAAAATGCCCAGTGTTTCCACCATAATAGTGGTGGCAGTAATACCATCAGCATCGTAATCACCATAGACCGTTATTTTTTCTCCTGCATCAATTGCTTGATTAATTCTGTTAACTGCCTTTTTCATGTCATGCATTAGAAAAGGATCAGCCAAATCAGCTTCAGTGGCATTAAACCAATAATCTATTTTTTCCGCAGTATTTATTCTGCGCAAAGAAAGCAGCTTAGCCGTTATTGGGCTAAGCTGATACTTCTCAATTATAGCAGGAGCTAATTCATCACCTTTACGTTTGCGCCATTCAATCATTAATTTAATTCAGCCTTTTATCATTACTTATCTTTATTTTAATTTAAATCGTCATCATTCATTTTTAAGACAGCCATAAAAGCATCTTGGGGAATTTCTACATGACCCACTGCTTTCATCCGTTTTTTACCCCGCTTTTGTTTTTCAAGCAGCTTTGCCCTTCTATCAGGATCTCCTGTATGAATTTTCCAAGTAACATCCTTGCGGTATGGCTTAACAGTGGCACGAGAAATAATTTTTGCTCCAATTGCCCCTTGAATATCAACTTCAAAGTTCTGTCTAGGAATTAACTTCTTAAGCATTGAGGTCATTTGTCGCGCTCTATTTTGAGCTTCATCACGGTGAGCAATGAAACTAAGAGCGTCGACCACTTGTTTATTCAACAGTATATCAATTTTAACTAAATCAGTTGCCCGATAACCCGTAATTTCATAATCAAGTGAGGCATAACCTTTAGTGGAAGATTTTAAATCATCAAAAAAATCATAAATAATTTCGGCTAGCGGCATATTGTAAATTACGTTAACCCGATATTTGTCTAAATAGTCCATTGTCACAAACTCGCCCCGTTTGCGTTGACATAATTCCATCACAGGACCAACAAAATCATTCGGAACCATTACTTCTGCTTTAACAAAAGGTTCCTGCACTTCCTTATATTCACCTGCAGACGGTAAATCAGAAGGATTATCAATCACTTTGGTTGTGCCGTCATTCATAGTCGCATGATAATCAACAGAAGGGGCAGTCATAATCAAGTCTAAGTCAAATTCCTGTTCAAGTCTTTCCTGCACCACATCCATGTGGAGTAAACCTAAAAAGCCGCACCTAAAGCCAAAGCCTAAAGCAGTTGAAGTTTCAGGTTCAAATTCTAAAGCTGCATCATTGAGCTGCAATTTTTGTAAAGCTTCCTTAAGGTCATCATATTTTCCATTGTCTACGGGATACATACCTGAATAAACCATTGGTGGTATCTGACGATAACCGGGAAGTGGTTCCGCGGTCGGATGTTCTGCGGCAGTGATAGTATCACCAACACGAGTTTCACGAACGGACTTGATGTTAGCCGTTAGGTAACCAACATCCCCAGCAATTAGAATATCTTTTTTAACCGGATGTGGACTGGAAACTCCAACTTCAGTAACTTCATATTCCTTACCGGTATTCATGATTTTTATTTTATCGCCGGGTTTAACCGTACCTTCTTCAATCCGCACAGATAAAACAACACCGCGATAGTCATCATATTTTGAATCAAAAATCAACGCTTTTAACGGTGCTTGGAGATCTCCACTAGGAGCTGGTATATCTTTAACTATGCGTTCAAGCAACTCCTTAATTCCCTGCCCGGTTTTACCGGAAACTTCAACAGCGTCGGAAGCATCTAACCCCAACATTTCTGTGATTTCCTCTTTAGCCTGCTCCGGATTAGCTGAAGGCAGATCAATTTTATTTATAACAGGCAAAATTTCTAAGTCATCATCAATTGCTAAGTATGTATTTGCCAAAGTTTGGGCTTGCACACCTTGCGAAGCATCTACAACTAACAATGCACCTTCACAAGCTGCTAAGGAACGGGAAACCTCATAAGAAAAATCCACGTGTCCTGGTGTATCAATTAGATGAAAAATGTAGTCTTCGCCATCTTGCGCATGATATTTAATTTCTACTGAGTTCATCTTGATGGTGATGCCGCGTTGGCGTTCCAGCGGCATATCGTCTAACATCTGATTTTTTAATTGGCGTTCAGATACCGTATCGGTCAACTCTAAAATTCGATCGGCAATCGTAGACTTACCATGATCAATATGAGCAACAATGGAAAAATTGCGAATACGCTTCTGATAGTTTTGTAATTTTGTTATGTCCATAAATAATTTGCACCCTTTACTCTATCTTTATTATTATAACAAAGTAACTGAAACAGTTAAAAGCAATTAAGTAAAAAGTAAGGGTAGCCTAAACTATTTGATTAATTAGATTTGTTTTTTTTATTTAAACTAATTCTTTTATCAAACTTATTTTTAATTTTCTGAGACAAATTATGCGCTATCATAAAAACCGTGATAGGACTATCAACAATATTGTTAATTATTTCTGCACTACTTTCTTCATCAATTGCCGATGTACCTTCGTCTAATAGCAAAAATTGGTTTTCATGAATTTGAGATCTGGCTAGAACTATTTTTTGCCTTTGCCCCCCAGACACATTTAAATTGTTTAAGTTAATAATTGTTTCTTCTTTTTCAGCAAATTTGCTAAGATCATAATTAAAACAAGTATTTTTAATTACTCGTTTTAGATTTTCTTCTAGATCTTTATTAAACATTGTTATATTATCCTTGATACTAACTGGAAACAAAACAGGTGATTGAGGAATGTAGCCTAAATTTAAGTTTTGCGAATTAAGTTTGTTTTTATTCTGATCAAAAAAATCAACTACACCAGTTGTAGGTTTCAATTCACCTAAAAGCAATTTAAAAAGAGTAGTCTTACCACTACCAGAATCACCCATTAATAGAACTTTTTCATGGGGTTTAATAGTGATATCTGGAAAAGTTAATTTTTGACCGTTAGGAAAAATATAACTTAAATTGTGAGTTTCTAAACATATAGGCTGCATACCTTCAGGTGGACTAGTCACCGGTACGCGCTCTTTTGCAACTTTCTGATTTAATTGACCAGCAGAAGATATCTGTCCAACCTCATTTGTAAGGCTTTGCAATGCTTCTAACAAATTTGCACTAAAATTTTCGACGGTGATAATCACACCAAAAGGAATTATTTTACGAGTAATTAACAAAGCAGTTCCAACAAGTAGTACAAAATTTAACAAAACTGAACTTGCCTTATTCACAACAGATAAAAATTGCGCAGTTTTTGTTCGATTAACATTTGCTTTTTCTAGTTTCTTTGAAGCTCCTGTCATTACAGTTGAAAGTTTTTTTCCAGCCATAAAATTTTGCAATTCAGCTAAGCCATCTAACCAATTTTCTGCGGTATTTAAATATGACGCGTTAGCCAAAGATAAATTTTGCACAGCTTTGCGTAAGGGCTTTCGTAATAGACGGGGAAGCAATAAATTTAGGCTGCCTAAAAATAGTACTATTATTAAAAGGCTCCAATGAAATGACCAAAGTGCCAAAATAACAAAAAGAATTTGCGCAGCATAATAGGGAATATCGGTATAAATGCTCAAAGAAGAAGACTTAATTATATTAAGGTCATTCGTTAGTATATTTTGGACCTTATTTGGACTATGATGGACGTAATCGTTGAAAAAATGGGCAACAATTTCCGCTCTTACTTGATGATTATATTGTTGAATTTGCTTTTCAATTAAGTATTGACAAAAATTCATACCCAAATAACTTGTAAAATATAAAAATAATACGATTAGACAAAACAAAAGAAACTCATTTATCATTCTTTTGCGAATGAAAGAAAAGATATACGTATTGATATAACTTGTACCAATAACTAAGCCAGAAGTAATAAATTCTAGTAGTAAAATGACTATCATTCTAATTTTATTAGTCGCATATAATCCCTTAAAAGTCATGCTTGACCTCACCTCGATTTGTATCAATATTTATCACTCTGTCAAACAATTTTTTAGTATCTTTATTAAGATTATGTGCAATGACAATGATAGTTTGGTTACTATTCAAAAGATTACTAATTATTTTGTTTGTTGCATTTTCATCAATGGCACTAGGATTCATCGGCCAAGATTATAGGCTTGTTTTGAATCTCATTACGCGCCAATACAATCTTTTGTCTTTGGCCTCCCGAAAGGTTGTCTTTGTCAACATCAACTATTGTTTCCAGACCAGCTGAAAAACCAGCTACATCCGACTCGAGTTGAACTGATTTTACATATTTTTCAACAACCTTATTCAATTTACTATTGAACATGGTAATATTCTCTTTGATCGATACTGGAAATAAGAAATTGTCTTGTGCTAGATAACTTATCTGACTGCGGTCAACTTTAACCTTATTACCCTTTTTATCACAAAAATATATTTGTCCACTGGTAGGCTTTAATTCTGCCAAAAGCAGTTTGAATAAAGTTGATTTACCAGAACCACTTCTACCCTGCAATAGAATCTTCTCGCCCTTCTTGATAGTCATGTCAGGATAGGAAATTTCTCTATTATTTGGATATTTATACTTTAAACTTCTAGTTTTTATTACAGAAAAATTTGCTTCATTTGAATATGTGCTTGGAATTTCTCTTTGCTGTTCATTTAGTTGTTGATTGATATTCTTGGTTGATTGCATTCTTGTTAATGCAGTAGTGATAGTCAAAGCTGAATTAAAGATACTAGATGCAAAAGTTCCTGCAGCAATAATAGTACCGAAAGAAACAATTTTAGCAAAAAATAAAATTGTTGCTAGAAATGTCACAGCTACTTGAGAAAAAGAATTTGCGCACCCATTAATAAATTGAGCCAGTCCCATGACTTTTTGCCTGTCAACATAAGATTGCTCCAAATCTGTCCCCTTTTTTGTCAAATAATGACTAAAGGCATCAAATGCCAGGTACCTTCTTAATTCTGCCAGACCGTTAAACCACTGAAAAATGGTATTTAAATATTTTTTATTTTGTTCAGAAATTTTTTTGGTTGCTTTCGTTAGAGCTTTATGCGTTAGTTTGGGCACTAATAAAGTGCTAACAACTAGAGTAATCACTAAAACAGCTATCGACCAATGAAACATGACTAAAGCAATTGTCGAAGTAATCATTACAAAAAGGGAACTAAGTATACGCAAAACTTGATTAGCATATTGATCTGTTAATAGCTGCAAATTATTATTTAAATTATTTATCATTGCTGCTGTAGACACAGATTTACCATGGTAATAGTGCTTAACGAGATTTTCTCTGATCAAGCCAATATATTGTTGCAGTTGTCTACTATAAAGCCACGTTGCCACAGAATTAATTATAAAGGCAACTAATCCTGTAATTAGACTAACCAAAATAAAGTACAAAAATTGAAAGAAATGACTTTTACTCAGGCTATTATAAGCGAACTTAATAACGTATGAGCTGAAGGCAGTTCCACAACCATAGATTACGATTAAAGATACTATTATAATTGAATTTAAAATATTCGTTTTTATTAAGTTGCTTAATTTCATTGTTATTGCCTACAATATTAACATATTATTAAATATTTATTACATTATAGCGCGTAAAATATTAAATTCAATTATATATTTGAAAAATAAAAGAGTCTGGGAAAAAAGTGCTCTTTGAAGTTAAATTAAAAAATTTTACAATTAAAAAGACCGACAAATCAACGTTTTATTGACGTGATTTGCCAGCCTTTTTAGTTAGGTTAGAGTTTTTTCCCAGACTCTTCTTATTACTGTAATTTTTCTTTTAATCTTTCAAAAAAGCCTTTTTCCTGAGGGGTAATTGAGCCTCCTCCAGCTTTAACAAATTCAACTAAAGCCTGCTTTTGTTTTTCGTTAATTGATTTTGGTATTTGTACCTGAACAGTAGTAATTTGATCGCCATTACCACTGCCGCGCAAATAAGGAACACCTTGGCCATGCAAAGTAAATTCTTTATTTGGCTGAGTACCAGCAGGAATTTTTAACTTTTTATTCCCATGAACAGTTTTGACATTTATTTCATCGCCTAATGTTGCCTGGGCAAATGAAATTGGCACTGTGGTATAAATAGTCGTTCCTTTACGTTCGAATTCTTTTGAAGGCTTAATGCGGTAGCTGATATAAAGATCGCCATAAGGACCACCATTTTTACCAGCTTCGCCTTGGCCATCATAACGTAACTGCTGACCGTTATCAATTCCGGCGGGAATATTAACTTCAATGGTATTTTTACCATCAATTACTCCATTACCATGACAGGTTTGACAAGGATGTTCAATAATTACACCTCGACCATGACACTTATCACATACAGTTTGGCGCCGAATTACACCTAGCATAGACTTCTGCGTAACAGTCATATAGCCACTACCATTACACTTATCGCAAGTTATTGGGTGTGTGCCTTTTTCTGCCCCATTCCCTTTGCAAGTTGGGCAAGTTTCACTGCGAGTGTAAGAAACCTGCGTCTTTTTGCCGGTAATAGCATCCATGAAATCAATTGTCAGAGTATAGTCTAAATCTTCACCACGTGTTGGTGCTGTTGGATTAGCACGACGCTGGTTAGCTCCTGTTGCACCACCGAAGAAATCATTAAAAATATCACCAAAGTCGCCGAAGCCGCCAAAATCACCATATCCTTGGCCCGCACCACCAAAGCCGCCTTGACCATTGACTCCTGCAGAACCAAATTGATCATATTGGGCTTTCTTTTGTTTATCGTGTAAGACTTCGTAGGCTTCATTAACCTCTTTATATTTTTCTTCCGCACCCGGTTCGTGATTTAAGTCGGGGTGATATTTTTTGGCAAGTTTACGATAAGCAGAGGTAATTTCTTTATCACTGGCATTACGATCAACACCAAGCACGCTATAGTAATCTTCTTGTGCCATCTATAAGCTCCTTAACTTTACAAAAGAAAAGAACTACTTTTCTTGGCAGTTCTTTTCTAATTTATTCAATTATAAACCCTTTACTTATCTGGGTCTACCTTATGAAACTCGCCTTCACCTGCGGAACCGCTACCTGAATTACCATCTTGTGAACCAGGATTTTGGGGACCCGCTTGTGGACCGGCTTGACCTTGTGCACCTTGAGCCCCACCATTAGCTTGGTACAATTTGACTGCTAGGTCTTGAGCAACTTTGGATAATTCATCTTTCTTAGACTTCATTTCATCCAAATTGTTGTCTTTTTGTGCCTTCTTCAAAGCATCAAGTGCATCTTGTACTTTCTTGGTGTCGTCATCAGATACTTTACCTTTAACATCTTTGAGAGTCTTTTCAGTGGAGAAGATTAATTGGTCAACTTCGTTACGTAGGTCAACTTCTTCTTTCTTCTTCTTATCCTCTTCAGCATGTTCTTCAGCTTCTTTTTGCATCTTCTTAATTTCTTCATCGGATAAACCGGATGAACTCTTGATAGTAATCTTTTGTTCTTTACCGGTTCCCATATCCTTAGCAGAAACATTAACGATACCGTTCTTGTCAATATCAAAAGTAACTTGAATTTGTGGCACACCACGAGGAGCTGCTGGAATATCAGTTAATTCGAAACGACCTAAAGTCTTGTCATCAGCAGCCATTGGACGCTCACCCTGCAATACGTGCACGTCAACAGCTGGTTGATTATCAGCAGCAGTAGAGAAGATTTGACTCTTGGAGGTTGGGATTGTCGTATTCTTCTCAATTAACTTGGTAAATACACCACCCATAGTTTCAATACCAAGTGAAAGAGGAGTTACATCAAGTAAAACAACATCCTTAACGTCACCAGAAATGACACCACCTTGAATAGCAGCACCTAAAGCAACAGCTTCGTCTGGGTTAATTGAGTGATCAGGTTCTTTACCCGCCCACTTCTTAACAGCTTCTTGCACAGCAGGAATACGAGTAGAACCACCGTTTAAAATAACCTTGTCAATATCATTAACTGTTAATTCAGCATCTTTTAACGCATTGTCAAACGGAATCTTAGTCTTATCAACTAAGTCAGAAGTTAATTCATCAAATTTTGCCCTAGTTAAGTCAGCTTCTAGGTGTAATGGACCAGATTCGCCAGCAGAAATGAATGGTAATGAAATATGAGTTGAAGATACACCAGAAAGATCTTTCTTAGCCTTTTCAGCAGCATCCTTTAACCTTTGTAAAGCCATTTTATCTTTAGAAAGGTCAACACCATTTTCATCTTTAAAGTTCTTAATCAACCAATCAATAATCTTGTTATCGAAGTCATCACCACCAAGGTGAGTATCACCATTAGTTGAAAGAACTTGGAACACACCGTCACCTAATTGCAAAACGGAAACATCAAAAGTACCACCACCGAGGTCGTAAACTAAAACTTTTTCGTCTTCAGCATCTTTGTCAAGACCGTAAGCAAGGGAAGATGCAGTAGGTTCGTTAATGATTCTCTTAACATCAAGGCCAGCAATTTTACCAGCATCCTTAGTAGCTTGACGTTGGGCGTCATTAAAGTATGCAGGAACTGTAATAACGGCTTCTGTTACTTTTTCACCTAAATAATCCTCGGAGAATTTCTTGATATACTGCAAGATCATTGCTGAAATTTCTTGCGGAGTGTACGCTTTATCTCCAATCTTCACCTTATAATCAGCTTCACCCATGTGGCGCTTAATTGAAGAAATAGTATTAGGATTGGTAATTGCTTGTCTCTTAGCAACTTCACCGACTTGAATTTCTCCATCCTTGAAAGCTACTACTGAAGGAGTTGTCCGATTTCCTTCTGGGTTAGTAATAATTTTGGGTTCCTTACCCTCAAGAACAGCAACCGCTGAGTTGGTAGTTCCGAGGTCAATTCCGATAACTTTTGACATTGATATGCTTCCTTTCAATTATTGTGCTACAACAACCATTGCTGGTCTTAAAGTACGATCTTTGTATAAATAACCCTTTTGCAAAACTCGCACAACATGATCTTTTTGATCGTCATTTTCAGCAGCAACTGTTTGAACAGCCTGATGTAAATTAGGATCAAATTTTACACCTTCAGCTGTAATTTCACTAATTCCGTGATCCTTCATCGCTTTAACCAGTGAATCAAGGGTCATTTGTACACCCTTTTTAAGTTGCTTTGATGCTTCGTCATCAACTTTGGTAGCTAAAGCTCGTTCTAAATTGTCCATTGCTGGCAGAACATCTTTAGCCAAAGACTGTGATTCATATTTAATAAGTTGTGCTCTCTCGTTATTATAACGATTTTGCATATTTTGCATTTCTGCTTGACTGCGCAAGAACTTATCTTCAAGATCATCTTTTTCCGCCTGTAACTTAGTCAATTTTTCTTTAATTTTTGTTTCTGAAGTTTCAAGCTTCGTTTTCTTGTTAGCCTCAGATTTTGAATCTGTTTTTGGTGACTGGGTTTTCTCAGAATGACGTTGATTTTCATCTACGTCTTTTTTGGTTTTTTCTTCCTTACTCAAGGCTAACCTCCTTTATTTAAATCTACCATAATATTCAAGCAACTTTTTTGCTAACTCGTTTCTAAAGTATTCAAGGAGTCCTATTACTTGTGAATATGGCATGTTATCAGGTCCAAGTAAAGCTATTATGCCTTTGCCATGTGAGCCGACACTGTACTCAGCTGTAAGCAGACTGTAATCTTTTAACAAGTCATTTGAAAGTTCAGAGCCTAAACTTACTTTTACTGGGTACCTATCACTTTTTAAACTTGTTTCACTATTCAAAATACTTGAAATCAAATCATTGTGCTCAATCAACTCATATAATGAACGTAAATTAGAAACATCGCTTAAAGAAATATTATTGAGCAAATTAATCTGACCATCAACGTACATTTGCTCACTAGCAGCATCACTAATAACATCTTTTACCAATTCAATTAATTCGGCAACATGACTAACTTTAAGTTTTTTACCTAAAGTCTGTTCCAGAAATTCAGGTGTTACTTCACTTAGAGTTTTACCTGCCAATTCATCGTTAATCATTCGAACGGCACGTTCAATCTCATCACCATGAACATTATATGGTAACGTATAGACTTGATTATGAACATCACCGTCACTAGTTGCTAGAATGGCCATTATTTGTCTACTAAAAAGCGGGACTATTCTAAATCCTGAAATAGTTAAATCACTATTTTCAGGACCTTCCGCAAAAGCAGTGTAATTAGTCAAATCAGACAAAATTTTGGCAGCTTCCTGCACAATGTCATTTACCTGATGAAATGGCTGATCTAGTTGATTAATGATTCTCTTATAAACAGAAGAAGATATTTGTAAGGGCTCTACCAAGTTATCAAGGTAGTACCTGTACCCTTCAGTAGAAGGAACACGACCACTTGACAAATGGGTTTTTTCGATTAAGCCCTTTTCTTCTAAAACGGCCATTTCGTTGCGAATTGTTGCGCTCGAAACTTTAATTGGCAACTGATTCATGACTGTTTTTGAACCAACAGGATCATGTGTCTGCGTGAAATCATTGATAATTGTTTTTAAAATTAATTCTTGACGTTCGGTCAACATAAATATCGCCCTCACTTTTAGCACTCAATCTTCTCAGGTGCTAACAATTATTATGATACTAGCTTTTAGCAGAATGTCAAGCTGAGTGCTAACTTTTTTATTAAAAACCGTTATCTTTTAAGTCTGATAATATAATTACTTATGATTTACAAAATAATTTTTAATTTCTGACTTGTCCTGACTCATCTGCTCTTTTAATTCCTTCAAACTATCAAACTTAATTTCGCCACGGGTATACTTATACCATTTAATTAGCATTTCCTCATCATAAGCTTCTTGATCAAAACCAAATAAATTTGATTCAATATATAGTTTTTGACCATCATTGATAGTGACATTATAACCAACACTTGTCATAGAGTCATACCATTTTCCTCTAATTTTAGTTTTGGTGGCATAAACTCCTACTTTAGGGACTACTTTTTTGGGCTCCCAAATTAAATTTGCCGTTGGATAACCTAATTTATGCCCATTGCGCAGCCCATGTCCAATATAGCCAGACATTAGATAAGGAAAACCTAACAATTTAGCTGCTAATTCCATTTCTCCAGCACTAATCGCCTTTTTTATTTCCGTTGAACCAATTTTTTCTCCGTCATAAGACTGTTTCGGGACATCAACTATAGCAAATCTGCCTTGAGCAAATTCAGGGAAGTTTTTCATATTGGCTATATTTTTGGGCCCATAGGTATAGTCAAAGCCGGCAACGACAGTATCAGTGCGCAATTTAACAATGATTTCGTCCACAAATTCTTGTGGCGTCAGCTGGCAAAATGCGTTATTAAAGTGCATTACTAATAAATAATCGACATCAAGCTTTTGCATTTTATATGCCTTTTCCGACAAGGTATCAATGTAGGTAACGTTTTTATTTTGATAAATTTCTTTGGGGTGGCGATCAAACGTCATCACAACAAGAGGTAAATGTTTTGCTTGCGCCTTTTTTTTAGCAGCTTTTATTATTTCTTGGTGTCCCCGATGAACGCCGTCGAAAAAACCCAAAGCAAGAACTATTTTCTGGGGGAAGATATTTTTCTTAATGGGATATGTTAAATGGATTATTTCCATAATAAGACCTTCATTCACTTATTCATTTTGTAAAAGCATTAAATAAGGGCGATACATGGTACCATCTTTCTGATAAATTGCCTTAACGCTATTATTGTACCGTAATGCCACCTTTTTTGCATTCGTTTTCAAGGAAATAGCAGCGCCATTTTTGACCTTAGTCCAATCCGTTTCACTGAGATCAGAGTGACTATAGTCCTTGAAAAAAGCATCTAATGGCTGAATAAATTCAGTGACGCGTTCAGGATGCTCAATTATTGTAGACAATTTAACTGCCTGCTCCAAATCAAAACCCGAACTTGCTGTACGCCTTAAAGTCTTCATCACTGCTGGTACACCCAGCTTAGTTCCCAGATCATTAACTAATGACCTTACATACGTACCCTTACTACATTCTATTTGAAAACTAAAAGTTTCTTGACCTTTTTCGTCATCAAAAAATGGTTCCTGTTCAAGTTCATAATTAGTGATATGCACTTTTCTCTTAGGTCGCTCAACACTTATGCCGGCTCTGGCATATTCATAGAGATGTTTCCCATTCACTCTCACCGCAGAGTAGATTGGCGGCACTTGCTCGATTTCTCCGGTAAATTCCTGCATTGCTTTTTTAATTTCAGTTGCCGCAATTTTTTGAGTGAGTTTCTGAGAGCTTAATATTTTCCCACTAGTGTCACAACTATCAGTAGAAAAGCCTAGAATTCCTTGCCCAACATATTTTTTATTTTGTCGATGCATTAGTTCAATCAATTTTGTAGCCTGACCAATTGCAATAGGCAATACGCCTGTAACATCTGGATCAAGAGTCCCAGCATGACCAATTTTTTTAATGTGCAACACCTTGCGTAAATGATAGACAACATCTGCACTCGTCATGCCCTGATCTTTATCTATCACTAAAATACCGTTTATCATTATGTTTACCTTAACCATGAAAAAAGCGCCCAACAGCGCTTTTCTTACTTATTACGATTTGCATCCTGCTT
The DNA here is from genome assembly GCF_003173695.1 of Lactobacillus helsingborgensis. Classification (NCBI taxonomy): domain Bacteria; kingdom Bacillati; phylum Bacillota; class Bacilli; order Lactobacillales; family Lactobacillaceae; genus Lactobacillus; species Lactobacillus helsingborgensis. The sequence continues at coordinate 1,075,010 of NZ_CP029544.1, forward strand.
TTTTACTTCAGCGATCAATTGATCAATTTTACTACCATATTTAACCGAATTATCTCTTTTAAAAATCAGCTCTGGAACTTTGTAAACAGTTAGGACTTGACCCAAAAGGTGTCTCATCATTCCTTTAGCCTTATTCAATCCGGCAGCAGCTTCTTCTTCTTTTTTAGAATCTTCTGTAAGAATGCTGTAATAGACAGTAGCATAAGACAGATCATTAGTACATTCAATCGCTGTGATTGTAACATCATTAACTCGTGGATCACGAATATTTTTGCGCAAAATTTTCGTTAATTCACGGAGGATTTCTCCTTCAACACGACCAATTCTGTGTTTCATGTTTTTCCTCCTAGTTAATCTTACTCAGGTTTAACTTCCTGCTTTTCAACCGCTTCTAATTCATCACCGATTTTTATATCATTATAGTTCTCGATGGTTAGACCACAGTCAAAACCCTGTTTGACAACTTTGGCATCATCTTTAAACCGTTTTAGAGAAGCCACTTTACCAGTATAGATAACTACACCATCACGAATTAGGTTAACTGTAGAATCTTTAGAAACATAGCCTGAGTCCACAAAAGCACCGGCAATTGTTCCTACTTTAGAAACCTTCCAAGTCTCGCGTACTGTTAAATTACCGACAACCTTATCTTCATAAGTTGGCTCAAGCATACCCTTCATGGCAGCCTTGACATCATCAATAGCTTTATAAATTATACTGTAAAGACGAATATCAACGCCATCGGCTTCTGCTTGTGACTTGGCAGTAGCTGTAGGTCTGACGTTAAAGCCGATGATGAACGCATTCGAGGCACCTGCTAAAGTAACATCTGATTCGTTAACCGCACCAACGCCGGCATGAATAATATTAACGCGGACGCCTTCAACTTCGATCTTTTCAAGTGACTGTTGCAATGCTTCAGCTGAACCTTGTACGTCAGCCTTTAAGACAACGTCAACTTCCTTCATATTTTCTTTCTTCATGGTGTCAAACAAGTTATCAAGGGTAACATGCTGCACATTTTCACGGGATTGTTGTAATGCCTGTTGTGCCCTTTGCTCACCGACACTTCTTGCCGTCTTTTCATCGTCAAAGACTACAATTTTATCAGCTGATTCAGGCACATCGTTCAAACCAGTAATTTCTACTGGCATTGAAGGAGTAGCTTTTTCAACTTGGCGTCCGCGATCATTAGTCATTACCCTGACACGACCAAAGCGATTACCGACAACAATAGGATCACCTACTTTTAGAGTTCCTTGTTGAACCAAAAGGTCGGCAACAGGTCCCCGACCACGAGAAAGTCGTGCTTCAATAACTGTTCCGATTGCTTTTTGTTTAGGATCGGCTTGCAATTCCATAACGTCTGCTTGCAATAAGATCATTTGCAGCAATTCATCAACATTTTCACCTGTTTTAGCAGAAATATTGACAAAAATAGTGTCTCCACCATAACTTTCAGGAATTAAATTGTATTTCATCAACTGTTCAGTGACGTGCTCTGGATTAGCCCCAGGAACATCCATCTTGTTGATTGCAACAATAATTGGCACCTTGGCACTTTTAGCGTGATCAATTGCTTCAATAGTTTGTGGCATTACACCGTCATCAGCTGCAACAACCAATACCACAATATCAGTTATTTCAGCACCACGTTCACGCATGTTTGAGAATGCAGCATGTCCTGGAGTATCTAAAAATGTAATAGGTTGGTTATCAACTCTTACTTGATAAGCACCAATTTTTTGAGTGATACCACCTGCTTCATGTGCAGAGACGTGCGTATGACGCAAACGATCAAGTAAAGTAGTCTTACCGTGATCAACGTGACCCATAATCGTAACTACAGGTGGACGTTTGGTCTGGTGCTTAGATTCCTTAGAAGCAGCCATTCTCTTATCATAAAGAGTATCAATATCTGAAATATCTTCATGAACTTTTTCTTTTGCATTAATATTGTATTCAGCTGCTACTAATTCAATCGCATCTTTATCAAGTGATTGATTTTGATTTGTCATCACTCCCAACATGAATAGTTTTTTAACTATTTCAGCTGGTTCCCGGTGCAATATCTTTCCTAGATCTTGGGCATTCATCCCTACTTCATAAACTAGCGTTTCTGGTAAAGGACGTTCTTTTCTTTGCGTAGGCTGCTTTTTAGGAACTTGTTCAAACTGCTTTTTCTTATTCTTACGCTTATGTTTCTCTTGGTGCTTAGTATAATTATTTGCACCATAAGCTTGATTTCTACCCTTTCTGCCAGGTTTACCAGAATTACGACCATGACCATTACCACGACGCTTTTCTTCTTTTGCTGGTTCAGGAGCTGCAGTAGTATCTAATACTTTCTCTTTATGAACAGTATTATTATCTTGCTGCTTCTTCATTCTTGCCGGAGAAGGTTTGATAATCTTAGGACCTGTCACTTTAGGAGTGGTAGTTTCTGATTTGACAACTTTATTTTCTTTTTCGGGCTTTGAAACAGTTTTTCTGCCTTCATTGCTGGTCTTTTTATTCTGCTCATTACTATAAGATTTTTGAGCTTTTTCAGTTTGACGGTTTAACGTATTTTCTTCAACTCGCTGTTTTTGTTTTAGTTGTTTAAGCAGGTCTTGTGCGACCGGCTTAGAAACTTTTTGGCTTGGATTTGATCGTTGTTTATTGCGGTCTTGCCCCTGCCTTGTCCGGTTATTTGCTCTATGCTGATTATTTCTTCTATTATTTCTGTTGCCATTATTTTCTTCATGCTTTTTTTCATTTTTGCGTATTGAGGTAACAGAAATTTTAATTTTACTACTCTTTTTTGCAGGTTTTTCTTGCTTTTTCGCGGGAGCGGAGCTACGGAAACTACCCTTTATTTGATTTACCTGTGAATCTTCAAGTGATGACATATGATTTTTAACATCGAAACCAAGTTCTTTAGCTTTATTAACGACAGCTTTATTATCGATGCCTAATTCTTTTGCCAATTCATAAATTCTTGTTTTAGTCATCAAATCACACTCCTTCATTAATTTTTTGTAATAATGCTTTGCAGAAACCGATGTCAGTTATTCCTAAAACCTTACGTTTTTTACCAATTGCTTGTGAAATTTCCGTACTATTAAATTCTGTAATAACAGAAACTTCATATTTTTGAGCCAAATTAGTAATTTTCTTGCTTGTGTCAGTTTGACTGTCTTGAGCGAGAATAACCAGTTTAACTTTTGCGGCTTTAACACCCATTGAAACAACTTCAAAGCCGGAAACTAATTTACCAGCTTTTTGACTTAATCCCAGCAAATTTAATGCTTTTTGTCTATTTTGCAAATTTAATTATCACCAAACAATTCTTTTCTAGCTTTTTGATGATCAACGTATGAATATAGCTCGTCATAAAATTCTGCTGGAATCTTAGTTCCTAAGCTACGTTCAATAAGTCCTTTTTCTTGAGCATTTTTTATTTGATCAGGATCTAGAGAAACATAAGCTCCACGACCCGGTTTCTTACCAGTTGGATCAACCGAGACATTTTTCTCTTTGTCAACTACGATGCGCACCAATTCTTTTTTTGGTTGCATAGTATCTGTTAACAGATCTTTTCTCATCGGAATTTTTCTCTTTTTCAAAAAGCTCACCTCTTATGCTAATCTTCAGTAGAATCTACTGTTTCCTCATCTGTGGCTTCTTCATGTTCATCCGGAACTTCTGCTTCTTCAGATGTCAATTCTTCATTAGTATTTTCATCATCTACAGCATCATCTTGTACTTCAGGTGAAACAGTATCATCAGTGGTAGAATTTTCAGCTTCTTTGTTCTCCTCTTCTGCTTGGGCACTGCTTTCATCAACAAATTCTACTTCAGACTCTGGTCTGATATCAATTTTATAACCAGTTAATCTAGCTGCCAAACGGACATTTTGACCTTTTTTGCCAATTGCCAGCGATAATTGATAATCAGGAACAATGACTAAAGCACTCTTTTCATCATCTTCATCTCCAAATTGCACAGCAATTACTTCCGCAGGATTAAGAGCATTGGCAATATAGTCAGACGGATCATCTTCATATTTGACTACATCAATATTTTCACCGTCAAGTTCGTTCACAACATTTTGTACCCGCGCACCTCTTTGACCAACACAGGTACCGACAGGATCAATATTAGGGTCATTAGATTTTACCGCAATTTTAGTTCTGTCTCCAGCTTCACGAGCAATCGAAACTATTTCAACCGTGCCATCATATATCTCAGGCACCTCTTGTTCAAATAGTCTCTTGACCATATCCGGTGCAGTCCGTGAAACCGTAATTTGCGCACCCTTAGAATCAGAACCAACGTGAGTTACCAATACACGAATTTGATCTTGAGGATTATAAATTTCACCGGGCATTTGATCATTTCGAGGCATTACTGCTTCAACATTACCAATTTTAACATAAACGAAACGATTATCACGTCTTTCAACAGTACCTGTGATTAATTCGTCTTCATATTGAGAATATTCATCAATGATATGATTTCTTTCAGCTTCTCGCAAATGTTGCATGATAACTTGTTTAGCAGTCTGTGCAGCTATCCGGCCAAAGTTTTTAGGTGCGACTTCGAATCTAATTTTATCACCAAGTTCATAAGCCCTATTAATGGTTAAAGCATCCTTTAAACTAATCTCCAATCGTTCATCATGAACTTCTTCAACGACAGTTTTTTCGGTCATTAACTTAAAGTCGCCTCTGCGCTCATCAAACTCAACTATCACATTAGTAGCTTGATTATAATTTTTCTTATATGCCGCTACCAGCGCTGCTTTGATGGCCTCAACAATCACATCCTGTTTGATACCTTTTGTCTTTTCTAAAGTAGCAAACGCCTCAAGCATTTCTTTAGACATAAATTTTAATCAACCTTTCTAAAACTCAATTGCAAATCTAATATTCGCAATTAATTTACGGGGAAGCGATAAAACTTTTTTCCTAGTTTTAACTTTAACAACAAGTTCGATTTCGCTGTCAGTGAATGACTTTAAAGTTCCCTCATATTCTTTTTGTTTTTCAACTTTCTGGTAAAGATTGACATGAACATATTGATTTAGAGCCTTTTGCCAATCGGCTGCAGTTTTTATTGGTCTTTCAATACCAGGAGATGATAATTCCAATACGTATGGATCTGGAAAAGGATCTGGTTGCAGCTGGTCAAGTTTAGCTGAAATTAATTCACTTAAGGCTGCAATTTCATCCATATCAATGCCATTCTCACGGTCAACGTAAATTCTTAAATAGTTTTGACCTTTTTCATTAACGTATTCAGTATCCACAAGTTCATCATTGCGCTTTGCAATAATTGGTCTTATTTCATCAAGAACAAAATCTTTAACTTTCGCCAAGTACTTTCCTCCGTAATAAAAAGAGTGAGCAGAACTGCTCACTCCGAATTATCTATTCGAACTTCTTTATCAAAGTATATCACATTTATATTATTACTGCAAAACTTAAAAGAGTGAAAGCTGATTTTGTTCCGGCATTCCCGCCAATACTTCATTTTCTTCCAAATAATCCATAATTGTTTGAGATACCTTGCCTCGGTTTGCCAGGTCTTCTTTTGACAAGAACTTTTGCTCAGTTCTGGCAGCGACTATTTGTTTTGCAGCATTATTGCCTAATCCAGGGACGGCATTAAATGGTGCCAAAATTGTATGCTGATCAATTATTTTAAAATTAGTGGCTTCAGACTGGTTAATATCAACCATTTTAATTTTAATTCCGCGCTCTAGGCACTCGTTAGCAATCTCAAGGACTGTGAGTAAACTTTTATCTTTTGCTGAGGCATCATTACCCTGATTTTGAATATCAGCCATTGCCTTTTTAACAGTATTTTTACCATGACTCATAGCCACCAAGTCGAACAAGTCAGCCCGAACTGAAAAATAAGCTGTGTAATAAATTTCAGGATAATAAACTTTAAACCAGGCAATTCTTAAAGCCATTAAAATGTAGGCAGTAGCGTGTGCCTTAGGAAACATATATTTAATTTTCAGACATGATGGAATATACCAATCAGGTATTTTATCATTTTGCTCTAATACAGCCATGTCATCGTCACTAATTCCGCGACCATGACGTACCGATTCCATTGTGGAAAAAGCTACTTCAGGTTTAACGCCCCAGTGAATTAAGTCCATCATGATATTGTCCCTACAACCAATAACATCCTTCAGTTTGCAAGTACCATTATTGACTAATTCTTCAGCATTTCCCAGCCAAACATCAGTACCATGTGATAGTCCAGAAATCTGCAGTAATTCTGAAAAAGTAGTCGGCTTAGTTTCTTCCAGCATGCCCCGGACAAATCTAGTACCAAATTCCGGCACACCTAATGTTCCAGTTTCTGACTGAATTTGTTCTGGCGTTACGCCGAGAATTTTAGGACTGGAAAAAAGTGACATCACTCCTGGATCATCAGGTGGGATAGTTAACGGATCAACTCCAGAAAGATCTTGCAACATTCTAATCATAGTAGGATCATCATGACCTAAAATATCGAATTTTAGAATGTTGTCATGGATTGAATGAAAGTCAAAGTGTGTTGTCAGCCATGCAGCATTAACATCATCTGCAGGATACTGAACAGGCGTAAAATCATAGATATCCATATCATCTGGAACTACAACAATACCAGCCGGGTGTTGGCCAGTTGTGCGTTTGACACCGCTGACACCAGCTGCAAGTCGGTCTAATTCAGCTCCACGCAAATTTAATTCTTTCTCCTCATCATAATGCTTGGCGTAACCATAGGCCGTTTTATCGGCTACTGTAGCTATTGTGCCGGCACGATACGAGTTTGCCGGACCAAACATTACGCGAATAAAGTTATGAGCTACCGGTTGATAGTCACCAGAGAAATTCAAATCAATATCAGGAACCTTATCACCATGAAAGCCTAAAAATGTAGCAAACGGAATATCTTGACCATCTTTAACCAACTTTGCGCCACAATCAGGACATTTTTTATCAGGCAAGTCATAACCTGAACCATATTCACCATTTTCAAAAAATTGGGAATACTGACATTGCGGACAACGATAATGTGGTGGTAATGGATTGACCTCAGTAATACCAGACATTGTCGCAACCAAACTGGAACCGACAGAACCCCGCGAACCAACCAAATAACCATCTTTATTTGATTTAGCTACCAATCGCTGTGAAATTAAATAAATGACAGCGTAGCCATTGGAAATAATGGAATTAAGTTCCATATCAAGCCGATCTTGCACGATTTTAGGCAAAGGATCACCATATAGTTCATGTGCTTTATCGTATGTCAAATGCTTCATTTCTTCATCAGCATTATCGATGTGCGGTGGGTAAAGTCCATCTTTTATCGGTGAAATTTCTTCAATAGACGCCGCAATTTTATTAGGATTAGTGATGACAATTTCTTTTGCTACTTCTTCACCTAAAAAACTAAAGGCGTCAAGCATTTCCTGCGTGGTATAAAAATGCATATCAGGCTGTTTTTTGTTACGATCTGGATTACTGCGTTGAGCTGAAATTAAAATTGTCCGGTAAATAGCATCGTGTTCTTCAACATAGTGTGCATCCCCAGTGGCAACAACAGGTTTATTCAGTTCTTTTCCGAGTTTATAGATATTAGTTAAAATTTCTTCCAGCTCTTTTTCATCGGCAATTAAATGATCTTCAATCATAATAGAATAATTAGCTGGTGGCTGTATTTCTAAATAATCGTAAAAACGGGCCTTTTTCCGAGCTTCATCATAACCTTTCTGCATCATTGCCACAAAGACGTCGCCTTCTGAGCAACCAGAACCATAGAGCAGACCATCATGATTTTTTACCAAATCAGATTTAGGTGTGCGCGGAATGCGGTAAAAATCTTTGGTACTGGCAATTGAAACTAAACGGTACATATTCTTTAAACCAGCCTGATTTTTAGCCAGAATAGTCATGTGCTGTGGACGTGCCCTTTTAAACACTTGACCATGAGCAGCATAATCATTCATTTTGCCTAAATCATCTTCATGGTATTTTTTGTTAAAAGCATCTAAAAGCTTAAACATTAAATATCCTGTTGCTTCCGCATCTTGATTAGCCCTGTGGTGGTGCTCAAGGACAACATTATACTTTTTAGCAAGGGAATCTAATGTATGTCTTGTCTGTTCCGGATGAAGCAAACGTGATACTTCCAACGTATCAACCACGGGCTGGATAATTTCTGCTAGATGGGCTCGTCTCAAGGCCGCGTTAACAAAGCCCACGTCAAACTGGACATTATGCCCGCAAAGAGGACGATCGCCATAGAAATCCTGAAATTGCTTAATTACTACAGCTTCATCATCAGCTGCTCCTACCATTTCATCAGTAATTGAAGTCAGGTTAATAGTTTGCTCACTTAACGGGTGATGCGGATTGATAAACTTGTCAAACCTTTCTAACACCTCTCCGTTTTTCATTTTTACGGCGCCGATTTCAATAATTGTATCGTAAACCGATGAAAGACCAGTAGTCTCAACGTCAAAAATAACAAATTCACGATCTTTGTATGTCATCGAAGCTGGATTAATAACCAGCAAAGCGTGATCGTCAATCATATTTGCTTCCACGCCGTAAATTATTTTTACGCCATTTTTTTTGCCCGCATTATATGCTTCCGGAAAAGCTTGTACGTCCGCATGATCTGTTATTGCTATTGCTTTTTGACCAAACTTTTTAGCCGCTAAGACAAAATCCGTTGCAGTATTCGTAGCATCGAGTTGACTCATATTCGTATGTAAGTGCAACTCAACTCTTTTTTCATCACCCTGAAATTTTTCAGTCCTACCTATATGCTTTACCACTTCAAATGACGAAATGTTAAATACAATATCATGGCTATACTGATCCTGTGACGCAGAGCCCTGCATTTTAGCCCAAGTTCCTGGCTTCACATCCCGCATGCTTTGAATCTGCTCATCATCAGAAATAAATTTTTTAAATGAAATTGAGTCAGTATAATCTGTTATTTCTCCAGTAAAAAGTAGTGAGCCGGTTTTAAGTTCACGACTGGAAATGTTAAAAATATTGCCTTCAATAACTACATTTCTACTTCCGTCAGTAACTTCTTTTATTTGAGAAACAGGTATACTTTCATCTAGCTTACGATTACCGTAACGGGTCTTTTTGGTTGGAAAAGAAGTAGGAGCTGGTTTTTCCTGAGGCGGTGCAGCATCATATTTTTCCTGCATATTCTGTTCATGCTGCTGCTGCAATTTTTGCAAACTGGCTAAATTATTTTGTGAATTCTCCTCGTCTACTTTTGTCACAAATTTTAAGTTAAAAAAGCCAAAATTTCTCATTTCTTCAGCTAATTGGTCAAGCATTCCTTGTTCCAACAAGCCGTCAACAATTAGATTGTCTACAGGAATGACCCAGCGACCATTTTCTTTTTCTGGTTTATGACTTGAAATAAATTCACGCGCTACCTGCTGCAATGCGTTAGAGTTTTGTACAGCAAACTGCCAGTAATCAGTTAAGTAGTCATCTGACCCATCTTGAGAACGCACAAATAAACGAGTATTGACAAATGAGGAAAAATTGGCTGTTATTGCCTTATTTAAAGCATTATAAGTTTCAAATTTTAACGGTGTAGTAAAAAGAACATGGATATCCCACCTGTGTTCTTTAGCGTAAACATCCACGTTCTCAATTTCGCCTTTTTGCAGTAAATCATTATCTGCAAATTCTTGCGGAAACTTTATCTGCTGCAATAACCTTAAAAATAGTTTATTTTTATCAGTCACGAAAATTACCTTAACTCTTTATTAATAAAATCGTCCAATTCGGACAATGTCATTTCTGTAGCTTTATCTTCAGTAGGCTTTTTAACCTCGACTACTCCTTCACTGGCTTTTTTACCAACCGTTACTCTCACTGGAGCACCTAGTAAATCAGCATCAGCAAATTTGACGCCTGCTCGTTCATTGCGATCATCATATAATACATCATACTTAGCACTATATTTTTCTTCAAGTTTTTGAGCTAAAGAAGTTTGATCATCATCTTTCATTTTCATTTGCACAATATGCAAATCAAATGGAGCAATTTCTTTTGGCCAAGCAATACCATTTGGAGTCAAATGTTGTTCAATAACAGCAGACAAAACTCTGGTAACGCCTATCCCGTATGAACCCATAATAACTGGTTGCGATTTGCCATTTTGATCCAAAAAGTTAGCGCCCATAGCTTTAGTGTAATAGGTTCCCAGTTTAAAAATGTGTCCTACTTCAATAGTAGTTGTGAATTTTAATGGTAAATGATCAATTGGATCTGGTTCACCTTCATTAGCAACACGAATATCTCCGAATAGGTCTGGAGTAAAATCACGGTTTAAATTCACATTTTTAATTTGGTAACCAGATTTATTTGCGCCTACAACAACATTATATAGATTTTTAACAGTATTATCTGCTACTACTTTATCAGCCCAATCAGCTTTAAGTGGACCAACGCTGCCTTTACCAACGCCAGTTATGTTTGCTAATTCTTCATCAGTAGCAATCCTTAGTGAGTCAACATCAAGTAAATGCTTTAATTTTACTTCATTGACCTCTTTATCACCACGAATCAAGACTAGGATGTTTTCTTTTTCATTAGCAACATAAAGCACACTCTTAACAATTCTAGTTGCTGGAATATTTAAAAATTTAACCAAGTCTGCGATATTCTCTTGTTCAGGAGTTGCAACTTCTGCTAATTGACCCGGTTCCTCTTTTTCTTGCTTGAACGTGTCAATACTGCATGCCATTTCCAAATTGGCTGAATAGGTGCCAGTCTCGTTGGTCGCAATAGTATCCTCACCAATTGCTGCGGGAGCCTGGAACTCAGTTGAGTTCTTGCCTCCCATAGTGCCGGAATCGGCTATCACAGGAGTAACCTTTAAGCCGCAACGCTCAAAAGCGGCCGTAAAAGCTTTTTTCTCATCATCAAATTGCTGATCAAGCTGTTCTTTAGTAGCAGCAAAGCTGTAAGCGTCAAGCATGATAAATTCACGCGATCTTAATAAACCAAAACGAGGTCTATTTTCATCTCTAAATTTAGATTGAATTTGGAAAAGAGCAATAGGCATTTGCTTATAGCTTTTTAAATCTTTAGCAACAATATTAGTAAATGTTTCTTCATGGGTTGGCCCAAGCAGACTTTGACGACCATGTCTGTCCTTCAATTTAAACATTTCCGGACCATACTTTTGCCATCTGCCTGATTCTTCCCATAGGGTAGCGGGTAATAAATTTGGCATTGCCATTTCGGGCACATTAATCTTTGCCATTTCTTCCCGCATTATTTGCTCGGCTTTACTTAGTACTCTGTAGCCTAAAGGCAAATAAGCATAAACTCCAGCTGTAACCTGACGAACATAGCCGCCCCGGAGCATAAGTTTATGACTTTCAGCTACAGCATCTGCTGGTGCTTCTTTTAAAGTCGGCATAAATAATTTAGATTGTCGCATTAAATTTCTCTCCCAAATTAATATTTTTATTTAATAAAGTAGCGATAGATGTCGTTACCCGTAACTGCAATAATTAAAATAAGTAGTAAGCCGAAGCCTATTAATTCAACCATTGCTTCGTGATTTTCAGAAATTGGTTTACCTCTGAAAATTTCTATAATGTTCAGTAAAAACTTGCCGCCGTCAAGACCTGGTATTGGAATTAAATTGACAATGCCCAAGTTAATTGAAATCATAGCTAAGAAAGCCAGAATATAGGTAAAACCCATTTGTGATACTTGCGAAGTCTGTGAATAAATTCCTACTGGTCCTGAGAGTTTATTTAAACTAAAATGTCTAAAAAGCCCTCCAACTGCCTGAAAAATCAAACCAGTAGTCGAAACCGCTGTATCCCAGCCACGCTTAAACTTTGCTCCTACTCTTTCATCACCTTTGGCTCCAATACCAATTTGATAAACTTTTTGTCCTTGAACTTTAACAGGATTTGGCTTTAAGGATACCGTCTTTTTTTGTGCATCTTTAGTTAACGTAACGGTCACTTTTTTCCCTTTGCTGTTATTGATTGCTGTAGAAACTTGGGCAAAAGAATTTATTTTATGACCATTAACTGCCTTTATTTGTGAACCGGGTTCAATTTGGGCATTTGCAGCCGGTGAATTGGGCAAAACTTCCGCAATTGTAGTAGTTGCTGGACCTGGTACTGTAAAAGTCCAAATCAGAAAAACTACAAATCCCAAAATAATATTCATTAAGGGACCAGCAACATTGGTTGCCAGTTTTTGCCAAACATTTGCTTCTTGGAATTGCGTATCTCTGGGTGCAATAATCAATTCTGTTTTAGATTGGTCAATAATGGTGGCATCATGGTTGACATGATAAGTGACCAGCTTATCTTCTTCACCATTTTCATATCCGGAAATTAATAGTGCATCTACCAGATCAACTTTAGTAATTTGCAAAGGAATGCCAGCAATAGGTACATCTGATTCGGATGCATCAATCCTAACTACTTCTTTTTGCTGATTAAGTTGCAAAACCACTCTCATACCGGGAGCTAAAGTTGTGTCATCATCTTTACTTGCCAAACGCACATAACCTCCTAAAGGAAGCCAGCGGATGGTATATGTAGTAGGATTGCGTCGAACTTGAAAAAGTTTAGGACCCATGCCGATAGAAAATTCACGCACTAAAATACCGCATTTCTTTGCGACGATAAAATGCCCAAATTCATGTACAAAGACCAATATTCCAAATACAACTAAAAAGATAAGTATACCTTTCACAAGAACCCTCCTAGTGTATGATTCCTAGTAAAGCTGCAAATACGGGTAAAACAAATAGCATACTATCGAAGCGATCCAAAATACCACCATGACCAGGCAAGATTTTGCCAGAGTCTTTAACACCATAATAGCGTTTATAGGCGGACTCAACTAAATCGCCCATTTGTCCTACAATTGACAAAACAAATGCAAAAATTATCATTTCAACTTGTGGATGGTGCAAGTCAACAAAGTAAACATAAATTGCGGCACAAATTACGGCACAAACTGTACCTCCGATTGATCCTTCCCAAGTTTTGTTGGGACTAATAACAGGCCATAGCTTATGTTTACCTATTTTACGTCCAATCATGTAAGCACCGGTATCAGTCAACCAAACAACTACAAAAACGTAGCATAGTAGCGCAAGTCCATTATTGGAATTTCTAATGCCTGCCATGTAATGAAAACCCGTACCAACATATAGTGAGCCTAACGTATAAACAGCTACGTCATCAAACGAAGTATTATTCTTGGTTAAAACTGTCCAAGTCAGCATCAACATGATGAGAGCAAAATAGATGCCGTATTTAGTCCAATGAAATGGCAGTGAGTTAATAAAACTATCAGGTACTGCCCAGGTTATTGTCGCTAATAAAGCTAATAAAAAGTTTACTGAAACTAATATTTGCTTTTTCATTAAAAAGAATTCACTAATTCCTACGGCTGCAAAAGCAACAGTGAGCCAGTCCATCCAGAGCCCGCCCATAACGACAATAGGAATAAATAATATTAAAGCAATTACTGCTGTGATCACACGTTGTTTCATAAAATTACCTAACTATCTGATTCATCAACTTTACCAAAACGGCGATGACGGTTTTGAAAGTCCTCAACCAATTTTACCAAATCTTCCTTGGTAAAATCCGGCCAATTTTTCTCGCTAAAAGCTAACTCAGAATATGCCAATTGCCAAAGCATGAAATTGGAAATTCTTTGTTCACCCGAGGTTCTAATGAGCAAATCTGGATCACTATATTGCCCAAGACTTGCTGTCATTAATCTTTGAGAAATCATTTTTTCATCAATATCAGCAGCAGAAATTGAACCTGTCGCAACTAAAGTAGCTAGCTCTTTAACAGCCGTCGTAATTTCTCTTCTTGAGCCGTAATTAAACGCAAAGTTTAAAACAAGTCCGCTGTTATTAGCAGTTTCAGCCATCGCTCTTTGCACAACATCATAAGTTTTAGATGGCAATTCATTCAAATAACCCATAATGTTGACTTTGACATTTTCCTTCATCAATGTAGGCATAAATTTATCAAAAAAACGTACAGGTAAATTCATGAGATAAGCTACTTCTTCTTTTGGCCTGGCCCAATTTTCAGTGGAAAATGCGTATAAAGATAAAACCTTTATTCCCAGTTCATTAGCTGCCAAAGTAATTCTTTTAACATTATTCATGCCCTCATAATGACCTGCAATGCGTTTCTTGCCTTGCCTAGTAGCCCAGCGACCATTGCCATCCATAATGATAGCCAAATGGTTCAATTGATTCTTTTTTTCTGCCATCTAATCAGCCTTGAGTAATTTCCTTACGTTTTTCCTCTGCAAGCTTGTCAACCTTTTTGGTTGCATCATCAGTAACCTTTTGTACTTGCTTTTCTAGATTACGTTGCTCATCTTCAGTTATTTCATCGTCTTTTTGCTGTTTTTTCAAGCTCGTCATTGCATCACGACGAACATTTCTAATAGCTATCTTGCCTTCTTCAGCCAATTTATTTACTTCTTTAGCAATTTCTTGGCGTCTTTCACCAGTCAATTGTGGAATTACCAACCTAATGACTTTGCCATCATTTGCTGGTGTTAAACCTAGGTTAGATGCTAACAGAGCATGTTCAATATTATCAAGACTATTTTGATCATAGGGTGTAATTAGTAAAACCCTTGGTTCAGGAATAGTCACACTAGACATTTGAGTTAACGGTGTCGGTGCACCATAATAATCAACTTTAACACCTTCAAGCAAGGCAGCATTAGCTACACCTGCTCTAATAGAGCTCAGGTTTTTCTCAAAGACGGTAATCGACTTTTTCATGTTTTCCTGAGCTTTTTTGATTGCATCATTATTCATTATTTTTTTCTCCTCCAATCATTGTGCCGATATTCTCACCCATGACAACCTTCTTAATATTGCCTTCAGTATTAACATTGAAAACAATAAGCGGTATGTTTGTATCCATTGAAAGTGAGCTGGCGGTTCTATCCATGACTTTTAAGTTTTTAGAGATAATATCTAATTGGGAAAGTTCGCTGTACTTTTTAGCATTAGGGTCAATCTTTGGATCAGCAGAGTAGACTCCATCAACTCCATTCTTGGCCATTAAAATTACATCTGCCCCGATTTCAGCTGCTCTTAAAGCTGCTGTAGTATCAGTTGAGAAATATGGGTTTCCTGTACCTCCACCCATAATCACCACTCGTCCTTTTTCCAAGTGACGAATAGCTTTTCTTCTAATGTATGGCTCAGCAATCTGTCTCATTTCAATAGAAGTTTGTAATCTAGTAGGAACACCAATATGCTCAAGACCATCTTGAAGGGCTAAACCATTCATTATTGTGGCAAGCATACCCATATAATCTGCTTGTGAGCGTTCCATACCTAGTTTGGCACCAGTCTCTCCGCGCCACATGTTACCGCCTCCGCATACGATACCGATGTCAACGCCTAAATCATGCACCGACTTGATTTCTTTTGCCAGATGCCCAATTACAGTAGGACTAATGCCAGTTCCTTCATCTCCAGCTAAAGCTTCACCAGAAATTTTCAAAACTACTCGCTTATATTTAACTTTAGTCATGACAACCTCCTCTATTAACTTTAGTTATTCTACCATATAAAGACTGCAAATGTGGACTTAGAAATAAAAGAGAGAGATTTCTTAAAAAAGGCTTTTGCTAAATCATGAAAGAATAGTAAAAAATCCTGAGGTAATTTAACTTCAGGATTAATTTTTAATAAAAGAGAAATATTAATATTTATTCTCTCTATTAATTTGTAGCAGTAAATTATAAAGAGAACCGTACAAATTCGATTCATTTCTAAAATGAGCAGAAACAATACTTGGTTTAGTCAATGTACTGCCAATTATTGGATTATATTCGTTTACTAATTTATCATACGCTTTATTGATACCATTGATTAAAAGCGGCTGTGCGCTAATTCCGCCACCAATAGCTACTTTATTAATATCAACCACAGTTTGCATATTAAGGATCAGAACGGCAATTTTAAAACAATAATCATGAAAAATTGCAACAGCTTCCGGAACGCCTTCTTTTATAACTTCAAAGGCATGTAGACCATCATTTTCATCTTGATAATTAACTTTTTGATTAACGGCTTTAACAAATTTGACTGCCGAGCCATTAACTCCAAGCGCTCCCTGCATATCTTTAGGAAGAGAAAGGTTGCTAATCATAAAACTTAATTCTCCAGCCTGATAATGCGTACCGCGCAAAAGATGTCCGTTAATTATTATACCGCCGCCAACACCTGTTCCTAAAGTGATAGCGGCACAGTTAGTCTCATCTTTCAAACTTCCGAGCCAATTTTCAGCCAAAACGCTGGCTTTTCCATCATTAATCACGGCTACAGGAATGTGGAATTTCCTGCCATAGATTTCCGCAAAATCAATACCATCTAAAAAAGGTAGTGAACCACCAAATCTAATCTTGGTATTTTCAATCTTGCCCGGGGAACAAAAAGCTATGCCTTTTACTTCATCTATGTGGTTTTTTACAATTTGATCTACATCGCTTAAAAATTGTTCTTTGTTTTGCTTAGTTGGTATCTTACTCTTTTTTATAATATTACCAGCAGAGTTTAAGACAGCAAATTTGATTTCGGTTCCACCAATATCAATAGTTAAATAATTTCTCATATATCCCTTGTAATTCCTTATCTAAAAAGCTCAATGCATTTTTGCAGCAGCAATAAAAATTATATTTTAAAAAAGTATAAATTCCAACCCCCTAATTTTGAAATTGAGATTATCAAAAAATAATTGAATAAGCTTCTTTACTTCTATCATATTTTTTAAAATAATAAATGCAAGACTTAGTATTAAATAAGGATCTGAGTAAATGAAAAAATACCCCTATCCAGCTTATAAAAAGGCTGATATTGGTGATTATCTCAAAGTATTTGCTTGCACAGCAGTCATGACTCAACCAATAATGTCTCTAATTATGGCTGAAGGGCAATCTTACTATACCCAGGACATTTTTGGCATCATGTATAACTTAGTTAAATATACAGCACCAGCATTTATTTTTGGCATACTTTATTCCACTATCCGCACTTGTGATCTAACTGGCAGTTTTTCTTATCAAAAATACCTGCGCTCAAATTGGTCAAATCTTTTTGTTCCAACTATATGGTGGACTTTAATTTACTTACTAGGAATGCCGTGGTTACAACAAGTAAATAAGTTTACCGACTTCTGGTCATTTTGTTGGCACTTTGTTAGCGGCAACGCTGCACCTCATTTATGGTACAACACCATGATGTTGCAATTTATCATTTTAATGCCTTTTTTCTGGGCCCTTAGCCGCTTTATTGGTAAAGATGTCAAACGAGGCATCACTGTAGCCATCATAACTTTTATCTTCTATTTTGTTTGGCTTAGATTCTATGATTATTTTGTTTTTCATGGCCAGCAAGAAAGAAGTTGGTACCTTCTTGATCGTATTTTTATATCATTTTTTATTTATGCGGTATATGGTGTACTCGCTTGGCAACTGCGAGATTATGTTAATGCGCTTTTGCAAAGATTTTGGTGGCTAATATTGATTGCCTTTAGCGGATGCTTTTTTTGGACTAACTTTGAATTACAAAATTTTGGTCACCCGGTACTTTTTGCTAATGCACCATATTATAAACCGTCAATGACTTTTTATTGCTTAGCAGTCATTGCCTTAATTTCGTCTTTTTGCTTGTATCAAGTCAGAAAAAATTCAAAAATTATTCTACAGGTTTTTCACTTTTTAGCCGCTTACGCCTACCGAGCTTACTTATCAAATGTCTTTTGGGACCAAATTATTTGGTATGGCTTAAATATCAAACATTATGCCATTCTCCATCCTTTTTGCAGCTTTTGGGTGACTTGGTTATTAACGTGGCTATTATCTTTTGTATCCGCATATTTTTTACATGTTTTCTGGGCTAATACTAAAAATTATTTACAAAACAAAATAAAAAGGCACTGATTAGTGCCATAAATATTTTTTAAAATGCTTTTATCTAATTAAGTAATTTCCATTACAAATGCTGCGCCTTGCGGAGTAGATAGAAAAATTGCCCCGGCAATTAAGATTAAACCAGTTAAAAAAAGCGTGACCTTAACTGATTGAGACGTGTTTTTGGCAAAACACAAATATATTAAAAATGCCCCTACTGCTAATGAAATTAGCATTACCCAAAATCCCATAAGTTTTCACCGTCCTTAAAATAATCTTAATTACAGAATAGATGATAGTTTTAGTAAGATAAAGGGAATTTGAAAAACTTAATTCTAATTAAATCACTTTTACTTTAACTTAACATTAGCAATAGTTTAATTTGGTGTAAATCTCATAAACGACAAAAAACCTTATCCTAATGGATAAGGTTTTTTATAAAGAATTATCAAAAATTATTTCATTTGTTCTTTTACTTCAGCAGCAAAGTCTTCTTGCTTCTTTTCGATGCCTTCGCCAACTTCGTAACGCGTGTAGCCAACAACTTCACAGTTTTCTGACTTAGCGTATTCAGCAACAGTCATGTCACCATCTTTAACGTATGGTTGATCAACTAAGCATATTTCGCTAAGGTACTTGTTTACTCTACCTTCAACAATCTTAGGAATAATATTTGCTGGCTTACCTTCATTTTCTGTTTCTTTAGTGAAAACAGCCTTTTGACGGTCAAAATCAGCCTTTGGCACAGAGTCCTTATCAAGATATTCCGGATTGATTGCTGCAACGTGCATAGCAATGTTCTTGGCAGCTTCTTCACTGTTACCTTTTAAAGTAACAACAGCAACAATTGCACCGCCGTTGTGCTTATAAGCACCGAAAACTTCATCATCGTTTTTGGTAATCAAATCAAATCTTCTTAAAGTGATTTTTTCACCAATAACGGCAGTAAGGTTAGTAATTTCTTCACCAATTGTGGAATTGCCCATTGGAGATTTTAATGCTTCCTCAACGTTAGCTGGTTTAGCTGCTAAAATCGCCTTAGTCACATCATCAACTAATTTGATAAATTTATCATTTGAAGAAACAAAATCAGTTTCAGAATTGATTTCGACTACAACAGCATTATTTCCTTCAAAAGCATATTCAGCTAGGCCTTCAGCGGCGATACGACCACTCTTCTTAGCAGCTTTAGCAACACCATTTTCTCTTAAAATGTCAATTGCTTTTTCAATATCGCCGTCAGCTTTAACCAAAGCCTTTTTGGAATCCATCATTCCGGCACCGGTACGGTCACGCAATTCTTTTACTTGTTTAGCAGTAATATTTGCCATTATTTATCCTTCCAAATAAAAACTTATTATTAACTAAGACTAGTCTTCATCTGATTCAGAAGTTTCTTCAGCTTCAACTGCTTTTTCAGCATCATTTTCAGCTTCAGCATTTTTATCTTCTGCACCTTTAGCCATCTCTGCTTCAGCACTGTCATCATCTTGACCTTGCTTACCTTCGATAACAGCATCAGCCATAGCACCTGAAATTAAACGAATAGCACGAATAGCATCGTCATTTGCAGGAATAACTACGTCAACTGGATCTGGATCAGTATTAGTATCAACCATAGCTACTACAGGAATTCCAAGAATGTTGGCCTCGTGAACAGCAATCTTTTCCTTCTTTGGATCAACTACGAATAAAACATCAGGGATTCTAGGCATATCTTCAATACCGCCTAAAAATCTTTCTAATTTATCCTTTTCTTTAGTCAAAAGAGAAGCTTCCTTCTTTGGCAATACATCAAATGTGCCGTCTTCTGACATCTTCTTTAAATCTTTTAATCTTTGTACTCGGCTCTGGATAGTCTTCCAGTTAGTCAATGTACCACCTAACCAGCGTTGGTTAACGTAGTATTGACCAGCACGAGTAGCTTCTTCAGCAATTGAATCTTGAGCTTGCTTCTTAGTACCAACAAATAGAATAACGCCACCATTTTGAGCAACGGCTCTAACAAATGAATAAGCATCGTCTAACATTTTAATGGTTTTTTGCAAATCAATGATATAAATTCCATTTCTTTGCGTGAAAATATAAGGAGCCATCTTAGGATCCCATCTTCTAGTTTGATGTCCAAAATGAACACCAGCTTCAAGTAATTGCTTCATAGAAACTACTGACATATTAACTTCCTCCTACGGTTTTATTCTTCTCAAGCGGTCATCTCAGTATCTCACCATTTTGTGGCACCAAAATACTGATTGCTCTTGATGTTTTTTACATATATGCAACATGGCATACGATAAAATAATACTAGATTATGGCTAAAGATGCAAGATTAAAAGTCAACTTTATGCTCTCTTAAAAATTGCTCTTTCCACTGTCGCGAATGATGTTTAAACCAATATTCTCTTTTAAGAGCCAATTTCTTGTCCTGAAATTCTTCGTGGTAAATCATTTTCACGGGTCTTCTTGATTTAGTATATTTTGCTCCTTTGCCGGTATTATGAGCTTTAAGCCTTTTGGCCAAATCATCGGTAAAGCCCCCATAAAAGCTGCCATCATGACAGAGCAGTACATAAAAATAATAAGTTTTATCTTTTCCCCGTTCTGCTTTATCGCTATCTGTTTCGCGGATGATATGTTGAATTGCTGGAAGATAATTTCCTTGCTTGTCGTGAACCTCAATTGCATCTTTGAGCACCAAGCCATCACTACCGGTATGCTTAACGGCCTCAATAATAATCAAATTGCTGTCCTCGCCGCGATGAGAAACATAGGGCTGTACGACTTTAATACTCAAATCATGCTTAAGACAAAAATAAGCAATTTCATTTAAGCGCTCGGGTCGATGCACCATAAACATTTTGCCTTTCATTTTGAGCAGTCCGCTTGCCACCGTGATTATTTCTTCTAAATTTATTAACAATTCATGACGAGCAATAGCTTTAGCTGGATCAGGATTAACCTTGTGATTTTGTGCTACTTTAAAATAAGGCGGATTAACAACGATCACATCATAAGAATCTTTACGCAAAAAGTCTGGAGCATCTTTAACGTTTTTTTGGAAAACCTGAATTCTGTTCTCCATTTGATTTAGGACTATGGAACGCCGAGCTTGTGAAACAACCTCTTTTTGGATTTCAACAGCATCATAATGAGCACGATTAAAGTATGCCATGTACATTGTCGCGGCACAATTGCCAGCACATAAATCAGCAACTTTAGAATTATCTTTAATTGCGTCTTTAGCAGCAGCAGCTAAAAGCAAGGTATCTAAAGAAAAACTAAAAGAAGTGTTATTCTGAATAATTCTCAGGTTATCGCTATACATATAATCAATTCGTTCATTTTTCAATAATTTTTCCATAAAGATTTATCCTCTCTCGCAGCTTTGCTATAATATTTTACATCAATTGGAGGAAATTATGTTTTATCATTTCATTCGTCCGGTAGCAAGATTCATAGTTTGGCTATTAAACGGACATTTACATGTTAATCACAAAGAGAGAATTCCTGACGGCAATTATATTTTGGCTGCCCCACACCGTACGTGGTGGGAACCAATTCTCTTTGCCTTAGCAGCCAGCCCGAAAGAGTTTATGTTCATGGCAAAAATAGAATTGTTCAAAAATCCAATATTAAGATTTATTTTAAAGCATGCTCATGCTTTTCCGGTTGACCGTGACCATCCCGGTCCATCAGCTCTCAAAACGCCTATTAAAGGCTTAAGAAACGGCAATTATTCATTAATCATTTTCCCCTCTGGCACCAGGCATTCTTCTGAAATGAAAGGCGGAACAATTGCAATTGCTAAGCTGTCAAATAAGCCGATTGTACCTGTAGTTTATCAAGGTCCTCTAACATTTACCGGTTTATTAAAGCGGCAACCTTTAGAAGTATGTTTTGGTGAGCCATTTATGGTTGATCGTAAAATAAAATTAACTCATGAAAATGAAGCAATGCTTGATAATAAGTTGAAAAAAGCCTGGGATAAAATTGATCACGAACAAGATCCCAATTTTCACTATCTACCCAGATAAAAATTATAGTACACAATCTCCAAGTCTTTTTTTCAAAACGAGTGTTAGAATATTATTGTAGAAAATCTAGACGGAGGAATTTAAAATTGTTGGAAAAAACTTTTTATAGGACTATGTTAAGCAAATCTTTTCCCTTTCCTGTTAAGGTGACATACTGGGATGGTAAAAGTGAAGTTTACGGAAATGGTACTCCAGATATAGAGATTATTTTCAATGAAAAGATACCGACTAGTGCTATTTCTAAAAATGCTTCCCTTGCTCTAGGCGAAGCATACATGGATAAAAAAATTGAGATCAAAGGCAGTTTGCAAAAATTAATTTGTGGTGCTTATGAAAGTGCCGGTAGTTTTATGCGCTCAAGTAAATTCCGCAAGTTCCTACCAAAAGAAAAACACACTGAGGAACAAAGTGAAAAGGATGTTCAAAGCCATTATGATATTGGTAATGATTTTTACAAGTTATGGCTTGATCCTACTTTAACTTATTCATGTGCTTATTTTGAAGACGGAAACGAAGATTTAGAAGCTGCGCAGTTGGCAAAAATTCATCATATCTTGAATAAACTACATCCTGAAAAAGGAAAAACTTTACTTGATATAGGCTGTGGCTGGGGCACTTTAATGCTAATTGCCGCTAAAGAATATGGTTTAAAAGTAACTGGTGTCACACTCAGTGAAGAACAGTATAAACTAGTCCAGAAGAAAATTTACGATCAAAATTTGCAAGATGTTGCAGAAGTAAAACTGGAAGATTACCGTGAACTGGGAAATCAGCAGTGGGACTACATTACCTCTGTAGGAATGTTTGAACATGTTGGTAAAGAAAATTTAGGAAAATATTTTGCTGATGTGGCCAAGTACCTCAAGAAGGACGGAATTGCTCTTATTCATGGCATTACTCGTCAACAAGGTGGAGCCAAAAACGCCTGGATCAATAAGTATATATTCCCGGGTGGCTATGTGCCCGGTTTGACCGAAAATGTTAACCACATTGTTGAGAATGGCATGCAGATAGATGATTTGGAAATGCTTAGAAGACATTATCAGAAAACCTTGGAAATTTGGGACAGTAATTTTAACAGCAAACGAGACGAAATTCAAAAAAATATGGGTGAGCGTTTTACCCGCATGTGGGATTTGTACTTGCAAGCTTGTGCTGCATCTTTTGAATCAGGCAATATTGATGTAGTACAGTATTTGCTAACTAAGGGTCCTTCTGGTAAAAACTTACCGATGACTCGAAAATATATGCAAGCTAAATAATAAAAAAGCTGATAAATATTTATCAGCTTTTTATTTTGCATTATATTTCAGTTTCTATTTTTAAAACTTAAGGTTTAAAAATCTTACCTGGGTTAACGATGTAGTTTGGATCAAATAACCTCTTAACCTTACGCAGTAGGTCAGTATAATCCTTACCGTAAAAGTCTTCATAGTAGTTTGCTCTAGCATAACCAATTCCGTGTTCACCAGACATATTACCATCAAGAGATTTAGCAGTTTTATAAAGTTCAGAAATAACTTTGTCACTGGTTTTAGCATATTCTTCATCTGTCATATCATCTGAGCAGAGGTAAATGTGCAAGTTGCCGTCTCCAGCATGACCAAAGTTTGGAATACGGATATTTAGTTGCTTTTCTAATTCTTCAATACGGTCCAAAACGACTGGAATATGATTAATTGGAACACAAACATCAATTTCATCCATCTTAGGTGTTGAATTTTGAATAGCGAGTAGCAACTCTTCACGGCATTTCCAAATCTTCTTAGCTTCTTCTGAGTCAGCACTTAAAACAATTGCTTTTTCTGCTTTAAATGGTTTGACAGCTTCCAAAGTTTCATTCAATTCTTCACGCCATTCATTTTCTGTGAAGGAATCTAAGCCGATAATGATAAAACCATCACCATGCTTAATTGGAAATTCATCTTTTGCGTAAGTTTCCCATAATTTAACAACTTTACGTCCCATAAATTCAACTGTAGTTGGTACCACACCTGACTTCAAAATTGCTGGTACAGATCTAATTGCATCATTTAAAGTTGGAAATGGAATGATAGCATTAATTGACTTGTGCGGTCTCGGGTAAAGACGAATTGTTACCTCTGTGACAACGCCTAAAGTACCCTCTGAACCAATAATTAGGTCACGTAACGAATAGCCAGATGAAGATTTAACTGCTTTAGAGCCAAATTTATACAATTTACCGTTAGTCAAAACTACTTTGATTTCACGGATATGTTCTCTAGTAACTCCATACTTGATAGCTTTAAGTCCACCAGCATTGGTTGAAACATTGCCGCCAATAGTAGCCCAGTGCATAGCAGGTGCCGGCATGTACATAAACGGTTTATCTGCAAGGTATTCATCAAGGTCCTTTAAGCGTAAACCTGCTTGCACAGTCATGGTCAAGCTTTCTGGATCATATTCCAAAACCTTGTTCATTTTAATCATGTCAAGTGAAATTCCGCCATCGACTGCTAAGTTAGCACCCATTAAACCAGTTGAATTACCTCTTGGAACTAAAGGTATTTTATTGTCATTGGCATATTTAACTACATGCATAACTTCTTCGTTAGTTACTGGTTGAATAACCAAATCAGGCATGGCTTTTACAGTCCCAAATTGATCATGATCCCAGTGTGTGGTTGGTTTGGTAATAAATCTCTCTGGGTCAGAAATGAATTTTCTTAAGTTATCAAGATCAGTTTGATTAATTTTATGATATTCCATTGTAATTCCCTTCTTAAAAAATCATAATTTAGCTACTGCTAACATGATAAATTTACTCTATAATGTAAACGCTGTCAATAGCTATCATAAAAAAGCACAAAGTTTTATCTTTGTGCTTTTTTTCACTTTTGGCTATTTTGCAAGGTGTATAAATTATAATAATAACCTTTTTGTGAAAGAAGTTTTTCGTGATTACCTCTTTCAACAATTTTACCGTCATTTAAAACAATAATCTGGTCTGCGTCAACAATCGTTGAAAGCCTGTGTGCAATAGCTAAAGTGGTACGACCCTTACGCAGGCGTTTCAGTCCTTGTTGAATTAATGTCTCCGTTTCGGTATCAACATTTGCAGTAGCTTCATCCAAAACTAAAATTTTTGGATCGGTTACTAAAGTTCTGGCAAAAGAAATTAACTGTCTTTGACCCTGACTGAATTCACTACCACCTTCACCAACTTTAGCATGATATTTACCTGGGAGGTTTTCGATAAAAGTATCAGCTTGAACTGTTTCGGCCGCTGCTTTTATCTGCTCATCAGTGATATTTTTGTTGTACAAACGAATATTCGAATTAATATCACCGTAAAACATAAAAGGTTCCTGTAAAACTAAGCCTAACTTTTTACGTAATTCAGCTTTAGGATATTTCTTAATGTCAACGCCGTCTATCAAGACCTCGCCTTTATAAAATTCATAAAAGCGCATCATCACGTTAATAATAGAACTTTTCCCGGAACCTGTGTGTCCGACAATTCCCAACGTTTCGCCCGGATTAACAGTGAATGAAATATCATGTAGTATTTCGTTCTTACCATCATAAGAAAAACTTACATGCTTGAACTCAATCTTACCCTGGTTAATTGTTAAACCCGCTTCAGCATTCTGTTGGGGTTCATAATCAGTATTGTCCAAAATACGAAAAATTCTTTTACCGGCAACAATTCCGTCTTGGAAGAAAGTCATTTGATCCATCATATTTGCAATTGGATTAAAGAACTGCGAAATATATTGTGAAAAGGCATAAACCACACCTGCTGGTACAAAGGTTTCTCTTAAAGGAAAACCAAAGTACATTAGGGTCAGGGCTAAAGCAAGGGAATAAAGCAAACTAGTTAACGGTGAAAGCAAGAGCGAATTAAGGTTGATCATATCAAACCTGGTTTTCATCAAAGCATGGTTTTCATTTTCAAAATTATTAGTCATGCGATCTTCCTGCTTAAACTGCTGAATTAAGGAGACTCCCTCAATCGACTCGTTTAAGTTAGTATTGATACGACTCAGTCTTTCACGATAACTACGATAAAGTTTTGAACTTCTTTTTGAATATTGCCAGATAATCACTAAGAGCAGTGGTAAAAATGCCAATACTATAAAACCGGCCGTCACATTTGTTGAAAACATTGCCACCATGGCGGAAATGATAGAGAAGAATGACATGACCACACTTGACAAAACGGTCAGGAAATTACTCAAAGTCATGGTATCATTTGTCACTCTTGAAACAATTGAACCTGCTGGAGTTTGGTCAAAATAGCGCATCCCTAGTGTGTGCAACTTTTTGTATAATTCAGCACGCAAGCCTTCAAGTGATTTTTCAGAACCTAAAGCAAAAAAATATTCATAAGTAAATTGCAAGATACCTTTAATTACTGAACCGAAGGCGTAAAGAAAACCTGCAAATAAAATGACCTGTGTTGTTACATCAGTTTTAACCAAGAAGTTATCAAGAAAATACTGTAAACCGTAAGGCAATAGCACATTAATAATACTTACAAGGAGAGCACCAATGCCCGCGATTATCATTTCATTTTTAAAATGCAAGACAAAACGCAGAAGTCGTCTAAATATGCTAAGTTGTTCTTTTACCGGAATTTCCTGAGACCAAACAGACTGGAAAGATTTTTCATCATCCATATTTATTCACCCACCTTGTCTTCTAATTCCTGTCTTTGCCACATATCAGCGTACCATCCGTTCAGTTCCAATAAATCATCGTGTGTGCCGCGTTCAACAATTTGACCATCTTTGAGAACCAAGATTAAATCCGCATTCATTACAGAAGTCAACCTATGCGTTGCAATCAATGTCGTCTTACCTTCGCGCTCTTTTCTTAAAGATTTTAATATTGCCATTTCAGTTCTGGCATCAACCGCTGATAAAGCGTCATCCAAAACCAGAATTTGACTTTGCTTAAGAAGCGCGCGGGCAATTGACATCCGTTGCTTTTGTCCTCCAGATAATGAAACACCGTTTTCACCAACTAAAGTATTGTAGCCACCTGGCATTTGTAAAATATCATTGTGCAAATCACTTTTCTTAGCTGCAGATACAATGGCACTCTCATCGCTGTTAGCTTTAGAAAAGGCGATATTTTTTTGGATACTAGTCGAAAAGAGGTAATTATCCTGCGGTACATAAGAAATTTGACGCAATAATACATTAAGAGGAATTTCTCTGATGTCATGACCATTTAAAGTAATTTCACCGTCATATTTGTCAAATTCACGCAGTAGTAATTGAATAATGGTAGTTTTTCCAGCACCGACTTTTCCTACCAGTCCTAAAGTTTGTCCTGTATGCAAAGTAAAATTAACGTTTTTTAATACTGGTACTGTTGGTTCATCAGGATAGGCAAAAGATTTAACGTGATATTCCAAATTGCCGGCAATGTCTTTGGCTGAGAGGCTCTGGTCTGCGTATTTATCCGTAATTTCTGATTTTTCATTTAGCAATTTTTCAACCCTGTCATAACTGGCGCTTCCGCGTTCCAAGATATTGAAAAGGTAGCCAATTGCAAACATTGGCCAAACCATGTTGCCGATATATGCGATAAATGAAACCAGTTGCCCGATTGTCAATACTTTATTTAAAACTAGCAAGCCACCATAAATAATAGTTATTGTGTAT
Organism: Lactobacillus helsingborgensis; assembly: GCF_003173695.1. Taxonomy (NCBI): domain Bacteria; kingdom Bacillati; phylum Bacillota; class Bacilli; order Lactobacillales; family Lactobacillaceae; genus Lactobacillus; species Lactobacillus helsingborgensis. The sequence continues at coordinate 1,102,664 of NZ_CP029544.1, forward strand.
GTTAGTCCAATAAGTAGAGTTCCCAGAGGGTCAAACAGTGAATCCCATTTAAATACTTTTTTATTAATATTAATGGTTTCATCAATCATCTGGTCAAAGGCTTCCGTGTCTTCCCTGCCTTGACCAAAAGTTTTAAGTACTTTGATGCCAGAAACAGATTCTTGCGTTTTGTTATTCAGCTTGGAGAAAGCAGCTTGAGATTTATCAAAAGCATCGTGCAGACGATCACCTAATTTCCAAGCACCCCAAGCTAAGAATGGTAAAGGCAGTAAAGCCACAATAGTTAAGCGCCAGTCAACAAAAGCAATCATGGCAACCATGGTGGAAACACTCATAATAAGCGAGTCAACTAGCGTTAAAACGCCTTCTCCTGCAACTTCCTGAATTGCGGAAACATCGTTAGTGGCATGAGCCATTAAGTCGCCAGTCCGGTGACGCTGATAAAACGTGCGATCCATTGCCATAAAATGACTAAACAATTTAGACCGCATTTGCAGCTCCAACTCTGCAGCACCGCCCCAAATTTGCTTACGCCAAAAATAGCGGAAGCCATAAAGTAAAAGTGCGGCAAAAATAATTGCTAAAATAAGCAGTCCGTATTGCTCCCAACTAATATGACCACGGTCTAATTGATCCGCCATCAAACCCAAAATCCGAGGTGGCACTAAATTTACAATAGAAGTAAGTGCCAAAAATGTGACACCAATAAGGTAACGCTTTTTTTCCTTTTTAAAAAACCAACCTAATTTAAAAAATATTCCCATGTTTCACCTGAACATTAACAATAAAAAAACGGAGACATACGCTCCGCCTTTATTTCAATTTAGCAAAAATTTTATTTTTGGTGCTTCATCATGTTCATCACTTGGTTAACCTTCTTGGCTGAAGGTTTTTGCCCCATTTGTGACATCATAGCAACAATCATATCTTCACTAATTGGCGGATTATCCTTAAAGTATTTTTTCATATATGCTCTTGCACCATAAAAACCACCGACTAGGCCTAATAAAAGTGCTATAACAATTAAAAAAATAGCTAAACCCAATTTCATAAAAAATCACCTCAATTTGTCCAATAGGTATATCTTACCTAAAAATTAAGTAAAATTAAAGGTCAAAGTTAATCTTTTCTTAAACCTTTCTGACGTTGTGCTTTTTTGGCTTTTTCAGATGTTATTTCCTTGCCATTTTTATCAATAATGACCAAATTCTCAACATCTTGTTTAAAACCAGCTCTGAAATTTTTAATAAATTCCTGATGTAATTTTTTTCTTTCGTTTTCCTCTGCAGCCGTCAAACCACTGCTTTTTTTCTTATGATAGAGTTCATTAATACGATTAATTAATTTTTGTTCATTATCTTCTGTCATTTTCGCACCTCTCAATTATGAAAGTCTACCTTATTTTTGGTAATAAAAAAAGTTTAAGATTTTTCAGAACATTTGTTTGTAGTATCAAAATAAATCTGCTAAAATAAATAGTATCAAGAAAACGTTTAAAATACTGGAGATTACAATGACGACGAAACAAAATACCAAGCAGTTACAAATTTTACGTTATATTTATGAAACCGTGGCAGATCGCGGCTTTCCACCAACTGTTCGTGAAATTTGCCATGCAGTTGACCTATCGTCAACTTCTACCGTTCACGGACATTTATCTCGTTTAGAGCGTAAAGGATATTTAATTAAAGACGCTACGAAGCCCCGAGCTCTTGAAATAACTGAAGAAGGCAAAAAAGCTATTGGCATCAAGCCTAATGAAATTCCTGTTATTGGTGATGTGGCTGCTGGTCAGCCGATTTTGGCAGTCGAAGATATCGAAGATTATTTTCCTCTGCCGCCTGATTTAGCTAATGATGCTGGTGACCTCTTCATGTTGAGAGTTCACGGTGAAAGTATGATTAATGCTGGTATTTTAAATGGTGATAATGTCATTGTCCGCAAGCAAAGTACGGCAATTAACGGTGAGATAGTAGTAGCCATGACTGATGAAAATGAAGCCACCGTCAAACGCTTTTATAAGGAAAAAGGTCATTATCGCCTACAGCCTGAAAATGATACGATGGATCCAATTATCTTGTCCAGTGTACATATCCTGGGTAAAGTTGTTGGTCTTTATCGGAGTTCCATAGTTTAAGTTAAAAATTTGCACTATTTTTCTCTTGATTCAATAGTGCTTTTTTTCTGTAACATTTCTCCTACTTCTTCCAGTACCTTTTTCTGCATTTTTAATTTGTTAATTTTGGCAGATATAGTAGTGATTTTTTCTGCAATCAATTTTAAGTTTTGCTTACGCTGCTTTTCAGTACTACACGATTCATCGTGTAGTTTTTTTATTTCCTTAATTTCTTGCAGTGAAAAACCCAAGTCTTGAAACTCTTTAACTGCTTCAAAAATATCACATTCGTTTTCAGTAAACCAATAGTTTCTTCCCTTACGAACAGGAGTTATTAAGTTTAAGTAGATATAATGTCTAACTGTATCACGTGTAGTATTTTCCTTTTGCATAAATTCTTTCAAATACATAATTATCTCCTTGACGTAGGGTCGACCCCAGATGATTAAATTTTAGCAGGAGGTATTAAAATGTCATATCTAACAATCTCTTTAACTATTATCTATGGTGCTCTTATGATTAGCGCCAGCTTTCTGCTAATCACTAGTCTGCCAATTTGGCTGATCATGGTCAACGTTTTGTTTGCATTAGGCATTATTGCTGGAAGTATTCTAAAGATACCACTTTTAACTACTATATTTTTAGTAGCACTTTTATTTACCGCTCTAGCAAATGGTTTTTCTCTTCATCACCAAATTACTTGGATTCACTGGTTCATAAGACTCATTTTAACCGTAGCCTTAATCTGGCTAAATTTAAGGTTTCGCTAAGCTAGCAAGTATCTTTTAGTCATTTTTATGACTATCTTAAAACGGCTTAAAATACTCTTACAAAAGGAAAAAAGTAACTTTCCACAAGCAATGCTATATTTGTTTTCACAAATTTTTATAAGTAAAAACGTTGATTATTAGGCATGCATTTAGATAACTTGTGAATTATGCGGCTGTTTCACTTTAGTTCCACAGCAGTATTTTTTCACAAACTTGGTTAAATTTCACTAATGATATTAGCAGCTAAACTAATCGCTCCTTCATGAGCATCCCTGCCCCAGCCTCTTTCATCATGCTTTTCTATGTCTTTAAGAGAATCCGCTGTAAATAATATTTGTGCAAAGTCGACCCCTCTAAATTGTGCACAAGCAGCGAGCGCTGCACATTCCATTTCAACACATGAGGCGCCCAATGCTTTAGCCTGTTTTACTTTCTTGGCAGTTTCTCTAAAAAAACCATCAGTAGTCCACGTAGTTACTTCTTTAACCGTAAATCCATTTTCGTTCATTAGTTTCTTTGTTTTGTCTAAAAATGCAGATTCTAACTCGACAAATGTCCCTGGTTTTAAATAATGAAATGACGTACCTTCGTCTCTTATGGCTTTTGTAGGCACCAGAAAATAACTTTCTGGTAAATCAACCAAACAACCTGCTGAGCCAATTGCTAAAATCTGTTTAACACCATAACCTATTAACCAATCTAACAGTTGTACTGCAGCAGCGGCCCCCATTTTAGCCTGACAAAGGGTAAACTTTGCTCCATCTAAATCAACTTCATAAATGGGAGTTTTTCCTTCAAAACATTCAAAAAATCCCACTTGTTTATGAGGACGACCAACTAAAAATTTGTTGATTGAAGCTGTAGTTAAAAAGGCAAACAGCAATTTAGCTTGAAAATGAAAGTGATTAATTTCTTTTTCGTGCTCTGGTTCTAAAACTGCTTTTGGACTAGTATCAAAATTTAATAAAAATGGTTCATTCATAATTCTACCCTCCATAAAAAATATTTTGCTGAAGATTTTACCATAAACAAAAAAGAGAATCATCCCTTTACGGAATGATTCTCTTATACTTAAGCGTGAATTAGCGACGCTTTTCTGCAATTCTAGCAGACTTGCCGTGACGATCACGTAAGTAGTAAAGTTTAGCACGACGTACACGACCATGACGCAATACTTCAACCTTGGCAACACGTGGATCGTTTACTGGAAAAGTACGCTCAACACCAACACCAGATGCGATCTTACGTACAGTGTAGCTGGCACCAATACCAGTTCCCTTACGCTTGATAACTACGCCTTCAAACATCTGAATACGTTCATGTGAGCCTTCAACAACACGAACATGAACACGAACTGTGTCCCCTGCACGAAAGTCAGGAATATCGTCACGTAATTGTTCTTTGGTTAATTCTTGAATTAATGGATCCATTTTTATTTTCTCCTTCTGCGGCATTCATTAGCGTTTTCTACGTCAGCGGAATACCCCTAACTATTAGTGCAAAATAAATTCACACCTCAGTTATACTAGCAAAATTAACAGCTAAAATCAAGTTTGATCTTCTTCCTGCTCTATTTGCGCCAGCATTTTTTCTTCTTCTTTACTCAAAGTATAATTTTTAAGCAAATCTGGGCGATACAAATAAGTTGCCCGCAAGGCTTCCTTGTGCCGCCATTGAGCTATTTTTTGGTGATTGCCAGACGTTAAAACCGCAGGAACTTTCATACCCTCAAAATCATCAGGTCTAGTATATTGGGGATATTCCAGCAAGCCGTGAGCAAAGCTTTCTTCCACTGGTGAGGCATCATTGCCTAAAATTCCCGGTATCAATCTAACTGTGGCATCAATCATACTCATTGTCGGCAATTCCCCACCCGTTAGGACATAATCACCGATTGAAACAATTTCATCAGCTAGATCATAAACGCGCTGGTCGAAGCCTTCATAGTGACCACAAATAAATGTGAGATTTTCTGCTTGAGACCACTCTTGAGCCATTTTTTGATTAAAAGTTTTACCCTGAGGCGCGGTAATGATTACTTTGCCTTTATTCTTAATTGAGTCGAGTGCCTTTTTGATCGGCATAATTTGCAAGACCATGCCAGCGCCACCACCATAAGGACTGTCATCAACATGGTGGTGAACATCAGTGGTAAAATCACGAAAATTGACTAAGTTGAGCTGCCATTTACCATCCTCAAGACCACGCCCGAGCATTGAAGTCGTCAGCGGAGTAAACATATCCGGAAAAAGCGTCAATACGTTAATCTTCATTGCGTAATCCTTCCAAGAGTTCTACAAAAACTTTTTTATGTTCAACATCTATTTTTTTAACAACTTGATCTATATAGGGAATTAAATATTCATTACCGTTTTCTTCGGTAATTTCCCAGACATCGTTCGCACCAGGAGTTTCAATACCAGTTATTTGACCCAAATTAGCCCCCGATTGATTATCTATCACATCACAGCCCAATATATCGCGATAATAATAAGATCCTGCAGGCAGTTCATGTTGATTTTGCTCGCTGACAACCAAAGTTTCCCCAATTAGCTTTTCAGCACTGTTAATATCAGTAATTTCATTAAATTGAATCAGCCAAAATTGCTTAAAGGGTCTGCTTTTTCTGACTGTTAAAACCGTTTCGGGATCATTTTTGATAGCTAACTTTTTATTCAAGTCAAACCGTTCTTCAGGAAAATCGGTTATTAACGCAACTTTTACTTCCCCTTTAAGTCCGTGAGTAGACAATATCCGTGCAACATCATAAAATTGCATAATTTCTCCTAGTCAAAGAAAAAAGTTTGAAGTAGTCAACTTCAAACTTTTAACAAACGATTCACTATTTATTGAATTTGGAATCATGCAGTTTCTTCATTAAGCCTGCACCTGAAAGAAGTGAACGTACAGTATCTGAAGGTTGTGCACCTTTCTTCAACCATTCAAAAATCTTGTCTTCGTCTAATTTCAATTCCTTAGGAACAGAAACTGGGTTATAGTAACCAACTTCTTCAATAAAACGACCATCACGTGGCATTCTTGAATCAGCGACAACGATTCTATAAAATGGCTTTCTCTTAGCACCCATGCGGCGCATACGAATTTTTACTGACATAAATTTATTCCTCCTAAAAGTTACGTTAAATAATATAGCACTTATTTTTTTAGGTGTAAAGTGTTTTTACTTAACAGGTGCTTTTTTTATGAATGATATCTCTTGACCTTCATCCGTTTTTTCTTATTCTTCTTAAATTTCTTCCCCATGTGACGCATAGCCATTCGTCCCATAGGAGAATTCATTCCCGGTAAATTGTCCATTCCTTTAAAATTACCCTTGGTAATTTTGCTCATCATATCGCGGGCCTGTTTAAATTGCTTAATCATTCTGTTGACTTCAACTACCGGTCGTCCAGAACCTGCTGCAATTCTTCTTCTACGGCTAGGGTTAAGTAATTCAGGGTTCTCACGTTCTTCTTTTGTCATAGAAGAAATAATGGCTTTAACATAAACAATCTGTTTTTTATCAAAATTGACATTTTTAAGTTGCGGATTGTTAGCCATTCCAGGAATCATCTTCATTAATTGATCAAGAGGGCCCATTTTTTCAACTTGTTCCAGTTGATCGACAAAGTCGTTGAAATCGAAAGTATTTTCCTTCATCTTTTCAGCAACTTCTTCAGCCTTTTTGGCATCATAATCTTGTTGAGCTTTTTCAATCAAAGTCAGCATGTCACCCATGCCCAAGATTCTTGATGCCATGCGGTCAGGGTAGAACTGTTCTAAATCTGTTAGTTTTTCACCCTGCCCAGTATAAATGATTGGTTTGCCTGTCACTGCCCTAATTGATAGAGCAGCACCACCACGGGTATCACCATCAAGTTTAGTTAAAATGACACCAGTGATATCTAAGCGGCTATCAAATCCTCTGGCAACATCAGTTGCAGCTTGACCCGTCATGGCATCTACTACCAATAAAATGTTATCTGGCTGCGCCACCTTTTTAACTTGCTCAAGTTCTGCCATTAGCGGTTCATCGATTTCCAGACGACCGGCCGTATCGATAATGACATAATCATTTTTGTTTGTTTCAGCTTGACGCAAACCGTTTTGGACAATTTGAGCCACATCTTTTTGGTCCTTTTCGCTATAAACCGGAACTTTTAATTGGTCGCCAATTTGCTGCAACTGGTCAATAGCAGCAGGACGGTAAATATCGCCTGCGATTAATAAAGGGCGGGCTTTTTCTTTTTGCATTAATAGGTTAGCGAGCTTGCCAACAGTAGTTGTTTTACCAGTACCTTGAAGTCCCACCATCATAATTACGGTTGGAATGTGCTTAGACTTATTTAAAGTTACGGCACTATCACCCATCATCTTAGTCAATTCATCATTGACAATTTTAATAACCTGTTGACCGGGATTAAGACTTTCTTGGACTTCTTTTCCTAGTGCTTCCTGCTTAATTTTCTTAATAAAGTCTTTTACAACTTTAAAATTGACGTCGGCTTCAAGCAAGGCAAGTCTTATTTCACGACTGGCACTATCGATATCATCCTCTGATATTTTTCCTTTACCGGTTAAATTTTTTAAGGCCTTTTGAATCCTCTCACTTAAATTTTCAAATGCCATATATTTATTCTCCCCTTAGTTGTTTTAATAGATTAGTAGACAGCTCCAGAGCCTCATTTGGATTGTCTTCTTTTATTGCGGATATAACATGGTCTAAATTAAGCTCTATTTTATTGTAATCACGCTTCATATGTAAATTATCTTCGTAATTTTTTAAAAGTTTACGGCAGCGACGTAAATTATCGTAGACTGCCTGCCGAGAAACATGATGGTTGGCAGCTATTTCCCCTAAAGATAAATCATTATAATAATAATCCTCAAAATAATTTTGTTGGCTTCTGGTTAAAAGACGACCATAGTATGCGTAAAGGTCACCTAAAATTTCATTTTTTTCGAGTTCGTTCATTACTCTCACCTTGAACCAGTATAGCAAAAATGTTGGTAATTGACGATCTTGAAAACCGGTTTTTTAGTATGCAAAAGACACAAGTTCTTGCTTTTCACTATAAAAATTTGTATCATGGTTTTTAATGAATTTTTTGGATATTTATATAGCGATTATAAATTGAGTTATTCTTAAAATTTATCAAAAAGTCGGTACGAGAATTATTAATTTAGGTACCACTTTTTTTATTGAAATTGTTAATTTGCAAAAAATGTTAGTTTTGATCTTTTAATTTATATTAAAAAAGTTCACACCTTAGTCACTTACTGTGTGAACTTTTTGCTGGTTCGCTGATAAATTAATTTGTAAATTAAACACTAAACTTTAAGGAGCATAAACAGTGAATTTATGGGAAAAAATGAACCGTAAAGAAGATCCTGGCATTTATCAGGAAAAAGACGGTCATTTAGTTAGAACACTTAAAGTGCGTGATTTTTTGGCGCTTGGTGTAGGGACTATAGTTTCAACTTCAATTTTTACTTTACCAGGTGAAGTTGCAGCTTTACATACTGGACCCGCGGTGGCTATTTCATGTGTCATAGCATCAATTGTAGCTGGTTTAGTTGCATTTGCTTATGCAGAAATGGCTGCGGCGATGCCTTTTGCTGGTTCCGTATATTCTTGGATTAACGTGATTTTTGGAGAATTTTGGGGTTGGTTTTCCGGCTGGGCCCTATTAGCTGAATATTTAATTGGAATGGCCTTTATTAGTTCAGGCTTGTCAGCTAATCTGCGTGCATTAATTGCACCCCTTGGTTGGAAATTACCAGCTGCCTTAGCTAATCCATTAGGTGTCAATGGTGGTTTAGTTGATTTAGTGGCATTAATAGCAATTTTATTGGCCGCATTTTTAGTCAGTTTTGGTGTTTCAAAAGCCTCTCGCGTAGAAAATGTGTTAGTAGTAGTCAAAGTTTTAGCAATATTGCTTTTTGTTATTGTGGGCTTGACAGTTGTTAAAAAAGCTAATTTTATTCCATTTATTCCTCATTACCGCGCAACTGCAAAGGGACCTTTTGGTGGCTGGCAAGGTATTTACGCTGGGGTTTCCATGATTTATATTTCATTTTTAGGATTTGATACCATAGCGTCTAACTCAGCAGAAGCTGTTAATCCTCAAAAAACACTGCCAAAAGGAATTATTGGCTCATTGTTCATTGCTGTGGCTTTATTTGTGGCAGTAAGTTTAGTTCTGGTGGGCATGGTGCCTTATCAACAATACCTAAACTCGGCTGAGCCAGTTGGTTATGCTTTGAGAAAAACCGGTTTTACTCACATTGCTACTATTGTGCAATCAATCGCAATTTTAGGTATGTTTACGGCCTTAATTGGGCTTTGTATGGCAAGCTCACGTTTAGTTTACTCACTTGGACGTGATGGCATGTTACCTAAACAACTGGGTAAGTTAAATCGTGAACATCGCCCAGCCAATTCGTTATGGACCATCGCCATTGTTTCAATTATTATCTCGTCTTTTATACCATTTACCTTCCTAACACAATTAGTTTCTGCCGGAACTTTAATTGCCTTTATGTTCGTGTCAATTGGAATTTACCGTTTAAGACCGCGAGAAGGAAAAGACATCGTTGATCCAGCATTCAAAATGCCTTGGTACCCTGTTTTACCGCTTTTAGCATTTTTAGGTTCATTAGCTGTGTTTTGGGGCCTAGATCTTCAAGCTAAGAAATACATGTTAATTTGGTCAATTATTGGCATTATTATTTATTTGGTTTATGGCATGCGCCATTCAACTATGAACAATAACATTAAGAAATAAGAAAAGCCTGGGGCCTCCCAGGCTTTTTATTTAAGTAAAAATTGTCCTATTCAAAAAACTTTTTGGGTATCTGTCGATCATAAGATAATAAATCTTTGTACCAATAAAAAGAATCCTTTTTATATCGCTGATACGTTCCCTTGCCGTAATCATCGAGATCAACGTAAACTAGGCCATAACGTTTAGACATTTGAGTAGTTGAAGCTGAAACCATATCAGTTGTACCCCACATTAAATAACCCATTAATTCAATACCATCATTATTAACTGATTCAAGCATTTGTGCAATATGTTTTTTCAAATAATCAATGCGATACTCATCGTGAACCTTTTGGTCTTTAGTCAAAGTATCTTTAGCACCTAGTCCATTTTCAACTATAAACAAGGGCTTTTGGTATCTATCATATAAATTAATCAATGTTAATCTTAAACCGATTGGGTCTATTTGCCAGCCCCATTCACTGACAGGGAGATATTTATTAAACACTCCTGCGGTTCTGTTAGCCTTCGTGACCTTGAGTCCCTCAGTATTATAAGCAGTGCAAACGGAAGAATAGTATGAAAAGGCAACAAAATCTGCTGTGCCCTTGGCAATGGTCTGTAATTCCTGTTTCGTCATTTTTACATTAAGTTGCAATTTCTTTATTTTTTGCAATAAAACAGGAGGATATTGACCTCGTATCTGCACGTCGCTAAAATTCAAACTTTCCCGCATCACCGCTGTAGCCTGCAGCATATTTTGCGGATCACTGTTATAAGGATAAACCATCGTACTAGTGATCATACTGCCAACCATCAGGTCAGGATAATTTTCATGAATGTAATTGGTAATCGCTGCAGAAGCAGTAATTTGATTATGCAGAGCTTGATAAATTACCTCTTGAAAATTTTTCTGAGGAAACCTATCTCCAACTAAGCCTCCAGAAGAATATGGGTGGCGCAAAATACTATCTATTTCGTTGATGGGTATCCAGTATTTTACCAACCCATGATAGCGGTCAATGACTAATTTAGCGAATTTAACGAAATAATCAGCAACTTTTTTATCATACCAAGCATTATATTTTAATACTAATTGCAGTGGCATTTCATAATGGGACAAAGTGATTATAGGTTGAATTTTTAAAGCCTGCATCTTAGCAAATAAATGATCGTAAAATTTTAAGCCATCTAAATTGGGTTCTTTTTCGTCACCTTGAGGAAAAATTCTACTCCAGGCAATTGAAGTTCTCATAGCACTGATTCCTGTTTGTTTTAAAAGGGTGAGGTCGCTGTCATAACGATGATAAAAATCTACCCCATGTCTTTTACCGTAAGCAGCCGTGTTTTTATCTGCCATTGCTATTTGAATATCACTAGTCGTTATTTGGTTTACTTTTTGATAATCATTTGGGTCTTTAGCTGAATCGTACTTTTCAATATCCGCAATTGAAAAACCTTTTCCACCCTCATTCCAGGCTCCTTCAACTTGATTTGCTGAAGTTGCCAAGCCCCAAATAAAATTTGGGGGAACATTATAATAATCCATATTTTCTCCTAAACTAGTAACATGACGTTGTCGTTATCCGATACATTTTTCTTTGCTGCTTCTTTATCAATTATTGGTAATACTTGCAAAAAGTCTTTAGTATTGGTTACAACCATTAAAACCGTGGGATCATAGCCCGCTTTTTTTATTTCAGCAATATTAAATCTAATCAGCTCTTGTCCTTCTTTAACCTCGTCTCCCTTTTTGACAAACTGCTCAAAGCCGCGACCTTTTAATTCAACCGTGTCTATGCCAATGTGAATTAGAACATCCGCGTTATTTTTTAAATGCAATCCAATCGCATGTTGACTTTCAAAAACGGCGCTAACTATTCCATCAGCAGGTGCAACAATTCGACCTTCTTCTGGTATTATGGCAATGCCTTTTCCCATTACGTTGCTTGAAAATGTCGGATCACTAACTTGTGTAATGTCTTCTAGTTTTCCTTTAACAGGTGCTTTTAAGTTAAAACTTGGATGACGTTGAGAATTAACCTTATCTTGTTTACTTTCTGCCTGCTCTGTCTGAACCGGGTCATCAAACCCAATTAGCCAGGTAGCTATGAAAGTGACAATACTGGCAACTATCATAATAATGATTGCCTGAATGACAAAGTTTTCAGTCTTAGAAACCCACATTGGTAAACTTAAAATAGCGGGAGTAACATAAATAAATGCTTTTAACTTCAAGAAACTGGCTACTAAGCCGGCAATTGCTCCTCCAATCATTGCGCCATACATGGGCTTTTTTAGCTTAAGGTTAACACCAAATAATGCCGGTTCTGTTATACCACCTAAAAAAGCCGTCGCACTTGACGAAAGGGCAAGAGATTTTAACTTTTTATCTTTGCTTTTTAAGCCAACTGCAAGAGAAGCTGCCGCTTGTGAGATATTAGAACAAAGCGCAACGACACGAATAATCGGATCAAAACCCTGTTCTGCCACTAATTGAATACTAATAGGCGATAAAGCTTTATGAATACCAACTGAAACCAACCATGGATATGCGGCAGCTAAAATAGGAATTGCTATGAAGCCGGCATTATGGAATAACCACATTGAAATAAACGCAATACCTTGAGAAATCCAGTTTGAAAGTGGACCAATAAATAAAAATACTAAGGGAGCAGTAATTAACATCGTCAGCATTGGTTCCATGAAAACTTTAACCATCCCTGGTGTGATTTTCCTAACAAGCTTATAAATGTACGACATTATCCACACAGACAGAATTGCTGTGATTAAAGTCGAAGAATATTGAATTAGTGGCACTTGCAACCCTAAAAATTTAAATGGCTTATTTGCTGTTACGATGCCCACCCAATTAGGATTGACGGTAACTAAACCGATAAAGGCACCTAGCATGCTATCCGTTTTAAATATTTTTGCGGCAGAAAAGCCTACATAAGCTGGAATGAAATAATATCCCGTATCAAAAATCAAATTTAAAAGTTGGTATGTTTGACTTTTATCAGACATTACATGGGTAATTGTCAAAATCAAGAGTAAGACCTTACCCATACCAGCACCCGCTAATAAAGGTATAGCAGGGGCAATTGAACCAGTAATCGCACTGATAATAGCATCAAAGATACTTGCTTTTTTCTTCTCACCACTTGGATTTTCGGCATTAGATTGAGAGCCTTCCAGCTTAATATCACTTGCAAGTTGGTCGTATACTTCTCCCACATTATTTCCTATTACAAATTGGAATTGTCCTCCTTTTTGTATTACTTGCAGGACACCGTCAATCTTTTCGGCTTGTTTGGGATCTGCTTTTTGATCATTTTTTAAAACAAACCGCAGTCTAGTTGAACAGTGGACCACAGATTGAATATTATCTGCACCTCCAATTGCAGCTAAAATTTCTTTAATCATCTCTTCGTATTTCATTCTTTTTCTCCGTTTCTGAAGTTATTTTGTTTATGTGAATGGCTAAATACATTACTTCTTCGTTGCTAAGATCATAATTGTATGTCTTAGTGATATATTCTTTGATCTTCAAAGCACATTTATAAGCGGCAACATCACTGTTTTTTATGACTTCAAGAATTTCACTACTCAAGTCACCAAATGATTTTTTATCCTTTTGATAGACCATATATTTCCAAAAAAATTTTAAATGTATTACGAACCGGTTATAACTTAAAGATTGATAATCAATATTTATCTTAAAGTAATAACGAACAATTTTAGTAATTTCCTTAATAAAATCAACTGATTTCTTGAAATCACTAATATCGTTGCCTAACTCTCCACTAATAATATGAACGGCGATAAAACCGGCCTCATCTTCTGGAAAATTTAACTTAAACTGCTTATTTAATAACTTTAAAGCCCAAATTCCATATCTATACTCTTTCGGATAATAATTCTGAATTTCCCACAGAAAACTATTGCTTAAATAAAGTCCCTTCTTTCCCCTTTCTACGCTGGTTGCCAAGTGATCAGTCAATGTAATATAAACACTGTCTGCGAGCTCTATCCCTTCTTCCTTTTTTAACCTATCAACAATTTTTTGTGCAATTTGAAAAAAGATGGGATCTGTTTCGTGAATCGTTTGCAATAAAACTTTTCTTTGTTTATCACTTACCGGAGAAAAAATTTTATAAACTTTGTCTTTAGGAATGGTATCCCCCACCTTTTTGCCAAAAGCAATTCCTTTTCCCAAGACAACAATTTCTGCCCCATTTTTATTAGTGGTCACTACTCCGCCGTTATTCAGTATTTTTTTAATAATCATTTTCATTCCCTTTTGACAAAAAAAGACTCACTCATCCTCAGATTAAGGATAAGTGAGTCTTGCGCCACATTGTAGCTAACAAATCCACTCTTATTCACTTGCCACATTAATAATATCGCTTTCATGAATTATGTTCAAGTTTTTTTAGAGATTTTCATCCATATTAAAGGTTAATTTAGACATATTGATTGAGTCAATCATCATTTGTGCCCACAATTTTTCTGACCTTTTGCGAGTATAAGCCACTGTTTCTTGATTAGCCTTAGTCAAATATGAAGTCAATTCAGCACCAGTTTTGCCTTGAGCTTGAGCAATCACATCTTCTACACGCCTGCGATAATATTGGTTAAGTTCAGTTAAATAGTCAGTATCTAATTGTACGAATTGTGGGTAGTGACTTTCTACTAAAACAGCCAAAGATTTATAATACCACCAAGCATCATCAAGATTATATTCCAAAGAAGTATTGTTGTATGAAGGATCAGTGTCATTCATATTGGCAAAAAATGGCACGAAAGGTGTAAATGTAGGTCCGCCGATACATAACCACATGATTGCAGCCTTATCACTTTCAACATCGTTTCTTATTTGTAAAATATGTGAATTCTGCGTTCTATTCAATCCAATGGGACGGAAACGATGTTTTTCTTCTTCTGTTCCTTTGCCAAAGGGATCATAAGGTGTGTTTTGGTAATGGCTACCGAGCACAAATTCAATGTCTTCTCTGGTAATTTTCTTAGCTGCTCGACGAATAAATGGCAAATCTCCGTCAGTAGGATCTTGCTCAATTTCAGGATTAAAATATTTTTGACCGTACCACACGCGGTTAGTATTATAAAATCGATCTTGCTGACTATAGGTACCAAAAATATGACGGAAATTCCAACCCTGATGATCAACGTTTAAATGATGTTGCGCCACAAACTCTTGAATGCCTTCACTCCACATAAAGTTGTCTGAATCATCAAAGTCCACTTGTTCAATTGATACACGGTTAGCAGCTACGGCATAAGCATCATCTGGAATACGCTGTGCCACCCAATGATGACCGGTAACGATTTCCATGTACCAAATTTCATCCTTATCACCAAAAAGGACTGAATTACCTGCTGGTGAGCCATATTTGGCTATTAGTTCACCTAAATATTCAACACCATTTCTGGCGGAGTGAATATAAGGTAAAACAACAGACTGCATACAATCCTCATCAAGACCGTCTTTTACTAGTGGATCAAAAGCAAGCGCACGTTCATTACCGTATGTTGATTCAGTACATGACATTGCCACGTTTTCTTTATTAATACCACTTTCATCGTAATAACCACGGTTTTTGTAATCAACATTTGGTACAGCCGGAACAGCTTGAGCATTTTCAGGTAAGTCTAATTCAAACTTATTCAACCAAGACTTAATTTTACGACCAGATTCATTTTTAGCAGCAGGTCTGATAATAAACTTTTGCGGTGTAATGGGACGAAAAGTATCATCATTACGAGCAATCATGGTTGAACCATCAATCGAAGCTTTTTTGCCAACTAAAATAGTAGTACATGCACTGTATTCTTTCATTAATATCTCCCCTTGAAATTGTTTTATATTAAATTAAATCATGAAATAGACCCACTGCATAGTTTGCAGCATCAAAGTCGGCTAGATCGCTAGGTTTTTCGCCTAAACCAACTAATTTAACCGGTAGTTTCATTTCGTTTCTGATCGCTAAAACCACTCCCCCTTTAGACGAGCCGTCCAACTTGGTTAAGACCAATCCAGTTAGTTTCGTGGTTTTATCAAAATCTTTAGCTTGTAAAAGCGCATTTTGACCAGTTGAGCCATCCAAAACTAATAAGGTTTCTGTCGGTTCAGCAGGTGCCTGCTTCTTAATAGTGCGCTCGATTTTCTCAAGCTCACTCATTAAATTCTTTTTATTTTGCAGGCGTCCTGCAGTATCCACCAACAAATAATCATAATTTTCTTTTAGGGCTTTATCGGTTGCATCGTAAACTACTGAAGCGGGATCAGCCTGCTGCTGTCCCGTAACAACCGGCACACCAACTTTTTCGCCCCATTGTTCTAGTTGCTCAACAGCTCCAGCTCTAAAAGTATCAGCTGCTGCTAAGAGAACGGTTTTACCTTGGTCTTTGAAACGTTTCGCCAATTTGCCAATCGTGGTGGTTTTGCCTGCTCCATTGACACCTACAAAAAGATAGATGTTAGGTTTACCATCATTATGTACTTTAAGCTTTTCATTTTCAGAATTACCATTTTCGTCATAAAGATTAACTAATTTTTCTACTATGACTTTCTTCAAATCATCACGAGATTTTGCTTTTTGTAATTTTGCCTCATCTCGCAACTCATCAGTTAATTCTTCAGCTGTTTCATAACCGACATCGGATTCTATCAGTAACTCTTCCAGATCATCAAAAAAATCTTCATCAACTGTACGAAATTGAGCAAAAAACCGATTTAGTCTTGCGCCAAAGCCTTGGTTTGTTTTTTCTAAACCCTTTTCGTATAATTCAGTTTCATTCGTGGCTCTTTTTGCATCTGACTCACTCTCACCCAGCGATTCACTAGATGAAGACTCACTCTCACTGTCTTCGCTTTTTGTGATAGCAGTTGCATCCTTTTCTTCTTGTGCTGAATCATCACTTAATTTTGAATCATTTTTTGTCTCTTTGTCTAGTTGAGTTTGATCTCTATCCTGCCCTTCTTTTGAGCCCTCTTTTTCAGTCTGCTTTTTTTCTTCTGCAGTATTCTTTTCTTCATCTTCGCCAAATAAAGACTTTTTAATTTTATCAAATAATCCCAATTTTATTTCACCTCATTTTTTAATTCTTTTAAAGAAACAGACAATACTTGTGATACACCCGATTCTTGCATCACTACGCCGTATAACTGATCTGCCCTTTCCATTGTTCCCCGTCTATGTGTTATCACAATGAATTGCGTGTGCATATCATATCTTTCCAAAAATTGGGCAAAACGAGTAACGTTGGCATCATCTAGTGCTGCTTCGACTTCATCAAGTACGCAAAAAGGTACTGGTTTAACTTTAAGCATAGCAAACAATAACGTGATGGCAGTTAAAGCTCTTTCTCCACCCGAAAGCAAGCTCAATTTTTGCAACTTCTTTCCTGGCGGTTGGGCAATAATTTCAATTCCAGTTGCAAGTAAATCTTCAGGTGCGGTTAACACCAGTTTGGCATTGCCACCACCAAATACTACCGGAAATAAATCTGAAAAGCTCTCTGCCACAGCATTAAATGTTTTGCTAAAACGATTGCAAACTTCTTGATCCAACTCCGACATTGATTTTTCCAAATTATCCCGACCTTTTAACAAGTCGTTTTGTTGTCCATTGAGAAAATCATAGCGTTTTTTAACATTCTCATATTCTTCAATAGATTTCAAATTAACCGGACCAATATCTTCTAAGGACATACGATGTAATTTGACATCCCGCTCGAGTTGCGCCCTATTCTCCTTGTTATTAGTAGTTTTTGCCTGCTCAAGGGCAGCTTCATAAGTTAGGGAATAGTCTTCACTTAGTCTAGTAAGTCGCTGGTCAATTTTACTGTTAAATTGTGCAATTGCTACAGAAAATCTTTCTTGTTCAGCAGCAGCATCTTTACGCAGGTCATAGTTACGGCTTGCTACCTGATCAAGCTGATTGATCTTGGCATCAAATTGACCTAATTTTGAGCTTAATGTATTCAGTTGCTTTTGTAAATCTTGCCTTTGTGTTTCACTCTTAGTTTTTTCAGTTTCATACTTGGTCTTGTTTTCATGATCAAGATTACTGTTTTGCTCAAGACTGTGTAATTTTTCTGTTAAGACGGTAACTTGCTTTTGCTGCCGCTCCAGTTCTCGTTTTTTTTCGGATTCTTGATTAACGATGTTTTCCAGTTTATTGGCATAAACGGCGATTTGGGGGTCAAGCTGACCTAATTTATCTTGCACTTGCTCATTTAATGTAGAGAAGTTCTTGATTTTATTTTGCAAATCAGCAATCAAACCTTTTTGAGTGATTATTTCCTTTTCAAAAGTTGCTTTTTTGGCAGTAGCTGATTCTAATGCCTCTTTGGTAGAAGCAATTTCTTTATTTCTTTCTTGTTCCTGATGCTCAAATAATTTGTTTGCTTCTTTCAGTCTGTTAACTTCTTTTTCTTGATTTTGATAAGAAAGAACGGCTTCTCCTAGGTCTCGACTTAGTTGCTGTTTTTCTTCCTGTTTCTGTGCTATTTCTTTTAACAGGTTATTTTCTTGAGCGTCTATTTTGGTAAATAGTTCTTCTTCACCAGCAATCTTGCTGCGTATTTCTTTAATAGCTGCCTGCAACTTGTTAATTTCAGCAACTGTCTGCAGCGGCGAATTGCTTTTTTGATTGCGAGTACCGCCAGTCATGGATCCACCTGGTGAAATGACATCACCATCAAGTGTGACTATGCGGTAGCGGGCAACGCGCTGCCTAATTGTCATAGCACTTTCAATTGTATCAACGACTATAGTACTACCTAGCAAATAATTAATGGCAGAGTTGATATCTACTCCTGGAATACTGGCAACTAATTCACTCGCTATACCTTGATAACCTTCATAAGCTGATATAATTTTGACAGTTGAAGGGGGTATTGTATATTCTCTAAGGCCATCTAATGGTAAAAAAGTTGCTCGTCCTGCCCCCCGTTTTTTGAGCTTATTAATTGCATCGCGGGCGTCAGTTTTTGTTTTGGTAACTAGGTCTTGCACTCCGCTACCTAATGCAGTTGCCATAGCTGCTTCAAACTTAGCTGGAAAAGAAATTAATTCACCTACGGCACCAATTACCCCGGGATAATCTGCCAAATTATTGAGAACGTTCTTAACACCATAATAGTAGCCTTCATGACGTTTGCGAATATTTTCTAAAGCATCATTACGCGCTTTTAACTGGTTATATTGCTGCTTGTGACTTTCTAAAGCTTGTTTAACAGCAAACAGGCTTTTTTGCTTTTCTGTTTGTTTTTTAGTGAGACCTTCTAATTCTGTTTTTTCAGACTGATATTTTTCCTTCAGTCTCTTGCCTTCATCTCTTAAACGTTTTAGTTCATCAGTCTCATTTGCAAGTTGTTGGGCAACATCTGTAGTTTGATACTGGCTACCATCCGATATTTTCTTCAACTCAGACTTAAGATAAACTATTTCATTGTTATTTGAAGTTTGATCTTGCAACAGTTGAATGTAATCAGTTCTCTTTTTTTCAAGACGGGCATTTAATTCGTCTGGATTATCTTTTAGCTGTTGCGCAAGTTCAGCTCGCTTTTCTTGCAACCTTTTTTGTCTTTCAAGCAAATCGTCTTCTTGTTCTCTTAAAGATGAGCAATCTGTTTTTAAAGTGGTAATTTGTTTTTTTAATTCTTCTAGTTCAGACTGATACTCTTTTTTGGTTGCTTCACTGTATTGCTTGCTCTGCTCAACAACTTGCAGATTAGTATTGATATCAGAAAGTTTCTTTGTCAAAGCCAGCAAATCTTGTTGAATTTGCTCTCGTTGAGTATTTAATTTTTTATACTCTTCCCTTTTAGAGGTAACAGCATTTTGAGACTCTTTTACTTCACGGTCAAGTTTTGACAAAAGAACTTGGTTTTGATCAGCCTTTTCCTGTTCTGCTTGTTTTTGCTTATCTAGGTCCTGTATCTCAAAAGCTAACAAAGCTTTTAGTTTCTCATCTAAACCTTTTTTCTGAAATTGGTATTCCTTAGCTAAAGAACTTTGTTCATGAAGTGGTTCAATTCGTTGCGCCAATTCCTTAACTAAATCGTTTATCCTAATTAAATTTTCAGTCGTTTGCTTAAGTTGAACTGCTGCTTCTTCTTTTTGTTTTTTAAAATGCAAAACTCCTGCTGCTTCTTCAAATAATGACCGGCGCTCTTCCGGTCTGGAATTGAGGATTTGGTCCACTCGACCTTGAGATATAATAGCAAGACTGTCTTGAGAAATACCAGAATCTAAAAACAACGCGCGAACATCTTTTTGTCTGACGTTTCTCTTGTTGATTAAGTATTCGTTATCTCCTGAGCGCAAAATTCGGCGGGTCACGACTACTTTATCATCTTTAAAGTTCAGCTCACGCTTTTTATTGTCAAAAATTAGGGAAACTTCTGCATGATTAGCGGGTTTGCGAAATTCACTGCCGGCAAATATCACGTCTTTCATATTTGAGCCCCGTAATGATTTAGCGCTGGATTCACCCATAACCCAGCGAATTGCCTCAGTGATATTACTTTTGCCACTACCGTTAGGACCAACTATACCAGTAATACCGGTATCAAATTGTATCTTTGTTTTTTCTGCAAAAGATTTGAACCCGTCAATTATCAACTCTGTAAGTGGCACACACTCATCTCCTTAATTGAGTTTAGACAAGGCAAACTTGGCAGCTTCCTGTTCGGCAGCCTTCTTATTATGCCCTTGTCCTTGAGACATTATCTTACCATTAACTACCAATTGAACCGTAAAGTTTGACGGCATTTGTTCTTCTTTTAAAACCTCATACTCAATTTTAACAGGACCATCTTGTTGTAAGAACTCCTGCAAATCGGTCTTGTAATCGCGTGAAGCATCAAATTTGCCCGCATCAATTAACGGATAGACAGTCAAATTCAAAAAATGTTCGACAGCTTCCATGCCTTGATCAAGAAAAAGCGCACCGTTAAATGCTTCAAAAACATCTTCTAAAAGCGTCTTACGTGAGCGCGCACCTGCTTTTTCCTCACCATGACCCAGATTAATTTCCGCTGGAAAACCAAATTTTTGGGCAAATTCTGCAAAGCCTTCTGTATCTACAATATTAGAACGCATTCTGGTTAACTCACCCTCATTTAAACTAGTGAAGTTGCGGTAAAGGTAATCAGAAATTGCTAGCTCAAGAACAGCGTCTCCCAAAAACTCTAGTTTTTCGTAATCACGAATTCCTTCTTCTGGATGTTCGTTAGCATAAGACGAATGGGTAAAAGCTTCCTCTAATAACTTCGGATTATTAAATTTAATTTTATATTTATCATATAGACGATTAATAAATTTAGTACTAACCATTTTGTCATCCCCTTAATACAATGATTATACCAGTTTTTACTAGTAAAAAAGAAAACTATTGTCTCTAATAACAATAGTTTTCTCAACATTAGTTTTTAAGCTTTAGATTATTTCGCATAGGCAACTTTATACCATAATGGGTGGCCATTGTTCATTTCACTAGGACGTAAAGAATAGCCAGTTAAATCCTTATTAATGGCATCGATTTGGTAAGAATTGTATGTTGGAATAACATAAGCTTCATCAATCATGTACTTTTGCCATTCATGGAATTTTACAACTCTGTAATCATGATTAAATGATTTTTGTGAATCCATTTCTTTAATCAATTTGGTATTTTCAGAAGTAACAAAACGAGAATAATTTGACATAGTTCCGGCACTGTACATTTGCGCTTGCGAAGGTTCACTTGAAAGTGACCAACCTGCCATAAAAACATCTATACCTGGTGCATCATGCTGAACTTTATCATAAAATGAATTAAATTCTGTCAAACGACCGCCAACAAGTTTTACGTTTAACCCAATTTTTTCCCATTGTTGGATATAATTTTGCATAATAGGTTGCTGAATCGAATCCCCCGATTTTGCTAAAAGATTGATTTGAAGAGGCTTGCCATTTGGTTTTGTTCTCCATTTACCCTTCTTCTTATAGCCTGCCTTATCTAATATTTGATTGGCCTTTTTAAGGTTATATGAATAGCCAGCTACATCTTTATAAAAATAATCACCAAATTCAGCTGGAACTAAAGTCGGTACTTGAAAACTCAAGCCATCAGTATAATGCTTATATACAGCGTCTGTATTCATAGAGTAGGCCATTGCTTGCCGCAGCGCCTTATCGCCCATTTTGGCATTAGGATTCATAACATTTTTTGATTTCTTAGCATCCCATTTTCCCACCTTAAATGCCATATAATTATAGGCTAAAGGAATCTCTGCCACAAAATTGACCCCACTTGTGTCCTTGACTTCTTTCCACTGACTATTTACAACTCTTGCAATATCAAATTTATGATTCTTGATTGATTGAGATGCTGAATTAGGTGAAACCACTTGATAAATAATTTTATCTAATTTGGGTTGACCGCGCCAATAATATTTATTTGGTGTCCACGTCACGGATTGGCCCTGAACAATCTTTTGCACCTTATAAGGACCAAAAAATAAAGGTTTTTTCCTAATTTGATTAGATGATTCAAGTTTAGCAAAAGGGATATTTTTTAAATAGTGGTATGGGGCAGCAGCTTCCCAAATATAACCGTTACCGCTATAATACATTCCCGGCTTCAATTCTTTACAATGCAAAACTACTTTGCGACCCTCAGGTCCATCCGGCATTTCTATACCAGAAATAGCATCAGCTTTCCCCTCATGATATTCTTTCATACCATTAATAATATTAAATTGAGATGAATATCTTTGTGATTTTGTAGCTTTATTAGCAATAATTTCATAAGCAAACTCAATATCTTTGGCAGATACCTGTTTACCATCGGACCATTTCACCCCATTTTTGATAATAATAGTCACAGTTTTTGCTTTACGATCTAATCTCAACGTCGCAGGACCTTCATCATTAATCTTATAATGATCATCGGTATCAAATAATGATTCTTGACCAGGACTTGAAACATCTGCATCAGTCTGACTCATTTGTAATTCTTCATTAAATATACCGGTAAAAGGCGTATCTGTTTCTTCAGCAACCCTAATAGTGCCACCTTTTTTTGCAGTTTTAACAGGCGTTTGTACTGCAAATTTTTTAGTCGAATTCTTATTTTCGGTTTTACTGCCTTCATTTTTTCCACAGGCAGCTAAAGTCAAAACTGCTGCTGTTATAACACCCATAGAAGCCAAAGCTTTTCTTGTTTTCATAATACGAATCTCCTTAATTGACAAAGTTAAAGGTATTTTGGAAGCAAGTTAACAGATATAAATATTAGCATTTAGTATGAAATTTGCAATACTATGTTAAGCTAAAGCATAAACAAATTAAAATTTTTAGTTTTAACTTTGCGCAATATGATGTTTTAATTAATTGCTCAATAATTAATTTTTTAGAGAATAAAAAAACAGATAAAATGCTTTAATGCGAATTTTATCTGTTTTTATTGTATATAAACTATATTTTTAATTAAATAATACTATTTTACATAACCCAACTTAAAGTAAACGGTGTTGCCGTCAGAAGGCTTTAATGAATAATTTGTCAGCTTCTTGTTAACAGCAGTCACTGAGTACGAGTTCGTAGTTGGAATGACAAATGCTTGATCAAACATATACTTCTGCCACTCGTGGAACTTTTGCACACGATATTTATGGTCAAAAGCTTTTTGTGAATCCATTTCCTCAAGTAGTTTCGTATTTTCAGGTGTCGCAAATCTCTCATAATTAAATGGTGAGCCTTCGCTATAAAGTCCTTGAGGTGATGGCTCGGAAGAAAGGCTCCAGCCAGCTTCAAACATATCAACTGCTGGATCATCGTTATGAACTTTATCGTAGAATGAGTTACCCTCAGTTAATCTTCCTCCGACTAAACTAACATTTAAACCAATTTTATGCCATTGTTGTAGATAGTTTTGAATAATTGGCTCTTGGGTGGCACCACCACTCATAGCCAAAAACTTGATTTTAAGAGGTTTGCCGTTTGGTTGAACACGCCATTTACCCTTCTTCTTATAGCCGGCTTTATCTAGGATTTGGTTGGCCTTTTTTAAATTATAAGTGTAACCTTTAATGTCCTTATTAAAGTAATCACCAAATTGTGCCGGAATAAGAGTTGGCACATGGAATGATATACCGTGAGTATAGTGCTTAGTTACTTCATCAACATTCATAGCATAAGCAATGGCTTGACGTAAAGCCTTATTATTCATCTTTGATTTATGGTTCATCACTACTTTATTGGTCTTCGAGTCAAATTTACCCAATTTGAAACCAACATACCAATATCCTAACCCAATTCTGGCTACAAAGTTAACGCCTTTGGTATTTTTAACCTGTGTCCATTGGGAACTTACAACACTCGAAATATCAAATTTGTGACTTTTAATCGCTTGCGAACTTGAATTAGAAGACACTACCTGAAATACTATCTTATCTAGTTTTGGTTTACCACGCCAATAATATTTATTTGGTGTCCAGGTTGCCGCTTGACCACGAACAAGTTTAGTTAACTTATAAGGTCCAAAGTACAAAGGCTTCTTTCTAACTTTATCAGACTCCATTAACTTGTTAAAAGGCACATCTTTCAGGTAATGATACGGCTCTGCACTTTCCCAGAAGTAGTCATTACCGCTATTTGTCATACCAGGTTTTAATTGAGTAAAGTGCAAGATTACTTTTCTACCATTTTCACCATCAGGCATTTCAATTCCTGAAATGGTCTTTGCTTTACCTTCATGGTAGTCTTTCATTCCCTTAATATTCTCAAGCTGGCTTGAATATCTTTGCGACTTAGTTCCCTTATTAGCTAAAATCTCGTATGGGTATTCAACATCTTTAGCTGTCACTTGCTTCCCATCAGACCACTTGACGCCTTTTTTAACGACAATAGTCACAGTTTTGTTTTTACGGTCAAGCTTAATCGTGGCAGGACCTTTATCATTGAAACGAAATTGATCGTCTGTATCAAACAGAGATTCATTTCCCGGTCCTGAAACTTCGTAGTCTGTTGAAACCGTATATAATTCATTTGAAAAAATCCCAGTAAAGGGTGAATTACTTAGTAAAGCAATTTTTACCGTTCCACCTTGTTTAGCTTCTTTCTTTGGCACTTCTTCAGGGAACTTGCTTGCTGTCTTAGCTCCTTCATTACTGTTATTGTTATTGTTACTCTTACCACAGGCTACTAGAGTTAAAGCTGCAGCAGATAATAACCCTATAGAACCTAGAAACTTTCCTTTTTTCATAAATTCTCTTCACTTTCTTAAATTATTATTTCTGAACTGGAACAAGTTAATAATTTTATAATAACACGTTAAATTAAATTTGCAAGTTGAATATTAATCTTGTTTTAATTAGTTTTATATTTGTGTATATTAAAAATAATTTAATGACTTTTTATTATAACTAATTTTTCAAAACAGCAACACTTCAATGGTTTTTGCATTAACAATTACTTGGCATAACCAACTTGATACCAGAGACTGTTACTTTGCGATGGTCTCTTAGAATAACCGGTTAATGCACTATTAACAGCGGTAATTTCATAGGAATTGCTCAAAGGTATGACATAAGCTTCATCAAACATGTATTGCTGCCATTTGTGAAATTGCTCCACACGATATTTATGATTAAAAGCTTTTTGAGAATCTAATGAATTCATCAATTTAGTATTTTCTGATGTAGCAAAGCGACTATAGTTGGATGGTGCACCAACATCATATAATGCAGCTGGAGAAGGCTCGCTTGATAAGTTCCAGCCAGCAATAAACATATCGACTTCAGGAGCATCATGCTGCACTTTATCATAAAAAGCATTAAATTCTGTCATCCTATTGCCAACTAATTCAACATCTAAGCCAATTTTATGCCATTGTTGAATATAGTTTTGAACTATGGGCTCATCCATAGGAGTACGGCTTTTTGCCAAAAGATTGATTTTAAGAAGTTTACCATTTGGTTGAACACGCCACTTACCTTTTTTCTTATAACCGGCTTTATCCAAAATTTGATTAGCTTTTTTTAGATTATAATTATAGCCCTTAATATCTTTATTGTAATAATCACCAAACTGTGCTGGGATTAATGTAGGAACGTGGAAAGTTAATCCATTGGTATAGTGCTTTGAAACTTGTTTAACATTCATTGCATAGCCAATTGCTTGTCTTAGAGACTTGTTTGCCATCTTAGAATTCTTGTTCATGACATTTTTATTTGTTTTAGCATCCCATTTACCTACTTTTATACCTAAATAATCATATGCTAACGGAATCTTAGCTACAAAATTGACTTTTTTAGTATTTTTAATATCCTTCCAGTAAATATTAATGACATCTATCACATCGAATTTGTGGCTCTTTATTGCCTGTGTGGCTGACTTGGTGGATACAACCTGACAGACAATTTTGTCTAATTTAGGTTTTCCTCTCCAATAATATTTATTGGGAGTCCAAGTTGCTGATTGACCACGAACTAACTTAGATAACTTGTAAGGACCAAAATAAAGCGGCTTTTTTCTAATTTTGTCAGATGATTGTAATTTACTAAACGGGACATCCTTCAAATAGTGATAGGGTGCAGCTGCCTCCCAAAAGTAGCCATTACCACTGTTAGTCATACCCGGCTTGAGCTCCGTGTAATGCAAAACCATCTTTCTACCAGATTCACCATCCGGCATTTCTATTCCAGAAATTGTTTTGGCCTTACCTTCATGAAAAGCTTTCATCCCTTTGATAAATTCAAATTGACTAGTATATCTTTCCGTCTTAGTCGCTTTTGATGCCATAATTTCATAGGAGTATTCCATATCTTTGGCAGTGACTTGCTTACCATCAGACCACTTTACGCCCTTTTTGACTGTAATCGTAACCGTTTTATCTTTTTGATTAATTCTCAAAGTAGCGGGACCTTTGTCATTAATTCTATAATTATCGTCCGTATCAAAAAGAGACTCATCTGCTGGTCGAGCAACATTAGCGTCAATTTGCGTCATGGAAATTTCATCACTAAAAATCCCAGTAAAAGGTGAATCGGTTTCAATCGCAATTTTTACAGTTCCACCCTGCTTTACTGCTTTTTTCGGCACTGTTTGAGAAAACTTGTTGGCATTCTTTGCATCATTACTATTACTTTTGTTATTATCTTTACCACATGCTACTAAAGTCAATGCTGCAACACTGATTAATCCTACAGAACCAAATATTCTTGATTTTTTCATTTTCATAACTCCTTTTATTTATTTATGAAGTTGTAAAACAAACTTATTATTAAATTTATTAAATAATAGCACATAATATTAAAATTTCAATATAAACCTTTTATTTATCTAATTATTTATTATTTTTAAGCTAATGTTTAAGCGAAAAATGACAAAAATATGGATAATCTTAATTGATTCTGCTAGGTTAAATAGTTAGTTTTTCATGTTTTCTCCTTTTTCTTTGTTTACTAAGAATATAAAACCTGATATTGCTTTTGCAACATCAGGTTTTTGTAATAATTATTAATCATAATTGGTGTAATTTCCGGTCTCGGTTGAGTTTCACGTTTTTTCTTAGGAAACCGGTTTTTATTCGAGGTGGTTGTATTAAAAGCTGACCGTATGATACAAAATAAATTACATCTGTAACTGAAAGTTTTTTAATTTACTAATTTAATTTTTATCTAACATAAAAAAGCATTTTTTAACCAAAAATGCTTTTTAAGAATGAATATCTCTTAATTTTCTCTTTGTCTTGCGTCACCTGCTCTTTGAAGTGCACGACCAACATAATTTATGCTTAGTGAGATTGCCAGCAACAGAACCGTAGCAGGAACCCAAAGCCACGGCCGACTAACAACGTTAGTCGGATCATTGGCAAAACCAATCAATGTACCAAGAGACGGAACAGTAGAAGGAAGTCCGTAATTAATAAATGATAGGGTAGTTTCAATACCAATATTTCCAGCAATTGTTAAAACGACATCAATAATTAACATCGAGCCAATATTGGGTAAAACTTCCCGAAACATAATCTTGATATCAGATGATCCAGAAGTCTTGGAAGCTAAAACATAGTCCCTTTCTCTTTGAGAAAGGACAAAAGCCCTAAAATATCTAGCGGTTCCAGTCCAACCAAAAATTGAAATTATCCAAACCAAAGTTACAGAGCTATAGTGAGGAATAACTGTAACCAGTACAATTTCAATCGGCATAGCTGGTAAAACTTGAACAAAATCTACAATTCTCATTATGACAGCATCAATATAACCACCATAATAGCCAGAAACTAGACCTACAATCAGACCCACAGTTTCACAAACGAGGGTCACTCCCAATCCAATTAAAATTGAGTTACGACCACCCATAATTAGAAGTTGTAATATGTCACGGCCCCCATCATCAGTGCCGAGAAAGTGCCCGCTAGTACCCCAGCTGATATAAGCATCAAGGATTTTCGTTTCAGTTACTTGATCAGAGTGCAAAAATAGTGAACCACCAAACGTAAATAGAAATATTATGACAATCACTATAAATGCAGTTAGAGCTACTTTGTCTTTAACAACTTCTCTTGCAATTACTTTAAAACTTGAAGCAGGAGAAGAAACTTGCTGTTTTTCTTCTTTAGCAGAAGTGTCTTTTTCTTTCTTAAACATTGTTTCTTCCTCCCTTATTTTATCCTAATCCTTGGATCAACTATACTCATGATAATATCAGAAAGTAGGTTGCCCAGAAGAGTTAAAATACCAAAAATCAAAATTAATGCTGTAAGTGTAGTGTAATCACGTTGGTCTATTGAATCCAAGAAAAGTTTACCCATACCAGGATAACTAAATACTGTTTCAATAATCATGGACCCACCTAATAAACCAGTGATCACAGTCCCAAATGAAGAAGCAATAGGTAAAAGTGAATTGCGCAGGATATGTTTATTAAATACGACATTTTCTGGAACACCCTTACTGTGCGCCGTACGGACATAATCTTCAACCTTATTATCAACAATCCCTGTTCTCAAGTACTGGACAATACCAGTAGTTGTTATCAAAGCACTCAAGATAGCAGGTAAAATCATATGATAAAGTTGACTGCCGAGTGTACCCCAAAAACCAGAAGCATTAGGGGAAACAGACCCTGAAATAGGGAACCACCCTAAAGTAAAACCAAACAGCCAAATTCCTAAAATGTAGAAAACAAAGCCTGGAATAGCAAATGTCACATAATTAAATATTTGTACTGCTTGATCCTGCCATTCATCTTGATGACGTCCAGCAATGACACCTAGAGGAATAGAAATAGAATAACTAATAATTGTCGTTAATAAAGATAGCCAAAAAGTATTAACTGCCCGATCCGCAATTAACGATGTTACAGGTACGTGCTGAATATAACTGGTTCCTAAGTCGCCTCTAAACAAATTGCCTAGCCAGCGACCATATTGTACTGGTGCTGGATCATATAACCCTGCTGCTCTCTTCAAAGCTTCTATTTGCTTAGGGTCAGTATTTGGATTTATCTGACCACTAAATGGATCACCTGGCATCATTTTTGCCAAGAAGAAGACCAAAATACTTAAAATGATTATTTGCGGAATCATAACTAAAATTCTTCTTAAAACTGTTTTCCACATAATTAGTCTTCCTCCTTTTCATTCATTTGTTCTTGTTTAACCTCTTCTTTGGGAAGAGCTACCCAATGCCTTCCAGATACTTGCTGCAAAGGATATACTCGACCATCTTTGTCGTACCATTTGCTTTGGTCATTTTGAAATTCTTGTTCAACTTTTTCACGATGCTTTTTATGTTCTTCACGATGTTCAACATCAACTTGAGGAATAGCTGAAAGTAATCTTTTAGTGTATATATGAACAGGATGATTATAGATGTCTTCACGAGACCCTATTTCGACTAAACGACCTCTATGCATGATAGCCAAGTTTTCAGACATGTGCTTTACAACACCCAAGTCATGGGAAATAAAAAGATAAGCTATATTATATTGTTGTTGAATATGTTTCATGAAATTTAGCACCTGTGCTTGGACTGATAAGTCCAAAGCACTGGTAGGTTCATCAGCAACTACTAAACGGGGATTGGTGGCAACAGCACGAGCTACACCAATTCTTTGTCTTTGTCCCCCAGAAAATTCGTGCGGATATTTATAAATTGAATCACTTGGCATCCCAACAATATCCAATAATTCTTGTACCCGATCCCTTTCTTGATCTGTCGTTAGATTTTCAAAATTACGGATTGGTTCAGCGATAATATCTTCAATGCGTTTTCTCGGATTAAGACTTGACAAAGAATCTTGAAAAATCATCTGCACATCTTTGTTATAGTTTAATTTGCGCCGATTTCTTGATTTAGTAATGTCAACGCCCTTATAAAAAATGTGCCCACCAGTAACTTTTTCAACACCGACTATTGCTTTACCAGTCGTGGACTTTCCTGAACCGGATTCTCCAATCAGACCATATGTTTCACCTTCGTTGATGGTAATACTGACATCATCAACTGCGCGCACATAATCAGTAATTCTGTTCCAAAAGCCTGATCTGATAGGATAATGAACCTTTAAGTTTTTTACCTGAATAATCTCTTTAGCCATATTTATTCCCCACTTACTTCATCTTGAAAGTGGAATGTCTTCCAACAAGTACATCTTACCCAGTGACCAGGTTCAACTTCGTGCATTACCGGATTCTTTTCATGAGCACTAGCTGGAATCCATGGGATTCTAGCTGCAAACCTGTCTCCTTCTCTAGGCATATTTTGCAATGATGGAACTGTTCCCTGAATAACGTGCAAATCTTCTTCTTCATCCTCAGACTGAGGCATGGAATTAAGAAGAGAGCGTGTATATGGATGCAGAGGATGTTCAAAAATTGTCTTAACATCAGCTTTTTCAACAATTTGTCCACCATACATAACAGCAACTTGATCAGCTGTTTCAGCCACTACTCCTAAATCGTGGGTAATTAAAATAATACCAGATTGAGATTCTTTTTGAATATCTTCAAGTAAATCAAGAATTTGAGCTTGAATAGTAACATCTAAGGCAGTGGTCGGCTCGTCCGCAATAATGATCTCCGGTTTACATGCAACTGCCATAGCGATCACAACACGCTGTCTTAATCCCCCAGAAAGTTCAAAGGGATACATTGCATAAGTTTCTTGCGGCTTGGGCATTCCAACTTGATTGAAAAGTTCGATTACACGATCATGCCGTTCCCTTTCCTTCATATTAGTATGATAATATAGAGTTTCTGCGACCTGATCACCGACACGCATCAACGGGTTCAAACTAGCTAAAGGATCCTGAAAAATCATGCCAATCTTATTACCACGTATTTTATCAAAGAGTGATTCATTTAAGCCTACTAAATTCAATTCATTATAAAGAATATCACCAGTGACTTTCGTGTTTTTGTGGTCATACAAGCCAATAATACTAGATGCAATTGTACTCTTACCACATCCAGATTCGCCTACAATAGATAGAATTTCATTTCGCTTCAATGTTAAATTGATATCATCCGCAGCATCATAAAACTTTCCATTTAAACGATATGCAGTATGCAAATGCTGGATATCCAGTAAGAGATCACTTTGTTTTTCCAAAGGTCATTTCCCCTCTCAAATTTTCAAACAATTTATTAAAGATATTTAATAAATTTATTTAATTTCTAATTATAACCATGAAACTTGTCGTATGCAAATTTATAATTAAATTTTTTGTTTATTTTTTATGTGCAACAATGTAATTAACAGCATCTCCAACTGTTTTTATTTTTTCTGCATCTTCATCAGAAATCTCGGCGCCGAATTCATCTTCTAATTGCAGAATGAATTCTACCAAGTCAATGGAATCAGCGTCCAAATCACTTGTAAAGTTTGTATCCTTGGTAATTTTATCCTTATCTACTTCAAAGTTATCTGCCAACATATCACGTATTTTTGTAAAAATCTCTTCTTCAGTCATTTTAGTACTCCTTGTTAATATTATTCTTTATTTGCAAATTCAGCTTTAAACTCATCAATAATTTTTTCTTGTAGTATTTTATCAACTTGTTTAAGAGTGAAATAAACAGCACGTTCACCTGAGCGTCCATGCGTTTTTACCACTGGTGCATTAACACCAAGCAGAACCGCTCCACCGTATTTATCAACATCAAATTTTGACACTAGTCCTTTTAATGCCTTTTTGATCATTAATGCTCCTAATTTAACAAAAAGACCATTATTTAGCAAACTGTTTTTTAAGAGGTGGATTAAAACTCCCGAAGTTCCCTCAATATTTTTTAAGACAGCGTTGCCAGTAAAACCATCAGTTGCAATAACATCAGCTTTACCATCAAGGAGTTCATTTCCTTCAATATTGCCAATAAAGTTTAATTTACTGTCGAGCAGTAGCTGATAAGCTTTTTGATGAACATCATCGCCTTTATCATTTTCTGCTCCATTATTGAGTAAACCAACTCGGGGATTGTTTATGCCCCTCACCTTTTCGGCATAGTATGAAGCCATTTTGGCCCAATCAAGCAGATATTCCGGCTTGCTCTTAGCATTTGCTCCAACATCTATCATATTAAAACCATCATCAGAATTTTTAACAGGTAAAGTCGGCATTAAACCAGGACGAGCTACACCCTTAATACGGCCAATGATAAATATTCCGGAAGCTAAAATAGCACCAGTGTTGCCCATTGAAAAAAGTGCATCAGCCTTGCCTTGCTTCACAAATTGCGCTGCAACGACAAGTGAGGAATCCTTTTTTTGGCGAATGGCTTTTACGGGTTCGTCCTCATCCTTAATAACTTCAGTAGTATTCACAATTTCTATTTGACTTATATCATTACCTAATAAACTTTTTATTTTAGTTTGATCGCCAAATAAGATGAATTGAGTATGGGGCAATTCTTTCTTGACTCGTAATACTGCTTTTATAACAGCTTCAGGTGCTTTTTCTCCACCCATTGCATCAATTGCAATAGTTTTCATAGTTACCACAATCTTTTCTAAGTTCTTTTTTGTTGTAATTGTTTATATTCTAACACTTGCTTTAAATTTTCATTTGCTGGATTCTTTAATGAAGGATCAGTTCTAATTAATTTTTTAGCTTCTTTTTGCGCAACGACCATCGTTTCGTAATTATTGACTACACTGCCAACTTGAAATTCTGGTAAGCCAGACTGCGCTTTGCCAAATAAGTCCCCTTCACCACGCATCTTCAAATCTTCTTCAGCTAATTTAAAACCATCTGTAGTTGATGCCACGATTTTCATTCGATTTTTACCGGCTTGAGTATTGGGATCGGCCAAAAAAATACAATAACTTTGAGTTTTTCCTCTACCTATTCGCCCCCTTAATTGGTGCAATTGACTGATGCCAAAACGATCAGCATTAAAAATTACCATCATATTCGCATTAGCCACATCAACTCCAACTTCAATCACACTGGTAGTCACTAAGATGTTGATTTTGCCCTCCGCAAAATCACTCATAATTTCATCTTTTTTATTTCCAGGCATTTGCCCATGCAACAATTCAACTTGTTCTTGCGGAAAATCATGTCTTAATTTAGTAAAAAGCTGTTCAGCATTTTTTAAATCAAGAACTTCAGATTCTGAGATTAACGGTGTGACGGCATAGATTTGAAAGCCCTGCTTTAACTGCTCTCGCATCAACTGATATACTTGATCCATTTGTGTACTTGTTTTCCACGAAGAAATTATTTTTTTACGACCAGCTGGTAAATGATGTATTTCTGAAATGGTCATATTACCATAGACAGTTAAAGCAAGTGTTCTCGGAATTGGCGTCGCAGTCATAGCCAAAATGTCTGGGAGATTGCCTTTATTAATTAAAGCTTGTCTTTGATTGACACCAAAGCGATGCTGTTCATCAATAATCACCAATCCTAATTTTTTAAAAATCACATTTGGCTGTATTAAAGCATGGGTACCAATTACTACATTAATTATGCCCTCAGTTAACTCATGATAGATTTCTCTTCGTTCCAAAGTTTTTGTAGTACCCGTTAATAATGCGCAGCGCACACCTAAAGGCTTTAGTAATTCATCAATTTTTTTAAAATGCTGCACGGCTAGAATTTCGGTAGGCACCATAAGCGCCACTTGGTAACCAGCTGTAATTGCGGCAAAAATTGCATAGACAGCCACAATTGTTTTACCGGAACCCACATCCCCTTGCAACAGCCGCTGCATTTGAATTGGGGAAAAAAGATCAGCAAATATTTCATTAATCACTTTTTTTTGATCTGGCGATAATTCAAAGGGCA
Source organism: Lactobacillus helsingborgensis (assembly GCF_003173695.1). NCBI lineage: Bacteria > Bacillati > Bacillota > Bacilli > Lactobacillales > Lactobacillaceae > Lactobacillus > Lactobacillus helsingborgensis. Next base: position 1,136,633 of record NZ_CP029544.1, read on the forward strand.
ATGCTTTGGTAAGCTTGGCAATTTCTTTTAAATCGTACTTTTTGGCATATCCCTGATTACGCGGGTTAAGTTCTGTTAATTCTGCCAGTTCGGTTTGAAAAATAAAAAACTCTCGAAAAATGGCACTTCTTTTGGCTAACTTGGCTTCTGTCAGATTTTGCGGATGATGCATCTGCTGCACAATTTTTTGCTCAGGTAACAGCCGATACCTTTGCCTAATTGATAACGGAACAATGTCCGCCACATTGTCAGAAAATTCGGTTAAAGCAATATTTATTATGTCGACTAATTTTTTCTGCTTAATGTAGCGATTTACCGAATAAATTGGCGCCATGCCACTGTCATTTTCTTTAGCAGCGATAAATTTAAACGCTGCCAGACTTTGGCGCGCCACGTTATATTTGCCGTAAATTGCTACTCCTTTACCAACAATGACCTTTTCTTTTAACCACGGTTGATTAAAAAAATTGACCATGACAACATCATGGTCAATTCGTAACTTAAAGCTTAATTTGCTTTTTTTATATCCAAATCGGCTCACAAAAGCTTCAGTCGCTACAATTCCTTTCAACATTACCTTTTGCCCATCCATGATCTGGTCAAGTGGAATTGTCTGCAGTTCATCATAGCGAAATGGAAAATAATATAACAAATCATAAATACTATAAATTCCCAGACTACCCAGTGCGGCGGCGGTTTTAGTACCGACACCCTTCAAGTCAGTCACAGGAGCAAATAGTTCTTTTGCAATCATAATTATTCAACAGAAATTAAAAAGTTGTATACGGGTTGACCACCATCATGAATTTCAAATTCAAGGTCGTCGTGCTTTTTCTTAACAGCATCTACAAGTTGTTGAGCTTCTTTTTTATTAGAATCGCGCCCGTACATCACAGTAATAATTTCCGCATCTTCATCAAGCATTTTCTCAATCATTGTTGAGGTAGCAGTGATTAAATCTGTATTCGCAACTTTAATATCACCGTCTACAATGCCCAAGAAGTCATTTTGATGAATTTCAATATCATTAATAGTAGTGTCGCGATTAGCTTTGGTAACTTCTCCTGAAACAACTGTATCAAGTGCATCAGTCATGTTTGCTACGTTATCATCTAGAGAATCATCAGGATCAAATGACAGCATTGCCGTCAAACCTTGTGAAATAGTTTTTGTAGGAACTATGCCAACTGGTATATCGCTAACTTCTGCTGCTTGTTTGGCTGCCATGATAATATTACCGTTATTAGGCATTACAATAGCTTTCTTGGCACCTGATTTTTTGATGGAGTCAATAATGTCTTGAGTTGAAGGGTTCATTGTTTGACCACCAGAGATAATGCGGTTTACTCCTTCACTCTCAAATAATTTTCTAATACCATTGCCGGAAGCAACAGCAATTACTGCAAAATCAACGCTCTCCTGATTTTCTTCACTGTTGTTAACTATTGTTTCATGCTGGATCCGCATATTATCAATTTTGATTTTTCCCAGCTGTCCGAATTGACTTCCATAAGCAAAAATGGCAGCAGGATGCTCAGTATGAACATGAACCTTAGCTACTTCGTCATCAGAAACAGCTAAAAGTGAATCTCCTAGTTTAGATAAGTGATCTCGAAATTCATCTAAATTGAATGTCTTTTTATTAGGAACATCGGCAGTTAAGTCAACCATAATTTCAGTACAGTAGCCATTAGCAATATCTTGAGTTGAAAGTTGAGATTGAACTGACTGGTGGTGCATTGCATTAATCATTTCATCCATTTCACCTTCATCAGGCTGGTAGCGATCAGCAAATTCCTCACCAAGAAGACCTTCTAGAAAGCCTTCATAAATAAAGAGCAGCCCTTGACCACCTGAATCAACTACGCCAACTTGCTTTAAAACTGGCAATAAGTCTGGTGTAGTCTTCAGCGCCTTTTTTGCACCTTCAACGATTGCTTTCATAACTTCTTCAACATCATCGGTTTCATTGGCCTTATTGGCGCCTTCTTGCGCACCAACTCTAGCAACGGTCAAAATAGTACCTTCAACTGGTTTCATCACGGCTTTATAAGCTGTTGCAACACCATTAGAAAAAGCATTTGCCAACTCCTGTGCATTAAGAGTTTTCATACCCTGAGTTGCTTTATAAACGCCTCTGAAAAGTTGGGAAGAAATAACCCCACTATTGCCGCGTGCTCCCATCAACATCCCTTTAGCAAGACTTTCAGTTAAATCACCGACGCTATTACTTGTGTTTTGAGCAACCGCTTTAGCACCACTTTCAATAGTTAAGTTCATATTAGTTCCTGTGTCTCCATCAGGAACTGGGAAAACGTTCAAAGAGTTAATAAACTCTGCGTTGCGACCAAGTCTATGTGTAGCAACGCGAACCATATCTCTAAATTTCTTACTATCTATTTCCTTTAAAACCAATATTTCTAACCTCCGCTTGAGTTATTCGTCAAGCACTTTGACACTTTGAACGATGACATTGACAGCTTTAGTTTCAATTCCAAGTTGATTTTTCAAATTAAACTTTACACTATCTTGAACGTTGCGGCTGACCTCGGAAATTTTAAGACCATAGCCGACAATTATATAAACATCAACCGTAATCTTATTATCCTCAGATTTAACAACAACTCCGCGTTTATAATTTGCACGATTTAATATTCCATCGAAACCATCACGGATAGCATTTTTTGAAGCCATGCCGACAACGCCATAATTGGATGTAGCTGCGCTACCAACAACAGTTGCAATCACTCCGTTTGAAATATCAATCAAACCATTTTTTGTTTTGATTTTTACAGCCATGTTTACCTCCGTATCATTGTTCTCAATATTATGTATCTATTTTATCATAGTAATCAAGTTTAAATACAAAAATCCCTTCTTAAAAAATACTTTTGCAGTTGCAATGATCTTAAAGTTATGCTATCTTAACTTAGTATGAAAACACAACAAAGGAGGTTTAGCAAATGGCAAAAGATTATATTACTGGCAAAAAGACAACTTTTGGTAATACACGTTCACACTCACTGAATTCATCACGTCGTGCGTGGAAGCCAAACCTTCAAAAAGTTCGTATTCTTGTTGATGGCAAGCCTAAGCGAGTATGGGTTTCAACTAAGACATTAAAATCTGGTAAAGTTACCCGTGCATAATAAGTTTTAAAAAAACTAGCAGAATCAATTCTGCTAGTTTTTTGTTTCTTAAATATTTTGAAAACGATCAATATCTTTTGATTGAATAACAGCAACAGTGCCTTTTTTTAAAGATAGTTCAAGCGGCTTTTTTTCTGATAGAAATTCATTTGAACTGAAAGAAATCGGATAATCCCCGTTAAAGTCAGCTAGAGAGTATTTGGCACCGGCAATATTTAAGTGCTGTACTGCAGTTAAAGTGACAACGCCAAAATAATTGTATTCAGGTTCTTGGTATATCGTGTGTTTGCCGGCATTATAAAATTTAATTGAGTTTTGCTGGTCAATAAGTTCTATTTTTTCAGCAAAAAGATTAAATTCAGGTTTTAATACCATCAGCAAGTTAGACATAAAATGGTCTAATCTGCCCCCTGTTGCTCCAAAAATAGCTAAATGCGATACCTGATAATCACAAAATGCACACCGCATAATGAGCTCGCTATCCGTTAAGTCTTTTTCTGGAAGTGAATACCTAATATCACTAACTTTACTCTCAATTCGCTCTAACTCATCTTTTTGTAGAGAATCAAAATCTCCGACAGCTAAATCGGCAGTTAAACCCAGTTCTTCTAACAGAAGTGCGCCCCGATCGACGCCAATAATTAAATCTTTACTTTTCTTTGCTGCTAAAAGTTTTGCCTTAATATTGCTAGGCCATTGCTTCTTAGGTGCACCTAAAAGAGCCCATGCTTTCATTTTAAAATCTCCGCCAGCTCATCAACTTGCTTATTAATATCTCCCTCACAGAAAAGATAAGAACCTGCCACAAAAATATTAGCGCCAGCCATTTTTGCCTGTTTTGCAGTTTGGGCATTAATACCACCGTCGACTTCAAGCGGAAAATCAGCTTTAACTAATTCTTTAACCTGACTAATCCTTTTGACAGACTCGGGAATAAATTTTTGTCCACCAAATCCTGGATAAACCGTCATCAGTAATATTTGATCAAGTTTAGGGATAAACTTGTTTAGGACAGAAATCGGGGTATCAGGGTTAAGAACAACACCAGCCTTAACGTGATTTTGCTTAAGATAGTCCAACCAGTAATTTAGCTTTGCTTCATTCATTGCCTCATAATGCAGCAGCATTATTTGTGCACCGGCTTTAACAAAAGCAGGCACTAACACGTCTGGATTATTGCTCATCAAATGAATTTCGGCCTCTAAATGAGGAAACTCTTTTTTAAAATCTGAAACAAGCTGAGGTCCAAAAGACAAATTCGGTACAAAATGTCCGTCCATAATATCAATATGAAAACGTGTTATACCAGCCTTAGCTGCTATTTTAATATCATCTTTAAGATCAAGATTATTAATATTTAAGATTGATGGTGCAATCAATTTTTTCCTCCTTATTTTAAATATTCAGGTAATCTGCCATTTTCGATTTCTTTGCGCATTAATAAGTAATTTTCATACCGGGATTTTTTTATTTGCCCTTCTGCAACTAACTGCTTTACTTCACACTTAGGTTCATTTATGTGCTGGCATCCCCTAAACTTACAGTTTTGACTGGCCTTTTTGAACTCAATAAAATAATCACATAATTGGTTTAATTTTATCGGAGTTAGATCAATAGCAGAAAATCCCGGCGTATCAGCTAGGTAGCCGTTACCTAATTTAAAAAGTTGTACCGTCCTGGTAGTGTGTTTACCACGATTTAAACTTGTAGAGATAGCAGCAGTTTTTTGCGCTAAATCTTCCTTGAGAGAATTGATCAAAGTCGATTTACCGGCACCAGATTGACCAGCTAAAGTCCAAATTTGCTCAAAACCGATATTAACTGGTAGTGCTTTACTTACTGCTTCTTGACCTAAGTAAATTTCATAACCGATTTTTTGGTAATATGCAAGATTTTCGTTAATATCTGCAAGTTCTTCTGACTTGGTTAAGTCGCTTTTAGATAAATAGATGCTTACTGCCACATTTTGCCATGAAAAGAAAGTTAAAAACCTGTCTAAAAGTGGCAATGAGAAATCTGGTTCGACTGCTGAAATTACCAGCAGGACATGGTCAACATTGGCTAATGCAGGGCGACCAATCAAGTTTTTACGTGGCAAAACTTTCACTAAATAACTGGTACCTTGGTCATCTATTTGTATTTCAACGTAGTCTCCTACAGTAGGTTTTAATTTATTTTTGCGAAAAACTCCTCTAGCCCTAGTTCTTACAACTCGACTTTTGGTCTGCACATCATAAAAACCGGCGATTAGGCCAGTAATAATTCCTTGAGTATCTTTAGCCATTTTTGACCTTCTCACTTAAAATAGTTTGACCGTCGCGAACAACCTTAAGTGCGCCAGGTCCATCTTTAAGCTGGAACGGAATTGAAAAGTTCATATCTCGTTTAATGTATAAATCGCGATATATGTCGTCAATTGAATGATTGTCATCTGCAATGTAAATTTGGATATGATTGCCACGATTGTTATCAGAATCATCTTCATCATTATTTTCATAGCTGACTGTGAAGTTTTTAATTGCAGTAAGATTGCGCTCCTTTTTCTGCCCTTCGGAAACACTGATAGAAATTGTACTTCCACGTGGTACTTCAGTTCCTGCAGCTGGACTCATTGAAATTATCATACCCTTTTTTACCTTAGACGAGTATGCCGAACTAACCTGCAAGGTAAGTCCATGCTTGTGGGCATATTCTTGGGCATCTTTTAAGGAATAGTCTTTTAAGTCCGGCAATTTAATCATATGGTGCTTGGCACGATCGTTTTTACCTTTTGAAACGGTTAAAGTAATAGTAGTTTGTGTAGGTTTGACTTCAACATCTGCTGCAATACTCTGCCCAATAACATGATTAGGTGGCACGCTAGCAGAAAACTGATTTTCGCGAATTACTTCAAAGCCCATCTTTTCTAGTTTTTCAACTGCAATTTCATATTCATCCCCAGTCACATCTGGTACTTTAACCATGCCGGCACCGTCAGAAACATAAAGATCGATAAATCTGCCCCGCTTTATTTGTGAACCTGCTGGAGGCGTAGTCTTAATGACTTTGCCCTGATCAATACTATCAGAACTTTTATGCTTTATTCGACCAACTTTTAAGCCTACATTTTCAAGCTCATTCCGGGCTTTTTTTTCGCTTAAATTTGTTACATCAGGTATGCGCACATCCTTACGACTATTATTGGTCAGAACAAAAATCATTAACCCAGCAATTAAAACGGCAGCAAATCCGATAAACATCCACCACCATTTATGCTTGCGCATTGCCTGCGTAAAACTGGCTTTTTTGGGGCGAGAATTTTCTGTCATGTTCTCAGTGTTGGTCTGGTCCTCCTTTATTTCCTCTTTTTGCTTAGAATTAGGTTTAAAATTAGGTAAAATAATTGTTTCATCATTATTATTACCATGTGTCGGATTAAAAAGCGGTTCGTTAGCGCGGCTGGGATTAAGGCTAGTATCTAAATCATCCTGCATTTGTTTAGCAGAATGATAGCGATCTCTTGGATCTTTGGCAGTTGCTTTTAAAACAACATTTTCCAGCGCTTGAGGGACCTCGGGATCCTGCTTTCTAATTGAAGGAATTGGCTCCTGAGCGTGTTTTAAAGCTATTGAAACAGCCGAGTCACCATTAAATGGTACATGTCCAGTAATTAATTCATATAAAATTATTCCTAAAGAATAAATATCTGACTGCTTGGTAACCAGCCCGCCGCGTGTTTGTTCAGGAGACATGTAGTGCACTGAACCAATAGCAGAGTTAGTTTGAGTAACTGAATTTTGGTTTAAGGCAACTGCAATACCAAAATCAGCAATTTTAATATTGCCATGCTTATCCATTAAAATGTTTTGCGGCTTAAGATCGCGGTGAATAACATTATGTTTGTGCGCTAAAGACATTGCACTCAAAATTTGATCCATAATTTTAATTACAAGTCTTAAATTTAAGGGCGAATTTGTCCTAATATAGTCCTTTAGATCTGGACCATCGACGTATTCCATAACCATGTAAGGCAGGCCGTGATCTGCTCCAACATCAAGCACCATAACAATATTCGGATGACTTAATTCACTGGTCGCTAAAGCTTCTCTTTGAAAACGTGCTAATGTTTGCGGTTCTTTTTGTAAATCTAAGCGTAATATTTTTACCGCAACTTTGCGTTGCAGGATGATATCTTCAGCAAGATAAACATTAGCCATCCCACCTTCGCCCAACGTATCAATAATCCGGTAACGATCTCCCAGTAGATAGCCTTTATTAATCACTACTCATCACCGCCTTCATTCAAAATTAGGCAAGCAGTGATATTATCCTCACCGCCAACGCGGTTGGCTTCATCAATTAATTTTTGGCAGCGTTCTTTTAGTGATAGGTCTTTTGTAGCTAAAATTTGCTGAATTTGAGGGTCACTTAAAGAGTTGGTTAAACCGTCTGTACATAACAAAATAATATCATTTTCACCTAGCGATACTTGTCTATATTCGGGATCAATCGTACTTGAAACTCCTAGAGATTGAGTAATGATATTTTTTTGAGGGTGGTTTCTGGCCTGCTGCTTAGATATTTGGTGCAACTTTACCAGCTCATTAACAAGAGAGTGATCTTCCATTAATTGGGTAAATTCACCAGCTGAATAGCCGTAAGCACGTGAATCGCCTAAATGTGCAATCAAAGCTTCATTTGTAAAAACGATTGCCAAAACAATAGTAGTTCCCATGCCATTGAGATCTGGAAAACGGTCAGCAGTTTTCAAAATAGTTTCATTTTCACTACTTAGCTGCACGTTAAGCCATTTTTGTGCTCTATCACAGTCATAAAAATCGGTATCAACAAAATTATGACCTAAATGGCTGACAGCCATTGTAGAAGCAACATCGCCACCCTGGTGACCTCCCATACCATCACAAACTATTGCCATTAAAGCATTGTTTTTATTCTTAAAAACCTGTACGGAATCTTGGTTACTTTTGCGTATTCGTCCAATACTAGAAGCAAATGCTGTTTTAATCAAAACTTTAACCTCGCACTATAAACTTTGCAATAAAAAAGCCATCACTATCATAACTATCAGGTAAAATCTTTAACATGCCGCTAGGAGCCGATAATTTACCTGCTGTAAAAGGTTGCAGCCCAAATTGAGAATGTGTTTCTAAAAAAGATTTTACTACATCTTCGTCTTCTTCTTTTGTAATTGTACATGTTGAATAGACTAATTCACCACCAGCAGATATTAAGGAACTAATATGATCCAAAATTTCAAGTTGTATTCTTTGTAAATTAATAAGATCAGACTTTGTTTTAGTATAACGTATTTCAGGCTTGCGCCTGATAAGACCTAGACCAGAACATGGTGCATCAACTAAAATTTTAGCAAATTCACCTTTGTCAAAAACTGTATCAGCCTTTCTGGCATCAAGTGGCTTAACCAGCACCTTAGAAGCGACATTCATGCGCCTGCTGTTTGCCAATACTAAATTTAGTTTTTTCTCATGGATATCTAAAGCAGTAACTTGCCCCTGAGGTAAGTTTTCAGCGATTTGTACCGTCTTTCCGCCGGGAGCACTGCAAGCATCAAGTACTTTTTCATTTCCAGAAAAATTGAAAGCACTTACTGCCAAACTAGCAGCTTCATCTTGAATTGTCAATTTTCCTTCATGAAATAATTGCGTCTTAAAAACTCCACCATGGGCTAAAATCAATTCATCATTGGCTATTTCAGAATCTACAGGGGCAAAACCTAAATTAGTTAAATTTTCCTTAACTAAGTTTTGTTCTGCTAAATGAGAAACTCTCACAGTATTTTTTGCGCTTTTATTAATGCTGGCTAAAATTTTAGCAGCTCTCTGTTCACCCCAGTGACTAATCAAATAACTTACCAACCATTTCGGAGTACTTTCTTTTACACTAAGATAATCAATTTGATCTTTTGCACTTGGCAGAACTGAGCCCTGTCTGATTAAAGAATGCAAAATACCATTCACAATTTTATAGCCCACAGAATGTTTCTTGCCGAATTCTTTGGCTAATTTGTTGGCTTCATTCAAAACTGCCCTGTTAGGAACACTATCCATGAAAAAAATCTGGTATGCAGACAGCAAAAGCAAGGGGTAAAGGTAATTCTCCTTTAGCTTAGTTTTGATTAAACGCCGCAGTTGATACTCTAAATATATTTTCTCTTGAATAGTACCGTAAACTATTCTAGCGGCAAAATTCTGGTCAGCCTGTGAAAGGTTACTTTTTATTAAGTTATTATTCAAACTGATATTGGAATAGGAATTATCATCTAAGACACGGATAAGCGTCTGCAAAGCCACCGCTCGGGCACTTTTAAGAGTCGACAATTTTTTCACCTATCTTAAACTTTTGGCCCTGACCATTTAAAAAGCTTTTAATCGCCATTTTATTCTTACCAGCAGGTTGAACTTCAATTAAATTTAAAACAGTGTTGTCTGCAAAACTGATAGCAAAGCGGTCTTTATTAGCCACTACACAGCCTGCTGGCAAAGCAGTTTTATCTTGGGCAACTTGAGCTTGCCATATTTTAAACCTTTTGTTATCAACTAGTAGATATGCACCTGGATCAGGATTTAGTCCTCTAATTAAATTATTGGCAGCAGCTGCTGTCATATTTAAAGTGATTTGCTCCTGCTTTTTGCTAATATTAGGAGAAAAAACTACTTTACTGGTATCTTGTGCCTTTTTATTTTCCGGATTAGCAATTATTTGAGGCAATGTTTTCAGTAATAAGTCACGCCCCAGTAATGACAGTTTTTCAAATAACGTACCAGCAGTATCATTCTCATCAATATCAATAGCCTCTTGTGCATAAATATCCCCGGCATCCATTTGCTTAACCATTTCCATAATAGTTACGCCGGTTTTTTGGTCACCGTTAATAAGAGCATATTGAATTGGTGCTCCTCCGCGATATTTAGGCAAAAGTGAACCATGAACATTAACAGCAGCAATTTTAGCTGATTGCAAAAGTTTAGTTGGTAAAAATTGCCCATAAGCAGCGGTAATTACCAAATCAGCATGCATCTCAACTAATTGATTAAGTTCGTCTGATTTACTTAATTTTGCAGGTTGAAAAACAGGCAGATTTAACTTTTCAGCCAGTTCTTTTACTGGAGACTGCGTTAGTTTTTGTTTTCTGCCCACTTTTTTGTCAGGTTGAGTTACTACGGCTTTAATTTCGTAATTACTGTCCGAAAGTGCCTTTAATATAGGAACAGCAAAATTCGGCGTTCCCAGAAAAATTATTGATGTCATTAAACATATCCCCTTTACATAATGCGCTCCGGTTCATTGTCAATATAAACAGATAAACCATACTTTTTAACCTTTTGCGCAGAATCTTGAATTTGGTGTAATAATTGGTTGAGTTGATCCTCTTTTTTATATTTTACCAGTATTTGATAATAATATTGATTTTTTAAGCGAGAAATTGCGCTGGGAGTTGGTCCTAATACAATCGTTTGACGGTTTAATTGTGGCTGCAACCAATTCTTTATTTTATATGCTTCGCGAGCAGCATTTTGTTCTTTTTTAGCAGCAACTGAAATTAAAACCGTGTAAAAATAAGGTGGATAATTGCCTGCGTGGCGCACACGCATTTCATATTGATAGAACCGTTCATAATCCTGCGTTTGCGCCAGTTTGATGGCATAGTGATCAGGATTAAAAGTTTGAATGATAACTTCACCCTTTTTTTCGGCTCGGCCTGCTCTACCTGCTACTTGAGTCAAAAGCTCAAATGTTCTCTCAGAGGCATTGTAATCAGGCACCCACAGACCAGTATCAGCATTAATCACTCCTACAAGAGTAACGTTAGGAAAGTCTAACCCTTTGGCAATCATTTGTGTACCCAGTAAAATATCTGCTTCGTGATCACCAAAAGCATCCAATATTTTTTTAAAAGAACCTTTTCGTCTGGTGGTATCAACGTCCATACGTAAAATACGCGCCTCCGGTATTAACTTATTGAGTTCTGCCATGACCTTTTGCGTACCTGTACCCAAAAACCGAATATTTTTACTATGACAATTAGGACACTCTCTTGGAATAGCAGCAGTATAGCCACAATAATGGCACTGCATTTTTTGAGTATCTTTATGCATTGTTAACGATAGATCGCAATTAGGACATTTCATTACGTAGCCGCATTCTCTACAGAGCATAAAGTTGGCAAAACCACGTCGATTTAGCATTAGAATAACTTGTTCTTTATTTGCTATTCTATTTTTTATTGCCGTGACGAGTTCAACAGACAAGTCAAATTGACCGCCAGTAAAGTTGGCTTTTTTTAGGTCAATTAAGTTTACTGCAGGCAAACTTTGTTTATTTGCACGTTGTGGCAGCCGCAGTAATTGATAGACTCCCTTTTGTGCACGTGCTCTGCTCCCAAGTGCCGGCGTTGCACTACCTAATAGTAAAGGGCATGAGTTGTATTTGCTACGCCAAATAGCAACATCGCGCGCATGATAACGGGGATTATCTTCCTGTTTATAGGAAGATTCGTGTTCTTCATCAATCACGATTAACCCGATATTTGTTAATGGTGCAAATACAGCACTACGGGCTCCCACAACAACACGTACTTCACCACGTCTTATTCGGCGCCATTCGTCATATAATTCTCCTTCAGACAAGCCACTATGCAAAACAGCAACTTGTTCACCGAAATGACTTTTGACTTGTTCTACCATTTGTGGTGTTAAAGAAATCTCCGGTACCAGCATGAGTGCATTTTTGCCGATTTTTAAAGTTGCACTAATAGCATTTAAGTATACTTCGGTTTTGCCACTACCGGTCACACCTTCCAGCAGAAAAGTCTGCGCTTGTTTTTCATTAATGATCGGTATAATTTTTCTTAATGCGTTTTTCTGATCAGGATTCAAAATAATCTTTTTATTTTGATTTTCGTCTTCATCATAGTCATCTAGCGGATTACGATATATTTCCACCTGTTTTTTATTAAGCCAACCTTTTTTGACAGCATTAGTTAACGAAACAGTATTAATTTTGGCATCTTGCTCAATCTCGTTTTGTAAAAGAGGAAACTTGACATAATTTTCAATTAAAAACATGACCAGCTTTTTCTGTTTGGTGGCGTTTGAGCGTATCGCTTCATATATATTTACGTAATCTTCTTTTGTTTTTGTTAATAAATATTGGCTTTCAGTTTTAACTTTAGCGCGATTTTCCACCAGGTATTCGACTTTAGCATCATTTGAGCGTAAAAGATGGCGAATTTCAGCAATTTGCTTGTTGTTCGTCACTCTATTTAAGTCAAGTGGCTCTCCTTGAAAAAAGCCTAATTTTTTAGCTTTAGCAGATACTGGAACCAGAATTTTACGATAATTTGCGCGCATAACTCGAGGCAACATAGTTTTTAAAATTGAAATGCGATATGAATAAACGTGATTGGCTAAAGCTTGGGAGAGCGTAATTAATTCTTTGGTTAAAGGCGGCATCTCATCCACCACCAAAAGCAGGTCTTTTAATTCACCTTGATATTTACTTTTTGTACTTAGACCAATTACAAATCCTTGTACTTTCCGCGGGCCAAAAGGCACAAAAACGCGCGAACCAACCTCTACTTCGCCCAGTTCATCAGGGATATGATACTCAAAAACTCGATCTGTTTGCTTAGCAGCAACATCAACAATAACTTGCGCAATCATTAAATCACCTTGAAAAAATGACCTCCATCTCTTTTAGGATGGAGGTCATAAAATTTTATTAATTACTGATTAACCTCGCGATGATTGGGATCAACGGTAACTTTGCCAGCTTCTATTTCTTCTAAAGCTTTGCCAACAGGCTTTTGCGATTTATAATTTTTTAAAGCCTCAGGCTCACCGTCTTCCAACTCATGCGCCCTCTTAGCAGCTAAAACTGATAATGAATATCTTGAATCAACTTGAGCCAACAATTTATCTATAGATGGATATGTAACTCTCAATTTAATCCTCCCTAACCATTTTACGATATGTATCAATTACGCGTTTAACACTTACATGTTCCGCATCGACGATAGCTTTAATGTGATCAACAGCATTAGCCACGGTATCATTTACCACAGCATAATCATAATCCTGCATAACTAGAATCTCATGCCGAGCCTGCTTAATTCTGCCCATGATCACATCTTCGGATTCAGTGCCCCGATTTTCCAACCGCAAATGTAATGTATGCAAGTCAGGCGGTGTCAAAAATATAAAAACACCATCAGGCATCTTCTCACGCACTTTTTGCGCACCGTTGACGTCAATTTCTAGTAAAACATCTTTACCTTCATTAAGCATCTTCTTTACAGGTGCCAATGGAGTACCGTAAAAATTATTTACATATTGATTATACTCCAAAAGTTCACCTTGGTTGATAGCCTGCTCAAATCGCTCTTGAGTGACAAAATAATAATCTTTGCCGTTAACTTCACCAGGTCGAGGCTTTCTAGTGGTCATTGACACTGAATACTCAAACGGAAAGACTTTATTTTCCACAATTGCACTTTTAACGGTACCTTTTCCAACTCCCGAAGGTCCCGAAAGGACAAGTAACAAACCTTTTTCTGCCATGCCATACTCCCCTATCAAAAGCTATTACGTCTAGTTTGCACTAAAATGAAAATATTTTCAAGTTTTGACAATTTTATGTAATTAACTAGCAAGCAGTATATTGGATTTTACCAAAAATATTTGATTTAATACTTGTGTTTTTGAACAAATGTTCTTATAATATTGATAGTCAAACGAATGTTCGGTCTAAATTGAGGCATTTATAATGAAAAATTCACTAAGAAAAATATATCATTATTTTTTTGATTATGATGAAGATAGATTAAGCATATACAGTCAGTACAATTATGAAGTTTTGGCTGCCCTTAACAAAGCATTAATGCAACACTCTTTTGTCTTGATTTCTTATCAAGATGGTCTAAGTGAGATTGGTCAAATTACAGGACGAGTTTCTGCGGGAAGGTATGTTTTGCGCTCAGCCAATAAAAAAATAATCAAAATAATTGATCTTGATTCAATCTTTCGCATTGACTTTGCCTAAAACAACTGGACTTAATAAAAAATTTAGTCAAGAATCTTTATGATTCTTGGCTTTTTAAATACAATGTTTCGCTTAATATTTTAAAACCAGCTTTTTCATAAATATGAATAGCCGCTTTATTGGTGACGTCAGCATTTAAAGCAAAAACTCTGCTACCTTCTTTTTGCAAAATTGCAATCATTTTTTTGATAAAAAAAGTACCAAACCCTTGTCCCCGAAATGGCTTATCAATAAACAATCCGAAAAAGTAATCTTCATTATTACCATGATCAACGGCACAATAGCCAGCAATTTCATTATCTTTTAATAAAATAAAACTTTTAGTATCTTTATCCAACAAGGAATTTTTGATGTATTTAGTAGAGGTGGCAATGGCATCTCCAAAAGCGTTACTGTATGCCGTGGCAACTTGAGCAACGTAGTTCGTTGTTAAAGGCTTAACTGCTAAAACCTGCTTTAATTTGTCAGCCTTTTCAATTGATACTGGCTTTGAGGTTTGCATGTAATAATCAGAATCTTCTTTGACCACTGTTAAGTTACAATTTGCTAAAAAGTCTGGATTTTTTGCTAAAAAAACTTTTTCTGACACAAATTCCCATTTATGATAACCATATTGCAACATAATTTGTTTGGCATGCACCCACATCTTTGTAGCAACATGGTGCCTGCGAAATTCAGGATCAACTACCAAGTGAACTTCTACTTCTTCATTTGGACCGTCATCAGCATATAGCATTGTTAAACCGATTAACTTTTGTTCCTCATAAGCTAAGACAAATGTTGGCATATCACTAAAATAGTTGTATTTATTGCTTAAATAAATTTTTGAGTAGGTGTTATCAGCTTTATTTATTTTTTTATTTAAACCAATAGCCTGTTTGGTCTCCTCGTTATTTAAAGTAATTCTTTCAATAACTTTCATTCTTTTGCCTTTCAATATTATTTTTTCTTTTTTCTTTTAAAGCTCCTCATCAGATCCTTGGCATTTTGTTTAGCTGCCTGCGTCACGTCACTACCAGCCATCATTTCTGCAATTGCAGTTATTGTTTCTTCCTGAGTTAAAGGCCCGATTTGAGTATAAGTAGCACCATCTTTGACTTTCTTGGCTACCAAATATTTCTGATCTCCCGCAGCTGCTACTTGGGGTGAATGTGTAATCGCAATTACTTGTTTATTTTCACCAATTGAATGCAATTTTTGACCAATTGCCGCGGAAACGCGACCGGAGACGCCAGTATCAATTTCATCAAAAATCATTGTCCCCACTGGTTCAACTTTACTAAAAATTGCCTTCAAAGCCAGAATTAACCGTGATTGCTCTCCGCCAGAGACGATCTTAACTAGCGGCATTAATTCTTCACCGGGATTTGGCGCTATTAAGAAGACAATATTATCGGTGCCCTTCTTGGTAAAAGTCTTAGTTTTGGAAAAATCAATACTAAAACGGGCCTTAGCCATATAAAGATCTGCCAATTCCTGTTTTATTTTCTTTTCCAAAGTGGCTGCGACATTTTTCCTAATTTCATGCAAATTCTGTGCTTCAACTTTTAATTTATTTTCTAGTTCTCCCAGCTGTTTTTGCAATTTTTCTTCGTCAAGTCCGCCAGTTTCATATTGTCCCAGTTCCTTTTGTACTTTGGCATAAAATGCAAAAACATCCTCTAATGAAGGACCGTATTTTTTCTTTAAACCGTTAAGCAGATCCAGCCTATTTGAAACATACTGAAATCTTTCTTCATCAAAATCCATATCATCTAAGACATTTGACAGTTCACTACGGGCATCACTAATAGCGAAAACTCCGTCATCAATTGTCTTAGCTATATCTTTAAACTTAGACCCATACTCAGCCAATTCATTTGCAGCATTTTGCGCTTTTCCAAGTAAAGTTTCAATACCGTGATCTTCATCATCGTACATTTGCATTAAATAGTTTGCTGTATCAACAATTTTCTGATAATTATTTAACTCATCATATTCGTCTTCAAGCTCATCATCTTCATGAGGATCCTTTAAATCAGCTTTAGTTAATTCCTCATTTTGAAAAGATAAAATATCCTGCTTTTGTGCCAGTTCCTGTGCGTCTTGATGTAAATGATTAATTTGAGCAGTTAATTTTTGCCAACTACTAAAATCGGTTTGGTATTGGGCAAGCTCCTGCTTAAATTTGGAAGAGGCGTAATTATCCACCAGATCAATTTGCCTATCCTGATCCATTAAAATTTGTTGATCATTTTGACCGTGAATATCAACTAAATAATTACCCAGTTCGCGTAAAACATTAATCGTAGTCAGTTGACCGTTGATGCGCACGACATTTCTTCCTTTAGCAGCTAATTCACGGCTGATAATCAATTGCTCTTCTGAATCTGGTATACCATATTGTTCACAAAGTTCAGTAATCTTTTTAGTTTCATGATCCAGTTCAAACAGACCAGTGACCACAGCCTTTTTTTCACCACTACGGATCATTTCCTTTTGGCCGCGACCGCCCATCAATAGTGAAACTGCATCAATAATAATTGATTTACCAGCACCAGTTTCACCAATTAATACAGTCATATTTTCTTGGAAGCGAACCTTCAATGCTTTAATAATGGCAAAATTTTTAATATCCAGTTCAACTAACATATTCCTCTCCTAAAGATTGGCAACGGCCTGTGCAACAATATCTTCTGGTCTCTTAGCCCAGAGCAATTTGCCGCCATCTTTTTCATCTTTTTGTAAATGAATCAAAAATTCAATATTACCTTTACCACCTTTTATCGGCGAATAATCAAGATCAAGAACGTTAAAACCAATTTCGCGTGCTTTCTCTATGGTATGCTCAATTACGCTGCAATGGACGGCATGATCATGAACTATACCATGTTTGCCTACCTGATCAGGACCCGCTTCAAATTGGGGCTTAATTAGGCAAACAGCATCACACTGGTCTTTTAAGATCTGATACATCGGCGGCATAATTAAATCTAGTGAAATAAATGAAACATCTGTCATGGCAAAATCAGGCAAACCGTGAGTAAAGTCAGCAGGCTTGCTATAGCGAAAATTTTGCTTTTCCATCACTAGCACACGCGGATCATCACGTAATTGCCATGCCAGTTGGTTATAACCAACATCTAACGCATAGACCAATTTGGCATTATTTTGTAAGGCAACATCTGTAAAACCACCGGTAGATGCACCTATGTCTAGACAAATTTTGTTTGTTAAATCAATTTGAAAAGATTTTAAAGCTTTCGCAAGCTTAAACCCACCACGAGAAACATACTTTTTACCTGATTGTTTGACAAAAAAAGTTTCATCTATTGGAAAATTAGTACCACTTTTATCAATTCTTTGATGATTATGATCAGAAACTAATCCTGCCATAATAGCTCGCTGAGCCTGAGTTCGAGAATTAAATATTCCCTGCTTAACTAATAAAACGTCTGCTCTTTGTTTTGTCATTACAGTACCTTTTTATATAAATCAAGAAAGCCGGTCAAAATGTCTGAATCAATGTCTTTTAAGCAGTTTTGAGCATGTGCTATTAATTTATTCAATTCTACTCGGCTTTTGGTAATCCCAAGCAAGGTCAACGTGTTATTTTTACCGCTTTCCAAATCTTTATGTGTCTTTTTACCCGCTTCTGCACTGGTTTCGACTACATCGACTAAATCATCATAAATTTGATAAGAGCGGCCAAAATCTTGAGCAAACTGCAGTAGCAACTCTTTTTGAGAAGGACTGGCATTGCCATGTTCAACAGCCATTTCAACGCAGGCCTTAATTAAACAGCCTGTTTTTAACCATTCCATCTTGTTAATAAAATCAGAGTTATCAGCCACACTTTTGTTATTGGTAGAATCAATATCTAAATATTGACCACCAACCATACCGTTGGGACCAACTGCTTCAGTGATTATTGCCACTAATTTAGCTGAATTGCTTCCTTGTGCTATCCATTTTATGCCCATTGGCAGCAAGGCATCCCCAGCAAGAATCGCTTCGGCTTCACCCCATTTTTTATGGCTAGTTAACTTACCTCTGCGGTAATCATCATTATCCATAGCGGGCAAGTCATCATGAACTAATGAATAAGTATGAATAAGTTCAATCCCGCAGGCAATCCTAATTTCTTCAGCGTTTATTTGAAAATTAATGGCATCTAAAGTTGCCAAAAACAGTAAAGGACGAAGCCTTTTTCCTCCAGCCATTACGGAATAAAACATAATCTGACTAATCTTAGTATCATTAATTTCACTTTTTAAGTGATCTGCTAAATAGCTATCAATAATTGGTGTCCAAGTTGCTTTAAATTCTTTAAAAGTCATAATAATTCTTTTCTATTTTTCTGGTGCCGCAGCGTCATTTGGATCAAGTTTATGTTCAGTACCGTCACTGTCAATTAATTTAGCTACAGTTTCTTCAGCTGCAGTTAACTTTTTATTTAAATCACGACTTAGCTTTACACCAGCTTGAAACTGTTCAAGGGCATCTTCAAGCGGCACATCACCTTTTTCCAAATTATTAACAATTGTTTGCAATTCTGCTAATTCCTCTTCAAAATTATTTTTCTTCGTTGTCATTTTTATTTCTCCTAGTTGAACTAATTATAGCTTTGGCTTGTCCGTCTTTGAAATGGATATTGACTTCATCTTTAACTTTGGTCTGGCTAATTGAACTGATCGTTTTATCTGCTCTATCAGTGACATAGGTGTAACCCCTATTTAAAGTCTTAAGCGGACTATAATCATCTAGTTGCTGAGCAGTTTGTCCCAAAATATTGCTTTTTGCTTGTAAAAAATGCTTGATACTCGTAATTAGCTTTTGTTGACAAAAATCAATTTGCTGCAGTAAAGAAGTTACTTTTTTATTAGGACTAACTGCTATTAACTTTTGGTTTGTCAGCTGAAAATCGTGGCGCCCATTTTCCAACTGGTGCACCATATTATTGTGAAGCCTGTCACGCAGGATATCGAGCGTTTGGGCCTGTTCATCATAAAGTCTGGCAGGTTCGCGCATAATTACAGAATTAGTAATACGAGTTAAAGTGTCACGGCGCACCCTAATAATATTTTGTATACTGGAAACAAGAGCGTTCTGCAATTGCCTAATACTTATTAATTCATCAGGTAAATTTGGTGTAGCATATTCGGCAGCCGCAGTTGGAGTAGCTGCACGCACATCAGCCACTAAATCGCATAGGGTCGTATCAGTTTCATGACCAACTGAGGAAATGACTGGCATCTTCATGTCAAAAACCTGACGAACGACTCGTTCTTCATTAAAGGGCCACAGATCTTCAAGAGAACCGCCACCTCGACCAATAATCATGACATCGTACTTATCTTTGAATTGAGCTATTTGTTTCATAGCAGCCACTAATGAATCCGCGGCAGTATCTCCTTGAACTTGAGCCGGAAATAAATCAACTTCAGCATGAGGAAATCTTCTGTTCACTGTCACCAGAATGTCATGAATAACTGCTCCCGAGGCACTGGTTACAACAGCGATATAATCGGGATAATGCGGCAAAGGCTTTTTATATTGCTTATCAAATAAGCCTTCTTTTGCTAATTTCTGCTGCAACTGCTGTAACTGTTCGTATAACGCGCCCAGTCCAGCCGGTTCCATCGATTCTGCATAAAATTGATAAGATCCTTGCGGACTATAAACGTTTACATATCCAGTCACATAAACTTTCATACCTTCTTCTGGTTTAAATTTCACTTTATCAAAATAGGAGCGAAACATTACCACATTAATCTTAGATTTTTCATCTTTCAGAGAAAAATACTGGTGTGAATTGCGGCGAAAGCGAAAGTTTGATAATTCTCCTTGAAGAAAAACTTTATGTAAATACGGGTCATTTTTAAATTTCTGTGTGATATAGTAATTTAAATCTGAAACCGTAAGATACTTACTATTTTCCATGTTTTCTCCTTGTCAACTGAACTACCTGCTCCATTAAAGATTCAACCGTCAATGGACCTACTCCACCTGGAACAGGAGTGATATAGCTAGCGACATTGGTTACATGAGCATAATCAACATCCCCTACTATTTTGCCGTAAAAGCGATTTATTCCTACATCTATTATAACAGCACCTTTTTTTACCATATCTGCCTTTACCAGATTAGGTTGTCCCGCAGCAGCAACCAACACGTCTGCCCTCTTAGTATACTCGGATAATTTTTTAGTTTTTAAGTGCAGAATTGATACAGTTGCATCCCGCTCAAGCATCAGTGCCGCAAGGGGCTTGCCCACTATACTACTGCGACCAATAATAACCACATTCTTACCCTTCAACTCAATATGATAATAATCTAATAGTGTTAAAATGCCATGCGCAGTTGCAGGTTCAACAAAATGGTCACCGCGCCACAAGCGGCCGACATTTGCGGGAGTTAAGCAATCTACATCTTTTTCAGGGTCAATCGCAGCCAGAGCTTCATTTAAGTCAATCTGCCCGGGTACAGGCAATTGAATCATGATACCATTGACTTTTTCTTCTTCATTCAGACAATTTATCAAACTTAGCAGCTCTTTTTGTGTCACAGAAGATGATAATTGAAACAATTTTTGTTTGATGCCGATCTCTTTTGCTCGTCTTTTTTTAGTTCTTAAATAAATTTTACTACTGGGATCATTACCAATATTAATTACGCAGAATAAAGGTTGTATGCCCTCACTTTTTAAATGGGTTACCTTTTGTTTAAGTTTAGTAGCTCGTAAGTCAGCTAAGTGCTTGCCGTCCAAAAGTTGTGCCATTAAGTCTATTCCTTTTCTAAAAAAATAGCCGGCTTAAAGCCGACTATTAGTTATTTTTGAATAAAATTTGCCAACACACCATTAATAAATGGTTTACTTTTAGGATCAGCAAATTCATCACACAAGTTTAAAGCTTCATTTACTGCAGCTTTGGGCTCAATTTCTTTACTGTACTTTATTTCATATAAAGCAACTTCCAAAATTGCTAACGAAATCTGATTAATCCGATTGATACGCCAGTTTTTTTTCAAAAAACTAGCCAACTCACCTTTTAATTCATCCCGCTTTTCAATTACGCCTTCAATTATTTCTTTGGCATAAGCAGAAAGTTCTTTCAAATCAAGCATTGCAACAGTTTTAGCTTCAACTTCAGCAGCTGAATACTTAACATCCTGATTAGCCAAATACACAGCCTGCATTGCAACTCTACGACTTTGGTGTTGATTCATTTTTACTCTTTTCATCTATGTCAGAAAATAGCTGAGAAGTTCCGCTGCCATCTTCATCGTCATCGTCTGGAAATTCTAAGCCGGTAACATGAACATTAATTTCATTAAGAGTTAAGTCTGTCATCTGCAATACTTGTTGCTTTAAAGATTTTTGTAGATCCATTGCAATCTTAGGTACATTTCTACCCGCCTCAATAGAGACGTAAACATCAGCAACCAAATTGTGTTCATCGTCAATATTTACGGATACACCTTTACCGCGGTCTTCTCTTCCTAAAACGCGATTGATCCCAGACTTGACATTGCCGTGCATTCCAGCAACTCCGTCAACTTTTTCGGCAGCAATGCCCATAATAACTTCAAGAACACTTGGATCTATTTCAATTTCTTCACCGTTATTTTTATCATCTAAGACAATTTTTGAACTATCTGCCATTTTTGTTTACCTCGAATAATTATTTGTTCGCACGAGATACATAAGTACCATCGACTGTATTAATTACTAAAACATCGCCTTCATTAATAAAGAAAGGTACGTTAACGACTAAACCAGTTTCCATAGTTGCAGGCTTACCACCACCAGAAGACGTGTCACCTTTAATATTAGGCTCTGTTTTGCCAACCGTCAATTCAACAGTATTAGGCAACTGAATTCCTAAAGTCTGGCCTTCATGCATAATAACGCTAATTTCCATGTTTTCCTTTAAAAACTTAGCTTCATCTTTTATTTGTTCATTCGGAATTGCTAGCTGGTCATAAGTCTTATTATCCATAAAGACATAACTTGAACCATCATTATATAGATACTGCATAGTTTTTGTTTCAATTTCAGCAGTCTCAACCTTAGCGGTAGAACGGAAAGTATATTCCTGCACAGCACCTGTATTTAAGCTCTTCAGCTTTGAACGCACAAATGCACTACCCTTACCAGGCTTAACGTGTTGAAATTCAACTATACGCCATAAGTCATTATTATACTTAATGGTCAAGCCATTCTTAAATTCGTTAACTGATATCATTGTCATATTGAGTACCTCATCTCCATAATATTATCTTACCAATTAGTAAGCGATTTTACTATAATTATTATTTAACTTTTACAAAGAAATTAAGTTGTCTTTAGGCAAGGTTGACAGTGTTTCAGGAGTTTGATCATGAATCAGAATATCGTCCTCAATCCTTACGCCACCTTTATTAGGCAGATATATTCCTGGTTCAACTGTATGCACCATATTGTTAAGCAATTCTTGTTTGCCAAATGGTAGAGCTGGTTGGCATAATTCGTGAATTTCTAAGCCGATGCCATGACCGATACCGTGACCAAAATATTGCCCGTATCCTTGTTCAGTGATATAACTTCTTGCAGCCTGGTCAACATCACTACCATGATTACCTTTAACCGCAGCGGCAATGCCACGACGCTGTGCTTCGTGAACAATCTGATATATTTTATGCATTTCCTGGTCGACTTTGCCAACGGCCACTGTTCTGGTAATATCAGCAGCATAACCATGGTAGAAGGCACCAAAGTCAATCACTACCATATCACCATCTTCAATCACTTTGTCACTTGCAACTCCATGAGCCCAAGCAGATCTAACTCCTGAAGCAATAATGGTGTCAAAACTAGGCCCATCTCCGCCGTTAATTTTAAAATAGTAATCTAATTTAGCTCCGATTTTCCGTTCTACCGCTCCCGGTTTGATTAGCGGCAATATTTCGTTAAAGCTATCCATTGAAATATCAATTGCTTTGCGTAAAGTTTCTAACTCAAGCCAATCTTTAACGTTGCGTACTTTTTCGACTAATTCTTCACAAATCTCAAAGTCAACCTGCGGATTTAACTTTTGCAACTTGTTAAATTCAACTGCTGAAACAAATTCACCTTCAACCAAGACCTTTTTGAGATTTGCTTTCTGCAACTGCTTTGCAATTTCAACGTCTTGGTCTTCTTTTTTCATTATTACACTAATTTCGCCCGGAGCCTGCGCCTTAATCTGATCATCAAAGCGTGAATCAGAAAGAAGAATACGATCTCCTTGAGTGGTTAAAATTAACTGAGCTTCTTCACCAGTAAAGTTCGTAAGATAACGATAATTAGCCTGATTAAAAATTAGTAAGCCATCAGCATTTTGCTCTTTTATCAAATCAATTACTTTGCTTATTCGCCTATTAATTAAAGTTAATAATTCATCTTCTTCAGCCATAATTATATTCTCCTGTTAATCTTTCGTGTTTCGGTTTTATCTAAATTTTAACCCTAAAGATATTCAAATTACTATCCATTCTTTTGTAAAATAAAGCAGAAAAAAGACGAGAAGCATATGCTTTTCGTCTTCTTATTTAAGAACTAAATTACTTAGCTTCTTCTTCAACGGGAATAACAGAAACTTGCTTTCTGTATTTATCCTTCCGTTCAAACTTAACTACACCGTTAACCAATGCA
The DNA here is from genome assembly GCF_003173695.1 of Lactobacillus helsingborgensis. Lineage (NCBI taxonomy): Bacteria > Bacillati > Bacillota > Bacilli > Lactobacillales > Lactobacillaceae > Lactobacillus > Lactobacillus helsingborgensis. The sequence goes on from NZ_CP029544.1 coordinate 1,160,498, forward strand.
AATAAAGTATCGTCTCCACCTTGGCCAACATTTTTACCTGGGTGAATCTTAGTACCACGTTGACGATAGATAATTGAGCCGGCGTGAATAGTTTGACCATCTGCAGCTTTGGCGCCTAAGCGACGACCAGCTGAATTACGGCCGTTAGCAGTAGAACCTCCACCTTTGTGGTGGGCAAATAATTTAAGATTTAAAATATTCATCATTATTTCACCTCTAGTTTAATTCAATTTTTTCAACTGTAACCTTAGTATAAGGTTGACGGTGACCATATTTTGAATGTGAGTGCTTCTTTGGCTTGTACTTAAAAGTAACTACTTTCTTTTCCTTGCCCTGCTTTTCAACTTTAGCTACAACTTTAGCACCTTTAACTAAAGGTGTACCAACTTTAACGTCTTTGCCATCAGAAGTAAGAACTACTTCGTCAAAAGTTACTTCATTACCTTCAGCAGCTTCTAGCTTTTCAACAAAAACACTATCGCCTTCAGCAACTTTATATTGCTTACCACCGGTTTTAATAATTGCGTACATTTACTACCCTCCAAAAATTACTTAGACTCGCCAATCGAGGTGCTTAAAAAGACTTATTGCCCCGAAATGTGCGGTTGCAGATGTGGAGGAAACCACAAATACAACTACTTTATAATACTACTCTGACTAATTGTTGGCAATAAAAAATACCTTCATTGTTAAATAAAATTACAATTATATTTGCCATTTACCGCCATGCACTTTAGCAATATTTTCCGTAACAATAAATGCTTCATTATCAATCGCTCGAGCTTTAGCCACCAGTTGACCATATTCATTAGTGTCAACCACAATAACCAATTGCTGTTTATCCTGGTCGCTATAGCCGCCAACCACATTATATACGGTCAGTCCATCATAATCGTGCTGTAACATTTGGCGAATTTCTTCCAACTTAATATTACTCATAATACGCACTTGGTATTTTTTATCAAAACCAGTTTCAGTGTAGCGCATAGTAATAGTCGTAATTATTTGAGAAAAGGCTGCCAATAGAAAAGCTTCAACACCGTCTACGAAAATGTTCAAGAAAATGACTGACATATCAATAACCATTAAGGACAGTGCGGGATCAACAAAGAAATATTTTTTGATGATTAATGGTGGGATTGTTGTCCCTCCCGATGAGGCATTAATCCGGTAAAGCATTGAAACACCAACGCCCATTAAAACGCCACCATAAATTACAGCCATCATATTATTTGAAGTTAATTTAAAACTAGGTGTAATCGCCATTAAAATCGGAATCAAAAAGCTTCCTAATGCTACCTTCTTTAAAGTTTCCTTACCTAAAAACACAGCAGCAAGTATCAGCATTATTGAGTTAACAACAAAAACCGAAACGGAACGGTTAATTCCCCAAACAGCTTCAATTAAGATTGAAATACCTGTAGAACCACCTGCAGCAACATTAATTGGCGCATAAAAAAAGTTAACTGATATTGTAATTATTTCTAATCCAGCTAGAAAGAATAACCAGTATTGCCATGTGTGTGACTGTTTTTTAGCTTTCATCTCATCTTCCTTCCATAAAATTGTTATTTTATATTGTACAGGAAAAACGCCAAATTATGCAAGAAATGTGGGCTTTTTGATTGGTTAAGGCTATACTTGTTATCTGTCAAAAACATAATAGTTAAAACATTTTCTTAAATTATTAAGAAATTATAAAGAAAATTTTTTCTACTTATCTGCTAAGCGATAATTAATTGTCTGGTTACCTTCATAAGCGGGAAGACCATTTTCAGCTCGATATAATGCACGTTCAAATGCTTGGTAACCTTTACTTGAACTAACTGCAAACTTAATATGATATTTATTGGCAAATTCACTGATATTCCAGGTACTGTCATGTGCCGCAAAAGCAGTTACCAATATGACAATATCTAAATCTTTTATTTGGTTTTCAATTACTTTTTTCTTGCCCTGAAAAGCATCAATTGGAATTGGTATACCATGATAGCAATTAACTACACTTTCAAGTACGGCTTCGTTTTGATTATCACCAACAGCAATTCCAACACGTTGATAATGAAGGTCCATTTCAAGTCGCGGTATTTTAGTATCTTTTGTTTCTTTCTTAGTTTTTTTCTTTCTAATTTGCGGATCTTTGGGCTGTTCAAGTTGATACACCCAGCGGATCTGAATTGCTTCTGCAGGATTTTTCTTCAAGCGCACATCACCATCATACCAAGCTAAATCTACGATAGAGCCATCAGTTAGGCGAATATTTTCATCCCAATACTTACTTGAATCAACGGGTAAAAGAATTTGCTTACCGTGAACCCGCAATTTTTTACCTTGTGCATTGCGAGTAATTGCCAAATGTCCAGACCTTCCCTGCACCACAGCGTATTTAAAAGTAGAAATGGCATCGACTTCCATACTGGGTAGATCACGAAACCCAACAACTCGTAAAATAGTCGCATCATAGTGCGAATTTTTATCTTCTGGAATCGCTTCGACAATGTCGCCGCTTTTTAAATTCAAGGAATGTATTTGTGATTCTGTTAAAGTAAAAACCGTACGATTACTATCATTAATTAAGTCACAACCCGTTAGTAAACGAATTACTGTATATCTCTTGCCTTTACGGTAGTCCCTTTGAGGCTTTTTTATGGGCGCTAGTGCTTGCTCAAAAACTTTTTTATCAATCAGGTCTTTTGTAGCCGGGGCTGAGTTGAGAGCTTTTTTTAAAGCAACTAAATTTTGTCTATACTCTTTATTAATGCTGGGAGCAAGAGTTAGTTGCTGAATAGCGGAAAGGGCTGAATTTTTGGCAGAAAGATCTGCAGTATTGCTGATAAAACGCGTCAGACTTTTTAACAGCAAATTAAGTTGTTGGAAATCGACCTCCACGTTGTTTTTAGCACTTTCTGGGCTATTATTTGTATCTGTGTCAGCGGTCATACCCAAGATTAGTTTAATTGCAGCCAGTCCGTTTTTTAAGCTTTTCTCATCTCCAGCCGTCTGATTAAGAATTCTTTTTAAATTATTACGATAATCGAACATGTTTATACCTATCTCTTTTGTAATTTACTTTAGTATAGCAAATGCAAAAAAGCCCAGCGTAGTGCTAGGCTTAAAGTCAAAAATTTTTACTAGAAAGCTCCACCACCTGAACCTCCACCGAAGCCACCGGATGAGCCACTGGAAAAACTGCTTGACCCGGTAGATATACTTTCGTTAAAGCAAGAATCAAAGTTAGCAGAAAAGCTATCTTTGCCGGTATTAGAAACAAAACCATAGTAAAAGTAATCACTACGTGCCAGTTCTTCTTGAGTGAATTCTATTTTCAGTTCTTTCATTACTTTATTGGCTAAGCCAAAAGCAACGGCATAAGGCATGATATCCTCCCACAAAATGAGATCACCAACATCCCTCATCTTAAACTTACCGATATCTTTTAGCATCTTCTTGAAACCACGTATCTTTTCAGTTTCAATTTTTCCTTTTTCTGAATAAATACCAGTCTGCCTGATAATGAAAATCAGCGCCAGCAAACTCAAAATCAGAATCAAAGCCTCGCCAAAAACTATCACTAAGATAAATTTAAGTGAGCTCATGAGAGCTACTACCGAAGCAGCGAAACTGATGACCATCATTAAAATTATGATTGCTATATTTTTATTTTTACGATTTATTAATGAATCGGGCAAATATATTTGCTTTTCTTTACTATCAAAATAATCTCCTGCCCAAAAGTCAAAATCATTGCCTAATCTCTTACCATGATATTTTTTCAAGGCTTGAGTGGTAAAACTAGTTCCATCCCCAATCTTGTTAAAGAGTGTTTTCATTAACCGGCTTTCGTCAACAATACTTTCGTCTATCGCGGTTATCCGATAATAAGTTTTAATATGGGCTTTATAATCTTCAATCCTAATTTTTTTCTGTGCTGCCAGTTCCATCAAATAAGCGGTAAACGCGCGATTATCCGGCTGTTTTGCAGTATCCAAAATCTGCACTAATATGGGATCCACATCAGGTATTTCATAGTTATGGGCTAGTTCGCGAATTTTGCGGGGCATAAAACCAATCTTTTTGGTCCTAAAACCCTTAATGATACCTAAAAGTCCTGCAATTAGACTCACAGCAATTAGCCAGAGACTTCTTCTTACCCCTTTTTTTTGCTTTAATTCCGTATTTCGCGCTAACTCTTTCTCCTGCTTTATCACTGCCTGACGGTGATTCTTATCTTTGACATTTTTATTGTTGGCAGTAATTTTAGGAGGGAAAATAGTATGAACTTCAATACCCATGTCACCAGCGAGATTTTCAGCTGTCATGACAATTTTTCCTTTTTGAGGATTAACTTGCAGATGACCATCGAGTGGTCCGTGGGCCCATGCTTTTAGACCCTTTACAGGCCCTGGAAAAATAACACTGGCTCTGACATAGTCCAAATCCCTATCCCAGCCATTGCCGATAATCTTAAAGTTAAGTTCAGCAACATCACGATAATTGGTAATAGCGTTAGTGATGCGATAAAAATAAGTAACGGTGAAAAGGCGGTTACTTTTTATTTTATGAAATACCTTAAAACGGTATCCCTTTTTATTTCTTTTAAGATCATAATCATCAGTTTTGTGTGCCTTTTTTTGACCGTCCTTGACTGTCACTTTGATATCGTCAATTTTCTGATTTGATTGCAAATTCTGACGATAATAAACACCGTTGGCAGAACTGTTAAATTTATAGGTGATTGCCCTTTTCATCGACAATGAACCATCAGAATTCACTTTAGCAGTAGTAATGTTTTTAGCAATATCATAATCAACATCTGCTTTTACTTCTTGTCCAGAAACAAAACAAAATAAAAGAATTCCTATAAGAGGTATCAGTTTTAGAATTTTATGTTTCATGCTTTTTCCTATCTTTCTCTCTTCACTTTTCTTTATTATACAGATTATAAATCACAATTAACAAATCAATTCTCCTCCTTTCTTTTTTATCATCAATATTAGCTTTAAAAATAAGTTGAACAAAAAAGAAATTTCCGGTTGCAATTGCAAAAACTTTTCTCTATAATAGTTAATGTTCTTGCGCGGGAATACGCAAAACTAACGGTCTGGTAGCTCAGCTGGATAGAGCAACGGTCTTCTAAACCGTGGGTCGTGAGTTCGAATCTCACCCGGATCACTTTGATAATAAAAAGAACTATAACAAAGTTTGTTATAGTTCTTTTTTGTTTTGTACTAATACTAGTCCTTCTTAATTTTTGAAATCAAATTTTTTTGCCGCTTGGGATTTAAACGGTAATAGCCGGAGAATATTCCTAAAAATGTTAAAACAATCGTACCAATGACCAAAAGCAAGATGCTGTCTTCATGAAGTTCGCCGATGAATTCATATAAAGATGAAACCATCTTTAACCAACCACCTAAAGAAACAAAATACCAGGCTGTAGCCTTATCGATAAAGCTCATAGCAGTACGTAAATCAGATTCATTTTTGATAATACTACCAAGAATTCTGACGGCCCGCCTTTTTTCAAGATAAATTTTGACAATAGGTATAATCCAGTACAAAGGAGAAATCTTTGGCTGAGCTTTACTTGATTGATTGAACTCTTTTAAAAACCATTCGTAATCATAAAGTTCCATTAGTCCTTGATATAGAGGAAATGCGAATAATAACCAGTCTCCCAAAAAACTAATGCAGTTGATAAATAGTGAGATAATAAACACTTCTTTCTTTGATATAAACCAATCTTTTTTTACTTTAAGATATTCTAGTCGTTACAAAATAATTATTCAAAAAGTTTATTTTGATACAAATTATCTTGTAAGCATAATATTAAAATTTGAAAAATAAAATTTAAAATTTTTAATAATTAATTTCATTAGCTAATGTAGCGAGAAAGCTTAAGATGCTTATTATCTTCGGCGCTGCCATCAAAAAATAATTTTATTAATAATTAGTCTTGCTTTTACTTCATCATTAATGTATGATATTGCTTAAATATTTATGAGAGGTAGAGATTATGACGACAATTAACAAAATTAATCAACCGCAAGTTAAATATTATTACTGGTACTTCAGTTATTTGATCTGAGTGCCTAGTTTTGTCATTGCCTTAGACACACAGTTCAACCTTCATGACAATTGTGTGTAAAGACTTAAGTACTTTCTTCTCTATGAATTCACACAGTTGTCGTCATCTGTGTGAATTTTTTATTGGGAGAAAATAATGAATACTATTAAAAAGATTACTTTAGACACCTTAAATGGTTTATCCACTGGTATCGTAGTGGCTTTGATACCAGGAGCATTAATTAACCAGCTAGTACAAGCTCTTTTACCTAGCATGCCACAATTAAGTTTTATTTTAGCATTAACTGCTTTTGCCTCAGCCTTGCTACCCGCAATTAGTGCTGTATGCGTCGGCATGACGGCTAAGTTAACGCCAATTCAGACTTCGTCATTAGCTTTAGCATCTACCGCCGGAGCGGGTAATTTTGTGATGAACAAGGGCAAAATTGCAGTTATGGGCAGCGGCGATGTTATCAATACCGCTATTACCATTATGATTGCTTACGGGCTGGTCTTATTTTTTGGTAAAAAACTTAAGGCCTACACAATTCTGTTAGTACCACTATTAGTACTTTTAATTGCTGGGGGAATCGGTTGTCTCACACGTATTCCCGTTGGTCAACTAACTACTTTGATCGGAATGGGAGTCGAAAAATTAACTGCATTACAACCAATTGTAATGGGTATTCTCATGGGAATAGTATTCGGCTTACTTATTGTTTCCCCTATTTCTTCTGTTGGTATCGCTACAGCAATCAGCATTTCTGGAATTGCTTCAGGTTCAGCTAATCTGGGCATCACAGCAGTATCTTTTGCACTGGCTGTTTTTGGCTGGAAAGCAAACAGTTTTGGTACTTCAATCGCGCATTTCCTTGGTTCTCCTAAAATGCAAATGGCTAATTTAATGACCAATCCTAAACTGCTGATTCCTCTTTTAATTAATGCTGGTATCATGGGCGGCTTAGGTGCCGTGTTCCAAATTCAAGGGACGCCAATGAGCGCTGGCTTTGGCTTTTCTGGCTTAATTGGACCCGTCGCAGCGATGGCTAATCGCCCAGCAAATGCAATTAATATTATTCTGATTGCATTTTTGTTCTTTATCCTTCCAATCGCCCTGGGATTATTGATGAATTACTTGTTTAATAATAAAGTTCATCTTTTTACGAGCAAAGATTTCGAATTAGATTTTAGCTAAATAAAAAAGCTTTTGTTTCTATTTTTCAGCCATTTTGTTAGACACTGCTATAATTGAGACAAAGGAGCGTATGAAAATGATAAAATTCTATGGCTATAAACGTTGTTCAACTTCAAGAGCGGCCCAAAAATGGTTGGAGGATCATAATGTCAAGTTTGATTTTCAAGATTTAGTGGAACTACCGCCTAAAAAATCTGACTTGGTTAAATGGCTGACACAGTATCAAGACCGTGGCCTAAAATATTTTTTTAATACTCACGGCCAAGATTATCGTAAATTGCATCTTAAAGATCAGCTGCCCCAAATGACAATAGAAAAAGCAGCCGAAATGATGTCAAAAAATGGTAAGCTAATAAAAAGGCCCCTTGTTGTTGATGATCAAAACCTAACTTGCGGTTTCAATGAAAAAACATACCAAGAAGTTTGGCTTTAAATGAAAAAATAAATTCAGTAAAGAAAGTTTTGTCAAGAAACTTTCTTTTTTATTTTCATAATTAACTTCATAATATTTTAAAGAACAGGTAAAATAATAACCAAAAAGGAGAATTTCATGAAATACAACCAGTATGCTTATGTGAAAACAGATTACAAAACACAAGTTGAAGAATTATTACAAATTAAATTTTTACCATCCGCTTATCAAAAATTATCTTTTGGTGCTCTTTTAGCTGAACTAACCGCCAATACAGTTGCAGTTATTGCGCCTGACGCAAAAAGCGCACGAAATGCAAAATTAGCCGAGTTTGCTGTATCAGATAGTGAAAGGCTCAGCGACTTTTTAGACACAGCTCCAGAAAAAATTGATTGTAGCCAATTTTATAATGTAGCATTGCAATTACTCGGCTACCACGTTGGCTACGATTATCAGTTAAGTGAGCCATTAAAATTTATGCAAAAACAAGGCTTGCCTTATGTTAAGAATATTGGTGACAAAGAACATTTAATTCAGGCGTTTTACCGTTTACTTAATACCCGCGCCAAAAATGGCCAACTTTTAATTGATGTTATGGCTGGTGAAGGTTACTTTTATAACCGTCGAAATCAATTTGCTAAGAATAAATTTCTCTTTTTTAACGGCAAAAGTATGCCTATTTTTGATACCAGTAAGGTAATTAGAGAAGTAGTTTATGTTGAAAGCGATTTGGATACTGACAGAGATGGCAAGAGCGACTTACTGCAGACAACAATTTTTCGTCCAATTGAAAGTGAAAATTTGCCGGTCCCTGCTCTTTATACTGCCAGCCCCTATTTTGGTGGCATGATTGATAACGAGCAACGCAACCATAATGTCGATGAAAATTTAAGCGATGCAACTGAGTGGACCAATCCGCAATACCAAGCTGCTCCTGTGGTAAAAGCTAAAAAACCGCTGGCAGATAGTAAAGAATTGTATAAGCCGGTGGAACAGGCTGTTGGGAAGTCTTCTTATGGCTTAAATGAATATATGTTAGCACGAGGTTTTGCCAGTGTCTCTGCTGGTGCAATTGGTACACGCGGCAGTGATGGTCTCAGAATTACCGGTGCTCCAGAAGAAACTGAAAGTGCAAAAGAAATAATTGAATGGTTACACGGCGATCGCATTGCCTATACCGATAGATCACGCCAGCATGAAACTAAAGCTACTTGGTGTAATAAAAAGATTGGTATGACAGGCAGGTCATATTTGGGAACTTTACAAATAGCAATCGCAACTACCGGTGTAGCTGGCCTAAAAACGGTCATTTCCGAAGCTGCCATTTCCTCTTGGTATGATTATTACCGCGAACACGGCCTGGTAATCGCACCTGAAGATTGTCAAGGCGAAGATTTAGATATGCTGGCAGAAACTTGCCAGTCAAACTTGTGGGATGCCGGTGATTATCTAAAAATTAAGCCTAAATTTGACGAAATGCAAAAAGTATTACTTAAAAAAGCTGACCGTAAAACTGGACAATATTCTGATTTCTGGGAAAAACGCAACTACCGCCATCATACAGCTAATATTAAGTGTTCTTGGATTAGTGTTCATGGCTTAAATGACTGGAACGTCAAGCCTAAGAATGTCTATAAAATTTGGCAAAAGGTTAAAAACCTTCCGATTGAGCATCATCTTTTTCTGCACCAAGGGCCACACTATAACATGAACAATTTGGTTTCAATTGACTTTACCGACTTAATGAATTTATGGCTGGTTCATGAACTCTTAGGTATCGAAAATAATGCCTATGAACAGTGGCCGACGGTATTAGTCCAAGACAATCTTAAAGCTGACAAATGGCATGATGAAGACGATTGGAATAATAGCATCGGCACTGAAACCGTCTACTTCCCAACAGATAACAATGAGTTGACAAAAGATGCAAACGGTATGCAAAAAGTATCTTTTACCGATATGGGAGGAACGGAGTTTAAGAAAGCTAAAATTTCAGAAAATGATTGGCAATACCAATTTATTTGTGGCAATCCCAAATGGGCTAAAGCCAGTTTGCGTTATACCACAGATGAATTTATTCATCCCGTAACCATAGTTGGTCGACCGGAAATAAGAATGCGCGTGTCATCCAGCCTTAACAAAGGACAAATTTCAGTTGCTTTAGTTGAAATGGGCGATCGCAAGCGTCTGACAGCTACTCCTAAAATTTTAATGCCTGGAGAACAAGAACTAGGTTTCCATTTTAAGGTTGATTCTTTACAGGAATTTATGCCAGATAGGCTTACTCACGCCAAATTAATCACTAAAGCACACATGAATTTGCAAAATTACCAAGATATGAAGAAACCTGCCAAAATTAAAGCTGGCGACTTTTGTGACTTACAGTTTGAATTGCAGCCAACTTACTATACGATGCCGGTAGGCAGTAAACTTTGTCTAATTATCTATTCAACCGATCAGGGAATGACAAAAAGGCCGCTAGAAAAGACGGTCTACACAGTAGATCTGGCCAAGACCGCAATTAAGTTTAGCCTCAAATAAAATCGTCCTGCTATTCTCTATCACTATATTTTGTAACAAAAAGACAACTGGATCAAAAACCCAGTTGTCTTTTTTACTTAATAAATTCTTATTTGATGTCTATTGTTGAAAACGACCGATTTTCAAGCGCAGTTAATAGTGCCCGCGCGGTGTCTAAACTCGTAATTAGCGGAATATTTTGTTGAATAGCTGTTTGGCGAATGATAAAGCCGTCAGAAGTTTTAGCTAAATCATGTCCCATCGTATTAATTACTAAATCAATTTTACCGTTTTTAAATTCAGTTAGAATATTTGTGGCACTTTGGTCATGAATTTTGTCAACATGAGTAATATGCAGGTGGTGCTGCTCTAAAAATGCAGCCGTTCCGCTAGTCGCAAAAATCCGGTAACCAATTTGCGCAAATCTTTTGGCAATTGGTAATATTTCTTCTTTATCGCGGTCTTCAATCGTCAATAAAATGTTGCCACTATCGGGTATCTGCATATTAGCACCTGAAAATGCCTTATAAAGCGCCTTAGGAAAACTGAAATCACTGCCCATGACTTCGCCAGTTGATTTCATCTCTGGCCCTAAATAACTATCAACATCCGAAAGTTTGCTAAATGAAAATACAGGTGCCTTGACGCTAATCATTTCTGGTTCTGGCGCTAAGCCGGAGGAGAAGCCTTGATCTTTCAAGCTCTCACCCATAATGACCCGCGTAGCGACTTGCGCCATTTCAATACTGGTAATTTTGCTTAAAAACGGGACCGTTCGACTAGCACGGGGATTAACTTCAATAATATAGATTTCTCCCCCGCGCTCAATTAATTGTAAGTTCATAATTCCGTGACAATTGAGCTTTAAAGCTAATTTTTTGGTAATATCAGCTATTTTTTGCTTTATTGCAGGTGAAAATGTTTGAGCAGGATAAACAGCCATAGAATCGCCTGAGTGAACCCCGGCATGTTCGATATGTTCCATTATTCCGGGAATCAGCACTTCTTCCCCGTCACAAATGGCATCAACATCACACTCGCGCCCATCAAGGTAGTCATCGACCAAAATAGGATGACTGCTGGCAATATCCACATGATTGTGCAGGTAATCTTCAAGTTCGGCTTGATTATAAACTATTTCCATAGCTTTACCGCCCAAAACATAACTTGGTCTGACCAGAACAGGATAGCCAAGCTTCTGCGCCGCCTTAATTACACCATCATGTGTAGTTGTGGTAATTCCTTGCGGCTGTTTTAAACCTAGTTCTTTAACTACTTGATCGAATAATTCGCGGTCTTCAGCTCGGTTGAGGTCTGCTACACTGGTGCCCAAAATCTTGATCCCATGTTTCTCTAACCCAGCAGCCAAATTGATTGAAGTTTGACCACCAAACTGAATGATTACGCCTTCAGGCTGCTCAAGATCACAGACATTTAATACGTCTTCCAAAGTCAAAGGTTCAAAATATAATTTGTCAGATACAGAAAAGTCAGTGGAAACAGTTTCGGGATTAGAGTTAATAACAATAGCCTCATAACCCATTTTTTGCAATGCTTTGACACAGTGAACGGTAGCATAATCAAATTCCACACCCTGACCTATACGAATCGGGCCTGATCCAACTACTAAAACTGATCTCTTTGTCGTCTTTTGGCTCTCATTTTCAGCGTCATAAGTAGAGTAAAAATATGGTGTTTCAGAAACAAATTCTCCTGCGCAAGTATCTACCATTTTGTAAACTGGCACTAATTTATGGTCTTTCCGAAAGTTTCGTACTTCATCTTCTGTTTCGTGCCACAGGTTGGCAATAGTATGGTCACTAAAACCATATCTTTTGGCATTTTTAAGGACAGTTATATCATCAGGATTAGCTGCAATAGTTTTTTCTAGATCGACAATATGCTTTACGATATCTAAAAAATAAAAATTAATTTTGGTTAATTCATGCAAATCAGACATTGTATAACCGCGCCGGCAAGCTTCAGCGAGGTAAAAAAGCCGATCATCTTGGGCTTTAACCAATTTATTTTCCAAATCCTCGTCGCTGGCCTCGTGCGCCTCAAGAGAATAAAAGTCTTTTTGGTCAATTTCAAGCGAGCGCACAGCCTTTTGAAATGCTTCTTCTGCAGTTCTCCCAATTGCCATGACTTCCCCAGTTGCTTTCATCTGTGTACCAAGTTCACGATTTGCTTTAGCAAATTTATCAAAGGGCCAACGAGGTATCTTGCAGACCACATAATCCAAAGCAGGTTCAAATTCGGCAAAGGTGGTACCAGTGACTGGATTTTTAATTTCATCTAAAGTCAGACCTACAGCGATTTTAGCCGCCATTTTGGCAATCGGATAGCCGGTAGCCTTAGAGGCCAGAGCAGAAGAACGGGAAACCCGGGGATTAACCTCAATGACATCATAATTGAAACTATTGGGATCAAGAGCCAGCTGCACATTGCAACCACCTTCAATTTTTAGTGCTCGAATAAGTTTCAAGGAGCAGTCCCGCAGCATTTGATATTCTTTATCAGATAAAGTTTGTGATGGTGAAAAAACAATTGAATCTCCAGTATGGATACCAACCGGATCAAAATTTTCCATACAGCAAACAATCATGGCATTATCGTCATGATCTCTCATTACTTCAAATTCAATTTCTTTATAACCCGCTATTGAACGCTCAATTAAGCATTCGGTAACTGGTGATAGTTCCAATCCGTTTTTAGCTATTTTAGCTAATTCTTCACGGTCATTGCAGATGCCGCCACCGGTACCTCCCATAGTAAAAGCAGGACGAACAATAATCGGATAGCCAATTTTATCTCCAAAATCTAGTGCTTCCTGCACCGTTTTCACACTCGTTGAAGGTGGGACCGGTTCACCCAGTTCTTGACAAAGTTCTTTGAACTTTTCCCTGTCTTCTGCTTGTTCAATTGAATCAAGCTTTGTACCCAGGAGTTCAATATTTAGTTCATCTAGAATGCCACTTTTAGCTAAAGACAATGCCATATTCAATCCCACTTGTCCGCCTAACGTAGGTAAGATTGCATCAGGAAATTCTTTACGAATAATGCGGGAAACTGATTCCAAAGTTAAGGGCTCTATATAAACCTTATCGGCGATAGTCGTATCAGTCATGATGGTAGCGGGGTTAGAATTGACTAACACTACTTCGTAGCCTTCTTCACGTAAAGCTAAACAAGCCTGTGTTCCGGAATAATCAAATTCTGCTGCTTGACCTATAATAATTGGACCTGAACCAATTACCATGATTTTTTTAATATCAGTTCTTTTAGGCATCGTTCTCATTTTCCTTTCTTTGGTCAATCATTTGCATAAAGTAATCAAATATCCCTTCTTCGTCATGTGGCCCCGGTGTACTGTCTGGATGAAATTGCACCGAAAAAGCTGGATATTTTTTATGCCGCAAACCTTCAACAGTGCCATCATTAACTTCAACGTGCGTAACCATTAAATTTTCTGGATCAATTGAATCGCGGCTAACAGCATACCCATGATTTTGAGAAGTAAATCCAATATTTCCTGTAGCAATTTCACGTACGGGGTGATTAAATCCCCGATGGCCGAATTTCATTTTATAAGTCTTAGCACCGTTTGCCAGAGCAAAAACTTGATGACCCATGCAGATACCCATGAGTGGTATATGCTGCTCGACTTCTTGCACCATCTTAATTGCCTTTCCCATTTCCAGCGGATCTCCTGGGCCATTGGATAATAAAACACCATCTGGTTGCAAAGATAAAATCTTGGCAGCCGAAGTAGTATAAGGAAGAACTATGCAATTGCAGCCCCTTTGGCTTAGTTCACGTAAAATACTGTTTTTTATACCAAAGTCAACCACCACAACATTTCGCTTTGTACCAGGTACAGGATAGGATTTTGCTGTGGAAACCCTATCCACTGCACCCCTGGTTATTTGACTGGACTGCAACTCTTTGGCAATTTCTGCCGCGTTCTCCTGAGAATCACAAATTTGACCGCGCATAGTTCCATGACTGCGCAGCTTTTTTACTAATTGCCTAGTGTCTACACCCTGAATACCTGGAACATTGATACTTTCTAAAAACTGGGGTAAAGTGGTTTGCATACGCCAATTATCTGGGTGACGCGCCACTTGATGACAAATTACCCCTTTTATACCCGGTTCAAGTGATTCATAATCAGCCAGTGTAATACCATAGTTGCCAATTAAGGGATTGGTAAAAACTAAAATCTGATCAGCATAGGATTGATCAGTAATCGCTTCTTGATAGCCAGTCATACCGGTAGTAAAAACCACTTCTCCCCTAGTTGTTTTGTCGGCTCCAAAACCTGAACCCGCAAATATACTGCCATCTTCTAAAATTAAATATCTCATTTATTTTCCTCTATTTGAAAGACAACTTTGCCATCAACCATTGTTAATACTGGTTGACTGTAAACCGTGTCACCATTAAATGGGGTGTTTCTTCCCTTAGATTTAAAATCAGCAGTATTAATGGTTATTTTTTTACCAAGATTAAAAATTACTATATCAGCTGGTTGACCAATCGCAATTTTTCCTGCTTTTTTCAGTCCAAAAGACTCAGCTGGTGCGATTGTTAGCCAAGTTAATAACTGACTCAAAGTGAAAATACCAGTTTTAACAAACTTGGTATATAGTTCACTAAAAACTGTTTCGCTACCAACTATCCCAAAAGCTGCTTTAGCAAAACCGCCTTGTTTATCAGCAGCGGTATGAGGCGCATGGTCAGTAGCTATCATGTCAATCGTGCCGTCAAGCAATCCAGCAATTAAAGCTGCTTGGTCTCTTTTCGTTCTTAATGGGGGATTCATCTTAAACTTAGCATCATCGCCAGTAATATTTTCTTCTCCTAACAGAAGGTGGTGAGGAGCAACTTCACAAGTAACATTGATACCCTTGGATTTAGCAATTCTAATTAGTTCAACACTGGTAGCAGTTGACACGTGACAAACATGATAGTGAACGCGAGTTTTTTGCGCCAGTAAGAGATCACGTGCAATTTGTGTGGTCTCAGCTAATTCAGTAATAGGAGCTAAATGTAATTTTTTTGCTTTTTGACCTTCATTAATCACACCATGATTAAATAGTGCATCATCTTGTGCATGTTCAGCAATGATTAAATTATTCTCTTGTGCTTTTTGCATTGCCAAATACATGGTACGAGCATTCTGTACCCCTTTGCCATCATTACTTAGCGCCACACATCCGGCTTTTTTAAGTTGAGCATAATCGGGAATTTCATCAGTATCTTCATCAATAGTTATGGGGCCATATTGCAAAATATGCACTAAACCATTTTGGTCATTATTGTGCACCATTTTGGTCATTAATTCCGGTGTGTTAGGGACAGGTACCACATTAGGCATTGCACAAACCGTAGTAAAGCCACCATGCGCCGCTGCCAGCGAACCAGTCTGAACATTTTCTTTTTCAGTTTGACCTGGATCTCTATAGTGGACGTGAACATCAACTAGAC
Source organism: Lactobacillus helsingborgensis (assembly GCF_003173695.1). Classification (NCBI taxonomy): domain Bacteria; kingdom Bacillati; phylum Bacillota; class Bacilli; order Lactobacillales; family Lactobacillaceae; genus Lactobacillus; species Lactobacillus helsingborgensis. The sequence goes on from NZ_CP029544.1 coordinate 1,176,184, forward strand.
CTGGACTTACCAGCTTATCTTCCGCGTTAATTACGCTGTCGCCGGTTAAGCCGGTCCCAATTGCTGCTATCAAGCCATCTTTAACTAAAAGATCAGCCTGCATAATCTGACCGCCAACAAAAAGATAGCCATTTTTAATCACAGTTGTCATTAAGACAGACCTCCTAATTTACGGCCGCGCATGACCGCTTCAATCATTGCCATGCGCATAAAAACTCCGTTCTCCATTTGCCTTACAAAACGACATTTCGGAGCTTCAACTAAATCACCGCTTAGTTCAACATCATGGTTAATTGGACCTGGATGCATGATAATGGCATCATCTTTCAGTTGGTCATATCGTTTTTGATTAATCCCATATTTTGCATGATATTTTTGAGCATCAAATTGGGCTTCATTTGGATCACCAGCATGCCTTTCATGCTGCACTCTCAAAAGCATCATTACATCCATTTGACTAACCAGATCATCAATCGGCTTATACTCGCCAAATTTGTCAAACTGTCTGTCATACCAATATTCAGGACCCGAGAAATAAACTTTTGCACCCAGCCTAGTTAAAAGATCCATGTTACTTTTGGCAACTCGTGAATTGGTAATATCTCCGACGATAGCTACTTTAAGATTTTTAAAATGACCAAATTGTTCGTGAATTGTCATCATGTCCAATAAACACTGTGACGGATGCTGACCACTGCCATCCCCAGCATTGATTACCCCAATGTTAAGGTGCTGGTTTTGCTTAGGACGGATCAATTGGTTGTAGTATTCGTTTTCTGAATGCCTGATTACTTCAAGATTAATGCCCAGAGCTGCCATAATGAGTGATGTGTCATAAAGGGTTTCACCTTTTTTAGTTGAACTATGTGCTGGATCAAAAGGAATAACCTTTAAGCCTAGTTTTCGTTCAGCCATTTCAAAACTGGTATGAGTTCTGCTGGAATTTTCAAAAAACATATTAGTAACATAGACTGGACAAGTTAAATGCGGGCGGGCACCACCATTTTTAAAATATTCTGCTCGTTCAATCAGTGCCATTACTTCCTCAGCTGTTAGGTTTTCGACGCTAACAAATGATTTTAAAGTGACAAAATTTGTATTTTTCATTTTTACTCTTTTCTAAAAAAATAAACCTGCAGCTTTTCAGCTCCAGGTTTAGCAAAAGGGTTTTTAGTTTAGTCCAAGACTTAACAAAAAGAACTCATACCCTTCTGACCCTCTCTGGAGCCAATTAAACGGTTGAATTGATTCTATTATTGCGGCAATGGCTTTAATTCCACACTGTCTTTATTATCAATTTCTTCAACATGAACCGCTATTTCTTCATGCGAAGATGTTGGGATATTTTTACCAACGAAATCTGCGCGAATCGGTAATTCACGGTGGCCACGGTCAACTAGCACTGCAACAGCAATTGAGCTAGGTCTGCCTTTATCCATTAAAGCATCCATTGCTGCTCTAACTGTCCGACCAGTAAAAAGTACATCATCGACCAAAACAACGTGTTTATTGCCGATTTCAACACCTATTTCCTTAGAATTAACAACAGGGTCTTGCTTTAACGATGCATCATGACGGTCATCGCGGTATAAAGTAATATCAAGTTGACCCAGTGGCACATCGACCCCTTCAAGTTTTTGAATGCGGTCATGGATTCGCTGAGCTAAATAAACGCCACGAGTTTTAATCCCTACGAGTACCAAATCTTCAGTACCTTTATTGCGTTCAATGATCTCATAAGTAATTCTGGTTAGCGCTCTCTTCATTGCTGAAGCGTCCCAAATTTCTTTTGTCATCTTTTTCTCCTATTGCTACTTTACCCATGAAAAAACACTTAATCTACTGAGACTAAGTGCTGTGTAAAAGTCAATACTTAATTGAGCTTTCCTTGCTAGCCTCACGGGACTAATTTTAAAGGACATCTATTTCAATATAATGGTTAAACGAGCAGTTGTCAACACTAAAGTTATGTATCAGGCAACTATTCTGTCTAGCAAAAATTTTTAAGTTTAAAAAAATATTTGCTAGTTATATAAACCAGGTCTAACTTTTATTTTAAAGCCACCACACATAATAAACAAACTAATTCAGTTCAATTTGACCAACAAGATCATTGATATCAGCAACACCCATTTTTGCTAAAATTGCGGGCAACTCATCTGCTATGTGGGGACATATTAATGGATCCTTAAAATGAGCACTTCCCACTTCGACCGCATTGGCTCCAGCTAACATAAATTCAATTACATCTTCAGCTGACTCAATACCGCCCATACCAATTATGGGTAATTTGGTTGCTTTTCTCACCTGATTAATCTGATAAATGGCAATAGGTTTCACTCCCGCACCTGAATAACCACCAAAATTATTACCTAACAGTGGCTTACGTGTCTTGATATTGATGCGCATTCCCATTACCGTATTTATTAGTGACAGACCATCTGCACCACCAGCTTCTGCTGCTCGGGCAATTTCACCGATGGCAGTAACGTTAGGTGTTAACTTAATAAAAATCGGAATTGTGACTGCTGCTTTGATTGCAGCAGTTAGTTTTTCAACTAATTCCGGATGAACGCCAAAACTCATTCCACCTTGAGCAACATTGGGACAAGAAAAATTTATTTCCAGAGCATTAACCATCTTAGAGGCAGCTAATTTTTGGGCCACTTCGACATAGCCGGCACTACTTTCACCACCAACACTGGCAATAATGGGCAAAGCAGGATATTTCTTTTTAATGTCAGGTAACTTGGTACTAACTACTTGATCAACTCCCGGATTAGTTAAGCCGACAGAATTTAATACTCCATTTTCTAAAACTGCAATTTGGGGTTGAGGATTACCAGTCCGCGGTTTAGGTGTAGTAGTTTTTACAACCAGCGCCCCCAATTCATTTAAATCAAATTTCTCAGCCGCAGATACATCACCAAATCCGAAAGTACCACTTGCTGGCATTAACGGATTTTTTAAGCTTAGACCCGGTAATTTTACTTTGATGTTAATCATATTATCCTCCAAAAATTGCTGTTCTTTTGCTCATAAATATTTTTGGGTATATTTTACACGTTTTTGACCATTTTAAAAGTAAAATTTTTAGTTGTATTTTATTAGCAAAAATGTTAATCTCAATGTTAATGAACTTTAAACGGTACAGAGAGACCGCAAGTTGAACATGGCTTAATTTTTTTAAAAGTCTATTTTGATGCACTCTCGTACCAAAATAGGCTTTTTTATATGTGGAGGCGTTAATGAAAAAAGCGGTATTTGTAGCATTGGACTATGACAATCAGAAGGATGTTGAAAATCTGCTTCAGAAATTAGGTGATCCCCAAGAAACCTACTTAAAAATTGGCATGGAACTATATTATCATTATGGTCCGAACTTGGTAAAAACTTTAGTTGAACAAGGATACCATATTTTTCTAGATCTCAAATTACATGATATTCCTAATACAGTTTACCAAGCTGCCAAACAGATAGGAAAATTAGGAGTTTTTTGTACCACCGTTCACGCACTTGGTGGTAGTGCAATGATTGCAGCAGCTAAGAAAGGGCTGGTTGATAGTACCCCTAAAGGTAGCGAAGTCCCTAAACTCTTAGCTGTGACGGAACTGACCTCCATTTCAGCTGCAACTTTGGCAAATGAGCAGAATTGTTCATTGTCAATGGCTGAAGAAGTGGTTAGTCTAGCTCAGACTGCTAAAAGTGCCGGTGCTGACGGTGTAATATGTTCACCGCTTGAAGTACAAAATTTGCGGGAAATAGTTGGCCAAGATTTCTTATATGTTACACCGGGAATTAGATTATCAGCTAAAGCGAATGATGATCAAAAGCGCACTGCCACTCCCTTAAAAGCAAAAGAATTTGGCTCAAGTGCGATTGTAGTCGGTCGACCAATTACCAAAGCTGAGAGTCCCGCACAGGTTTATCAAGAAATTAAAAAGGAGTTTGAATAAATGTATCAGGAACAAATTATCAATAAACTAATCGCCGAAAAAATAATTACATTTTCTCCGCAAAAACCATATCAATATGCTAGCGGAATGCTATCACCCATTTATACAGACTTACGTTTAACTGTTTCTTATCCAGACTTGCGCGACTGGATTGCGACAGACTTGGCAGCGTTAATTAAAAGCAGATATCCTGCTGTAACTGTAATAGGCGGTGTGGCAACTGCTGGTATACCACATGCAGCATGGGTTGCTGCTAAGCTTAACCTGCCCTTGATTTATGTGCGGCCAAAGCCTAAGGTTCACGGCAAAGGCAAGCAGATTGAAGGTCGCTTTAATAAAGAAGACAATATCGTGTTAATTGATGATTTAATAACCACAGGTGGCTCTGTAATCAATGCCGTTGATGCCACAAAAAAAGAAGGTGGTAATGTAATTGGCGTTAGCTCAATCTTTACATACTATTTAAAAGATACGAAAAATAATTTTGCTCAAGCTGGCGTCGATTTTAGTCCTCTACTTTCTTATCCTGAGTTATTGCAAAAAGAAAAAGAGTTGAACTACATCAGCTCTGAAGAATATGAGGCTTTAAAGACTTGGCACGAAGATCCGTGGAAATGGGGCAAAAAGTTTCAGTAAATAAGAACTGACAAAGATTGCTACACAGCAAAAATTTGTCAGTTTTTTTATATTTAAAAGAACCAGCAGCTGATTTCTGACAATTACTCTCAAAAACTAGACAGGAATAATTATTACTCCAGTTACCAGACCAGCAAAAAGTTATTTGCGCCTAAACTTTTAACATAGTTCTTTATTAGGTAGTCACAAAAGGTGTGTGAAACATAAAAATACAGCAACCATTACTAATATTATATCCTTACTGAAAATCGATTGTTCTTCATTCTTAGCCCTCACTTACACTAATTTATTTGAACAATAAAAGTTTACTCAAAATCTCGCCCACGCATCAAAAAAGACTGATTTTTTCAAACCAGCCTTTTTTGATGTGTATATACGATTTAATTATAGATATCATTAGAAAATTGTTTAATTATTATCTACTTCTTTTTTACTATCAACAAAATTGAGAAAACAGTTGCTAATATCAAATTTATTTGAATATTGCCTGATCAATTTTTCTGACATGTAAAAGAATTTAATCACTCTAAACTTTTTCTGTGGTATTATTAATCATAGTAGTGAGAATAAAATTATTTTTATTCTCACTACTACTTTTAAATGTTAAGCAAAAGTCCGAACTTTAGCATAATTCAAAAACCATTGGATTTTTCTTAACATTATTCGACACAACTTCAATGTATGCCAACATCGGAGTTGTGTTTTTTTAATTGACATTAACTATCCTCTCTTTTGCTAATTTTTCGGTAAATACTAGTTTTCCTATATTTATTTTTATTATTTCCAGAAAAGCATTACCCCTTTCATTCATAGCACCTAATTTAAACTATGTGAATTATATAATAATCGTAATCAAATTTTTAAAAATTGTCAATAAACTATTGAATATTTTTTAGTTACTGTATTAAATTATATCTGCTTTCACATTTTGTTATCTAGATTTATAAATAACAATCGAAAAAGCTGTGATTTAAAGGTCTAAGAAATAGGTTCTTTTTCATCTAATTTAAATAACAATTAAAAATACTATTTTGGTTTATATTTTTCGCTATTCAAAATTATTTAAATAACTAAAATATTATAAAGTTGATTGGTTTCTTTCAAAATTACGATTCTTTTCTTTTATTTTAGACTATAATATAACAGTTTTACTTACTGGCACTTTGGAAAGCTTTCTTTCAAATTTTTGTTTAACTATTAATATATTAAAATAAAAAATAGAATGATTAAAATATATAAAAATATTACATTAAGTATTATATATTTTGCTTTCCCAATAAATAAGACCAATAAAAAAAGTAACATAAATTTCTTATGCTACTTTTTTATTTTTATAACTAGATTATTTAATAACCCATATAACGATTTCTTTCCCAATCAGATACTGTTTGGGTATATTGAGACCATTCTAATTCTTTAGAATCAATAAAGCTTTGAGTTAAATGCTCACCTAAAGCATCTTGAATTAATTGATCCTTCTTAAAGGCTTTTAATGCGTTATGCAAGGTTGAAGGAAGTGGTTTAATTCCCATTTCATTACGTTGCTTCTCACTTAAATCAAATAAGTTACAAGTTACTGGCTCCATTGGCATTTTTTCTTCCTTAATACCAGCTAGACCGGCACTTAAACATGCAGCTAAGAGCAAATACGGATTAGCAGTAGGGTCAGCAGAACGCATTTCTAAACGGGTATTCAGTTCTCCTGCAGATGGTACTCGAACCATTGGTGAACGGTTCTTTGAAGCCCAAGAAATATAAACTGGGGCTTCAAATCCTGGAATTAAACGCTTATAGGAATTGACAGTCGGATTACCAACAGCTGTAATTGCACGGGCATGTTCCAAAATACCATTTAAAAAGTACAGAGCTGTTTTTGACAAATGGTACTTATTATTCTTATCATAAAAGGCATTTTTGCTACCTTTAAACAAGGACATGTTAGTGTGCATTCCATTTCCTGCTTGACCTTGCAAAGGTTTAGCCATAAATGTGGCAAATAAACCATGCTGCTTAGCTATTTCACGCACAATCATTTTAAATGTTTGCACACGATCAGCCGTTGTTAAAGCGTCATCAAATCTAAAGTCAATTTCCTGCTGTCCGTCACCTACTTCATGGTGAGCAGCTTCTACTTCAAACCCAATGCTTTCTAAAGTTTCAACTATATCTCTCCTACAACTGGCACTTTCGTCATTTGAGGTTAAATCAAAATATGAGGCATGGTCTGGGACCTGTGTGGTCCAATTGCCATTTTCGTCAAGTTTTAACAAATGAAATTCGGCTTCAAAACCAATATCAAAGGCTGTAAAACCCATATCCTTCATTTGTTCAATTATCCTTTTAAGATTATTGCGTGGATCCCCTGCAAAAGGTTTGCCATCAGTTGTATGAACTGAACAAGTCAGGCAGCCAATTTTGCCGCCTGTAGTATCGCTCCAAGGTAAAACGGACCAAGTCGAAAAGTCGGGGTAAAGTACCATATCACTTTCTTCCAAACGAACAAAGCCGTCAATTGAAGAACCATCAAAGCGTACGTCATTACTTAATACTGTTTCCAATTGACTATTTGGAACTTCAACTGCTTTAAGAGTTCCATTAATATCTGTAAAGGCTAGTCTAATAAATTTGACATCGTCTTCTTTTACGCTTTTTCTAATGTCATCTGCTGAAATTTTCTTTGTCATGATTCTCCACCTAAAAATCTTAAAATAATTGGTATGGTTTAAACTAGAAATACCTTCTTGTCTAAACTAGATTAAAGATTAGCAAATCCTTAAATAAATGTAAAGTGGTCTAACAAAAAAAGTAATAATTTTACCAAAGTTTTACCTTACTTTTATAAATAGTATTACCTATTTAAAGAATAATTCATTGACAGCATTAGTAATCGCAATTTTAACGTGGGCATAAGTCAGACCGCCTTGCATATACAACGCATAAGGTGGTCTAATTGGTCCATCCCCAGAAAATTCAATACTGGCACCTTCAATAAACGAGCCGTCTGCCATAATCACTTGATCTTCATATCCCGTATCGTTACTTGGTATAGGATCCACAAATGAATTAATTGGTGAGTTTTCTTGTAAAGCCTTGGCAAACCTAATCATTTTATCTTTATCATGGAAAATTACCGTCTGAATTAAATCGGTTCTATCTTCATTCCATTTGGGAGAAACTTCTAATCCCATTCTTGCTAAAAGTGCAGAGGAATAAATTGCGCCTTTAATTGCATTACCGGTAACACTTGGCGAAATAAATAAACCTTCGAAATAATCAAGATTGTTATTTAAGCTTGCGCCTTCTTCGCGACCTATTCCTCCAGCAGTGAGTCGTGCAGCCGTATTTTCAATTAGCTCATGCTTACCAACAACATAGCCACCGATTTTAGCTAAACCTCCGCCAGCGTTTTTAATTAACGAACCAGCCATAAGATCTGCTCCAAATTCAGTAGGCTCGTGTTGTTCGGAAAATTCGCCATAACAATTATCAACAAAAACTATACTTTCAGGGGAAACTTCCCTAATCAGCGCAATCATCGGTTTAATCTTGGCGACAGTAAAACTTGCTCTGGTATTATAGCCACGTGAGCGCTGAATAACTACCATTTTCGGTTGATGTTCTCTTAATAATTTTCGTGCCGCTTCAAAATCAACACTGCCATCAGACAACAGCTCTACATAAGAAAATTTAACGCCGTATTGCTTCAAACTGCCTCGACCATCACCAGCAATACCAATAACCTGTTGTAAAGTGTCATAAGGCATCCCTGTAAGATACATCAGTTCGTCACCCGGAAGTAAATTACCAGCCATAGCTGTAGCAAGAGTATGAGTACCAGAGACAAACTGCGAACGCACTAAAGCATCTTCAGTGTGAAAAATTTGGGCATAAATACGGTCAAGTTTATCGCGACCACTGTCATCTGAGCCGTAACCAGTACTGCCAATTAAGTCTGATTCAGCTACAGCCTTATCTTTAAACGCTTGTAAAACCTTATTTTGATTAAAAAGAATATTTTGATCAATTTTTGCCAGTTGTGGTGCAATTTCCTGATCAATTTCTGCTACAATTTGTTGTAATTTTTCTGGCCAATTATTCATTTAACCATTCCCCGACTTTCATTAAAATTTTTTTCATACATTCTGGATCCCTTAGGGGATCAAACCAGTAAACAGGTAATTGATGATGAAAATATGTTAATTGCCTTTTGGCATATCTTCTAGAAGCTGTCTTTAAATTCTTAACGCAACTCGCTAGACTATCTTCTTTAGCAAAATAAGGGAAAAATTCCTTATAGCCAATGGCTTGCAAGATCGTATATTCTTGCGCCCTATTCTGATATACGTATTTTGCTTCATGAAGAAGCCCTTGATCAAGCATCTGATCAACACGTTGATCAATTCTACGATAAATTTCTGCACGGTCAGAATTTAACCCCATAATCAAATAATCATACCGGGGTTTTATTTCCTTTTGTTGCTCGGAAAATTTTTGCCCGGTGCGCATAATTACAGTTAATGCGCGTAAAACCCGACGTGAATTATTTGGGGGGATTTTCCGAGCTGCTACTGGGTCACGACTATTTAACTCAGCCCATAACTTTTTTTTACCATTTTCAGCTAAATAATTTTCCCATTCGGGGGCAACTGCCTTTTGTTTCTTTTTTGGTTCACCCAGTTTCATTTCATTTAGCAATGCATTGACGTAAAAGCCAGTGCCTCCAACTAGCATGGGAATCTTTTTCTTAGCAGTAATTTCATCAACTGCTTTTTCAGCCTGAGTGACAAAGTCGGCAACAGAATATGGTTTAAAAATAGATTGAGTATCAACTAAATAATGAGTAACTAATTCTTGCTCCGCTTTCGTTGCCTTGGCAGTTCCAATGGCTACTTCCTTATAAACTTGCATTGAATCACCCGAAATTATTTCGGCATTAATTTTTGTGGCAAGCTCAATAGCCAGTGTAGTTTTACCAATTGCTGTTGGTCCGACTATTGCTAGCACCTTTTGCATTTTTGTGTCCTTTTTCTGTATTTAATATAGAAAAAACACGTTTGAATGGCTTAACAAACATGTTTTCAATTTAATATTTAGATTTCTTCGTCCGTCCATCCCAGTCCTCAAAACCAGTTTTCAACCATTTGATTGATGAAAAATTCTTCTTTTGTAAGAATCTGGCAGCGCGCAACGTTACTGATAAAGAATCGGAGTACAAATAAACGGGTAAGTCTGTTCTTAACTCCGTATATTGATATTTGAGCATTGTATAGGGCAAATTTCTGGCACCATCAATATGCTTTCTTTTAAATGGTGCTTTTTCACGTAAGTCAACCACTTGCGCTTTCCGCATTCCCTGATTAAATTGCTCATTAGTTAGATCTCCGCCACCTAAAAGTTTTGTTTGTATCTTATGCCATAGCCATACTGCAACAAAGGCTAGAATAACTATAATTAAAATTGCGTCTATAATAACTAAAAAAGATGACATAAATTTTCTTCTCTCCCATTATTAGTTTTTAAACCAAAATAATTCCAAATCGCTCTAAGAGTCGTGTTTGTCCTTATTTTGACGTTCTTCATATTCGTACTCACGTCGCAATATTAGCTTTGCTACTAAATAATCGTGCTGGTCTATTAAATGCGAGTGATTGATGTTATCGAGTTCAAGCGCCATGAGCTCAATATCCCATATTCTTTTACCTACATGAACAAATATACCATACTTTTCTAATAGCTGTTGCACATCGTATAGAGTTTTCATTATAGCTTAATTACCATGCCCATTCTGACAGTTGCTACACAATAAATAATTAAAATGCAGGTAGCAACCACACGTTTTTTAAAAGAATATTTTCTATAAGTTCTATCTCCAATTATCACAGCAATTAAAAAACCAGTCACTAAGCCGCCAATATGCCCTTGAATATCAATATTAGGTGCAAATAGATCTAATGCTATGTTTATTAAAGCTAACCAAAAGGATTGTTTCCCCAAATAGACTAAGACAGGATTATTCCTATTTTGTAATGCTGTCGCTGTCATTGCTCCAAACAAGCCAAATAAAGCAGTAGATGCGCCAGCACTAATAGCACTATCACTACCCCAAGCTAGGCTCAATAAATTTCCTCCGACACCTGAAAGTAAATAAACTACTAGAAAGCGCCAATGACCCAATATTGGTTCCATATAAATACCAAGATAATAGATCATTACGGCATTAGAAATCAGGTGCATAATTCCAATATGTAAGAATTGCGCAGTAAATAAACGCCACCATTGGTTGCCAGCTACAATCGCATAGTTATTCATTGCACCCATTTTAATTAATACATAGGTATTTTGTGAACCACCAATGAAAGTTTCTATTAAAAATACCACGAAAAGAATGACTAAAATACATATTGTTATATAGCTATTTCTATATCTTTGTCGCTGATCCATTATAACCTCATTTATTTGCTAAAACCGCATTAGGAGTGATAATCGTTTGAATTGCAATATCAGTAGGTTCAACTTGCCACGAAGCTGTTTCAAAAATCATTTTCGAATTAACTAAAGCAACGGTTTTTGATTGTGGATGTTTAGCTAAAAAGCGATCATAATAACCGCCACCAAACCCAAGGCGTTGATGAGAGTCTAAAGCAAAAGCCAGTCCCGGAACAATGATCAAATCTAAGTCGTTGTTAATTTGTGCATCTGGTTCACTAACTTCTGCAACCCCGAATTTTGACTTAGTCAGCTTGGTCATGTAGCTATAGTAAATAAAATCCTGTGACCGTTCGGCATTATCATTAGCCCGGGCAAGATATACATCTTTACCCATATCCCATAATTGAGCTATCAATCCTGATGTATCAACTTCATAAGTCAAAGAGGATGTGATTCCTACAGTTTGACATTCATTGAGCCACTGCAAGTTCATTATTTTTTTCAACAAAATTTGATCTTCAGCATCTTTTTCTGGTGTTTCAGCAAAATTGCTCAACTTTTCTATTTGTTGTTGTCTAATTTCTTTCTTTGTCATAATTCTTCCATATAAAAAATAGCAGGAGCATAGGCTCCTGCTATATTGGTTTATTACTTAGTTTCACGATGAAGAGTAGTATGCCTTTCAACTGGGCAATACTTCTTCAAACTTAAACGTTCCGGATGCTTACGCTTGTTTTTCTTAGATAAGTAACTTCTATCGCCACATTCGGTGCATTCCAAAATGATGTTGTCTGCCATTTCTTTCACCACCTACGCTTTTATTCTGACTGTATTATCTTAGCATTTTTCTAATATTATTGCCAGCAATATTGTCACTTTTCTATTTTTTATGTAATTTAAAATAGTTTTGTACCATTGCTTTGGTCATCTGCAAAGTATACGAACCTTCTAGTTCGGGATCAAGTCCTGGAAAAATTACAGCAGTAGCTATCTCAGGATTTTTTGAAGGGGCATAACCGACAAAAGTAGCGTTTACTAACTCAGGCGGATCTTTTTGGTTAGGATTATCCGGATCATAGTAAAATGTCTGCGCAGTGCCTGATTTACCTGATATAGCAGGTTTGACGTTTTTCAACTTATGAGCTGTACCCCAAGAGTTAGTGCCGTGAACAACACGCCAAAACCCTTGTCTGACAATATTGAGTTCAGCTTGAGTCCACGGAATTCGAAGCTGGACGTTAGGCTTTCTATTATAATCAATATAGATTTTTTTACCATTATTTGAGGTTCTGCCAATCGATTGCACGACATAAGGCTGCATCCGGTAACCACCGTTAGCAATTGTAGAAACATATTGCACCATTTGAATTAAAGTGTATGCATCATAGTTGCCATAAGACAAGTCTAATACTGAACCGGGCAATACTAATCCTTGCTCATTAAACGATCTACCTTGAATACCCGATATCTCTCCCGGTAAATCAATACCCGTCTTTTGACCTAATCCAAACATATTGAAATTCTTACGTATTGGTTCAAAGGCAGTTTGCGGCATGTGAATTGATTTTTTAGGAACATAAGATGCCTTCACCCATTTCATTGCCAAGTGCATCATATAGATATTACTGGAAACCTCGAGTGCAGTTTCTGCATCTAATGCGCCAAAAGTACCGATTGGATAGACAGATTTCTTAACAGGTGTACTTGGTAAATATACCGGTGTATCAGGCATCACGTTGTTTGTGGGACTAATAACTTTGTTAATTAAGCCACCACTTACCATTGCTCCCTTAACGGCAGACCCCATAACAAAAGACTGGTTAATAACGCCTAATGCGTTATTAGTAGTTTTATTTTTTTTAGGATCACGGCTAATTCCTGCCATAGCCAAAATTGCACCCGTTTTAGGGTTCATGGCGACGGCATACGCACCGTTTGAATAATGGGCAGCCCCTGAACTAATGGCCGCAGAATAGATTTTTTCTAAAGAATTTTGGACTTCTTTTTGATACTGGGCATCCAGAGTCAAGACTAAACTGGAGCCAGCCTGACCTGAATAAACAGATTTTGACTGTTCAATATCTCCTGAATTTTTAGTCCAAACTTTGCTGGTTGCTTTAGTTCCCTTTAATAATGGTTCATATTTTTCTTCTAAATATGAGGTGCCAACCCGGTCGTTTCTGGAATAGCCGTTAGTTAAATAATATTGTAGATTATCGCTAGGTAAACCTGCTTTTTCGGTAGAAACCGAACCGATAATACTCTGAATTGAGGAACCGTTTGGGTAAGACCTTTGCCAATCAGTACCAATTCCAACGCCAGGCAAATCTGAAAGATGCTCACCTACGCTGGCGATTTCCTTGTCAGTTAAATGATTATTTTTGATATAGATTGTAGAAAGCGTGTACGCTCCAGAGATCTTGTTATAAATTAAAGCCGCAGTTCTTTCCCGCTTATTTAGTTTAATATGCTCAGCACTCACTTGCTGTTGGATTCTCTTATTGATTAATTCATCATCTTGAGTTTGCCGGACAGATTTTGGTACCTTGGCAGACTCCTTGGCACTATTTTTTTTATTAGCTAAATAATAATCAATTACTTGCTGCTCAGTCGGTTTTTCATCGTTAATTGTAATATAACGACTAAGAGCATTAGAAATGGCATAAATATCCTCTGTGGTAGTTGAGACGCTTTTGGTATAAGTAATGGCATTTTTAGCCCTGTTACCAACTAAAACGCGACCTTTAGTATCATACATTACTCCACGAGGAACCTGACTGGAAACCACAGCAGAATTGGATTTTTGGACTTCAGCTTTAAAGCGGGAGCCATAGCCAATTTGTAAATACGCTAGTTGTCCAATTAGAGTAGCAAAAAGCACAAAAATAATTACTAAAATTATTTTCATCCTGACCGGAGTAGAAGCCTGTTTTTTTGAATTATCGTTCTTTGTCTTCAATTTTTTCTTAAAAAAATTCACGTAGCCTCAACCTCACTAAACTAGTGTAATTTTATCAGAAACCAACAGACAATTCTATTGATTAAAAGGCCTTTTGCCAAAATTTTAACAGTTATAAAATAAGTAAAGCAAATAAAGTGTTCGTAAGCACTTTAATAAAAATCTTCTGTATTTTGCTAAAGTGTAATAAAATAATGTTAGTTGATTAAATAGAAAGAAGAAAGGTTATGACACTTAAATATCAGATTGGCGTTGATGCCGGAGGAACGCATACTACCGCTATTGCCTATGATCTTAACGGTGAAGAAATAGAGCGTTCTCAAGCCGGTCCTGGCCAAGTAAACACAAATTATACCAGCGCAATTTCAAATATTACTGAAGCGATTAATAAATTAATAGACCAAATTGATGGTGACTGCCAAAGAATACTTTGTGGTATGGCTGGCTTATCCGTCATTGGACATGCTCCTGAAGTAGCTGCTGAAATTTCTGCTAAAGCCGAAAATCTACCTACTAGAGCAATTACAGATTCACTTCTGGCATTATACAGTGGTCTTGAAGGAGAAGACGGTGGTCTTGTTATTGCCGGCACGGGTTCTGTCTTTAATGGCCTGCAAAAGGGCAGAATAATCACAACTGGCGGTTATGGCTCCATTTTAGGAGATGAAGGTTCCGGCTATGCAATCGCACTTTCCGCACTAAAATCTGCTTTACTCAGTTGGGATAAACGAGAAGATAATGAGTTGATTTCCCTTTTTAATCGACTTTTTAAAGTAGATAATTTGACTGACGCAACTGCTAAATTTTATAAAACCAGCAATGCGGATTTTGCCTCAATGGCAGTAGAAGTGGCAAAATTGGCAGACAAAGGCAATAATTTTGCCATAGCTGTGATCAAGGAGCAAGCTGAATTACTTGCAAGAGATATTATCATCGGTATGGACAGATATGATGAACCTAAGCCAATGAAAATTGCACTGACTGGTTCCGTCTTAGCTAACAATGGCATGTTACGTGATTTCTTGGAGAATAAAGTTCATGAGAAATATCCACACGCACAATTTTCGATTTCCAACGGTGAAAATGCCCGCGGAGTAGTTTTTGATAGAAGTAAAGATTACCGCTATTTCACTAGTCATTAATTTTTTAGAATAAATAAAGACCAGAATTTTGCTTTTTAACAAAATTCTGGTCTTTTACTTGTTACTTAACTAGAGCAAATCTGCTTATCTGACTGTGTTATTCTTCAACTTTATTAATAACTACGTCAAATTTACCGCCAGGTGTCGAAATAGTCACTGTTTCGCCCTTTTTCTTGCCCAAAATTGCTTGAGCAATTGGTGAATCATTAGAAATCTTGCCATTCATTGGATCAGATTCATCACTACCAACAATAGTGTAAGTTTCCGGCTCGTCTTCGCCCACTTCAGTATAGGTAACTGTCTTACCTACAGCTACTTCATCTGGATCACTAGCATTAGCATCAACGACATGAGCATACTTAAGCATTTCTTCAACAACGCTAATACGATCCTCTAAATGACTTTGTTCATCCTTAGCTGCATCGTATTCGGAGTTTTCAGACAAGTCACCATAAGAGCGGGCAACCTTAATTCTTTCAATTACTTCTGGTCTTTTTACTACTTTTAAATTCTTTAATTCTGCCTCTAGCTTTTCTTTACCTTCAGCAGTCATTGGATATGATTTTTCAGGCATAAAATTTTCTGCTCCTTAAAGTTAAAATTCCTTTTGCACTGGTATATGATATTAACTTAATTGTTTAAAGTCAACTATTAACGTATTTCCGCTTTCAGGTGCTTTTCCAAGGCACTATTAATTGAGTTCATAGCTTTGGAAACAGTTTCATCTGTTAGAGTGTCATTTTCATTTAGGAAAATTAAACGATAAGCAAAACTCTTTTTGTTCTCAGCAATATGAGAGCCACGATAGACATCTATAATACGCAAACTATTGAGGTATTTCCCACCATTTGCTTTAATTTCATCTTCAACAGCTTGGTTTGTAATTTCCTGATCTACTAAGATTGAGAGATCACGTTCAACAGCAGGGAACTTCGGTGCAGTTTGTGCTGTGGTATGAGGATTTATGATTAATGGCACCAGGGTTTCAAGATCTAATTCGTATCCGTAAAGCTCACTGCCCCGCATGGCTTTGCTCAAATCTGTTACCGCACGACCGATCATGCCAATCATGCCTACATAATTACCTTTAATGTAAATGCCTGCGGTTCTAGTAGGATGCATATGCACTACTATTTCAGCTTTATATTCAACATCTTTCAAATCAATTCCCAAAGCTAAGAATAAATTGGTCAGTTGCCCTTTAACATAGTAAAAATCAATTTTTTCATTATCATGTTGCCAGTTTTCAAAATAAACATTGCCGCTATACAAAGTAGCAAGATGTTCATGTTCATTATAAGTATTATTCTCAAAATCATAAACGCGGCCCTGCTCAAACATTGCTAATTGATTTTGCTTACGTGCCATATTATAGCTGGCGGCATCAACCAAACCTGTCATTAAATTTTGTCTTAAAGCTGACCGATTGGAATTTAAAGGCATTTGAATTTTAACCAGTTTTTTAGGTTTCTTTGTGAAGGCTATTGCTTTTTCTGGAGAAGTTAAAGAATACGAGATAGCTTCTATTAAGCCTTGTCCTTGAACGATATTTTTAATGCGCCTAATAGTTTCTTCAACTTTAGAATAGCCACCATGTGTTTCTGCCAGCACTGGCTGAGTTGATTTAATATTGTCATAGCCATATAAGCGCCCTACTTCTTCCACTAAATCAGCTGGAATAGCAATGTCCCAGCGACGCGCAGGAACATCAACAATTAAATTATCATGATTAATTTCAACTTTAAAGTTCAGACGGGCAAAAATGGCGGCAATTTCCATTGGAGAAATCGCAGTACCCAATACTTTATTAATATAAGAAATAGTTGTTTTGATTTGAACAGGCTGCCGCTTTTCAGCACTACCGGTAATGACACCCTCATTGATCTCTCCAGCAGCATCGTTTCGTAGAAGTAAAGCTGCCATATCTAAGGCTCTAGTTGTTGCATCCCAGTTAACGCCCTTTTCATAACGACTAGATGCTTCTGTCCGATTAGCGTGACGCAAAGCAGCTTTTCTAATTAAGGCAGGATCAAAAATTGCAGACTCTAACAAAACATCCGTGGTATCAGCTTCTATTTCTGAATTAAGACCACCCATAACTCCAGCCATCATTACTACGTCTTCACCGTTAGTGATTACGATGTCGTTAGGGTCAAGATTAACTTCTTTATTATTTAACAAAGTCAGCTTTTCATCTTTAGCAGCTTTCCTAACAACCAACTTATTTGTATTAAAAGCACGAGCATCATAACTGTGCATTGGCTGACCAGTTAAAAGCATAATATAGTTCGTAACATCGACAACATTATTAATTGGTCTAATGCCCGCATTCCACAGCCGTCTTTGAAGCCAAAGAGGGCTATCGCCTATTTTCACATTACTAATTTTGCGTAAGTAAAATTTGGGTGCCAGCTTCGGATCAACGTCTACTGTAAAATCGTTAGTCCAATCCGGACCATCTTCTTTAAGGGTTACATCTTCAACTTTGACTGGTGTATCAGTAATAGCACCAACTTCATAAGCCGAACCTTCCATAGATAAGGTGTCTGCACGGTTAGGGGTAATGTCAAAATCAAAGATATAATCATCCATCCCTAAAAGCTCAAATGCAGATTGTCCTGGTTTGATGTCTGCATTTTTGGGGAAAACAAAGATGCCGTCAGAGTATTTTTCAGGCACCACGTTATCAGGGAAGCCAATTTCTTGTAAACCACAGATCATCCCATTTGATTCAGTACCGCGTAATTTACTTTTTTTAATTTTAACGTTATCAGCGATTCGGGCACCGGGCAAAGCCACAACCACATCTTCTCCAGCAGCAACATTGGGGGCTCCACAAACAATCTGATGGGGTTCTTCAGCGCCAACATCAACATGAGTAATATTCAGGTGCGTACCAGCTATCGGCTCACAATCAATAATATGACCTACAACCAGCTTTGTCATACCCTCTTGGGGATGATTGACTCCCGCTATTTCAACGCCTGTACGCGTTATTTTTTCAGCCAAATCCTTAGGATCTCGGTCTAACTCAATAAAATCCTTTAACCAATTATATGAGACAAGCATTATCTCTCCTCCTTGCTGAATTGTTCTAAGAAACGAACATCGTTGGTATAGAAATCACGAATATCATCAATACCGTATTTAAGAATGGCAAAGCGGTCTAATCCCACGCCAAAGGCAAAACCACCGTATACATTAGGATCAACACCAGCATTTTTTAAAACATTAGGGTGGACCATTCCAGCTCCTAAGACTTCAATCCAGCCGGTATACTTACAAATGGAGCAGCCCTTGCCATCGCAATTAAAGCAGGAAACGTCCATTTCTACAGATGGCTCGGTAAAAGGAAAGTAACTAGGACGCAAGCGGGTTTCACGGTCTTGACCAAAAGTGTGCTTGGCCATCAGTTCTAAAGTTCCCTTCAAATCACCCATCGTAATGTTCTTGTCCACTACCAGACCTTCCATTTGCATAAATTGGTGTGAGTGAGTGGCATCATCATCATCGCGCCGATAAACTTTACCCGGCCCAACCATTTTCAAAGGGCCTTTAGCAAAATCATGCTTTTCCAAAACGCGTGCTTGGTCTCCTGAAGTTTGAGTACGCAATAAATCTTCAGAATCAATATAAAAGGTTTCTTGCATATCCCTTGCTGGGTGGTCTTTGGGCAAGTTCATCATTTCAAAACAATAATGATCAGTTTCAATCTCTGGCCCTTGAACTACTTCATAACCCATGCCGATAAAGTATTTTTCAAGATCATCCAAAATAATATTAATAGGATGCTTTGTTCCATGGTGCAGCTCACGACCTGGCAATGTAACGTCAATTTTTTCTTTAGCTAATTGCTCTTCAACTAGAGCCTCTACTATTTCATTCTTAGCATCATCAAGTTTATTATTGAAAAGGTCACGCAACTTATTAACGCGTTGACCAACTTCACGTCTGTCACTGGGATCAATATCCTTCATAGAATGCAGAATTTGAGTCAATTCACTTTTACGTCCAGTTAATTTGACCCGAACATCATTTAACATTTTCTCATTCTTAGCTTTGTCGATCTCAACTAGACCTTTTTCACGGAGCTCTTTTAATCTGTCAAATAAGTCCATTATTCTTTCCTTTCAAATCAAACAAAAAAGCTTCATCCCAAAAGGGACGAAGCTTCGCGGTACCACCCTAGTTTGGACATAAAATGTCCACACTTTGAATTTCGCTAACGGTGAATACCGGAATGGATTAGATTCTACTAATAAGATGAAATTCACAGTTCCGTTTAAACTTTTCTCTCAGCTCAATAAAAAAGTTTCTCTGATTAAATGATTGCTGCTACTAGTCTTACTCTTTGTAATTAGTTACTAGAATATATCATTTCTCAAAAACTTGCAAGTGTATACGAAATTTATACCCATTTATCTGCCCAGGTATGAATTTGATCAAAAACAGGCTTTAATTCCTCTCCCTTTTTGGTCAAACCATAAGAAATAATTTTGGTTTTATCATCAACTGAGCGCTCTACAATATCTTCCTTTTCAAGTTCTTTCAGTCTTTCAACCAAAACACGATCTGAGCAAGCCATAACACAACGAGCTAAGTCCTTAAAGCGCATATAATCTCCGGCACAAAGCGAACTAATAATTAGTCCATTCCATTTTTTACCGATAATTTTAAACGCGTTAATGAAATGTTTGCAAGATTCATAATCAGGAGCACCACAATCCGCACAGCGTTTTTCCTTAATACCTTGAGTCATGATACCGTCCTCCCACAACAAAGTGTTTATTTCGTCTTTTATTATATTAAATATACTTACTAAAAACAAGTATAATCGTCTAGGAGAAGTAATAAATGATTATCCCTGCTGCGACTGCCGCATTTAATGATTCTGCTTGGCCCTTGATAGGAATATATAACTTTTCATCGCTTATTTTTGCTATTTCTGTAGTAACACCATGAGCTTCGTTGCCAATAACAATGCCTACTTGCGGTACTTTTTCAAACTCGGGTAACCGTTTGGCATTTTGATCTAATAAACTAGCATACACTGGGATTGCATTATCTTGCATTTCTTTAATAACAGCTGGTAAATTTTCCATGATTAAATTAACATGGAATTGACTGCCCTGCATTGCTCGTTGAGTTTTAGGATTATAAATATCAACGCTTTCTGGCGCGAGCACAACACCGTCAAAACCTGCCGCATCAGCTGTTCTGACAATAGTGCCTACATTACCGGGGTCAGCCAGATGATCCAGTAGAACCCATTTACCGAAATTAAAATGATAATTTTGTGGTTGTGAAATCTTGAGGATCATAAAAATATCCTGCGAATTTTTTGTACTTGTAAGATGACTGGCAACGAGAGTATTAATTTCAAGCACATTTTTACTTTCCAGATTAATAGAAAATTTTTTTGCCAAGTGCAGTAAGGCTTCTTCAGCACCCAAAAGATAGATAAATTTTTCCCCAGCTTTTAATGCTTCTTCAACAAGATGGAAGCCTTCAATTAAATATAAACCAGTTTTTTCACGGTATTTTTTTTGCTTTAATTTAGCTAAATTCTTAATAACATTATTATTTACAGAACTTATTTTTTTTGACATCAAATCAGCTTCTTTCATCTTAATTAATATATTGTTTTAATTTCAACCAAATAAAATGTTAAAATCAAGAAAGCAATGTAAGAAAGGACTATTATGGGATTTTTTAAGCGACACAAACAGGAAAACAAAAATACTTCTCAAAAAAATTCCGCAGAGACTTGGCAGCTAACTGTATCGGGCATTGTTCAAGGTGTTGGCTTTCGCTGGAGTGTATTAAATTTGGCCCAGCAAATGAAGATTGCAGGCAATGTCCGTAATAATAACGATGAAACGGTCACAATTACTTTGCAAGCGGGCTTAAACCAAGTCAATCAGTTTTGCTCTGAACTGCCCCAAAACATTTCACCGTTTGCTAGAATATCAAACATCAAAAAAGAAAAGCTGTCAAATGTAGCCAAAATGAGTGGTTTTCATGTATTATATTAGTTATTGGCAAAAAATAATAATTGGGTGAATTGAATGAAAAAATTTCGTAAATATATTGGATTGATTATAGTTTGTTTGGCAGTAATGTTAATTGTTACTGCCTGCGCTCAAAATGGCAGAAAGCCACCTACAGATTTTCTTTATGGCACAATTTACAAGTTTATCGGCAAGCCTTTACAAAACATTATGCTCTATTTTTCTCACGTAATAGGTGGGGAAAATGGTGCAGGTTGGGCTATTATCCTGATGACCTTCGTAGTCAGAATGGTACTTTTACCACTAATGCTTAACCAGCAAAGAAAAGCCACAACACAACAAGAAAAAATGGCAAGACTGCAACCGCAGATGAAGTTGATCCAGGAGACGATGAAACGCAAAGACTTGACTCAGGAGCAGCAAATGACTGTGGCAGGATGGCAACGTCAGCTTTATTCCCAAAACAACATTTCTTTAACCGGTGGAATGGGTTGCCTACCGTTAATTATCCAATTCCCAATCATGCTGGGAATTTATGATGCTGTGATGTATTCCAACACATTAGCCAGTTCCAGCTTTTTTGGAATTTCATTAAGTAACAGATCGGTTTTAGTAACGATTTTTGCAACGGTCTTTGCTTTCTTGCAAGGCTATATTTCCTTAGTGGGCATCCCTAAAGAACAGAAAAAGCAAATGCAGTCAATGATTTTAATGAATCCCATTATGACTCTCTTTATTTGCCTATCTGTTTCAGGCTCGGTTACCTTATACTGGGCAGCCGGAAACTTCTTTTCCGTTATTCAACAACTGATAGTAACGTTTATTATCATGCCCAAAGTTAAAAAAGAGGTTGATGAAGAATTAAAACGGGAACCTATGACCCAAGTCGTTACTAAAGAGAAAGTCGCTGAATTGATTAATAATCAGGCTGCTAGCCCAGCTCAATCTGAACAGACTAAAGAATTACATGAAAATCTCCGCAATCGTAATAAAGGCAAACAGCAAAAACGTCCATAATTATGAGCGCTAAGCAAAAGACCTTTAAGTCGTGATCATCGACTTAAAGGTCTTTTTGTTATTCTTTGTGCTCTTTTGAGGCTTGTTCATTTTCTTCGCGCTGGCGCAGTTTTTTTGCTTGGGATTCAGACAGTGCAGGAAAGACCATGATAAATTGGCTTCCTTGACCTTCAACAGAGTCGACACTTATATTACCGTGATAACTGGTCACAAGTTTTTGAGCTATTGATAGCCCTAAACCATTACCGCCTTTTTCACGAGTGCGTGCTTTATCAACCCGATAAAAGCGATTAAAGATTTTGCCTTGTTCTTCTTTTGAAATGCCTTCACCAAAGTCTTGGACTATAATATGGACCTCATCTTGGGATAATCCGGCTGAAACATTCATTTCTTTACGATCGGTAGAGTATTTAACGCCGTTATCTATTAAAATTACCAGCAGCTGCTCTAAATGTCCCTGGTAAATCTGAATTTCTGTCTCAGCTGGCAAATCGTCCATGTCTAATCTAATTGTAAAATCTTTGTGAACTAGTGACATATCACCAACAACACGTTTCAGGACTTCAGAAACTTTAGTAACTGCATAAGGATACTGCACATTAATTTGTTCTGCACGCGTTAAGTCCAACATTTCTTGAATTAAGTGCTGCATTCTCTTTGCTTCCTGCAGTGAGGCATCGATTGACTCGTCTAAAATTTGCGGGTCATCTTTTCCCCAGCGCTTTAGCATACTCAAGTGCCCTTCAATTACAGCTACTGGTGTGCGAAGTTCGTGAGAAACATCACCCACAAATTCTTTTTGCTGGTCAATATAACGCTGCATGCGATCAAGCATTTGATTAAAGGAAACAGCTAATTCTTGTAATTCATCGTGCCGGTGAAAATCTCTAATCCTGATAGTACTATTAGGATCGTCATTTACTTCCAAAGCAACGTGCGACATCTCTTTTATTGGTTTCACAATGTCCCTGACAATTATAAAAGCCACTAAAGTGAAAAATATTATTGCAGCAACAGAAATCCGCGCCATCCATTTAAGGAGATTTTTCATCAACCCGTTATAGTAAGTCATTTTATTTGCCACAACTATATAGCCAGTGACTTTGCCTGAACGGGCCGACCGAACTTTTTGATATGTAATCAATTCTTCACGGTGATGTTTAAAAACATGAACTACCTGATGATCACCTTTAATCTTTTTAAAAGGCGGAATTACATTTCCATTATCAAAGACGTCTTCTTTACGCAGATTATAGACTACCACGTTTAGATCTCGATTAGTTAGTGAAGACAGCAGATCGTCATTAAAAGCACTCCTATTGGGCTGATCCGAACTAATTGGCGGATTGCCTTTTAAAACTTCTCTGGTAGAGGGAGTTAATGCGGGTACAACATTAGAGATTTCTAATTGAGTTGGTATTCTATTCAAAGTACTATTGAGTTTAGAAACAATTTCATTTGAGGTCTCTTTTTGTTGCCCCATTGATTGCTGACCAATGAATGAATAAATTATGAATGAAAAAACAATAAAAGAGACCATGATCGTCAATGCAACGACGCTTACCCACCGTACAACAAGTGACGAATGTTTGGTCTCTTTTTTGTTTTTCTTTTTATTTCTTTTCATCATCCTCATCTCTTACCATATACCCAGTTCCACGAACCGTCTTAATATAAGATTGTTTACCTGGAACATCAATCTTGTTTCTCAGATAACGAACATATACTTCTACCACGTTTGTTTCGATATTTGAACCTGGGCCCCAAATCTTTGATAATAACTGGTCACGGCTAACAACGTTATTCTTATTCTTAATTAATGTCATTAGCAAATTGTACTCGCGTTTAGTTAAATCAACTGCTTTACCATCACCACGACGAACAATTCTATTTGCAGTTTCAATAGTAAGGTCTTTAAATTTAACCACTTTCTTCTCAACTGAATCATCGGAAGCATCTTTTTCAATCTTGACACGACGTAAAACTGCACGTAAACGAGCTAGCAGTTCTTCAATGGCAAAAGGTTTAACGATATAATCATCGGCACCATGATCAAGGCCGGAAACCCGATCGATGACTGAATCACGAGCTGTCATCATAATGATTGGTGTACTTTTAACTTGGCGCACTCTCCGGGCAATTTCTAATCCATTCAGATCAGGCAGCATCAAGTCCAATAAAATTGCATCAAAATCTTCTTTTAAAGCTAGATCAAGTGCCTTGCGGCCATTACTTTCGACAACTGTGTCATATTTTTCATGCTTTAATTCCAATTCAACGAAACGAGCCAAATTCTTTTCATCTTCAACAATTAATATTCTTGCCATTTTTGTTCATCCTTTTTTAAAATTTAATTTCGGTTTATTTAATTCATATCTTAATCAACAATTAAAGCATACTTTAAAAATGCTTTTAAAACAAGATTAAAAACCAGCATTTCAACAATACTGATCTCATAACTTATTTAATTATTTTTATTTTCATTATTCAAGTTTTTATTATTTTTCGTAAACAAATCTTTTAATTTAGCAAAGGCGGGATTAACTTGTTCTTTTTGCTCTTTAACGAAATCATCTTCAGAAATTACCGACCAGCCTTTTCCTCGAGGATAAAGATTTTCCTGCTCCTCTTTTTTGGTTAAAATCGTTGTTGGAATGTGTAATAAAATATTATCTTCAATCGCCTTTTGCAAATCAATAATTTCATTTTCTACCTTGACAATGGGGATCTCGCTTTCAGCGCTCTCGTCTTTTGCCACATCAGTATCAGTATAATTCTCGCTAAAGTTAAAGTCTTCTTGGAAATCAACCGGTTCTAGACTGCGACTGGAAGGGACAACTAGCTGGGCTACAACGTGGAAATTCCCTGTAACATAGGGCTGATTATAAAAGACAGCGCCAGATAGCTTAATATTTTTTACCTGATAAACTAAATTCTGGCTACGCTTTAGAAATTCTTTTTCTGGTTGCACCTCACACTCAATATGAGTCAATGGCTCTTTACTATTTTTAATCTGAGCAAAATTAAGTGTTAACATTTTAAACCTCCAGCGGTTTACGACCAAAGTTTTGATCAACTTGCATCAGTTGTTCAAAGAAACGATCAACACGTATTTGCAAATTCAGCGATCCACTTTTAGTGTTTTTTTGATCAACTTTAGAAATCACGTCCGCAGTCGTATCTTTTCTAATTTTCTTAAGATACTTTCGTCCTAGTTTGCTATAACCTAAAAGGAGCAGCGATTCATGGTTAAAACTGTTAACCATATCATCTTGAGTCACATTTAATAACGTATACAGACTAAGCCGGCGCAGACGAGAATAAGTATATCTTTTAGACTTGATCATACGTAAAAATTCGGTAAACGATTGTGCGTTATGAATTTCATGTTTCATTTTATACTCAAGTCCTTCGCTCATTTGGTAAACTTGCTGCAAATCTTCTAAAGAAGAAGATTCAAGCCGATATTTAAGAAATGGAAACAATAGATTCCAATTAGGATAAGCTTTTTGCTTAAAAAGCAGCTGTACCTCTTTTTTCGGCAGCCATTGTTCTAACGTACAATTATTTTCATTATGCAGAATTAAATTACGAATTGCACTGGCACTTTGAACAACCTTGTTATTTTGCAAAACATCATCATGTCCTGCCCCAATACGATTAATTGGGTGTAAAACTAGCGGTGTACCCAAATTATGATTAGCTACAGCATACGCCAGTGCCAAAATAGCATTAGGTTCATTTACTTCATGTCCAACCTCACGAGCCACCATTTGATTATACTGAGTTGAGTATGTTTGACTGTAATCATTAAAATCCATGTGACTTTGAGGTATTTCAGCAATTTTACTACCCAAATAAGCAAAGTTTTGCGTAGCATCTTCAACACCAAAGATTAGATCGGTAACCCCGACTTTAGCTAGTTGGTCAATGCTGCCAAGAGCAAACAAGTCAGCTGGCTCAACGGAAGTTGAAAACGGCAATTCGAATACTAGGTCAGCGCCGCTTTCAAGAGCAGCCTGCGCCCGAGTCCATTTATCCATGATTGCCATTTCGCCTCGTTGGACATAGTTACCGGACATGATCACAACTATTGGGTCTTTATTTCCAGCTATATAGCGCGCCTGATTCATCAGAAATTCATGCCCACTATGGAAGGGATTATATTCCGCGATGATCCCTACAACACTCATAGTCAGTTAATCTTCCTCTAATTCCAATTTTTTACCGTTGGCCCATAATTTTTCTACATTATAAAAATCTCTGGCTTCTTCGGTAAAAACATTTACTACTACATCACCTAAATCAAGTAAAAGCCAATTTGATTCGCTCGTACCCTCAACGCGGTAGTCATAATAATCCGCTTTATGAGCTTCATCTATGATCGCATTAGCTATAGCATGTAACTGTCTATTTGATCCGGCACTGGTGACAACATAATAATCAGCTAAAATACTATGCCCTTGCATATCAAAAGCAGCTGTATTTTCGCCGTGACGATCACTAATTGCTTTTAAGGTAAAACTTAATATTTCTTTACTAGTCATTTTTCTCCTTATTTTTTTATACTCCAAACATTGTAAGCATTTAAAGTTCGTGGATAAATCTTATTCCTTTTTTCAATTAAAAATTCAAGGGTATGTGCTAATTGGTAACCGACACCTTCATTAAGATTAGCATAAGTTATCTTACGCGCTTCTTCAACTCCGGGAAATGATCTGCCGGGTTCAATAAAATCTGCCATATACACAATTTTGTCCAAAGTTGTCATCTCAACGTCAGCAGTAGTATGTCTGCTTACAGCCGTTAAGATTTCCTCATCATTAATTTTTAAATCACGTTGAATAAAATAAACACCAACAATTCCATGCCAAATGCTCCGGTTCCAATTTAGTAAATCTTGATCAAAACCTTGAGTTTTAATTACTTCACGGTATTCAGAAACAGGAACCTGCTTGGCATAATCGTGAACAAAGCCTGCCAAAGCCGCTTTATCCTGATCATAATGGTTAAGTTCAGCCAATCTAACTGCTGTTTGACTAACACCAACGCAATGTTCAAAGCGGTCAGCTGTCATGTTGTTTTGCTCTCTAGCAATTATTTCAGCACTGCTTAGAGGAGA
Organism: Lactobacillus helsingborgensis; assembly: GCF_003173695.1. NCBI lineage: Bacteria > Bacillati > Bacillota > Bacilli > Lactobacillales > Lactobacillaceae > Lactobacillus > Lactobacillus helsingborgensis. Next base: position 1,203,456 of record NZ_CP029544.1, read on the forward strand.
ATAGGTTTTTGCAAAAAATAAATCACTCATGATATAGACCTTTTTTCTGAATATAATTTCTGACTGTATCAGGTACTAAATACCTAATTGAACCACCAATTGTAATTGTCTGCCTAATTAGTGTAGAACTAACTTCAATTTCAGGAATATCAACCCAAATCATTGGCAGTTTTGCTTTTTGAGGATAACCTGCTCTTTGAACTCCAACCAGTGTAGCTAATTGTGCTAGCTTGGTTGGTTCCTTCCATTCATTTAAATTATTAACCTGATCACTGCCCATAATTAAATAATAATGATTTTCGGGTTGAGTTTCATGCAAATATCTCAAAGTGTCAATCGTATAGGAAACGCCTCCACGGTATAATTCGAATAATTTCACTTGAAACCGAGGGTTGTCTTGAGTTCCTAATTCAAGCATATTTGCACGATCTTGCGCAGACGCAATTGGCTCATCTTTTAAAGGTGGCACATTAGTAGGGATAAACCAAATTTCATCCAAATGCAATTTGGTTAGTACTTGTTCAGCCACTATTAAATGACCAATATGAATTGGGTTAAAAGTCCCACCAAAAATACCAATTTGACGACCTTTCTGGGGTGCTAATTTTTCTTCAGCTACAGCCACTGTAGGTGTTTTTTGATAATTTTTTGCAATAGCGATCATTATATCCTCTATATTAACGCACGTCTAATTCCCAAGCCAATCTGACCAGGTGTATAAATTTTAACTAAACAATTTGCAGGAACAGTGATAAAACCGATCCCGCCAAAAAGCAAGTCACTTTTATTACTAGTATGATATTCCTGCCCCTTTAATGGCGGCAAATTATCTTCTTTAGTCGGTGGACTCAATAATTCACCAATGTGCTTGGTATAAAAAGCATCAGCATTTGCCGTCTTGGTTCTGTGAATGTATAGACCACGAGCCGCATAAACTGTGAAACTAGCTTTTTCACCTTTTAAGAAGTCTACTCGTCCTAAACCTGCTAGAAAGAGACTATTACCGGGGCTCAACTGAAACGTTACCGGCTTAAGCTGCTTTTGCGGTGATACTACTGCTAATTCTTTGGTATTCAAATGTGTAACCAATTGATTTTGGGTCAATATGCCAGGAGTATCTATTAAGAAATGACCATTTGCCAAAGGAATTTCAATTTTATCTAAAGTTGTTCCCGGAAAACGTGAGGTCGTGATTAGATTTTTAACATCTCCCATTTGGTCAATAATCGCATTCAAAAGAGTTGATTTTCCTACATTGGTCATTCCCACAAAGTAAACATCTTGCTCACGTGATTTCTGATCTAAATACGTTATCAACTCAGTTAGATTTTTCTTGTTTTTAGCGCTGACTAAAAATATTTTTTTAGGAAACAGTCCTGCTCTGTTAGCTTCTTGTCTCATCCAATCCTTAATTTTATTTTGACGAGAATTGTCGGGAAACAGGTCAAATTTATTACCCACCAGTATAAAATCATTTTCACCAATAAAACGTTTAAGTGATGATAGTAAAGAATTAGTGAAATCAAATAAATCAACCACATTGACGACTAAAGCCTTCTTTGTAGCCAAAGAATTCAAGAGCTTTAAAAAGTCATCATTATCGGCATTGACAGGCATAATTTCATTATAATGACGCAGCCGAAAGCAACGTTGACAATAAATATCGTTGCCCTCATCTCCACTTTCTATTGCCTGCTGCAATCGTGAAAGTGGCAGATAACCAGCTTCTTGCGGGTTATCTGATTGAAGAACAGCACCACAACCAATACAAACAATTTGATCATCCATTTTTTAACGTCTCCTTAAATGTAACTGGGTGCGAAAAGTTGAGAAAAAAGAAAATAATTTTTTCAAAAAAACGATTGATACGGGTATTCCATTTATCAGTTTGAATAAGAGGCTCAACCAAGACCGATTTGACACCAGCTAAATTGCCAGCTTGAATATCGGTAATCAACTGATCCCCCACCATCATTACCTGTCCTTTTTCTAAGCCCATTGATTTCCTTTTTTTACTAATCGCAAATGGTAACGGCTTTTTAGATTTAGCAACAAAATCAATGTGATAGGGATTTAAAACTTTTCCTACCCGTTCAGCATTATTATTGGAAATTACCACCAACTTAATTTGAGCTTGTGCTAATTTTTTATTAAAGCTATCCATTTTTTGAGCAGTTTCAAATTCGTTCCAAGCTAAAAGAGTATTATCTAAGTCAGAAAATACAGCTTTAATATTCATTTGCTGCAGCATATCTGGATCTAAATGATAAATCGTATCAATAGTATAGCGTGGCCTGAATAACATCCAATTTACCTTTCATCTATTATTGCACTAGTTTAATATATCAAATTATTAGCTGCAAGTGCTAAATTTTGACATAAAAAAACGGCGCCATAAGCGCCATTTCAAATTAATTTAAAGCCTTTTTAGCAGTTTCTGCTAATTTCGCAAAGGTCTTTGAATCGTTATAAGCAATATCAGCTAACATCTTACGGTTAATGTCAACACCAGCTAATTTCAAGCCGTGCATTAACTTAGAATATGAAATATCATTTTGTCTTGCTGCAGCATTAATTCTGGCAATCCATAACTTTCTGAAGTCGCTCTTACGTCTTCTTCTGTCACGGAACGCATATCTGTAAGATACAAATAATTGAGTACTTGCAGCCTTAAATTGCATATGCTTTGCGCCACGGTAACCCTTGGCAAGCTTCATAATCTTCTTACGACGTTTACGTGTAACTGTTCCACCCTTAACTCTTGGCATCTAAAATTCCTCCTAAATATCGTTTTATTTGTTTAATTAACGCATTTGAGAGAGCATCTGTTTGATGCGCTTCAAGTCGCTGCGTGAAACCATTGCAGCCTTTCTCAAATGACGACGTTGTTTCTTAGTCTTGCCGTGGAAACGGTGGCCGGTAAAAGCGTGATGACGCTTTAATTGACCAGAAGCAGTTCTCTTAAAACGCTTTGCAGAAGCGCGGTGGGTTTTCATTTTTGGCATTTTCTAATTCCTCCAAATTAACTATTTATTTTTGTCACTCTTCGGAGCGAGCATTAAGAACATTGAACGGCCTTCCATCTTAGGCTTGCTAGTAACAGTAGCAATATCAGATGTGGCTTCAGCCATTTTTTCCAACACTTCACGACCCAGTTCCTTGTGAGTGATTGCTCGACCTCTGAACCTGATCGAAACGCGTACTTTGGCACCTTCTTTAGTGATAAACTTACGCGCGTGCTTTAATTTAGTGTTAAAATCGTTACCCTCAATCGTTGGGCTCAAACGAATTTCTTTAACACTGACCGTTTTAGACTTTTTCCGAGATTCTTTAACCTTCTTTTGTTGCTGGAAACGGTACTTACCATAGTCCATGATACGAGCAACAGGTGGCTTGGCATTAGGCGAAATTAGAACTAAATCTAAATTTGCAACACTTGCTTGGCGCAAAGCCTCAGTCTTGGTTACAACACCAACTTGTTCACCATCTTCATTAATTAAACGAACTTCGCGTGCGCGAATTTGGTCGTTTAATATCAAATTCCTTGGAATAATCATTCACCTCCATGTTAATCTGAGGACAAGAAAAAGACGGGTATAGTTCTACCCGCCCATAATCAACAGAAAATATCGATCAGCCCAGAGGTTTACTTAACTTAGGCGAGAAGCGGGAAGCTTCTTCTTGTTCTCAACTAAAACGATTATACTCGCATTTACTATTTGTGTCAACGAGATATATTTTAAATCTCATTGCAAAATTATGCTAACTTTTTGTTCAGTTTATTACCAATTAAAGATAAAGTAAAGCAAACAATAAAATAGAGCAATGTTAGAGCGGCAAACATAGGCACAATATAATTAGCATTTTGCCCGTATATTACCTGTGCGTGTTGCATCAGTTCTGGAACAACAATAATAGTTGCTAAGGAAGTATCTTTAATTAAAGAGACAAACTGACCAATTATAGTAGGTATCATGTGCCGGTATGCCTGCGGTAATACAACGTGCCATAATGCTTGCACAAAAGACATGCCTGTCGATCTTGCCCCTTCAATTTGCCCAATAGCTACTGACTGAATACCAGAACGGACAATCTCTGCAATCATGCTGGATTCAAAAATTGTCATCGCGATAATTGCTGACAAAATTGCACCGGGTCTTAAACCAATATTGGGTAAGCCAAAATAGGTAAAAAAGATAATTAATAGCAAAGGTAAATTTCTAACGATGTCAATAATAAAACCAACAATTGCTGAAATGAATTTAAGTTTAGCATAGCGAATAATTCCGAGAATTGACCCTAAAATGAAACTTAAAATAATTGCAAAAACTGAAATAAATAATGTGACTGCTAAGCCTTTTAACAGAAAACCGAAGTTTAACCAAGATAAGGCATTAACCCATGTTTGCATTTTAGTTCGCCTCCCTATGCCAATTTCTTTTCCAAATGCCGCATATAGTAGCTCAGTGGCATTGTAATCAACAAGTACAAAACACCTATTACCAAATAACTGTTAATCGTATCAAAAGTAACAGAAGCAATGGCGTTTGCTTGGTACATTAAATCAAAACCCGCAACAAAAGCTAAAATTGACGAGTCTTTAATCAAATTGACAAATTGATTGCCTAACGGTGGAATAACTATTTTAAAAGCTTGCGGCAACACTATATAGCGCATTGCCTGCTTATAAGTCATACCTGTTGACCGTGCACCTTCCATTTGACCGGAAGACACCGATTGTATACCAGAGCGAATAATTTCAGCAATAAATGCAGAAGTGTAGAGAAATAAACCAATTGTACCAGCAGTAAAACCATCAATTTGTACAAAATATTTTGGTACTATTAAGTAAAAAAACATTACGATGATTAATAAGGGAATATTACGGAAGATTTCAACGTAAATTCGACCAACTTTATTGGCAAGTTTATTGGGAATAACCTCCAATAATGCTAATAAAACTCCGAAAATAAGACTAAATATTAAAGTTAGCAAGCTTGACAAGATAGTCCAACCAAATCCTGAAAATAATTGACTACTAAAATTATTGAAGATATGGATCATTTAATATACATCTCCTTATAGTTAAATCCAGGAACCTGACCGAACCATTTTTTAATTAAGAGATTGTATTCTCCGCTTTTTTGAATCTTATGAATTGCTTGATTTATGGCTTTATGAAAAGGTCCTTGATTTTTATTTACTGCAATACCATAAGGCTCTTTAGTATAGGTTCCTCCGGTTACTTCAAGGCTTCCAGAACTTTGTGCTGCTAAACCATATAAAATGCCATTATCACTAGTCAAAGCATCACCTTGATGCGACTTTAAAGCAGAGACTGCTTGACCATAGTCTTGCATTGCAACAACTTTGGCTTTGGGAGCCACTTTTTTTATTGCTTCAACAGAATTATCGCCGACAATGCCGATCACAGTTTTGCCGTTCAGGTCGCTTGGCTTTTTAATTTTTGATCCTTTAGGGACAAGAAACGATTTACCTGCCTGAAAGTAAGGCTTAGAAAAGCTAATAACTTTTGCCCGTTCCGGTGTAATTGTCAAAGTTGCGATAACTGCATCCACATTGCCGTTTTTCAACAAGGGTATTCTTGATTGGGAGGTGGCAAGAGTAAAATGAGCTTGACCTTTTGGACCTAAAATTTCTCTCGTAATGGCTTTAGCCATATCGATATCAAAGCCTTTTTCTCTATCATCTCTAATATCTATTAAACTAAATAGTTTTTTGTCACCTTCAACTGCCCAAGTAATGGTATTAGTCGAATGTACATTTTTCAAAGCAGATTGGTCAGTGACTTTATTGCCACAACCCGACAAAAGAAAAATTCCTAAAAATAACGAGATTGAGCAAACAAGTTTTTTCATGATATTTGCCCCTTCCTTAATGTGTAATTATTTTACTTAAGAATTGCTGGGCACGCTCAGTTTTTGGCTGCTCAAAGAAAGACTTGCTGTCGTCATCTTCAACAATCTGACCTTGATCCATGAAGATAACTCGGTTAGCTACTTCTTTGGCAAAACCCATCTCGTGAGTCACAATCAGGGAGGTCATATCACTTGCCGAAGTTATTTTTTTGATTACCTGTAAAACTTCATCAATCATTTCGGGATCAAGTGCTGAAGTTGGTTCATCAAAAAGTAATAATTTGGGGTGCATTGCTAAAGACCGCGCAATTGCCACACGCTGCTTTTGACCACCAGATATTTGTGCTGGCATATTACGTGCTTTATCAGCGACTCCTACCATATCAAGTAAATGCAGTGCCTGCTTTTTATTTTCTTCTTCAGGCATATGACTGACAATTCGAGGAGCAAGCATTACGTTTTCTAAAACATTTTTATTTTTGTAAAGATTAAAATGCTGAAAAACCATGCCCACGTCTTGACGCAATCTATTTGAATCTGTTTTGGGATTGGACAAATCCTGGTTATTAACAATTAATTTTCCGCCTTGGATTGACTCTAAACGATTAATGGTTCTAATTAGAGTACTTTTGCCTGAACCGGAAGGCCCGATTAAGACAACTGTTTCACCCTGATCAATTTGCAAATTGATATTATGCAACGCGTGAAATTTGCCATAAAATTTCTGCACGTCACGAAATTCTACCATTGACATATATATGCTCCTTTTTAGCAGTCTTAATTTAACTATCTAAACCAAGCTTTTTTAACAATTGATTAATTAATCAAAAGTGCATCCCGTCAACACTACATTTTGTTACTCGACGTGCAAATTTTAGCGGTTTCTACATTTAAGGTTTAGCCATTAAATTATTTTGCCTTTTCTATAAATAACAATTTTTATCCTTTACGTGAATATGATTTAACATCTTGATCGATTTCGTTAATGAATTCGTTAAAGTCCTTAGCCACTTCTTCTTCTGTACCATAGCGACGAACGTTGACACTATTGTCCTTGAGCTCTTTATCACCTAAAACAAGAGTGTATGGTACTTTTTGTGTTTGCGATTCACGTATTTTGTAACCTAATTTTTCGTTACGTAAATCTGCTTCTGCTCTGAAGCCGCGCTTATTCAATTCATCGCGAACTTTCTTAGCATAGTCAGAATGGGCATCAAGGTTAACTGGGATCACTTCTACTTGAACTGGCGCCAGCCAAGTTGGAAAGGCACCCTTGTAAATTTCAATCAGGTAAGCAATGAAACGCTCCATAGTACCGACAATACCGCGGTGAATCATAACTGGACGATGTTCTTCACCATCTTGACCTACATAACTTAAGTTAAAGCGTTCTGGAAGCATAAAGTCCAACTGGATTGTGGACATAGTTTCATCAGCACCTAACGCCGTCTTAGTCTGAATATCAAGTTTAGGACCGTAAAAGGCAGCTTCACCTTCAGCTTCGACATAGTCAAGACCCATGTCGTCCATTGCCTTCTTCAGCATTGCCTGACTTCTTTCCCACATCTCGTCATTAGCAAAATACTTTTTAGTATTCTTTGGATCACGGTATGAAAGTCTGAAGTAGTAATCCGTGATATCAAAGTCTTTGTAAACGTCTAAAATCAAAGTCAAAATCTTAGAAAATTCACTTTGTACTTGGTCCAACGTGACAAAGGTATGACCATCATTTAAAGTCATTTCCCGTACACGTTGCAAACCTGATAACGCACCCGATTTTTCATATCTGTGCATCATACCCAGCTCTGCAATTCTAATTGGCAGTTCACGGTATGAACGGATATGGTGCTTGTAAATTTGAATATGTGACGGACAATTCATTGGGCGCAGTTCAAGCATTTCTCCATCGCCCATATCCATTGGTGGAAACATATCATCACGATAATGTGCCCAGTGTCCAGATGTCTTGTATGCGTCAACATTCATTAAAACTGGAGTATATACATGTTGGTAACCGTCAGCCACTTCTTTGTCGATAATATAGCGTTCAACTACTCGGCGAATTGTGGCTCCTTTTGGCATCCAATAAGGTAAACCAGCACCAACCTTAGGATCAACAAAGAATAAATCAAGGTCGCGTCCGATAGTTCGGTGATCACGTTCTTTAATTTCTTCACGACGCTTAATATCTGCATCTAAATCAGCTTTTTTAAAGAACGCTGTTCCGGAAATTCTCTGAAGCATAGGATTTGATGATTGACCTTGCCAATAAGCACCGGCAACCGATAACAACTTAAATTGTTTAATTTTGCCCGTATTTGGCAATAGGGCTTCAAAGCCAAAATCAACAAAATTACCTAATTTAAAGACATGCACTTGATCGTCTTTTTCATCTTTTAGCAATGCACTCTTATACGGGTCATTCTTAAAAATCTCGGCAAGCTCAGCTTTTGGCAAAAAAGAAGATTCAATCTTATCTCCAGCTTTGATTACTTTTTTGATTGCTTTTTCAAGTTCTGGCAGTTCACTAACTTTGATTTGATTTTCTTTGTCAGTGTCAACATAAAAACCATCATCATCTGCTGCGTGCTCACCAAAGTGAATCTCTGGATATGCTTTCTGCGCAACTGCTTCAAAAACAAAGGCTACTGTTGCTCTTAAAATATCTAGACCAGCTTCATCCCTATCAGTAATAATAGCAACACTGGCATCTTGGTCTAATTTGTAATCTAAACCAACAATTTGACCATTTACTTTTGCTCCGAGAGCTGCTTTACCCAGAGATGTACCAATACCATGTGCTAGTTCTGAAACTGTGACTGCCTCAGTAAAATCTTTTTTTGAGCCATCAGGCAATGTAATTGAAAAACTCATTTTTTCCTCCGAAAATTTAAGAAATAAAAAAGTCCCAGTGCAATTAAGCACTGGGACGTTAATTAACGTGGTTCCACCCAAAATTTAGTCCAAAAATCTGGACTATCTCGTTGTAGATTGTTAACGGATCTAACCCATTTTAAAATTTTAGGTACGAATGAGTGGGTTGCAAACGCTAATGGGAGCTTCCAGAATACTGCCCCTCTCTCTGTGGTGCGTAACAACATGTTCATTCATTGCAGTTAATTATAGCCCAATAATTTTTTAATGCAAGTTTATTTTCATAGATTTACAGCAAAATATTCTTATTGGTGTCTTCTATTTGGTCCAGAAATTACTACTTCAGTCGCTAAAGACTGGATTCTTTCCATTAATCTCGCTGCTTTTACAGGATCAATAGAATTTTTGGTTTCTTTGAAATGATCTGCCAGATCGCTCATTGCAAAATTTGACGAGAAAAATGTTGGCAGCACATTATCCATTCTGGCCTGCAGAATTACCGCCAAGACCTCGTCACGCGACCATTGACTCAAACTTTCAGCTCCAATATCATCTAGTATTAAAAAATCAGCGTTAGCAATTTTTTGTACTTCATCCTGAACACTATTATCACTAAAATGACTGGATAAACCTGCAATAAATGTCGGAACATGCAAGAAAACAACATACTTGTCCATGGCAGCAACTTGATTAGCAAGTCCCGCCAATATATATGTTTTGCCGATACCAAAATTGCCCGACAAATAAAGTCCCTTCTGATGAACATCTTTAGCATATCTTGATAAAAATTGCTGAATGCGGGTCATCACTTCGGCTCTTTCCGGGGTCATTTCAATCTGGCTTAAGCGAACATCATGCAACCCATCAGGTAAATTAATCAGGCGCAAATGTCTTTTGATATATATTTCTCTATCATGAATAAGCTTGCTGTCTTCGGGCACAAATTTCAAGCTGATCGCATTTTTATTCATTATCAAATCAGGATAATAGCCTCTGGTGACAGGATCTTTTTTATGCTGGCTCAGATAATAGCCGTAAAGAGTGGGCAGACTTTTATTAATAATGCTGTCATTTAATTGATCTTGATGCTGCGCGATAAAGTTTTGCACCTTAGGTTCAGCCAGTACCCTTTGTTTAATAGCTTCAGGGCTTTGCTCCTCAGCATTACCTGATTGTCCTTTAGCAATATATTTTTTAATGGGTCGCATATATTTCACCTACTTCATGCCATTCTTATTTTCAAAATTCTCAAAAAACTTTTTTAGTTCTTCACTAGAAACTTCGGAATTTATTTTTGGTTTATTTTCAGTCCAATCCGTGCCCTTTTCAATTGACTTACGCGAATTATAACTGCCAAACTGCTTTCTTTTCTGCTCTTGGGCCTTTTTCCTATTGTCCATGTATTCTAAAGCTTGACCACCGGTTTTTACTCCGTGCTGCAGCCAATCATGTAAAATTTTATTTGCCAAACGAAAAGACACATTAGGACCACTTTTCAAGCAGGCATAAGTCAAGATATTGAGTAGTTCTGCTGAAATACCTTTTTCATTATATAAACTATCAAGTACGCGATATTCACTAGCATCCACAAAATCATCCCGGCTGGTCTTAAGCTGATACAAAAATTGTGCCGGTGAGTTCGCTTTTGCGCTTTGTAATAATTCTTGTTCACTGTTACTTAAGTGCTCGTTTTTTACTTCAGAATTGTCCTTTGCACGTGTCTTTTTTTGTAACTGACTTCGAGTAGTTGCTGCATGAATGTTATTAGCAATAGCCTGTTTAATCCGGTTCATATTTAGATGGTAATCACCATGCAAACAGGGCAGTGTTTCATCTACAAATTCCTGTTCAGACAAACCATAAGTTCTCATAATTGCACGAATTGCTTCTCTGTTTTGGTCAATTTCGCTGCCTGCAATTTGGTAAATTTCAAATTGCTGTTTCATAAAGTCCCAGTCAATCTGGCCCTTTTCATTGATAGTGGCAGTATTACGGGTAACAATATTATTTTCTTGGGCAGCCTCTTTAACCTCAATTGAAGGGTCTATTGCTTCTTGGTCTGGTAAGTGAAAGACATCCATAAACGAGGCAGAAATATTTGGTGCTGTTTTCACACCATTAACAAAGTTTTGATTTTGTTTAGTTTCCCGGGCAAAATCATGACTTAATTTATGAAAAGCGCTAATACCCACTTTTTCTTTTAATAAGCTTGCTAACAGCGCAGTCCCAAAAAATTCACTGCTGGACGGGATACTTTTAAGTTCAAAACATAGAATTTTGCCCATTATTTGATTGTCAAGTAGTCGGGTCTCGATTAACCCCACCGCCTCAATCTTGTGCAGAGCCGCAAATAATTTTTTAATATCACAGTCAACTTGTTCTTGCAAACGGTAAATCCCCTGTGAATCTGACAGCATAGCTTGGGCAGAATAATCCTCATTCAGACTTAAATAAAGTGCCACCGCCAAAGAACCAACTAAAGGCTGATATAGCTTAATTAAAACACGCAAATCTGTTGGGTAGAGCTCTACTCTGTTTGTAATATAAAAAGGCTGTTTGGGATTGTTAGTCTCAAACATAATTAATTTCCTTTCTCTCTTCTGGCAATCATATCTTCCATAGTTTTCATGAAGCTAGACATATCTTTAAACTCACGGTAAATTGACGCAAATCGAATATAAGCCACATCATCTATTTTAGCCAATTCATCCATTACCAATTGACCAATTTTTTTGGAAGAAATTTCACTAACTCCTTCCTGCCTGATTTTGTTTTCTACGTGATCAACTAATTCTTCAAATTGCGAACTTGAGATTGGTCTTTTTTGACCAGCTGCCATCACTCCACGCAAAATCTTTTTTCGGTTAAATGGCTCACGTGTGCCATCATTTTTGATTACTAATAAAGGCGTGGTTTCAACACGTTCAAATGTAGTAAAACGAAAGCCACAGTTTTCACATTCGCGCCTACGTCTGATAGCACGATTTTCATCACTCGGACGCGAATCAATTACTTTTGATGCATTTTTATGACAATTAGGACATTCCATTTTAGTCCTCCCCTTTGATTTCAAGTAACAATTCTTCTAATTTAGTCTCAAGGTCTTTTTTTGAACCAGTATTAGTAATCACATAGTCAGCCAATTTTTCCTTTTGCTTAAGTGGCATTTGACTATTGATGCGCTTTAAAGCCGCACCCTGACTAAGGTGATCTCTTTGCATTAGTCTTTCTAGCTGCAATTTTTCTGGTATAGCAATCAGTAAAGTCCGATCACAATATTTTTGACCATTTGACTCAAACAGAACAGGAGCATCAACAACTATTATGGGGCTTTTCTTAGCCTTGTTTAGCGCAATTTTAGCTTGTATTTCTGTAAAAATCAATGGATGAGTAATTTCATTCAAAATTTCAAGTTGTTTTTCATCATTAAAAACTATTTGTCCCAACTTTGAACGATTAAGTGAACTATCCGTATTTAAGACTTCACTTCCAAATTGTTTGATAACTTTTTCATATCCCTGATTACCGGTCTTTAAAATATCATGGGCTATTTGATCGCAATCAATTACTGGAATTTGCATTTTTTCAAAAAAAGCATCTGCAGTGCTTTTACCGCTTGCAATTCCACCAGTCAAGCCTAATATCATTGTCATTTATAAATCACCTGACATTCAGGACAAAAAGTAGTTCCTCGTCCATTGACCTTAATTTTTTCAAGTGGTGTACCACAACGCACACATGGTTCACCTTTATGACCATAAACCTGCAACATTTTTTGAAAGCCACCTGTTTTGCCGTTTGCATCCAGATAGGTATGAATTGTAGTACCTCGTTCAGCAATTGCCAATTCTATTAACGAATTAATGTTATCGTGCAATTGTGCTACCTTTTCTGCGGGAATGGTATTGGCTTGACTTAATGGGTGAATTTTTGTCTCCCACAAAACCTCGTCAACATAGATATTGCCCAAACCTGCAACAACAGATTGGTCAAGGAGTGTGTTTTTAATATTTTTCTTTTTACGTGCTAAACCATTTTGTAAATAAGAAACGGTAAAAGCTGCTGAGTTGGGTTCTGCACCTAATTTGCTAATACCCGTCTTTTCTTTTTCAGTTCCTGTTTTAATTAACTGCATGCGCCCGAACTTACGCACATCATTATAACGCAATGCCGAATTATCACTAAAAACAATTTGCACGTGGTCGTGTTTATCCTTTTTAGTATTTATTTTGACTAAACGATACTTACCCTCCATGCGCAAATGTGACACTACTGTTAAATTGCCGCTAAGCCGAATTAACAAATATTTAGCATAACGATCAATTGTGGTGATTTTTTTACCAACTAACTGCCGTTTAAATTCCTTTGCATCACCAGTTATAATCTTTGGATACCAGACTGTTACTTCTTTGATTGTCTTTCCTTTGATAAGAGGAAGGAGTGTCCGTCTCACAGTCTCAACTTCTGGCATTTCCGGCATTACAAGTTACTCCTTACTTAGCATCAAACCAATTATGACCATATCCGGAATCAGCTACAAGAGGTATGTCTAGTCTTACAGCCGACTGCATAACTTCCGGTACGATCTTTTTAATTGTTTCCAATTCATCCTTTGGCACATCAAAAATCAGCTCATCATGAACCTGGACTACCATCTTGGTCTTAAGATGCATGTCATCTAATTTTTTCTGCATGTTAATCATCGCTATCTTGATAATATCCGCGGCAGAACCTTGAATTGGCGAATTAATTGCTGTTCTCTCAGCAAATGAACGCACATTAAAGTTTTTAGCATGAATATCTGGCAAGTAACGTCTTCTGTGCATAATTGTTTCGGCATATCCTTTTTCACGGGCTACCTGGACTGCTTTATTCATGTAATCTTTAATTTGAGGATATTGCTCAAAATAATTATCTATGAATTGCTTGGCCTGCTTGCGACTAATATTAAGGTTTTTAGATAAACCGTAATCAGAAATGCCGTAAACAATACCGAAATTCACAGCTTTGGCCCTGCGGCGCATTAAAGGAGTGACATCGGCTGTTGATTTTAAGTGAAAAATTTTCATTGCGGTATGAGCGTGAATATCGTAACCGGTTCTAAAAGCTTCCTGCATCTGTTCATCGCCAGAAACTTGTGCCAAAACACGCAATTCAATTTGTGAATAATCACAGGAGAAAATGTAGCCATCAGGTTCACTAGGAACAAACGCTTTTCTAATTTGCTTACCTTCCTCGGTTCTGGTTGGAATATTTTGTAAATTAGGATCAACTGAGGACAAACGACCGGTAGCAGTAAGAGTTTGCATGTATCTGGTATGAACCCGACCGTCTTTTTGAATGACATCCAGTAAACCATTAACATAAGTTGACTGGATTTTAGCAATTTGCCGGTAAGTGAGAATTTGTCCAATAATGGGACTTTCATCTTTTAGCTGATTTAAGACATCAACTGATGTGGAATAACCGGTTTTGGTCTTTTTAATTGGCTTTAAGCCCATTTTTTCAAACAAAATATGACCTAATTGCTTAGGAGAATTAATATTAAATTCTTCACCAGCTTCATCATAAATTTGCTTTTCCATTTTTTTTAGCTCAACTGCAAACTCATCTTGAAGCTGCGTTAAAGTCTCAGCTTGAACTTTGATGCCATTGATTTCCATAACAGACAGAACTCTGGCAACAGGGATTTCAATATTGGCAAAAAGATCGTCTTGCTCGTGTTCTTTTAGTTTAGCTAACAATGTCTCTTTTAAGTTCTCGATTGCTTCTATCTTGCCAGCCAAATGATTAAATAACACCTGATCGTCTTCTGGAATGTGGGCACTTTTACCTTTACCATAAACGTCGTAATCACTTTTAACCGAATTATCACCGTACATCCGACATATCTCGCCCATATCATCCGAATTATTTTCATTATTAATCAAATACGAAGCAAGAAGCATGTCATAGTCAATGCCGCGAGCATGAATACCTAAACGATTTAAGCCAACTGTTGTCCGCTTTAAGTCAAAAACATTTTTAGTAATTTGCTTATTTTCCAGAATATTCTTAAGTTGCGGCTCTTTTAACAGGTCAACATTACGGCTTACATATATTTGCTTATCGATCTTAATGGCAAAACCAACAAAATCAGCTAAGTGGTAGTTCGCGCCCAGCATTCCTAAATAAAAAGTAATAGTTTGACCTTCTTTAACTGCAAAGTTGTTAATGTCATTTTCTTTAAGCTCTGTAAAAGCAACTGCTTTATTATCTTTTACTGGTTGATCCTTTTGCCCAGCAGCACTTTCAGGGTCTAACTGGCTTAAAAACTTGCGAAAGTTCATTTTTTCATAGAATCTGCGCAATTTTTGATAGTCCACATCGCGCCACTTAATATCATCAATCCCAATAGTCAAAGGAGTGTGGCGATCAATAGTTGCCAATTTTTTGCCTAAAAGAGCCTTATCTTTGTCATTGATGAGATTCTCTTTCATTTTTGAAGGTTTCATATCATCTATATGATCATAAAGGTTTTCTACAGAACCATATTCTTGGATAAGTTGTGAAGCCTTTTTTGGACCAATCTTAGTCACACCAGGATAATTGTCAGAATTATCACCCATTAAGGCTTTCATATCAATAAATTCAGTTGGTGTAACACCATTAACTTCCTTCATGTGTTCAGGCGTATAAGCTTCCAAGTTCAATACGCCGGATTTAGTGACCATTACTGTTGTTTGAGGTGAAGCTAGTTGCGTTAAATCCTTGTCGCCTGTAACAACTGTCACTTTGAAACCCTCTTTTTCACCAATTGTAGCAAAAGTACCGATAATATCATCGGCCTCATAATTGTCGAGTTCATAGGTGGATATGCCCAGATCATGTAAAAGTTCTTGAATGTATGGTAACTGTTCAGACAATTCAGACGGTGTTTTCTGTCTACCGCCTTTATAATCGGCATACATATTATTCCTAAAAGTAGTTTTACCCGCATCAAATGCGACTAAAACATGGTCAGGTTTGACATCATTTAAGACGACATCAAGCATGTTTTTAAACGTATAAATGGCATTGGTATGCAATCCTTCAGGATTTCTAAAATTTTCAAGTTGACGGAACAGTGCATAAAAAGCACGAAAGGCAACTGAATTACCATCAATCAAAAGTAATTTTTTATCAGCCATTAGTTCTCCTCATAATTAAACCAAGTTTCTTAATTCAACTACCATTTTAACAGTTTTTGCTCACATCTTGCACAATACTGATTTATTTGCATTCTGAGGTAATTGGTTCGCGTTTTTTTAAGTAAAAAGACCAAGTTTTAAAAACTTGATCTTTAACTAAAAATTGCAATTATTTTAATAACTTTTCCAAAGCGTCTTCATATTTGGTAATATCACCGGCACCCATGAAGACGATCACACTATCTTTATTTTGAGCCAAATCGGCAATATTATCAAGGTCAATTACCTCTGCTCCGGGAATTTTGGCTACTAAGTCATCACTAGTAATATCACCGCTTTTTTCTCTAGCGGAGGCATAGATTGGAGTAATATAAGCCTTATCAACTCCGCGCAAAATTTCTTCAAAATCACTGGCATATTTTTTGGTCCTGGAAAAAGTATGTGGTTGAAATACTACTACCAAGCGTTTATCAGGAAATTTTTGTCTTGCTGCTTGAATTGTTGCCCGCATTTCTGTCGGATGATGGGCATAGTCATCAATGATATTAATATCTTTAAAATCTTTTTCTGAAAACCGTCTTTTGGCTCCTTGATATGTCAATAAACCTTGTTGAATATCTGCTAACGGAATTTTTTCAGTGTAAGCAACAGCTATCACCGCAGTAGCATTCAAAATATTATGATCACCAAAAAGATGAATTGTAAAGTGACCGATATTTTGTCCGTGATTTAACACAGTAAAACTGGACCCTTGAGTTGATCTTGTGATTGCTACGGCTTGAAAATCATCGTCACTGTCAAAACCATAAGTATATTTGGAGCAATCTGCTTTAAGCTGCTTTAAACGGCTGTTTCCGCCCCAGACAAAAAGTCCTTTTTGCGTTTGTCGAGCAGCTGTTTGAAAAGCGGAAGTATAATCTGATTGATCTTTAAAATAATCTGGATGATCAAAATCAATATTGGTCATAATTTGGTAGTCAGGATGATACGCCAAAAAATGACGCCGATATTCGTCAGCTTCATAAACAAAGAAGCGGGAGTTCTTAACACCCTTGCCCTCACCATCTCCTATTAAGTAAGATGTTGGTGCAGCTTCTCCTAACACGTGAGCTAAAAGACCTGTAGTAGAAGTTTTCCCATGAGTCCCCGAAACACCAATGCTAGTGTGCATCTTAATTATTTCTTCTACAGTATCAGGATAACTTTGCCAAGTAACATTTTTACTTTCACAAGCCTGCACTTCAACATTATCAGCTTTAAAAGCGTTGCCCTTAACAATTACCTGACCATTATCCTTAATGTTATCGGCCGCAAATGAAGATATTTTTATACCTGCTTTAATCAGCGGTTCTTGCGTGAAAGTATACTTTGCGATATCACTGCCGGCCACATCAAAACCCAGGTCTTTTAAAACTAGAGCAAGAGCAGCCATTCCAGTTCCTTTAATTCCGATAAACCAAATCTGTTTATTTTTGTCTAACATTTTTCTGAACTCCAAAATCTTTTATCATTGCTATTTATTTTACCATTACTATCGCAAAATGAGCAGGACCATTACAAAACCATGATGAAATTTAAAATTCAATTATATGCGCAAAAAAAGACTTTACCTTTTTGTTGGTAAAGTCTGCTACTTTTATAAAGTGATTTGTCCTTCGGCTAAAAGCTGATCGCACTTTTCCGGATCAAATTCATCGCCAGCATTAAAATCAGCCGGAACTACCAAAATACCCCTTTTTTGCGGAGCATGTTCAAGACCCAATTCACGAGCTGAACAAATCATACCATAAGAATCAACATGGCGTAGTTGACCAGGCCAAATCATTTGACCATTAGGCATCAAAGTACCAGGCAAGGCGACTACGACTTTTTGTCCCTGTGCAATGTTAGGTGCACCACAAACAATTTGGTGTTCTTCGCCGTTACCTACATCAACAGTAGTGACATGAAGGTGGTCAGAGTCAGGGTGTTTTTCACAAGTTTTGACATAGCCGTAAACTAAAGTTGGTTTGCCATATGCCAGTTTATCCGTAAAACCAGCTTCTGCTAATTTTTTATTTAAAGAGGCTAAATCTTCTTCATTTAGTTTAACCTGACCATTAGGCAAACTATCATAATCAATAACTTCGTTGACATTGAAAAAATTATAACCTGTGACATTCCCTTTTTCATCAGTGATACGAGTAATGTCATCTTTTTCCTCATACTCACTTTTACCCTTATCTTGGCCCAAAATCACAATCAGGGTATTAGGATAACTTTCTTTATTAATACTTGTAATCATGAATCACAATCCTCTTTCACTTAGTCAAGCGACCGCAAAAAACTTTCAACCTCATCCTTAGTTTTACGATCCTTATTAACTAGTCTACCAATTTCTGCGCCATCTTGGTAGACCACAAATGAAGGAATGCCCATGATATTCATTTCTTTAGCTATATCCACAGAGCCGTCACGGTCTATTTGATAAAATTTACTATCAGCAAAATCTTTTTCAATTTCAGGCATAAACGGATCCAAAAAACGGCAATCTGGGCACCAACCAGCAGAAAATTCTAAAACAACACGACCATTTTTGGTAATATCTGCTAATTTAGCTTTGTTTAATTCTTTTATTTGTTCCATTTTTGAAAAAACCTCTCTTTTCTCTATCTATTAAATTATTTTACTCCAAAATCAGCATGCAAAGCATAAATCGGGTTGCCCTGAGCCGCAAATTTATGCTCATATTCAGTTTCAATATTAGCTGCAAGAACTTCTTCCTTCTCATTATGAAGGTCCACGGAAACAAAATCAAAATTCATGCCAAAATTATTCATACTTTGAAGAGAATAGGCAAAAAGACCTGCATTATCAGTTTTAAACTCTACTTGACCGTTTGCACGCAAGACCGTTTGGTATTTTTGTAAAAAAGTTTTATAAGTTAGCCGTCTTTTCTCATGTCTGGTCTTAGGCCAAGGATCGCTGAAATTTAAATAAATTTTGCTAGCAATGTGAGCGCTAAAAAATGCGTCAATAT
Organism: Lactobacillus helsingborgensis; assembly: GCF_003173695.1. Classification (NCBI taxonomy): domain Bacteria; kingdom Bacillati; phylum Bacillota; class Bacilli; order Lactobacillales; family Lactobacillaceae; genus Lactobacillus; species Lactobacillus helsingborgensis. The sequence goes on from NZ_CP029544.1 coordinate 1,222,397, forward strand.
TGGCAGCATCCGCACAGAGAATTTGTAAATTAGACAAATCTTTTGCTAGTTTCGTCCGCAAAATCATGCCTGCAGCGGTCATTTGCAACTCAAGAGCAACAAAATTTTTCTCAGGGTGTTTCTCAGCCATTGTGGTAATAAATTTCCCTTTTCCAGGACCTACTTCAATTTCCAGTGGTCTTGAAATATCAGCAAACCGCTTTGACCAATCAATTTTCAGACTTGGATCAGGTCGATCAATCACACTTTCTGGATGCTCATGGACAAGCTTTACAGCCCACGGTTTGTTTCGTAATCTCATCTATTCTACGACTTCCTTTTCTTTACTTTTGCTGGTAAGTATAACCTTAATACGACCCAGCTGAAAACAACTAGGCACCCCATTGCTTCAAACAGGTGCAAATTGGCTGGCAAGGTAAGCAGCCAGGAAATACTGATAATCAACCATTGCATTAACATCATCCCTGCTAAAGCCGAGACCATATCCAAGCCACGGTTAGTGTGCTCAATCGGATAGACTCGATACATAATGTTATCATCAAATTCATCAACCATCGGTACTAATTGGTAAATTGTTAAAAATACTACTAGGCACGATAAACCTAACGCCCAGAGCCAATTTTGCACTAACCAAGAAACCAATACAGCAAATGCAGTCATTCGCACTATTAAATTGATATTTTCAGGATTCCTAAGAACTGAACGGCGATATAAAAACTTATTAGGATTTTCCAATGTCATCTTCTTAGGTAATAAAAAGTCTAAATATTTTCTCCTTTTAACATTGGTTTGTCTTTCTTTGACATCAGTAAACATACTAAAAGCGTTAAAAACAACATTTTTGCGCTTTTGTTCTTGATCGACGGCATATTGCCAGTCAAACAAAGCTGCGTGTTGCGGCTTTAAAACAAAAATTATCAGATAGATAACTAATAAACCGGCAATTATCAGTAAACTTTTGGGCTTAAACATTCCCAAACCAAACAAAAAAAGGAAAAAGATATTTACTAGCGAGATGGAAATCTTACGGTTAAAAAACAAATTATGTTCCATAATTTTAAGCTGCAGCAGCTTAGCTAAAAAAACAGCCAAAACAGCAAAAATATAATCTATTGGTTCAATCCTTGCCTTAATCGTAGCAAAAGGAAATAAAATTCCTGCCGTTAACACCAAGCAAATTGTAGGTACAATCAAGCTGTAATTTAGCATTGGTTTCAAATATAATTTTATATTTTCATCTTCAGGCAGTAAAAATTGTAAATCAGCTGGTTTTAACAAAGTTACCAGTTTGCCTATTAAAAGTGGCAGCCATAGCAAAATACCAACTAGTGGACGGTAGTACCACAGATTTTCAGGCATGGTTTTCATTGTCTGCGCATACCAAAACATGAGTGCTCCAAAAAGAAAAATCAGAGCTAAGATAAAGAAATCATTAAAAACCAATACTAGATATTTTAAAGATTGGCGTAAATTTTCCTGCAGCCTTCTTTTAGCCAAATCACGCATTTTGTTGCTCCTGACTTAAAATTTGGTAAATTTGGTCAAATGAATCTGCTTCCTTTAAACCATAGTGCATTCGAATTTCGGCTAAAGTGCCGGCAGCCGTAATTTTGCCATTATTTAAGACCGCGTAACGTGAAACGGCCTGAACACTGTTAGCTAAAATATGTGTTGACATTAACACCATTTTACCTTGACCAGCAGCGCTTTTGATTAACTGTACTAAATTAGCTACTGCTAAAGGATCTAGTCCAGTAAACGGCTCGTCAATTACGAGTAGTTTCGTATCTGCTAAAAAGGTGGTTACAATCATCACCTTTTGCTTCATACCCTTAGAAAAGTGAATTGGCAGCCAATCGAGCTTATCATCTAGCCTAAACATCTGCAGCAACTCATGAGCTTTTGCCCAAGCCTGTTTTTCATCTAACTGATAGCTAAGAATAGTCAATTGCAGATGTTCCTTCAAAGTCAGTTCTGAATACAAAACTGGTGTTTCGGGAATATATGCAACTTGTCTTTTAAATTTAGTTGGTTGAGTAGCTAAATCAATGCCATTCAGAGTAATTTTCCCTTTTTGGGGTCTTAATAAGCCCAGAATGTGTTTAATAGTAGTAGATTTACCAGCACCATTTAGCCCAATAACCCCTAAAACTTCCCCTGGTTTAATTTCCAAGTTAATATCTTTAATGACCGGCACACCCGTATAGCCACCTGTCAAATGTTCAATTTTTAAAGTCATATTTCCTATCTTTCTTTTAATGAATTTACTCATTTATTATGATAGCATGATATTAAAAGAAACTAAATTTTGAAGTGAAGAGGTTTTAAAATGGAAGATTTAGATAAAGACTGCTTATTCTGCAAAATTATCAGAGGCGAGGCCAGCAGTTACACAATTTTTGAAAACGATGATGTCAAAGCATTCTTGGACTTATCGCAAGTTAATCCCGGCCATACTTTGATGGTCCCGAAAAAACATATTACAAACTTTTTCGATTATACAGCTGCTGATGCTCAGCGCTACTTACAATACATTCCAGCAATTGCAAATGCAATTAAAAAATTCGATCCCAGAATCACCGGTATGAATATTAGCAGCAATAACGGCGCCAGTGCCAGTCAAGTCGTTATGCACTCACATATTCATTTCATTCCCCGCTTTGACGGAGATGGTTTAAAGATTGCCACCCGTAATAATGCGGAAAAATATACTGACGAAGATTATCAAAAAGTGGCTGCCGCAATTAGAGCACAATTTTAAGGTGATAAGATGAAACATTTTAGTATTGGTTTAGCAGTTGGAGCAGGTTTTGGCGTAGTACTTTCATTATTTAAAGATAAAAATGGTAAGCGTTTATTCCCAAAAGTGCAAAAAGGCGTTAACGCTCTTAAAGCTGATATTCAGGATCTTTCTGCTTCTCAAGCCAAGCTGAAAACAGCTCAGCAAGACCTAAAGAATTCTCTGCCACAAGCTAAGAAAGCAATTTCTGAATTACAAAATGAATTAGAATATTACCAGATCAGCGTGAACCGAATCATTCACAAGTTAAAAGCAAAAACTGCAACTTTCCAGCATAATGATAATGAAGAAATGAATAGTTCTAAAAATTAGTAAAGAAACTAAGAATTTTTGGCAAAAAACAAAAAAATAAAAACTAGATTTGCCAGTTTATGTTATATTAGTTGACGGTGACTTAATTTATTAAGGATGTGGAGAATTTATTTTATGAAGAAATATATTAAAAAAGCTGCTGCGGTCATTGCTGTCGCAGGAATCGCGTTGTCAACAGCCGCTTGTTCTAGTGGTAATAAAACTGTTGCTTCTTATAAAGGCGGTAAGATTACTCAGCAAGAATACTATGATGAGATGAAAAAATCTCAGTCTGGTAAAACTGCCTTGGCTAACATGCTTATTAATCATATTCTTGAGCAACAATATGGCGACAAGGTATCGAAAAAGCAAGTCGATAAACAATATAATAATTACAAAAAACAATACGGCAATCAGTTTGAAGCAGTTCTGCAACAAAATGGTATGACCGTATCAAGTTTTAAGCAAAACCTGAAAACAAACCTGCTTTCTGAAGCAGCTCTAAAAGACATTAAAAGGATTTCAAAGAGCCAAGAAGAAAAGGCTTGGAAAGCCTACCAACCAAAAGTAACAGTTCAACACATTTTAGTTTCTAAGAAATCAAAGGCTGAACAAATTACTGCTGAACTCAAAAATGGTAAGAGTTTCAAGAGTCTGGTCAAGAAATATTCTTTAGATACAGGAACTAAAAATAATGCTGGTAAGTTGCCTGCTTTTGACTCAACTGACACTAGTTTAGATCCATCTTTCAAAGCAGCTGCATTTAAACTGAAGACTGGTGAAACCACTAAGAGTCCAATTAAATCTCAATCAGGTTATCACATAATCAGAATGATTAAGCACCCAGCTAAGGGAACATTTGCTTCACACAAGAAGGAAATTGATAATCAAATTTACCAATCAATGTCACAAGATCAACAAACAATGCATGAAGTCATTTCTAAGGTAATCAAAAAAGCTGGAGTTGATATTAAAGATAAAGACTTGAAGGATGTCTTAGCTGCCTATGTTTCAACTCCATCAACTAAAAAATAATTAAACATTATTTTAAAGCGAATAAAAATAACAAAAAAGCACAAGCCCTTAAACAGCTTGTGCTTTTTTTATACATTAGTTTTGAAATAAAAAGAATTTAACTAATATTATGATATTACTCTAACTTGCGCGCTTTACCTAAAGACTCATCGGTCTTAGGACGATAAAACTTACGCCCTCCTTGACTCATGATATTATCCGTAAAATTACCTGGACGAGTATGTTGTAAGGCGTTAGTGATCGCATAAATTGACGCATCTAAATCATCAATACGATGTAATAATTCCGCTTCAAGCAACGCTGGTAATTTAGGCGAACCATATTCAAACTTGCCGTGATGAGATAAAACCATGTGCCGTAAAAGCAGCAAATCTTCAGATTCAAGGTCAATCTTAAGTTGTTGTGCCGCTAACATAATTTGCTCATCAATTAAAACCAAGTGCCCAATTAAATTGCCCTCAGTCGTATACTGAGTGGCAGCAGGTCCAGTTAGTTCCAACACTTTGCCCATATCATGTAGAATGCAACCAGCATAAAGTAAGGAACAATTAATTTGCGGGTAATTAGTGGCTAAGCCCTTGGCATCACGCAACATAGATACCGTATGGTATGCCAAACCGCCACGTACGGCATGATGATTACTTTTGCCAGCAGGAAATTCGAAGAAACGTTTCTCCCATTTTTTTAACAAAAACCGCACAATCCTATTCCACGTCGGATTTAATATCTCAAAAACGTATTGATTTATTTCTTCTTTCATATCCGCGATTTTTTCAGGAGCAGACTTTATAAATTGGCGCAGATCATAGCCTTCTTCTGGTCCCACGACACGGAGACTGTAGATTTTAATTTGCGGTTGGCCTTGATATTCTTCACGCTTACCATTCAACTCGACAATTGTACCGGCATTGAAAGTTGCAGCATCTTGATCATTAGCATCCCAAAAATTACCGCGAATTTCACCCGACGAGTCACCAAAGGACATTGCTAAATATAGTTTGCCTTTCTTGGTATGTCTTAATTGTGAATTTTTGATTAACACCACTAGTTCCAATTCCTCGCCGTCATTGTAATCCAGCAAACGTTTATACATTTTTGGTTCCTTTCGTTAAAGTCAATGGTTTAAGCTGCAATTTATCAACCAGACTCGTTTGTGCGGTAAAAATCATAACTTGATTATTTTGGGCAATTTTATGAAGCAATTTATTTATTTCATCCACCCTAGTATCATCAAAGTTAACGAACGAATCATCAATTAAAATTGGTAAATTGATCTGGTCTTTAATTTGCTGGACAAACGCTAACTTTAAGGCAAAATACAATTGTTCTGATGTTCCGCGAGAAAGATACTGCACTTTAATTTTTTTACCGTCAAAACGGGTAACTGTTAATTTTTTATCAATATCAATATCATTATACCGATTATTTGTTAATAGTCGCAAATATTCTTTTGCTGTAATTAGCATTTTAGGGAAACGCTCATTTGAGGCAAGATCAAGAGCTCGTGCAATCCACTTTGAAACGACGAGATCAGACAAATAGTCTGCACTTAAATTTTTCAATGAAGTTCTTAAATTGGCAAGTTTTTGTTTTTCTGCAAATACAACGGTCGAATTGGCCAAAGCAGTCATTTTTACCTTGATTTCTGCAATAGCTGATTGTGTCTGCTGAATATCTTTTTGAATTAAGGAAAGTTCTTCTGTTAACTTGCTTAATTTTTGAGTGCTCTTTTCTTTATCTTTAGTAAAATCTTCAAGTTGATTTAGGTCATCTTGTAAATTAGACTTCAGAACTGCAATTTGCCTTGCGATTTCTTTCTGTTCCTCACTTTGGTCCTTAATTTGCTGGTATTCGTTAAAGTCGGCCACATGAGCACGTGCAAAAATCATTTTTAATTTGATGTTGCTATCATGCAGTTCTTCTTTACTTTCAGCCAAATTATTTTCCAAACTAATCTGTTCTTCACGCTGTGAGCGAGCAACTTCCAGCTTCTTACTCAGCTGGTCGAGCGCAGCTAACACACTGGTAAAGTCAACAGCCACATTCTGTCCAATAATTTGACTAACTTGTGCTGCCAAATCTGCTAACTCATTATGCACTTCTTTTTTGCGCACTAAAGTACTTTCTAGTTTTTGCTGCTGCACCTGATACTGCCGCCAGTCATTAATTAAACTATTTATATCAAAGTGAGCCAAATTAACATGGTAATAATTTTCAAAAGCTTGGCGCTTTTGCCTAACTTTTTGTATTCTTTGCGCCTGATCACTGTTTTTTTGCTGCTTTTGCTGGAAATATCCTGATAGAAGTAAAAGGGCGCCTAAAGCTAAAGCAAGCAACCCAAACGCACGGGCAATAAATAATAAAACAATACCCAATACAACAGCAGCAATACCAATAAGCATGACGGAGTTGGCCTTACTATTGTCTGGTACTTCCTTTTTTGTTTTGTCGTCCGGTAAATTGCGATAATCATCTTGCAACTTGAGAATTTGTTCTTGTGAAAATCCTGCAACCTGCTTTAAATTGGGATCTAATGTCAACAGCTGTTGCTCATCATTTTTTATTTGGGCTTCTTTTTGAATGCAATTATGATATTCCGTTTGCCATTGCAAAACTTCGGGCTTTTTTTGAATTAAATCCTTTTCATTAGAATCATCATTTTGATTTTGCCTAAACTCACTTAACTTAGCCGCTATTTTTTCCTGCTTTTTACGTAAATTTTCTATTTGCATAGTTAAAGTTTGTGCAGACTGATATTGTTCTGCGTCAAAAGCAATTGGTTTAGCCTGCTGCTTTAAATGTTGCAGTTTTTCATAACTAGGAATGAGCTTTTGGGTCTTTTCCAAGTCATTATACTTGGTTTGGAGTTCAAGTTGTTTTTGTTCTTGCTTATTTAAGGCTTCTTCCTGCTCTTTATAATCTTTACTTAAATCTTGATAAAGCGCAAATTCGTTTTCAGAGGCACGAACATGATTTTCTTGATCTTGCAGCTGCTTTAGCAGTTGGTTAACTGGCGGATTTTTACCTGCTTTTTTAAAGAGAGTACCTGCATTTTTAGCAAAATAATCACGTAAATCAAGCAGTTTATCACTATTAGCAGCTCCGAGATAATAAATACGTTCTAACAAATCGGATTGCTGAATTTGTCCAACCTTTGCTAACATATCTTGATTAAAAATAAAACTGTCTGCGTAAAAACCACCATTAATATTTTTTATTTGATCAAAAAAAACATTCTCTGGAACTACCTGATTATTGCGTTTGACAGTCAAAGTGCCAAGTTTTGAGCCTTTGCCACTAGCATATAGTCTTTCTAATTCATAAAGCTCATGATCATCATTTTCAAAAAAAAGCGACCCACCCATTGGGCTAACTCTTGCTAGTGGTTTATAGTCTTCAAAAAAAGCAGAGCTATGTTTAGCTAAATGAAAGCCAAACATGACTTGCTTAATGAAAGCAACAATAGTACTCTTTCCTGCTTCATTAGCACCGTAAAAAACGTCAATATCTGAATTAGGCAAATCAATAGTAAAATTTGAAAATTGACCAAAATTAACTATTTTGATTTTAATTAATTTCATCGTTAACACCTTTCAATTTACTATTCAGTTTCACTTCAGCTAATTGTTTTACTTCTTCCACAAAGTCATCACTTTGAGCTAAATCATCGGTGTATTTGTCTTTTAAAGCCCAATCCTTACTAATTCGTGCAAACTCATCTGTAGCAAAAATTTCTTTTTCCGCTTGCATAAAATACTTCCGATCATTTTCAGCAACTTCCAAATTGCTATCAGTAATAAAACGCACATCAACTAGCTGAGATTCATGTTCAAGCTTAGCCGAAATCATTTGCCAAAAATCGTTATCTTGAACCAATTCCCTTTCCTTTTCGTTAAGCAAGTCCGCACCTTTAATCCGCAAACAAAAATAAGTAGTTGCGGTAGCCATTAGCTGCGCAACAATTCTGTGTTCTAGTTCAGTTTTTGATAGAGGCTCAGTTAATTCAATTTCTTTTTGCATCCAAGTGATCGGATTAGTTTGCACAAATTTTATTTTCGTTTGCTTAGTCTGCTCATCGATAGTGCCTAAATAACATCCCTTTGGTCCGGTTTCATTAATATGGCGGCCTTGGATATTACCCGGATAAACAATTAAAGGGGATTTGGCTAATACCTGCCGCAAATGAATATGACCCAAAGCGAAGTAATCATAATTAAGATCTTGCAGTTCACTCAACTTGAATGGTGCATATACATTTTGACTATTTTGACTGGTCTTTTCTTGAGCATGCATTATCCCAAAGGTGTAGCAATTTCTTTTAACGGGAAATTTCGCAATTAAGTCACTGGTAATGTGGTTAGCAAAATAAGAAAAGCCGGTAACGTCATACTCAAAACCAGTTTTCGTTGTGAAAGAACAAGTTTCTATTTTTTCGCGGTTACCTAATAGCTTAAAAAACGGACTTTCAGGTACCAATAAGTCCTCTTTTGCCATATGATCATGATTACCAAAAATCATAATTACCTGGATTTGAGCCTGGATTAAACGCTCAATTTCATGAGCAAAGAAAATTTGTGAGCTGGGATTTGGTTGATAACTGTCAAACGTATCTCCAGCAATTAGAACTAAATCGACCTGCTCTTGCAATGCTAAATTTACTATATTGGTTAAAGACTTAAGTGGGGCTTTTTGAATTTGCGCAAAACTATCAGATGGCAAAAAAGATAGCCCGAGAAAAGGACTATCTAAATGTGCATCAGCAAAATGGATGAATTTCATTGTTACTTATTATTTCTAAGACCATCATAGAGGTCATTAATCGGCTTAGTTATTGCTTTTTGAACGTCATCAACAGTTTTATACAGAGCTTGTTCAGCTTGCAAAAGCTTTAGTATCTGTTGGTCTTTTTGGACCTTTTCGTTCAATTTTTGATAGTCATCTTTTAAATCTTTGGGAAAATCTCTGCCTTCAGTTTGAGAATTGATAATTTTAGTTTGCATTTCGTCCATCTGTTTAAACAGAGCAGTACTTTCTTGGTTATTTTTAACTGCCACAATCGCCTCTTGCAAAGCTTTAAATTCGTCCAGTTTTTGCAAATCAGCTGCTACTTGATTTGCTGAATCATAAATATTAATCATGCATTATATCCTCCTTATTAATGACCCAAAAGTCCTTTAAGGTCATTATACCATTCATTGATTTTTTGACCTGCAGAACCCAGACCTTTTTCAATTTTATCTCCAATTCCTTTAGTCCAGTCTGTGCCGGCACCGTTATTTTGGATAATTTGTCTTGGAGCTTGTTCTTTAAACTGATTTTGAGCTGTATAAGGCAAAATACTTTCCATTTCAGCTTTATAAAGTCTGGTAATTTCAGTTTCAGAAACACCGTGCATAAAATGCTGCCGGTTAGTGCGGTCAAAGCCGACCCAGGTAGCAACTACAATGTCAGGTGTATAACCAACAATCCACTGGTCTTTTGTGCCAAAGCCATAAGAATTCGGCACTTCAGTTGAGCCTGTTTTTCCTGCCACACGGTAGCCTGCTGGTTGCGCAGAAGTTCCCGTTCCTCCGGCAAAGACTCCTAACAACATTGTAGTCATTTCTTTAGCAGTATTTTCGGAAATAATGCGGTGAACTCCAGTATCATGATTTTCAGCTATGACATTGCCACTAGCATCAGTAATTTTTTTAATGAAATACGAATTGTTAGGTAAGTTGCCCTTATTAGCAAAAGCAGAATACGCCCGCGCCATTTGCACAGGTGATACCCCTGTTGAAAGCCCCCCTAGAGCCAGTGCCAAGTTTTGATCCTCTTTTGGCACCTTAAGACCAAAATTATTGGCAGATTGAACGCCCTTCGCAACGCCTATACGGTCTAAAAGCCATACAGCAGGAACATTTTTACTTTGTGCTAATGCCATATACATCGGTATTTTATCCGAATAACCATTATCAACGTTATGCGGTTGGTAGCCATTTTTACCAAAACGCTGTAATTGATTTGAAAGTTGGGAATCATAATGATACCCCTGCTGCAGCGCAGGCGCGTAAGAAACTATCGGCTTAATGGATGAACCTGGCTGTCTCTTCATCTGTGTTGCCCTATTATAGCCGCGAAAAACATGTTTACCACGACCGCCAACTACGGCGCGAACTGCACCTGTAGTTGGATCCATGACTACTGTTGCACCCTGCGTTCTTGTGCCATCAGCCGCATTTTGCGGGAATAAATAATCTTGCTCAAAACGTTGCTGTAATTGCCGTTGGTAGTTTTGATTAAGGGTAGTATAAATCTTAAGCCCCTTGTTCATCACGTCTTCTTCTTTTAAGCCATAGCGATTGATTGCTTCATCAACCACAGCATCAAAGAAGTATGGGTAACGATAACCATTTTGATTATGATATGTATCACGCAGAGTTAACCCGATCCTTTGCTCACTTTTGGCACGTGCTCTTGTTAGTTTCTTATTATCCACCATCAAATTCAATATTAAATTACGTCTGGATAAAGCATAAGACATGTGATCAATAGGATTGTATCTACTAGGATTACGGAGAATTCCCGCCAATGTGGCACCTTCACCTATAGTCAGCTCACTGGCATTTTTGCCAAAATATTTCTTGCTGGCATCCTGAACTCCCCAAACGCCATTACCAAAATAGGAATTGTTAAGATACATAGTCAAGATATCTTTTTTGGAATAAACATGATTAATTTCAACTGCAAAGAAAAGTTCTTCAATCTTGCGGGAAAATGTTTGCTTTTGCGTCAATAAAGCATTTTTGGCTAACTGCTGGGTAATCGTTGATCCACCACCGGCAATTTGCCCGTGATTAAGCACTATACCAAGAGCGGCACGACCCATGCCCTTGATGCTAAAGCCGGGATTTTTCCAAAATGTTCTGTCCTCAGTCGAAATGACAGCATTTTTGACGTTAGGAGAAATCTTGTTGTATTCCACAAATGTGCCCTTTTGCGAATACAGCGAGCCTGAATTTTGGTTTTTATCATCGTAAATGCCGGTCGTTGCGGCTAATGATGCTTTTAAATTTGATATATTCGAAGTTTTAACTTTAACGGTATAATAAGTACAAACCAAGAGAGTTACGGTAAGCAAAATCAAAATGATCCAGCGACCGATAAAAAAACGGTGATCAAAACGGTGCCATAAAGCACTCAGCCCGTTTTTCCGTGGTTCATTGTTTTCCATTTGTATCTGCTCCTTTACAAACAAAAATTGTACCATATTAGAAAGAATCGCTTTTATTTTCAAAAAGATTTAATAAATATTTATGAGCTATTATTTTACACTAAATTATCCGCAAAAACTTAAACCGTGTTCTGTGAGCGATTTACTGCGTCTTTTATTAATCCCGCGTAAATGGCGTCATTTCTTACGTACCGAACGCAAAGTATTGATTAACGGTAAATATCACTCATTTAATCAACTGATCTACCCTAAAGACAAAATTGAGCTCTGGCTGGATCACGTTGAAACAAAGCAGAATACATATCCTGCAAGCGGCAATTTACCAGATGTTATATTTGAGAACCAAAATATTTTAATCATTAATAAGCCAGCCGGTCAGAAAACGCATCCCAATTTAGCTGAAACAGATACCGCTTTAAATGATTGCGCCACTTATTTGGGTTATTCACCATTCATTGTACACCGCTTAGACATGTTAACGAGTGGCCTGCTTCTTGTTGCCAAAAATCCTGCTGTTGTCCCAATTTTAAATCGTGAATTAGTCAGTAAAACTTTTCACCGTGAATACTTAGCAGTAATTGATTTTTTAAAACCTCTCCCCCAAAAGGGAACGATTAGTCTACCTATTGGGCAAGACCCACTTGACCAACGCAAACGGATAGTAACTGCATCTGGTCTTAAATCCGTAACTCATTACCAGGTACTAAAAATTCTTACAAGACAGACTGCCTTAGTCCAGTTAGCACTAGAAACAGGTCGCACCCACCAAATTCGTGTTCATTTGGCTGCACTGGGTTGTCCAATAGTAGGAGACCCATTATATAACGCTAATTTTAAGAATGAAGAGTTCTTACATTTAACTGCATATCAAATTTCCTTAATTTCTCCTTTCACATTTAAGCGCATTAATGTCAAGTTGTCTAAAGATCAAATCCCGTTATTTACAGACATAACATAGTTTCAAAAAAGCAAAGAGACCGTTAGTCATTTTAGACTGACGATCTCTTTTTTGTTAATTCGGAGATATTATATCTAACAATTTAAAATTTAGTATATGCCATGATTGCTTGTTTAGTAGTTTCTAAAATCAGTCAAAGCAGTATCATAAAACACAATTTTCACCTGAATAACTAACACCTAAAACCATTAAAAATCGCAAGGCTTACTATTTGCACTAAATTTTAGCAATTTAATCACCCACGAAAGTACCAGCTTCTACTTCACGAATAAAATCTGCTACGTGCTTATAGTAAACTTCAGGATTATCGACCATGTGATGATGTCCAGCATTCGGTGTAATAACTAAGCGTGAATTAGGAATTTCACGTTGCATAATCTTTGCGGTTTCCAAAGGCATAGTATCTTCTTCGCCAAAAGTCAAAAGGGTCGGCATTTTTATTTGCTTTAAGTACTTTCTAAAATGCCAATCTTTTAATTTACCTGTTACTACAAATTCATTATCACCTTGAAAGGCATGGTAAACAGGCAAACCACCGATACGTTTAATATGATATAGCTTACATGGCTGTCGCCGATCAAGAAAATTAATGTTTAATATTTGAACATCCTCTTGGTAACGTTTATTGTCATAGTCGTTGTTTTCTTCACATTCACGCATAAAGTCTATTTCTGATTGGGGAAAAATTTCTTGTCTACGACGGTTAATTGACTCAATATAGTCATCAGTATCATCAACCATTGAAGAAATAATCGTGCCTTTTAAGTGCTGACCATATTTAACAGCATATTCTTGTGCAAGTAAGCCACCCCAGCTTTGTCCAATTAAGTAGCAATTATCAAGACCAAGCTTAGCGCGAACTTCATCAACTTCGTCAAGAAAATATTCATAAGTTAGGTATTTGGCTGCAATTTTAGGATCATCATAATCCGGTTGATCTGAATAAAGTGAGCCTAATTGATCATACATAGTAACTTGAACATGCAGTCCCTGCTTTGCTAATTGGTCAGCGGCGTCTTCCCAATATTCATGATTTCCTCCTGGACCTCCGTGAAGCGTTAATAAATGAATATCACCTTCACCTTGAGTACTTGTCCACAAATGATAGCCATTATCTAAAGTGATAATTTTTGTTCCAGTTCTCATTAAAAATTTACAGCTTCTTTCTATTTAATAAAACCTACTTCATTCCATAAAGGATGACTATTGTTTTGTTTTGACGGCTTAAGCGAATAGCCAGAAATCTTGTCATTAACAGCAAAGATCTGATAAGAATTATCAACTGGGATAACATAAGCCTCCTCATTCATATATCTTTGCCATTCATGAAATTTTTTAACCCGATAATCATGATTAAAAGCCTTTTGAGAATTTATTTCATTCAAAAGCTCGTTGTTTTTTGCAGTTACAAACCTTGTCATGTTAAAGGGTGCTGATTCACTATAATATGGATGGGGCGAAGGCTCAGTTGGTGTTGACCAACCAGCGAGATACATGTCAATATCTTTATTATCATGTTGTAATTTATCGTAGAAAGAATTGTGTTCAATTAAGCGACCTGTGGCTAATTGGACATTAAGTCCAACTTTATGCCATTGCTGTAAATAGTTTTGAACTATTGGCTCTTGCGTAGTATCTCCACTCATAGCAGCAAAGCGAATTACGAGAGGTTTTCCGTTAGGCTGAACGCGCCACTTTCCTTTCTTTTTATAACCCGCTTTATCTAGAATCTGATTTGCCTTTTTTAAATCGTAATTATACCCTTTTTCAGTTTTATCAAAGTAATCACCAAACTTTTCTGGGACTAAAGTTTTGACTCTAAACGTTAAGCCATACGTATAACGCTTATTGACCGCATCAACATTCATAGCGTAACCTATTGCCTGCCTTAAGGCCTTATTATTCATCTTAGCATTAGAATTCATGACATTCTTGCTCTTATTAGCATCCCATTTTCCTACTTTAAAACCCAAATAATGATAAGCAATTGGAATTTGAGCAATGAAGTTCACGTTTTTGGTAGTTTTAATTTGTGGCCACTGGGTGTTAATTACAGGAATAATATCAAATTTATTACTTTTAATTGCTTGAGAGGCAGAATTAGAAGATACTACTGAAATAACAACTTTATCTAATTTTGGTTTCCCTCTCCAGTAGTATTTGTTCGGTACCCACGTTACAGATTGTCCTCTAACTAGTTTCTCCATCTTAAACGGTCCGAAAAATAACGGATTTTTCCTAATCTTATCAGAAGATTTTAATTTTGCGAAAGGAACATCTTTCAAATAATGATAGGGTTCAACTGCTTCCCAAAGTGAACGGCTGCCTGCATTTGACATACTTGGATTTAAAGCTGAGCAGTGTAAAACAATTTTACGGCCATTTTCTCCATCAGGCATTTCAATTCCAGAAATTGTTTTAGCTTTACCTTCGTGGTATTCTTTTAGTCCCCTTAATACTTCAAACTGACTGCTATATCGCGGACAAGCCGTATCTTTGTTAGCCAAAATCTCATATGCATATTCGAAATCTTTGGCTACTACTTGTTTGCCATCAGACCATTTAACCCCTTTTTTTATATTGATTGTGATCGTCTTTTTCTTAGGGTCTAATTTACGTGTAGCTGGACCTTTATTAGTGACACCATATTGATCATCACTATCAAATAAAGTTTCTTGACCGGGAGCTGCAACCATTGAGTCTACATCTTCAGAGGAAAGTTCTTGCGAAAAAATACCTGAAAATGGAGTATCTGCGACAACGGCAACTTTTACAGTTCCGCTATTTTTAATACTTTTTTTAGGCGTCTCAACAGTAAATTTTTTTACTGTTTTGGTATCATCACTATTGTTAGCATTTTTAGCACAAGCCGCTAGTGTTAAGGCAGCAAGGCACAAAATACCAGCAGAAGCGAATTTACTTCTTTTTTTCATAAAAATCACTCATTTCATTATGTTTTACTTATATTATTAATAAATTTATCATTAATGTCAAATTCTATCATCATATATTTTGAAGAACTATTTAAGAGAACTTTTATTTAGTGTAAAAAAGCAAATGTTTCTGTATAATTTTATTATGGAAAAAATAAATATGAAAAGAGTTAGATAATGAATATGAATAAGCAAACAATTGCTGATTTAGCTCAAAAAGTGAGCAACACATTTAGATTACCCAGTTTAGGAATTGGCGTGTATCACAATGGTGAAAGTTTTAGCCATGTTTATGGTGAAGCCGAACAGGACAGTTTGTATCCTTTAGCTTCAATTTCAAAGACCTTTTTTGCCACTGCTGTTTGTCAATTAGCTGATTCTGGTCAAATTAGTGTAGATGAGCCACTTAAGAAATACTGGCCTGACTTTAAACTGGTTGACCAATACGCTCAAGACCATTTAACATGGCGTGATGCATTAAGTCATCAAAGCGGCTTGCCAGCGCATGATCTGATGCGGTTCACCAATATGAATAAACATGATTTAACTTTAAAAGAAAAAGCAGAACACATTGGTCATTTAGAGCCGAATCATGAACTGCGGTATAAAATGCAATACAGTAATTTAATTTATGCCGTTGCTACCTATGCCTTTGAGCAGGCCATTGGTCAAGATTACGGCAAATACGAACGCAGTCATTTGTTAGAACCATTAAATTTAAATCATACCTACATTAATCATCACGAAGCACCAAGGGAAAAGATAGTTAAACCTTATATTGGCGACAATAACATCACCAAAGAAGTTCCTTTTATAGCACCAGGAAAAGTTGGCGGTGCCAGCAGCATGCTTTCAACAATTTCTGATCTGCTTTCATGGGCGAAGTACCAGTTAAAATTGCAAAAAGAAAGTAAAAATAATGCTATGGCTGAACACTTCTTGCCACAGTCCATCATGTCGCCAAGCCGTGAATACGGTGGCGCTAATTTTGGCGCCTACGGCTTAGGCATGATGATGGAAGATTACCGCGGTCATAAATACTTTTATCACAGTGGTTCATATATTGGGTATTGTTCTTTTATGGGCTTTGTTCCCGATCTCGATTTGGCTTTTGTTTCAACCACTAATATGGATTCAACGGATGCTATCTTTGCATTAGCATATCAAACCATTGACAATGCTCTAGGAATAAATGAAACGGATTGGACAGCAAAAGTCAAAAAGGCTGTGGACCAAAAAATAGCAAAGCGTGAACAAAAGATTAGCAGCCTTATGGGAGACGCACCACAAAAGGTTAAAGCTAACAAAGACCAACTAGGCGACTATCACAATCCGGGCTATGGTTTAATAACTTTGAGTGAAAATGATGGTAACTTAATGGTTACTATCGGTAAAAAGGAATACCCGGTAATTGTTAATGAAGATGGTAAGATGTTTGTTGAAGTAAGATTATATCAACATCAACTTTTACCAATTGCATTCCAACAAGACCAGATTTTACTCTTAACAGAGCCAGCACTAAATAAGCCAACTGAATTCAATAAAGTAAAATAAAAAGCTTAACTGCGAAGCTAAGCTTTAGAATTACTATTAACCAGCTTTAATCAAAGCTGGTTTTTTATTTGATATGTGCGCTAATCCACGGGACAACTTTACCAATAACTTCATTTAACTTCGTAAAATCACCTGTTTCAACGTTAAAAGTGTGATTAGCACCTGAAACGGTAAAAGAATCAACATTAGCCATGTGACACGTTTTAATAAAATTCAGGCTAATATTAGGATCTAAAGTAGGATCATCTGTACAACTTCAACCAAGATCGAATTTTTAAAGTTTTTGATGTTATCGTTCACTGTGTCTTTCATATCATCTAGGAATTTTTGATATAAAAGTTCAACGCCGCCACAACTTGTATGAACAAGGCTGTAGCCTAAGTTAGCCATTTCAAATTTATCATAGCCAACATTTATTAACATTTTTGCCTTTTAAATATTAAATAAACAAAAAAGACTATGTATCAGCTACTTGCAAAAGCCGCATTGATAGTCTTCTTGTTATTTTATTTAAATGTTACTAAAACTACTTCTCTCTCTTGCCACCAAATACTGGAAAATGACTGGATGAACCGTAGTCAAAGGTTTTAACAGCCTCCAGAGTTTTCATGTCCTCATCATTAATCACAAAATTTAGTTCTGAGTTTTCTTTCATGTGAACTGGATTAGTTGATTTAGGTAAGACAACGGTGTTTAATTGCCAATCATAACGGATACACAATTGAGCAACCGACACCTGATACTTAGCAGCCATCTTTTTAATGGCTTCATTATTGAGAGCTTCACCGTGAGCAACAGGTGAAAATGACTCAACTACAATACCATTTTGCTGACAAAAATCAATTAAGGGCTTTGGCGTTGCACCAATATGGCACAAAATTTGATTAACCATTGGTTTAACGTCACTATTAGCAATTAAATTGTTTAAGTCTTCTGGTTGAAAGCTGGAAACGCCAATTGCACGTAGTTTGCCGGCCTTCATTGCTTCTTCTAGAGCACGCCATGCTTCCAGATTACCCTCAAAGTGGCGGTCATCAGACTGGTTAACTTCTATCCAGGGCTGTGGATTATGAATGATCATCATGTCCAAATAGTCTAGTTTCATGCGTAAAAGAGTTTCATCAATTGATTTTTTAGCATTAGCATAATCCTTAATTTCTGCTTCAACTTTCGAATTCACAAAAATTTGCTCGCGCTTAACTCCAGATTTTCTTATTCCCTCGCCAACTCCAGCTTCATTATGGTAAGCCTGAGCAGTGTCAATATGACGATAGCCAATTGCTAACGCGTTTTCGACAGCGGCAGAAACTTCATTGTCTGGAATTTTCCATGTGCCAAAAGCTAATTGGGGAATTTCTACGCCATTAGATAGATTCAATACTTTATCAAAAATCATAATTTGCCTCCATTCATCTTTTTCTTGAGTATAACGCTTAAATTCAACTTTAAGTCAAACTATTTTTATTTTTTTAATTTTTTAGTGGTACTGTGCAAATAATTAATACTAGCTATTAAAATTTCTGAAAAAGTTGCTAACAAAAAAGAGCAATCTTTTTGCGATTGCTCCAATGTTAATATTATTTACTAATTATTCTAAGTTCAATGAACTCTTGTCAAAACCAGCTGACTTAATCTTGTCATCAATTGATGGAGTACCAAGCCAAGTGATCATTTCCTTCATTGAAGCTGTAATTGCTTCAGTACCAGGAAGAAGAAGCTTACGAGGGTCATAACCCTTGTTGTCCTTGTCTTCATCCTTGTGGGCTTCAAAGTACTTACGAGTAGCAGCTTGGAAAGCTAATTGGAATTCAGTGTTGATGTTAACTTTAGAAATTCCAAGAGAAATAGCTTTCTTAACTTGGTCTTCAGGAATACCTGAACCACCGTGTAAAACTAGTGGTACAGAAACTGCATCAGCAATTTCCTTTAAGCGGTCAAAGTTTAAGCCTTTCCAATCAGCAGGGTAAACACCATGGATGTTACCAATACCACAAGCAAGCTTGTCAACACCAGCAGCAGCAAAAGCTTTTGCATCTTCAACAGAAGCAAGTTCGCCACCTTCAGCGCCTTGATTTTCACCAATTTTACCAATTTCAGCTTCAACTGAGATGCCACGTTCATGGGCTAACTTAACAATTTCCTTAGTCTTAGCCAAGTTTTCTTCAGTAGATAAAGCGTGACCATCAAACATAACTGATGAATAGCCAAGTGCAATACATTCCTTAGCAGCTTCAAAATCACCGTGGTCTAAGTTCAATACAACTGGAACTGAAATATCCATTGCATCAATTTCATCTTCAACTAAATCCTTAGCAACCTTATAGCCACCCATGTATTTAGCTGCACCCATTGATACTTGGATTAAAACTGGGGTTCTTGTTTCCTCAGCAGCTTGCAAAATTGCACGAGTCCATTCCAAGTTATTAGTGTTATAAGCACCTACTGCATAATGGTTTTTACGAGCATCTTTAAAGATTTGGTTACCATTATCTAAATATGCCATTAAAAATACCTCCTATTAAACTTACAGTCATATTGTATCGTATTAATTAAACATTGAACAATCTTTTATTTGATGTAAACGCTATTATTTAACATTTTTTACATTTCTTTAGGAGCATTGACTCCTAATAGACGTAAAGCCTCAGTTAAAACAATTGAAGTGGCCTGTACCAGTGCTAATCGCCCACCAATTTGAGCGTCATCAACTAAAACTTTGACATTAGCATAGTACTTATTGAATTTTTTAGCTAAATCAAGAGCATACTTTGCAATAACAGATGGTTCGAATTTAGCACCACTGCGTGCAATAATCCGTGGGAAATCGGCTAAAGACTTGGCAACGCCAAAGGACCAATCATCATCAATATTTATATCTGAGAGTTGTGGCTCATGACCTTGCGTCAAAGCTTTACGTAAAACGCTTTGTGCACGTGCATTGGTATATTGGACATAAGGACCAGTATCACCTTCAAAGCGCACAACTTCGTCCAGATCAAAGTCAAAGTTTTCGGTTCTTTCATTTTTTAAATCATGAAAAATAACTGCGCCAACGCCAACGTCATGGGCAACCTGATCTTTATTAGCCAAATCGGGATTTTTTTGCTCAATTTGCTTTTGAGCAAGTTTAACGGAATCTTGTAACACTTGATCAAGAAAGACCACATTGCCTTTTCTCGTAGACAATTTTTTGCCGTTTTGGGTAATTAAACCGAAAGGAACGTGATGGATTTCATCAGCCCAATCATAACCCATTTTTTTCAAAACAGTCTTTAATTCCACAAAATGCTGTGACTGTTCATTACCAACCACATAAAGCATTTTGACGAAGTGGTAAGTTTTCATCCGGTAAATCGCGGCTGCTAAATCACGCGTTAAATAAATACTACTGCCGTCAGACTTAACAATTATGGCAGGATTTTCATCTTCACCCATATCAACAACTTGTGCACCGCGTGATTCATGCAAAAGACCCTTTTCCTTTAGTTCATCAATCACAGGCTGCATTTTATCGTTAAAGAACGCTTCACCCTTATAAGAATCAAAGGTTACTCCCAGTTCCTTGTAAATACGTTTAAAATCAGCTAAAGAAACATCACGGAACCATTGCCATAGTTTTACTGCTTCTGGATCGCCGTCTTCCAGTTTTTTAAACCAAGCACGGCCTTCGTCATCAAGTTCTGGATGTTTTTCAGCTTCTTCATGGAATTTTACGTAGTATTTAAATAAATTCATGATGGGGTCTTTTTTAACATCTTCTTCGACGCCCCAGTGCTTATACGCGGCAATTAATTTGCCAAATTGTGTGCCGTAATCACCTAAATAGTTGATTTTTATTGGTGAATAACCAACTTTTTCCAATGTTTTCGCAATGGAATTGCCAATTACTGTAGAACGCAAGTGTCCCATTGACATTGGTTTGGCAATATTCGGACTGGACATATCAATTGGAACATTGCCTTGGCCTAATTTTTGATCACCATAATGCTCTTTTTCTGATAAAATTTCTGCAAGTGTTTGGGAAATCAACTTACTATGATTAATAGAAAAGTTAACATAAGGGCCAACAGCCTTAATCTCGGCAAAGTCAGGACTCTCAATATTACTTGCTATATCTTGAGCAATAGCAGCAGGGTTTTGGTGCATCACTTTTGCTAAAGCGAATGCAGGAAAGGCATAGTCTCCCATTTTTTCGTTTTTTGGTCGTTCAATTAATGAACTAATTTTATTTTTAGGTAAATCGACCTGTGCTGCTATCAAGTCAACAACTTTATCTTTAAAATCCATTTCAGCCTCCTAATGACAAAAAAAGTCCCTTCCTTAGGATAAAGGAAGAGACGAGTTTTTACCCGCGGTACCACTCTTGTTGATACAAAGTATCCGCTTTGTTTAATTTATTAATTAATCAGTTAGACACGCCTTCAACCATCTTTTTGACCCGACTCACATCAACTCGGGTTCGCTTGTTCAAAAAAATGTCTACTACTTCTAACCACTTTCAAAAAATGATTATAACAGGAAATATCGTTTGCGCCAACTATTTCAGTTATTTTTGACAATTACTTTTGTACCGGCGGGAATTTTTTCTACCAGCCAGCGCGAGTCAGGAACACTCAACCTGACGCAACCATGAGAAGCAGGTTTCACTCCCAGCTTTTCTGCTTCTTTAACATTGTATTTACCGTTATTTTTTGTTGGTACCGAGTGAAATAAATAAACATTATGTTTGTCCCAACTAGTCCAATTATTGGCACCCTCATTTAAATCGGGGTTGTAAAAGGAATCGCCACGGTCATTTTTGATTTTAAAAGTTCCAACTGGAGTTAAAGATTTGCCTTTTTTAAAGAGTCCAGCACTCGCAATCATGGTATATATCCTCTTGCCATTGCGCAGAATATAAACGCGATTACCTTTAAGAGAAACTCTGATAGTCAAATCATTTTCAAGATGCTTAATTTTGGGATATGGTTTAGTTTCGCTGGGCTTTTTCCAGTTAAAAGGAGCACGCAGGTCTTTGGGATCTTGATACGGGCGAAAAGAAGCTGCAGTTTTTATGACAGCAGTTTTCTTATTTGTTGTTTTATGTTCCTCTGTTATCTGAGAAGGCATAGATATTCGAGCCAAGCTGATCGCACAGATTAAAAGAACACAAAAAGCTGTCAATGTTTTTAATAAACTGTTTTTCATGTTAAATTTTTCTCCTCAACCATAATAATTGCAAAATAAGCACTAATTGGCATAATGCCTCATCAGTTTGGGCAATAACGCACTAATTTCTGTAGGACGAACAACATAATTATTTTTCGCCAATTGGTCACCAGCTAAAGAATGGATATAAACTGCAGCTAAAACAGAGTTGATATTACCACCAAACTGTGCTGTAAATCCGCCTATGATACCAGCCAAGGTATCGCCCATACCACCTGTTGCCATACCTGGATTACCAATAGGATTAACGAAAGCTGGCTCAGACTTGGAATAAACGTGGGTGTGATTGGATTTTAAAACCAAAATTGCATTTTGCGTAGGAAAAATCCTTTTTAGCGCATCCACATTGGCACTGTCAGTTTGATACGGTATTCTAATTTGACTTAAGCGTTGCCATTCCATCTGGTGTGGCGTTATAACGACTAAGCCAGCAGTTTGCGGAATTAATTCTGGCTCTTGTCCAATAAAGGTCAAAGCATTTGCATCTAAAATTAAAGTTTGCTTTGCAGAAATACTTTGATTGAGAATGGTCATAATTGTATGAGCAACAGAACCAACGCCTAAACCCGGACCACAAACAATCACATCCATTTGCGGGATCAATTTTACTAAATTTCGGTCACGCCAGTCAACAAACATAATTTCTGGATCGCGAGCGTGAAGTGCATCGAGGTTCACAGCATGAGTGGCCACAGAAATCAGTCCTGCTCCACTGTTAAGTGCACCTTCAGCCGCCATAATAATCGCACCGCCATAGTTTTCACTTCCACCTATTAAAAGGATTCTGCCATAATTGCCTTTATGAGAATCACTTGGTCTTTTTTTAATGACTTCTGGCAAAATGCTTTCTGTAATTGTGCTCATTTTTAACCTCCAAATAACCAGCGCCAGAAACGGACAAAGATATTTACTTTATTAGTTGATTGTAAGGCTTGAGCCGGCAAAAGTAATCCTGCAGGATTAAGTAATGAGATTATTTTCTGATTGCCTTTTTTAAAAATATATGAATTAACTTTTTGGCCCGACTTAATTGGCGCTTCAATCTGTTTCACAGCCAATTCAATCGTAAATTTCTGACCATTTTGCGGTACCCAAATCAAGCTGTCATTTTTCATACCAATATTGATTTGCCTTGCTTGACCATTATGAACAGCCATATTGGTTTTGCCAATAATGACTTCATTACGCTTAAATTTTAATGGTTGATAATTTTGATAAACATAGTCTAATAATTTGGCAGTTTGAATAAAACGGGCCGGGTCTGTATTGGTTTCGTGTTTAGCTCCTAACACTACTGTGATTAATCGACCACCTTTATGTTTAGCAGTTGCGATAAAACACGCACCTGCTGCGTCAGTAGTTCCTGTTTTTAAACCATCTATTTTTAATCTTTTACGATACTGCGGCATTCCTTTCAACATCCAATTAAAATTACTCATGGGTGTTGCGAAATCCTGATCTACAAAGTTCAACTTAGCTATTTTGGTAGTATTAATTACATTAGGGTAGTCTTGCAGCAAATGAAGTCCTACTAAAGCCATATCTTTGGCCGACAACATATTTTCGGCATTTTTACCTGCACCCGGGTAAGCGTCACTTCCAACACTTTTATTAGGTAAACCGCAGGTAGTATAAATACGACCATCTTTAATATCCCATTTTTGCAATTGGCGACGCATTTGTCTTACAAAAGCCGTCTGTGAGCCACTTATTGCCTGTGCCAGCATCATTGCCGCCCCATTAGCTGATTCGATCAATGTAGCTTGATATAGCTGTCTAATCGTATAAGTGTGCTTCATGCGCAGTGGAACGTTAGAATATTCTCTGTTGCTGGCAACAGCAAAAATCTGCCTTGTGGGTGTGACCCTGGTATCCCAATTGATTTTGTTCTCATCTATTGCTTTAAGTGTCAGATAAGCAGTAATAAGCTTAGTCATTGAAGCTATAGGTAAAGGCTGATTAATATTTTTGCCATATAAAACCTGTCCGGTCTTACTATCTATAGCAATTGCGGCTTTAGCATCAATTGCTACTTTGTCTTGATCATAATTATCAGGGGCCTTTTTGGCTGCAGCAACAGTGTTTACCGGTGCCATTAGCAAAAATAAGCTAATAAATATAAGTATGAGTGCTTTAACTTTATGCTTCAAGTAATAAAACTCCCTTTCCAGAATTTTTTTGAATATTTTTCTATTTATGCTTACATTTTACCAAATTTTTGGTATGATTATTACTGTGTTAAAAATGACATGCCCCGATGGCGGAATTGGCAGACGCGCAGCGTTCAGGTCGCTGTTTAGGTAACTAAGTGAAAGTTCGAATCTTTTTCGGGGCATAATTTTATAAGCTAATCCTGCTGGATTAGCTTTTTTTGCACTTAAAGTTGGATAAAATTGAAAAATTATTTAGCTCAATCCTGATTTCTAATATCCTGTAGCCAGATAAAATCATTTTGATTTATCACAAACGAAGTGGATATTGAATTAATGTTATTAGCTGGCGTTTAAAAAAACATCATTAATTTGCTTTTTTAAAAAATAAGTTTATTCTGATCATATCAAATTACTTCTCGAAAGGTACAATAATCGTTTTTATCTAGCAATAACTACATCTTACTATATAGGCAAGATGTATTGTGCTTTAAAAGCAAAGGGGGAATTAGCGTGCAAAAGCGGTTAACAAAATCAGATGATAGAGTTTTATTTGGCGTTTTAGGCGGAGTTGCTGAGTATTTCGGCTGGGATAAAGCTTGGACCAGAATTGGCGGAGCGTTTTTAATATTGTTCACAAATATTGCGGGTTTACTTTTATATCTGGTCGCTGCAATTGTAATGCCTGACAAAAATCGTCATGATGATACTCCTGCGGGTGAATTTCACCACCGTTAACATTGAGATTTAAAAATTTATCTAGTACAATATAGTTCCTTGGCAAGGGCGCGCAGAAATGTTTTTAAACCATTTTTGCAAACAAAGAGCGTTATTATCAAATATGATAATAACGCTCTTTGTTATGCATGAATATGCAATTTTTCTAAAAGAGGTACGATCTTTTCTCCTAAAATCTTTTGTGCAAGTTCAGATTTTATTGCAGCAAAGGCGTAAAATAAACATCCAGCAATTACTGAAAGCAGGACAATTACTAACGATTGCAAACTACTCTTTGGACTTAAGAAAAGTTCTAATGCCCTTTCTAAAGCTAAGACTAATATGAACATCATTACTGAAAAGGCGGTAATGCCAATAAAACGCCGTCTAGTCCGATTTTGATTAAAATTATAGCCGATTTTAAGATGCTTCAGCGCCATAAAGATAATTACCAACATGCCCAAGTTAGTTGCCAGCAGAGGTCCATAAACTTTAAAGAGATAAATCATTGGATATTGCATCAGAATTTTGATAATTAGCCCTAAAACCAAATATTTTATTGCCAACGTATTTTCTGATAAGCCCTGTAAAATAGCCATCAATACAGTAAATAACCCCAAAGAAATAGCAGTAAAAGAAGAAAGGTACAGTACATTTGAACCTAATTGGTCGTAGCCATAAAAAATAGTGTAAACCGGGGTAGAAATTGCTGCCATCCCAAAAGCAGCCGGTATCATGACAAATAAGAACAAATCTAATGTATTACCTATTTGATCCGAAATTGCGTGAAAATCATGTTTCGTATGAGCTGCTGATAATAGCGGTATTGCAGTTACTGCCATCGCACTAGCTAAAGATACAATAATCATGATCAACTTATTAGCATTAAGTGCAAACAAAGCATACCAAGTTTCAATAGTATTATTGCTTGCAGTAATTAAATTAGCAATCATTGGATGGAAAGTATATTGATCTACGAGATAGAAAAGCTGAATGCCAGCATCAATAATAATAAATGGAATAGCTTGGGCAATGATTTCAACAAATAAGGCCGAAGTTGAAACCTGAATTTCATTGTCGGAATTTTCTACCAATTCGTCAAGCATGGTTTTTCTGGAAAACAAAAACCACGCTAAAATAGCAATACCAAAAATCGCACCAATTGCAGCTGCAAAGTTGGACTGCACTACAGCATCCACAAAATTGCCGTGCTGCACCTGCATAATCACGTATGCAGTCAGCAGCATCCAAATAACACGGGCTAGCTGCTCGACAAACTGGGAAATTGCAGACGGCATCATATCTTCATAGCCCTGAAAATAACCCCTCATGATGCTCAATACAGGAATAATTAAAATGGCATACGATAGGCTGCGCATTACTTTTACCTGTCTAGGATCAACTTGGGCACCGTTAGAGGCTAAAAAAGGCGAAGCAAGGTACATGATCCCTGCTGAAATAATTCCTAAAATCACCATAAGAATTAGGCCGCGATGAAACAGTTTACGACCAACGCCATATTCATTAAGTGCATTATATTTTGCTACCTGCTTGGCAACAGCACCAGGAATTCCCGCAGTAGAAATTAAGATAAAAATACTGTAGATGTTGTAACTTCTTGCAGTCAGAGCGTTAGCAATATTACCGTAAGGTGACATCCAATAAAACCACGGAATTATATAGAGGGCACCTAAAATACGTGAAGTAATAGACCCAAAAGTCATCCACGCACTGCCTTTAATAAAAGTGTTTTGCGTATTTTGTTCTGCTGAATTATTTTCTCTCATTAATATTCCCTAAATCTTATTTACTAACTATATTATTGTGAATGAAAAAAGGCAATTAACAACAAATATACTTTGCACTTTAGGAAAAATTAACTTTATTTGGCTACAATATTGACTATTTTATTAGGTACAACAATGACTTTTTTAATTTCTTTGCCGCTTAAGAATTTTTGAACGTGAGGTAAGGACAAAGCTTGTTTCTTAACTTCTTCTTGAGCCATATCCTTTGCAGCTTTAAAGTTTCCTCGTAACTTACCATTGACTTGAACCATTATTTCAACAGTAGTTTCTACCAACTTAGCTGGATCATAGGATGGCCATTTGGCAAATGTAACTGATTCTTCGTGACCAAATATTTGCCAAATTTCTTCCATCATGTGAGGAGCAATCGGAGCTAAAA
The DNA here is from genome assembly GCF_003173695.1 of Lactobacillus helsingborgensis. Lineage (NCBI taxonomy): Bacteria > Bacillati > Bacillota > Bacilli > Lactobacillales > Lactobacillaceae > Lactobacillus > Lactobacillus helsingborgensis. The sequence continues at coordinate 1,249,443 of NZ_CP029544.1, forward strand.
GCGTAATAAAGCCTTCGGCATATTCTTTAGGAATTGTTTTAGCCTTTTGAGCAGCATTAATAAAGACCATCAATTGTGAAATTGCCGTATTAAAGTGCAGATCATCAAAATCTTCGGTAACTTTTTTAACAGTTTCGTTATAAATTTTATCTAAAGTACCATCATTTTCATCAACGATATTTTCTTGAGGTATTGACTTTAAGTCTAAATCGTTAACAAATAAGCGCCAAACTCTGTCTAAAAATTTCTTTGTAGAAGCTGGACCATTATCATCCCAATCAATCGAGGCATCAAGCGGTCCCATAAACATTTCATACATTCTCAGGCTATCTGCACCATATTCGTCAATCACATCATCCGGGTTAACAACATTGCCCTTTGATTTAGACATTTTGTCATGATCCTTGAGAATAAGCCCTTGATTGTAAAGTCTTTGGAAAGGTTCCTCATTTGGTACAACACCCAAGTCATAAAGGACCATATTCCAAAATCTAGCGTAAAGCAGGTGTCTAACGGCATGTTCAGCACCACCAATGTAGAGGTCAACCGGCATCCATTTCTGCAGTAATTCATAATCAGCCAGTTTATTATCATTGTGCGGGTCAACAAAGCGTAAGAAGTACCAAGAAGACCCAGCCCAGTTAGGCATAGTGTTCGTTTCACGTTTACCTTTGCGGCCATTCTTGTCAACTACATTTACCCAATCCTTCAAGTTAACCAATGGACTTTCAGGAGTACCGGATGGCTTGATATCAGTGGCATGAGGCAAAACAAGTGGCAGTTCATCTTCGGGAACTAAAGTTGTTTCTCCATCTTCCCAGTGAATTACAGGAATTGGTTCACCCCAGTAGCGCTGACGACTGAACTCCCAGTCACGCAATTTGTAATTAACCTTTTGTTCTCCAGCGTGATGTTCTTCTAGCCAAGCCACAATTTTTTTCTTGGCATCTTCAATATTAAGACCATTTAAGAAATCGGAATTAATGTGCGGACCTTCACCGGTATATGCTTCTTGAGCAATATCTCCACCCTTAATTACAGCCTTAATAGGCAAATTGAATTTCCGAGCGAACTCATAATCACGCGTATCATGGGCCGGTACAGCCATTACCGCGCCAGTACCATAGCTAGCAAGAACATAGTCAGCAATCCAAATTGGAATTTCTTCGTTATTTACTGGATTAATTGCATAAGCCCCAGTGAACACACCGGTTTTGGTTTTGTTTAAATCTGTTCTTTCAAGGTCGGATTTAGATTCAATTTGTTTAATATAAGCGTTAACTTCATCTTTATGACCAGCAGTCATAATTTTTGAGACTAATTTATTTTCAGGTGCTAAAACTGCATAAGTTGCCCCAAAAAGAGTGTCTGGCCGCGTACTGAAAACGTCAAAGGTCTCTGTAGAATCTTTAACTTTAAAAGTGATTTGGGCACCTACCGAGCGGCCAATCCAGTTTCTTTGCATCTCCTTAATATTTTCTGGCCAATCAAGATTGTCTAAACCTGCTAGCAGACGATCAGCATATTTGGTAATTCTAAGCATCCACTGCTTCATATTACGACGATATATCGGGTAACCACCACGTTCAGTCTTACCGTCTACTATATCTTCATTAGCGACAACGGTGCCTAAATCAGGTGACCAATTAACTGGCGCTTCTGCTTCATAAGCCAAGCCGTTTTTATACATTTGTTCAAATGTCCATTGCGTCCACTTGTAGTATTTGGGATCGCAGGTTGTCAGCTCTCTATTCCAATCGTAAGAAAAACCCAATTTATTAAGTTGTCTTTTGAAATTAGCAATGTTTTCCTTAGTAACAACAGCTGGATCCTGACCAGTCTGCAGCGCATACTGCTCGGTTGGCAGACCAAACGCATCCCACCCCATTGGGTGAAGAACATTATAGCCCTGACTGCGTTTCATCCGTGCAACAATGTCAGTTGCTGTGTAACCTTCAGGGTGTCCAACATGCAACCCTTTACCAGATGGAAAAGGAAACATGTCTAGAACATAATAATTTTTCTTTTTAGAATCAGTGCTAGTTTTAAATGTTTGATTTTTTTCCCAATAATCCTGCCACTTTTTTTCAACGACTTTGTGATTGTACATATTTTCACCTCATAAAAAAAGCCCTATGAAACAATTCATAGGACGAATAATCGCGGTACCACCTAAGTTCCACACTAAAAAGTGTGACACTCACGCCCCTTAACGCGGATAGCTAACGATAGACTTGTCTTCAGGCTCAGTTCATAACTTGTTTTTCAAGTCTTGCACCAACCGACTCTTCTCTATAGAAAAACAAAATTACTACTAATTCCTGATCTTTCCTTTTTGACCAATAATGATTATAATTTACCACAAATGCTAAAAAAAACAAGGGGAGAAAGTTTTTGAACAAAACAATTCAAACAAAAAGAGATACCATAATACCCGCCACCATATTCTTAATTTTATATGCTGCATGGGCAATTCTAGTTGCTTCAGAAAACCAGTTTATTCATGAATTTGACCGGACTGTAATCAATATTATCTGCAACAATAATCCAATACTTATCAAATTTGCTACTGTTTTTACTAATCTGGGCAATACAAATGTGATTATGGTTGAAACCATTTTGCTGGTAATCGTCTTAGCACTTTTTAAAAAGTTTGCCTATGCGTTTTTTACAGCCGGAACGATGATTGCTGCCAACGGTTATAATTGGATTATTAAACATGCTATTGCTCGTCACAGGCCTTTCACGCATCATCTAGTTGCAGCACACGGTTATAGTTTTCCTTCTGGACATTCTGTTGGCAGTGCTACTTTATTTGGAATTTTAATTGTTTTAACAATTTTATTAATAAAAAATAAAGCGGCCAAAACTGTGTTATGCATTGTTTGGGCCTGCTTTCCCATATTAATCGGATATACAAGGATTTTTAGCCACGTACACTATCCTTCAGATGTAGTTGGCGGCTTTTTAGAAGGGATTGCATTCTTACTAATCGGCTACTCCTTCTTATATCACTATTATTTAGAAATGCGCGCACAAGAAAACAGTTTAGTTTAAAACAAAAAGTTCAAACTTTTAGTAGTTTGAACTTTTTTTGTAGTCAGAATTAATCTTGAGCTAGACGGTCAATGACGTCTTTATATTCTGGATACTTCTTTAACAAATCTGCTTTTTTAAGCAGCTCAAAATCGTGATAATCAAAGCCGGGAGAAACAACACAGCTTACTAGGCAAAAGCTGTCAGGCTCGGTCACTTCCGAAGCAAAGATAGTATATTTTGGCACCCTAAACTGCAGACATTCACATTGCGCAACATTTTTTCCTAATTTAACCGCATAATATTTGCCCTCAGGCGAAATGCAGTGAATAGTAATTGCCTGACCATCGTGATAATACCACATCTCATCATGATTTAAACGGTGAAAATGAGAGCAATTCTTATCATCGAGTAAAAAATAAATTGAGGTGTAGTAGAAACGTTCTCCCTTGCTATCTTCGTCATAAAATTGCTTATCACTGGTATAAACTTGTCTGAACCAGCCACCTTCTTGATGGGGTTCAAGATTGAGACTTTTGATATATTCGTCGCGTTGCATTTTTTCTCCTTTATTCAAATTCTTGTTAGTTTTAATATCATACTAACTAAATTTAGCGCATTTTAGCTGCAAAGTCAGCTATTAAGTTGAAATTAGCAAAAATCAACTTGATAAAAGTTTTACTTAGTTATTTATTTTAATGATGAACATTTTATAAACTTTTAACTACAAATAAGAAGAAATATTTAATTTAGTAATTATAGTTTTACCGGTATTTTTACCTTCATATATTAATTATTTATTTAAAGTTAAACGCTGCATTGAGCATCTTTTTAAAATTGTGACCTACACTAAATAAATTTGGCGCATCTTATCTTTAAAATCAGCTGGTAAATTCAGTCCTTGCATAAGATAATTGTCAAAATCACCAAAGTTGCGCTTGATAGTAGCAAAATACCTTTCTAAATAAGCTTTTTTAACGGTTAGTGCAACCGCAACCTCATCTAGCTGCGCACTAGTTAAATGATCTTGCAAGTAGTCTAAAATTTCTTGATTTTCTTGTTTACGTGCTGGAATAGTTTCAAGGTAGTCCGCATAAATTTCCTCATCACTGACTCCTAAAGTTTTTAATATGAGAGCTGCTGCTACGCCTGTCCTGTCCTTGCCCGCAAAACAGTGAAATGCTGTTGGAGTGGGATCATTGATTAAAGTCAACAAAAATTGCCGATAACCTGTTTGTGCAGACTTCTCCATTACCAGTTCTTCATAAGTAGTTAACATATCTTCTTCCGCACTATAACTACCAGAAATAATCGTTTCCACACTGGCTTGATTGACTTGAGCATCCTTTAACACATCAATTACCACGTAGTCTAGACCTGACCACAAGAAATCTGGAAATTGTTTGCGTTCATCCTGCCCTCTAAAATCGAAAACACGTTTAATTTGATATTTATCTTGTAGTTGTTCTTTTTGAAATGGGGTTAAATTATATAATTGACCACACCGAAAAAGCAAGTCATCTCTAACCTTTTTTCCTCCAGCACCGACATGTCCACCTAAAGAACGCCAATTGGTAATTTGCCTTTCCATGCTATACTTCCTATCTGTAATTTTTTTGATATCGTCTATTATAATTTTTAGAAAGCGACTTTTCTACTATAGAGAAAAGTTAAATAAATAAAAAACCTGCTGATTTGGTTACCAGCAGGTTTTACTCAATATTTATTTTAGTTAGCTATTTTTTTGTTGTTTTTTATAAATGCAGTTAAAAATAATTGAAATTATAATTGCTACTAGAGAAACGCAGTAAACACCTTTTAAAGCGCTAAAGAGCACTGCTCTTAATTGTGGAATTAAGTTAGCGGCAAGCTCCTTTGCTTTAACTGAAGAAACAATTTTGTTCATCATTGATTGAGTTAAATTAGTATGATGAGCAAGTTGGTTTGCAACAACGGTATTAAAGGTAATACCAAAAATTGAAACCATCATCGTTTGCCCTAAATACCGCATCAAAGTGTTAAAAGAAGTAGCAACACCGATATTTTCTTTTGAAACCAGCACCTGTGAGCGAACCTGTGATGCGGTTAAAACGCCACCAAAGGAAAAGCCATTTAATGTGGCAATCACACAGAATACCCAAAACGGCGTGTGTATCGGCACAATTAGCAACATGCAATCTGCTATTAAAAGAATGGTTAATAGTCCGAAGAAGGTTTTTCTTACGCCCCAGCGGCTAAGCATACCACCAATTAAGAATGAGCCAACTACCCACATTACTGAACTTGGCGTTACGGCAAAACCGGCTACAGTAGCAGAAGTACCGTTAATTCCCTGCATCCAGGTTGGAATGTAAAATTCAAAACCAATAACTACCCCTGCGATAAGCAGTGTAATCATATTGACGGCTAAGAACTCCCTGCCTTTGAGCATTGAAAGAGGCATTATAGGATCTTCTGCGCGTTTTTCTTCATAGTAGAACACAATTGCACTAATAATGATTAAAGCGACTAAGGCGGCCAGCATTAGCGGCTTAATTGTCCCTAGATCCTGCAGTGTAAACATTAAGGTCAGAAGTAAAATTACTAACCAAAATGTTCCTTTAACATCAAGTTTGCTTTTCTTCTTATTCTTTGGTTCCTTAAGGAAAAAGATAATTAACAGTAGGGCAATAATGCCAATTGGCACATTAATGTAGAAAACCCAATGCCAAGATAGATTTTGGACAATAAAACCACCAAGCAGTGGTGCAATAACTGATGCTACACCCCAGAAACCGGAATTAAGACCTAACATCTTGGTTCTTTTTTCCAAACTGTATAAATCGGCAATAATGGTCATTGCCACCGGTTGAACAGCTCCAGAGCCTAATCCCTGAATAACACGGAATAAAATTAGTTCAACCATATTTTGTGCTTGACCACAAAGCGCTGAACCAACCACAAAAAGTGCTATTCCAAATAAAAAGATTGGTTTACGACCGAAGCTGTCTGCCAACTTACCGTATAAAGGAGTCGATACAGCAGTCATAAACAAAAATATGGAAACAACCCAATTCATGATTTCTAATCCATTCAGATCAGAAACAATTGTTGGCATTGCTGTAGAAACGATTGTACCTTCAATGGCGGTCATAAACGTCGTCATAAAAATCGCAATCATTACTATTCGTACATTTGTCTTCTTCACAATTACAACCCCTTCATTAGCTGATAAAACTATTTATTTTCGTGAACAAAGTTTAAAAGTTCTTGAACTTTATCGGTTTTTTCCCATGGTAAATCAATATCGGTTCTGCCAAAGTGGCCGTAAGCAGCGGTCTGCTCGTAAATTGGCCGCCTTAAATTAAGCATTTTAATGATCCCAGCCGGGCGCAAATCAAATATTTTACGTACTGCCTTAGTCAATAAATCATCACTAACTCTGCCAGTTCCAGCAGTATTAATCATGACTGAAACAGGATGAGCAACTCCAATTGCGTATGCAAGCTGAACTTCACAGCGATCAGCTAGACCCGCAGCAACAATATTTTTAGCAACATATCTGGCAGCATAACTGGCACTACGATCAACTTTCGTAGGATCTTTACCTGAAAATGCACCGCCACCATGGCGAGCATAACCCCCATAGGTATCAACGATTATCTTACGTCCAGTTAGGCCTGAATCGCCTTTAGGTCCACCAATAACAAAGCGGCCAGAAGGATTAATTAGAAACTTCGTCTTTTCATCCAAGTATTTAGCTGGGATAACTTTTTTTATCACTAAATCAATCATTGCTTGACGGATTTCTTCGTTTGAAACCTGATCATCGGTTTGCGTTGAAATAACCACAGTGTCAACTCTTAAAGGTTTTTGCTGTTCATCATACTCAACCGTTACTTGAGCCTTGGCATCTGGTCTAAGCCAGCTTAAAGTGCCATCCTTGCGTAACTTGGCAACTTGTCTCATTAAGCGGTGAGCCAGTGAGATTGGCAAAGGCATTAATTCTGGCGTTTCATTGATTGCAAAGCCAAACATTAGTCCCTGATCCCCTGCCCCGATTTGGTCAAGCTGGTCTTCGTCAGAGTGATTTTCACGTGTTTCAAGTGAATGATCAACTCCTTGAGCGATATCAGGTGATTGTTCATCAATATCAATTAAAACTGCACAATTGTTGCCGTCAAAACCTAATTCGGGTTTGTCATAGCCGATGCGCAAAACAGTTTTACGGACAATACTCTGAATATCAACATAAGCAGATGTTGATATTTCACCAAACACATAGACAATTCCCGTATTAACAATAGTCTCACAAGCAACGTGTGCTTGGGGATCTTTGGCAATAATTGCGTCCAAAATTGCATCTGAAATTTGATCAGCAATTTTGTCGGGATGTCCTTCAGAAACAGACTCCGAAGTAAATAAACGTTTTTCCATAATAGTCCCCCTATAGACAATAGCTATTCGGTTACAAGGCATCTCCATTACAGGATCCTCTCAGGACTTGAACCGATTTTTTTAAAATTTCGTTCTATATATTGATAATAAAAAAGGCTACCGCAGATTCGGTAGCCATAGAACGATGGAGGATACAGGGCTCGAACCTGTGACCTCCTGCTTGTAAGGCAGATGCTCTCCCAGCTGAGCTAATCCTCCAAAGTGACCCGTACGGGATTTGAACCCATGTTACCGCCGTGAAAGGGCGATGTCTTAACCACTTGACCAACGGGTCATTGTTCTGAATCAAAGCACTTTTAATAGTATACCTATTTTGAAATAAAATGCAAGGATTCAAGTTATTAGTTAATCAATAAATAATGGCGGCGCGAACTTCCCTTCACACCACCATTATTATGGAGGATACAGGGCTCGAACCTGTGACCTCCTGCTTGTAAGGCAGATGCTCTCCCAGCTGAGCTAATCCTCCATTTTTGTTGTCGTCTCTCGACCACTTCTAATAATTTAGCATAAGTTTCTATTTATGTCTACATTTTTTTGAAATTTTTGTTTGATTGAAGTGATGGGTGTTATTTTGAGGGTTGATAATTAATTAAATCAATTGTCCAAAAGTTTTGCTCAAACAAGTGAATCATAGAAAATGTTAGTTAGTTTTATGCAACATAAATACAATAGCATTCTTATCTCTAATAACTCTAAAATCGTTCATTGTTGAAATAAAAGACGATTTATTTGAGACATGTTTTCTCTTTAGCCACTATTTGTCATGTTTCTAATTGTATATCTACCAAAAATAACATAAAACACAGGTAAAATCTTGTACATAAAACTTTTGCTTTATTCTCTTTTGGAACGTTAGAATTGATGTTTACTGTCGTATCGTTGTCATTGTTTTGCTCTTTTGGCCTTTTAAGCAGCATATCACGTGCTTTGGTTTTGTAATAAAACACAATTGTTGCTCCGTCCATGCCTTAAGTAATCTTCTTTATTAATGAAGTATCTACTTTGGCTTTATCCTTGAAATATAAGTAGATAGAAGATTATTGTGACCTACTTGCCATTAATGTCTAATATTGGCTTATCTCAAACAACATTGGTACTCGATTCGTTGACTTTGTCGTCTTTAAAAGCTTTTTAGTCTTTTTCTTTTCAACGATTTTTTCTGATCAACTGCCAAAGTCAAGATAGTTGCCAATGTCCGCTTTGGCTTCTTTAGTAACGTCTTCAATTAAGTCCAACGGCTCAATAACTAGCTCTTTCAGATTTGCTTTTCGGATTTGTTTTATCTGTTTTTGAACTCCAACATTTTCCAACAATCTGGGTCCCGCAGTTTTAGCATTACTATAGTCAACATCGTAAACATTAATGTAAGCCTGCGTTGCATTAAAAAGGCGTAAGTACTCTAGTACAAACGCCTTTTGTTTATCTTTTAAATTACTATTATTGAGTTGGTTTATTGCTGCACCCGTTGGTGTTTTCTGTTGCACATCTTTTTGATTAATGTGCACATCTTTTTTACTTTTATTGCGTAGCCATTTATAACGTGTTTTCCACGATCTGACTGTATTAATAGACACACTATATTTAGCGGCAATGTCCTTATACTTCATTCCAAGCTCATAATCGTGTTGGGCAGCTATTCTTTTTTCAGAATCAGTCACATCATTTCACCACCTCCTAATTAAGTTATTTTAATTACTTCAAAAATTTATACAAATAATATTCTTTTTTCAGTTTAAGATAATCTAAAGTATCTAACATAGAAACTTTTGACTTTTCTAAACTCACTTGATTAGATTTCCCTATTACTACTTTTAAATATTCCTTATCGTCTTCCATAAATTCATCTACAAGTACAGCTAAATCTCCTCTTTTTCCATCTTCAAATAACGAGGTGTTAAGATTAACTAACATAGAAAACTCTGAAATTTCTTTATCTAATTCTTTTTCTGTTTCGCTGATTCTTTTTATAGCTGTTTTCGGTAAACTTCCTGAGGGAAAAAATTTCATAATATTATTCAAATGATTAATGTTTCTATACATACTCAACAGCAAATCATAAAGCCTTTCAAAAGTACGTGAATTTTCCAATTCCCTTTGCCGACTATTTTGATTTCTTGCTATTCGTACATTAGCCTTCACAGAAACAAAATAAGATAATAAAGCCGAAATTACAGCTGGAATAACAATAGGAAACCAATTTTTAGAAATAAAAATTAAAAATTTTTCAACTAATAATGATGGCATCTTTTTACATTTTCTCTTTTCTACATTAATATCGATAAAATCATTTATTTCTTAAAAATATCTCTTCCGGACAAATCCAAGTTCCATACTCACTTTTTTGTAAGTGTATTCTTTTCTTATCAGCATCCCAACATCTAATACAGTAGGGTGTAGTTTCATCTTTATAATAGTATCCTTCCTCTGTTATTCTTAAGCTTTTAGCAAAATCATCATCGTCCTTTTGCTTATTAAGCTTATCTTTAAGATCTGCATTTTCCTGTACTAATTTTAAAGTTTTAACGCCTAACTCATTAATAGCCCTTGTTAGTTTTAAATCTTTAGCTTTATCTGCGAGACTGATAATATTTTCAAACATTTTTATAAAATCTGAATAATTCATGACTTAATCTCTCCTTAAAATTTTAATAACTTTACGAGTATATTATACTCACAAATAACTTTAAGGCATAAAAATATGGATTAGTGATAGGTCTAATCCTTGCATTATAAAATTTGATTACCTTATCAATTAATCCATATTTGATTTGACACACTCGCTTAATATAATTACTAAACTTCAAAACATATTATAGATTATCCAAATAAAGACTTATTAAGGTCATCGCATGTCTATAGTAACGATAGGATTCGAACCTATCGCTGCTTTGTATATACACATTCAAGAATTATCTTTTATTCTTGATGTTACTAATATAACACCTATTCAATCCGACCTTTCTCCGATTCTGACCCGATATTGACCCGATTTTTAAATACCTTAAGTTCTGGAATTTTTACATTATAAATTAGTTTCCAAGTATCAATCGTGTCTGCAAACTGGCACAGAGCATAACGCTTTAAATCACTGTATCTGGAATCACTATACTGCACTTTAGCTGCTACCTGCCAATCAGTAAGTTCTTCAATGTAAAGTGATTTTAAAATTGTTCTGAATGGCTGCTTTGAACTATCAGCGCATTGTTCAATAGCATGATAGACTGCTTGGCATTTATCCTGTGCTTCAAATATTGACGCCATTTTATTCTCAGCTGAGTTGCCACCATGACTCATAATACCAGTAGGATCGAGCTGTGGGCTGCTAAGGTCAGTACGATGATAACCAGCTCTTATTAGGTAGTGTTCAAAATTATATTTGAAAAAGTTACGTACCTTTTGAGCAGTTAACTTTTGATCAATATCGATTGGTAAATCAACGTTTTCTTCCACAGCTCTTTTCCTTTCTATTCTTTGGTATATAATTTGTTTTTACAAAAATACTTATCTCCTGATTTTAGCTTTTTAAAGCGGACAATTTTACGGAATTTTCTTAAATAATATCCTTTTTTATTTAAATAAAGCCTTGCACTTGATATAAATTGTAAAGATTGATGAGTGATAACACGGTATTTGCTAAAGTTCTTACTATATATTTTTTGTTCGGTTTTTCGATTAATTGCCACATATTTAAAATATGGTTTAACTTCTAATCCTAAACGATTAACAGCTGATCGGATTTTATTTTGGCTAAAATTTAATTCAGTTGCTATTTCACTAATTGAATAACCGTCATTAATTAATGCAGTGATTCTAGCGTCAATAATTTCTTCTTCATTGTTGTATAGTGATTTTTGAATAGACTTTAAAGTTAAATTATTATCTGGTACTAATGATAATGTTCCATATTCATTTTCTAATGCATGAATTAAATTATAGGGGATAGCCATACCCCACCAAGCCTCCTTCCACAATCATACGAGCATCTTTTGTACTACGAGCAATTCCATGTATCACATTATGTGATAATAGAAATTCATGAAATCTAATCTGATCATCTCTAGGTTTACCAGTTTTTGATTTTACTTCTATATAAAATACTTGATTGTCTACCCATCTAAAACCATATAGGTCTGGGTGTCCTTTAGGTAGCCCAGTATCAAACCACCTCCCATTTTGCATGAGCACTTTACCAACATTTGCTCTAAAAACAGTACAATGATGCATTGATAATTCACGCATAATTAGTTTTTGAATTTCATGTTCAGACATTATTTACTTGCCTTAACGGATAAAATGTTATTGATGCTTAATAAAACTTCACCTAATTGCGTATCTGTTAGCTGAATAAAATAGTTATTCAATTTATTTGCATTACAAAGAAACATACATATATCATGAAAATCTTCCTTAACATTATATTGAGTTCTACCGTCATTCATTTTTATCGTTGTCATTTACTAGCTCCTTTCAGGCTAATGGTTACCTCAATTCATCTAAACTAATACTTAACGCATCAGCAATTTTACATACTTTACTAAAGCCAGGTTCCTGCCCAGCAAATTTATATTTTTTCAATGTTTCATAATTTACATTAGATTCCTTGGCTAATTTTGCTAAAGACCAATGCTTTTTATTCAAAATAATTTGTATCTTATTCCACAACATCTTGTGTCTTTCGTGTATAATAATACATATATCTAGTATTTAATTGATTTTTTAAAAGGAGATTTTTCATGGATCAAAAAAATCCACTTAATTTTTTACCTCAAAATACTCAAGAACTATTAATGAATCCTACTGTTAAAAATATTGGTGACACCTTGGGTGGTATTTCAGAATTATTATTATCGCCATTAAACATAGGAACAATATGGGCAAATGCACATATAAGAAAATTTAAGCAATCAATTATTGATAATGTAAATAAAATTCCTGAAGAAAATAGGGATTCTTCTAAAATAAACTTAGCTATGAAAACTATAGAGGACTCTAAATATCAAATAAGTGATGATAACTTAAGAGAAATGTTTGCTAAACTTGTTGCTGCTTCTATAGACAAAAGGAATAATCAAGGATTATCACCTAGATTTTCAAATGTTTTATCACAATTTAGTTCAGAAGATGCTAAGTTTCTTATCCAAATTTCGACTAATAATTTTGATTTTCTTCCTATACCTACTGTTATATTTTTTAGCCGAATGGATGATGGCTCAGGCCATAAATATGGAGATCATTTTATTGCTCCAAATAATTCAACAGCTCTTTGGTTTCAAAATGAACTGAGTTTAAATAACCTTGTATCGTTAGGAATAATTAATCAAAGCGATGAACAATATTTGACCAATGATGATATATATACGTCATTCTATGATTCTGCTGAAAAATCAACTGAATTTTTATGCTGGAGTAATTCAACCGAATTCTCAAACACAAGTTCAAAACCAAGCATTAAAAAGGGAGTTATAGAATTCACAACTTTTGGAAAAAAACTAATTCAAATCGTTATACAGAATTAATTAAAAATTTGATTGCTTCGACCTGTTCAGCTGTAAAAACTGTATGTCCATAATTAGAATCTTCCCAAACTAATTCACCATGTTTATCCATTTTAAACGTACCAATCTTGTCGGATTGTGGCGTTTTTTTATTTTCCATTTTCGCTACCTCTCCATCTTTAAATTTCATCTTTATCACTCAACTTCCCATTACATCGGGATTTTTAGCTAAATAACCTTCAATAACTTCCATAATATTTTCCTCAGAGGTGACACTTCCGTGACAGTTACTGTCACGCCTTTAAGCTCTACTCTCACATAAGATAAAAGACTTTTTTCAAAGACGTGACAGTAAAATTTTAAAAAACTTTTTTATAGCTATGGAGGCTATATATTATAAAAATAAAAAGTTTTATCAATATTTACTGTCATACTGTCACACTATCTTCTTTAACTTACTCTCCCAACGGATACAGCTGTGACAGTTACTGTCACACTACCGTTCACAACTGTCACGTCTTTGAAAAGCCACGCTGAACTTTTCCTTCTATTCTTAATCTTGCACTAGTGTCATATCCCATGTGCTCCATATAATATCTAATATCACGTGTTTGCTTATTATTCCGCGAAAGTGCATTGGGATCTTGAAACAAAGCAACTGATAATTCCCGGTTTGGGATAAAATCTCTATTCTTGAACTTATTTTCTAAAACATCCATTAGATTATCTTCAAGACCGGATGTGTATCGGAATTCTTCACGATTTTCTTTCAGTAATTCTTCCTGTTTAGGTGTAAATTTAAATGGATCTTTCGCATTTTTGAATAACCATACTACTTCGCCCCACAGCTGCTGCACCACATCCTCGGTCAAATCGGTCACAGGATTTTTGGTCTGCTTTTTTGGATCAGCATAAATTGATAAAAATCTCCGATCGCCTGAACGGTCACGTAAGTGTCTAACCTCATTAGTTGTTCGTGCGATGACAAATTTTTTCTTAAAATGTAATGGTTTATGACCATAAGGCTTGCGGTATTCGAAGTCTTGCATCGTGATGAATTTTTTGATTTCTTCAAAACTCGCCTCATTGCTGGCAGTCATTTCATCATCATTGACAATCAGAGCATTTTTCATCACTTCAAAATCATCTTTCTTAGTGAATGTATTAAATTGGTCCGTATATAACCCCATAGGTGCAATGTTCTTCAGAATCGAAGTTTTACCGACTCCTTGGCCACCTACTAAATCTAAAACATAATCAAATTTAGTTTCAGGGTTGTATGCTTTGGCCACTGCTCCCATTAACCATGTCCGAGTAATTAATGTTGTGGTCGCATTCTTCTTAGCTCCCAGATATTCAGGAAAGAAATTATCAATCCTGCGTTTTTTGTCCCAATGTTTATATGCATTATCCATATATTCAATAACGGGGTTATAGGAATTCATGTAAGCCACATTATCAATTGCCTGCTCGATAATTACGTTTTTAAAAGTGGCATGCTCATAATCTGATCGAGCTTCGATATAAAGCTCTACTGAGTTAGTAACCTGGTCTGTATATTGACCCTTACTGATTATGACAGTGCCAATATTTTTTATTTCTAATTTACGATTATCAACGACATCAATTTCTTGGGTAAATTCGTTCAATCGAAATAAATTTTTGAGATTGGGATCATGCAATAGAATTAGCACTGCGTTTTTAACGCTAGTAGTTTTAACGGCACCATTATTTTGACGTTCAAGTTCAATGGTGGTTTTTCGTAACTTATCAGCATTTTTTTCATTGATTTTAATAACGTCACTCATTCAATCCCCCTTCTTTTAATCTCTTTTACAATTACTGAATTTACTGTTCGTTCCACTTCATTCAGCGGAAGACTGTCTGTTGTATTAGTATTTGCAATTAATGCTAATTTAGCTGCTGCATCTGGATCAACACCGCGATATAAGAGTCCACCGACAAAACTGGTAAGAGTATCATTGCGCCTGCCGGTATCGCCTAGGCCATTGGCAATTAATTCAAAGAGTTTTGAGGTCTGCGTTTTACTAGCAATTTTATAGTCTAAAATCGTCTTTTTCTCTGGCTTTGACTTGCATTGAATTAATTCCAACAAACCAGCAGGAGCTGGTCTTATTGGTTTGTGATTAAGCCACCGATATGACTTGCCGTCAATTTTACTTGGAGCAACTACCACATAATTATTTTCGTGTGCTTTTAAGTCTACACCTGGCAATAGCCCAATGCATTGCGTCACATTTTCTTTTCTAGGTTTTTGAAAAAAGAAGTGGTAACCATCATGAGCGGTTTTTTCTCGCAAAGTGTCTTTAAACCATTCGTTATGATTAAGATTAAGGATGGATTGTAAGCCATCAACATCACCATGACGGTCAACATCAATCACGAAAAACTTGTCAGTTTTAAGAGCGATGTTAGCCAATGGATAGCGTTGCCAGACCTTTCTAATTTCATCACTAGTAAGTGCTGGCTTATCGGCAAATTTAATCAGCGGTCGTTTATTTGATCCGATTGGAATTACAGAAAATCCGTGAGCTGCATAGCTAATAGCATAATTGACTAGATTTTCTAGTGGCATAATTATTTAGTTTCAGAATCAATCATTTCTAATTGGTTAGACTCAAGTATTACCTGAATCTGATTTTTTGCAATTTCATTTAAACTGTCTAATGATAAATTTTTAGCTGATGTACTGATTTGAATATTCACAACACCATTTTTAGCTTTGAAGTTATCAATATTGCCGTTAAAAATTATTTGTTTAACATTCATTTTGTTTTTCTCCTAGAATGGTAAGTCGTCATCGTTAATGTCAACAGTATCGCCTGTTCCATTAAATGGATCCTTGGCATCGGCTACTTGCGGTTGTTCATGCTTTTCAAACGTATAATTCCTAAATGGATATTGTGGATTTTTCTTATTAGGGGTAGTTTTGATAGTCACTTTTAAGACCTTGCCACATGCTGGCTGCAGTGCTTCGGCAATTGCATCATAAGCCTCGGTTTCATTTTCAAAAGCAAAGCACTTGTCGGGCACTGGGTTATCAAGAGTTTCTCCAATAATTTGAATTTCAGAAATGCTTCTAGCAATAACTGAATTAGGCATTGGATCACCATTAGCTTTTGTTTGCGCAAGTGATGGGAAAATCGATTCTTGCCTGCCTTCATATTCACCCTGGATGACGCTAAAAGTTAACATCAGGAAATCTCGATCGCCTTTGGCATTATGAGTCACATTGTCAAAGCTCATTAAATAAGTATCATCTGGGATCGGCTCGTATGGGTTATATTCCTTACCCTCTTTTGGATTAAAACCTTTTTGCTTTAATTCGTTCATTGCATCTAAAAGACTCATTATTTACTCTCCTTTTTAAAAATTCCGTTGCATGTTTCCAGCAGTTTCAAAATACGATGGTCTGTAATATTTTTCGGATTGTACTGCGTCCTTAGGCTTTTTACTTCTCTGAAATAGGAAGCATTAACACCGTCACCAACTTTTTTAGTTCTAATTTCAACATCACAGTTACCGTTCACAACATTGAAGTACTTGGTTTTCAATGAAGGATGGTAAGTAGTAGCACCAGTGTTGTCATCTGTAATTGAATTTTCTCGGCTAATGTAGATGATGTTCATCGGCAAAGCTTTCAAATCCATTACTAGCTGTTGCAATGCCGTGTTAAATAATGCATAACCTTTGCCGTATGGAATATCACCTAATGACTTAACATTGTTATCCCAGCAAATTGCCTGCTCAAGCATAACGATAATGTCATCTATCACGTCTACTACAATAGTTTTGAATTGCTCCTCTGGTTTTCTTTGTTCGTTTTCTGTTTGTAAAGCTAAGATAATATCGTCTAGCTGTTGGGTAACTAATTGCGTTGGCTTGCCATTTTTATCTCTTAAATTCCTAATTTGAAACGCTGGTGCGGTTCCCTGATCGCTGTTGCCATCGGTATTGAGCACAATTGGATTCGGGAAAAAGCTCGCAAAGTAACTTTTGCCACTCATTGGTGCTCCCCAGATGAAAAAGTTGTGTGGCTGTGCCTTTGGTTCTAATTTTTTTGGTTTAGGTAAAACTATCATTTCTTAATCATTCCTCTCATTTTAAGTTGGTAATAAATCCATCCTGGCTTATAGCCATGCAATTTTGCATAAGTATTAAATTCGGCTGGAGATTTTAATTCACTAACTTTCATGTTTGCGACTTTTTTAAGTAAATCGCTTTTTACTATTTCCGCTATTAATTTTTTACGATTTTTTGCTTCAACTAAATCAACATCTTTAACCTGTTTTGCCTCGTGAACTTTGATTGGCTTTCCGCAGAGTGGACACTTGCCATTTTTAACCTCACTGGTTTTCGCAACTGCAAAGCAATAGTCGCAAGTTATAATTGCCATGCCGTGATCGGTATTTATTTTTGAAACTGATTTCGTGCCACTAACTACTGCCTGTTTCCAATCTCGGTCATCGTCTGGGTAGCCAAATTTCTGCACGTTATTAGCGTGGTCAATAATTATTGCTGTCTTTCCTGGTCTAGGATTTAAGCAGCGCATTGAAAACTGTAAATACAATGCTAATGATGTGGTAGGCCTAGCCATGATTACGCAATCAACGTTTGGTAAATCAACGCCCTCAGTGAACAAATTGACGTTAACCAATATCTTTAAACTCTGATTTTTAAAATCAGTAACAATTGCATCCCTTTCAACTGCTGGTGTTTTGCCGTCAACTTCTTTTGCTTCAATTCCTGCATCGTTAAATTCTTGAGCCACCCTCTTTGCTGATTTAATGGAATAGGTATAAACCACTGCTTGCATCCCTTTGGCAATCCGCTGATATTGCTTAACGACATGTCCAAAAATCTTATTGCTCATTGCCTCATTCATTGATCTATTAGTGTAATCACCTGTCGAACTGCGTTTTAGTAATTTACTATTAAAATCATTTGGTGGTTGGAAATACCTGAATGGTGCTAAAAAGCCCTCATTAGTTAATTCTTTAATTGATTTCCCGACAATAATATCGTCTGCTATCTGATCTAATTGTTTTTGACCAGTTCGCCTAGGAGTAGCTGTGAAGAATAATACATAAGCATTTTTAAATTTGTTTAGTATTTTCTGATAGCTTTTAGCAAGAGCGTGGTGACCTTCATCAATCAGAATCAATTGTGGCTCAGGCAATTTATCTACCCTTCTGCAAAGCGTCTGCACCAACCCCATAGTTGCAAAGTTAGGCTTAACATCTTGTGCTTTGAAAGTAGCCTTAGCTTGATCCAATACTTCTTTTCTGTGAATAACAAACATTACGCGATTGTTTTTAGTTGTTGTTCTCCTAGCAATTTCTGCCATTACCACTGTCTTGCCTGTTCTAGGTGGTGACTGCACAATAATGTGATGGTGCCCCTTCTGCATTGATTTAGTAATTCGCTGAATTAAATCGTTTTGATATGGTCTTAATTCGTACATGTTTATTATTTACCATGTTTTATCTCCTGCAACTGTGCTTCGTCATAAACCATCTTTTTTGCTTCCTCAAACATGGATCTAATCACTGATTGAAACTGTTCGCTAGGTGATCCTTCATGTGCGCATATTGGACTAGGATAATTTATATCAAGGTAATTAATCGCACCTTTATAGGTGTTTTGCTTTAAAGCCTCGTTCTTTAAACGGATAGTCCAAAGCTCAATTGCTTTAAAAGTTTCTTCCTGCCATTTTAAAAATTCGTCATTTATCATAAAAATCTCCTAGCTAATTGTTGTTTTTCTATTGGGTTCTAAATGTGCACCCGGTATATTTTGACCATCTTTCATATCTTGATAGAGTTTTCGTTTGTTTATTGACGAAACTTCTTTGGTTACGATATAAACTTTAGGTAATTTACGTTCATCTGAAATAATGGTTTTTTGCCTATAATTACGTGGCTTTAAAATGTAATGCTTAGTATGCAGCTCTTTAATACCGGCATCATCTATCACTTCAGTCATATAATTTTGCAAATTATTTTTCTGATTTTCGTAATGATGTTTCTGCTCTGTAAGCTGCTTAATTTTGTTCGTCAAAAAATCAATGTTTGCGGTGTCTCGTTCAATTAAGCCAGCTAATCCATCCAGTTTGTCATCTCTAGTTAGCTTCAAAGAATCAAGCGTATCTTTTAATGTTTCTGGATCAATATCATCTTTATCAGCTACCTTTTTGATAGCATCATTTATTTCAAAGAGTTTCATTTTAAAGCATCGCCTATCCTTTCACTCCCGTATGCCCATTCAATTATTGATGAAAAACTATCTCCATCATCAATATCACAAGAATCTGTTAAAAAATCATACGGATCGTAATCTAATTCTTCACACAATTTATCTAGAGAGCCGTGGTTAACTTCTAAACGATGCTTTAGAAATTGTCCTTCATTCTTATAGACTTTTCCTCCAGTTGCTAATCTCGAGATTATTGAGTTCTCTGAATCACCAATTAATGTTGCATCTGGATCTTCTTTAGCAATTTCAGTTAATTCTTCTTGAACATTAATGTCATGGATAGCTTGCTTTAGTTCATTACCATCTTTTACTTCCATATGTTATAATCTCCTTAGTATTACCAATATTTAATAGTCCGATTGCAGTCGGACTTTTTTATGTTCCTGGGATGTATTCTGGTAAGCGGAGAATGTAAATCGTTGACACCAGCCCAACAATAGCTACTATTAATGAGATTAATAATGATCTTTTGCTTTTCAGTTTTATGTCGGTGTATATGTTTAAAAAATGCTGCCATTTTTCTAATATCCTTTCCATAATTTCTACCTCATACACACTCTGTGTTCATCCATTACTTTGTTTAGCTCTTTTTTTGAATAGCGTTTAACTCCTTCTATTAGGCTAAATGGAATTTTTCCTGCTTTTTCCCACCTATAAAAGGTTGCTTTAGAAACATTAAGGTATTTTCTAGCATTAGTTTGATTCATCCAACTCGTGTCTTGACTTTCAGTTAAACCATATTTTTTAAAAATTGATTCAACTGCATGAAGGAGTTGATCATCGGGAATATTAATCGGAACTTTTACTTCCATCTTCATTCACCTCCTTCTAACTAACTATTCATCCCCAAAACCTTATAAACTTTCTTCCTAACAGAAATATCACGTGGTGTAGTCCCACCGTGAATTGCATAGCTAATAGTCGGTCGATTAACATTTAATAGCTCTGCCAAACTTGAAACTGTGTAGCCTTGACGAATCATTTCAATTTTGATAACACTAAAAATCTTTGACTTTGCTTCTGCAAGAGCCTGTTCTGCTGGCAACATAGCTCACTCCCTTCTTCCTAAAACAAAAGTGTAAATAATTTTGTCAATAAATTACGAATTTATATTGACTTTAATTCGCATAAGTGCGAATATAAAAGTATAATAAATAAGCGATTGAAAGGTATCCCCATACTGTTCAATACTTTTTTATTTATTCAAATTTATAAGTAATTTATTTGACAAATATATTATTACGCATTATTGCGAATTTTTCAAGCTAAATTTGCGAATTTTGCGAAATATTTTTGTTGCTTTCCATTGGAGCCTTATATGACAACATTTGAACGCATAAAAGAATTAGCTCGAAAACATGGCTTATCATTAATTGAGGTAAATGATAAAGCTGGTTTAGGAACTAGAACTATATATCATTGGAAAAAACAAGCACCGACAGCTGAAAAGCTTAGAACAGTAGCAAAGGTTTTACATACATCAACTGACTACCTCTTAGGTAATACCGATGATCCTTCACCTACTGTAAATAAAGAAAGCCATCCTTATGTTGACATCACGGATGACGAAACTATTTATTCATATCGTGGCAAACCGGTGCCTAAGGAGTATCTTGATGTTATACGCAACTTAATGGACAGTGATATTAGAAAGGGTAAAGGTGAGTGATGGAAGACTTAGTAAAATACCTTTTAAAATACGCTTTTGACCATGGTATTAGCTGCGCTTTAATTCGAAGAGAGCAAAGTTACCAATCAGTAGCTTTACCTGATAAGAAATTGATAGTTATAAACCAAAACAGTAAAAATAAATTTTAATTGCCTTTTATTATTGGTCATGAAATTGGTCATATTATCAATGGTGATGTTAATGGTGCATTTTACTGTGGAAAACCCATTAATTCAGAAGAACGACTAGCTGATTTATATTCTCTTAATTTAATTTACGAATATGCTTCAAATCAATTTGATACATTTGACGAACCGATACAATTTATTCAACGGTATGGAATACCTGAAAGAATGTTCAAAGATGCAGTTGAATTGTTTGAACAAAAAAATGATCTTGTTTTTTAAGTTATGTAATGTCCATAAAGCCAGCGACAAAAAACCTAAGGTAAATGTTTTTAGGAGGAAATGATGAATAAGAAATTACTAATAATGGCTACTACAATTTTAGCAGCAGTATCATTAACGGCTTGCAGCAGTTCTAATAACGACACTCAAGGCGGAACAAAAGTAACTAAATCTTCAAAGAAAAAAGCACAACCCAAAATTAAGTTCTACAAAAAAGGTGATACTGTAAAAGTTGGTAAGGTGGAATACACACTCAAATCAGCAGCTAAAACTAGTGAACGCAATGAATTTGAGGATAGCAAGCCTAAACATGTAATTAAAATAGTCTACCATGTGAAGAATGATAGCAAAAAAGATCTACCTATTGGTGGCGATGTAGATGCATATGGCCCTGATAATTCGAAACTTAAAGATTATCCAGTAAACGATACTACACTTGATTCAATTGCTCCAGGCAAAGAAGCAGACGTTATAACTGGTTTTGGAACAAAAAAACTTGGTTCTTTTGAGATGCATTTTAAACCGTTAACTGATTTTGATTCTAAATCAGCTAAATTTAAAGTTAATATAAAATAATTTTTTATTGCAATATAAAAAAGCTTCTAAGAGATCGTCTGGAAAACTAATTCTTAAAAGCTTTGTGTAAAACAAGAGAGCAATGCCCTTTTGCATATTTAATTATAACATATTAGAAAGGATAAAAAATGCCTAAAAGAGATCCACATATAAAAGAATATAAAAATAAGCGTGGTGAGCGTTTGTTTAAGTTCCATTTATACTTAGGTTTAGATGCTAATGGCAAACGGGTTAACATTACCCGCCAAGGTTTTCCCAGTTATAATGAAGCTAAAACCACTTACGACCAATTAAGAGCAAACGGTACTCAAGGTTACCAAAAGCCTAAACAAATAAAAACAGATGAAATGTACTCTTTATGGTTTGAAAACTATAAAGGTCAAGTTAAAGAGTCAACAGCAAATAAAACTTGGCAATTGTATAAAAACCACATTAAGCCTATATTTGGAAATCGTTTTATGGATAAAATACAGGTTAAGGCAGTACAAAAATTTGCCAATCAAAAAGCAAAAGAAATTGTTAAATATAAAGATGTTGTTAGATTATTGAGTACACTTTTTGAGCATGCTATTAGATTAGGTTATGTTGAACAAAATCCAATTAGAAAAATTATAATGCCGAATAAAACATCACGTCCCCGTCGAGATATAGAACATAATGTTTATTCTAAACAAGAACTCGAAGAATTTTTAGCTGCCGCAAAAAAATATGATATAACTGCGTACACTTATTTTAAATTATTATCTTCAACAGGATTAAGACGTTCTGAAGCACTCGCATTGACCTGGAAAGATATTGACTTAACTAAAAATACTTTATCTGTAAATAGAACTCTGGCTTATGGGTTAAATAGTAAAACAATCATGCAACCACCTAAAAGTAAGATGTCCAAACGGATCTTGCCTATATCAGCCAATTTACATGAAACGCTAATAAACTACAAAAAATCTCAAAAAGTTATTTATAAATACCTTTTTCACGGAGCTAATGGAAAATGGTGTACATTAACAAAACCTGCTCAATGGCTAAATGCAATTTACAAAAAGAATCCTAATTTAAGGCGAATTACTATCCATGGTTTCAGACATACATTTGCAACTTTGCTAATAAGTGAAACAAACATAAAACCAAAAACAGTTCAAATGTTAATGGGACATGAAGATATTAAGATGACTTTAGACATTTATACTCATCTAAATGATCAAAATAAAATTGATGCCACTAATTCAATTAGAGAGTTAAATATTTAGCTTTTTTATTTTTTATACTTTTATGCCGTGCAAATGCCGTGCGAAAGCATAATAAAAGCTTGTAACAGTTGATATTACAAGCTTTTTATTACTATTAGCGGAGTGTGAGAGATTTGAACTCTCGATACAGGATTAACCCATATACATGATTTCCAATCATGCTCCTTAAGCCACTCGGACAACACTCCAAAATTGAACTCCGGCTGTCAGACTCGAACTGACGACATCTTGATTAACAGTCAAGCGCTCTACCAACTGAGCTAAGCCGGAATACTAAAAGCACGGCAGCGTCCTACCCTCGCAGGCAGTCTCCCACCAACTACTCTCGGCGTGAAGAAGCTTAACTGCTGTGTTCGGCATGGTTACAGGTGTTTCCTTCTTGCTCTTGCCACCGTACTTTTTTCCTTTGAGCTTTTACACTCAAAACTAAATATAATCCGCTTGAAAAACCTTGACTGCTGCTAAGCTCTGGTCAAGTCCTCGACTGATTAGTACTGGTCCGCTCCAAGCCTCACGGCTCTTCCACTCCCAGCCTATCTACCTCTTAGTCTTTGAGGTGTCTTACTACTTTCGTATGGGAAATCTCATCTTGAGGGGGGCTTCGCACTTAGATGCTTTCAGCGCTTATCCCGACCATACTTAGCTACCCAGCGATGCCTTTGGCAAGACAACTGGTACACCAGCGGTATGTCCATCCCGGTCCTCTCGTACTAAGGACAGCTCCTCGCAAATTTCCTACGCCCACGACGGATAGGGACCGAACTGTCTCACGACGTTCTGAACCCAGCTCGCGTGCCGCTTTAATGGGCGAACAGCCCAACCCTTGGGACCGACTTCAGCCCCAGGATGCGACGAGCCGACATCGAGGTGCCAAACCTCCCCGTCGATGTGAACTCTTGGGGGAGATAAGCCTGTTATCCCCAGGGTAGCTTTTATCCGTTGAGTGATGGCCCTTCCATACGGTACCACCAGATCACTAAGCCCGACTTTCGTCCCTGCTCGAGTTGTCGCTCTCGCAGTCAAGCTCCCTTATACCTTTGCACTCTGTGAATGATTTCCAACCATTCTGAGGGAACCTTTGGGCGCCTCCGTTACACTTTAGGAGGCGACCGCCCCAGTCAAACTGCCCGTCTGACACTGTCCCATGCCTCGCTTAGAGGCCCTGGTTAGAGCAGCCATCAAACAAGGGTAGTATCCCAACATTGCCTCTGATAACACTGGCGTGCTATCTTCTCCGGCTCCTACCTATCCTGTACATGTTTAACAGCTGCCCAATATCAAATTGCAGTGAAGCTCCATGGGGTCTTTCCGTCCTGTCGCGGGTAACCCGCATCTTCACGGGTATTATAATTTCACCGAGTCTCTCGTTGAGACAGTGCCCAAATCATTACACCTTTCGTGCAGGTCGGAACTTACCCGACAAGGAATTTCGCTACCTTAGGACCGTTATAGTTACGGCCGCCGTTTACTGGGGCTTCAGTTCGCTGCTTCGCTTGCGCTAACAGCTCTCCTTAACCTTCCAGCACCGGGCAGGTGTCAGCCCCTATACGTCGTCTTACGACTTTGCAGAGACCTGTGTTTTTGATAAACAGTTGTTTGGGCCTATTCACTGCGGCTGGCTCTTACACCAGCACCCCTTCTCCCGAAGTTACGGGGCGATTTTGCCGAGTTCCTTAACGAGAGTTCTCTCGCTCACCTGAGTGTTCTCCACTCGACTACCTGTGTCGGTTTGCGGTACGGGTACGCAGCTTCTCACTAGAAGCTTTTCTTGGCAGTGTGACTCTTGGACCTTCGCTACTTTAATTTCGCTCCTCATCACGCCTTGTGCTTCTCGGATACAAGCATTTGACTCATATCCACACTTGACGCTTAAACATGGCTTCCAGCGCCATGCGTCCTTCGCCTCCTGCGTCCCTCCTTCGCTATTAACGAAGCTGCGCAGTACAGGAATCTCTACCTGTTCTCCATTGACTACGCCTTTCGGCCTTGCCTTAGGTCCCGACTTACCCTGGGCGGACGAGCCTGCCCCAGGAAACCTTAGTCTTTCGGCGGATAGGATTCTCACCTATCTTGCGCTACTCATACCGGCATTCTCACTTCTAAAAGCTCCACTTATCTTCTCAGTTAAGCTTCGCCGCTTTTAGAACGCTCTCCTACCACGTGCATTACTGCACATCCACAGTTTCGGTACTATGCTTAGCCCCGGTAAATTTTCGGCGCAGCGTCACTCGACTAGTGAGCTATTACGCACTCTTTTAATGGTGGCTGCTTCTAAGCCAACATCCTAGTTGTCTACGCAACTCCACATCCTTTTCCACTTAGCATAGATTTGGGGACCTTAACTGGTGATCTGGGCTGTTTCCCTTTCGACTACGGATCTTATCACTCGCAGTCTGACTCCAGTGCTTTGATATCTGGAATTCGCAGTTTATCTGAATTCAGTAACCCCTGACGGGCCCTTCGTCCAAACAGAGCTCTACCTCCATTATCATCCTCGCACCAGGCTAGCCCTAAAGCTATTTCGGAGAGAACCAGCTATCTCCAAGTTCGTTTGGAATTTCACCGCTACCCACAACTCATCCCCGCAATTTTTAACTTACGTGGGTTCGGTCCTCCAGTGCGCTTTACCGCACCTTCAACCTGGTCATGGGTAGGTCACTTGGTTTCGGGTCTACATCAACTAACTCTCGCGCCCTCTTCAGACTCGCTTTCGCTCCGGCTCCGTCTTTTCTGACTTAACCTCGCTAATTAACGTAACTCGCCGGTTCATTCTACAAAAGGCACGCCATCACCCCTTAATGGGCTTTGACTATTTGTAGGCACACGGTTTCAGGTTCTCTTTCACTCCCCTCCCGGGGTTCTTTTCACCTTTCCCTCACGGTACTGGTTCACTATCGGTCACAATGTAGTATTTAGCCTTGCGAGATGGTCCTCGCTGCTTCAATCGGGATTCCTCGTGTCCCGACCTACTCAGGATCCTGCTCAGCGCGCTCCGGATTTCGCTTACGGGGCTCTCACCCTCTCTGGCTTACCTTCCCAGATAATTCTGCTATCCTTTGCGCTGCCTTGTCGCAGTCCTACAACCCCAGATGATAAATCATCTGGTTTGGGCTCTTTCCGTTTCGCTCGCCGCTACTAGGGAAATCGATCTTTCTTTCTCTTCCTGCAGCTACTTAGATGTTTCAGTTCACTGCGTCTTGCCCCAACCGGCTATCTATTCACCGCTTGGTAATGCATCTGCATGCATTGGGTTCCCCCATTCGGATATCTCCGGATCGCTGCGTACTTACCGCTCCCCGAAGCCTTTCGTGGTTCGTCACGTCCTTCTTCGCCTCATTGTGCCCAGGCATTCACCGTGCGCCCTTCTTTACTTGACCTTACTCAAGATACTCTCTCGGTCGCTCTTTAGCAATCTGTTCTCTTTTGATTGTTTCTCGGTTTTTCTTGGATTATATTCAGTTTTCAATGTACTAACTCATTGGATCTGTTTTTACCAGACCCAATGGAGGCTAACGGGTTCGAACCGATGACCTCCTGCTTGCAAAGCAGGTGCTCTCCCAACTGAGCTAAGCCCCCAATGTTTCTTCTCTGTTAGACACGCTTGTTTCTTCTTGCCTATGGGCCTAAATGGACTTGAACCATCGACCTCACGCTTATCAGGCGTGCGCTCTAACCAGCTGAGCTATAGGCCCGTTTCTAGCGTATCTGCTCTTTTCTTTGAGGTATTACCCTCAAAACTAAACAATGTCTTCGCTACTCATGTGCTTTCCTTGCTCTTGCCTCGGCTTCTCTTAGTATTCCTACTCTCCGCCTCGGCCTTTGCTTTTCCTTAGAAAGGAGGTGATCCAGCCGCAGGTTCTCCTACGGCTACCTTGTTACGACTTCACCCTAATCATCTGTCCTGCCTTAGACGGCTGACTCCTTTGCAGGTTATCCTACCGGCTTTGGGCATTACAGACTCTCATGGTGTGACGGGCGGTGTGTACAAGGCCCGGGAACGTATTCACCGCGGCGTGCTGATCCGCGATTACTAGCGATTCCAGCTTCATGCACTCGAGTTGCAGAGTGCAATCCGAACTGAGATTAGCTTTCAGAGATTCGCTTGCCTTTGCAGGTTCGCTGCTCGTTGTACTAACCATTGTAGCACGTGTGTAGCCCAGGTCATAAGGGGCATGATGACTTGACGTCGTCCCCACCTTCCTCCGGTTTGTCACCGGCAGTCTCATTAGAGTGCCCAACTTAATGCTGGCAACTAATAATAAGGGTTGCGCTCGTTGCGGGACTTAACCCAACATCTCACGACACGAGCTGACGACAGCCATGCACCACCTGTCTTAGTGTTCCCGAAGGAAACATCCTATCTCTAGGACTGGCACTAGATGTCAAGACCTGGTAAGGTTCTTCGCGTTGCTTCGAATTAAACCACATGCTCCACCGCTTGTGCGGGCCCCCGTCAATTCCTTTGAGTTTTAACCTTGCGGTCGTACTCCCCAGGCGGAGTGCTTAATGCGTTAGCTGCAGCACTGAGAGGCGGAAACCTCCCAACACTTAGCACTCATCGTTTACGGCATGGACTACCAGGGTATCTAATCCTGTTCGCTACCCATGCTTTCGAACCTCAGCGTCAGTTACAGACCAGAGAGCCGCCTTCGCCACTGGTGTTCTTCCATATATCTACGCATTCCACCGCTACACATGGAGTTCCACTCTCCTCTTCTGCACTCAAGAAAAATAGTTTCAGTTGCACTTCCCCAGTTAAGCTGGGGGCTTTCACAGCTGACTTATTCTCCCGCCTGCGTTCGCTTTACGCCCAATAAATCCGGACAACGCTTGCCACCTACGTATTACCGCGGCTGCTGGCACGTAGTTAGCCGTGACTTTCTGGTTGATTACCGTCAAACAAGAATCAGTTACTACCCTTGTCCTTCTTCACCAACAACAGAGCTTTACGATCCGAAAACCTTCTTCACTCACGCGGCGTTGCTCCATCAGACTTGCGTCCATTGTGGAAGATTCCCTACTGCTGCCTCCCGTAGGAGTTTGGGCCGTGTCTCAGTCCCAATGTGGCCGGTCAGTCTCTCAACTCGGCTATGCATCATCGCCTTGGTAAGCCGTTACCTTACCAACTAGCTAATGCACCGCGGGCCCATCCTTTAGTGACAGCTCGAAAGCCGCCTTTCTCAGCTTGAGCATGCGCTCGTGCTGCTTATTTGGTATTAGCACCTGTTTCCAAGTGGTATCCCAAGCTAAAGGGCAGGTTGCCCACGTGTTACTCACCCATCCGCCGCTCGCGCTTCTGACTTCCTACCGAAGTATTCCGTCAAAATTGCTCGCTCGACTTGCATGTATTAGGCACGCCGCCAGCGTTCGTCCTGAGCCAGGATCAAACTCTCATTTTTTAAATGTTTGTTTGAATGTTTGCTCATTCGTTCCAAGATTCGCATCTCGGATTTATTTGCTTGCGAAATTGACTTCGCTCTTTTGTTTTGGGTTCTTTAAACCCGCACATTTTTGCGAAAACATTGTTCAGTTTTCAAGGTACTACCTGCTGTCTTCTTTAAAACAGCTTTTTCATTTTGCCAGATTCAGCTGCTTTTGTCAAGCACTTTTTTCTGACTTGTTCGAGCCGTCTTACCTGACAGCGTTTATTATCTTACTAAACCTGTCGCTTTTTGTCAACTGGTTTTGCTCGATTTTTTTGTCGCCCCTTGGCTCCTCTTGCCTTGCGGCTCATTGCCCGACGACAGTTATTAATACTAGCAAGTATTTCTCCTTTTTGCAAGTCTTTTTTGTAAAAAAAGAATGTTATTTCTAACATTCTTACAAAAAGGTATAGTTATGAGTGCTTTTTAACGTTTTTTTCTATATGGTAGAGCAGCAAATGAATGCTTTGGTAAATATCTCTGATATCAGCCTTACACTCATTTAGTACCCAATTAAAAATTATGGCATAAACACCATTTGCTACCATTTCGACTTTTCGAACCGAAAATGCGCCCCGCGGTCTCATATACATTTCAATCGCATAGGCATATTCTTTACTTAAGACGCGGCAAAATTCTGCTGGATCTTGTGCAATACGATTTAAATTGGCGTAAAAAATCTTGTTATCTTGAATTTTAGCCAGCATTCTATAAAACATGCGATCCATATTTTCACTACCAATGACGCGAAGGGTCCTTCTTGTTTGCAACGCTAAAACCGAAGTAAACAAATCACAAATATTGCGGTATTTTTTGTAGAAAGCTACACGATTAATTTTTAGTTCTTTACAGAAGTTTGTTACAGTGTATTTGTTTACACTGTACTTCGACAATCCCGTCACCAATACTTCTTCAGCTTTTGTTAGTCCCATTTCCTTCCTCACTTCTACTTATGGTATTATAAATATATCAATGATGACGGTTACACGCAATAGTTTCTGGTAAAAAAATGATTTAATTTTTAAAAGTTTCTGAATTCTGCAAATAAAGCCGTTTTATAAAAATAAGCAATCAAAAAACTAATAAACCAGATTAATAAACACTGATTTATTAGTTTTAAAAGTGCGGCTAATTTTTTATTTAGTCTTTTTTATTAAGATTGGTCTTCACGACGTCTTTTTCTTTGCCTTTTTGCCTTGCGAATCTTATTGCGCTGTTCAATTTTATTTTTCTGGGCTTTATCTTGCTGAATAGCACGTTTAATCTTTTTCTTATAACCAGGTTTGCGCTTCTTTTTCGCTTTATTAACCATGCCCCTCATTTTATTATCTAAACTGTGAGCAGCTGATTGCCTAGAATTACGACTATGGTAGTGCTTTCGTGGTACCAGAGCACCATTTTTAACTTCAACAAAATCAAATTGAATACCCATTCTTTCCAATTTCAGAATGCGATCCATTTCTTCTTCGCGAATTAAAGTAATTGCGTGACCACTCATCCCATTCCGACCAGTCCTGCCAATACGATGGACGACAAATTCTAGTTCACGTGGAATTTCATAATTGACAACCAAACTAACGCCCTTAATATCTAAACCGCGAGCAGCGAGATCAGTTGCCACAACGTATTGATATTGGCCTGCTTCAACCTCGCGCAAAGTCCTTTTCCGTTCACGTTCAGTTATCCCGCCGTGTATTTTAGCTATTTTAAGCCCTTGATTAGTAAGAAAAGCAGCCAATTCGTCTACTGTTTGTTTCGTATTAGCAAAAATCAATGCTAAATATGGCTGACCGAGAGTTAGAACTTGGTAAAGTACTTTCTCGCGTTTTTTAGCGCCAATATCAATTAAATCGTTTTTAACTGTGGGAGAAATAACAGCAGGATTATCAATGATAATTGTCTCTGGTTTAGACATATATTTGCGCAAAAAATTAGCGAGTTTCACTGGAATGGTGGCTGAAAAAGCTGCTAAGACACAATCCCGCATTAGACGCTGAGCAATAAAATCAATATCGCTTAAAAATCCCATGTCCAGCGTCATATCAGCTTCATCAATGACAAAATTTTTAACATAATCTAACGGTAAAACCTTTTTTTCGACAAAATCATGCAAACGTCCAGGAGTAGCAATAATGAGTTGAGGTTTACGGCGGTTAATTTTTTCTATCTGCCTTTCACGGTCAGTTCCGCCAGCTAAATGCGCAACAGAAATATTCAATCCTGCTGCATCCCGCAACTGCCTGGTCACTTGATACAATTGCTGTGCAAGTTCACGGCTAGGCGTTGTTAAAACTGCCTGGGGATATTGCAAGTTTGTGTCAATTTCGTTCATTACCGGAAGCAAAAAAGCGTGAGTTTTACCAGATCCAGTGACAGCCTGTACCACCACATTTTTGTGCGCCAATAAAACGGGAATTACTTTTTCCTGAACTTTTGTCGGTTTAACAAAATTGATCTTTTTTAAACCTTGCCTAATTGCTGGATTTAACTGTTCGTTTTCAAAAATATTATTCATGTTCCTCTTGGTATTCCTTGGTTACTTGAACTAATTCGGCAAAAATTTGCTTAACTTCAGCCATGTCTTGAGCATTAGCACCACTTGCTAAAGCATGCCCGCCGCCATCATGTTTAGCAGCCAGTTCATTAATTACGGGACCTTTTGACCTGTAGTGGACTCTAAAAGTACCATCAGGCTTTTCTACAAATACGTTCCAGGCGATAATGTCTTTTATCCGCCCAGGAGTAGAAACTGTGCAGGAAGCCTGATCAGAGTCAACACCTAATTCATGCAAAGTTTTTTGAGTTAAAACTGCATAAGCAGCACCGCTAGGATCAACTTTCATATAATCCAAAACGATTGCCTGCAATTTTGCCTGTTCAAAAGTAACATCACTAATGTTACGTGCAATTTCATTGATATTGATACCAGTAGCTGCCAATTTAGCTGCAATTTTAAAAGTATGCTCTGACGTTTCTGGGTACATGAACCTACCGGTATCACCAACTATACCGGCATAAAGCGGATATGCTACTTCTTTTGTTAACGGCATTTTTTCACTAATAATAAAATCGGCAATAATTTGTGATGCGGCAGGCGCTTGATCGTCAACATAACTCATATCCGCATACGGTTCAACATCCGGGTGATGATCAATTTTAATCAAAAAAGCACCCTTACTATACATTTTATTTGAAATTCTAGCTGTATTCCCGGTATCAGTGGTAATCACCAGAGCGCCTTGATAATCCTCGGCAGTGACCTGGTCCATTTTATTAATCCAATCAAGATCGCCTTCATCATTTTCACCGGCACATAAAATTTGCTTAGTCGGAAACTGCAATTTTAAAGAACGAGCCAGCCCCGCCTGTGAGCCCAAAGCATCTGGATCAGGGCTAGTATGCCTGTGTAGAATGATGGTGTCATATTGTGTGATTTTTTGATAAATTTGGTCAAAAGTGCTCATATCTATACTCCTTTATTTAGCAAATCATAATATTTAGTTTAACAATAAAATAGCTCATTTAGTAAATAGATTTAAATCCATATTTTCATAATCTGCTTCAGAAAAATCAGTAGCCGTTACTCCTAGAAGCCTAATACCGTCGTTTAAAAAGGAGCTTGATATTGGGTCAAACAAATCTTTAGCAGCATCATAAATTTCCAAAGGATTATTCGTAGCGTGTTCAAGTTTACGTCTTTTAGTAACAGTTTTAAACGCACTATTTCTAATTTTTAAAACAATCGTATTAGCATAAAAATTGCGCTCGCTTAGTTTATCCGCTAAATCATTAACATAATTGCGCAAATTAGTAAGTGCAGTCTGCTCATTATAGACACTGGGTTCATAAGAACGTTCAATGCCAATTGATTTACGGTTGCGCTCATCGTCTGGTATTACCCGTGACAAGTCGATACCATTTGCATGTTCAGCCATCAAATAGCCCATACGGTTGAAATGTTTAATTAAATCACGAACATGTATTTTTTGCAAGCCGCGTCCTGTATAGATACCCATCTCTGCTAATTTGGCTTGGGTCTTTGGACCAATACCATGAAAACGGGCAATTTTTTGCCTAGCCAAAAATTCTTGCGCTTCGTCAGGCAAAATAATGGTGCGACCAAAAGGTTTGGAGTATTCAGAACCCATCTTTGCGAGAAATTTATTGTAAGTTACACCGAAAGAACAGTTCAAGCCTACCTCTTGTTTAATCTTGGTTTGTAAATTAATTGCGATTTGAAGCGCGGAAGAAAGACCCTGCTTATTTTCAGTGACATCTAAATATGCTTCATCAAGCGCGATAGATTGCACCTTATCTGTACTTTCGTGCATTAACTGGTGTATTTCCGTTGAAACCTTATGGTATTTGGTAAAGTCTGGACTCATGAATACCAACTTGTTTTTGGGTATCAGTCTAAGTGCCTTAATTGACGGCATTGCTGAATGGACACCATATTGACGCGCAATATAGTTTGCTGTTGCCACAACGCCATGACCGTGATAGTCACGCGGATCTTGCCCAATTACTAGTGCTTTATTTTTGAGTTCAGGATGATCGCGAGTTTCAACAGAAGCATAAAAAGCATCCATATCAAGGTGAATGATCTTTCTGTGCGTGTCATTTTGTGGTAGCAGGCCATCATCAAATTTAGTCATAAATCCAGCGCTCAGTCGGTGTTTCAAAAATTTTATTTGCTGCTTTAGGTCCCATCCTATATGGCAAATATTGCTCAGGCTCATGACGTTGTTCATTTTCCTTTTGCCAGGCTTCTTCAATCTGGTCAATAAAGTGCCAGTAATTCTTTAGTTCACTCCAGTGGGTGAAATTGGTGGAATCATTGATAAAGACATCATGTAACAAGCGCTCATAGCCATCCGGCACCTGATTTTGCTCTTCTTGCGAAAAAAGATAGCTCATATTTTCCCGTCTAATGCCACTTTCATTGATTTTTTTACCATTAATAGTGATAAAAATTTGCATTTGCGGGTCAATAATAATTGTAATGTTATTAGAATGAGCTCTGCCATATTGATTAGATTTATGCTTTAATACAATGTCAATTCTATTTTTCTTCTCCCTCATTTCTTTACCAGTTCTAAAGTAGATTGGTGTTCCTGCTAATGGACCCTTTTTGAACTTTACTTCTCCAGCGACAAAAGTTTCTGTTTGTGAATCTTCTGCTACATTTGGTTCTTGGCGATAGCCAAAAGTAACATCACTACCTAAGTATTGGCCCCTGACAAAATGAGCGGCAATTTCTTTTTCAGAGGGTATTACCAGGCTGCTTAATAGTTCCTGCTTTGCCTCATGAATACTTCTTGAAGTTAAATCTTTGGGTTCTGGCATAGCCAGTAATGTAATTATTTGAAAAATATGATTTTGAACCATGTCACGCAAAGCTCCTGAAGTCTCATAGTAACCCCCACGAGCTTCAACACCCAGCCTTTCAGCTAGAGTGACTTGGACGTTTTTAATATTTTCATTATTCCAAACATTCTTAATCAATGGATTGGTCAAGCGTAACGGCAAGATATTTTGCACCATTTCTTTACCCAAATAATGATCAATTCTAAAAATATCATCCTCAGCAAATGATGCTGTTATTTGCTTATTTAATTCTTCTGCGCTTGTAAGATCACGACCAAAAGGTTTTTCAACAACAATTCGGTTAAAGCCGGAGCTGGTTAGGTGTTGGTCGTTAATATGTTCGGCAATTGTACCAAAAAATCTAGGAGCCATTGCCATATAAAAGATTCGATTACCTTGTGAACTATAGCGATCGTCCAGTTCCTGAGCTAAATTTTTCAAAGTTTCATAATGTTCTACATTTGTCACATCATGAGATTGATAGTAAAAATGACTGGCAAACTCAGCTAAATTATTTTCATTAACTTCACTGTGAGTTTCGTGAACCGCATCACACACTTGTCCACGCAAATATTCGTGCGACCAAGGCCTACGTGCAGTAGCAATTACCGCAAAATTATCGTGAATTAAACCTTGCTCATACAAATTAAATAACGCAGGATACAGTTTTCTGTGTGCTAAATCTCCACTACCACCAAAGATAATCATAATAACTGGAATATTTTTCATGAGAAAATCCTTTCTGATACCTATATGTGCTAGTATCATTTTATACTATTTTTTTAAAAAACTGACACTTTGCGCAATAATAAACCATTATTAACAAAATAAGCCAATAAAAAAGTGCCCCTTTAAGGACACAATTCTTTGTTATTTTTCTTGATCATCAGCAGCATCAGAAGATTGACTAGCTGGTTTTTCTTCTGTAGGTTTGTCTGCAGGAGCTTCAGGTTTTTGCTCTGAATCTGGTTCTTTTTCAGGTTCACTTTCTGCTTGATCTTCAGCTTTAGTATCGGCTGGAGTTGCGGAAACAGGTTCGGCTGAAGCTGGGCTACTTGGCAAAATTTGCTGAATAGCCATCCTGCTAAACGTCAAATAAATTCCGTCAGCATCAACTACTACTGTTTTGTCTTTTGTATTAACAGAATCAATTTTACCGTGCAAGCCATCAATTAAGACCACATTGTCACCCTTTTTTAATTGGTTCATCATTTCCATTTTCTTTTGTTGCTGCTTTTTTTGTGGCTTAATCATGAAGAAATATGTTACGGCAAAGATAGCAACTATAAATACTATCATCATCAAATTTCCGCCACCAGCATTAGCATTAGCTAAAAATAATGTATTCACTTTTACACTCCTCAATTAATTTTAATTCCTAATTATTCATTATACAAAAAATAACGCATAATTGCATTATTTGTCTGGCAAAGGCAATCCCAGATGAATGTAGGCCTTCTCTGTCGCCATTCTACCCCTAGGTGTCATTAACAAAAACCCGTTTTGCATTAAATAAGGTTCGTAAAGAGACTGAATGGTTTCTACATCTTCCCCTGCATTAGCTGCTAAAGTTCTGATACCCACGGGACCTCCATGATAATTTTCAATAATTACCCGTAAAATTTTACGATCCGTTTGATTTAGGCCTTCATCGTCAACTTGTAATTGCTTCAAAGAATCAGCAGTAGTAGCAAACGAAATAACCTGTTCACCTTTAACTTGGGCAAAGTCTCTGACCCTTCTTAATAAACGGTTCGCTACTCTGGGAGTACCTCGTGATCTTCTGGCTAATTCATGTGCTGCCTTTTGCTCAATTTCAATATTAAAAACCTTGCTGGAGCGGGAAATAATCTTTTCCAGTTCTGCAACAGTGTAATATTGCAAATGCTCAACAATCCCAAAGCGTCCTCTTAATGGTGCTGACAACTGGCCGGCTAAAGTAGTTGCGCCAACTAAAGTAAATGGTGGCAGCGGTACGTGGACGGCGTGGGTAGTTTGTCCTTCACCGATCACAATATCAACATAGTAGTCTTCCATAGCAGAATAGAGCACTTCTTCGATGGGTTTGGCTAGCCGATGAATTTCATCAATAAATAAAATGTCTCCGGGATCAAGATCAGTTAGTAGGGCTACTAAGTCACCAGCCTTTTCAATAGCTGGACCGCTAGTACTCTTTAAATTTACACCCAGTTCATTAGCAATAACAAAAGCTAAAGTAGTCTTACCTAAACCTGGAGGCCCATATAACAAGACATGGTCAAGAGCTTCGTCTCTTTTCTTTGCCGCTTTAATATATACCGCCATCTCTTGTTTCACTCGTTTTTGACCCAAGTATTCAGTTAAAGTCTGCGGACGCAAAGAAAAATCAGCCTGCTCATCTTCTGAGCCCTGAACTTTTCCAGAAACTATTGCGTTTTTATCTTCTGCCACCAATCTCACTTCCCTTTAAAACCTTAATTATATTATAACAAGATTTACTTCTTCAACAGTAGAGCCAAACCTTTTTTAATATATTGATCCGCAGTGGTTTTATCTTCTTTAACTAAAGCCGGTGTAATACGGTCAACTTCTTTTTTAGTATAACCCAACGCCAGTAAAGCCAATAAAGCATCGTTTAATTCCGGTGATACTTCTGGCAAAACAGTTGAATTAGCCTTTTTAACAAAATCTCCCAACTTACCTTTTAAATCCAAGACGATTTGAGAAGCAGTTTTTTTGCCTACACCTGGAAAATGAGTTAAATACTTAACCTCGCCCTTTTCAATTGCTTCGGCAAGTGATTTACTATTTTCGGCCGCCATAATTGCCAAGGCAGATTTGGGACCAATCCCGCTCACGCTCAACAATTTTAAAAATAATTCTTTATCATCTGCCGATTGAAAGCCATAAAGAGTAATCCCTGTATCCCGCACAATTTGTTCAATAAATACACGTGCTTTTTGTCCTTCTTCATAAGCAAAAGGCGTAGGACTAAATACTTTATAACCAATACCTGTTACATCAACCACGATGTAATTTGGTCTAATAAAGGCAATCGTGCCATCTAAATACTCGTACATTAACTATTCATTCCTTTTAAACATTTTACGTATATCATTCTGTTTCAAACGCACAATTACCAAGTTTCCTTGAGCATCATGATACGGATCACTAATTTCTCTTAAACTGGTTAAAATTTCGCCGCAGTCAGCAGTTGTTAATTTTTGGCGACCAGCTATTTTTTTCTGTGCCTCTTGCGCTGCAATTCTTTTAATCAAACTAGCATTACTGCCCTGATCAACATTAATAAAAAAATCTAAAATGCGACGCACAGACTGTTCAACATCTCGACCAAGCCAAGTAGGATAAGACCGTAAAATAAAGGTATCTTGCCCAAATTCTTCCAAGTAGATACCAATTTTTTGAATATCTGCCATCTTGTTTTTTATTTGTAAATAATCCAGATTCCCAAATTCTAAAATTAAGGGAGTTAATAATCCCTGCTGATTAATTTGCGGACTGGCTAGATCGCGCATTATTTTTTTAAAAGCGAGTAATCTTCTCGCTGTCACTTGATCAACTAAGTACAAATCACCAGCATTTGCCGCAATAATATATGTAGCTGTCTGACCAACAAAGGTTAATTCCGGCAGGCTACTTGCTAAAAGTTCATCGCCAGCTGAAATAACGGCGGCAGTCGAATTATTACTACTAAAAGGTGTTAGTTGACACTGCTTTTTAACATTGTCAGTCCAAGTAGAAGTAATTAAGTAACGATCATCATCGCGTGGAATGTTTAGGTCTACATAACGCGTGTGTTTGATATTCTTAATCTTATCTGGCTCATTTTCCCGAATCTCATCGACTTCAGGGGTTCTCTTAGTTTCTACTACATTCTTATTTAAATTAAATTTAAGTTGATCAACCAAAGTCTCTGTTTTAGAGGCGGTCAAATTATTGACAGCATCAACTTCATTTTCGTTAATTAAAAGCGCTGTACTGATTGCATTAGTGATTAAACGACTTAATTCAGTTTCTTTGGAAAGACGGACTTCTCGTTTTGTCGGGTGAACATTCACATCTACTAAAAGTGGATCTGTTTTAATTCTCACAACGGCAAAGGGATAATGTTTATCAGAAAGTTTATTGCCATAGCCATCCATCACTGCACTAGATAATCTAAAATTTTTAATATAACGTCCATTTAACATAATAGATATAAAATTACGGGTTGCTCTAGTCAGTTCCGGCTTAGAAATTAATCCACTAACTTCAAAATCATTATCGCTACTTTTAAATTCCAGCATTTTTTCGGCAACTTGACGGCCATAAACGCTGGAAACCGTCTGGCGTAAATTATTGTTACCAGCGGTTCTAAGTAACAACTTTCCTTCATTCATCAAAGTAAAGGCAATATCTGGATAACCTAAAGCTATGCGGTTTACTATATCAACAATTTTCATAATTTCAGTGCGCGGACTACGTAAATATTTTAACCGTGCAGGCGTGTTATAGAATAAATCTTTGACTGTTATTTGTGTACCTTGTACTGCTGCGGCTTCCTCTTGCCCTTTTTTAATCCCCGCTGAAAATTGGGCACGCGTGCCAACTTTACCGGTTGCGTTGGTTAAAATTTCAACATGGCTGACAGCAGCAATTGACGCCAAAGCTTCTCCCCGAAATCCCAAGGTACTGACGTTAAATAAATCGTGTTCATTTTTAATCTTACTGGTCGCGTGCCTAGTAAAAGCTAAGTCAATTTGATCACTGGGAATACCAGATCCGTTATCTTGAACTACGATCTGTTTTAAACCGGCATCAATAAAATCTATTCTAATCCTGCTACTACCAGCATCAATTGCATTTTCGACCAATTCTTTGACTACGCTTGCTGGCCTTTCGATTACTTCTCCAGCAGCAATCTGATTAGCCAGATTAACTGCTAGCTCATGTATTTGTGCCATGACTAGTTTTCATCCTTTAAATCTTCTTGCCAATTTTCAACTAATTGCATCACTTGCAGCGGCGTTTGGTCTGCTAGATAAAGATTGGAAATTTCATCTAGAATATCCTTCTCCTTAGCAGTTAATTCATTTTCAGCTTCTAATTCAGATTCGCTTGCCGACGATTCTTCAGGCTCATTACTGAATAAATCTAACTGAGTAGAAGCAGGACCTAAACTACTGCCTTGTGCTTCAAGTCTCTTAAGCAATTTAGTTGCCTTGCGCAACACTTTTTTAGGCAAACCAGCTAGTTGGGCTACGTGAATACCATAACTTTGATCAGCTGGTCCAGGTAGAATTTTATGCAAGAAAATCAATTTGCCATTTTCTTCAGTTGCACCTACATGGATATTCTTTAGATGTGATAAGGTATGCTCCATCGCGGTTAATTCATGGAAGTGAGTGGCAAATAGTACTTTAGCACCAACTTCATCATGGAGATACTGGACAATTGCACCAGCTAGAGCCATGCCATCATAAGTTGCAGTTCCACGTCCAATTTCATCAAATAAAACCAGACTACGCTTAGTAGCGTGCTGTAAGGCATCATTTGCTTCAGTCATTTCGACCATAAACGTGCTTTGACCTGAGATCAAATCATCAGCTGCACCTATACGGGTAAATATTTGATCAAAAATAGGCAAATCTGCACTATCGGCGGGCACAAAAGACCCAATTTGCGCCATAACGGCAATAAGTGCCATTTGCCGCATATATGTACTCTTACCCGACATGTTAGGTCCAGTAATTAGAAAAATATCAGTGTCTTCCGTTAGTTTGACATCATTTGGAATATATGAACCGGCCTTCATTACTTGTTCAACTACGGGGTGACGACCTGCGACCACTTTCACATCCTGATTATCGGTATGAAATTCTGGTCTGCAATAATTATTTTCTTCAGCCACTTGAGCAAAAGAACAGAAAACATCAAGTGCAGCAATCTGCCCACCCAATTTTTGTAAAGCAGGAATATATTTTTTAACTTCGTCACGCAATTTCACAAACAATTCATATTCCAAATCTGTTGACTTAGTTTGTGCTTCCAAAATAAGATTTTCATGTTCTTTAAGTTCTGGGGTAATATATCGTTCTGCATTAGTTAAAGTTTGCTTACGCTGGTACCGGTCAAGGGGCACCTTATTCTTATTTGAATTGGTTACTTGAATATAGTAGCCAAAAACCTTGTTATAACCTACTTTAAGGTTATCAATACCCGTTTTTGCTCTTTCTTCCTGCTCCATTTCTGTCAGCCATTTTTTGCCGTTATTCATTGCATCCCGATAACGGTCTAATTGACTGTCAACGCCACTTTTTATCAGCCCGCCTTCAGTGGTTAAAACGGGTGGTTGATCAACAATAGTGGACGTAATTAATTTGGCAACTCCTCTTAGGGGATCAATTTCTTGAGCAAAATTTTGCAGGTTTTTATTATCTGCTTTTTGCATTGCTGCTAATATTGGAGGAACTGCAGCAAGAGAATGTGCTAGTTGTAATAATTCTCTGGCATTAACGCTGCCGAAAGCAATTCTACCTGTTAAACGCTCTAGGTCATATACACCTTTTAGTGCATCAACAATATTTTCACGAGTAAAGTATTCATCAAGTAAAGCCTGCACCATCTCTTGCCGTTGACCTAACTTGGCAACCGATAATAACGGCCTTGCCAGCCACTGCTTGAGCAGGCGTCCACCCATAGCCGTATGCGTTTTATCAAGCACCCAAAACAGTGAACCCATTTTCTTGCCTGTTTTAGCAGAAGCTGTTAACTCCAAGTTATCCCGCACAGTATGAGACATTTGCAAGTACTGACTAACTTCATAGCTTTGAGCAGCTTGAAGGTGAGCCAGACTGCGCCGCTGTGTTTGCAATAAGTAACCCACTAATTGTTTAACAGCAGATTTTTCAGCAGAGTTAGTTAAATTTTGTTCAGCAAAAGAAATTTCTGCATGTTTCCCAGTTAATTCGACTGGCTCTGACACTGTAATATTGGCTTTATGCAGGAAGTCGCTGTCGCGTTCATTCAAATGACCATTAAAAACCACTTCCCGCGTACGAAGTGAAAGCAGTTCGTTAGACACAGCAGCAAAACTCTTTAAATGCGTGGCGTAAATTTCACCAGTTGATAAATCACTATATGCAAGACCAAAACAGCTCTTAGTGGTAACAACTGAAGTTAAATAATTGGACTCCTTAGCTTCACTAGGCTTGTCATTCATCAAGGTTCCCGGCGTAACTAATTGAATGATGCCACGTTTAACCATGCCTTTTGCTTTTTTCGGATCTTCAAGCTGCTCACATAAAG
The DNA here is from genome assembly GCF_003173695.1 of Lactobacillus helsingborgensis. Taxonomy (NCBI): domain Bacteria; kingdom Bacillati; phylum Bacillota; class Bacilli; order Lactobacillales; family Lactobacillaceae; genus Lactobacillus; species Lactobacillus helsingborgensis. The sequence goes on from NZ_CP029544.1 coordinate 1,290,669, forward strand.
CAACTTTGTATCCCTTCTCAACCAGCGTGTCGACATAAGATTGAACTGCCACGTGAGGCACTCCAGCCATGGGAACAGGATTTTCAGCTTTATTTGAACGGTGAGTTAAAGTCAACTCCAGAATTTGTGCGCCCTTTACCGCATCATCTTCGAATAATTCATAAAAATCTCCGACACGATAAAAAAGAAAAGCATCGGGATACTGCTTTTTGATTTCATGATATTGCTCCATCATTGGCGTTAAATTTGCTTTCACAATTATTCCTCTTCTTTTCTGGTTTACTGTTATTATTATACGCTAAACTAAACGTTAAAAGAAAAAAGACCGTAGTTAAAACGATCTCTTTTGTTAGATTTTTATTTTTGTAATCACTTAAAAGTGCCTTTAAGCAATATGACCTTCAATACTTTGCAAATCTTTTTTGCCATCCATTTTTACAATTGCACCGATAGCAGCTGTGATCCCCTTAACATCATCTGCCAAACTTAGAGAAGGAGTTTCCGGTTTAGCTACAACCTGTTCCGGCAAATAAGGAATATGCATAAAGCCAGCTTTAAGATCAGGAAATTCCTTATCAATCATATATTGAACTTGGTACATAATATGGTTGCAGACAAAAGTACCAGCGGTAGTAGAAACAGAACTTGGTAAACCTGCATCCCGAATTGCCCGGGCCATTGCTTTAACCGGAAGTTGGGTGAAATAAGCGTTTTGTCCGTCTTCATGAATTGGCGTAGCAATTGGTTGGTAACCCTTATTATCAGCAATACGACCATCATCAAAATTGATAGCTACACGCTCAGGGGTCAACGCAAAACGACCGCCAGCTTGACCGATATTTAAAACATAGTCGGGCTTTTCCTTAAGGATTGCTTCGTGGACCACATTAGCACATTCGCCAAAAACAGTAGGAATTTCCAATTTAACTATTTGTGCACCCGCAATTTCATCATCTAATCTTTTTACTGCCTCTATTGCAGGGTTAATTTCGTCTTCACCAAACGGATCAAATCCAGTGACTAAAATCTTCATTATTTTTCTCCTTACTATTTAAAATGCCAGAACATACATTAGAATAATTTGAATAATCAGCATACTAATTGCAATTGGAAATTGCTGCTTAATCACGCCCAACTGGTCTTTCATTTCCATCAGCGCAACTGGCAAAGTGTTAAAGTTAGCTGCCATAGGAGTCAACAAAGTACCACAATAACCTGATGTCATCCCCAAAGCGGCAACAATTACAGGTGAACCGCCTTGAGCCACAACAAAAGGGATACCGATACCAGCAGTAATAACAGCAAAGGCAGCAAATGCATTGCCCATAATTGCAGTAAATAATGCCATAGCAACACAGTACAAGGTCACTCCTAATAAGTGATTTCCAATTGGGAAAAGACCGGAAATGGCTTTAGCAGTTACTTGTCCCACGCCGGAAGCTGTAAATACAACTCCCAAAGTAGCAAGCAATTGCGGCAAAATTCCTGCAGATCCAACCGAACGAACCATTCTTTGTGTATCTTCATAAACAACTTTGCCATTCGATTTGGTTAGAAATTGGGCAACAATTAAAGAAACAATTGCAGCAACGCCAATTCCCACTTGCCCACCTAAGTTAGTAAATTGAGCAATTACTAAAGCCAATACGGCTAATAAAATACTGGGTAAGAAAATCCAATTACCAATACGCTTAATAGTTTTGGTAGCCACTTTTTCATCTAAACTTTTTATATGACCAACACGCACTTGTTTAAACAAGGACAATAAAGCAATCACCAGAATGATACCGCCGTTGACAGCATTTGGCAGCCATTGCCCGGCACAAAACAGTACGGCAAATAAGAACCAGAATGCTCCTGTACCCCAACGAACAGGATTAGTTTCATCACGCCAAGATTCAATAGCAGCAGCTAAAAAGAAGAGGCCGATTAAAATATAGAAGGCTAATAAAATATTATTAATTAAAGTATCCATCTTTTCTCCTATTTTTCTTTATGTTTCATTAACTTTTTGTCAAAAGCGTGATTGTAAAACAAACATAGAATATAGCTGATAATTGCTACTGGAAATGTGTATAAAACTATTCCTGATGGACTAACTGGGTGTCCTAGTGATTTCATCGTACTTGAAATAAGTAAAACACTAGATGAGGCCACAAAGAGATTTTGGGCAAAGAAATTACCAAAATTCTCAGTAGCAGCAGCCCTTCCCTTGATTTTATCCATTTCAAGCGGTGTTAGTTCACCGTTAACTTTTCCAGCAGCTTGCGCCATAGGATTTATCAAGGGTGCTATGAACTGCACATGACCCTGCAGCGAAATACCAAAAGCACCAGCAATTTCACGTATTGCCATGTAAATATCAAAAATGCGTCCAGGAGTTAATTTCTTCATTTTTTGAATGAGGTTAACTGCTGCCTGCTTTAAACCATGTCTTTCTAAAATGCCAATTGTAGGTAATGTTAAAAAGAACAGTGAAACCATTCTGTTATCCATAAAACCTTTACCTAAGATAGTTAAAAAAGAAGTAAAATCTATTCCTGAAACTAATGCAGTAACTAAAGCGGAAATTACGACAACAGCGATTGTATCAAGGCCAAAAGCAAAGCCTACCACTATTACTACAACACCTAATAAACTTAAATATTCCACTAATTTTCCTTTCTAGTGAAAAATCCTGACTAACAATTTAATTTTTAAAACTAATTTTAAAAAATAAAAATCCTATTAGCAAGCCCCACAGGGTTGCTAGTAGGATTTATTAAATAACTAATAAAAACTAGATTACATTACACCTGGATTGCCAGCGCCTGCAGCATTAGGATCAGCAGCAGGTTTATCTTCTGGTATTTCGGCAACAACTGCTTCAGTAGTCAGAAGCAAAGCAGCAATTGAAGCAGCATTTTGTAAAGCAGTACGAGTTACCTTGGTTGGGTCAATAATTCCGGCTTCAACCATGTTTTCCCATTTGCCATTAGCTGCGTTATAACCAACTTCATTATCTTGACCTTCAAGCTTGTTCAAGATAACTGAGCCGTCTTCACCGGCATTGTCAGCGATTTGACGAACTGGAGCAGTCAATGCCTCTAAAACAATGTTGATTCCAGTTTGTTCATCGGCATTATCACCTTTAAGGTCTTTAACTGCATCTTTAACATCTACTAATGCAGTACCACCACCGGCAACGTAACCTTCGTCAACAGCAGCACGGGTTGAGTTCAAAGCATCTTCAATACGGTATCTGCGTTCTTTTAATTCAGTTTCAGTAGCAGCACCAACATGGATAACAGCTACACCACCAGTTAATTTAGCTAAACGTTCTTGCAGTTTCTTCTTGTCAAAGTCTGAAGTAGTTTCTTCAATTTGCTTTCTGATAGAATCTTCACGATCTTTAATAGCTTCATTAGAGCCAGAACCATCAACAATGGTTGTTGAATCCTTAGTAACAGTAATGCGACGAGCTTGACCTAATTGATCAATCTTAGTGTCTTTTAATTCAAGTCCTAAATCATCAGTAATTACTGTACCACCAGTTAAAGCGGCAATATCTTGCAGTTGTTCTTTACGACGGTCACCAAAGCCAGGAGCCTTAACAGCAACAACGTTAAATGTACCACGAATCTTGTTCAAAACTAATGTTGGTAAAGCTTCGCCTGAAACATCGTCAGCAATAATCAGTAATGATTTACCTTGTTGCACAATTTCTTGTAACAATGGCAAAATGTCTTGGATATTGGAAATCTTCTTATCAGTAATTAAAATATATGGATTGTCAAGATCAGCTTCCATCTTGTCGTTGTCAGTTACCATGTATTGTGACAGGTAACCACGGTCAAATTGCATACCTTCAACTACTGACAATTCAGTTTCAATACCACGTGAATCTTCAATAGTAATAACACCATCATTACCAACCTTTTCCATTGCATCAGCGATTAAATCACCAACTTCTTTGGAAGCTGAAGATACAGAAGCAACTTGGGCAATTTGGTCTTTTGAAGAAACAGTGTGACTAATCTTGTGTAATTCGTTAACTACAGCCTTAGTAGCTTTTTCAATACCACGACGAACACCTACAGGGTTAGCACCAGCGGTAACATTCTTCATGCCTTCGCGAATAATTGCTTGAGTCAAAACAACAGCAGTAGTAGTACCGTCACCGGCAATATCATTAGTTTTTTGTGCTGCTTCAGCAACTAACTTAGCACCCATGTTCTCATAGTGGTCTTTTAACTCAATTGCTTTGGCAATAGTTACACCATCGTTTGTAATGTCAGGGTTGCCGTATGATTGCTCTAAAACAACGTTTCTACCCTTAGGACCAATAGTTGCCTTAACAGTGTCAGCTAATTTATCAACGCCCTTTAATAGGGAACGTCTTGCTTTTTCTGAAAATTTAATATCTTTTGCCATATTTTTATGCGCTCCTTAATTACTTAACAATTGCTAAAATATCTTTTTCATGAAGGACTAAATATTTTTCACCATCGTATTTAACATCTGTACCGGAATACTTATCGTATAAAACAACGTCGCCTTCCTTAACAGTCATAGGTATTTTACTGCCATTTTCAGCATAATTACCTTCACCGACAGCAACAACTTCACCTTCGGTTGGCTTTTGTTTAGCATTAGAAGCTAGGACGATTCCGCCTACAGTTTTTTCTTCTTCTTCTTTAACTTTTACGATCACGCGATCACCAATTGGTTGTAACACGTTTGTCCCTCCTACAATTAATTTTTGTTAATTTAATGTGCCGTTAGCACTCTTGCTCATCAAGTGCTAACTTACATCTATGATAATAACCCCTTTTCCCAAAAAATGCAAGAAAAAATTAGCACTTTTTTGTTTAAAGTGCTAATTCGTTTGTTTAATAACTTTTTGGTATGATTACTATTATTTATTGTTTTTATCAGAATCAAGAAAATAAATAAGAGTTTGCAATTCAGTGGCTAAGTCAACGTTTTGAATTCTAATGCCGGAGGGAGCAGATAAACGAATAGGAGTAAAATTCATAATCCCCCTAATACCAGCTTCAACCATGTCATCAGCCGTCTTTTGCGCAGTGGCAGAAGGTACAGTTAAGATAGCAATAGAGATTTGTTGATCACTAAGTTGTTTTTTTAACTCTCCCATTTCATAAACCGGAACGCCACTCAGTATTTTTCCCGTGATCCTTTGATCAATGTCAAATGCGCAAGAGATACGGATATTATTAGTACGTTTGAAATTGTAATTCAGTAAGGCATGCCCCAAATTACCAACTCCAACTAAAGCGACATTAGTCAAAGTATCTTGATTTAAAATCTTCTTGAAAAAAGAAAGCAAGCTCTTAACATCATAGCCATAACCACGCTTACCCAAAGCACCGAAGTAGGAAAAGTCACGTCTAATTGAAGCACTGTCAACTTGAACTGCTTCTGACAATTCAGTCGATGACACTTTTTCTTTACCAGCTTCATTCAAAATAATTAAATAGCGGTAGTATAAAGGCAGTCTTTTAGCCGTTGCTGTGGGTATCTTGATCTTTTCCATTTAAAAGCCTCCAATTGATTAAGTATAGTATATATTTCGTTTTTGTGAATTATTCAGCAATTACTATTATTCTACCTATAAATTTATGCCATTTGCAAATGTTTTTTTCACAATCTACCGTTTTTTAGCTACAAATAACATATTTTGAGCAAAAATCTATACCATGTTATTTTCAGCAATGCTCTCAATAATAGAGAATTTACATAATGACAATTCTTTCTTAGCTTTGTGTCAGCTAAACACAAACAGTAATTCTTTTTATATTAACCTTCAAAACTCTCACACAAGAAATCTAGTCAGTATGCTAAAATGGTTTCTAGGTGAAAAATTATGATAATTGCACAAGGGCACGATTTAGAAAAACAATTTGGTGCCAATACGTTATTTAAAAATGTCAATTTTTCAATTGACGCGAATGCAAGAATAGGTCTTATTGGACCTAATGGTGTTGGTAAGACAACATTACTTAAGATTATGACCGGTGAAGAAGAAGCCACGCATGGTGAATTCACTATCAATAAAAATATCGCTGTGGGTTATATTGCTCAGGAAAATGCTTTAGGCGAAAGTAAAACTATTTGGGAAGAAATGCTCAGTGTATTTGCCCCTTTAATTAATATGAGCCAAAAAATAGCAGATTTACAAAAGAAAATGGCTGCAAGTCCCCAAAATGCAGAATTGTTAAAACAATACGACCAGTTGCAATTCGACTTTGAACAACAAGGCGGATATACCTATCAAGCGGATATTAAAAGTATTTTAAACGGGTTCAACTTCCCAGAAGCAACTTGGTCAAAAAAGATTGGCAGCCTTTCTGGAGGAGAAAAAACCAGACTGGCATTTGTGAAGCTGCTTTTGCGTAAACCACCGTTATTGTTATTGGACGAACCGACCAATTACCTTGATTTAGACACATTAGATTGGCTCGAAAACTACCTAAAAAGCTATACTGGAGCTATCTTGGTGGTTTCCCACGACCAATATTTTTTGGATAATTTAGCAACTCAAATTTTTGAATTGCAGTTTGGCAAATTAACTGTCTTTAAAGGCAATTATTCCGCATATGTAGCAGAACGCCAACTGCGCAACCGGCAACAAGAAGAAGCTTACGAAAAGCAACAAGAAAAAATCAAAAAAGACGAGGAATTTATACAAAAAAATATCGTCAGAGCTAAAACCACCAAAAGAGCTCAAAGCCGCCGTAAACAATTAGAAAAAATGGATAGGATCACTCCCCCGAAGCACAAAAATAAAGTTCGTATTAATTTCACAAGTGAGCGACTTTCGGGCAAAGAAGTGTTAATTTTACGCAATCTAACCATTGGGTATCCGGGAAAAACAATGGTACACGATATTTCCTTACAAATAAATAAAGGCGACCGCGTGGCAGTGATCGGTCAAAATGGTATCGGTAAATCAACTTTGCTCAAAACCATTATGAAAAAGTTAAAGCCTCAGAATGGTGCAATTAAATACGGAGCTGCACTAGACGTTGGCTACTATGACCAAGAATTGCAACTCCTTGATCCTACTAAAACTGTGATTGATACCGTTTGGGACAGACATAAAACGATGCCTGAACGTGATGTTCGTTCAATTTTAGCCAGCTTCTTATTTACCGCAAAAGATATTGATAAAACTGTCGGACAATTATCTGGTGGTCAAAAAGCGAGATTAACGTTAACTGTATTATCACTTGAACACAACAACTTTCTCCTAATGGATGAACCTACGAACCATTTGGATCTTGAAGCCAAGGAAGTTTTGGAAAAAGCATTGCAAGATTTTGACGGAACTTTGTTATTTGTTTCCCATGATCGTTATTTTATCAATCAATTAGCTAATAAAATTGTAGAAATTAAAAACGGCAATGCACAAGTTTATGAGGGTGATTATAATTATTATTTAAACGAGAAAACTAAGCAAACAGTTGTTTCTGCAACTACGTCTGCTAATGAAGACACAACTGTCATTGAACCCGAAAAAAATAAAAACAAATTGTCCTATCAAGAACAAAAGCTCCGTGATTCACAAAAACGTAAATTACAAAGAGCGGTTGAGAGTTCCGAAAACAAGATTGAGGAATTAGAAAAAGAGCAAAAAGATATTCAAAATCAAATGGCTGATCCTGAAATTGCTACCAACTTCGACAAATTAGGCCCTTTGCAGGAGCAGCTTACTGAAGCGCAAAAACAGCTCGCTGAGGCAAATGATGCTTGGGAAAAGGCACTGACTGAACTGGATAGCTTTGACTAAAATAATTCATATTTAGGAAACGCAACAAAAATAGGAATAAATCAGCCTTCTTGTTTACTATTTCTATATTTCAACCTACAGTAAATTACTTTGCTAACTATTAATTAATTTTTTGTTTGCAAAACTTGATAAATTTACTGTTGTTTTCAAAAACTCAGGAGTTTAAAGTTAATAATTTTACTGGCTCTATCAAAAATAAATTGGGAGGTGCATATGGAAAAATTACGTTTCGCTCTTTAATTATTAATTAATTAAGGAGGAATAAAAATGAAATATATAGCTGACAAAAATATCGCTATGGAACAACTTATAAATTTATACACAAGCGTTGGTTGGAGTTCCTATACACAAAATCCTCGGCAACTGCAAAAGGCAGTTGCAAATTCGCTTTTTGCTATTGGCGCTTATGATCAAAACCAGTTAGTTGGATTAATCAGAGTAGTTGGTGATGGTTTGACCATCATTTATATCCAAGATTTACTGGTTAATCCTGCTTATCAAAGACGAGGAATTGGTACGAAATTAATAAACAGAGTGCTAAAGAAATATAATTCTGTCAGACAGAAAGTTTTGCTGACAGAAAATACCGTTAAAACGCGCAGGTTTTATGAGAGTTGTAATTTTAATCCGTGTGACAAATACAACTTGATCGCTTTTTACAAAGATTTTTAAGAGATAATAAAAAAGGCACATCCAAATGATGTGTCTTTGAAGTTAACCCTCTAGATTGGTGAAGTGCTCCATAATAGTTAGACATTAATCTGACTATTAGGAGCACTTTTTTCATGACTAAATATTCAACTACTTTGAAAATGGAAATTTGCAGTAAATACTTATCCCACCAAACCTCTTTAGCTAAACTAGAACGCGAATACGGCATTGATCATACCGAGATTAGGGCCTGGGCAGAACGTGCCCGTAAACATGGCTTAGCCGCTTTAAAGGTTACTCACACCCGACAAACTTATTTGCCTGAATTCAAGCTAAATGTGGTACGCTTCTATCATGAACATCACATGGGAGTACTCCAGGTAGCTGCAGTTTTTAATCTTTCGCGGTCAGTAGTAAGACAATGGCTGGCGGCTTATCAGGCTGCAGGCTACTCTGGGCTGCTCCCAAAATCCAAGGGGAGACCACCAACCATGACTAAAAAGAAGCGTCAGAAGAAGCTTAAACCCACTAAGAAGCTAACCGAAGTAGAACAATTGCGTCGTCAGGTTGCTGAGCTAGAGGCACAAAAAGCCGACTTAGAATTGGATAACTTAATCCTAAAAAAAGTGGCTGCCCGATATCCACGCTCACCAACCGGCAAAAAACCAGAATAGTCGTGGAGATTCGGGCTGAGCGACCTGAGGTGCCGTTAAAGCTTTTGCTTGCCAAGCTGCACCTTAACCGCAAAACTTATTACGACAACCGCAGTCACCGATTGAACCGATTAGATAAATACGCTGCTGTTAAAGGCGTAATCAAGTCTATCTTCTACCAAGAAAGTGATGAGACTTACGGTTATCGACGTATGCATGGTGCACTCTTAGATCAAGGCTTTAGCTATGCGCCCAATACCGTGCGCAAGCTGATGCGGCAGCTGGGACTAAAGACCAGAGTCTACAGTAGGCGCACTGCACGCTACAGTTCTTATGCGGGCCCTGCAGGCGTAATCAAGGAAAACATTTTAAAGCAGCGGTTTAATGAAACCAGACCCTACCACGTCTTACACACGGATATTACCGAATACAAGCTGACCACAGGCAAAAAGGTTTATATTTCACCGGTCATTGATGAGGCCTCACTGGAAATACTGGCTTGTCAAGTCAGCTATTCGCCTAACATGAAGCTGGTTTATGATATGCTGGCAGAGCTTAAGCACAAGCTGCCTAAAACAGCCCAGCCTATTTTGCATTCAGATCAGGGTTTTCAATACCGCCACAGCGGCTATCAGACCAAACTAAGACAGATGAAGATTAAGCAAAGCATGTCGCGTAAGGGCAACTGCCACGATAATGCGCCGAGAGAAGCTCAACCAGGTCAAAATTGCTTCGTTGGCACAAATGAAAGCAATTCTCGCTGAATACGTTTACTGATTCAACCATATTAGAAGATCAAACAAACTAAAATACACGACTCCGATTAAATATCGGAACCGTGCATTGAGTATTGCGTAATGATAAAATGTCTAACTTTTTAGTTGTACTCCATTCGTTGCACAACTGACAGACCTTATTCTTGTATATCTATAATTTTTTGTAATAGTTTTGCGCGCTCTCTAAACGGTAATTGTTCTAGTCATTCATAAAATTTATTATGATAGAAAGTCAATAATACGTTATGTATTTGTATAAACGAATTAAAAAAAATCATTCATACCAAGCATCCAATCAAAACAACACCTTTGTTTCTTTATGATACTTGCATTTAGTGCTAGAAAACCACCCAAACCAGATAAAAAACCTATATCATTTTCTTTTGTTTTATTAATATCAGGTAATATACAATAATTTTTGAATTTAAATAAGGACATATCTAAATGTGAATTATTTAAATAATATTTAGCATATTCTATACTTCCAAAACCATGACATATACAATAAATGCCTTCATCAATAGAATTAATTGAAGATGGAGTAATTTTATTTAAGAACTCTGCTATTTTATATAATATTTTTTTATCTTCCATTATACTGGCTAAGGGTAACAGACCACAAAGTCCATTACACCAAGAGGTTTGAAGTCTATTTCCACTATTTGGTAGAAAATCATAGAAGTCGTAACTATCATTTGTATATCGATCAATACAATTAATTATTGATTTAGATACATCTTTGTACCACAAATATGTATTATTTGTAATATCGATATTGTTTAAAAAACTTAGTTCATACTCTAGAATTGAAAGAATAATGCCACTTGTACCATGTGCCATTCCTAAATTTTTTAAGCTAAAATTATCATAGACTTTAAACTTGAATAAGTCATTTTTACATATATTTTGCACTGCTTTTTTAAACCGCCAATATTTCATTTCATTTTGATGCGCAATCTTACAGTTACAAATATAAGTTAAAACTCCAGGAAAACCAAATATCCAATCCCCTTTAAACTTACTTTGAAGATCATTTATATTCGTTGTTGACCAAAAATCAAGTAGAAATTCAATAGATTTATAAAACCTCTTATTCAACTCATTCCAAAAGATTTTTTCCTCACCAATTTGTGCCCAAATATCTATTACAGCAGATATTCCTAATGGTCCTGTCAATAATCCAGACGTCGAGGAAGAAATATGTATCTCGTAATTGTTTAAGTCATTTAGATAATTGCATGCCAAAAGTTCAATTTTATTTTTTATTTCATTATTGTTTTCTAAGATATAAAATTGTGCTAAAGCTAGCATAACTCCAGGAAAGCCATCTAATATTGTGTAATGTTCTCTTAGATAATCATTTTTTTTGCCTACTTCAGATAAATAAATACCGAGAAGCTCATTTGTTTCCTTCATTATCATTCTCCTGAAGCCAATAATATTGGCGTAATAGCCTAAACTCTTGTGCTCTCATCTCATCTTCAAATCTAGCCGCACCATTTAATCTATTAAAATGCATATGAATTATACTATCCAGCCAATCTTCCACAGTAGTATTAGATACATTACTATCCAATATTCGTTTAGTTAAAATATTATTTATTTGCTGTATCATTTGTTTCGTTATTCCACTAATCTCACTAATTTCATGATAATCAATTTGCGCTATAAAATTTTCTAAAGCTTTAAACTTTTTCTTTAATTCCTTATCTTTTAGGCTTTTTGTTCTCAGAACTTTTAATTTGATATCTGGATTAATTAATACTGATTTTAAAACTTCTTTTAATTGCCATAAAACAATAGTATCTTTTTGAAGATTATTTAATTTTTTTAGCTTAACAGTCTTTAATATTTCAACAATACATATAGAATCTAACATAAACAGCTTTTCCATATTATCATAAATTTCAGCACCACCATATCTTTCTAATTCACGATAATATGGGACTATTTGGTAATCATCTATAATTGCTTTACTCCTTAAACTTTCTATCCATTCTAAGGCCTGGTTAATTATTCTTTTATCACTATATTTAAATCTGAAGCGTATATGAAATTTTGGATCTGTGTATCTAATAAAAAACCAGTATCTAATTTTATTACTGTTAATAAAATTGAATACTTCTGAAGTAATAAAATTGTTTCCTTCCCCTTTTGGTAAATACAATTTCACATAAAACCAATTAGAAGGATATCGCTTTGATTCATCTTCATGATTTGCATGACAACTCTTTTTATTAGTCAAATTATTATTCATATTGTCAGAATGAAAAGGTATAGTTACCTCGAAAAAAGAATTTGCATATTTATCAAGTCTTTCTTCTAAGTACAAATTTTCTTCAATATTATTTTTATCTTTATGATACTTGATTAACAAAAGCACATCTGTATCTGACCTTAAATCTAAAGGTAAAATTCTATCCAAATGTACTAAATTAATTAAATTTGGTACATTAAGCTCTTTTAACGTAGATCGAACTTTATTAACACTATCTTTTACTATAGCTTTGGGAATTTTCCAACAAGCTGGTGCTACAACAATACTGTTATAAACCATTCTTTTTCTGTACAATCCGGAAAAACTTCTTAATTGAGTAATAAATTCTTCTACTTCCAAATTAGGGCATGTTGCGGTAATAATAAAACGCACTATATCATTTTCAAAACTTGGATTTGCCATATTCTGTTGATCAAAAGCAAGAAACTGGCCCTTATCATCAACAAATTCTATCTTATTATTTTTATTCACTGAAATATATATTTTTGATACAGATATATCTTTATTATTATATCCATTAATAATAATATTATTTGTATAGCGTAATTTATTATAATAAATATTAGCAACTTTATTATTTTTAGGTATATACTGGATAGATGAAAAATAGCTTTTTTCTTTTATATTTTTTATATTAGGATACAAAAAGTAACTAAAACGACCATTAAAATCATTGGCTAAAAGAGATGAAGGATTTTGGCCTAAGATAAATAAATCCTGTTTTTGGTACTTGTAATAGTAAAAATTTAAATCAAAAGATGGGTCTGTATACTCTGGATAAGATTTACTTGTAGATAAATTAATATCAGTAAAATTTTCTAGATGTATTTCATTATTCTTTGTATTTAACGCTATATTAGTTGCTATCCAAGCTGACAACCTTTTTTGATAATTTAGATATTTTTGGCTATATTTTACGTCATAATATGGTGATCCCATTTCACTAAAAACTTGAAGAAGCGAAACAAAATGGTCATAATCGTATCTTTCAGCCAATCTTTCTTTAAATCCATTTAAAATCATAGAATCATAGCCCGGTATTGTTTGCGCATTATGATATAAGAAATTTGCCAAATTTTTTATATCTTTTATATTTGAATCGCTTATATTATTAGTTATATTTTCCCTGTTAATTCCTTCGGAATCTACTATGATTTTTTCCTTAGTATCATGTAGATCACTCATAATACAAAATAAATTTATATATCTTTCACTTCCACCCTTTTTTTCATATTCCTCACCTAAAGATAATACTTGCTTTAGATCATCTATTATAGAAAAGCGATTCCCCAATTTTTCTATATTTTGTATATATCTCTCAAATTCAGAAAGGGCAAAACCTCTTAATGGATACAGTTCACCAATTAATAATCGTTCTATCATTAATTGTTTTAAAATCTTTATAGCGCTATTTATATTAATGTTTTTAACTGAAGATAATAATGTAGAAATGATTTGTATAACTGAAGGATGGTCATCAGTATCAAAAATCCGTATAATAGCTTGTATAATAGCATTTTTTTGATATCTGATCTCTTCATGATCCTTAAAAACAGGATTTTCTCCAATAATATAATTTATTAAATAATTTCCTTTTATAATGGCCGACGCACTGAGTGATATCTTTTGTTTAGGAAACAAATAGATTTGATCAATTACATCGCTATAGACTGCAAGTAACCATTCCGGGCTTAATCTAACATGTCTAATAAAATTTTCTTTATTAGCTTTTTGAATATAATCAGCATTTTTATATACGGAAGAAAAAATTCCAAATGGTGTCGCTCTATTAACAGCTCTTTTTAAATACTCATATGTTGAGAAAAAAGTTGATTTTAGCTTTTTATCATTTAAACTATCAACATTAGAAATTGCTTTAAAAAGAGAAGTAGATGCTACCATTATCGCTTCTTTTATATCAGGTAGCATGCTTACTTTCTTTAATAAAGCCTTATACTCATATTCTTTCGCCTCTGAAAATTCATTAAGTAACACCAATGCTCGTTTACTTTTCGAAAAGTTTGCAGCTCTTACTATAAAACCATTGTTTTTCTTTATATACATAATAATCACCTTTAACAAAAAACTGACAACTTTTAATTTGATCTAACCCCCGAATTAGCTTTCTATTATTTCGAGATTCAAATTAATTGTTGTCAGTTCGTTTATAAAGTATCACCATTCTAACATTAGAATTGATATTTTCACTTCATAAATGTGAATAATATAAAATTATTATTGATTTTTACACCCTGCTATATACCTACCATGGCGGAGTACAGTGCTGTATCGAAGAACCACCACCTGACATTCCGCCAGTATGAGCATCATAAAAATCATCATCCTTTTTCGATAAAAGGTTACCATTTCCTTCAAAACGAATTACTAAGGAGACTTTATCTAACTTTACATCATCACGTTTAATACTATCCAACTGTTCTAATAATTGAGTTTCTGACATTTTTACATCCTCCTTTAAATTTAATTAAATTAATATTAGTACATTAGAAACAAATTGTATATAATAAATTTAATTAATATTAAAATTATTATATTTTTAAGGTGGTATTTATGGGACTATTCCATTATTTCAAGAAAGCAAAATTACCCTTTTGCCTGGTTATCTTTCTAACGATTGCCAAGGCCGGGCTTCTAACTTTAAGCGGCATTGCCAGCGCTAATGCCCTTAGTGCTGTTGCGCGCCTAAATGGCAGGCAGTTTTTCACCTGGATAATAGTCATGGGCGGCGCTAACATCTTTTTCGCGCTCGTAGGCTACTTCTGCCAACTGGCTTCGACTTACCTTAGGCAGGATATCGACACGCTCATTAGGAACGATGTCGCCCGCAGCCTGGCTAATTCAAGCTACAGTTCATTTCATCGTCAAACTACGGCGACCTACACATCATGGCTAACTAACGATATTCAGACCATCAACGAATACGGCATCGGTGATCTGCTCATGATTATCCAGCAAGTCAGTGAGATTATCATGGGATCCATAACGCTGGCCTACTTTCATTACAGCCTGCTTATTGTGACCCTGCTTTTGGCAGTCATTGTGCTGCTTCTGCCGCGTTTTTTTGCAAAATCAATGGCCAGCAGGTCGCTGGCGCTAACCCGCGCAAACGAACGGCTCGTTAACACCGTCACCGATATCCTTGACGGTTTTAATACCCTGTTTTTGGTCAATTTGCCGCACAGAATAATTACTAAAATCGACCACGCATCCAGTGACGTTAAGAAACACGCCGCGGCTTACACCAAGGCAGCAGGCAAATCGCAGTGGCTGACCGACTTGGGTTCGGCCCTGAGCCAGGTGCTCATTCTGGCACAAAGCGGGCTGCTGATCCTGCTGCACCTGACACCTATCGGGACAATTAGCGGCGCGCAATACTTTGCCGGGATAATTTTTGCCGAACTGGGCGGGATCAGCTTTAATTGGCAGGAGTTCAAGTCGCTCAAACCGATAATGAATAAGCTGCAAAGTATCAGGCAAAGCAGCCAAAAGGAAGATAATGCAATTACTGCCGCCGACTCCCCCAGCATCAAGCTGAAGAATCTGTCCTATGCTTATCCGGAAAAAGACAGAGCTGTTCTTACTAATATAACTTTTACCTTTAACGCGCATCAAAAATATGTCCTGCTTGGCGACTCGGCCAGTGGGAAAAGCACGCTGTTAAAGCTGATTAGCGGGCTGCTTACTGATTATCACGGTGAATTATTCTTGGACAGACAAAATTATTGCGCATTATCTGACCGGCAACTGCACCAAAAGATCGGCTACGTTGAGCAAGATCCTTATATTTTTAACGCGAGTGTAAAGTGGAACCTAACATTGGGGCAGGAAGTGAGCACCGAAAAGCTTAATAGCATAATCCGCGCCTGCGGATTGGCCAGCATGATCAAAAAGCTGCCGGCGGGACTGGATACTGTCCTAGACGCCAGGGGCACGTCTCTTTCTGGCGGCCAGAAGCAAAAGATTGCTTTCGCGCGCCAACTACTCCGCGACACGCCGATTTATTTACTGGACGAGGCGACTTCATCACTAGACAAGGAAACCAGCAATGCCTTAGAAATGCTGATTCTGAGCCAGCAAAACAAGACCGTGATCATGGTCACGCATCATTTACAGGATGAAACGGCCCGCCTCGCTGATCAAATCATTAGCATTAACGAACTTAACAATGCTGAGTAAGTTAATAGACAATTTTTGCAGGTAATATTAAAAATTAAAAGTTTTAAATAATTAGAGGTAGCAATTTGAAAAATAGAAATGTTGATTTTGGAATAAAAACATTCATTTTAAAAAACAATTTATCAGACAACAAAATTTATCGGGTAATCAACAATTTTAGCAAGAAAGTCATTTTAGCAAACCAGCATGGCGATTTGTTAACTGTTAATTTGGCTCATACAAATTTGACAAAATTAGGAATAGACAAAATAATAGTCGGAGATTACGTTAGTTATTCGCCAATTGAAGGTAAAATCACTAAAGTTTACCCTCGAGATAATATACTCTCTAAGGTAACCAGCAGTGCTGAAAAAAGCTGGCACGTTAAAAGCCAAAAGCAACTCCTTGCATCCAATGTTGACGAAATTTGGGTAATGATTGCTGTTGATCAGCGTTTTACAATAGAAAAACTAGAGCGCTATTTAGAAACATTTCGTATATCTGATCGCGATCCAATAATTTTATTATCAAAAGCTGATCATATAACTGAATATAAGGAGATAAAAAACAAAATTGGTCAAGCTTATCCTACTTTAAAAGTTAGAACGGTTTCTGCATATCTGCCGGAAACTATACAGCAAATTAAAAAAATGCTAATTAAAGGGCATACTATTGCAGTAGTGGGAGCTTCTGGTGTAGGTAAATCAACTTTATTAAATAATTTAGCAGGTAAAGATGTGAACAAGGTTAGTAACGTGCGCAGCGGCGATCAAAAAGGCAGGCATACTACAACAAGTATCACCCTTAATGCACTGCCTGATTTAGATATTTATTACATCGATACTCCCGGATTTAAGGCTATTAACAGTACAGCGCAAAAAAGCAATCCAGCAGTCTTCAATGATATTGAAGCCTTAGCAAAGAATTGTAAATTTAGAAATTGCAGCCACCTGTCAGAGCCAAAATGCGCTGTCAAAGCAGCCGTTCAAGAAGGCACCATAACTGAAGAACATTATCAAAGCTATATCAATTTCGAAAAAAGAAACAAAAAATAATATAATTTATTTTACTAAATTATTACACTAAGAAACAAATTAGACTTTTAGATGATTGGTTAGAAAGGCCGTAATCAAAATGAAACTTAATGATATTGAAGATAGTTTTTCATCAATTCCAGAAGATGAAAAAGTAATTATTGATACTATGGCTGAGCTTTATGCCGAAAGGATTAAACATCACATTTCACAAAAAGAATTTTCTGAAAGGATAAATATAAAGCAACCTCAGCTAGCCAAACTAGAAATGTTGGATTCTGTCCCTACCTTAGTAACACTGAATAGATACGCACTTGGTTTGGGATTGAAATTAAAAATTGGTTTAGTCCCTGCTTAATACATTTACAATATTCCGAATAGTTAGTTGAATTACTTATAAGTCACTTTTACTAAATAAAATAAACCCATAAGATGTTCAAGGCGAAGTTAACCCTCTAGATTGGACCAAAATCCATCTGAAGGGTTTTACTATGGTTAAATTTACCGTCAAACAAAAATTACAGGCGCTTAACTTGCTCAAAGAAGGCTACAGCAGCTGTTCTGTGGCGCAAATGATTGGCACCGGATCACATCAACTAATTGATACCTGGGCTGCGCAATACCAGCACTTTGGTGTTAAGGGCCTAGAAATTCGGCACACCTCGCAAAATTATCGTGGTCAATTCAAGCTCCAAGTCTTAAACTGGAGAAAAGAACATGACGAGACCTATCAAAATACCGCCATTCACTTCAAAATTGCCACACCCAGCTTAATTTGTACTTGGCAAAAACGTTTTGATGAAGGCGGGCTTGATGCGCTCTTTACCAAACGAGGCCGACCACCAATGAACAAATTGCCTAAAAAACCAGTTAAGTATACCAGCAGCGAGTTATCTGAATTAGAGCGGCTGCGCTTAGAAAACCGTCAGCTCCACATTGAGAACGACTACCTAAAAAAAGTCGAAGCCTTAGCTCGGCGCAAAGACGCTCAACGCAAGAAGAACGGACCATCATCCAAGAGCTAAGGCATGAGCACAACTATCAACTGCAAGAACTATTGCACTATAGCTTTTTAGCCAAGAGCACCTACGAGTATCACCCGCGCAGCAGGCGGAAAAAATACAGCGATCTGGCTTTACTGTCGCTGATTAAAGTGGTTAAAAGGCATAATCCCATCGGCTACCTGCCCATGACTGACACGCTAAAAATCAAGTACGGCTTGCAGGTGAACCATAAACGCATTTATCGCCTGATGAAGGAGCACAAGCTGCTGGCCCGCAAATACAACTTGCGTGCAGGCAAGTATGATTCATCAAAAGGTCCGCAAGGCAAGAAGGCGAAGAACCGCTTCCACCAGAAGTTTAAGATCGATCGGCCCTACCAAAAGGTAGTCACCAATATCAGCGAGTTTCGCTATGGCAATAAGAGCATGAGCGAACGGTTATATTTCTCGCCCTTTAAAGATCTTTACAGCGGTGAAATCATCAGTTACACCATCAGTCAGTGGCCGCAGACCAAATATGTTCTAGATGGACTCAAGCAGGTTTTGGCGATCCGGCCCAAACTGCCTTACCGCATGACGATTCACAGCGATCAGGGCATTCAATACCAGTCCAAAGCATATTGTCAGACCCTAAAGCAGCACCACGTTTTTCAAAGTATGTCGCGACGGGCGACCTGCCACGACAATGCGGCCTGCGAGAGTCTCTTTCACATCATGAAGGTTGAGCTAGACTACTACACCTATACCTATCCTACTAAGAAGGCGCTGCAGGAGGCCATGGAAAAATGGATCAAATACTACAATCAAGCTAGAATCAGGCACACGCTAAAAGGCCGCACCCCGATTGAATATCGGAATACGGCCTTAGCAAACATGAATTAATGTTAACGTCCAATTCTAGGGGTTAACTTCACTTTTTATTATTTACTTTATTTCAACATTTCGGATGCGTAAGGTAATTCTAAAGATGGATCAGCATCCAAAGTAAGGTCAGCAAATTTTCCTTCCTGATATAAATTGTATGCCGCTGCACCAATCATCGCGGCATTATCACCGCAAAGCTTTAAATCAGGCAAAATGACTTTAGGTTGCAGATTTTGCGGTAAACTTGCTATTTCACTGTTCATTCTGTCCCGTAAACCATGATTAGCGGCTACACCACCACCCATAATAAAGGTTTGGGGCTGATACTGCTTAATAGCCCTAATCGTTTTAGTTGCTAAAACATCAATTACTGCGGCTTGAAAACTGGCTGCTAAGTCGTATTTATTTAGTTTTTGGTTAATTTGTTCAGCGTGATGACAAGTATTAATGAACGCACTCTTTAAACCAGAAAAAGAAAAATCATAATCTTCTTCTTTAATCATTGCACGGGGAAAATCAAAGGTATCCTGCCCCTGATGAGCCCATTCATCTATTGTTTTACCAGCTGGATAATTAACCCCTAAAACTCGTCCAATCTTATCATAAGCTTCTCCTGCCGCATCATCTCTAGTATCACCAACGATTTCAAAATGTGTCGGATCTTTAAGCAAAACGATCTCAGTATGACCACCAGAAACTTGCAGTGCAAGTGCCGGATAAACTATTTCTTCTTTTAACTGCGCCGCCATAATATGACCCATAATATGATCAACGCCAATTAAAGGGATGCCTGTAGCCATTGAAGCGGCTTTAGCGGCACTGACACCGATTAAAAGTGCCCCAATTAAACCCGGACCATAGGTGACAGCAATTGCATCTATATCTTGCCATGTGGCGTTTGCCTTGCTTAAAGCCTCATTGGTAATTTGAGTAATAACTTCAATGTGATGACGACTAGCAACTTCAGGAACAACACCGCCAAAACGTTGATGACTTTTAATTTGTGTTGCAACAATCATACTCTCTACTACTCTGCCGTTTTTTACAACAGACGTTGAAGTTTCATCACATGAACTCTCAAAAGCTAAAATACGGATGTCTTTTTTATTTGTCACTTCTATTTCCTTTCTTTAATCGTCTGTCAATTTGAGCACCATATTCAGCCCATTTTGATGGGAATCTTGATAGTAATTAGGCCAAATAAAAGTTACTACAAAGCCTAGTTTTTGGTATAAATTTTGAGCAGCCAAATTATCCGCTCTTACCTCTAAACTAAGCTCCTTACATTTTTTATTTTTAGCAATATCAATTGCCAAATTCATTAAATACGTCCCCAACCCAAGTTTCTGCCAAGCTGAATCCACCATCAAGATAGTAATATGAGCTTCACTTCTGTTAAATCTGATACCAATCACTGCTAGCAAAATGTTTGAGTGCGCTACTACTATATAAAGTGCATTAACCTTAGTTAATTCTGTTTGAAAAATGGACATTGTCCAAGGCGTTTGACCTTGATAAAGGCTTTTTTCTAAAACCACTAATGCAGCAATATCTTTTGGTTCAGCTTTTCTAATATCCAAAACGGAATCATTGATGGTAATTTTAGTTGGTGCAAATCTTATTTTTCTTTCTTGTTCTCTTGAAAGTAAAAAAGACCTGAAAAAGTTAAACTTCTTCCACATAATTGTTATCAGGCTCGTAAGCTTTCCCGGTCTTTTTGTGCCAATCAATTTCTGCTTGTGTACGCCGCAAATAGTTTGGCAAAAGTTTATCAGGATCGTCAGCCTCAGCTTTGCAAGCAAGTCGACCGATCAGGCCAGCATGAACGGCATTTTGCTTTTCTTCCGCAAAACTAAATTCTACATTCAGCTTTTTTATATTTTCTTTTTGCTTTTCAAAACCTGAACCTACAAAAACAATTTTGGGGCAATTATTTTTTGCATAGTATTCTTTGATCGCACTCAGCAAAGTATCAATGTGATAGTGACCATCAGGAATTACACAAAGTGGTGAACTACCTGTCATACTATTGACATAAGCACCGGCAAAATAGTTATCATTGCGGGCGTCAATGCCAGCGACAATTAAAGCCCCGCTCTCCTCACAACTTGCTGCCAAAGCTTGTAATGTAGAAACTCCAACCACATCTTTATGAAGTATACTGGCAAACATTTTAGCAGTGGTAACCCCAATACGTAAACCGGTGTATGAACCCGGGCCAATAGCCACAGCAAAACGATCAACTTCGGACAAAGTTAATTTATTTTCTTTTAGAATTTCAGCAATTAACGGGTCTAAGTGCGCACTGTGATTACGGGCATCGTACTCATTTTTTTCCGCAACAATTTTATTGTTGTCATTCAAAGCCACACTAAGATTGTTTGTCGCAGTCGACATACTTAAAATTTTCATTCTAAAATTTTTACTCTTTTCAAAATTACCTTTTGATTTTAACACGCGAAATAGCGTTCAAAACAAAGTAACTAATAATCATCTCTAACCACGGAGTAATTGCCTCTTTTGGTACCCGTTGAATAAGGGCAACGCGAAAGTCCATCCCGTATAAAAGGTGAACCCATAAAGTATTTAACCCAATATTAACAACAACAGTTACTAACAGAGTTGCAAGAATTATCCGCCAAATTTTGACTGGTTTTTGATAAAACACCAAGCCGTAGATAAATGGTCCGACCATTGCACTTAATGTAAAGCCGAGAAAGAACCCACCCTGGTTGCCAAATAGAGCAGATGAAACTAAATCACCTATTCCACCGCCTACACTACCCCAGACTGGACCAAAGAGGTAACCCAGCATCGCACTGCCTATGAAGCCCAGACTAACGTGCACAATATTCGTACCAACTGTAAAACGACTAAGAATAATTTTCATTGCGACAATAATACCCAAAAGTACTAGATCGCGCAATTCAACCTTAAGCATTTCTTTAATAGTCATTTGCAGCACTTTCTTTCTTTAATTAAAATTGTGTATCAACACAAAAATTAATTATATTATAACTTGCGCCAGATTAGTTCACAAACAGCTTTATCTTTTTTATCGTCATCAGCAATTGTATGAAATGTTTTGACACTGTCTCCGTCATCAACTATGCTCACACAAGCATACGGAGTTTGAGCATAGCGCACTTCTAAATTAAACTTGACATCAATAGTTTGGATAATATGCTCTTTTAAAAAGTCC
The DNA here is from genome assembly GCF_003173695.1 of Lactobacillus helsingborgensis. NCBI lineage: Bacteria > Bacillati > Bacillota > Bacilli > Lactobacillales > Lactobacillaceae > Lactobacillus > Lactobacillus helsingborgensis. The sequence continues at coordinate 1,313,098 of NZ_CP029544.1, forward strand.
CGATCAAGTGTGTCAAGAAACCAATTAAAATAATGGCCGTTAGTCATATGATGATTAGTGTCCAAGTCATCATATCTTACCCGATACTGCCGCTTTTTCTCGTAATTTTCCTGAACTCGCAGTCTTGGAAAACGAGGCAGCTTTTTTAATAGCGGAATACCAAGCTCAACCATCATTTCCTTGTCAGTTGAAACAAGCTTACGCGTTTTTAAGTCAAATAAAACCCACTCACTTTTGACACTAATCAATTCATTCCCGTTCTGATCCGTAAAAACATAATTACGGTATTCTAAGAAACGGTTATAGCCAACCGGTTCAGTGGTCAATTCAATCATTTCATTCGGCTTGGGCATACGTGTTATATCAACATGATATTGGGTTACTACCCAACCTAAACCCCTTTTGGTCAGAGCGTTAGTACTTCCATTACCTGAGTCCAACTGGTGTTCCGAAACACTCATCATAAGATCAATCATTGCCGGCAACTTTAAATTTTTGTTTTCATCACATTCATAAAAGTTAACCAAATGTTTTTCACTATATTTCATAATATGCACCTACTTTTGATGATAACGATCATATAATTCATTCTTAGATATATGATTATTTTGTGCAACCTCTTTGATGGCTGTCTTCTTGCTTTCACCGTTTGCTACTAATTCATTTACCAAATCTATCAATTCAGCCCAAGATAATTGTTCCGATTGCTGGGTGTTAGGCGAAACCAAAATTACAAATTCGCCTCGTGGTGCTTGCTCTTTAAAGTAAGCAGTAACTTCACTAATTGTGCCCCTGATAAATTCTTCGTGAATTTTAGTTAATTCTCGTGCTGCTACTATTTTACGATCTGAATCAAAGATAGTAGCCATATTAGCCAAAGTTTTAACTAACCTGTGGGGAGCTTCATAAAAAATTGAGGTAGCATGTGCTTTGTTCATTTGCTCAAAAAAAGGCTGTTGCTCACCTTTTTTACGAGGTAAAAAACCATAATAAGTAAATGGCTGGGCGTCAAAACCAGAAGCAATTAAAGCCGTAGCAAATGCAGAAGGGCCTGGAAGTGGAACCACCGGGATATTATTTTTAATACATTCCTGCACCAGAATATATCCCGGATCCGAAATAACCGGCATCCCAGCATCACTAATTTCAGCAATTACCGCACCTTTTTGCATCAAAGAGACTAGTTCTGGAGCCCGTTCTTTTGAATTATACTTATGAAAAGACAACATCCGATTGTGTACGCCAATCTTTTCAAGGAGTATTCCGCTAGTTCTGGTGTCTTCGGCTGCAATATAGTCGGCTTCTTGTAAAATTCTTTTTGCTCTAATTGTAATATCATCAAGATTGCCTATTGGTGTTGGCACCAAATAAAGCTTACCAGCTTCTTGAGCATAACTGCTTTGCCTCTGCATTCAATCAATCCTTTAATGTTTTTTCTTTTTTTCGCCAAAATTATCCAAGATATCAAGGCAAAACATGCAATCAGTATTCGGATCCCTGTGAGAGCCGTAATACATGTTACAAATATGGTAACCTGAACTATAAATTTGGCGTAGAGATTCAAGACCACTTTGAGTTTTAACGGTATTATTGTGGGCATTATTCATTTTGTCCATTTTTTCGCGCAGCAACTGATTCTCTACTTTTAATTCTGTATTTTCTTTTAAAGTTTCTAAAAAACTATTCTCTAAACTTTCGATTGTTTTGGTCATATTGACCATTGAATCGTGAAGCTGCTCCAATTTTGAATAAGAATCCACTATTTACACCTACCGTTTCCATTGCAAGGCAAGATAATCAAGTAAATTGCGCAAGCTAACATTACTATATTGCATCTTATCAAGCTCAAGTAAATCCCTTAACATTCTTGCTCCATCTTGTTGTTTGCCATTCATTAATTCTGTTTGCGCCCATTTTTTCAGTAAGAAAAAAATATATTTTTGTTCATTTTTACTTTTAGCCATTTCTGCCAATTGATGCGCGCTTACTAGTGCTAAAGAGCTACTTTCAAGCATTTCCTGATAAAAATACTTGGTTTTCTGCTCTAACTTGCTAGTATCCCCTAAATCATTAACATCGTTGGGACTAAAACCATTTGCTAAAAGTTCTTCAGTTTTACTATTTATTGCTTCATTAGTCGTAAAATTTATGATTTGAGTACGTGAACGAATTGTGGGTAAAATTTGATCAGTATTATTTGTAATTAAAATTGTAACCACAGGCGCAACTGGTTCTTCTAATAAATTAAGCAAAGCATTAGCCGCAGACAAAGTTAATTTTTGAGTTTCATTTATGAAAAAGAACCGCACACTACTTTGCACAGGACTCTTAGCTAGTTCTTCATTTAATAGACGAACTTGATCAATCCCCAAGCTTTGTTTGCCTTCCGGCTCAACCAGTAAAACATCAGGATGGTTACCCGAAATAATCTGCCGGCAATTTTGACATGATCCATCCGGTTTATTTTTACCAGTACAATTAAAAAGGCAAGCCAGCCAGTATGCTGTGTTTAAAGCTTGAACTTCATTTGCATCAACAAATAAATAACTATGCGCCAATTTGTTTTGTTCAAACGCTTGACGCAAAAATTCAGCCTGCTTCGCACCCTTTTCAGCAATGTTAACAATCATTAGAATTGTTTAAACTCTTCTACTGGCAAAACAAAACAAGTGGCTCCGCCAACAGTAATTTTGATTGGTTGACTGTTCATTTCAAAACCCGTCATTGTCATATTAGGATTCATATATTCTTCACGGGCCTTAGATTCTTCCTTGATAATGCGCAAAACCTGCTTAACATGCTTATCGTCTATACCGATTAGAAAAGTGGTATTACCTTCACTGAGAAAGCCGCCTGTTGTAGCAAGCTTGGTCGCACGAATGCTTTCTTTAACAAATGTATGTTGTAACCTGTTAGCGTCTTCTTTTTGCACAATTGCTACTATTAACTTCATTTTAATCAGTCCTTTAACAAATCTGCTGGTAAATGGTTTGCAATAATTTTAACACAATCTGCTACAACTAAATTTAGGGCTTTATTTGCATCAACTATTTTGATCCTATCAGGATAAGCAGTGTTTACTTCGTGATAGCCTTCATAAACCTTTTGGTGAAAGAGTAATTGTTCTTGCTCTAACCGATCTTCCTGACCTGCCCGCTCCTGAGCAATTCTGGCTAGCCCAATTTGAGGCTTAATGTCTAAAAAAATAGTTAAATCTGGTTCGATTTTACTGGTAGCAAAATCGTTAATTTGTTTGACAGCTGCAATACCTAAATTTCTACCTGCGCCTTGATAAGCTAAAGAGCTGTCAACAAAGCGGTCAGAGAAAACCACTTTTCCTGCTTTAAGCGCCGGAATTACTGTTTCAAACATATGTTGACTGCGCGCAGCTGCATACAACAAGGCTTCAGTTTTGGCAGACATTTCTTCATTAACTGGATCTAAAATCAATTGGCGAATTTTTTCGGCAATTTTTGAACCTCCAGGTTCACGAGTCACTAGATATTGTGTTTTAAGTCTAGGACTTATTTGCTCTACCACTTGCTTTAAAACTGTACTTTTTCCTGAACCATCCGGCCCTTCAAAACTAATAAAATAACTTTTCATAAATCTCTCCATGTCTCTATTTTACAAGAGTTCTTTTTATATGAACACCCCAACGTACTTTTAATTTTTTAGTAAAATAAAAAGCCCTCAAGATAAGGACTTTTATTCAGAAATTGCATTGGTGAAACCACTAAATCTTGTATGCCGCAAACGTGCTTCATCATATAAAAAAGAGTATTTTGCACGTAAAATTTTGCCTGAAATTACATTATCTTCTGACATATCTAGTGTTGTCGGATCGAGATTTTTTTGTACAGCGATTTGTTCTTGTAAATTTTCGATGATAGTCATTAACCACTCATCGCCCATATTTTTAACTTTATTTTTTGCCATTAGATTGATGTTCTCCCCTGTACTGCGCGTTTCAAAGTAATTGAGTTAGCATATTCAATGTCGCTGCCAACAGCTAAACCAGCAGCCAACCTAGTTACTTTAATGCCAGCGGGTTTAATTAATTTACTAATATACATTGCAGTTGATTCACCTTCTGGAGTTGAATTTAAGGCTAGAATCACTTCTTTAACATCATCATGCTTTTGCAAACGAACTATTAATGACTTAATGTTTATTTCTTCTGGTCCAATACCATCCATTGGTGACAAAACACCATGTAAAACATGGTACAAGCCGCTATATTCACCCATATCCTCAAAAGCCATGACATCCTTAGGTTGTTCAACCACCATAATAGTCGATTGGTCGCGAGCAGGATTGCTGCAAATGGAGCAAGGATCTTTTTCAGTAATATTGCCACAAATAGAGCAGCGATGGAGTTTTTCCTTTACTTCGGATAAGGCGGTACTAAAATCTTGAACATCATTATCTGGCATGTCTAAAGTATAAAATGCAAGCCGAGTTGCTGTTTTTTCACCAATACCAGGTAATTTCATATATGAATCAATTAAATGCGCAATTGGTGCTGGATATTGCAATTAAATCATACCCTTCGTGTATTTGCCTAAACTTTTTTGTGTAGCCTGATCGATTTCTTCTAAACCTTTGTTGACTGCATCAATAACTAAATCTTGCAACATGTCAGGATCATCTGGGTCTATTGCATCTTTATTGATAGCAATATTTTTCAATTTTCGATCTCCGCTAAAAGTGGCTACAACTAAATCATCAGCAGACTTGCCCACAAATTCCTGAGCAGTAATATTTTGTTGTTCTTGAGCCATTTGTTCTTGCAACTTTTTAGCCTGTTTCATCATTTGTTGCATGTTCATGCCACCCATAGCGCCAAAATTAGGTCTTTTACTCATATTATTTTCCCCTTTTAATTCTAATCTTTAATATTTACAGTGTCACCGAATAACTCTTTAGCTTTTTTTACTACTTCGTCATTTGCTTCATTATGTTCCTGGTCAGCATCCTTATGCTTTTGTTTATTTAAAAGCTCTTGACCATGTTTTTGCAAAAATTCCTTACGTACGGTAGACCAATCTTCATCGGGTACCAACACTATCTCATAATTGTGCTTAGTAAATTTGGCAATTTCAGCTGTCAACACATCTATTAAATTATCATCTTCACTTGCCTTTTCAAACCAAAGAGCATATTTACATTTCATCACTACTTGATCCGAACTAGCTGCAACAGGCTTAAGAACATCTAATAAAGCACGCTGCGACACACCTAAAACTGATTGCAAATCAGGCCAAACATTTCTAATAGCAAGCAGATTTTCCTTCGTAGCATTTTCCAGAACATGATAAACCTGCTTGCGATTGAGTTCGTTAGCTCTTTTCTTATTACTAGCAGTTTTTCTCACCTTTTTCGGCGGCTTGGCATTAGTTTTCTTATTTTTGTCAGCATTTGACTGATCGGCAACAACGGTATCCAAATGAAAAATTTGGTCGCTGTTCTTAGTTTGATTTTTAGTTAAAATATTAACTTTCTTGACCAAACTAGCAACTTGTTTCTTTAATGCCGCTATTTCTTCTCTTAGCTCCGGTTTTTGAGCACTGCTTTTTTCTTGTTCAGCCGTAATAATGGCAGAGGCAGATTCTTGCTCTTTTGCACTAGTACTTTCAACTAAAAATACTTCTAAAGGAATTTGTTGTTGATTAGTATAGCGCAGATCGTTCAGAGCGGTATTAGCAGCAGCTATTAACTGAAAATAACGTTCAGCAGGAATATCCTTAATTTTTTGAACAAAGTCTTTATTCAAAAAATTGTTTTGAGTGCTATCTTTTGTTTTAACAATCATCAAGGCACTGGTAGCCATTGCTATCAGTTCATCTAAAATGTTTTTGGAACTGGCACCATTTTTGAATTCTGCTTGCGCCAGTGATATTGCCTGAGCTGCATCCCTGTTTAAAATCGCCAGCAAAATCTGCTCAATTTTTTCTTGATCAGCAAAACCGGTAATTTCCAAAGCTGCGTCATATTCAACTTTGTTTTTATCGAAACTTAAAAGCTGATCTAAAATGCTCAGAGCATCCCTCATACCACCATCGGCTACTTGTGCGATTACTCCCAGAGCTTTATCGTCATAGCCAATTTTTTCTTGATCTAAAATATATTTCATACGTTTTTCCATGTCGGCTTTAGAAATACGTTTGAAATTGTAGCGCTGTGTCCGTGAAATAATGGTTGCCGGTACTTTTTGCAGTTCAGTAGTGGCCAGGATAAAGACGACATGCTCTGGCGGTTCTTCTAAAGTTTTAAGCAAAGCATTAAATGCACCCATAGACAACATGTGGACCTCATCTATGATATAAACTTTATATCTACCCTGAGTAGGCGCATACTTCACCTTATCCCGAATATCACGTATTTCGTCAACACCATTATTGGAAGCCGCATCAATTTCTATGATATCCGCCATAGCGCCTTTATCTGCTGCTTTGCAATTCGCGCATTCGTTACAAGGCTCGCCATCTTTAAGATTTGTACAATTTAACGCCTTGGCCAAAATTTTAGCACAGGACGTTTTACCAGTTCCACGAGGCCCAGCAAATAAAAAGGCATGTGAGATTGTCCCACGCTTAATTGCATTTTTCAAAGTTTCCGTAATATCATCTTGACCAATTACACTGTCAAAAGTGCGCGGTCTCCATTTGCGGTATAACGCTTGATAAGCCATAGATCAGTCTTCCCTAGTAAAAAACTCTTAACTCTTGCGAAAGAGTTAAGAGTTTGTAATTGTCTAATAAAAGGCACATGCCCGAGCAACCTTAGTGCTGCTACCTTCCGGTCCTGACACGCTTTGGAGGTCAAACATTGCCCATAAGATATATTAACGTATTTTAAGATATATTTCCACTAATTTGCGAAATTTTTACTGGTGTCTTTTGCTGCTTTCTGCTTTTGTCTGATCTCTTTGAAAAAGCTTTTCAGCATTTGACTGGCTTCTTCTCGGTACAGTCCCCGAACAACATTTGGATGATGATTAAATTTTGCTACTTCAAAAAGGTTAACCACGCTGCCAGCTGCACCAGCTTTAGGATCAAGTGCTCCAAAGTAAACATTTTTAATACGAGAGTTAATGATCGCACCAGCACACATAGGACAAGGTTCCAATGTAACGAATAAACTACAGTCAATTAAACGCCAAGTGCCAAGCTTTAAGCACGCTTGCCTAATTGCTATCATCTCAGCATGTTGAGTCGCGTCTTGGTCTAATTCGCGCCGATTAAAGCCTTCCCCGATAACTTGCCCATCGGGAGCCACCACAATCGCACCAATAGGAACTTCACCTAAAGTTTGTGCTTTTTGGGCCTGTTCAAAAGCCAGCTGCATCAAATTCTTTTTCTCTGCGCTTGAAAATGACATTAATTATTCACCGCCTGCAATACGTAATAGCCTTTATCCCTTTTTAAAATTGTACAGTTCCCAAAAGTTTTAGTTAGCAATTTGCGAGCGCTGGGTTCACCCTGTTTTTTCTGAATTACTAATAATAAAACTCCATCACTGACTAAATGACTTTTTGCACCAGATAAAATATTAGAAACGACTGTTTTACCAGCTCGAATTGGTGGATTAGTCACAATTAAGCCGTATTTTTTCTCTGGAGCAATGTTGCTGTACACGTCAGAAACAAAAATTGTCACATTATCTATATGGTTAAGCTCAGCATTCTTTTTGGCTAGATCTAATCCACGCTGGTTAACGTCTACCATCTCGACAGTTTGCGTTGGCCAAAATTTGGCTGCAAAAAGACCCAGAGGACCGTACCCAGTTCCTACATCCAGAATATTATTTGAGGGAAAATTGACATCAGCCATTTTTTTGATTAAAACGCCAGAGCCATAGTCCACCCGCATTTTTGAAAAAACTCCGGCATCAGTAGTAAATTTTAGATCTATATCATTAACCCGGTAATCAACAACATGTTCATCATGCTGTGAAGTCGGGTTTTCCGCATAGTACATTTGGTTATTTTGTTCAGTCATCGTTTGCTTCATTCCTTAGTACTTTATTTAGATAATTCTAGCGAACATGTCAATTTTTGCAAATATAAAAAAACTAATTATGTTTAAAAGATATTTTCCAGCATAATTAGTTTCTTGGATTTTAGTAAATACCGTAAAGCATGCGAAACTTCACATAGTTTTTATATATTTTAAATTTATCTATTTTAAAGAATATATAATGATAGCCGTAACTGGGATCATTTATCTCAACATCACCAAAACGAACTGTATCCATAAAATCAGCTACGGTATCTTTCATAGTATCAGAGGTATCAATCTTCCAATTCCGATAAAAGTGTTTTTGCTTTTTAGATGCAAGAAAATCTGTTTCGTTACCCTTTTTTAATTTAAAACCCCCTTTTGGGTCAATAAAGTCTTTATAAAAAGCTTTAAGTAAAATATTAGGAGTTAATTTAATTCTTTTGACCTTGATATTCTGCTTTTTCTTAAAAGCTATGCCATGAATTATTGCATTATCCCTAGTTTTATAGTGCATAATGAAGTTACCTTTTGAAAAGTCGGCACTAACCGAGTGAGCCTTTAATTGTTTAAATCTCGGATAATATGAAGATTTAACTGGTTTCATATTTTTAGTGTATTTTGTGTATCCACTATGATCGGTGACAACATAACCATTCATATGAACCCAGGGATTCTTAGCATAGGCTTTTTTAGAGGCCTTTTTTTGCAGTTTATAGCAGTAATCATACTTTTAGGATGTTTTTTTGGAATTAGATGCTTGAGGCTATAATAATTGTATTCATTATAGGATGCCTTTATTTCAGAACTTTTTGCAATAAACGGCAAGTCTAGACTGACTAACCCTATAGTTATGTAAGCCAAAATTTTGGCAGTTTTAAGATGCTTCATTTTTACCTCAAAGGACGTTTAATATTATTTAATCAAATCGCTTATTAAATCAGTCGTATTTCATTGTTATCAGGCAACCTTTGACGAGTCTACATTTTTTTACTTAATATGTAACTCCAACCGATGAATAAATTTGATTGCTGTTGTTATCTACTACTGCACCAAGACCAATTGTTTTATCGTTAGGATCAAGTAAAATATCCCGGTGTCCCCAATTAGATTGCGCATCATTATAAATATATTCATAAAGCATGTTATCAGCAACTAATGCGCTGCTGGCATTATTTTCAGCATTAATCAGTTCGTTATTTGAATGATCTACGGTTGCACCCCAAGGAAAAGCGGCTATACATTCAGCAGTAGTTTTACGCACGACACCTGCTTTATTGAAAAAATCATTCAAAATGAAATTACCGGCAGAATCATTATGCGAAAAATTGGCAGGTAATAATTTGGTTCTTTCTTGAACAATCTCATCAAGCCGAGGATCTTCCATAACTGCACTTAGCCCCCGCTGGGCTCTTTCCTTATTTAATTCTTTCAGAAACTCTTGTCTAAATTCAGTGATTAAAAAATTAGCAATTGTAGGAAATTCATGTTCACTTTGTGCTTGGTTGTCAGAATTAGTCAGTTTATTTGAATTTGGCAGTTTTGTCTGTTTCTTGAGCTTTTTAGCTTTAGATTTTACTTTTGTTTTAGTAACCAATTTTGCCAAGACAAACTTATCTTTAGTCACAAGATAATATTTTTTACCTTTAATCTTTTTAGTTTTAAAGGATACTGCTATTCTTTGCCCCTTTTTTAACACTTTCTTTTTTAGTTTGCGTCCCTTTTTATCGTATAAAGATGTTTTCTTTTTAACCGTAACTGTTTTTTTAGTAGGAGAATTTAAAGCAGCGGTACCAGAAGTATTTTGGGCATTTATTGGTGTTGCTAATGTAGATAAACCTATTGTTAAGCATGATACAGCCGAAAAAATGGTAATAATTTTGCGTATATTAACTTTTTTCATCGTAATTCTCCTTTTACTTTTTATTAGACAGAAATCCGAAGTATTTAAAACTATTGCAGTAAGAAATATTTTACTCACAGTTATCATGGTAAAAACTCATTAAATTTAATGCAATACAAGTTTAATTATATTATAAAATAATAGTCTGGGTTAAAATTTTTTATAAATAGGTTAATGTCTTTATTAATTGTCCTTTCTGCTGCTTTTACTTTCTAAAACAAAAAAAGAACGTATTTGCAACTTGCAAATACGTTCTCTATTTATTAACTTGTCCACTGGGACTACAATTATTTCAATGTAATTGTAGCGCCAACTTCTTCAAGTTTAGATTTAATGTCATTAGCTTCGTCTTCAGAAACGCCTTCCTTAACGTTCTTAGGAGCGCCATCAACAAGATCTTTTGAGTCCTTAAGGCCAAGACCAGTAATGTCACGAACAGCCTTAATAACCTTAACCTTTTCTTGGCCAGCTTCTGTCAATTCAACATCATATGTTGATTTAGCAGCAGCTTCGCCGCCAGCAGCACCTGCAGCAGCAACTGGAGCAGCAGCAGAAACGCCAAATTCATCTTCAATAGCCTTTACCAGGTCATTTAATTCAAGAATTGAAGCACCTTTTAAGTCTTCAATAATCTTTTCAGTATCTAAAGCCATACTTATGTATCCTCCGAAAATTTTAGATATAAATTATATTAATATTCAGCTTTATTCAGCAGATTCATCTTTTGAATCAGCAACAGCTTTAACAGCATATGCGAAATTGCGTACTGGAGCTTGTAAAACAGAAACAAGCATTGACAATAAGCCTTCGCGACCAGGAATGGCAGCAAGTTCCTTGATTTCTTCTTTAGAAGTCAATTTACCTTCCAGCACACCACCCTTAATGTCGATAACGTCATAATCATCTTCGTATTTTGAAACAATACGAGCTGGTTCTGTAATGTCATCAGCATTATCAGTATAAATTACAGCTGTAGGACCAACAAAAGTCTCACTAAGACCTTCAATACCAGCCTTAGCAGCAGCACGTCTTAAGTAAGTGTTCTTAACAACCTTCATCTTAACATCGTTTTCACGAAGTTCCTTACGCATGTTAGTAACTTCTTCAACAGTTAAACCAAGGTAATTAATTACTAAAATTGCTTTAGCAGCCTTAAGTTCATCAGCAAAAGCGTCAACGAACTTTTCCTTTTCAGCAATAGCAGCTTTACTCACACGAATTCACCTCCATCAAATTTATTAATAAATTCCATAAGGCCTAAATAAAAACTCCATGCCAAGAAAGACATGGAGCATAAATTTCTTCATTATCTTCTGGCCTCGGCGGGAAATTAAGGCGTCATGCCACCCGAGTCTTAGGTAGAATTTACTTTAATAATTATATTAGTATTATATCCTAAATGCAAGTTAATTATTTCTTTTTGGGTTTAATTAATTCGAATAATTCACCCGAACTCTTATAGATAACCCAACTTGCTATGTTAACAATATGATCGCTGATTCTTTCAAGAAGTCTGATAATGACAAAATAACTAGCAGAGGCTACAGCAGCATCTGGCTCTTGTTCAACCCCATCTATGATCATTTGTCTGGCATTCTTATAATCCTTAAAGACTTTGGCGTGCCCAAGTACCGTCAATCTGGCATTTTTTTCATCCTCTTGCACATAGGCAGTCAGAACTTGTACCAGCATCTCACGGACTTGATGCGTCATGTTAGAAATAACCTTTTCAACTTCTGGCAGACGTGGATTGCCCTTAACTCTAACAGTTTCAACGGCAATACTATTCGCGTTTTCGCCAATTCTTTCTAAATCAGTTGTAGCTTTTAAGATACTAATAACTACGCGGAAATCAGTTGCCACCGGTTGCTGAAGTGCCATTAATTCCAAAGCCTTCTTCTCAATTCTAACAGCTTCTTTTGCTACTTCCTTATCTTCCGCAATCATTTCCTGTGCTGTTTTTTTATCATGTTCGACGAACGAGCGTGTCCCTTTATCAATCAAATCATTGACCAGAACTCCCATTTCCATAAACTGGGCATTCAACTTTTTCAATTCGTCTAAAAATATTTCGTGCATAATCCACCTCCAAATTTAGCCAAAACGGCCATTAAGATAATTGTTAGTCATTTCCTTTTTAGGTGATAAAAACATCTCTTGTGTTGAGCCTGATTCAATTAGTTCGCCATTCATTAAAAAGGCAACTTGATCAGAAATCCGACTTGCTTGTTGCAGGTTATGTGTCACCATAATAAAAGTATACTTTTGCTTTAATGCCATCAGTGTTTCTTCAATTTCGGCACTTGATATTGGGTCCAAAGCCGAAGTTGGCTCATCAAGCAAAACAACTTCTGGTCTGATCGCCAACGCCCGCGCTATACAAATACGTTGCTGTTGACCACCAGAAAAAGCCAGTGCGTTTCGCTCTAAACTGTCTTTAGTTTCATTCCAAATAGCGGCTTGTTTTAAACTTTCTTCAACTCTCTGCTTAATCAGCTCCTTATCTTTAACACCAGCTATGCGCAAGCCATAAGCGACATTATCAAAAACAGAAAAGGGAAATGGCGTAGGTTGTTGAAACACCATTCCTACTTTCTTACGCAAAGCAACTAAGTCAATATGAGAATGATAGATATCTTTACCTTCCAGAAGAATTTCGCCAGTAATATTAATATCATCAATATCATCATTCATGCGATTTAAACAGCGTAAGAACGTTGATTTGCCACAACCAGAAGGTCCAATTAAGGCAGTCAATTTTTGAGCAGGAAATACCAAACTAATTCCGTGTAAAGCTTCAAAGTTGCCATACTTAAGTTTGACATTTTTTGCCTCCATTACATTTGTCATTAATAACGCCACCTTTATCCAAAACTACCCTGAATGTATTTTTCAGTAATTTCACCTTGAGGATTAGTAAAAATATTAGTAGTAGTATCATATTCTAACGCATGTCCCAAGTGAAAGAACGCGGTATATTCACTAATTCTTGAGGCTTGCTGCATATTGTGCGTTACCATAATCATAGTGTACTTCTTACGCAATTGCTTGAGCGTATCTTCAAGTTTGGCAGTAGACACAGGGTCTAATGCGCTAGCAGGCTCATCAAGGAGTAAAATTTCCGGCTTTAAAGCAATTGCCCGCGCTATACAAAGTCTTTGTTGCTGACCACCAGAAAGTGCCAAAGCACTCTGATCAAGTTTATCTTTGACTTCATCCCATAATGCAGCTGCTTTCAAGCTTTCTTCTACTATCTGGTCTAACTTTTTCTTATTTTGCTGCCCATTTGCTTTTAACGCATAAGTGATATTTTCCTTGATTGATTTAGGAAAAGGGTTCGGTTTTTGGAAAACCATCCCGATAGCTTTTCGTAATTCGTAAACATTAATTTTGCTTTGATTAATATCAAGGTCATGAAACATGATTTTACCATCAACTTTTGCTACCCGGTCGTTCATGCGATTGAGTGACCGTAAAAAAGTTGATTTTCCCGAACCAGAGGCACCGATCAAAGCAGTGATGGTGTTTTTCTTAAAGCCTAAACTAACGTCAAACAGCTTTTGCACAGTACCACCATAAAAAACGCTTAGATCATTCGTAGAAATCGCACAGTCTTCGTCAGCAAAGGTCTTAATATACCTTTTTTGATTTTGCCAATTTTCCATAAAACTTTCCTTACTTAATTTTTGCGGCCGTAAGCCGTTTATAAATCCAGTTGCCAAGTGCACGCGCACCAAAATTGAAAATTATGACAACAATGATTAACAAAGCTGATGTAGCAGCCGAAACTACGTTAACATCTGGGATAATCCCTTCAGTATTTACTTTCCAAATATGTACTGCCAAAGTTTCAGCTGGTCGCATAATATTTAAAAAACTAGTAGGGCTGAACATATTCCAGTTAGAATAATCAACCGTAGAACCACTTTGTCCCGCTGTATAAATCAAGGCAGCAGCTTCACCGAAAACACGCCCGGCACTTAAAATCACACCGGTAATGATTCCGGGGAGCGCAGCTGGCAAAACGATACCATGAATTGTTTTCCAATTTGACAATCCCAAAGCCCAACCAGCTTCGCGCTGAGTTTGTGGCACTCCCTTAATAGCTTCTTCGATATTGCTAGTTAGAGTCGGCAAATTAAAAAAAGTTAAAGCCAAAGCTCCGGCAAGAATAGAAAAGCCTAAACCAAATTGAACCACAAATAAAAGATAACCAAATAAACCCACAACTATAGATGGTAAAGAACTTAAGATTTCAATAGTAGTTCTAATTAACTGTGTAAACCAGTTATCTGGCGCATATTCAGCTAAGTAAATAGCGGCACCCAGTGCAATTGGCAGAGAAATGATTAGGGTAAGCAGCAATAGATATAGTGAGTTGAACAATTGATCTCTGATTCCACCGCCAGCTTCAAACGAAGATGAAGCCGAACTTAGAAAATGCCAAGATAAGTGCGGTACTCCTGAGACTAAAATGTTACCAATAATTCCAACCAGTAACAAGACTACTATTCCCACTAAAAAATAAATTACGCCAGTAGCAATGCGATTAATTCTTTTTGCGTTCATCTTATTACTTACTCTTCTTTCCAATTAAATGTACTAGGAAATTGAACACTAACGACATTATTAAAAGCAAAAGTGCCAAGGACCATAATGCATTATTAGGCAAAGTTCCCATGACAGTGTTACCCATTTGACTAGTTAACTGACTAGTCAAAGTTGCTGCTGGACTTACCAAATTGTATGGCATCAATACAGCGTTACCGATTGCCATTTGGACAGCTAAAGCTTCACCAAACGCACGAGCCATGCCAAATATTATGGCGGTCATAATCCGTGATCGAGCCGCTCTTAAAACAACGTGATAAATAGTTTGCCACTTTGTCGCACCCAAAGCCGCTGATGATTTGCGTAATTCTTTGGGAATAGCTTTAAAGGCATCAGCAGTTAAAGAGGTGATTGTCGGCAAAACCATTACAAATAGGATTAAGGTTGCAGTTAAAATTCCAAAACCAGTGCCACCAAAAATAGTTCTAACAGCGGGGACTACAACCATTAAGCCGAGAAAGCCGTAAACTACAGACGGAATTCCGACTAAAAGTTCCATCACCGATTGCAATAGTTGTACTCTTTTGCCAGATTCATATTCTGTCATAAATAGTGCCACGGCAATCGAAAATGGCGTTGCAATTAATGCTGCCAGCAGCGTTACGGCAAATGAAGTGACAATCATTGCTGCCGCACCAACGTGATTTTTGCCGGCCCCGGGATTCCAATCTGTTGAAAAAAGGAAATGGAAAATATTAACTTTATCGTCAATAAAAGTAGCCAAGCCATGCATCCCGACAAAGCCGATAATTGCCACAATTAATATCCCTATTAAAATAATTGCCAAGAATGTTAGTCCTTTGCCCCACCATTCTTGTCGTGTTTCTTTAGAAGGTTTTGTTAAACGGGCAATATCAATATCTTTAGGATCTATGCCTTTAAATTTAACGTGTGGGACTTTTTGTTCGGCAAGCGCATCTTCAACAACTTGTTGTAAGTCTTGTTCTTTTTCTGCCATTTTATTTACCTATCTTTGTAACTTTATTTTGACTATCGCGTGAAACTTTCATTTCGTGAATACTAATATAGCCAATTTTAGGTACTAACTCTGTTTGCACCTTTTTACCTAATACATACTTGATAAAAGCGGCTGTTGCCTTATTAGGCTTGCCCTTGGTGTACATATGCTCGTATGACCATAAAGGCCATTTATTAGTAGGAATATTTTTATTATCGGGCTTGACATGATCAATACTAATTTTTTGAATATTTTGATCATTAGCATACGGAAAAGAAATATAAGAAATTGTTCCTGGGGTTGAGTTAACTATCTTCTTAACTGTCCCATTAGAATCTTGTTCTTGTGAATTAACAGCATCTTTGCCGTTTAAAATCAAGTCCTCAAAAGTAGAGCGTGTACCGCTACCACGCGAACGGTTAATCACTATAATGGGCTGATTTTTACCACCGACTTCACGCCAATTTTTAATTTTACCGGTAAAAATCGCAGAAAGTTGTTCAACAGATAAATTTTTAACGCCAACGCCCTTGTTGGCAATAGGAACGATTCCTACTACCGCAACGGGATAGTCTTCTAATTTTTTGGCATCAATACCTTTTTGTGTTTCAGCAAAAACATCTGACGTCCCTACTTCAACTGCTCCTGCCTGAACTTGACTCAGACCTGTACCTGATCCGCCGCCTTGGACAACAATGTTGCTACTCATATGTGCCAAGCGGTAATCGTTGCCGGCCTGCTCAACTAACGGCTGTAGGGCACTAGAGCCGACAATAGTAATTTTTTCTCGGCTTTGACTGCAACCTACCAAAAAAAGTGGCACAAATAAAGATAGTAGCAGCAGTTTGCCAAAATTACTTTTTTTCATAATAACTCCCTCAGTCAAATAAAATTCAGCTCTAGTTTATCAAATCTTTTACTATTGACCAATCATAATTACTTAAATATAGATAAAAAAGCAACTTGCCCAAGCAGGCGAAGTTGCTTTTAACACTTATTCATTTTTAGTCCAAGTTCAATGGATCAAGTTTAATTCCAGGGCCAAAAGTTGCAGCTACAGCTACACTCTTAATGTATTGACCTTTAGCAGCAGATGGACGCGCACGCAAAATCACGTCACGCAATGCATCAAAGTTTTCAATTAATTGCTCATCAGTAAATGAAACTTTACCAATAGCAGCATGAATAGCAGCTTGACGGTCAACACGGTATTCAACTTGACCAGCTTTAACGTTCTTAACGGCTTTTTCAATATCCATTGTAACTGTGCCAGTCTTAGGGTTTGGCATTAAGCCTTTAGGTCCCAAGATACGGCCCAAACGTCCTACTTTAGCCATCATAGTTGGCGTAGCAACAACTACGTCAAAGTCCAAGTAACCGTTTTGTACTTTTTCAACTAAGTCGTCAGAACCAACTTCATCAGCGCCGGCAGCTTTAGCTTGTTCAGCTTGTGGACCATCAGCAAAAACAATCACCTTTTGGGTTTTACCGGTACCATTTGGTAAAACAAGTGATCCACGAATTTGTTGGTCAGCTTGTTTAGGGTCAACACTCAAATTGTATGAAACTTCAACTGATGCATCAAAGCCTGCGTATGAAGTTTCTTTAACTAACTTAATTGCTTCAGCAACTGAATATAATTTCTTTGAATCTACTTTTTTAGCAGCTTCTAAATATTTTTTACCATGCTTTGGCATGTGATTTCCTCCTTAATATGTGGTCAAACGAGCTTAAGCTCTCCCACCTAAATTGTTATAAATAACAGGATTAGTCTTCGACTTCGATACCCATGCTTCTAGCAGTGCCTTCGATCATCCGCATAGCAGCTTCGACATCAGCAGCATTAAGGTCCTTCATCTTAGTTTCAGCGATTTCCTTAACTTGATCCTTGGTAACCTTACCAACTTTCTTAGTATTTGGTTCACCGGATGCCTTGTCAATCTTAGCAGCTTGTTTCAAAAGAACTGGAGCTGGTGGAGTCTTAGTAACGAATTCAAATGAACGATCTTCGTATACTGTAATGACTACAGGAATAATCATGCCTTTTTGGTCAGCTGTTCTAGCATTGAAGTCCTTAGTAAAACCAACAATGTTAATACCAGCTTGACCTAAAGCTGGACCAACTGGTGGAGCGGGTGTTGCAGCTCCAGCTGGTATTTGTAATTTAACAACATTTATAACTTTCTTTGCCACGGTCAAAACCTCCTTGATTCCGTGCGTGGTTAAAATGGAAGAGTTACCTACTCTTCCTCCCACAATAATAAAAGTACTTTAATATATTATCATCGTTTTAGTAATTTTGCAATAAATGACTTATTACTAGCTAATTTTCTTTACTTGATCGTAATCTAATTCAGTTGTAGTAGCGCGACCGAACATATCAACGGAAACAAATAATTTGTACTTATCTGGTTGAATTTCAGTAATTTTACCTTCAACGCCGTTAAACGCACCATCAATGATAGTAACGGTTTCCCCAACTTCAAAATCAATTTGTGGTCTTTTAGCAGGCTCTCCTTGTTGACGTAAAAGCCTGTTTACTTCTTCTTCTAACAGTGGCGATGGTTTTGAGCCACCACCGTGTGAACCGACAAAGCCAGTTACATTTGGTGTATTACGCACGACAAACCAACTTTCATCAGTCATCACCATTTCAACCAAAACATAGCCTGGGAAAATTTTTTCTTCAACTTCTTTTTTCTTATTGTTTACTTTTTCAATTTTTTCCTGTTCCGGCACCATTACACGAAAAATATAATCTTGCATACCCATACTTTGTGCACGAGATAAGAGGTCAGATTTAACCTTATCTTCATAGCCAGAATATGTGTGCAGCACGTACCATTGCTTCTTAGTAGTTTCAACCATTATTACAATTTCTCCTTTTATTTTTGGCAAACAAAAAAGCCTCTTGCATCAGAGGACTTTTATAATCAAACTAATTGTACCACAAACAATATAACTGTGCTATTACATAACTATTTGTGTAATATTGGTGAACAATAAATCAAGCAAACCTAAGTAAGCAGCAAACAGAATTGAGGAAACAATTACGATTGCTGTGTCGTGACGGTTTTGTTTTGCAGTTGGCCATGTAACTAACCGCATTTCTTCAACTACACTTTTAAAAAACTTAACCATAATCTACCTCGTTTCCTTATGCAAAGTCATCTTACCGCAATGTTTACAAAATTTGTTTAATTCCAGACGCTGAGTGCGATTTTTACTTGCGGTGATAGAGTAATTGCGCGAGCCGCAGATACTGCAGGCTAATGATGCTTTTTTCACTGCCATAATCTCACTTCCAAACTATTGTATTTTAGCAAAAATATCAGGTATAAGCAATTAATTTAACAATTACTGTATTAATTAATCAAGTGCATCTTCCCATAAATTTTTTTATTAACAAAAACAGCCACCCTTTTGATTCGAGCAGCTGTTTTAGTGGTCAAACAAATGCGTGACCACAGTGCGTAGAACATTGTATTAGTCGGATTTACTTCTTAAGATTTTCATTAACGAAGGATTCGATTTTATCGTCAGAGTCTTTCAGGAATGGAAGCATAGCTTCTTCCGTCTTAATGGTATCTCTACCATTCTTTTCCATAAAATAATCCCAAAGGGCATCTCTTACTGGAATATCTGAATCACTCCAGTCGAAAACTTCTTTCATGTGACGATCTAACAATGCAGTCTTCATAACTTCATCAGCCATCTTAACTACCTCCTAAAATTTATTCTACAATAACAATTATACCCCATTTTTTATATGAGAACTATAAAAAACTAATTGAGTAAGGTTTTACGCATTTTTTGAGCAAGTCTTGAATGAGCTCTTGACAGAGTTAATTCGCTGATATTTAATCTGCACAATATTTCATCCTGATTTTTTAGCCCTAATTCGACTAAAAGAGCATTAATCTCTAAATTTGATAAGTGTGCAGTTAAAATTGCTATATTTTCACTCAGAGGTACCTCAGGGATGGATGTAGAATCTTTTTTCATTGGTGATAGATTGTTTTTTCTTGCAGTTTCTAGTGAAATAGATTGCTTTAAAGCTTGCCTGCGGTATGCATTATCATATCTAACTAGTGACTTGGCATGATTAGTTAACCTAGTTTTATAATAACTGCTAAATTTACCTTTTTTGAGATCAAATTTTTTCGCTGAATCATGACAAATAATCAGGGCATCTTGATCCCAGTCTTGACTGTCATAATAACGTACATGATACATGCTTTTAACTTTATTAATTAATGGCTTATACAAGTAGCAAAGATCAATTAACGCTTCTTCCTCACCATTTTTAATTTGCATTATCAGTTCTGTTTCATTTTTACTTGCTTTCTTTATACTCTTCATCTTAACTACTCCTATTTTTATAGTTGAATGAAGAATACAGAACTTAAAAGCGCTAAAATATCGAACCTTAGTTCATTCTTTGCAGTCAATTTTTAATGTAAATCGGCTAAAAAACAAAGATTTATTTTTGTTAAAAACACATTAAATTAAAAAGATGATATTTTACTATTTCAAACAAAAAAATCATCCTGAAAACTTCAGAATGATTTTCGCTATTTATTTTAGTGGGTTCCGGTTATTAAGCATTTGGTAGAGTAAAATACCGGTAGCCACACTAGCATTCAATGATTGCACGTGACCGACCATTGGTAAAGTTAATGTTTGATCCATTTGCTCTTTTAAAAGCCGAGAAATTCCTTTACCTTCATTACCAATAACCAGAACTGTTTTGCCATTACTGTTCCATTGACGGTAATCTGTTCCGTTCATATCGGTGCCAAATAGCCAGTATCCCTGTTTTTTTAATAATTTTGCCGTTTGCACCAAATTATTTACTCTGGCAACCGGCACGTAATCAATAGCCCCAGTAGAAGTTTTGGCTACGACTGACGTTAGACCGGTCGCCCGCCTTTTAGGAATAATAACCGCATCTACACCCGTAGCATCAGCTGTTCTTAAAATAGAACCTAAATTATGTGGGTCTTCGATCGAATCAAGCATTAACAAGAAAGGATCCTTTTTTATGTGTTCAAATTCTGCTAACAATTGGTTCAGATCAGCATATTCAAAGCTGGCAACTGTCAATACCAAACCTTGATGATTCTCACCCTGGACCAATCTATCCAACTTATTTTTGGGTACAGTTTGAACGACTAAACCCTTTTCCTTAGCTAAAGCAAATACTTCATTAGCAAAATTTTCTTTGATTCCCTGCTGCAGAAATATTTTATTAATATGGTCAGCATCCTGCGTTTGCAAATAATCTAAGCCAGCGTGTCGACCATAAACAAAATCTTTATCACTTGAAGTCATATTTTTCTATGCTCCCATTCTCAACATTTTTAATGCACCAAACGGTTAATTCTCGAATACGCTCTTTTTTATTTAAAAGCTCCAAGTAACCCCAGACTGCTTCAAATCCAGTAGATAATTTATAAGTGGCTAAACTTGTGTTTTTAGCCTTAGTATAGGTTTTCGAATTACGACCGCGATGAAAAGTGGCTACTTCATCTTCTGTTAGCAAACCATCTTCTTGCAATTTGGTAATTAACGCAGCCTGAGCTTTAGCAGATACATAGTGAGTCGCCCTTCTTTGTAATACTTGTGGTTTAACAACCCCGCATTTAATTAAATGCCGTCTAATAAAGATTTCGTATACTGCATCTCCCAGATAAGCTAAAGTTTGCCCGTTCAGTGTATCCGGATTAACATCTTTTTCTATCATTTTGTCAGTTTTATTCACGTAGCCACCTTGTTCCTTGCGGTGTATCTTCAACAATGACGCCCATTTGTTTTAGTTCATCTCTTAAGGCATCACTTTTTGCCCAATCTTTATTTTTACGTGCTTCTTCACGCTCTTGAATTAACTTTTCAACTTGACTATCATCATTTTGTTTATCAGAAGTGGTTAACTTTTCAGTATCTATTCCAAAAATTGCCAGCCATTTGGTTAAATTTTTTTGAACTTGTTTAAGAGCGTTTTTATCAGAATTTTTAGCATTAACATTGTCATTGATTTTTGGCAGTAAATCATAGATTGCACTCAGCGCGTTTTGGACATTAAAATCATCGTCCATAGCACTGATAAATTTTTGCTCAGTTTCCTTAATTGCGGCAGTTAAATCTATTGAGGTCTGACTTTCAGAATTATCTTTTAGTCTATAAGCAACATTAATCAGAGTATTTTTGAACCTTTGCAAAATGACTTGTGCCTGCTTTAAATTATCAGATGAATAATTAATTTGCCTTCTGTACTGCACACTCGCCATAAAGAACCGCAAAACCTGCGGATCAATTTTTTGCAATAGATCATGGACGGTTACAAAATTATGTAAGGACTTAGACATTTTCTCTTGACTTGTGCCCACGGTTACAAATCCATTGTGCATCCAATAATGAACAAACTTTTTCCCAGTTGCAGCTTCACTTTGGGCAATTTCATTTTCATGATGAGGAAATTCTAAATCTTGTCCACCACCATGAATATCAATTGTATCTCCTAAATATTTTGTTGCCATAACTGAACATTCAATATGCCAACCCGGACGGCCTTTTCCCCAAGGTGAATCCCATGCAATTTCATCCGGCTCCTTTTGCCTTTTCCATAATGCAAAATCTATGGGATCTTCTTTGCGCTTTTGCTCCTCAACATTTATATGCTCAGAAGCGCCCTCCTCAAGTTCTGCCACATTTTGACTGCTGAGCTGACCGTAATTTTTAAACTTTTTAGCATGATAATAAACGTCACCGTCTGATTCATAAGCATAACCCTTAGCAATTAGTTTTTGGATAAACTTAATAATTGCACTAATTTCATGAGTAGCGCGGGGATTTGTAGTTGCCTGTTCAACATTTAATGCTTCAATATCTTCACGATAAGCCTTAATATAGCGTTCAGCTAAATCTGGGACAGTTACGTTTTCCGCTTGTGCTTCAGCAATCATTTTGTCATCAACGTCAGTAAAATTAGACACATAGTTGACCTTAAAGCCTTTAAACTCCAAATAGCGCCTTATTGTATCAAATGCAATAACACTTCTGGCATTACCGATATGAATGTAGTTATATACAGTAGGACCACAGACATACATAGTAATGTTACCAGGCGTTATCGGCTTAAATTCTTCCTTAGTTTTGGTTAAAGTATTGTATATTTTCACTGCGGCTAGCTTGCCTTTCTCAAAATATTTTTATCTTCATTCTAACAGAAACAAGAACAGATTCTAGTATATAAATAATCTGTTCTGATCATTTAAACGAGTTTATGATTCAATTTAAAATAAAAACGCATTATCCAATTAATTGAATAATACGTTGTTTTCTATAAGCCGTTTGCGCTCATTTGCTTAAGAGTCAATTCCAAATGTTCCAGTACCCGCTTTTTGCCTAAAAGTTCCATTGCTTCTCCAATTCCGGGACCAACCATTGACCTGGTCGTAGCAATTCGGATTGGCATAAACAAACGTCTACCCTTAATTCCCGTTTCCTGACGAGTTGCTTGAACAGCGTTCATAATTTGCGGAGCCGTAAACCGGGGAATTAAATTAACTTGCTTTTTAAATTCTTCAATTACCGGTCTGGCATCATCGTTACGAATTTCTTCAATTTCCTTGTCACTTAAATCTTTAGGCGCAGCGAAAAATATTTTAGCTAGGTCAACAATTTGCTTGGTGTAAGACATCTGCACAGAATAAATATTCACTAATTGTCTAACCCATTCCATCTTTTCAGGGGTCGGATCCTTTTCAACCAAACCTGCTTCCTGCAAGTTATTAAGTGCCAAATCTAAGAGCGTGTCACGATCAGCCTTTTTAATATACTGGTTATTAATCCACTCCAACTTCTTCTGGTCAAAAGCTGCTGGTGAATTTGACAGACGTGAAGGATCGAATTGCTTGATCAATTCTCTCTGGCTAAAGATTTCGTTTTCACCTACCGGTGACCAGCCGAGTAACGTAATAAAATTAAACATTGCATCCGGTAAATAGCCTAAATCACGGTATTGCTCGATAAACTGTAAAACAGATTCATCACGCTTAGAAAGTTTCTTACCGGTTTCAGCATTAATAATCAAAGTCATGTGACCAAATTTGGGTGGCTGCCAGCCTAAAGCTTCATAAACTGCTAATTGTTTGGGCGTATTTGAAACGTGATCATCCCCCCGCAAAACATGGGTAATTTCCATAAGGTGATCATCAATTACAACAGCAAAGTTATAAGTTGGCATGCCATCCCGTTTTTGAATGACAAAATCGCCACCGATAGTGTCGGATTCAAAACTAAGATGTCCTTTAACAATATCATCCCAGGAATATGTTTCCATTTCTGGAATATGGATACGAACTACCGGTTTTAAGCCCTTCGCTTTTGCTTCTTCTTGCTTTTGCTCAATTTCAGCAGCAGTCATACCTTCATATTCATAAGTGTAGTGCGGTGCAATTCCCATCGCACGTTGTTCTTCACGCTGTTCTTCTAGTTCTTCCTCAGTTTTATATGAATAATAGGCTTTACCCTCATCAATTAGCTGCTTAATATACTTGTTGTATATATCTTTTCTTTCAGATTGACGGTACGGACCATAGTCTCCGCCTTTATCGGGTCCTTCGTCCCAATCAATTCCCAACCAATGTAAGTTTTCCATTTGTGACTTTGAGCCACCTGCAACATTACGTTTCTGGTCAGTATCTTCAATTCTTAAAACAAAAGTCCCCTTATTATGACGCGCAAATAAGAAATTAAATAGCGCCGTCCGTGCATTACCAATGTGTAAGTGCCCTGTTGGACTTGGGGCATACCTTACTCGAATTTTTTGTTTAGCCAAAATTCATGCCTCTTTCAAAAAGTAAATATAAACAATTTAAGTTTACGCGTAATAGCAAAAAAGTTCAATATTCGTTACCCTAAAACCACTTTTAAGGCTTGCGGGATACTTGCAACTGGAATCACTTCAATTCCCGAGTTTTTAAGACTAGCACGCATATTATGTTTTGGAATAAAAATACGTTTGAAACCAGTCTTAGCAGCTTCTTTAATACGCGCATCTATTTGATTGACTCTGCGCACCTCACCAGTTAAGCCGACTTCGCCCACAAAACAGTCCGTAGGCAAAATTTCCTGATTTTTATAACTTGATGCAATTGCCATGACAACTGCCAAATCAACTGCCGGTTCGTTCAAACGAATTCCCCCAGTGGCAGTTAGATAAACGTCTTGATTTTGCAACATCAAGTTGCCTCTTTTTTCCAAGACAGCTAGCAATAGTCCAGCCCTATTGTAGTCAATCCCCGAAGTGGTTCTTTTTGCATAACCAAAAGCAGTCGGTGTCACCAGTGCCTGAATTTCCGCCAAAATTGGCCTTGTTCCTTCAAGCGATACGACTATCGCCGAACCGGTAGATTTGGGCAATCGTTCATCTAGGAATACGGCTGAAGGATTAGTTACTTCTTGCAAACCTTTGTTAACCATTTCAAACATGCCGATTTCATTTGCAGCACCAAACCGATTTTTAACAGAATGTAAAATACGGTAGGCATGATGTTCATCACCCTCAAAATAAAGGACTGTATCTACCATGTGTTCCAGAATTTTAGGTCCTGCAATTGCTCCTTCTTTTGTCACGTGTCCAATAACAAAAACGGTAATCGCATCCATTTTAGCGATTTTCATCAATTCGCTTGTGACTTCCCTCACTTGTGACGCCGAACCGGTCATCGAGTCAAGACTGGGTTCATTCATGGTCTGAATGGAGTCAATCACGACAAAATCGGGCTCTAAATCAGCAATTTGCTGACGAATATCTTCCATATCTGTTTCTGGATAAAGCATCATGTCATTAGCAGGAAGACCTAAACGATCTGCACGGAGCTTGATTTGATTAGCAGATTCTTCCCCTGAAACATACAGCACTTTATATTGATCAGCCAATTCGCTCATGATTTGTAACATTAAAGTTGACTTACCGATTCCAGGGTCACCACCGATTAAAACCAGTGAACCGGGAACAATACCGCCGCCTAAAACCCTGTTCAGTTCCGCCATACTTGTTTTGATGCGCTCTTCTTTTTCAGCCTTCACATTCCCCAATTTAACCGGTTCGCTAATTCCGGTTTTCTTGATGAGCCTGCTGGGACTGCCTTTAGTTGAACGGTTTTGCACTGCTTCAGTTTCTTTTTCAAACTGATTCCAAGCACCACAATTAGGACAGCGTCCTAAATAGCTGGCAGAGATATAACCACAAGAACGGCATTTATATTTTGTTTTCAGTTTTGCCATTTAGCTTCCCTTCTTATTTGTTGAGCCAAAACCACTTATTCTTTGCCTATTAATAGGAAGATCATTATCTGACTTTAGATAATGAACGAAAATTCCTTGTCCTATTCGTTCACCCTTGCGAATTTGAATAGGTCTAACTCCATAATTAATTAATTGAACAAAAATTTCCCCTTCATTTTGATCATTATTATAATAATCTGAATCAATAACTCCTATTCCGTTTGGTAGC
This sequence comes from Lactobacillus helsingborgensis, assembly GCF_003173695.1. Taxonomy (NCBI): domain Bacteria; kingdom Bacillati; phylum Bacillota; class Bacilli; order Lactobacillales; family Lactobacillaceae; genus Lactobacillus; species Lactobacillus helsingborgensis. The sequence continues at coordinate 1,339,095 of NZ_CP029544.1, forward strand.
GCCAGATTTCTTTTAAAAGTGTTAGAAGAACGATTTGCTAGTAATAATACTTCGTCTTCAGGCATGTATGCTTTTACACCAGTTGGAATTAGAAATGGCTTGAGAACGTGCTCTGCCATTTCATAGTCTTGTTCGTATAACTGGTGACCATTTCTGATTAGACGAAAAATACGCACAAAGTTAAGCCGCCAAATACTGGGAAGCAAAACATCTTTAGCCGCCTCTAAATCATAACCAGCACTGGCAATAGTCTGCCTTCTTGGCAAAGTAATATTTTTATTGTGGTATTTAGATACTACCTCAAAGCCCCTTATTTTATTCATGCTGTCTCCTTTAAAAATCTTCAAACACTATTTTACATTAATTTGCGGATTATATTTTAAATCTAATATAATTAGTTACGTAAAAATTATTCCATTTTTTGAAGGGAGATTAAATGTTTAACATAGATGACCCCCACCAGTGTTTTCGAGAAGACGATGATCAGGGAGAAATGATCTGTCATTGGACGATGGATAAAATTGAGCGTAAAGATGCTACTGTCTGGATCATGAATCATCTTTTTATTAATCCCAATAAAGATAGTAAAAAGATTTTACACGATCAAATGCAAACAGTATTGAATATTGCTCAAAAATCGCAACTTCCTGTGTGGCCGCTTGATCCAGTAGTTATCAATTATTTTGATGAACATCCTGAATTTGCTGGCATTTGGTATCATCGTCCAAATTCAGAAAACAAATCTATTTAGAAACTAGTTTAATGAAATTAGAAGCTTAGAAACAAATATTTTTTTAACGATAATTAAATTTTCAAGGATAGACTACTTTAAATATATAAGTTAAAATAATATTAATTTGTTTAAGGAGGACTTATTTACATGACAAAAGAAATCACAAATGCAGCCATTGATAATTTTACTAAAGACTTAGCAAATCATGCTGGTATTAACATTGCCAGCCACGCTGCGCAAGAGAATGGCATTTTCAAGGCCAGTCAGAATTTACAATCAAAAATTGATTTGACTCCAACTTTTTCCGTTGAAATTAACACAGGCAAGCCGGCAGACCAGAAACAATCAGGTCGTTGCTGGATGTTTTCCGCATTAAACACTATGCGTCACCCATTACAAAAAGAATATAAGATTAAGGACTTTGAATTATCCCAAAATTACACTAACTTCTGGGATAAGTTTGAAAAGTCAAACTTCTTCTTTGAGAACGTTATCGCTTCCGCCAAGAAACCTCTTGGTGACCGTAAAGTAAGCTTCTTATTCGCTACCCCACAACAAGATGGTGGTCAATGGGATATGCTTTGTGGCTTGGTTGAAAAATACGGGATTGTACCTAAATCAGTTTATCCGGAAACTGCAAATTCAAATAGTTCTGGCGCTTTAAACGATACTCTGAATACTCTTTTACGTAAAGACGGTTTGGAACTACGTGCTTTAGTTAATGCTGGTAAAACAGAAGATGAAGTTGAACAACGTAAAGCTGAATTTTTAAATGATGTCTTCAGAATTTTGGCAATCTCATTAGGCGTGCCACCGAAGAAGTTTGACTTTGAATACAAAGATGATGATGGTAATTATCACCGTGAAGCTGGCATTACTCCTAAAGAATTCTTTGACAAATTCGTAGGCATGAACTTAGAAGACCATGTTTCAATTATTAATTCACCTACAGATGACAAGCCATACCACAAAGTATTTTCAGTTGAATATTTAGGTAATGTTGTTGGCGGTCGCCAAGTTCGTCACCTTAATGTCAAAATTTCAGAAATGAAAGATTTAATCATTAAACAACTTAAAGCGGGAGAAGTTGTTTGGTTTGGTTCAAATGTTGGTAAAGATTCAGAAAGACAGCTCGGCTTACTTGATACCAATATTTACAAGCGTGACGAGTTATTTGACGTTGATTTTTCAATGTCTAAGGGTGATAAACTTGATTCTAGCGAAAGCATGATGGATCATGCTATGGTTATTACCGGTGTTGACTTAGTAGATGATAAGCCAACTAAGTGGAAGATAGAAAATTCATGGGGAGAAAAGCCAGGCTTTAAGGGCTACTTTGTAATGAGTGACTCCTGGTTTGACCAATTTGTTTACCAAGCAGTTATCAACAAGAAATTCTTACCTGATGATTTAAGAACAGCTTTTGATGAAGGAGCTAAGGACCCGATCCAATTATTACCATGGGACCCAATGGGTGCTTTGGCTTTTAAATAAATTCATTACCGCTGAAAATTAATTAAAAAGCACTGAGAAAATTTTCTCAGTGCTTTTTATCTATCTTAAGATTAATACAACCTGTATTAATAAAAAATTATTTCAATTACTATAGGAAACTTAATTTAGCCCTACTGCATTAACAAAACGCATAAAGGCTGTTTCACCCTCTGTTGTTTGCTTGAAAACACCGGCATCTGCCAAGACGCTAGCAAAGACTAGTCCTAATTCTCGCTGCAAAATTTGCTTAACGTTTGCGCTATTAATTTGATATTTAGTCTTAATATGACGAGCCCAGTCAAGATGCATTGGGGCAATATCATTAGGTTGGTCGAGTAAATACTTTTTGACCTCAAGTAATTCAGGTTTTAATCGTGGTGGAAAGATTGCCAGACCCATTACTTCAATCAAACCGATATTTTCCTTTTTGATATGTTGCACAGCGGGATGCGGGTGAAAAATGCCATCAGGATATTTGGCAGAAGTTTGATTATCACGTAAAACTAGATCAAGCTCATAAGTCTGGCCGTGTAAACGCGCAATTGGCGTGATTGTATGATGGGGAATGTGCTCTGTAAATGCCCGAATATCTACTTTTTCATCACTATAATTTTGCCATTTGCGCAAGATCTTGTTTGCTAATTCGACTATGCTTTTTGGGTTTTGACCACGTAACCGAATCACAGACATAGGCCATTTGACTATGCCAGCTTCTATATCACTAAAACCAGCAAAACTTAGTTTTTTAATAATTGGCGCCTTTTCCATTGGGAAACTGTGTCTTCCCCCTTGGTAATGCTCATGCGCTAAAATCGAACCGCCGACAATTGGCAAATCAGCATTGCTGCCGGCAAAGTAACCAGGAAACTTGCTGACAATCTCCAGTAAGTTTACAAAAGTCTGTTCACTTATCTTCATTTTTTCATGAACAGGTGCCAAGAAAATACAGTGTTCGTTAAAATAGGCGTAAGGAGAATATTGAAAGCCCCAAGTTTCATTTCCGAGCTTAAAGCGAATAATACGGTGATTTGTCCGAGCAGGGTAATTGCTATGTCCGAGATATCCCTCGTTTTCCATGCACAACTGACATTGAGGGTATGAAACAGTCTTTTTATATCTGGCAGCGGCAATGTCTTTAGGGTCTTTTTCAGGCTTAGACAGATTTATTGTAATTTCCAGATCACCGTATTTACTTCCCGCAGTAAAATATATGTTTCTAGCAATAGCTCTAGTCTTAATGTAGTCACTTGCTCTACTGATTTGGTAAAAATCAGCGATCGCTTTTTGTGGTGAAAGCTGGTAACTTTCCCAGAACTTGTGATTCACTATACTTGGTCTAGGTACAATAAAATTCAATAATTGTGCGCCCAAGATATCGTAAGCAGAATTGCTGTTTGCAATTAACCCATTATTCTGAGCAGCAACAATTAACTCGTCTTTCAGATCAAGCAGATTGTCACTCGTAGTTTCAACTTTCAGTGTTTCATCGCCTACGAGCGCCAAAATTCTGTTACGCAAATAAATACGATCAAGTTCAGTAAAATCGCTATTAGCAATTATTTGTGTGATAAATTCTTCAACTAAATTCTTTTTACCCATCTCAAATCCCGTTTATCGTAAAACTTTCGTACCGTCAGCAGTTTCTGCAATATAAAATGAAGGTAGATAGCCTATTTTTTCTTTATATACGGTTGCGACTTGTTTCTGAAAGTCTTCTACCTGATTTTTAGCAACTAGTGCGATGGCGCAACCACCAAAACCGGCTCCGGTCATACGTGCTCCTAGAACACCAGGTTGTTTCCATGCGGTATGCACTAACGTATCTAGCTCTTTACCGGTTACTTCGTAATCATATTCCAAAGAAACGTGCGAAGCATTCATTAAGTGACCAAATTCAGTTAAGTCACCCTTTTGTAGTGCCTTTTCAGCGTTTAAAGTACGCTCATTTTCCCAGACGGCGTGACGACAACGCTTAAGCAATTTTTCGTTTGGCAAAAGATAACTGTTTTCATCAAACAATAAATCATCTAACTCTCCCAATGATTTAATGTCTAGTTTTTCCTGCAAAAATCGCAGACCCTTTTCGCATTCAGTCCTGCGTTCATTGTACTTTGAGTCTGCCAGAGTACGTTTTTTGTTAGTGTTCATAATGACAATCACATTATTTTTCAGGTCTAAAGGTACTAATTCGGATTTTATTTTATCAGTATCAAGCAAAATGGCATGATCCTTTTTACTCATAGCCACCGCATATTGATCCATGATGCCAGAGTTAACACCGATAAATTCATTTTCGGTTTTAACACCCATTTTCACAATGTCTAATTTGGCAAAAGACAACTGGTATTGATCTTGCAATATGACGCCAATTAGCATTTCCAAGGCAGCAGAAGAAGATAGTCCCGCACCATCAGGAATGTTACCGTTAATATAGATATTTAAACCATGTTCAATTTTGGCGCCACTAGCAAGCATAAAGTATAACATGCCTTTAGCATAATTAGCCCAAGAATCTTCTTTAACAAACTTCAATCCATGGAGGTCTGTTTCAACTACTCCCATATCGGCAAAGTTTGCTGAATAAAAACAAAATCTTTCATCATCACGAGGACTAGCAGCACCATAAATTCCTAAAGAAATGGCACATGGAAAAACGTGACCACCATTATAATCAGTATGTTCGCCAATCAAGTTAATTCTTCCGGGAGAAAAATAACAGCCAGTAGGTGTCTGATGATAGACATTACTAAATTCTTGCTTAAGTTCTTCAATCTTCATTTGTATTCATTTCCTTCTAAAAGCGCTATCAAAATGCTGACAATTCAATTATACTTCATTATAATTCACCAGCAATGTTTGAAAGGAAATTCCCAATATTTAAAAAGAGTTTCGGTTTTCCGAAACTCTTTTCATAGTTGTTACCAAATATGCAATAACCTGTCAGGTTGTAATTTGCTTAGATTGAATTGGTGTACATGTTGCGGCTGACTTTGGGGAAATACCTCCAAAAAGTCAGCGGGATTGACTAGCCCCGTCGAATAGGACCAAACACTTTTTACTTTTTTAATTGGATCAAGCATTTCATTTCTAATAGGATATGCCGAAATTAAAAAGTGCTTGTGATGAAATTTAAATACAAAAAACGGTAACCGAAATTGATTAACAACTTCATCTTGAGTTTTACCAATTGTCACAACATTTCTGTAAGTACCATATTTTTCAGTAAAAAGATCGTTAAAAGAAAAATAAAAGTTAGAAATATGCACATGGGGAAAATCTTCTTCCGCAACCTTGTCTGGCACTGCTACTACATGTGCAAAATGATCTAAATTACTTTCCTTTTGCGAAAGTGCCTTACCTAATTGATTAGGTGTAATAACGTGTGCCCATTCCGGCAGTGTTAAATTTTCCTGATATGATAAATACATTTCTCTAATGACACCAGGCTTAACCCAATCGTATTGCCTGCGAATCTCATTGCGATTAAGCAAATTACGCAAACTCTTATGGTACATTAGATCAACAACAAATAATTCGTAACGATAACGTTCAATCCACGGCTGATAATGCTCAATATTCTCAGGAAAAATATGCGTACTATCTACTATGACCGTTTCGCCACGTTTCATCTTTTCTTCTACAAGGTAATCCACCACTTGCTCCGTGCGTTCATTCGCATAGCGCGGAATTACTTGATGTAAGCAATCGGTATCTTCTTCATAATAATAGGTTAAATTCGCCAATAACAATCTAATTTGATCACGACTAATCGCATATGGCTGTAAGTGATGACGAGAAATAAAAGAAGATTTACCGGAGCCTGGTGCGCCTCGTAATAAAAATATTTTACGCATTCCTCTACTCCAAACTAAGAATGATAATTCAAATGATATCGTAATAAATTTTAACATACATCTGAAAAATTCCTTACTAAGAACCAAAGTCAATGTAAAATCTTTTTATCAATTATTTCCAATTGCGGATTGAAAGTATAGATGATAGGCTCCGCATTGGGTACTTCTAATTTTATAATATCTTGATCATTGATATTTTCTAGTTTTTTGATTAATGCACGCAAGCTTGAACCATGTGCCACAATTAATTGATCTTCTCCCATTTTTAGTCTATTAGCAACGTGATCCTGATAATAGGGCCACACTCTAAGTTGGGTTTGATAAAGACTTTCAGCACGTGGTAACAGGTGATAGTCACAACTGGCATATCGTCTGGAACTAACTTTTTTACCTGCAGGTGGAATTGCATAAAAACCACGTCGCCACTCTAAAACCTGCTCTTTACCAAAAATTTTTTTCGATTCTTCTTTATTAATTCCCCGTAAATTGCCATAATGTCTTTCATTTAAACGCCAGGTCTTGGTAAGCGGTAAATACAAAAAATGACAGGTATCCGCTACGATATTTGCGGTGACAATCGCTCTCATTAAAACCGAAGTATGAATATGCGTAGGGGCATATTGCGGAATCAGATTTATTAAATTACCAGCTGCTTCAGCTTGGGCTCGGCCTTTTGCTGTCAACGCAACATCATTCCAGCCAGTATAGACATTTGACTTATTGGCAAGACTTTCTCCATGTCTTAAAAGCACCAACTTTACCATTTCACTTCACCCAGTGCATTACTATTAAGACCAATCCGCTAATTGTAAAAATTATGCCCAACACCATAAAGGGTGTAGCACCATGGTTATGATTGCGATATCGACGGTTGTATGCATAAGCAATGTCATAAAGTCCAACTATCAAAACGATCACTGCAGTAAAAATACTAACTCTCAAAATTATTTTTTCTCCTAGCTACTCACGACTACGATCAGTTACAATCATTTTATCATTTTTTCCACGGTTACACTCTGCTTGGAAGTTGATATGGTTAATTCCCAAATCTTTTAACTTAGAACTAATTTGTTGCGTTAATTGCTCGAATTTTCCAGCTGTTAAATCGGGATTAACATTGACATGTGCGTCAAGCATGACATAACGGTCGCTATAACGCCACACATGAACATGATGAATATTATTTATTTCAGGAAAAGACAAGACAATCCGATTTACTTCGTCTAAATCAATATCTGGATTAGATTCCATTAAAACATTGGCAGCTTTACCGGTTATTTCAAAAGCTTCATGAAAGACAAAAATAGATACTAATAAAGTCATTAACGGATCAATCCAGCTGATGTGCCAATAGTAAATAAAAATGGCGCCAATAACAACTGCTACACTAGACAGAGCATCGCTTAACATATGGACGAAAGTAGAGCGGACATTTAAATTCTTTTGACCACTTTGTCTCATTACCAGCATTGAAACAACATTAGTAAGAAGTCCAATAATAGAAACAACAAGCATAATTCCGCCACTAATTTCGGTCGGTTGCCAAAACCGTTCAATTGCTTCAATAAATAAAGCAATACTGATTAAAATTAAAATAATACCGTTAGTAAATGCCGCAAGTGTTTCAGCCCTATCATAACCGAAGGTTTTCTTCTTATTCCTGCTTCTATTGCTAATAACATGTGCAATAAATGAAATGACAATAGCACCTACATCACTCAGATTGTGGACCGCATCTGATAACAGCGACAATGAACCCGAAACAAAGCCACCAATAAATTCAGCGACTGTAATAATAATATTTAGTACTGTCACGTAAGCATACCGTTTTGTTGTATGATCCTTCATCTTTTTTCCCTTCAAGTCTTAATAACAAAAAAAGTCCTACTATTAAGCAGGACTTCACATATTTTCAGCATCAACGTTATAATCTACAATCTCAAAATCACCATTTTCATGGAGTATACCACGGGTAACACTGCCATTATTAGGAAAAATGATGTCATGTAAACCATCACTCTGGTTCCAGTATTTAATAGCCAATGTTTTAATAAAATCTCCGTGTGAAACTAACAAAATTCTTTTGTCACCTACTGCTAACTCATGTAACACGCTAATTGCCCGTACCATTCGTTCATCAAGCTCTTTTTTATTTTCAGCCAAATGACGAGGATCAGCTTTTTTAGTAGCTTCCCGAAATTCATATATTCCAACTTGATTGATAATCTTCGTTACATCTGTTTCAGGACCAATACCTGCTGCTAAGGCAATCTGCTTCCAGGTTTCTTCAATGTCATCACCTTCAAAGGAGCCAAAAAATACTTCTCGGAATTCCGGTAACTTTTTAATTTTACCTATTTCTGATACCTGATTAGCAGCTTTCATTAGGTGTACAGTATCTATGGCACGCTTTAAATCGGAAGAATACATATCGTCAAAATGCACCTGACTTAACGCCTGTGCAGTTATCTTCAAGTCATTAATGCCCTTGACAGTCAAAGGAGAATCACACCATCCTTGAACTTTGTTTAGTTGGTTAAACATTGTTTCACCGTGGCGTACAAAATAAACTTCTGTTGCCAATTTGCATTCCCCTTTCTATTATAACGTGCTTTAAACTATAACATATATGCCTTATAAATGAAATACCCTGCTTAAATAAAAGCTAGAGCCACAATAGAAACATGGATGTAGCAAACAAGAAGTGTATGTAAAATATCCATACCAAAATGACTAATATACATACCCACGACTAATCAATGTTGCAGCGCAAAAAGTTTTTGTGATAAAGCTTTTTTCGTATTTATCTAAAACAGTTAACCTATCTTATTTGCCATTCCAGAAAGTGGTGACACATACAAAAAACAACAGTTCTTCTTACTTAGAACTTTATTACCAACTTTAGTTTTACTACTTTTACACCTATTTTAAAATGATTAAGAAACATAAAACCCCACAATATAGATTTCAGTCTCTCATTGTGGAGCTTTTTCATATTTAAATTATGCTACGCGTTTTAATAACCGTTTTTACTAAGCGAATAAGAATAACAAGTTATTAACAAAATATCTATAATTACGACAGCGATAACAATCCAATACATTTCCCAATAAGAGGTTAGAAGCAGAACAATGCCGCTGATAAAAAAGATCCATCCGGCAAAATGGTGCGTTCTGTGCCAATTAGTCGAGTTACGCAAAGTCCATGGTAGTCTAATGCCAACGGAACGATTGGGACTAACTTTAGGTAAATAATTACCAAAAATAATAAAGAACAGGCCCAAAAAAGCACTAAGTATAAAGGAACCTTTTACTTTATGACCCAGTGCATAGGCATAAAGTGACAGATTTACGATATTAGTAATAACAGGAACAAGCCAAAGCGTAATACTAACTATCTTAAAATCAAGATTTTTGGTTTCTTTTTGATTGCGTAAGATCAAAAATACCATTACTTGAAGGATAATTCCCAAAAAAGGCAGACCAATAATGACCCATAATTTATTGCTAAAAGCATTTGGCATATTAGTCATCCCAAAGTGTGTAGCCATTTTTTGCGGCAAACGATTATATAAAAATATTCCGGTCAAAACTGGAAATAAAATTAGCAGAAGCGAGATTAGTTCAGTTTGACAAATACTATTCTTTTTCATCATGATCTCCTTTCAGATCAACCAGCCAACTCATAATTTCTTCTATAATAGAAGTGTTTAGCGAATAATAAATAAAGTTTTTTTCATGTTCTTCTTCAATTAAATCAGCTTTTTTCAGCATATTAAGATGGTAGGAAATAGTAGCTTTTGTCATATTAAAATGATTAGCAATGTCTCCTGCCGACATAGGTCCATTTTTTAAAAGCTGCAATATTTTGCGACGCACTGGATCGGACAATGCTTTAAAACTAGTTTCAAAGCTCACATTAGTTCCTCTTCCTTTCTATTTAGATAAAGTTCTAATTAGATATTTGTCTAAATAGTATCATATTTGTATAAAAAAGCAATGACTAACTATTATAAAATTATGTTTTTTAGTGATGTTTGAAGTAAAAAACAGGTTTGGCGGTTTTTTATTTAGAACACATAAATGATAAAGATTAATCCTCAGCTGATGTTTTAAATAACGGTTTGTCCGTAAAAGTATCATTAAACCCTGTAAGTTTGATTTTAATGAGCTACTTTAAATCGCTATAGTAGATCGCTATAATGCAGATAGGTATTGGGAGAAAGGAAATTAAAATTGGCAAAATTTCAAACATTAATTTTTATTCTTGAGGGCAGTTTATTAGATGAAAAGATTGCTGAACAAAATGCATTAAAGCAAACTTTAAAGTCAACTGGCAGAGATTTTGGTCCCAGTGAACGTTTAAAATATAATTCTGTACGAGAAAATAATAAGTTACTTGGCTTTGAAGACCGCATACAGTTAATTTTACAAACATTTTTTCATGAAAATTGGCAAGCTGCACGGCAGATTTTTATCAAAGAATTACAAAAACAAAATCGTTTGAATAAAGAAGTATTGCCATTTTTAGATAAAGTTAACGGTAAGGTTAAACTAATTCTGCTAGCAAAAGAGAACAAAAAAGTAGCATTGCAGCGCATGAAGAACACAGAGCTGGTAAATTATTTTCCGCTTGCTTATTTTAAAGATGACTTTACGGAAAAATTGCCACATAAAAAAGTTTTGACCACCATATTTCAGAAACAAAACTTGACGTCCGCAACTAGTTTAGTAATCGGAACTGACTTAGCTGATGAAATTCAGGCTGCAGAGAATGCCAAAATACAGTCACTCTGGCTAGCGCCTAAGAAAGTAAAAATGCCTATTAGTCCGCACCCAACTTTACATTTAAATAAATTAAGCGATTTATTATTTTACCTAGAATTAAGCTAGTTTATAATAAAAGAAAAGGATTGTGAGGTAAAACAAATGAAAAAAGTAGCTGTAGTTTTTGCCGATGGCTGTGAAGAAGTTGAAGGATTAAGTATCATTGATGTGTTGCGCCGTCTTGGCGTTCAAGCTGATATGGTCGGGTTAAATAGCACTGCTGTTAATGGTGCTCATAACATCAAACTTACCTGTGACAAAACAGTTGATGAAAGTTTACTTGACTATGACATAGTGGCGTTCCCTGGTGGCGCGACTGGTGCAGAAAATTTGCGTGACAATGAAAAGCTCGCAGATTTAATGGTTAAGCGTCATGAAGAAGGCAAATGGGATGCTGCAATGTGTGCTGCCCCTATTGCACTTGCCCGTTATGGCGTTATAGCTGATGCCGATTACACCTGTTACCCTGGCTTTGACAAACAAACAAAAAAGGATGCTCCCAGCGGACACTTTAAAGAAAACATAACTGTTACAGATGATCAGCATAAGATCATTACCAGTCGCGGCCCAGCAACTGCTTGGGCGTTTGCTTATGCAATTGCTGAGGCGCTTGGCATTAATACCAAAGATTTAAAGGCTGGAATGTTATATGATTATCTGGCTGAGAATATTCAAGACAGTTTGTAAAGTCAAATCTGTGATCATAAAGAGGTGAAGCATTTTGCTTCACCCTTTTATTTTGCCATTAGTATTGCTCAGAACTCAGACCACTATTTGAGTTAATATTAGGAGCAGAATAATTCCCCTTCTAACTACCAAAATTCAGTTATGAAAAGTGTATTGGGGCATTTTATGCAAATAAGTCAAATTCCCTGTGGATACTTCAACTGCAATAAGATACGTAAAATTATGCAAAACAGGTTGGAGGTTTGCTACAGCTAAATTTTAGACAGTTGTCATATCGTTCTCCTTCATATCAGATAGTAGAACGAAATTTTTAATAAAAACTCCGTTCTTTTTCTACATTAAGGCGTCTATCAGCTAGCTTAACCAGCAGGGAGAGATTTTTGCAATAAATTATCATTTGCTAAAACTTTCTTCTTTTAAATAACAAGATCTCCTTAATTTCACATTTTGCAAACTATGCAGCAGTAATAATGTAAATTACCAGCTTTTACAGTCTTTGCATTATTTAACTGGCAGTCAAACCGAGAATAACTCACATAATTTTTTACTTCATTAACTATAAGATTATTCATAAATAAAGGTATTTTTTTAAGCAACATATTAAATACATGATAAAATTAAATTACGCTTAAAAAGGAAAGATTATAGGAGGTATGATTATGTGTACGACTATTGCGATTAAGTCAGATAGTGGTGACGTTTTTTGGGGACGCACAATGGATTTTACGTTTGATCCGTTTAAACCCAGTGCAGATAGTAAAATGACTACTTTTCCCGCTAATTATGAATTGAACGGACTGCATCAAAGCTGGACTACCAAATATCCTTTTATGGGGATTAATGTTAATGACTCACTTTTCTTTAACGATGGTATAAATAGCGCTGGCATTGTCGGAGATGCTCAATTCTTAGAAGAAGCCTCTTGGGATTCAGTAGCCAATCTTAAAAAGCGCGGATTAAAACCGATAATTGGTGAAGAAGTAGTTGCTTACGTCTTAAGTAATTTTGGCAGTATTGCTGAAATTAAAGAAGCATTCAAGCATTTGGGTCAAGAAAAGACCAACTATCCTGATTGGGAGGATGCAGACACCGGCATCCCTACACCAATTCCAATGCATTATACTTTCAGTGACGCCAGTGGTAAGAGCGTAATTTTAGAACCGGTTAATAACGGCGCATTCAAAATTTACGACGGTATCGGTGTAATGACCAATAGTCCGGAATATCCTTGGCATCTTGACAATCTGCGTAATTACCTGCAATTAACTAACCATAATTTAGGTCATCACCAGATTACCGATCAACTAGACATTAAACAAATAGAAAGTGGGTCAGGTTTATTAGGATTGCCTGGAGATTATACCGCACCATCGCGTTTTGTTCGAGGAACATTTATTTCTAAATTCCTAGCACCATTTCATTCTGATCAAGGAATTCCGCAATTATATAATGTCTTTAAATCAGTCATGATTCCACGAGGATTAGAGCATCTTCAAGAAGGTGAGGATAAATGTGATTATTCTGGTTACTGGGCAGGATATGATGTTTCCAATAGAAGTTTATATATTCAACCTGAAGATTGCCCAACAATGACAAAATTTGTTCTGGATTCTGAGACAACCACTAAAATTACACAGCCTATTCAACATGACTTTAAAGTTTTGGAAACTAAGAAACAAAAGGCCTTAGCTTAAATACTTAATTAACGATATTTTAATAAATATAATTATTTTATATTCATAACTTTTAAAAAAGGAATAATTACAGTTTAACTGTAATTATTCCTTTTGACGTTCTCTAAAAAATATATTCTTTAATTAATTTTATTTTGATACAATCACTGATATATACTGTCACATGGTGCGTTAAAAAAGATTCATTTGCTCTCCCTTTTTGCTTGATTTATTCTTCGTATCCTTTTGTAACCAAATTAAGTTTGAATTTTTTTGATCCATTACGGATAGCTTTTTTATATTTTCTAAAGCAACATCTTTTTTATATAGCATAGAATCAGGTAATACAATGCCGTCACAATTTATTTGATTATTTTCCTTTAGCTTTTTCAAATCTAAATAGGGGTTCGCTTCCCAAGCATCGTGTCTATTATTTAAATTTTCTTTTATTTTTTTCAAATTAGAACTATTATTTGTTTCACTATCAGGATGATAAATATGAATATACACAGGTATATCAACTTTTTTTAGATAGGTTTCCATTACTGGTTTTACATCAGCCCACGATAATCCTCCATTTTTTATACCCAATTGAGGAAAAGAAATTGATTTGATGCCTTTTTTCTGATAATCTTTCACAAACTTTTCTAGACCCAATTCTATATACTCAATTTTTGATTTATACCGCCAATTTTTTTTAGTTGGAAAGTTTAAAACCCACCGATACCTGTAATTACCAGTTTCTTTTTTGCGATATATTTCTGGTTCTTCTTTGCTAAGCTGCAATTGACCTACTTTAAGTTTATTATTTTGACACAAATAACGATATTTTCTATACATATCGGGGTAGTATTTTTTAAATTCTTTTGCTAAGCCCTTACCCATTATTCCAACTGTATTAACTGTATTAACTAAAGTTTGTGCTGGAGATAAAAATAAATTTTCATCCGTATAAATAATCATTAAATTCAGCTTTCTATATCTTTTATACTATAGCTTTCTTCAACTTGTTTTAAAATTTCTTTTTCTTCCGGTTTCAAGAAATCTATTGGCTGATCGTCTTTTCCTTTACAATACCAATCATTTTCCCCAACCTTACGATAAATTGTAAAATATTTATTATTATGATAGATCCTAGAATAATATCTGTTATTATCTCCTTTAGACCATTTATTGACGTCTAAAATCCAATCAGGATCATGAAAAACGCCAACTAGCTTTTTTTCATTGTTAATATCATTGACAAAAACTTCGGTTCTCTTTAAGTTATTTACCGTAACATTAAACATTCCTTTGCTTTTGCCGTTGTTCCATTTTTTAGTGTAAGTATAGGTAGAAGGCTTAGTTATTTTATCATTTTTTTCTACCTTAGTTAAACACTTTGGATACATTGTATGTGAAGTAGGTTGAACATTTTTCTTAGTGACTAGCATTCCAGCATCATGGAAAAACAAATCAGGTTTGACAACAATTTTATCCTTATACTTATCAATATCAATTTCTTCATGTTGTTCTTTTTTACTGAAAAGTTTAGCATTATGTTCGGATAACATTGTCAGTAAAGAAAGTTTTTCAATTTCAGTACGAACATATATTTTTTTAATATCTCCAGGAGAAAATTTCAAATAATCTTTCATAATGAATTCTGTCTGTTTAATATAATTTTTGCTGTTATAATCATCATAGATATCAGTAATATTCTGCTTTAAACTTGATAAGTCCTTATCTATTTCATCTATAAAATTTTCACTTATACTACTGCCTGCCAAACTTCTTTTAGTTACAAAACCACCTAATTCCAGAAAATGTTTCAAACTAAAGGTAATAAAAATTGGTACTGGTAAATGGGCTGGCCTTTTCACCCATAATTCTCCGTTTCTTAATAATCGTTTATTTTTTTCTCCTGTCTCACCAAAAATTCCTTCATTACGGTACTGCGTCGGAGTCTTTGGCCGTAAATAGAAGCGAGCATAGTCATGAACCCATTTTTTGGTCAGTGATTCATTTACAAGTGTCGAGGCATTGTCATTTACTGATAAATTATTTGTACGACAATAATTCTTTGATCCAATTTTTGAAAAAGAAAGAATATTGGCCATGTTATTAATATCAGTGAAGTGCCAAATAAGACCCGTAGTATTCCCTTTTTTACTAATATCCATATACCAACTTTTGTCCACATTTTTTTGTGAATTTGAAAGAATTTCAAACGCATCTCGATAATTTTTTAATGCCTGATTAGATAAATGACTATTCATTTTCGTTATCTCCTTCATAATCTATATAATTATTTATATAAATTAAAATTCTAATTATTATTTTACCTAGATTATGATAAGACTTTATACTTCAAAATAGCTTTATTTGTTCGGTATAATGAATAAAAACGTTTTGACAACATAAATAATAGTATTATTTAAATGGTTTGGATTATTGGTAATCATATATTTTTCTTATTTGATCAAAAGTTTTTTCGAAAGCTAATCTAAGTTGATCCAATTCAAAAAATTTAAGAGCAGGGAAAAATACTTGTTCTATTATTCGGTCATCTTTAGTTATTATGTATCGCTTAAGCTCTTTGATGAACTTTAATCGAATCTTTTCGTAAGCAAAATTATTACCTAGGTTTAAATTACTTATTTCTGCAATCAATTTTTTTGCATCTTGAAAGTCATTAAAAAGTAATGAAAAAGCCGCATTAGTAAGTGCTGTTATAGCTGCATGTTGCCACTGATAATCGTTAGTTTTATTGTTAAATTGAGTTATTATTAATTTTGATAAGCCATAAACACGATTTTCAGGCAAAACATAGAGGGTATTTGCAAAATTAAAGATATCCGCATAATGCCAGGCTTGAGTTTCAGACAATAGTTCTATCAGCCTATTTGTATCTTGTTTTGAAAATAAGTTGATTCTTGTATCTGAATTTAGACAACTACAGGCTATCGCTGCTCTAATTAGTAAAGTTTTGTCAAATGGCTTACGCCTACTAGCGTCTAAGTATAAAAGTGACAATCTTTTAAGCTCGCTGTCATCATTACCATTGTATGCAGAAACTATTTTTTTATAGTCAAAATTATCAGTTAAGCTATCTGTAACAAATTCTGAAGGTTTAATTTGCATACGCTCAAGCATAGCTATTACTTTTTCAAAGGACATATTAGCTTTCCCATTTTCCCAATAATACAAAGATGATTTTGATGTAATATCATGAGCTGCCATATCCAAACTAATATGTTTTTGTTTACGCAAATTTTTGAATTTTTTTCCAAATTTATTATCATGCATGGAGGTTCCTCAATTGAAAAGAAAATTATATAGCTTATCTATTATCGCAATATTATTAGAAGGATCATTAGAGTTAGTTCCACTTAACTTTAATGATGTCTTTAATGCTATTTCTCACTTTATAAATTGATTTTACCACAAGTAAAGTCTTGCTTTTGCTACTAGTAAATAGCTATCTAAGTGCTTAATAGCTTAAATTATTCTTTTCATCAAAAAACGGTTAAAAGCTTTCTTACTTTTAGCCGCTTTTTTAATATTAAGATACTAAATCTATTTAGCAACCAATAACGATAGGTAGAATAGCCATAAGATTCTTTACCTGATTTATTACTGGCCGTTGATCATTAGCAAAATTTTCAGCTTTGGTAACGGTTGTAAAAGAAAAAAGACTATAGCGCATAAAGCTGGATTAAAATAGTTCTGTTTCAATTTTTAAAACTCAAAAAACAAATTGTAATAATTATTTACGGAAATCAAAAATATAAAACTAGAATAAAAAGCAGAGATTAACTACTACAGTTAATCTCTGCTTTTTAAATATATATTACAACAATATTATTTAACTATTTTCAAAATTTAACTGCAAATTACCAGTCAGCCGCTTATTTAGTTCTAGGACAAAAATCGGTATTAAACTTCCAAACAGAACAACTAGCCAGCCTTGAATAGGCAATAAAGTTAGATGCAAGAATTGTCTCAGATGCGGTAAAACTGTTAGTGATATAACTAGTATCATACTTAGTAATAAGCCCCAATTAAGCATTCTATTCGTTTTAAAAGTTTGCCAAGATATTGGTTGCGAATCTTTAATCGCATAAATATCAATCATTGAACCAAGAGCTAAAACTAAGAAGACCAAAGTCATCCCTACTTGCGGATTGTTAGCTGAAATAATAAATCTGCCGTAAGCGTAAACGCCCAGAGTTAAAATTGTAAAAGTAATTGCACGGATAATCATTCTTTGCATTAACCCCCGCCCAAGAAGACTTTCGTCATTGCCTATTGGATCTTGAGCCATAATATTTGGTTCGCCAGGCTCTTTGCTGATAAAGAATCCTGGAATTCCGTCAGCAAGAACATTGATAATTAACAATTGTTCTGCTAATAACGGCGCGCCCCAGCCAAAAATTGTGCTAATAACCATTAGGAAAATTTGGGCGAAATTGACACCTATTAAGAATTCTACGGCCTTAATAATGTTTTGATAAACTGTTCTACCTTCTGCCACAGCTTTAATAATTGTAGCAAAATTATCATCAGTCAAAATCATATCTGCCGCTTCTTTTGCTACCTCAGTACCTGTGACTCCCATCGCTATACCAACATCAGCGGCTTTTAACGCTGGTGCATCATTAACACCATCACCTGTCATAGCAACAGTTTTATTAAGCTCTTGCCACATTTGAACTATTCTAATTTTATCACTCGGCGATACCCGGGCATAGACACTGATATTTTGAATGCTTTGTTTCAGTTCAGCATCTGACATTTCACTCAATTCAGTACCAGTTATTGCCGTTTGACCCGAGTCCAAAATGTCAATTTCTTCTGCTATAGCTTTGGCAGTAACTAAGTGATCCCCAGTAATCATTACAGTTTTAATACCAGCTTGTCTAGCCTTGGCAATTGCTGCAGCTACCTCTGGTCGCGGAGGATCAATTAAGCCAATCAGACCCGCAAGTTTTAAGTTTGAATTAATTTCTTTCCAATCTGTTGGATCTGCATCTTCTGGCAATACTTTATAGCCAACGGCAAGTACTCGTAAAGCCGCAGCAGCCAGATCATCATGAGCCTTTTGACCAGCTTCAATTACCTTGCTTTGCGTCAAAGGCAGTCGATCTAAGGCACCTTTTGCAATCACCAACAAGTGACCATTAGGTAAACGATGAACAGTTGTCATCATTTTTTTTGCGGAATCGAAAGGATCCTCTGCAATTCGGGGAGCTTTTTCTTCTAGCTGTCGGCGCGAACTTCCATGCGTTTTTAACCAGTTAACAATCGCAATTTCAGTGGCGTCCCCAACGACTTCTTTTGACCCGTCCTTTTCCATAATTTTAGCGTTATTGGCTAAACCTAACATCTTTAATAAATTTTGACCAGCCTCCGGCAAATCTGCTGCTTTTTTGATATCTGTTTCTGGAGTCCAATACTTAGTGATGGTCATTTTATTTTGAGTTAAGGTGCCTGTTTTATCAGTAGCAATCACGTCAACATTACCAATCGTTTCAACGGCGCCAATGTGTCTAATAATAGCGTTACGGTCAGCCATTCTTTTGACACCACGTGACAGACTGATTGTCACAATAATTGGCAAAGTTTCAGGGACGGCTGCAACTGCTAAAGATAGTCCTATCATCAGGCTATCCGCTAAAGCCTTATTTTGCATTCCCATACTTAAAGCAAAAATTACCACTCCGCCTAATGCAGCAAAAAGAGTCATCCATTTAGATAAACTATCTAATTTGCCCTGCAAAGGAGTTTGCCGTTTCTGGGTTTTATTCAAAAGATTCGCAATTTTACCAAGCTCGGTTGCCATCCCGATTGCAGTAACTTGAGCTAGCGCACTACCACCTACAACAGCAGTTCCAGAAAAAATACGCTCATCGTCAGTTAAATTAGTTTCTGCTTTAAAGTTTGTTTTGGAAACTGCTAAACTTTCTCCAGTTAAAATCGCTTCATCGACAGTTAAGTTAGTTTCTTCTATTATTACCGCATCTGCCGGTACCTGATCACCAGTATTCAGATTGATTAAATCACCAGGCACCAATTCGGAAGCTGCTAAGGTAATATCTCGACCATTGCGTCTACCCTTAGCTGTTGGCAAACTCATTGCTTTTAAAGCAGCTAGAGATTTTTCAGCTGAAGCCTCTTGATATAAGCCGATTACAACATTAATTATTAAAATCAGGCTAATTACAATTGTCTTGGTCCAGCCACCGTTTTGAAAAATAGCCATATATGTTGCTAAGACTACTGCCAGCAATAGTACTAACGACGAAATGTCCTTGAGGTGATGCCATATTTTTCTATATAACGGTACCGGCCGCTGTTCCAGCAGCTCATTAATGCCAAACTCAACACGCTTTTGTTCTACCTCAGCATCAGTTAAACCGGACTTGGGGGTTATTTTGAATAGTAGTTCTGACTTTTGGGACATGCTATCTCCTCCATTATTCGATTAAATTAAATTTACAATTAAGCTGTTTGAATAGAAAAGCAATATTTATCGTAATTAAGCCGATTTTATAAAAAGCTAAACTTGATTAATGCAGTAAAGACAATATTTCTTTTATTTTTAAAAAAGCAGAAAGCCTCTGATATTTATCCGAAGTTTTCTGCTTACATGATTATTAAAAGTTGTTGTTAATTAACAACGTTTTTTCTAAAATTGCCTTTAGTTTAAAAAATTATTTCTAAACTAAACATCCTCTTTCCCATAAAAGCTTAATAATAGTATACAGGAACTGACATTTTTTGGCTATTTTTATGCTTATAATGTTTACATTATATGATTTAAATTTCTTCTTTTCTTTTGTTAAAGCACTCTTTTTGTTATTTAAATTCTGGCAGCAAAATCTTATTTTTAATAGCTCTCGTGGATAAATTAGCTAGCATTTATAAATGCTTGTCACCTGTATTTTATGATGGAACCATCAAAGCTAATAAATTAGTAACTAGCTTTTTATTGTAATTTTTTTTTTCAAAATTTAACTATAAAAATAGCCCTGAAAGTTTTCTAACTTTCAGGGCTATCGATTATAGCTGGCACCCAAGATAGATCTTATTTAATAGTAATAGTTCCCTCTGTTGAATCAGCTAAAAGAAAATTTTTCTTCGAATTCTTTTTGATAAAGTTTTCATAAGGCTTTGAATTTTTGTACCTAATTGCTTTTCCATCCGCTGTGAGCTGGTAACTCAGATTAGGTGCATTTTTAATAACTAAGTTACTACTTTGTAAAGTAAAAGAATTTCTATTGCTGAGTTGTGAATTGGTAATTTTAATATCTGAGTCGGAAGCATCAAGGGTCATTGAGAAGCGAGAATTTAAAAGCTTGCACCAGCCGCCTTCTATCTTAACAACTGCCTCTCCCAGATCAGAGTTATTAAGTGTTGATCTATGGCTGCCCCCAGCTGATAAATTTGTACTTTTGGCCTCAATATTGTCAATATCCAGATAACCGTCTGCACAACTTATAAAATATGCCTTAGCTTTCAGGTCTTTTAACCTGATATTTCCGTGATCACTGTTGCTATCGAATTCAGTATAGTGAACATTTTGAGGAACAGTTACATCAATTCTGGAGCCAATTTTACGCCAATTAATTGCAACAGGTCTGGGCTCGTATATATCCAAACGGTTATTGGCTAATTTTACTTGTACTGCGTCTGGATTAACACCCGTAACTGTAACTTGGTATTTTTTGCCTGAATGCAGAAAAACGTCTGAGGAGTCAGTTTGAACAAAAACTTTATTAAATTTGTGGTTTGAGACGTATGTACGTGTGAGCTTAGTATTATCAATAGCTTTCAAGGTAAAGTGGTTATGGTTAGCGATTATTGGTTTTACACCATTATTGGACCAACCAACGAGCATCATAACCAGACCAACAATTAAAGCCAATCGACATATGCGATAAAACTTTCTCATATTTAATCCTCCTTTACCATCTAAGCATTAACTTTATAGTAACGCTGCTTTAAAATTCTTCTGCCAATATGTTGAAAAAAAGCAGCACATTCTGCAGTTAAGAAACGGATAAACTTCATAGTTATTGGAAATAGCATTAAGCTGACACATGTTAAAACCATGCCTCCTCCGACGTAGAAAAAGCCTGATGCCCAGTTGCCGCCAAAAAGCAGTCCAAACGACCTAACCAATATAAAAACACCAGAGACAAATAGAGACGTAATAACGATAGCAAGAGCAATAAAGACTGCCGCTAAAGCGATCAATACAGCTACCATCACTACTACTGCCGCCAAAGCTAGTGGTATGCCGATTGGCGCTGCCAGAACTCCTAATAAAATAACCCAAATAGTTTTTAAACTAGACTTGGAAGATGTTTTTTGTGTTTCTTCTTTTTCAGGGACCGAAACAGAATAGTCTGCCATAATTTTTCGAGCTAATTGTTTAGGCGTTCCTAGCTCAGTAATTATGTCTGCTTCATTGTGGTAATTGCCATCAAGTAAAAATTCTTGATAAAATTGCACAACGTCTTTTAAATCTGAATTAGGCAGATCAATCAGATATTGTTTTAATTGCAAAATATAATTATCAATTATTCTGTTCATTTTCTTCTCCCATAACTTGATTCATTTTAGTGCTGAAAATTTGCCATTCTTTTTTTATTACTTTTAATTCTGACTTACCAGAGGATGTAATCTGATAATAATTTCTAGTTCTTCCTTGAAAAGGCCTTGAATAAACTGATAAAAATCTGTTGTTTCTTAATCTCTTGAGAACTGGATAGATCGTAGGCTCGGAAATACCAAAGGCCGCTTTAGCTTGCTCTGTAATAACACGGCTATAGAGATTACTTCTTTTGATAAAAGATAAAATGATGCCATCTAATAGACGATTGGGAATTACTATTGCCATAATTATTTCCTCCCATATTATATTATATATAATATTGTAAAGCTTAATTAAGGAGCTTTCAAGTCATTATCACAAGTTTTTAATTTAAGTTGACATAGTTACCATTAATTATTTTAAAAAAGCATTAGTCCAATATTTTTCTAAAACTAAAATCTACAGTTATGGAATCATGGTTTACTTAGGCTGAAAAATTTTTAAAAAAATATTTGCCTTTTTTTAATCATGGTGTACTATATATGTATTACAGTAATACATGAAAGAAGGAAAATCTATGAGTTTACTTAAAACTCGTGAGGTAACTCGCACCTATGGCAAAGGCGCAACTAAGTTTGATGCCTTACGTGGAATTAATTTACAAATTAATCAGGGAGATTCAGTTGCTATCATTGGCAAAAGTGGTTCGGGTAAGTCTACTTTGATGCATATCCTGGCTCTCCTTGACCACCCTACTAGCGGTGACGTCTTTCTAAATAATGAACCCACAAGTAAAATTAAAAATAAAGCATTATATAAGCTGCGAAATGAGACATTTGGCTTTGTTTTCCAGCAGTTTTTCTTAAACGCTCAAGACAGTGTATTAGAAAATGTGATGCTTCCTCTAAAAATAGCTGGCATCACAGGCAGAGAACGCCGTGCAAAAGCTCTGGCAGCCATCAAGGCAGTTGGATTAGAAAGCAAAGTCAAAAATAAAGCCAGTGCTTTATCAGGAGGACAAAAGCAACGGGTCTGTATTGCGCGTGCCTTAGTCAATGATCCCCAAATCATTTTTGCAGATGAGCCCACAGGAAACTTGGATTCAGCTACTAGCGAAAATATTGAAAATATTTTATTTAAACTACATCAAGAAAAAAATATCACTTTAATAATTGTTACTCACGATCCTGATTTAGCAAAAAAGTGTGAACGCCAGATTCAGATTAAAGATGGTCAAGTAGTAGGAGGAACACAGCAATGAGATTCCATGATATTCTTAACTCAGCGGCTACAAACTTATGGCACAATAAAGGTCGAACATTCCTAACCATTATTGCTGTTTTCATTGGCTCCTTAACTATTGCCATTACTTTGGGCATTAATAATGGCGTTAATGATTATTTGAAAAAGCAGGTTGGCAATATTGGTAAAACTGAGCAAATGTCTATTTTGCCTGGGAGTTCCAGTCAAGATACGAATGAGCCTCAAAAATATAATACCAAGAAGAGCAGTCAAAACGCTGATGGTATGATGGACAAAAACGACATTAAAAAAATCAAATCAGTTAAAGGCTTAAAAGATTTTAAAGCGTTAAAGGACTGTGATGTTGACTATGTTCAAGGCCCTAATAAAACTAAATATCTTATAATTGCGCAAATAACGGAAGGGATCAATTATGATTTGAAAGCTGGTCACCAAGTTGCAACTAGTGGGAAAAAGTCCCAGATTTTAATCACTAAACCAATGGTTAAATCTTATGGCTTCAAAAATGCACAAGATGCTCTAGGTAAAAAAGTAACTTTAGTGACAAAATCACCCGTGACTAAGAAAAAAACAAAAATATCTGCTACTGTTGTCGGAGTTAGAAATGATAGTATAGTATCAAAAGGTTTTGCCATTTACAGTAATGACTTAGGACGAAAAATAGTTGCAGCCAACCAAAAAGGTCTTCCGCAAGCATTAAAAGATAAATATGTTAGTGTCATTGCTACCCCTATTAACAAGAGCGCCAGCAGCATTAAGCAAGTTGAGGACAATTTGACTAAAAAAGGATATTCCGGTATGACTCTTAAGGAAGCCGTGAATGAACTTTTCCTAACATTCAACGCAGTCACTGGGGTTTTAATAGTTTTTGGAGCCATCGCATTAGTAGCTGCCAGCTTTGGAGTAATCAATACTCTGTACATGTCAGTGAGAGATCGTACAAAAGAAATTGGTCTTATGAAGGCATTAGGACTCAGCAAGGGTAAAGTATTTTCTATATTCAGCTGTGAAGCAATCTTAATTGGTTTGTTTGGCTCTTCATTGGGATTACTACTGGCAATGGGCTTAGGTAAGGCCTTAAACAATTTTGCTGCTAAGTCATTCTTAAAAGGACTGGACGGTTTTACTTTAATTCAATTCAACTGGTCAAGCAGTTTACTAATTATTGGTCTCATCTGTCTAATTACCTTTTTAGCAGGTACGTTACCAGCCAAACGAGCAGCAAAACTAGATCCAATCACTGCTTTAAGATATGAATAAAAATCAAAAAACATCAGACAAAATCTGATGTTTTTTTTGCTATAGTTTTAATTTACGCTAAATACTAATGAAAGAGATAAGTGTGAACCAATCGTTCTGCCAGATTAGTAGCTACTTAAATAATAACAATTTGAAGACATTCATTTTTTGACTCACTAAATTGACAAAATAATATCAGTAGTTTGCTATTCTAATTTCTGTTTTAGTCACTTTGGATAAGCTTATTAATTCGAGGAGCTATTAAATCTTCCATTACTTCCATATCAACAGGTTTATAAGTATTATCAATACATTCATTCTAATATTCTAAGTGCTTTTGATCAATATAACTGTCTGATTCTTCAACCGCTTTACCTCCTTCTCCTTGTATGGAGTACCAGTAAAAATATGTATAGCCATCAGAACATTCTTCTTTAAAAACTGTTTCCACAAACATTTTTTCTCCAGCCATAGTAGCGACTGTGTCTTGATGATGATTATTAAGAAAATCCATCCATTCTTGTGCTTTTTCTTCCTTACCCTTTTTAATACGAAAACGGGTTAATTCAATTTTTAACATTACTTATTCCTCATACCTACTTAAACAAAAAGGCATCAACTTTGTGTTGATGCCTTTTTTATATTAGTAATTAAAACTTATACGTAATAAGTATAGATTAACGCTTACTAAATTGTGAAGCTTTACGAGCTTTCTTAAGACCTGGTTTCTTACGTTCAACCATTCTTGGGTCACGAGTCAAGAAACCAGCCTTCTTTAGTGGTCCACGGAAATCAGGATCTACTTCAAGAAGAGCACGTGCAATTCCTAAACGAATTGCTCCAGCTTGACCTGAGAAGCCACCACCATTAACGTTAACCTTAACATCGTATTGATTTTCAGTTTCAGTCAAAGTTAATGGTTGTTTCAAATCCTTAACTAAGTTAGGAAAAGGAATGTATTGATCAATATCTTTGTTATTAGCAGTAATCTTACCGCTACCTGGTACTAAACGAACACGAGCAACTGAATTCTTGCGCCGACCGGTACCTGCATATGCAACTTGTTGTGCCATTATTTAACCTCCTAGATTAATTTATTAATGTCTAATTCTTCAGGTTTTTGTGCTTCGTGCTTATGATCAGCATCTGCATAAACATGCATCTTCATGAATTCTTGATGACCAAGAGTGTTTTTAGGAAGCATACCTTTAACTGACAATTCAACTAATCTAACTGGATTATTGGCAAGCAAGTCTCCAGCAGGAGTGGCCTTGATGCCACCACGGTAATCAGAGTGATGGTAGTATATCTTGTCAGTAGCCTTCTTACCAGTTAACTTAAGCTTAGCAGCGTTAATTACGATAACGTTGTCGCCGGTGTCAACATTTGGTGTATATTGAGGCTTGTTCTTACCTCTTAAGATAGTTGCTACTGCTGTGGACAAACGACCTAGAGATACGTCTGTTGCGTCAATAACATACCACTTACGTTCAATTTCATTAGGTTTTGCTAATTGTGTAGTACGCAATTTTATTTCCTCCGTTTTTACGTTGTTTGAATACAATAAGATTCCGGGGCCTATCGTGGACAAACATACTTTAATATAATAAGTCTTTTTAACTCAAAAGTCAATATTATTCCCTGTCAAGACGATATTTTTCCGGCACATCTTCATAAAAAACATGGTATAAAAATAAGCCACTTGCCTGTGCTGTCTCTCTTACCTGCTCACGATCTTTAGTCATTATTACCCGGGGAATATCATCTACAGGGCGTTTGCCTCTACCAATTTCCAGTAGCGTTGCCACTAAAATACGAACCATATTATATAAAAACCCTGAGCAAATAAAGTCAAAAACAATTTCATTAGATTGCTCATTTTTAGCAACGTTTACGTAATACATAGTACGTACTTTATTCTTTATTTGTCCGCCACTTGCAGCAAAGCTAGTAAAATCATGTGTACCTAATAAATCACGGGCTGCCACTTTCATTTTGTCAACATCAACTGGATAAGGATAATGTCCTGTATAAAAACGTTTAAATGGATCAACAAAACGATCCAAACTAACATAATAACGATACCATTTGCCTTTTGCACTGTAGCGCACATGAAAATCGCTGTTAACGATCTCACATTCTTTAAAAACTATGTCTAACGGCATCATTGAATTTAAAGCACATATCATTCTTGCAGGTGGAATTTCTTTATCGGGATAGTCAAAGTGAATGACTTGTCCTAAGGCATGAACACCTGCATCGGTCCGTCCTGAACCTTCAACAATAATGTTTTTACCTTTTGTCATCTTTTTTAATGCAGCTTCAACGGTACCCTGTACTGTTCTTTGATGGGGTTGGGACTGAAAGCCGTGAAATAGATGACCATCATAAGCAATTGTCATTTTATATCTTGTTGTCATTAATGCGTCCTGAATACTAAAAGAAGAATCAATAATAAAATAAAATAGGCTAAGTTAATTAGATCGAGATATGACCAACGTAATACTCTAAATTTTGTTCTACCTTGATCTCCACGATAACCACGTGATTCCATTGCTGTTGACAAATCAATCGCGGTTTCTAATGAATTGATAAATAAGGGAACAAGCAGTGGCGTAATTGCCTTTGCTCTAGTGATTAATCCCCCATTGTTAAAATCGGCTCCCCGAGAACGTTGAGCATTCATAATTTTAAGAGTTTCATCAAATAAAGTAGGAACAAATCGTAAGGCAATTGACATTACTAATGCGATCTTATCAACTGGTACACGAACTATCTTCAGTGGCTTTAGCAACCATTCTATAGCATCAGCAATTTCAAGCGGCTTAGTTGTCACTGTCATCACAGTTGAAATTAAGATTATTACTGTAAAACGAATAAAAATAAACACCGCATTAGTAATACCATAACTTGACAAAGCAAATATCGTCCACTGCCAGTACACTGTTCCACCAACCGTGAAAAACAGCTGCAAAAAAGAGGTAAATAAAATTAACCAAATTAGGGGTTTGACCCCGTCCCAAAAAATCTTGGGCTTCAATTTAGTCGCAGCAACTGCAACAAAACTAAAAATAGTGACAATTACATAGGAAACAGGGTTATTAGCCAGAAAGACAAATAAAATAAAAAGAATAGTTGCAAGTAATTTTCCCCGCGGATCCATTCGGTAAATTATTGAATCGCCAGCCACATAACGACCTATTAAAATTTTACTCACATACTCACCTCTTCAAGTTATTTTCAATTCCGGTAATTAATTCATCAATAGTTAATGGTAACTTTTTAAATTTGAAATTGGTTAGTTTAGCAGCAAACAAAGAAGACTTTGGTTCTTCTAAATGATGCTCCTGCAACCACTTGCGATCTTTGAAAATTTCTTTTGGACTGTCTTCTTTAATCAACTTGCCGTGTTCCATTACTAGAACATTGTCAGCATAATCAGCTACATCGTCCATATTATGTGTAACTAATATTACAGTATGACCTTCATTTTGATATTCAGAAAAAAGGGCCATCATTTGTTTACGAGCAAGTGGATCAAGCCCAGCTGCCGGTTCATCTAAACACAAAATATCTGGCTCATAGGCCATAACACCAGCAATTGCTACACGTCTCATTTGACCGCCAGAGAGTTCAAACGGTGATCTGCCACCTATTTCCTCGGGTAAACCAACTTTTTTCAACCAATACTTAGCACTGGTCAGGGCCTTTTCTTTATCATAACCAAAATTTTTGGGACCAAAGGCAATATCTTCCAGTACTGTGTTTTCAAACAATTGCATTTCGGGAAACTGAAAAACTAAGCTTACGTGCCGCCTTAAATTTTTGAGATTTTTATTGGGAGTATCAGCAGTAATAGTCATTCCCGCTATCTCAATTTGACCATTTGTTGGCTTAAGGAGAGCATTAAAATGTTGCATCAAAGTTGATTTCCCACTACCAGTATGACCGATAATTGCATTAAAAGTGCCATCTTTTAGTTCAAAATTGACTTTATCTAAACCTTTTTTAGCAAGAGGTGTATCAGGAGAATAGGTATAACTTACATTTTCGAATTTAATTGGCATAGGAAATTAATCAACTCTTTTTCTGAATCTACACTAGCAGGAATTTTCATAGAATCATTTAGCAACTTAGCTTTTATTTGCTCAAAAAATGGCACATCTAGACCTAACTTTTTAAGAAGTTCAACTTGACTAAAAACGGTTTTTGTACTTCCCTCTGTTATCAATTTACCGTCATTCATTACCAAAACCTGGTCAGCCATATTAGCTTCATCAATATCGTGAGTAATAGAAATAACGGTTAAATTATACTCGTCCTTCATTTGCCGCACAATTTTTAATATTTTATCTCTACCTTCAGGATCAAGCATTGAAGTTGCTTCATCTAATACAATTATTTTGGGCCTAATAGCAAGAATTCCTGCAATCGCAATTCTCTGCTTCTGCCCCCCAGATAGATTGGCTGGTTCAGAATTGGCATATTCGCTCATACCCACTGCTTTGATAGCTTCAGCAACAGTTTTAACCATTTGCTCATGGGGCACACCACGGTTTTCAAGTCCAAATGCTACATCATCAGCAACTGTGGCTCCTACAAATTGATTATCTGGGTTTTGAAACACAACTCCAACTTTATCACGTATATCCCAAACTGTATCGTCATTCAGTTTAATGCCGTCTACTTCAATTAATGAATTTTCTTTTTCATCTGGTACCAATAAGCCATTAATTAGGCGAATTATTGTAGATTTTCCACTACCATTATGACCGATAATTGAAGTCCATGAACCCCGCTCTACTTCAAAACTAATGTTGTCGATAGCGGGCTTATCAGACTCTGGATATGAAAAGCTCACATTTTTAATTTTAATAATGCTATCAGTTGCCATTTTCTCACCATCCTAAAAAGTCTGACTCAATTGTACCAAAAATTTCAAAAATTCTGAACACCGATCGTTAACGTTATGCCGTTTAATTTAGCATATCAAAATGTCTATCAAGAACTGATAAGCTATTTTACGTTTAGTTGTTAATCAATTTCCAAAAAATTTAAAGAACGTTTTATGAATTATATTCTGCAACATTATCCGCCATAATAACAGTAACTAATTTGTTCGTTATTAGTCTTTTCAACATAGATAGTACCAATTTTACTATTATCTGAAAATTTTGCGTATCATAATAATTCATGCCAGATCTAAAAATTAGGTATTTATATACTTTAAAAATCAGATTTTTGTCCAAACAGATAAAAAGTTCTCAAAGCAAAAAAAATCACCCATGAGGAGGGATAATCGACATTATCTAAGCTAGACTAAACTTTCGTCATCATCTTAACGCTTATTCTCACTCTCACGGATAATTCTTAATAGCTATTAAGTTTGATTATTTGAATTAAACTAATTCTAAAATAACCATTGGAGCTCCATCACCTTTACGGGCAGTAGCAAGCTTCATAATTCTGGTGTAACCACCATTACGGTCTTTATAACGAGGTGCAACGTCGCTAAAAAGCTTTTGTAATGCAGATTTTACAACAACTGCATCTTTTTCTTCATGAATATCTGCAACTTCATCACGTACAAAAGCAGCAGCTTGTCTTCTAGCAGCTAAATCACCGCGTTTGCCTAAAGTAATCATCTTTTCGGCGGTTTTACGAACTTCTTTAGCACGAGCTTCAGTTGTAGTAATGCGTTCCTTCATGATTAATTGAGTAGTCATTTCTCTGAGCATTGCTTTTCTATGTGCGCTATCGCGACCCAATTTACGGTATGCCATCAGTTTACCTCCTTTATTGTTTTAATTAATCTTCTTGACGAAGTGATAATCCCAAGTCAGCTAATTTGTTTTTAACTTCTTCCAATGATTTACGTCCTAAATTGCGTACACGCATCATATCTGCTTCTGTCTTATCAGTTAATTCCTGCAGAGTATTAATGCCAGCACGTTTAAGACAGTTATAAGAACGAACAGAAAGATCAAGCTCTTCAATTGTCATTTCGAGCTTCTTTTCAGCTGTGTCATCCTCTTTTTCAACCATCACATCATTGAACTTAGTATTTGCATCAGCAGTTTCAAACACTTTAAAGTGTGCAACTAAAATTTTAGCTGCGAAACTAAGGGCATCGTTAGGCTTGATTGAACCATCTGTCCAAATCTCTAAAGTGAGCTTATCAAAATCGTCTCTTTTACCAACACGAGTAGATTCAACTTGGTAATTTACTTTATCTATTGGTGAAAATAAAGAATCAACAGGAATGACACCAATTGGCATATCTTCACTCTTATTGTCACTTGCTGCAACATAGCCGCGACCATTTTTAACGGCAATTTGCATGTGCAAGTGTCCACCTTCAGCAATAGTACAAATATATTGGTCAGGATTCAGGATTTGAATATCTGCGTCAGCTTTAAGATCATCAGCGGTTACAGTAGCCGGACCCTCAACGTCTATTTCAATAATTTTTTGTTCATCTGAAAAAGACTTTAATTCAAGTTTCTTAAGGTTCAGGATTATCTTAGCGACATCTTCTCTTACGCCTGGAACGGTTGAGAATTCGTGTAAGACATCATCTATTTGAACGTAAACAAGTCCTGTACCTGGGATAGATGTCAGTAAAACTCTACGTAATGAGTTACCTAAAGTAGTACCAAAGCCTCGTTCAAGTGGTTCAATAACAAATTTACCATATGACTTCTCTTGGTCCACAACGGTAATATTTGGTTTTTCAAATTCAATCATTACTAGGCCCCTTTCAAAACGCAATGTCCTTCATTAAGAACAAAATTAAACACGACGACGTTTTGGTGGTCTAGAACCATTGTGAGGAACTGGGGTAACATCACGAATAGCTGTGATTTCAAGCCCAGTCGCTTGAAGCGATCTAATAGCAGATTCACGGCCAGCACCAGGACCCTTGACAGAAACTTCAATATGTTTCATACCTTGATCCATTGCACTCTTAGCTGCTGCCTCAGCTGCCATTTGCGCTGCAAATGGTGTAGACTTACGACTACCTTTAAAGCCTAATGCACCGGCTGAAGACCAAGCAATTGCATTGCCTTGAACGTCAGTAATCATGACTAAAGTATTGTTAAACGTAGAATGAATATGAGCAACGCCTTTTTCAACATGCTTCTTCACACGGCGTTTACGTGCTGTTTTAGGCATCAATAAACCTCCTTAAATTTTATTTATTTTTCTTACTACCCTTACGAGTACGGGCATTATTCTTGGTATTTTGACCACGAACTGGGAGTCCGCGACGATGACGAATACCACGGTAAGAACCAATATCAACTAACCGTTTAATGTTCATGCTGACTTCTCTACGTAAGTCACCTTCAACACGGTACTTGTCTACTTCCGCACGGAGCTTTTCTTGGTCATCTGGAGTCAAATCTTTTGAACGTATGTCTTCAGAAACACCTGCATCCGCACAAATCTTTTGTGCTGTTGGTTCACCAATACCATAAATATAGGTTAATGCAACAACTATTCTTTTATCTCTTGGTAAGTCAACACCAGCAATACGTGCCATAAATTGCACCTCCTATTTATTTTAACCTTGACGTTGCTTGTGCTTTGGATTTGCAGAACAAATAACCATTACACGACCATGTCTTTTAATAATTTTACAATGTTCACACATTGGTTTAACAGATGGTCTAACCTTCATGTTTCCCTCCGTTATTACTTTATAAACCGATAAGTTATTCTACCTTTAGTTAAATCATAAGGAGAAAGTTCCACAGTAACACGGTCTCCAGGCAAAATTCGAATATAGTGCATCCTAATCTTACCGGAAACATGTGCTAAAATCACAGCTCCATTTTCCAATTCAACTTTAAACATAGCATTAGGCAGGGTATCAACTACCTTACCTTTTACTTCAATGACATCATCTTTTGCCAAAGCCGTTCCTCCGCATTTAAACAGTCATACTTTGAAATTATAACACGGAAAAGTAAATATACAAATTATTGCTTTTTACTTAAAACCGCATCAACACTCTTGAAGACTTCTTCAGGAGTTCGTTCACCATCAACTACAGTTAGTAAACTCTTATTTTGATAATAGTCTTTCAGCGGTGCATTCATTTTTTCGTTAACTTCTAAACGATTTTTAACTACTTCAGGCTTGTCATCCTCACGTTGATAAAAGTCGTGACCACCACAACGATCACAAGTATCCTTAACTTTAGGCATCTTGGTAATCTTATTGTAAGTGGCCCCACATTTTCTGCACATAAAGCGCGCTGACAAGCGTTTTACTAAAGTTTCTTCTTTAACTTCAAGTGAGATGACATTTGTTAAGGGCTTATTCAAACGTTCGGTAATACCTTCTAGCAGTTCCGCTTGAACTAGTGTCCGCGGAAAACCGTCTAAAATGTAACCTTCTTTAATATCAGGTTGGCCCAAACGTTCCTCAACCAACTTAGCTGTAACTTCATCCGGTACCAGATCACCCTTATCAATGTAGCTTTTAGCTTCAAGACCAACTTTAGTCTCATTAGCCATTGCATCTCTAAACATATCCCCAGTTGAAATATGAGTTAGATGATATTTATCTACGATCTGTTCTGATACTGTTCCCTTGCCTGCACCTGGCAAGCCTAAAAGAAATATATTAATCATTTATCTGTTCCTATCTGATGAATCCAACGTATTCTCTCTTCATTAACAATCCGTTAATTTGACGAGATAATTCTAAGACAACCCCAATTACAATCAGAAGGCTAGTACCGCCTAAACCAATCGAACTTGGCAAATCCCAAAAATTAGTAGCTAACTGTGGCAATAACGCAACAAGACCTAAAAATACGGATCCAACAGTTGATAATCTTATCAATACTTTAGATACATAGTCTTGTGTATCTTTACCCGGCCAAACACTTGGAATATAAGCACCTTGTTTTTGTAAATTCTTTGACAGCTTCTCAGGATTAACTTGAACAAAAGCATAAAAGAACGTAAACAAAATGATTAAAACAGTATAAATTATGACTCCAGGTGTAGTTTGCATACTAAAGATATTAGTCATTACCTTGTACCATTGCTGGTCACCTTGAGATCTTTGAAAGGCCATTAAAATAGTCGCTGGTGTAATGATAAATGAACTAGCAAAAATAACTGGAATAACACCAGAAACATTAACTTTTAACGGCAAAAAGCTTTCGGAGCCACTTATTGTTGCTCTTCTTGTATATTGTATTGGAATTCGGCGATCTGCCTGTTCTACCCAGGTAACTAACTGGGTTACGATGAGTATTGCAATGATAATCGCGATGAAGAACAAAATCCCTTGCCAACGATCACTAGCATTATTATTGATTACGCTGTCCTTATATAGCTGCCAGAGGCCGCGAGGAAGACGTGCAATAATACCAGCAAAGATAATTACTGAAACACCGTTACCTAGGCCCTTATCAGTAATTTCATCACCAAGCCAAGTTAGAAGCATCGTTCCAGCAGTCATAATTATTGCAATTTCACAATAAGACTGCCAGGTTTGAGACTTAACTAAGCCCATTTGCGTTAAAGCATTGAAGCCAAGCGTAATTCCGATACTCTGAATGAATGCCACAAACAGGGCAAGCCAACGAGTTACGTTATTAGTCTTACGACGTCCTACTTCACCTTGTTTGCCCCACTCTACTAATGTTGGAACAATGTCCATCTGCAAAAGTTGAATAACAATTTGCGCAGTAATGTAAGGTGAAACACCCAAAGAGAAAATTGAATAATTATCTAGTCCACCACCAGACACAGTATCCAGCATTGGCACTAGACCGGTTTGTGCAACTTGAGTAATCGCTTTTGCGTTGACACCTGGAACAGTAATATTAGCTCCAATTCGGTATATCAAAAGAATAAAGAGAGTGAAATAAATTTTATTTCTAATTTCTTTATCCTTAAAGGCGTTCTTCAAGGTCGAAAACATTAGATCACCTCAACAGATCCGCCTGCAGCTTCAACTGCTTTCTTCGCAGCGGCGGAAACTTTGTTAATCTTTACGTTTAACTTAACTTTTAACTCACCTTTTGCAAGCAATTTAACGCCTGATAATTCTTTCTTTACCAAACCTTTTTCTTTAAGACTAGCAACAGTAACATCGCTGTTATTCTCAAACTTGTTTAAGTCGTTTAAGTTAATGATTGCATACTCTTTGCGGTTAACGTTCTTAAAACCACGTTTAGGCATAGTTCTGAATAATGGCATCTGACCACCTTCAAAACCTAAACGGGTATGACCGCCTTGACGTGACAATTGTCCCTTTTGTCCACGGCCAGAAGTTTTTCCAAAACCACTTGAAGTACCACGACCAACACGTTTTCTAGCATTGCGTGAACCTTCAGCAGCATGTAATTCATGAAGCTTCATTAATTTGGCACCTCCTCAATTAACTATTTATTTATCTCTTCAACTGAAATCAAGTGGGCAATTTTCATTAATGCACCACGAGTAGCAGCATTGTCTGGTAGAGTTGTTGTACTATTAATTCTACCTAAGCCTAGAGCTTTCACAACTTTTCTTTGGTTAGGTAGACGGTGTGCAGCACTTCTAATTAAAGTAACTTTTAATTCAGTCATTTTTCCAGTCTCCCTAATCCAATTCAGCGTGACGAAGCTTTTCAATATCTTCACTTGTTCTAAGCTTCTTTAATCCATCAATTGTTGCACGAACAACATTGATAGGAGTGTTTGAGCCAAGTGACTTAGAAGTAACATCAGCAATACCAGCCATATCCATAACGATACGAACGGCACCACCTGCAGCAACACCTGAACCAGCTGGGGCAGGCTTAATTAAAATGTTACCTGAACCATAGTGACCAATTACCTCATGAGGAATGGTAGTACCAACCTTAGGAACCTTGATCATGTTCTTTTTACCAGCTTCAACAGCCTTACGGATTGCTTCTGGAACTTCTTGAGCTTTACCAGTACCAAAGCCTACACGACCTTTTTTGTCACCAACAATTACCAAGGCAGCAAATCTCATTCTTTGTCCACCCTTGACAACCTTAGTAACACGATTAATTGCGACTAACTGATCTTCAATATCGTCCTTATTTCTGCGATTATTACGAGAATCGTTGCGGTTTGCCATGTATTTTTCTCCTTTCCTAGAAATCTAATCCGTTTTCACGAGCGGCATCTGCCAATGCTGAAATACGGCCGTGGTATAGGTAACCACTTCTATCAAAAACAACATTTGTAATGCTCTTAGCTTTTGCTGCTTCAGCAATTGCCTTGCCAACAGCTTGAGCTTGTTCTACTTTAGTTTGATCTTTTGATACATTATCATCTAAAGTTGAGGCACTTGCTAGCGTTACACCCGCTACGTCATCAATTAATTGAGCGTAGATGTTTTTGTTTGAACGGAAAACGCTTAAGCGTGGGCGCTCAGCAGTACCAGAAATTTTGCTACGAATACGTTTATGACGCTTTAAGCGCAATTTGTTCTTATCTGGTTTTGAAATCACAATTTCACCTCAAAAATTTTTTACTATTTACCTGTCTTACCTTCCTTACGACGTACGTATTCATCAGTATAACGAATACCTTTACCCTTATATGGCTCAGGTGGACGTACATCGCGAATTTCAGCAGCAAATTGACCAACATTTTGCTTTGAAATTCCTTCTACTTCAATATCTGTAGCTGAAGTAGTTTTAACTGAAACACCTTCTGGTGCAGTCATTACAACTGGGTGAGAATAGCCAACATTCAAAGTCAATTTGTTACCTTGTGCTGTTGCACGGTAACCAACACCAATTAACTTTAAAGTCTTTTTATAACCATTAACAACGCCTTCGACCATTGAAGCTAAGTTAGCTCTTTCAGTTCCGTGAAGTGCTTTATCATTTTCACTTGAACGTGAAAAGTTAATCTTGCCATCTTCTTGTTTAAAAGTAATTTTTGGATCGAAGTATCTAGTTAATTCACCTTTAGGTCCTTTAACAGTGATGTTGTCACCCGTCTTGGTAACAGTGACACTATCTGGGACTTCAATTGTTTTTAAACCGATACGGCTCATAGATTGTTCTCCTTTCTGTCAGAATTACCATACATAGGCAATAACTTCGCCACCAACGTCTTTTTGTCTTGCTTCTTTATCGGTAATCACACCGGCAGAAGTAGAAACGATGGCAATACCTAAACCATTTAATACCTTAGGTAAGTTTTCAGCACTAACGTAATTTCTAAGACCTGGCTTAGAAATTCTCTTTAAGCCTGAAATGACACGTTCTCCGTCAGGACCGTATTTCAAAAAGATTTTAATCATGCCTTGCTTGTTATCATCAGTAACTTCGTAATCACGGATGAAGCCTTCACGTTTCAAAATTTCTGAAATAGATTTTTTAATATTTGATGCAGGAATTTCAACAGAATTATGTTTTGCCATGTTGGCGTTTCTAATCCTAGTCAAATAATCTGCAATCGGATCTGTCATGACCATTTATGCTATCCTCCTATCCGTATTACCAACTAGCCTTTTTAAGGCCTGGGATTTGACCCTTGTGAGCTAAATCCTTCAAGCAAATACGACATAAGCCAAACTTGCGGTATACAGAGCGTGGACGACCACATCTCTCGCAACGACTGTATTCACGTGAAGAAAATTTAGCAGGACGATGATTTCTAATTTTTTGTGATGTCTTAGCCATTAATGTCCTCCATTATTTTGCAAACGGCATACCAAACTGACCTAGAAGCTCACGTGCTTCTTCATCTGTGTTGGCAGTAGTAACGATAACAACATCTAAACCCCTAGTCCTATTAACCTTATCAAAGTCAATTTCTGGGAAAATCAATTGTTCCTTAATACCTAAAGTGTAGTTACCACGACCATCAAATGAACGGCTTGAAACACCGCGGAAGTCGCGAACACGAGGAAGTGAAACACTGATTAACTTATATAAGAAATCATACATTCTATCTCCTCTAAGTGTTACCTTAGCACCGATAGACATGCCTTCACGTAAGCGGAAATTGGCAATTGACTTTTTGGCTTTAGTTACCAAAGGCTTTTGACCTGAAATTAAAGTCAATTCTTCAACAGCTTCATCCAAGTTCTTAGCATTAGAAACGGCATCACCGACACCCATGTTCAATACTATTTTTTCGATTTTTGGTACTTGCATAACTGAGCTGTAGCCAAATTTTTCTTGCAACGCAGGAACAATTTTTTCTTTATATTCTTGAGCTAAATAATTTGCCATATGTGTCCTCCCTCCTACTTCTTAGTTTCTTCTTTTTTATCTTTTGCTTTGCTTTCAGACTTAGCAATTACTTTAACATTTGATGCGTGAATTGAACCCTCTGACTCAACTACACCACCATTTGCATTAGTCTGTGAAGGCTTTTGGTGTTTCTTAATCTTATTAACGCCTTTAACAACCACACGGTTTTTCTTAACATTAACAGAAAGAACAGTACCTTCTTTACCTTTGTCTTTTCCGGCAATAACTTTTACTTTGTCACCAGTTTTAACAAACATCAGTGCACCTCACTTAATTATAAGACTTCAGGAGCAAGAGAGACGATTTTCATAAAGTCGTGCTCACGTAGCTCACGTGCAACAGGCCCAAAGATACGAGTACCACGTGGGCTCTTATCTGCATTAATAACTACACCAGCATTTTCATCAAACTTGATGTATGAACCATCTTCACGACGTGCGCCTGATTTTGTTCTAACAATAACTGCTTTGACAACGTCACCTTTTTTGACAACGCCACCTGGTGTTGCTTGTTTGACAGTTGCAACCACAATATCACCAATGTTACCAGTCCTACGTCTTGATCCACCTAAGACTCTAATAACTAAAAGTTCTCTGGCACCTGAGTTATCAGCAACCTTCAAACGGGATTCATTTTGAATCACTATATAATCCTCCCCTCACTAAATCCGCAGTATTAAACAGATTTTTTGACAATTTCAACTAAACGAAAGCGTTTTGTACGAGATAATGGACGAGTTTCCATGATACGAACAGTATCGCCAACTTTAGCTTCATTTTTTTCATCTTGTGCGTAGTATTTCTTTGAATATCTAATACGCTTCTTGTAAACAGGGTGATTCTTATAAGTATCAACAACTACAGTGATAGTTTTGTCGTTCTTATCAGAAATTACTTGGCCTTGATATACATGACGATGATTTCTTTCGATTGATTCGCTCAAGTTAATAACTCCCTTCCACTAATCTTTTTCCAATGCTTTTTCGCTGAGAATTGTTTTAATTCTAGCAATATTTTTGCGGACTTTACCTAGGCGAGCGGTATTTTCTAATTGACCCGTTGCTTGTTGAAAGCGCAAGTTGAAAAGCTCTTCTTTGTATTGCTTTTCCTTGTCTAACATTTGATCAGTGGTTAATGCTCTGATATCTTTAGCCTTCATTAGAATTGCCACCTACTTCCGAACTTTTAGTCACAAACTTACATTTAATCGGTAACTTAGTTGCAGCTAATCTTAAAGCTTCACGTGCTGTAGCTTCATTAACGCCACCGATTTCAAACATAATCTTTTCTCTCTTGACTACAGCTACCCAGCCTGCAGGTGCACCTTTACCAGAACCCATACGTACACCAACACCTTTAGCAGTGTATGACTTTTGAGGGAAAATTCTAATCCAAACTTTACCACCACGCTTCATGTAACGAGTCATCGCAACACGAGCAGCTTCAATTTGTTGAGTAGTAATCCAGTGGGACTCTAAGGCTTGTAAACCATATTCACCAAAAGCAATGGTTCTACCACCCTTAGCAGCGCCACGCATTTTACCACGAAATTCACGACGGTGCTTTACCCTTTTTGGTACTAGAGGCATTATTTGTTTCCTCCCTTCGCAGCTTTTTCGGGCTTCTTACTTTTAGAAGGTAAGATTTCACCCCGGTTAATCCATACTTGAACACCAATTTCACCGTAAGTGGTGAAGGCATTTACCCAAGCATAATCAATGTCAGCTCTTAAAGTTTGTAGCGGTACACGACCTTCTGTGTGCCACTCTCTTCTTGCCATGTCAGCACCGTTTAAACGACCAGAAGTTTGCACTCTGATTCCTTTAGCACCGGCACGCATTGTTCTTTGAGTAGCTTGACGAGTAGCACGTCTAAAAGCAATACGGGCTTCAAGTTGACTTGCAATACTTTCGGCTACTAATTTAGCATCAAGATCTGGCTTTTTGATTTCAACAATATTAACGTGTACTTGCTTCTTAGTCAAAGCATTTAATTCTTTTCTTAATGCTTCAACTTCAGAACCACCTTTACCAATTACCATACCTGGTTTAGAAGTATTGATTGATACGTTGATTCTATTGGCTGCACGTTCAATTTCAACAGTAGAAACAGAGGCATTCTTCAATTTCTTATCGATGAATTTTCTGATGCGCAGATCTTCATTTAAGGTTTCTTTGTATCCTCTGTCAGCATACCATTTTGATTCCCAGTCACGAATCACGCCGAGACGAAAACCATTTGGGTTAATTTTCTGACCCATTAATATACCTCCCTTAATCGTTCTTTTCTGACACTACTACAACTACGTGACTAGTTCTCTTGTTAATAGGAGAAGCCATACCTTTGGCACGTGGTCTAAATCTCTTCAAAGTAGCTCCTTCATTTACATATGCTTCTGATACGTAAAGATTGGCACTTTCAAGATCGTAATTGTGTTCTGCATTTGCAATTGCTGAGCGTAAAACTTTTTCAACGATTGGGGAAGCAGCTCTAGGCGTAAATTGCAAGATTGCCAATGCTTCAGCTACGTCTTTGCCACGAATCAAATCAACGACCAAACGTGCTTTTCTGGGAGCAATGCGAACTGTTCTTGCTTCTGCCCTAGCTGAACTAATTTGTTCTGCCATTTAAGTGTTTCTCCTTTCTTTATTTTGAAGTAGCCTTATCGTCAGATGTCTTGTGTCCACGGAAAGTTCTCGTTGGAACAAATTCACCTAACTTATGACCAACCATGTCCTCGGTAATATAAACTGGAACATGCTTTCTACCATCGTAAACAGCTATAGTCAAACCAACAAAGGAAGGAAAAATAGTTGAACGACGTGACCAAGTCTTAATAACCTGCTTTTTATCTGTATCAGCCTGTGCATCAACCTTCTTTAACAAAGATGCATCAGCAAAAGGCCCTTTTTTAATACTACGGCTCATTAATTTACCCTCCTTTTACTATTTGCTGCCTTTACGGTGACGTACAATTAACTTCTCGCTGGCTCTCTTACTATTTCTCGTCTTAATACCGCGAGCTTTCTTACCCCATGGAGTCATCGGTTGTGGACGACCTACTGGAGCCTTACCTTCACCACCACCATGTGGGTGATCGTTAGGGTTCATTACGGAACCACGAGATTGTGGGCGTCTGCCTAACCAGCGGCTGCGGCCGGCTTTACCTAATTGGATTAATGAATGTTGTTCATTACCCACAACACCGATAGTTGCACGACAAACTGATAAAATCTTACGAACTTCACCACTTTGTAATTTAACTAAAGTGTACTTACCGTCGCTACCTAAAACTTGAGCACTGGCTCCAGCACTCCTTACGAGCTGACCACCTTTTCCTGGTCTTAATTCAATGTTGTGAATTGAAGTACCGGTTGGAATATTCTTTAATGGTAAGGCATTACCTGGCTTAATATCAGCATTTGCACCAGATTCAACTACATCACCAACATTCAAGCCCTTTGGTGCCAAAATATAAGTTTTGTTACCATCAGTATAATGAAGAAGTGCAATATTAGCAGTTCTATTTGGATCGTACTCGATAGCCTTAACAACAGCCTTTGCGTTGTCTTTGTTACGCTTGAAATCGATGATACGGTATTTTTGCTTATGTCCACCACCACGGTGTCTACTGGTAATATGACCATAAGAGTTACGACCTGCTGTATGTGATTGTGACTCAAGTAATGTACGTTCTGGCTTGCTCTTAGTAATTTCCGCAAAGTCAGAAGTAGTCATATTACGGCGACCATTTGTGGTTGGCTTATAAATTTTAATAGCCAATTGACTGACCTCCTATTACTTATTTTCTTCTTTATTTTCGTTATCGTCTTTGAAAATTTTGATGTCGTTTGAATCTTCAGTTAAAGTGACAATTGCCTTACGAGTACGAGCTGTTTTACCAGTATAACGGCCAACACGCTTGTCCTTACCACGAACATTCATGATATTAACTTTCTTAACCTTAACATCAAAAATTTCTTCAACGGCGTCACGAACTTGAGTCTTGGTTGCAGTTAAAAGCACGTTGAAAGTGTACTTCTTATCATCCATTAAGTTCGTTGACTTTTCAGTAATGACAGGTCTTAAAATGATATCATGTGCACTCATTTCGTCGAAGCCCCCTCAACATTCTTTTCAATCTTTTCAATAGCTTCTTTAGTCAAAACTAACTTGTCATAATTGACAACATCTTCAACGTTCAAGCCATTAGCAGTAATCACTTTAACGTTTGGCAAGTTTTTAGCTGAAAGCTGTACGTTCTTGTCTTCAGAAACAACCAGAACCTTACCTTCAATCTTTAAGCTGTCCAATAATGACTTGAATTCTTTTGTTTTAGGAGCAGACATTGTTAACTGGTCTAAAACAATCAAATCTTCATCAAGCAATTTTTGGGAAAGAACTGACTTGATAGCCAAGCGCCGTTGCTTTCTCGGCATTGAGTAAGCGTATGAGCGAGGAGTTGGTCCGAAAACTACACCACCGCCACGCCATTGTGGTGAACGGATAGAACCTTGACGAGCACGACCTGTACCCTTTTGCTTCCAAGGCTTTTTACCACCACCACGAACAGCGGATCTATTCTTAACCTTTGAGGTTCCTTGACGCTTGCCAGCTCTTTGTCTGATAATTGCGTCGAAAACAACGCTCTCATTTGGCTTAATACCAAATACTTCATCATTTAAAGTAACTTCACCAGCATCTTTGCCTTTTTGATCAATAACTTTAAAATTAGCCATTCTAGTCCTCCTTCCTATTTATTATTCTTAACAGCAGATCTAACAGTAAGCAATGAATTCTTAGCACCAGGTACGTTACCCTTAATTAATAATACATTCTTATCTGCTACAACTTTTTCAATTACTAAGTTTTCAATGGTAACTTTCTTCATTCCCATGTGACCTGGCAAACGCTTGCCTTTAGGTACACGGTTAATGATGGAACCCATTGAGCCAGGAATTCTGTGGTATCTTGAACCATGAGTTTCTGGTCCACGTGATTGGCCCCAACGTTTGATGTTACCTTGGTATCCATGACCTCTTGTAGTACCAGTGACGTCAACAACGTCACCTTCCTTAAATGTGTCCACAGTAACTTCTGAGCCGACTTCGTAGTCCTTAAGCTCAACTCCGCGGATTTCACGTATG
Source organism: Lactobacillus helsingborgensis (assembly GCF_003173695.1). Taxonomy (NCBI): domain Bacteria; kingdom Bacillati; phylum Bacillota; class Bacilli; order Lactobacillales; family Lactobacillaceae; genus Lactobacillus; species Lactobacillus helsingborgensis. The sequence continues at coordinate 1,381,845 of NZ_CP029544.1, forward strand.
AAGCGCTTAGGCGAAGTCTTTGCTTTTGCAGCATGACCTTTTTCCGGTTTGTTGCTCAAAACTTCACGCTTATCTTGATATCCTAATTGAACTGCTTCGTAACCGTCTGATTCAACAGTCTTAACTTGCATAACAACGTTAGGAGTTGCTTCAACAACTGTTACGGGCACAAGGATACCATCTTTAGTGAAGATTTGAGTCATACCAACTTTTCTTCCTAAGATTCCTTTGGTCATGATTACACCTCTTTCTTTTTTAAAAATTAAAGTTTAATTTCGATGTCAACACCGCTTGGTAAATCAAGCTTCATTAAAGAGTCAACAGTTTTAGGTGTTGGGTTTAAAATATCGATTAAACGCTTATGTGTGCGCATTTCGAATTGTTCACGTGAATCCTTGTTCTTATGTGGTGAACGCAAAACAGTGAACAATACCCTTTCTGTTGGCAATGGAACTGGACCTGAAATTTCGGCTCCAGTCCTCTTAGCTGTAGCTACGATCTTAGCAGCTGATTCATCGAGAATACCATGTTCGTATGACTTAAGTCTAATACGAATTGATTGACTTGCCATTAAATTACCTCCTCAACGTCTTCTTTAAAAGATGACTAGCTTCCGCAAAAATTCCCGGCACTACCCCTGTGGCAATGCAGCCTGGTGTGCCGCAACCTTTTGCATCAATGCTTTACAACAAAATGCGTTTTAGGGCAGAATATGCCCTAGACGCACAAAAAATAGTATACCTGTTTTAAGCTGAAATATCAAGGATTATAGGATAAATTTTCTTAATATAATGCAAAAAATAGTATTGTTTTTACATAAAATTTGACTGCTAAATTATTAGCGCTGTTTAAAATACTACCTCAAATAAATCTTAGCAAGTTATTTGCCTATTCCTGAGCACAAGTAAAAAACAAATTTATTGCCTAATAAACATATAAAAAAGAGCTATTGGACTTGCCAATAGCTCTTTTTCTAATTAGTCAGCGTTACCGCCGCGTTTTTTAATAATATCTTCTTGAATAGATTTAGGTGTTGGTGAGTAGTGATCAAAGACCATTGTGAATGTACCACGACCTTGAGTTGAAGAACGCAAGGTTGTAGCATAACCAAACATTTCAGCAAGTGGAACCATTGAATTCAATACTTTAGCACCTGAACGATCCTGCATGTTGTCCATAGTACCACGACGTGCAGTAATTGAACCCATAACGTCACCTAAATATTCTTCAGGCGTAATTACCTGAACTTTCATAATAGGCTCAAGAATAACAGCACCAGCCTTAGGAGCAGCATTTCTCAATGCTAATGATGCAGCAACTTTGAAGGCAGCTTCAGATGAGTCGACTTCGTGGTAACTACCATCATAAAGCTTAGCTTTAACATCGATCAATGGGTAACCGGCAAGAATACCGTTCTTCATTGACTCTTGCAAACCAGCATCTACAGCAGGGATAAATTCACGAGGTACGACACCACCAACAATGGCATCTTCAAATTCGTAACCTTTTCCTCTTTCATTTGGTGTAAATTCAATCCAAACGTCACCATATTGACCTTTACCACCTGATTGACGCACAAATTTACCTTGTGCTTTAGCAGGCTTAGTGAAGGTTTCACGGTAAGCAACTTGTGGTTCACCAATTTTAGCTTCAACGTGGAACTCACGCTTCATACGTTCAACCATGATTTGCAGGTGTAATTCACCCATTCCGGAAATCAAAGTTTGACCGGTTTCAGCATTTGTTTCTGCTCTAAAAGTTGGATCCTCTTCAGTCAATTTTTGCAAAGCAACATCAAGTTTGTCACGGTCAGCTTTTGATTCTGGCTCAATTGAAACTTGAATAACTGGATCTGGAACTTCCAAACTTTCCAAAATTAAGGCATGATCAGGATCAGTCAAAGAATCACCAGTTGTGGTGTTCTTTAAACCAATGGCACCCGCAATATCACCAGAAAAGACTTCAGGAATCTCACTTCTGGAGTTAGCGTGCATTTGCAACAAACGACCAACACGTTCACGGCTGTTCTTGGAAGCGTTCAAAACGTATGAACCTGATTCTAGGGAACCAGTATAAACACGAATATAAGTCAAACGACCAACAAATGGGTCAGTAGCAATCTTAAATGCTAAAGCTGAGAATGGTTTGTCATCTCCTGCTACCAATTCAACTTCTTCGCCAGTCTTTGGATCATGAGCAACATAAGGCTTAACATCTAACGGTGATGGCAAGTAGTCAACAACACCATCAAGCATCATCTGTACGCCCTTGTTCTTGAATGCTGAACCGGCAAATACTGGGAAGACTTTCAATTCCAGTGTAGCTTTACGAATAGCAGCTTTTAATTCATCAACGGAAATTTCATCACCGTTAAGGTATTTTTCCATGATGTCATCATCAACATCAGCTACTTGTTCAATTAATTCAGCGCGACGCTTTTCAGCTTCTTCTTTGTACTCGTCTGGAACTGGAATAGTATCCCATTTAGAGCCAAGTTTATCTTCATCATAAACATCGGCTACCATATTCAGTAAGTCAATAACACCTTCAAAGCTTTCCGCAGAGCCGATTGGCATCTGAACAGCCAAAGCATTGGCGTTTAAACGTTCATGCAAAGATGTAACAGATTTGTCAAAATCCGCACCAATCTTGTCCATCTTGTTTACAAAAACAATTCGAGGAACACCGTAAGTTTCAGCTTGGCGCCAAACGTTTTCAGTTTGAGGTTCAACACCAGCCTGAGCATCAAGAACAGTAACAGCCCCATCAAGTACCCGAAGTGAACGTTCAACTTCAATAGTGAAGTCAACGTGTCCTGGGGTATCAATAATGTTTATTCTGTAGTCATGCCATTGTGCAGTAGTAGCTGCAGAAGTAATGGTGATACCACGTTCTTTTTCTTCATCCATCCAGTCCATTTGTGAGTCACCCTCATGGGTTTCACCAATTTTATGGATTTTTCCAGTGTAATAAAGAATACGCTCTGTTGTGGTAGTTTTACCCGCATCAATGTGGGCCATAATACCAATATTACGTGTTTTTTCTAATGGAAATTCACGCTTATTAGCCATAGATTTTTCCTCTCCTTAAAAATTAGAAACGATAATGTGCAAATGCACGGTTGGCTTCAGCCATACGGTGAACATCTTCACGCTTCTTAACTGCTGAACCAGTGTTGTTTGAGGCATCAATAATTTCATTAGCTAAGCGTTCATCCATAGTATGTTCATTACGTAAACGAGCGTATGAAACTAACCATCTTAAACCTAAAGTGGTTTTTCTTTCTGGGCGAACCTCAACTGGAATTTGGTAGTTTGAACCACCGATACGGCGTGCTCTAACTTCCAAAACTGGCATAATGTTGTTCATTGCTTCTTCAAAAACATCAAGTGGCTCCTTGCCAGTCTTTTCTTTAACAATGTCAAAAGCATCATAAAGGATTGAAGATGCCTTAGCTCTTTTACCATCAATCATCAAGTGGTTGATTAACTTAGTTACAAGCTTTGAATTGTATACTGGATCTGCTAAAATATCTCTTTTAGCTACGTGTCCTTTTCTAGGCATTATTTAACTCCTCCTTAATCTTTCTTGGCACCGTACTTAGAGCGACCTTGTTTTCTGCCGTCAACACCGGCAGTATCAAGAGCACCACGAATAATATGGTAACGAACACCAGGAAGGTCCTTAACACGACCACCACGGATTAAAACAACGGAGTGTTCCTGCAAGTTGTGGCCTTCACCTGGGATGTATGCAGTAACTTCAATTAAGTTTGAAAGACGTACACGAGCATACTTACGTAAAGCTGAGTTTGGTTTCTTTGGTGTCATAGTGCCCACACGAGTTGCTACTCCACGCATTTGAGGAGCAGGATTTGCTATAAGCTCCTTCTTCATACTGTTGTAACCGTAGCTTAAAGCTGGTGATTTTGATTTTGTCGTCTTTGAATGACGGCCTTTTCTTACCAATTGGTTAATGGTTGGCATTAAATTTTCCTCCTAAAAAATGATTATTTTGTTCACACACCCAGGAGTTTCTTTTTTAACTCCCAGAGAATTCTTCAAAATACACAAAGAGTATTGTACTCCTTTATCAAAAAATTGCAAATCATTTTTTCTCATGAAAAAAGACCAATATTGCGTACTTGTATATAGGAGGCAAAAATGGACTGGCTTTTTAATATCTGTAATTTTTTAATAGGAACTTGTTTAGCTTCACATGCGTGTGTTGTTGTAGACCGTCTTGGCAAAGAGGATTTTATCTTTTCACGCTCCAAATGCAACTATTGCGGCTGTGAGTTAAGCTTGCTTGATGAAATTCCGTTAATTTCCTATTTATTTTTAAAAGGACGTTGTCGTTATTGTCATTATGCAATTCCAATTGAATACTGGGTAATTGAATTTATCGGTGGCAGCGCCTATTGTACTATCAACTTCGCCGATAAGAACAATATTCTTACAGCAGTTGTGATTTTTTGTCTGCTACTGGCTGCTATTAGCGATTATCAAAAGCAGTCATTTGACGTGATACTAATTCTGCCCGCATTGATCTTGGCTTTACTTCAAGGTAGTAAAACCGTGCCGCAATACACTATTGTTGACTATTTTCAATTATTGCCCATTTTAATTCTCTTTATCTATGAAATATATCGGCAAAAACTGGGTAGCGGCGATTTACTAATCTATCTAATTCTCTCTTTTTATTTCCAACCTGAATTTGCCAATTTTACACTTTTATTAGCTTCAATATTAATACTAATTAAGTTTATTTCAATTCAGGTAGAAGAAAGCGAGCCAATTGCTTTTGTCCCGTTTATCTTTTTGGGATTGACGATTCAATTACTAAGCAGCTAAAAAATACGTGCATACTATTATCACTGGCAAGCCAGTATAATTAAAATATTTTAAAGTCAGTTACTTAATTTTCTTTTTTAGGTAGTATCAATCTATTGGATGCTTCAGCTTTTTTTGGAAAGATTAGATAAAAAAACTGCCCTGTTAATAGTTACTTAACAGGGCAGTTTTTATTTAAATTATTTTATGATTCCTTAGCTTGGTCAGCTTCCTTCATCTTTTTTTCAATATCAGCAATCGAATAAACAGATTTAGGTTTCTTGACATCTGACTCAGGTTCCATATCACGATAAATCGGAAGACCTGTACCAGCTGGAATAATCTTACCAATAATAACATTTTCCTTTAATCCAAGTAGCGGATCATTCTTGCCTCTAATAGAAGCATCTGTCAGAACACGAGTAGTTTCTTGGAAGGAAGCAGCAGACAAGAAACTATTAGTTTCAAGGGCTGCCTTAGTGATACCCAAAATTACGCTTTGCGCAGTTGCAGGAATACCACCAGAAATAATTACAGATGTATTGCGGTCTTTAAATTGACCAATATCCATAATTTCACCTGGTAAAAGATCAGTTTCACCAGGATCAAGGACGCGGACTTTCTGCAGCATTTGTCTGGTTAGAACCTCGACGTGCTTATCAGAAATATCAACACCTTGCATTCTATAAGCTTTTTGAACTTCTACTAGAATATATTCTTCAGTAGTTAAAGTATCAGTAACTTGGATTAACTCCTTAGGATCAATTGAACCCAGAGTCAATTTGTCACCACGACTGACCTCATCACCTTCAGCTACTGCTACAGATGCTGTATAAGGTACGCTATAACTTCTGGTATCAATTCTACCTTTAACAGTAATTTCACGAGTATGTTCTGCAGGGTTTTCTTGAATTGAATCAATCACTCCGTCGACTTCTGAAATTACTGCACGACCTTTAGGATTACGTGCTTCAAATAATTCTTGCACACGAGGAAGACCTTGTGTGATATCTTCAGCGCCGGCAACACCACCGTTGTGGAAAGTACGTAAAGTAAGCTGTGTACCAGGCTCACCAATTGATTGAGCAGCAACTGTACCAACTGCTTCACCAACTTCAACTTCCTCACCAGTAGCTAAGTTCATACCATAACATTTACGGCAGACACCGTGTGGCGTATCACAAGTTAAAATAGATCTTATCTTGACATTAGTTACACCAGCATCACAAATTTGGTGTGCCAAATTCTCGTCCATCATAACGTTACGGCCAACAATAGCTTCACCGGTCTTTGGATCCTTAACTGTTTCTGCTGTAAAGCGACCTAATAGACGGTCATAAAGTGGCTCAATTAATTCGTCACCTTCCATGATTGCATGAACGTCAATACCACGGTCGGTACCACAATCATCATCACGGATAATAACGTCTTGTGCAACGTCAACCAAACGACGGGTTAAGTAGCCAGATTGAGCCGTCTTCAAAGCAGTATCAGTCATTCCCTTACGAGCACCGTGAGTGGACATGAATAATTCCAGTACAGATAATCCTTCCTTGAAGTTGGAAGTAACTGGGATTTCGAACAATCCACCGTTTGGAGTCGCCATTAAGCCACGCATACCTGCAAGCTGGGTAAAGTTAGAAATGTTACCACGGGCACCAGAGTCGGCCATGATGGTAATAGGATTACGTGGATCATAAATCTGAGCAATTTCGTTTTGTACCTGATCCTTACAATCATTCCAAATACTAATTACTCTGTCATGACGTTCTTGCTCAGTGATCAATCCTCGTCTAAATTGCTTAGAAACAACGTCAACCTGCTTGTGCGCTTTTGCTACCTTTTCATCTTTATCCTGAATTTCAGGAACATCAGTCATACCAATAGTAATTCCTGAAGTTGTTGAACTGGTATAGCCCAAGGTCTTCAAATCATCAAGATATTCGGAAGTTCTCTGAACTTTGTAATACTTGTAAATAGTAGCAATAGAATCAGATAAGAATGATTTCTTAAACGGAGTTGAAATTAGATCACCAGCTACGGTGTCAATCTTTTCATGAATATCCTCACCTGGTTCCAAGAAATACTTAGCAGCAAGTGGATTATTCAAATTTTCTTCTGTAGGCTCGTTAACGTAGAAGTAATCTTCAGGGAAAATTTGGTTAAAAATAATACGTCCATACGTTGTGATGAAAATACCATGTTCATAACCCTTAGGCCATGCTTTCTTTGGCATCGAATCGGCAGACATCCCAATGATAGTGTGATAGTGAATATCACCATTGGTATAAGCTACAGTAGCTTCGTCCGGTGAATTGAAAATCATACCTTCACCTTCACGACCCTTTTCAGCTTGGGTCAACCAGTAGTTACCCAAAACTATATCCTGAGAAGGAGTAACAATAGGTTTACCGTCCTTAGGAGCAAGAATATGATGAGCTGCCAGCATTAACATACGTGATTCTGCAACAGCTTCGTCAGAAAGCGGCACGTGAATAGCCATCTGGTCACCATCGAAGTCGGCATTGTAGGCTTCACAAGCAAGTGGGTGCAAACGAATTGATTTTCCAGGTACTAAGACCGGCTCAAAAGCCTGAATACTCAAACGGTGCAATGTAGGAGCACGGTTTAATAATACCGTTCTTTCCTTGATCACATCTTCTAGTACATCCCAGACATCATCATCTTCACGATCAATCTTACGCTTGGCACTCTTAATATTAGTAGCAATCTTACGCTGAACCAATTCGTGCATTACAAATGGTTTAAATAACTCTAAAGCCATTGGTCTAGGCACACCACATTGATAAAATTTCAATTTTGGTGAAACATCGATAACAGAACGACCTGAGTAATCAACACGCTTACCTAGTAAGTTTTGACGGAAGCGACCTTGCTTACCCTTAAGCATGTGTGAAAGTGATTTAAGTGGTCTGTTGCCCGGGCCCACAACTGAACGACCGCGACGACCGTTATCAATTAGCGCATCAACTGCTTCTTGCAGCATTCGTTTTTCGTTTTGCACAATGATATTTGGTGCATTTAAATCTAACAGTCTCTTTAAACGATTGTTACGGTTAATGACTCTTCTGTATAAATCGTTGAGGTCAGAGGTCGCAAACCGTCCACCTTCAAGTTGAACCATCGGGCGCAAGTCTGGTGGAATAACAGGTACTGCATCAATAACCATCCATTCTGGCTTGTTGCCAGAATCCTTAAATGCATCTAAAATGTCGAGTCTTCTAATTGCACGTGTCCGTTTTTGACCGGTAGCAGTTTCCAATTCCTTCTTTAAACTGGCAACTTCTTTATTTAAATCTACTTTTTGCAGTAAATCGCGAATTGCTTCGGCACCCATTTTAGCAATAAAACGATTGCCGTATTTTGCCTTTTGTTCACGATATTCAGCTTCGGTTAAAAGCTGTTTAAACTCAAGGTCAGTATCGCCAGGATCAATCACGATGTACGCAGCAAAGTAGATAACTTCTTCAAGGAGTCTGGGAGAAATATCCAAAATGAGTCCCATTCTTGAAGGAATTCCTTTGAAGTACCAAATGTGAGTAACTGGCGCAGCCAACTCAATATGACCCATGCGTTCTCTTCTGACTTTAGAGGAGGTAACTTCAACACCACAGCGGTCACAAACAATGCCGCGGTATCTCACACCTTTGTATTTACCACATGCACATGACCAGTCCTTTGTTGGCCCAAAAATGCGTTCATCAAACAGACCATCTTTTTCCGGCTTTAACGTACGGTAATTAATAGTCTCAGGCTTTTTAACTTCACCGTATGACCAGCTGCGAATTTTGTTCGGAGATGCAAGGCCAATCTGCATGCTTTCAAATTTATTTACGTCGATCAAAAGTTTAACCTCCTACTTATTGAGAAATCTTGTTATCATCATCGGATTGATCTACAGGAGCATTAGTTTCTTCTGGCTCTGCTTCTTCATCCTCAGAATTTGCGGTTTCTTCGGCTAACTTCTTCTTTTGTTGTTCTTCAGCCATCTTGGATAAGGTATCAATATTCAAATGTTCATTTGAATCATCATCCATATCACGAAGTTCAATTTCCTTATGATTCATGTCAAGAACACGAATATCTAAACCAAGAGATTGCAGTTCCTTAACAAGAACGCGGAATGATTCCGGAACACCCGGTTTTGGAATTCTTTCACCCTTAACAATTGCTTCATAAGCTTTAACACGACCAACAACATCATCTGACTTGTAAGTCAATATTTCTTGTAAAGTATATGCTGCACCGTAAGCTTCAAGAGCCCAAACTTCCATTTCACCGAAACGCTGACCACCAAACTGTGCTTTACCACCAAGAGGTTGTTGCGTTACTAAAGAGTAAGGCCCAATTGAACGTGCGTGAATCTTATCATCAACCATGTGAGTCAATTTCAGATAATGCATGATACCAACTGAAACACGGTTATGGAATGGTTCACCTGTGCGGCCATCGTAAAGAACGGTTTTACCATCTTTATCAATACCAGCTTTATGAACTGTGTCCCAAACATCATCTTCATTGGCACCATCAAATACTGGTGTTGCCACATGAATACCTAAATTAGCTGCGGCACGACCCAAGTGTAGTTCCAAAAGCTGTCCAATATTCATACGTGAAGGGACACCCATTGGGTTTAAACAAATATCTACTGGTGTACCATCTGGTAAGTATGGCATATCTTCTTCAGGAACAACTGCAGCAACAGTACCCTTGTTACCGTGACGACCGGACATCTTATCTCCGACTTGAATCTTTCTCTTTTGTGCGATATAAACGCGGACTAAGGTATTAACTCCAGGAGAAAGTTCATCGCCATTTTCACGTGTATAAACTTTGACATCGCGGACAATTCCGCCACCGCCATGAGGAACACGTAATGAAGTATCACGTACTTCACGCGCCTTTTCACCAAAAATAGCGTGGAGAAGTCTTTCTTCAGCTGATAATTCAGTAACTCCTTTAGGTGTTACTTTACCAACCAAAATATCTCCGTCATGAACTTCGGCACCAACACGAACGATACCTTGACCATCAAGATCCTTTAGCGCATCTTCACCCACATTAGGTAGTTCACGAGTAATTTCTTCCGGGCCAAGCTTAGTATCACGAGCTTCAGATTCATAGTCTTCAATACTGATTGAAGTATAGACATCATCCTTAACCAGACGTTCAGAAAGCATGATAGCATCTTCATAGTTATACATGTTCCAAGTCATAAAGGCGATTATAGGGTTTTGACCTAAAGCTAGTTCGCCGTGATCCATTGTCGGACCATTAGCGATGACCTCGCCCTTTTCAACCTGATCACCCAGCTTAACGTTTGGCGTTTGGTTATATGATTTAGAGTTATTTGAGCGACGGTACTTTTCAAGGACATATTTATCCAAGGTACTGTCAGCACGTCTTACTCTAATTGTATTGGCATCAACATATTCAACTTTACCAGCTGCTTTAGCTAAAACTGCGGCACCTGAATCATGAGCTGCACGGTATTCCATTCCCGTACCTACAAGGCAGCTATGCGGATTAATTAAAGGTGCAGCCTGTCTTTGCTGGTTAGCACCCATCAAAGCACGGTTAGAGTCATCGTTTTCCAAAAATGGAATACATGCTGAAGCAACAGAAACAACCTGCTTAGGAATAACGTCCATGTAATCAATTTTATCTGGACTAACTTCGACGTTATCTTCCTTGTGTCTTGCTAAAACCAGATCATCCTTAAAGGAACCATCTGGATTAAGAGGGGTATTAGCACCCGCAATAATATAATTATCCTCAACATCAGCAGTCAGGTAATCAATTTTGTCAGTAACCTTATGAGTAGTCCAAGAAACGCGACGATAAGGGGTTTCAATAAAACCGTACTTATTGATAATCGCATAAGTAGCCAAGGAGTTAATTAAACCAATGTTAGGACCTTCAGGAGTTTCAATCGGGCACAAACGGCCGTATTGAGTATAGTGAACGTCACGCACTTCATAACCGGCACGGTCACGAGTTAAACCACCAGGCCCCAAAGCTGACATACGACGCTTGTGAGTTAGCTCGCCCAACGGGTTATGTTGATCCATAAACTGTGACAATTGTGATGAGCCAAAGAATTCTTTGATGCTGGCGACAATTGGTCTGATATTAATTAATTGCTGCGGTGTCACAGTTGAAGGGTCTTGAATTGACATTCTTTCCCTTACAACACGTTCCATGCGCGCCAAACCAATTCTAAATTGGTTTTGCAGTAATTCCCCAACACGACGAATGCGGCGATTACCCAAGTGATCAATATCATCAGTATTACCAATTTCATCTTGCAATAAGAAGAAATAATTAATTGATGCTAAAACATCAGCAGGTGTCAGATACTTAACTTTCTTGTCAATGTGACCGTTAGAAATTATCTTGACAACACGCTCTGGGTTAACTTTTGAGTAAACCTTAATTTCCTGCACATTAATAGGATCAGGTAAAACGCCCTCTTTAGATGGTTGATAGGTCACCATCTTAAAGTCATCACGATCAAGGTATTTTTCTAAAGAGTCCATTACTTCGTGGGTAACAACAGTACCCTTTTTAGCAATAATCTCGCCTGTATCCGGATCTGCTAAAGTTTCTGCTAAAGTCTGACCATATAAGCGGCTCTTTAATGATAATTTCTTGTTAACTTTATAACGACCAACCGGCGCTAAATCATAGCGACGTGGGTCAAAGAAACGTGCATAAAGAAGTGAACGTGAAGAATCAGTCGTTTTTGGCTCACCGGGACGTAAACGTTCATAAATATCCTTTAATGCTTCAGCTACACGGGAATCAGCCGGATTCTTATGGACGTCTTTATCCAAAGTAAATTGCAATGTATCACTTTGACCAAAAACATCTAAAATTTCATCATCTGAGCCGATACCAAGAGCTCTGACTAAAACAGTCAGAGGAAGCTTACGGGTGCGGTCAACACGCACATAAGATACATTTTTAGCATCAGTTTCATATTCAAGCCAAGCACCACGGTTAGGAATTACCGTAGTACCAAAAATCTGGCGGCCATTCTTGTCATAATCACCCGAATAATAAACACTAGGTGATCTAACTAACTGAGAAACGATGACTCTTTCGGCACCATTGATAATAAATGAACCAGATTCGGTCATTAACGGTAAATCACCAAAGAAAACATCTTGGGTTTTAATTTCACCGGTTTTTTGATTAGTTAATTTTAAAGTTACGTGCATTGGTGCGGCATAAGTCGCATCGTGATCACGTGCTTCATCGACGGTATATTTAGGTTTTTGCAGCTTATAACCTAAATATTCGAGGGAAAGCTTACCTGAAAAGTCACTAATTGGCATGATATCGTCAAAGACATCTTTAATACCCTCATCCAAAAACCATTGGTATGATTCGGTCTGCACATCTGTCAAGTTAGGCAGGTCCAACACTTCTTTAATGCGGGAAAAACTGCGTCTTGTCCGATGTTTGCCAAAATTCACTACGTGTCCGTTTAACAAGGAGAAAACACCCTTTCTGTCAGAGAAAGCTAATATTACATTTTGATTACAAATTCAAAAAGCCGGAATTTTATGCATAAAAAAGACAAAAACAACAATCGTCGTTTTTGTCCTTTATTATTTTGCTGGACAATAGATCAGCAAAATCCTGAAAATCAGCTTTTTTATCACGCACTACTATAGCAAACTATTAGTAGTGTGTCAATTATTTTACTTTGCGCCTACTAAATTATTTTTATCTTCTTTAATTACATCAAATTTCAAATGATTGCGACTGCAACCAATCTTTAATGTGTCTCCTGCTTGAAGGTCACCCTTAATAAGCATAGAAGCAATCTCATCTTCAATATCTTTTTGAATTGCACGACGCAGTGGACGAGCCCCCATCTCAGGATTATATCCATCTTTAGCAATCTTATCTAAAGCAGCACGGGAAATCTTTAGCTGTATGCCTTGCTTATGCAAACGATTGATTAATCTGCGCGTTAAGAGTGTTACAATCTGACGCAATTGTTTTTGATTGAGCTCATCAAAAATAATTGTCTCATCAATTCTGTTAAGAAATTCCGGTCTAAAGAATTGTTTTAAAGCCTGCCGTACCCGATCCTGACGCATTTTAACCTGACTGGTATTATCGGCATTAAAACCAACAGCTTGTGTTTCAAACAATGAACGTGAGCCTAAGTTAGAAGTCATGATAATAATAGTGTTTTTAAAGTCTACTTTTCGGCCCTTTGAATCTGTTAAGAAACCATCTTCAAGAACTTGCAACAATAAGTTAAACACGTCTGGATGGGCTTTTTCAACTTCATCCAATAATACAACTGAGTATGGGTGACGGCGAACTTGCTCAGTTAATTGACCACCTTCATCATAGCCAACATATCCTGGTGCCGAGCCAATCAATTTACTATTGGCAATCTGATCCATATACTCGGACATATCAATTCTGATTAAATTATTTTCCGAACCAAAGATAGCTGCAGCAATAGCTTTTGCCAGCTCTGTTTTACCAACACCCGTTGGGCCCAAGAATAAGAATGAACCGATTGGTCTATTTTCATCTTTGATTCCGCTGCGGCTGCGGCGCACTGCCCGGCTAACAGCAGTAACTGCTTTATCTTGACCAATTATGCGTTTATGTAAATCAGTTTCCAGGTTGGCCAGCTGTTTAGTTTCGTCCCTATTCATTTGTGTAACCGGAACGCCCGTCCAGTTAGAAACTACTTTAGCTACATCTTCAGGCTGAACCACAGCATCTTTGCTAGTTGCCTGATCAAGTTTAGCAGTTAGCTCATCTTGTCTTCTCTGCAAGCTGTTTTGTCTTTCTTGCAACTGAGCAGCTTTGGCAAAGTTCTGGTTAACAGCAGCACGGTTTTTCTCACTGATTACTTTTTCAATTTGATCATTAATCTGCAATAACTGATTATTTGAACCTTTACCAGACTTAATCTTAACAGCCGCACTAGCCTCATCAATCAAGTCAATAGCTTTATCAGGTAAATACCTATCTGAAATGTAGCGACTAGAAAGATCAACTGCATTTTCCAAAGCTGAAGTTGAAATTTTAACATGATGGAACTTTTCGTATTTAGGCTTTAATCCGTTTAAGATTGCCAAAGTTTCACTTCTAGAAGGTTCATTTAACCTGACAATTTGGAAACGACGTGCCAAAGCCTGATCTTTTTCAACATATTTTTGATATTCATCAAAAGTGGTAGCACCAATCATTTGAATATCACCTCGAGCTAGGGATGGTTTCAAAATGTTGGCTGCATCAATTGAACCTTCAGCTCCGCCTGCACCAATAAGAGTATGCATTTCATCTACAAATAGTATGATATTGCCGTTGACGGTAATTTCCTTAATGATTTTTTTCATTCGGTCTTCAAATTCACCGCGGTATTTCGTGCCGGCAACCAGACCACCTAAATCAAGTGAAATAACCTGTTTTTTGAGCAAATCATGTGGCACTTTTTTAGCGACAATAGCAGTCGCAATAGCTTCTGCCACTGCTGTCTTACCAACTCCCGGTTCGCCAATTAAAACAGGATTATTTTTATTACGCCGAGATAGAATTTCGATTACACGGGCAACTTCGCGATCGCGGCCAATAACCGGATCAATTTCACCGTTTTCAGCACGTTCATTCAAATTAACCGATACTTGATCAAGAGTGGGCGTGCTTGAGTTTCTGTTCGTGCTTTCTTCAGAACCATTAAAGCTTGACCAACTATTATCGTCTTGCTCGTTTTCATCCATATCTTGCTCATCTTCACCTAAACTATGAAGAATATCATTACGTAAACCATCAAGATCGATATTTAAGTTACGCAAAATAACTGATGCCAGAATTTGTTCATTTAAAACCAAACCCAATAGAATATGGCAAGTTTTAATTTTAGAAGAGCCTTCACGTTCTGCCAAAGTGCCAGCATACGCTAAAACCATACTTAAACGAGGAGACATTTGCATAAAACTGGTTTTGCCAGCTGAGCCATATCCCGTATAACGTTCAATTTCCTCACGAATTGCCTTCGGTGTTGCACCCCAAGCCCGCAAATTTTTGCCAGCTTCACCATCAGATTCAATTACCATCGCGAGCAGTACATGTTCAGTACCAATCAAACGATGATGAAAATTCTGTGCCTGCTCTCGTGCAATTTCTAATACTTGGTTTGCACTAGTCGTATAAGATTTTTTCATCATAGCACCACCTTTAAAAATGACGTGTATACACTATAAACCTTTTTGAGAATTTGTAAAATATTCTGTTTGAGGCCAAATGTAAGTGTCATGTCAAAAAACTTTGCAATCATTATATCAAAGACAAGCACTTCTTGCGAATTAACATTCTTCTTTATTTAGTATGCTCCTAAAATGAACCACGGTAACTTGACTATTTGGTTTTAAAATGGGAGATGATTTTACCAACTAATAATGCAAAAAGTACATAAGCAATCATTCTAATTAAATCTTGGATAACTCTATTGGGAAAAACAATTTTTTGATCAATAAATAGACTATAACAGAATCCAAAAATAAAAAACGAAATGCCATAGATCAGGCTTTGTTCAATGCGGCTCATAGTTAAAAATTCTCCTAAAAAATTTATCACCAGATTTTAATAATTTATTTTTATTAGTATATTATTTTCAGTTTTAAAACTCAATTAGCTTTTTTAGTTCTTAAAGCCGGCTTTTCTTTCATGACAACGATTGTTAATTAAAATTGCTAAGAAATATTTGTTATTGCTTTGGTGAAGTATAAAAAAATCTCATACTTGCAAATTTAAAATTACAAGCATGAGATAGCGATAATCGGGAAAACAGGATTCGAACCTGCGACCTCTACGTCCCGAACGTAGCGCTCTACCAAGCTGAGCTATTTCCCGTTTATTAAAAAAACTCACCAAAAGCGGTGAGTCTTTTTCTTGAGAGCGGAAGACGGGATTCGAACCCGCGACCCCCACCATGGCAAGGTGATGTTCTACCACTGAACTACTTCCGCAAGACAAGTATTATTATAGCAAACCAATTTCAATTTGCAACCTTTTTTACCAAAATAAATCGCTGAAATTAGCATTCTAACGGGAAAGCTTGCCAGCTTAGAGTTTATACTCGAAACTTTTTTGGATTTCACGTTTTTTAGCTGCAATTTTTCTTTACAAAGAATACCTGTCGGTATTAGATTATTAAAAAAAGCAATTGATGAAGAAAGTCATAAGGAAACAAAATGCAAGAAGAATTGGAAAAAATGGTTCAGTTAGAGTCAGGTAAACTAAGTTTTACGGATAATCAAATTGACTTCATGTTACAAAATATTGGCAATTTGGATCCTTACTTGCGGGATGACGTTGTTTATACTCTTTTGGCCCGGGGTTTTACTGAGAATTCATTTATACCTGAGCAAAAAGCAAAAATTGTTACAACTTTTATTAGTTCAAGAAATTTATTTAAAGGTATCGAGCAACCACAAAATGACCTAATCTTTCTTAGAACGTTTAACGCATTACTTGGCGAACTTATTTTAGAATCAGATAATGACAAACCAATCTTAACAGATAGTGAACGTCAATTACTTTTTGACTGGAGCATTAGGTATCTAAAGGAAGAAAAAGATTTTCGTGGCTATGTGACAACAAAGGGTTGGGCACATAGTGTCGCGCATGGAAGTGATTTTCTGGGTGCAACTTTGAGTCACCATGATTTCAAGCCTAAGAGTGTAAGTGCAATATTTGATGTAATTACGAGCATTTTCCAAAATTTAAAAAATCCATTTGTTGATGATGAAGAGCAGCGAATAGCATTTGCTTTTTTTCAAGGCGTTCATTTCCAAAAAATAGCTTCAGCAGACTTTAATTCATTTGTTGACGATTTCGATAAGCAAATTTATCAGCAGCTTTTACATGATGATCGTGCTAACTGGTATTGCTTGAGTTCGTGGTTTAGGTTATTACAAAATTGGTATTTTTATTTTTCTACCAATAAGGAAGTTCAAGATAATCTACTTTCGAAAATAACTGCCTACAACGAAAAAATGGGTTTTACATTGTAGGCAAACTAAAAAAGAATCCTTAAAGAAGGATTCTTTTTTAGTAGTGTCATTAGCCAGCTTATTATAGTGCTAGCAAAACGATTATTTATTATTTTCTTTTTTCTTCATGTCTTCTTCGACTTCGCGTTCAATATCTTCAATTCGTTCAGGACGCATTGTTGGGAATAGTAAAACATCCCTAATAGCTGGTGCATCAGTCAATAACATTACCAATCTATCAATTCCGATACCCAATCCACCTGTTGGCGGCATACCATATTCCATAGCACGCAGATAATCTTCATCAATCATATCAGCTTCATCGTTTCCAGCTTCACGTTCTGCCATTTGCGCTTCAAAACGTTCACGCTGGTCATCAGGATCATTTAATTCAGAAAAGGCGTTGCCATATTCTTCACCCATAATGTAAATTTCAAAACGATCAGTAAATCTTGGATCATCAGCATTTTTCTTAGCCAGTGGTGAAATTTCAACTGGATGACCGTAAACAAATGTAGGGTCAACAATTGTTTCTTCGCAATATTTTTCAAAGAAAGCATTGATAATGTGACCCACTTTCCAGAAACTTTCAACTTTAATGTCATGATCTTCTGCAATCTTGGTAGCTTCTGCCACGCTCATTTCTTGCCAGAAATCAACACCAGTCTTTTCCTTAATCATATCTACCATATGAACGCGGCGGAATGGCTTGCCCAAATCAATGTTAGTCCCTTGATAAGTAATTTTACCATCATCAGATACGACTTTAGCAGCTGCGCGAATAATGCCTTCTGCTTCGTCCATGACATCATGGAAGTCCCAGTATGCACAGTAAGTTTCGAGTTCAGTAAATTCAGGATTATGGTGAGTGTCAAGTCCTTCATTTCTGAATACCCGACCAATTTCGTAAACTCTTTCCATATCACCGACAATCAAACGCTTTAAAGGTAATTCCAAAGCTATTCTCATGTATAAGTCAATGTCTAAAGCATTGTGATGAGTAATAAATGGCCGTGCTTCTGCACCACCAGGAATATTATGTAAAACGGGAGTTTCAACTTCTAAGAAGTCCTTGCTGTTAAGATAATCACGAATAGCTTGAATAATTTTGGTCCGATTAACAAAACGTTCATAGCTTTCTCTATTAGTAATCAAGTCAAGGTAACGTTGACGATAAATTTGTTCAACATCTTTTAAGCCGTGATACTTTTCAGGTAAAGGACGCAAAGCTTTTGATAAGAAAGTAACGTGAGTTGCACGAATGGTTAATTCACCCGTGTCAGTTTTCATAACTTCACCATCAATACCTAAAAAGTCGCCGATATCAGACTTTTTAAAGATCTTATAGTTGTCTTCACCCACAATATCCTTACGAACGTAAATCTGTATTTTACCGGTACGATCATATAAATCAGCAAAGCCAACTTTACCCTTGCCTCTCTTAGCTAACATCCTACCGGCTATTTTAGTCTTAGGTAGTTCCGCGTTTAGTTCATCTTTGTCATCTTCAGCATACTTTTCATTCAAAGACCGCGCTAAATCCTGTCGATCAAACTTTCTCATTCCAAAAGGTTCGATGCCATTTTCTCTTAATTCATCTAATTTTTGGCGCCGAACGATTAATTGGTCATTCATTTCACTTTTAGCCAATTACAATTCCTCCATTATTAATTAGTTTCACTTCTAGCAGCTCTTTGTTTTTGCCGCTTTTCATAATCGTCAACGAAGTTATCGAGCAAATCATAAACTTCTTGTGCTGTCCAAACCTCATTTATTTTAGCACGAGTACGAGCCGAACGGGGAACTCCCTTTAAATAGTAAGCAGCTTGTTGCCTAAACTCGGGAACAGCAATTTTTTCCCCTTTTAAGTCAACTAAACCTTTAAGTTGATGCTTAGCTGTGCCAACTTTCTCTCGTACTGTTTGCGGTTTTAGTCTTTCACCAGTTTCTAAGTAGTGTACCATATCTTTGATAATCCAAGGATTACCTAATGCTGCACGCCCTACCATCACAGCGGTAGAGCCAATTTCAGCTAGAGCTTTTTTGGCTAATTCTGGTGTCGTAATATCACCGTTTGCCACAAATGGAATATCAAGAACTTGAGCAACATCATGAAGTGTTTCCCAATCGGCTTCTCCCATATACATCTGCTTACGCGTTCTACCATGCATTGCAATCATGCTGGCACCAGCTTCTTGGGCCGCCAAAGCGTTTTCCACCGCAAAAATATGTTTACGATCCCATCCAATACGCATTTTAACAGAAACAGGTTTTTCAACATTTTGGACAACTTTATGTACCATCTGGTAAATTTTATTAGAATCCAAAAGCCATTTAGAACCCGCATCTGTTTTAGTAACCTTAGGAACAGGACAACCCATATTAATATCAATTATATCGGCTGCGGTATGCTGATCGATATATTGCGCTGCTTCAAGCAAAGTTTCTTCAGTACCACCAAAAATCTGAATACTCATCGGGTGCTCACGCGGATCCACCTTCATCATAGACATGGTTTTTTTATTACGATAAATGATACCGTGATCTGAAATCATTTCACATACGACTAGACCAGCACCAAATTCCTTACAAATCATTCTAAACGCAGAATTTGATACACCAGCCATTGGCGCCACAACAACTCGATTAGCAATCGTTAAATCGCGAATTTTCCAGCTATTATCCACTTAATCACCCTTTCAAACACCCTAATATCTTAACAAAAAGGATCATTTATGCAAAATCAACAGTCCTTTTCATAATAAAAAGGTAAGGCTATTTGATTAAGCAGTTCCATGTTTATCCTCAATAAAAAATTTCCCAGGCGCAATCCTGTTATAATACCGCAAAAATACTTTTTTAGTCTGATCGTCTACAGTTAAATTAATGACAGCTGCATTTTGAATCAAACTGATCTCCGTCATACTGGGAATTCCTAGTAAAGTTTGCACCAAAGTCCGAGATGCAATACCGTGGCAAACCAATAAAACAGATTCATGTTCATGATTATTAACCAATTCATGCCAGAAATCCATTAAACGATCTGCCAGGTGCTGATAACTTTCACCAGTACAATAATCGACATAATTTTCTTTAAAATACCCTAGTTCATCGAATGCTTGGGGATATTTTTCTTGTATTTCTTCAATACTTTGACCGTCCCAATTACCAAAATAAATTTCTTTCAGACGCTCATCGACATTAACCTCAAGCTTACCCTGAGCTAAAATTTCTGCAGTCTGACGAGCCCTGGTTAGTGGACTGGCATAAATATAATCAATCTTGTTAATATCAAAACTATCTCTTAATGTTTCAACTTGTTGTTTTCCCAATTTATTTAAAGGCAAATCAGTGCCAGAACCATTAATAGCTGCCACTTTATTAGTATCTGTTTGACCATGACGCACAATAAATACATTTAGCATTAATATTCTCCTTAAATCTTTATCCAACTTCTTCATTATAGCAAAGTTGGTATGGACATATCGGCTAATTCCTAAGAAAAGCTAATAAAAATGAGTAATATAGGGCAGGCTCACTATTAAAATTGATTTTTAAAATTATGTGGTTGACCAAGTTGAACTACCTCATCATAGTATTTTAATTCGTCATAGCGATGAACCACGCTAATAATAGTAGTCAAGGGTAAATACTTTCTTATCATCTGATAAACAAGAATGATTGTTTTCTCATCCAAATTACTGGTAAATTCATCCAACAACAATATTTGTGGTTTTGAGACAATTGCTCTTAAAAAAAGTATTTTTTGCTTTTCACCACCAGAAATCTTATTTTTGAAATCTCCCGGAGTTTTGACAGTGAGATCAGCAGCAGACTTAATCAAAGTATCAAGGTTAATTTCTTTAATTAAAGTAAGCAACTGTTCTGTTGTAACTTGTTGTTTTGGATAACAAATATTTTCTATAATCGAACGATTAAATAGCTGCGCACTTTGGGGCAAATACAGTAAAGTTGGTTGACTGACAAAAGGCAAAATAATTTGTCCCGACTGTGGCTGATAAAAACCCGTCAAAATTTTTAATAGTGTACTTTTACCAGAACCATTTGGACCTACTAAAGCGGTCAGCTTATTTTTGGGAAAAACTAACTCTAAGTTGTGAAAAACTTGTTGGTTGTTCTGATAAGCATAACTGATAGATTCCAAAGAAATTGCGTTCTTAGTTCCATCAAGTTTAAAAGGCAGATTAGGAGCAGGTGTTTCTTTTCCATATTCCAGTTCATTTAATCCAGCCCGAATTCTATTTAAAAGCTCCTCAATAGCCAGATATTGGGTGCCAAAGCCGGACAAATTAACAATAGAATATAACAGAACCAAAACTAGTGAAAGTGACAAATTTCCTTTTGTTCCCGTTAACACTTGTCCCAGAATCACAATAATACACGCCAAAACAACAATTAAGAATTGCTGAAACAAAGAGGCAATATTAGTAATTTTTTGCACATTGGTAAAAGATTTTTGTTCTTCATTTAAAATGTTAGCCATGTTGTGCTCTTCAAAGTCTTTGGAATCACTTGCTAAAACCGTTTCAACGTTACGGTAATAATCGATAATGTACTCATTGACTTTAGAAGCACTCTTTAGTGAAGCTGCCACGTTACTTCTATTTCGCTTGGCCATCCAAACTGAGACCATCATGTAGCCTAAAAAGAAAAACAAGTATGACATACCAACAACCAAATTTTGCAAGCTGAGCGTTACTGAATACATAATTAGCATTACTGTCATTTGCACAACAACCGCCAAACTGGTTTGTTCCAATTCGCGACAGGCAAACGAAACATCTTTAATATAACTTTGAACCATACCAACCGGCTTGTCTGAATAATATCTAAAAGGTTTGTTAACAACAGACTCCCACAAAATTTGTTTTGAATATTTACGGACAGCCTGAATAAACGAATTATTACAGCTATTAATAATTGGCACCATCATCAGCGAAAGAGCTAATGCGCATACCAATAATATTTGTAAATCACGGTTCAATTTTGGCTCAAATAATTTAGTAATTAAATATGGTTGGGCAAAATACACGACATAACCAGCAAAAAGAAATGCGCTAAAAAGTGCAACTTTGACAATTCCAATTCTGGTTATTATTTTTCGTATATATTTCCAAGCCATAATTTACTTTCCCTTTTCACTCAAAAGAAAACAAGATTTATCTGTCCTTTACCATTTATTTTGCGGACAAAATTGCCTTTAATTCCTCTTCTGAAAATTGATATTTATTACCGCAAAAGTTGCATGTCAACTCAGCACCATGGTCTTCATTGATCATGGCTTTCAGCTGACTGTCCTTTAAAGTTGCTAAAATATTACCATATTTTTCTTTAGAGCAATCACATTTAAAAGCAACTTCATCTTTTTCCAAGATTTTACAATCATCCCCCAAAATCATAGCTGAAAGTTTTTCAGGAGTTAATCCATCTAAAAAGGCGCTCGAAAGAGCAGGTAAATCATTGATACGATTGATAGTTTCAGTAATTAAACTATCGGAAGCCCCAGGCAATGCCTGCAACATAAATCCACCGGCTTCACCAATTGTATTATTAGGATTTACAAAAACTGATAAGCCGACAGCAGACGGAATTTGTTCAGATTTTGTTAAATAATAGGCAATATCTTCAGCGATTTCACCAGATACAATTGGCACTTGTCCTGTATACGGCTTCTTCAATCCTAAATCCTTAGTAACTTCAAGCCAACCTTTACCAACAGCTTTTTTCACATCAATATGACCATTCTTCTTTGGGGGTAATGCAATATGGGGATTCTTAACATAGCCTTTTACCGTTAAATCAGACTTGGCGGTTACAACTGTTGGACCAACAGGACCATCACCCAAAAGTCTGACGGTCAGTTCTTCCTTGTCAGTCAATTCGGCTCCAGCAAGTAAAATTCCTGCAACTAAGGTTCGTCCGAGCACGGCAGAAGAAGCTGACCATGTATCATGACGAGTTTGTGCTTCTTGAACCAAGTTCGTAGCTGTAATTGTTAATAAGCGTAAATTTTTAGTTTTATCTATTGCTTTAACTAAATAATCGTTCATTTCATTCTCCTAAAAAAATAGAGCCTGAAGTAGGCTCTATTAATTTTATCAGTCTTGTGAGTGATCATTTTCACCTTGTGAATGATCCTCGTTATTTTCAGAATTGTGCTCTTGCCCTAAATCCTTATTTTCAGGTTCAAGTTGCTTTTCAGCAGAAGTTTTTTCTTCAGTAGTAAGATCCGTTTCCTTTGGAAATTCAGCTCTTTCTGGATTTTCAGGATTGGTTTCTTCCGCTTCTTCATTTTTTTGTTTAGGTGATTCTAATGAAGTATCTCTTTCTTTTTGAGCCTCATCTGAATTGATTATGTTCTTTTTCTGAGATTGACTTTCTTTCTTTTCCGCAGCAGCTTTAGCTTCTTCATAAGTGGAAGCCTTAGATTCGCTTGGATATTCCTGCTCTGTCTTTTCAGGCATTTTGCCAGTAGTATAAAGAGACATAATCTGCTTCTCATCTAAGGTTTCATATTTCAGTAAAGCCTCGGCAATAATCCGGTGTTTTTCCCGATTATTTTTAACTATTTCAACTGCTTTAGCATGGGCCTCATCAAGTAACTTCTTAACGGCCTCGTCAATCTTAGCAGAAGTAGCTTCACTATATGGCTTAAAGCCGTAAGGATTGGTTTCGCCTTCTTTTTCAAGCTCAACCATTCCCAATGAATCAGTCATACCATAGTTAACAACCATACTATGAGCAATCTGTGTAGCTTGTTCAAAGTCGTTAGACGCTCCGGTAGATTGGTCACCTACTACAACTTCTTCTCCTGCACGTCCTCCCATTAGACCAACAATTTGTTCCATCAACTGTTTCTTAGTTAGCAAGAACTGGTCATCTTTTGGCAGCATCAAGTTATAACCACCTGTTCTGCCATGAGGTACGATCGTAACTTTGCGCACTGTTCGAGAATCACTTAGAACTAAACCACAAATAGAGTGACCGGCTTCGTGAAAGGCTACTCTACGTCTTTCCTTTTGAGAAATT
This sequence comes from Lactobacillus helsingborgensis, assembly GCF_003173695.1. Lineage (NCBI taxonomy): Bacteria > Bacillati > Bacillota > Bacilli > Lactobacillales > Lactobacillaceae > Lactobacillus > Lactobacillus helsingborgensis. Next base: position 1,405,783 of record NZ_CP029544.1, read on the forward strand.
AAGCTATTTCTCTTTGCAGGACCAGCAATCACACGATCTTCAGCTTCATCCAAGTCAGACGCAGTAATATCATTACCGTTTCTTCTGGCAGCAAGAAGTGCCGCTTCATTAAGTAAATTGGCCAAATCTGCCCCAACAAACCCAGGGGTCTGTCTTGCAATTTCTTTTAAATCGACATCATCAGCTAAAGGCATGTTTTTGGCATGAACACGTAAAATTGCTTCACGGCCGCGGACATCTGGGGTACCTACTAAAACTTTACGGTCAAAACGACCAGGACGAAGAAGTGCCGGATCCAAAACATCAGAGCGGTTAGTAGCGGCAATAACAATCACACCTTCATTACCTTCGAAACCATCCATCTCTACCAGTAATTGGTTTAAAGTTTGCTCACGCTCATCGTTGCCGCCACCGCTGGCATTACCACCACGTCTTCTACCGATAGCATCAATTTCGTCAATGAAGATAATGCTGGGTGCATTCTTTTTAGCATTAGTAAACAAGTCACGTACACGACTGGCACCAACACCAACAAACATTTCCACGAAATCAGAACCTGAAATTGAGAAAAATGGTACGTTTGCTTCACCCGCTACAGCACGAGCTAGTAAAGTTTTACCAGTACCCGGAGGACCTTCAAGCAAAACGCCGGAAGGAATTTTAGCACCCAATTTAGTAAATTTAGCCGGATTCTTTAAAAATTCAACGACTTCAACTAATTCCTGCTTTTCTTCTTCTTCTCCGGCTACATCAGAGAACCGTACCTTGTTTTTCTTAGGATCTTCGGGCTTCACATGTGACCGACCGAAGTTCATAATGCCGCCGTTACCACCACGTCCACCACTACTTTGGCTGAACATCATCCATATCATAACGATAAAGAGGATGGTTGGCACAAACATCACAAGTGTAGAAATCCAGTTGCCCGATTGCGACTCACCTTGAGTAGTCATCTTAGCGTCATTTTTTTGCGCTAAGTCCTGAACTTTGGACACACTTGAATCATTTTGTAACATCGTGGTTGAAAAGCGAGTAACTTTTGAACCTGAACTACCGTTAAAAAAGTCAAATGTATTTTTTGACTGTGCTTTACTTTCTTGTGCTTCCTTATAAGTTCCTGAAACGCTGTATACGCCATTAGCAGGCTGAACATTAAAGTTTTTAACTTTTCCGTCGCGCAAATCCTTGACAAATTCGGAGTAGCTAATATTTTCATTGCTGCCTGAATTATCTGATCCGCCAACTGCCCAGTTAATTGCTCCTATTAATAAAAGGAAAACAAGTATATAGAACAAGCCGTTTGAAAACAGCCGATTCCGGTTATTTTTCATAAAAAACCTCCGCAAAGTTTCTAGAGATATACGAATAAAAGTTTATCACAAATTCTATTTATGCTCTAATATTTTAAAATTTCTTATTAATTGTCCTCATACAAAAAATAACATTTTTGTTTAGCAGCAATTTTTTGGTAACAGTATGTTTGTTCTACGAAAACAACATTGTTATTATCATATATCGTTAAGCAATATGGACGCAATATATTAGGGATGCCACTTTCAGCAAATTTTTTCTTGCTTTTAACATGGTCGCCGTTTTTTAATAATAACTTTGTTCCGGTTTTAATGGATCCAACACTAAAATTCGCGCTTGCTGGCGCAAAAAATTTGCCTATTAAACGATGCGATAAATGTTCTGTTAATGAAAGGAAAAAATGCCGCTGACCAAAAGCGAATTCATGATCTAAATGGACTTTTTTGGGGGTTGATAAGGTAGGTAAATCTTTGAATAAATAAAAGTAATCCTGATAGCTGAGTAAAGTATAATTAGCTAAATATTTACTTACCCGCTGATGCCATGTCTCCCAAATAAAATTCTGCCAAAAGGCTGCTTGTTCGCCTTGCGTTAATTCTTTAAGTTCATCTTTTCTTAAACGGTAAGCAAAGCCTAAATACTTTTCAGGCCGCTTAATTCGTGCAAAATTTTGACTTGCTAATTCTGTCAACAAACTAACTTGCTCGTTAAACCTAATAGCATTCTCAGTAATTTGAGGATTTTCTTGTTTTAATAACGGAACCACGTGATGTCGTAGCCTGTTACGTAACGTATCATCATCGTTATTTGTTTGATCAATGACATACTGTATTTCCTTTTTTTGATCGTATAAAAGCAAATCAGCTTTTTTCTGTGTCAAAAGTGGTCTAAGTAATGTAAAACCATTTACTGAACTAATCGCCTGCAAACTATTCATTTCACCAGGATTTCCTGAGCGAATAAATTTCAGCAGAATGTTTTCTAATAAATCATCCACATGGTGAGCAGTCAGTAAATAATCACCGTGATTTTCTTGCAGCACTTGCACTAAAAAATGGTAACGATATTTTCGCGCTGCGGCTTCAATGCCAACATTAGGGTGTTCTTTTGGCGGCCAATACCCATTTACTACCTTGATATCCCTACCTTGGCTATACTTAGCAATCACGTTTTCTTCTTTAAAAGAATCAGATCTTAATTTGTGATCCAAATGAGCCGCTATCAACTTAAATTGATAGCGGCTTTTTAGTTCATATAGTAAATCGAGTAGCGCCAAGGAATCAGGTCCACCACTAACTGCAACAACTAAAGTTTTACCAGTTAGTGGTAAAGCGTGCTTTTTAAAAAAATTATCTATCTGCATAACTAATCAATTCATGTTCTAAATTCTTAATTTCGCTTCTAGCATTTTTAATGGTTTGAGATAGAACCGAATCAAAATCTGCATTTTTTGTGTCAGAAAAAGGGTTAGTATGATCAATTATCTCTGGATCATTAACCCGCTTTTTTGAGAGAGCTATTTTACCTTTATAGTTATGGATAATTACCACTCTAATTTGCTCACCAATATTAAAATTATTTTTTTCGCGCAACCAGTCATTACCAAAATCACTATGGTGAATCAATCCAGAAACGTGATGTGGAAGCGTAACAAAAATGCCTAAATCACTAATATTATTAATAGTTCCTGTAAGTCTTTGACCAACTTGGTATTTCATTAATTATTATTTTTTCCTTCAGGTAAATTGTAAATTGTTTCGTTAGGTTTAGAATAAAGAAATTTAAAACGGACTAACTTGGCCACGTAATCAGGATCCTTTAAATCATTTTTCTTAGCAATTAGTGTTTGCTTTTGAATATTTATTTTTTTAAGAGTTTTTTTCGAAGCTTCTACTTGCCCGTTAATACGGTCAGTTTGTGCGTGGGTGACACCGATTTGCACGCCTAAAAAGGCAAAAATCACCACAAAAGCAGCAATTATCCGATTACGCCGCACACGGTGTACTTCTTTTTCTCTTTTTTCCTGTTTCCGTCTTAGTCGTGCTATTTGTTCTTCCGGGCTAAGTGAATTATATATACGTGGACCGTTCATAATTTCGACCTCTATTACCAAAACAATACTATTTTAATTATAGCAAGACCACCTAAAAATGTCATTAAAGAAAAGACTAATTTTGCAATTCGTATAGTTCACTGGCTTCGGCTTTTTTGGTTGTTTCTTTAATAGCACAAACCTTAGCTTTAACTTGTTTTGACCCATAACCTACTTCAATGATGTCTCCAATCTTGACGTCATAACTGGATTTGACTACGTGGTCATTCACTTTAATTCGACCTTGATCCGCCATTTCCTTAGCCACCGGGCGTCTTTTAACCAAGCGGGATACTTTTAAAAATTTATCAATTCTCATATTTTCTCCTTATCTTTGAATAATATCACTTGCTGCAGTCATAAAAGTAATTAAATTATTGAATAGTTGCCGGTTATTTATATTAGTAGGCAATTCCAACAGCACAACCATTCTCTTAGACGGAGTCAGGTTGATTTTAGCTTTAAATGAAACATGTTCCAGTGCTTTAAAAATATTTGGTCCTTTTAGTTCATCAGAAGCTGCTCTTGCAAATTCGATTTTTATCTGATTGGCACTTATTTTGGTAATATTGCGTACTTGGGCCAAATCAGCCTCGGATTTTAATGCGGAAATTGCCAATAAATTTTCAACCGGTTTTGGATAATTTCCAAAACGATCAATCAATTCATCCTGAATTTGCACTATGTCAGCAGCAGTTGCGGATTTTATCTTCTTATAAAATTCAATTTTTTCTTCTTGATCACCAATATAATTATCTGGAATATATGCTTCAAGACCCAAATCAATTTCAGTATTACTCTTTTTGACTTTCTTCTTAGTCTTACGATTTTTAATAGCATCAGCCAGCATTTGTGAATATAGGTCGTAACCAACACTATCAATGAAGCCATGTTGCTGTGAGCCTAACATATTGCCAGCACCGCGGATAGCTAAGTCACGCATCGCTATTTTAAAACCGGAACCCAGTTCAGTAAAATCACGTATTGCGTCTAAACGCTTTTCTCCAATTTCTGTTAGCACTTTGTTAGGTTGATATAAGAAATAAGCATAAGCTAAACGTGCGCTGCGACCAATCCGACCACGCAATTGGTAAAGTTGACTCAAGCCATAATGATCAGCATTCTCAACAATCATAGTATTGACATTAGGCATATCAATGCCCGTTTCAATTATGGTGGTAGTGACTAAAATATCAAATTCGCGATTTAAGAAACGATATAAAATATCTTCCATCAAATTCTTGCTCATCCGACCATGCACACTGACAATTCTCGCCGTAGGAATTAAGTTTTCTAGTTCAGTAACCACATCATCAATATCCCGCACACGATTATGCAAGTAAAACACCTGACCGCCGCGTTCCATCTCCCGCAAGCAGGCATCTTTAACAACACTTGGGATTTGCTCCATTACATAAGTTTGAATGGGGTACCTATTAGAAGGGGGCGTCTCCATAACTGAAAGGTCGCGCACACCGACCATAGACATGTGCAAAGTCCGCGGAATAGGCGTAGCGGTCAATGTAAGAACATCAATATTAGCTTTTAATTCCTTTAGCCTTTCTTTATGCTTTACCCCAAATCGTTGCTCCTCGTCAACTATCAGCAAGCCCAAGTCTTTGAATTGCACATCTTTTGACAATAACCTGTGTGTACCAACTACTAAGTCAATTTTACCCGTCTTTAAACCTGCAGTAATTTTTTTAGCTTCAGCTGGAGTTTGAAAACGGGACAAGACAGCATAGTTAACAGGAAAATTCTTAAAACGGTCCTGAATGGTTTCATAATGTTGTTGCGCCAAAATAGTAGTAGGCACCAAAAAAGCCACTTGTTTATTATCTTCGATAGCTTTAAAAGCTGCCCTGAGCGCTACTTCGGTCTTGCCAAAACCCACATCCCCTACTAGTAAACGGTCCATGGGTTTATCTTGCTCCATATCATGTTTTATTTCTTTAATTGACCGCAACTGATCCGGCGTTTCCACATAAGGAAAAGCATCCTCAAATTGGCGCTGTAAATCATCATCTTTTGAAAAGGCGAATCCTTTTTCCGATTCTCTCTTAGCATAAAGATCAATTAATTCATCGGCAATATCTTCAACTTTCGACTGCACACGACTTTTAGTCTTAGCCCATTCACTGCCACCGAGTTTGTTGACGTGTGGTCTTTTACCTTCTGAAGCGACATATTTTTGCACAAGCTTCAACTGGTCAGCCGGAACAAATAATTGATCGCCATGTTGATAGGTAATGGTAATGTAGTCTCGTTTGACCCCGTTATTTTCTAAAGTCTTGATCCCTTCAAAGCGACCAATACCATGATTAACATGAACAACGTAATCTCCCGGCTTTAGTTCGGTATAACTACGCAATCTTTGCGCATTTTCTAAAGTTCTAATTCTGCGATTGTGATGAGTTACTTTATTAAAAAGCTCGTGTTCAGTTAAATAAACTAAATTATTATTAGGTAAGGTAAAACCACTAGCGAAAAAGCCCACTGTAATTTGGGTCTGCTTTTCACTTAAATCGGCAGGGTTCACTATTGGAACATCCATACCAAATTCAGCCATTGTTTGACTGATTTGCTTAGCTCTTTTATTATTGTCAGCTTGCAAAATAACGGTCTGACCCTTTTTTTGAAATGATTCGATTTCAGACTTAATCAGGGGCATTTGACTGAAGAACTGTTCGGGTTCTCTAGTTTGCCAGTCAAACAACTGACCCAGTTTTATTCTACCGATACTGCGTTGAAATAATGAAAAATAGATATGATTATGCTCATCTTTGCCCCAGACCTTGTGAAAATCGCTCCTCAAACTCTGTCCGGGAATCATCGCACCAGTCTTTAACTCATCATCAATAAAGCCCTGATTTTGCTGATCCACCGTCTTAACGGCTTGATTTATTAATGGCCAATCGTCTAACATTACCAAGCCAGTATTTGACAAGTAGTCAAGTAAACTGCGCGGCTTGTCAATTAAAAAATCAACTAAAAAAGCGTAATTTTGGGGCAAAAAGCCATTATCTAACTCAGCTAAAGCGTCAGCAAAATGCTCACTGACATTTTTTTCAGGTGCAGGAGCATCTGCCACTGCTTTTCTGATCATCTTAGCAGCGCGCTCAAAGTCGCTTTTAGTAAAAACACGGTCCTGAGCTGCAGATACAAATAAGTGGTCAATTTGTTTTTGACTTCTTTGACTGGCAAGATCAAATTCCTTGATAGTGTCAATTTCATCACCAAAGAATTCTATTCTCACGGGACTTTCACGATCAAGAGGATAAATATCCAAAATATCTCCTCGTAAGGCGAATTCACCTGGCTTGGCAACCAAATTTTCTCGCCGAAAACCCGCTTGGACTAACCAACTTGTTAATTCAGATAAATCGAATTCTTTTCCCGACTTAAATTCACGTCTTGCTGCTTGGTAGTCTGTTGGAGCAGATAATTTATATTGCAAAGCTTGGGGAGTAGCGACCACCACGCCCTTTTCTGCGCTCAGCAAAAAATTTAAAGCCTGAATACGGCTGCTCAACTCATCTGGTGAGGTAACAGCAGTTTGGGTCGCAATTGTAGCATCAACTGGAAAAATCTGCACGCTTTCTTCAGGCAAAAGCTGGACTAATTCACTATAGATTTTCTGAGCCTTATTCTCGTTTTCTTCCAGTAAAATTATCGGTTTTGCCAGTGTCATTACAATCTGGCACAAGAGCATGTCGAAAGCACCGGCATTAGCACCGGTGATTAGTGAATTTTTAACTGTAGTAGTTCTATTAATAAAATCTGTCAGATCATGATCTTTGGCTATTATTTCTGTTAAACGCATTTTAATTGTATTTATTCATCAAATATTGGCTGCTCCTTCCAGCTATGAAATCAGAAATAACTTCACTGGCTGTGGCATAAGCAGTATCCATTAACTTTTGTTGTTCCGTATTAAACTGTGAAAGTACCCAAGAAACTACACTCGCTTCTGTCACGTTATCTGGGTGTCTGATACCAATTTTTAGGCGGTTAAAATCACTGGTACCTAAATCACGAATAATACTCTTAATACCATTATGACCGCCTGACTTGCCATTTGCACGGATACGGATTTTACTTAACGGCATGTCCATGTCATCATGAATTATTAGTATGTCTTGCGGGTTAACCTTAAAGAAACGGGCAAATTGCGCCACCGAACGACCAGAATCGTTCATAAAAGTCTGCGGCTCAAGCAAAATAACATCATTGCCAGCAATTTTTTGCTTGGTATATTTGCCTTCAAACTTTTCCCGTTCTAAAGTTAAAGAATTTTTTTGTAAAAAATAATTTAAAGCCATAAAACCGGTATTATGTTTCGTGCCGTCATATTTTTTGCCTGGATTGCCCAGACCTGCTATAATTTTCATCTAAATTCCCCTTATTTTTAGTCGTATTTAATGATAGCACAATCACAACGCTTGACTTTGGCAAAGACTATTACACTTTAATTTCATTGCATAAAATAAGCTTTTTAAATTAAGTAGCACGTGCTAAAATTTATTTAATTGATGATTTTATTTTCATTTTTATTTAATCATTATTCTTTTTATGATATAATCATTGAGATTTATTTTTTTACGGAGGCAGTTTCATGCTTATCAAATCTTTAGTTATTAAAAAAGATTATTTAACTACAGTTAACGAACACGCTACTCTTGCAGAAGCACTTAAAATTTTAGAGGATTCTGGCTTCAGATGTGTGCCAATTTTAGATGATACTGGTACTATTTTCCGCGGTAATATTTACAAGATGCATATATACCGCCATAAGTCACAGGGTAAAGACATGAACTTGCCGGTAACTTATTTATTAAAAAATGCTACCAAAACAATAAAAGTTAATTCGCCATTTTTTAAAGTTTTCTTCACAATTAAAGATTTGCCCTACATTTCGGTTTTGGATGAAGAAAATAAGTTTTATGGGATATTAACTCACTCAAGATTACTTGATATGTTGTCAGATGCTTGGAATATTAAAAACGGTTCTTATGTCTTAACAGTGTTAACTGATAATTCACGTGGTAATTTAGCTAAAATGACCAGAATTATTAGTAAGTTCTCTGCCATTGCCGGTGTTATGAGTTTAGATGCTTCAACAGCGGGTAAAAGTGATAATTCTGTCAGACGTATTTTATTTACTTTGCCTGCCGGTGTAGGTGAGGACACATTAAAAGAAATCGTTAAAAGACTTGAGCGCAAAGGCTATGTGGTTGCTGAAATTGAAGATCTGCAAGCAGGAATGACATTAATGAGTGATGAAAATCCTGGCGTTTACGTTAACCAAGACGAAAATAACTAATTAAAGACATAAAAAACATTGCAAGAAGTGCAATGTTTTTTTTAATTATAATATTTGCGGGGCAAGCGGTCATCAAGTAGGCAAGCCACTTCATAATGAATACTGTCAACATAATCGGCGGCCTTTTTGATTGAATTAGGCGCTGCCGGATTATTAGAAATCAGAACCACTTGGGTCCCAACTGCCATTTCATAGGGTAATAGCACCATAAGTTGATCCATGCAGACCCTGCCAACAATTGGACAAAATTCGTTACCAACTTTAATCTTGAAGCCTTGAAATTTACGGATAAAGCCGTCAGCATAGCCCACTGGTACCGTGCCAATAATTTGATCCTTATCAGCGATGTAAGTTGAACCATAGCCGACGCCCTGCCCTTGATGTATTGTGTGGACCTGAACTAATTCACTCACAAATGACAGTGCCGGCTTCAATTTAATTTGAACTGGTAAATCAGGACTTGTAGGGTTTGAAGAAGGGTTTAGACCATAAATTCCAATACCAAAGCGTACCAGATCGCTATGAACTTTTTTATTAAAAACACTAGCAGCAGTATTATCAACGTGAATCCATCTTGGTTTTACTTTAAGTAACTTTTTAAAGTGTGTAAATCTGTCAACTTGACCTTGAAAATAAGTATCATCTGCACTATCAGCTGAAGCAAAATGGGTGAACATCCCCTCAACATCAAAATTGGGATTATTTAATAGAAAATCATTTGCTGCATTAAATTCACTATCTTCGCTAAAACCAATGCGTCCCATGCCTGAATCAACTGCCAGATGAATTTTTAACTGTAAATTATTTCCTGCAAGGTTAGTTTGTGCGTCTTTGAGCCATTTTAAACTGGGAACAGTCAAAGAAATACCGTTAGCTGCAGCAAGAGCCGCATACTCAGGTTGGGTCACGCCTAATACTAAAATTGGCGCAATTATTCCTGCCCGCCTAAGTTCTAAAGCTTCGTCTAGTATAGCAACACAAAAGCCGCTGGCTCCTGCTTTTACAGCTTCTTGGGCAATTCTGACTGCACCATGACCATAGGCATTAGCCTTTACTACGGCAAATAATTTCTGCCCAGGCTGCAAGTGCTCAATTTCTTGTTCAATATTTTGTCTAATTGCAGCTAAATCAACATATACAGCTGCCGGTCTATGGAATCCTGGAACCATTTTTACTTCTCCAACACAATTAATGTTACTATTTCATGATGATCGTGGCTGATACTTGGGAAAATCTTGCCGGTAAATTTGCTAGATGTTGTAACTGGGTGTCCGAATTCATCCCACAAGGTTTCAATATCCTGTAAGCCTACACCTTTACCAAAACCTATGCCTAAAGCTTTTACAAAAGATTCTTTAAGGGAAAAACGGCCACCTAAATATTCAACTTTCCGTTTTCCTGCTAGTTTCTCATACTGTGCAAATTCGTTTGGTGTTAGCGCCCTGCGGGCGAAGTTATCACCTTTGGCGACAATTTTTTTGACCCGTTCAACTTCAACAACGTCTACACCGACTCCAACAATCATTTTATTTACCTCTTAGTATAGAAATTTATAATATAAAAAAAGAGTTGTAAATTGTTGCAACCCTTTTTTAGTAAAATCGTTAATCTTTTTTGTTTTTAATCACAAAATTATGACCATTGCCGGATCTTCTTGAATGTCCGCCGCGATAACTTCCACGGCTGCGGCTGCCGCCACGATAACCGCCGCGACTATTCTTACCACGATTATAACGACCACGGCCTCTGCCACCACGACCATTGCCTTTATACGGCAATGGTTTTTCGGAACTAATCTTAACTTCAACACTGGAAGAATCCTTAGACAAGTTTTTAAGAAAAGCAGAAACTAAATCAACCGCAGAATAATTTTCTAATAACTCGTCCGCATCATCAGTATATTTAGATAAGTCCTCTTTCATGATATCTTCAATCTTGGACTTTGCGACTTTAAGTTGACCGCGCAACGCTTGATCATCAGATGGTGGACGCAGCGGTGTCATTTTCTTCTTAGTTAGCTGTTCAATTGTTCTCATGTAGCCAATTTCATTTGGTGTAACAAAAGTAATTGAGCAACCATTTTGACCAGCACGTCCAGTACGACCGATCCGGTGAACATAAGAATCAGGATCTTGAGGAATATCATAGTTGTAAACATGGGTCACACCAGAAATATCCAATCCCCGGGCAGCCACATCTGTAGCAACTAGGATATCCAACTTACCGGCACGGAATCTTTTTAATACAGTAATTCTACGAGCCTGTGACAAATCACCGTGAATACCGGCAGCATTATAGCCACGTGCTTGCAGTCCTCTTGTGACTTCATCAACTCTACGTTTAGTCCTGACAAAGACTACTGCCAAATCAGGACTTTCAACATCAATCAACCGGCACATTATATCGAATTTTTCTGCATCCTTAGCACGGACAAAATATTGGTCTATTAAATCAGCAGTTAATTCCTTAGTTTTAATGCGCACAATTTCAGGATTGTTCATGAACTTTTCACTGATGTTCAAAATCGGCTTAGGCATTGTGGCACTAAACAACAAGGTTTGTTTGCGATTTTTAACGTAACTTAAAATACTTTCAATGTCTTGGATAAAACCCATGTCCAGCATTTCATCAGCTTCATCTAAAACAATGGTATTAACATTTTCTAAATTAATAGTCTTGCGTTTTAAGTGATCGAGCAAACGTCCCGGCGTACCAACTAAAATAGCCGGCACATGATTTTTCAAAGAGCGAATTTGGCGACCAATATCGGCACCGCCATACACAACCTGCACACGCGCATTTTCATCGCGACCCAGTCTAAAAAGTTCTTCCTGAGTTTGAATAGCAAGTTCCCTTGTTGGTTCAATAATTAATGCTTGGATTACCTTATTATGTTTATCCAAATTCTGCAAAATCGGCAATGCGAAAGCTGCTGTTTTACCGGTACCGGTTTGAGCTTGACCAATCACGTCCTTACCAGCTAAAGCCAAAGGAATTGTTTGTTCCTGGATTGGCGTGGCTTCCTCAAAGCCTGAACGCTTAATTGCTTTTAAAAGCTCATCTTTTAAACCTAATTCTGAAAATTTCACTAAATTCTCCTTACCTAAGCCGTTCAACTACTTTTTCAAGGTGCATTCCGTGCGAACCTTTTAAGACTACTATGTCGTTTGGCTTAATATCATTTTTTAAATCTGCAATCATATGTTGCATTTCGTCTTGGGTGTAATAATGCAAATTTTCGGGATCGTAACTGTCTTTTAATGCTTCAGCCAGATGTTTCATTTCTGTACCAAACAGGTAAACTTCATTAATTACCTGCGGGTCTAAACAATCTGCTAAGCCAGCATGAAGAGCAGCTGATCTTGGCCCTAGTTCCAGCATATCGCCCAAAACGGCAATTCTACGGCTTCCAGCAGGAACCTGAATCTGCCCAAAACTGGTTATCACAGCACGCACGGCAGTAGGATTGGAATTGTAGACATCACTCATAATGTCCTCACCTACATCGCCTTTTTCCCATTCCATTCTGTTTGCGGTCGGGGTAAATTTTTCTAAAGCGCAAGCAATTTCTTCATCGCTTTCACCAAAATGACGTCCGACACAAATAGCAGACAGCGCGTTAGAAACATTATGTTTACCAATCATTGGAATGGAAAATTTACGTTCAGAGTTATTGACTGTAAAAGTAGCATGGTGTTTATAGCTGCGATAACCTGTTGCATAAACTGTATCATTTTTTACAAAACCAAATGTAACTTTTGCTTGTTTTATTTTAGCAGCTCTTTCACGTAAAAGCGGTTCATCACCGTTATATATTAATTCGCCGTCTTCACGTAAAAAATCCGTAATTTCCATTTTAGCATCTGCAATTCCAGCACGTGAACCAAGAAATTCAATGTGAGCCTCGCCAATCATGGTAATAACAGTGACATCAGGGTGGGTCAATTCACTCAATTGGTGTAATTGCCCAGCATGATCCATACCCATTTCTAAAACCAGAATTTCTGTATTCGGTTTCATATCTAAGATAGTCATAGGTACGCCAATTTCATTGTTGAAGTTAGCGTCAGTTTTATGGACATTGAACCTTTTAGCTAAAACTGCTGCTGTCATATCTTTAGTAGTTGTTTTACCATTTGAACCGGTAATGCCAACAACAGTAGGATTTACCTTATTTAAATAGTATTGTGCCAATTGCTGCATACTCTTGAGAGGATCTTCTACTTCTAAGACAGCGATATTATCGGGCTTGTTCGGATGACCTTTTTGCCATAATGTCGCACTAGCACCATTACTGATGGCACTATTAATAAAGTCATGACCATCCCGTTCACCTTTTAGCGGTACAAACAAGCCACCCGCAGCGATCTCTCTTGAATCAAAGGCAACAGAAGTAATAACAGTTTGCTCGTTACCCTCACACTTTGAATTAATTGCTTTGGCTATTTCTGCCAGTTGCATTTTCATCTTGTCTCTCCTAGCCAAAAAAGAATTTTTTTGCTAAAGAAGTAATTATACTCCTTAATAAAGTAGTATATCAATTAAGTTTCACATAAAAAAGCAGCCCCAATGGGGCTGCCTTCCACCAGATTGAAGATATTACTTGTTGTTCATGCCATATTTCTTGTTGAACTTTTCGATTCGACCGTCGGCTTGAGCAAACTTTTGCTTGCCAGTATAGAATGGGTGTGAATCTGAAGTAATTTCAACACGGATTAATGGGTAAGTCTTACCTTCGTAATCTACTGTCTCTTTTGATGTTAAAGTTGAACCAGCGACAAATTTTGCACCTGTAGCTGAATCCATAAAGACTACTTGTTGGTAATCTGGATGAATACCTTGTTTCATAATTTATTACTCCTTTGCCATGACTCCTATTGCAAGTCATAGATTAATCGATTAACGTTTAATACCTTATCATCTTTAAAGGTAAATTTCAAGACTTATTTATTATAGCAGCTGGATTAATTTAAAACAATATCGCTAGGTTTAACCTCTTTACCAAAATAAGGTTTTAATTCCTTATTATAATCAGCAATAAAGAACTTTTTCTTAGTTAATTTAGTAATTTCTTTATTAGTCCAGTTTAAAAGTGACTTATTGCCTTTTTTAACTGCGGGTGAAATAAATTGATTAGGCCCAATGTTTTTAATTCCAACCGTGTAATTAGGGTTCTTTTTTACCCAAGCATAGAGATAGGAATTGTCATCCGCTAAAGCAGCAGCACGTTTGTTTTTAAAAGCATTAAACTGCTGCGTTTTGGAATCAAATTTCAACAAGTCCACGCCGCCTTTTTTGGTAAAATAATTTTCTGCTGTTGTACCCTTGTTGACAATTAAGTTTTTACCCTTTAACTGACTTGCGCTAGTAATTGGGGAATTCTTAGGAGCAACTACACCAACCGATACTTTCATGTATGGTTTAGCAAAATCAACTACTTGTTTACGCTCGGGTGTCACCGTGAAGTTGGCTAAAATTATATCGGCCTTATTTGAATTCAGAGTGTCAACGCGGTTGTTGGCATTAACTTGGGTAAATTTCACTTTAACACCCATATCTTTTGCCATTTGACGTGCAAGGCGAACGTCGTAACCCACGCGATTGCCGTGATCATCAACCCAACCATAAGGTGGCAGATCGCCAAATACGGCAACTCGTAAAACTCCCCGTTTTTTAATTGCGCTCACACTGCTTTCGTTTGCACTACTATTGTTACTTGTTCCTGATTTGATACCAAAAAATGCTGCCACAGCTATGATTAAAACTACTAAAATTCCAATGATGATATTTCTATTTCTATTGTTTTTCATTTTTTACTCCTTAAAAATCCATACTCGTGAGAAAATCACGGGCACGATCAGTTTGTGGGTGTGCAAAAAACTCTTTGCCAGAAGTATTTTCTAAGATCTTACCGTCTTCTAAAAATAACACTTGGTCCGCTATTTGCCGCGCAAAGTTCATTTCATGAGTGACGATAATCATAGTCATATGGTCTTTTTTAGCCAAGTCTGCCATGATCTGCAAAACGCCACGAACCATTTCCGGATCCAGTGAAGCAGTCACTTCATCAAAGAGCATGATTTCGGGGTGAAGGGCTAGAGCGCGAACAATTGCAATACGCTGCTTTTGACCACCTGACAATTCTCGGGGGTAGGTATCGACGTATTCGTCTAGTTCCACTCGCTTTAGCAAACTGATAGCTTCAGCCCTAACCTCTTTTTCAGAACGTTTCTGCACCTTGACTGGGGCAAGCATGATGTTTTCAATCACAGTTAAATTAGGAAAGAGGTCGTAACTCTGAAAGACCATGCCAATTTTTTGCCGCAAAGCTTGCCAAGTTTTACCAGAGCCATCTATTTTTTTGCCCTTGAAGTAAATAGCACCACTGCTAAATGTTTCAAGTCCATTTAAACACCTGATTAGTGTACTTTTACCAGAACCAGATGGACCTAATAAAGTCAGCACCTCACCCTTGTGCAATGTCAGGTTAATATCGTGCAGAGCCTGCCAATCACCATAATACTTGTTCAAATTTTCAACTCGTAAAATTTCTTCTGTCATTTTTCCTTACCTCTTTTGCTTGGCAGCTAGGCGCTTAGCCCAAAGGGACAACGGATAATCAATTGCAAAGTACAAAATAAAAATCAAGCCGTAAATCCAAAAAACTGCACTCGGATACTGCTGGTTGTTGGCTTCAATAATCTGCTGACCAATTGCAATCACATCCATGATGCTGATCAGCATTAGTAGCGATGTGGTTTTAATTACCCGCGTAGCTAAATTTATGGTCGCTGGTAATTCTAATTGCATTGCTTGCGGTAGCAAGACATAACGAAATAATTGACTAGCGCTCAAGCCCAATGCTTGACCGGATTCTTTTTGCGTAACTGGTACTGACTCAATAGCTCCGCGCACAATATCACTGAATTCAGCTGACACCCATAATGAAAAGGCTAAGACTGCCATCCAACTAGCCGGCCAATTGATATGCAAGCTCCGCGGCAAAATGTAGTAAACCAGATACAGCAAGACAATAGTAGGAACAATACGGAAAAATTCCAGGTAAGCCCGTAAAATAAAGCGAATTGTTTTATTAGGCAGCGTTCTTAAAATGCCAAGCAAGGTTCCCAGTACTAAACCGATTAATAAACTGAGTGCAGCAATCCAGACCGAAGTCCACAGACCTTGCAGAATCCGCGTAAAATTATTACCAGCAAAGAAGACGTTAATTGCCGAATGTTCCATAACGCACTTTCCTTTCCACAAAATTTAATAGTAAGATTACTGGCACCAAAATAATGGCATAGGCAATGACCAACACGAGAAGATATTCATTTGAGCGATAATACATTCCGATCAAATCCAAAGCGGTGTTAGTCAGTTCAGGAATTGCAATGACTGAAAAAATCGATGTTTCTTTTATCAAAAAAATAATATTAGCCGTTAGGGCTGGCATACTCAAAGCAAAGCCTTGTGGAAAAACAACGTAGCGTGCTAGTTGCAAATCATTCATCCCTAATGCTTTGCCATCATCAATTTGACTTGGACTAACCCCAGCAAAACCACCTGTAAAACCTTCAGCCATGTAGGCTCCGCCCAAGAATACCAATCCGATGATACCGCAAACTTGGGCCGACATTTTTAAGCCGATGACCGGAAAGGCATAATACAAGAAGAACAATTGAATCAAGAGCGGAGTGTTGCGTGCAAGCTCCACGTAAATTGTCAAAACTCTACCCAGTATGGGCACTTTAAAATACTGCACCAAGCTGGTAAGAATACCAACAAGGATTGAGCACACAATGCCTACACACGATAGCCAAAGGGTTAATTCAAAGGCTTTTAAAAAAATAGGCAAACTCTGTGTAATTATCTGCCAACTCATTTTTTACCTCCCACTTTTATGCAGACGGCCTGACCTCAGAAAAAAGAGCATCAAGCACAGTCACAAATATAAAAAATCTACGAACTATTCTTTTCGTAGATTAAATGTCATAATTGCTAGCACTATTGCGACAAGTGAACGACAAAGACCCAACTGGTTTGATCAGGAATAACCATTACTTTTCCTTATTAGTATTTGGTCTCGCCCTTTTTCATTTCACTTCCTTTTTGTTAGCAACTATCAATGTCTCTAATGCTATGCGTTTACTTACTTTTTGTCAATTATTTGAATTGCCTACACTTTCACAACATTCAAGGATTGTTCACAAAAAAAGCGTTAAGCATTCTCAAATAATCTTGAGTTACGCTTAACGCTTTATCAGCAAGATTCTTAGTTCTTTTTTAAAAGACAAAAAACTGCCTTTGTGCTTTGTCAGAATAAAATATTTGTTGCTATCTATAAACTGTCATTATTTAGCAAAACATCAACATAATTACACAAAATATCATTAAAAATGTAGAAAAAGGTGTGGTTGCTAAACAAAAAAGAGTTGTCAACACCGACGTTAGGCAGCACGAAAAGTGCGTTTAACGGTACATCAATGTTTTCATTGGTCGTAACCATGTAGACATTAGCCTTTTTCTCTATTGCACCTCTCATAACAGCATTAGTTAAAATACTGTGACCAGACACTGTATAAACTATAACTACATCATCATTATTAAATAAATACCCGAAATCATTAGCATAATAGATCGAATCCATTATTTGGGCATAAATTCCCAGTGTTTGCAAACTATATTTCAATTGTTGCGCTACCGGACTGGATTTACCAGTGCCAATAATTTTAAGTGGTTTGTGTTCAACAATACTGTTTGCTAACTGCTTAATATCGTTATCTTTTAGTTTTCCTTTTGTTTCAATTTCGCCGATTTTATCTTTATACGTAGTGATTATCTCATGAATAAAATTATTACTGGAAGTGGCCTTATTCCGCATTCTGCGGTTGATAAATTTGATATATTCATATTTAAATTCCGTGTAGCCGCTAAATCCCAGTGCCTTGCAAAACCTTGTAATGGTATTACGAGAAACATTGATGCTCGATGCTAATTTTGCAATGTTTTTTTCAAGAGCAAATCTGGGATGCTTGATTAATTTATCAGCTACCTTTCGTTCTTGTGGTGTCAGTTTTTGGTAATTTAATTTGATCAGGGTGTCTAGGTCAAGCATATTTTTCTCCTAATTGATTTTTTGCACAAAATATTTTTATTTATTGTGCCGTTGCACATGGTTGAATTTAATGATAAAGTTTAGCCATGATGTTAGCGTTAACAAGTATTTGAAAAGTTTAGAGGTTTTTACTATGGAAAGAACAGAGTTATTTCCTAAAAAATTTTTATGGGGCGGTGCCATTTCTGCTAATCAAGCTGAAGGAGCTTGGAATGAAGACGGAAAGGGTCCTTCAACCGCTGATATTATGCAATGTAATGCTACTGATCTGAATCATCTATCAGTTGAACAAATCAATGCGTTTTTAAAAGATCATAATGATCAAAATTATCCTAAAAGGACTGGAATTGATTTTTATCATAGCTATCAGAATGACATTGACTTACTCTCCCAGATGCATATTAATGCTTTTCGCACATCAATTGCTTGGACTAGATTATTTCCCACTGGAAGTGAGTCTAAACCTAATTATAAAGCTGTTACTTATTACCGTAACTTATTTAAAAATTTACGAGATCATAATATTGAACCTGTTGTTACATTATCACATTATGAAATGCCAATTAAACTAGTAGTTGAAAATAACGGTTGGACTAGTCGTGAAGTTATGACAAGTTTTATCCATTTTGCGACAACAGCAATCGATTTATTTCATGACTTGGTGAAATATTGGATACCATTTAATGAAATTGATAGTGTACTGAGGCATCCTTTTGTTAGCGCAGGATTAACATCTAACTTGATTACCAAAAAGAATGAGTACCAAGCTATGCACAATCAGTATGTTGCTAGTGCAAAGATTGTAGAATACGGCAGAAAAATTGATCCCCAAGCACATTTTGGCTGTATGATTACAGGCTTGACTGCGTATCCTTATTCTTGTAAACCGCAAGATGACATGTTGGCGCAACAATTAAGACATTATACTTACTTGTCTGGAGACGTTCAAATAAAGGGACACTATCCTAAATCAACTTATAGGATGTTAACAGAAGATTTAAATTTAGATATCACTAATCAGGACTTAAAAGCAATTGCTACGGGCACCTGTGATTATTTAGCCTTTAGCTATTACATGTCGGTAACAGTTGGAACAGAAAATGATGTAGCCCAAGTAGAAGGTAACACAATTAAGGGTAAAAGCAATCCCTATCTGAAACGAAGCGATTGGGGTTGGCAAATAGATCCTCTGGGATTAAGAATTCTTTGCCAAGATTTATACAATCGTTTTCAAGTTCCCCTATTTATTGTTGAAAACGGTCTGGGAGCACGAGATGTTGTAAATGATGATAAAAAAATTAATGATGATTATCGGATTAGCTATCATCAACAACATCTTGTCCAACTAGAAAAAGTAATTAATGTAGATCACATTGAAGTAATGGGCTATTTAGTATGGGGGCTGATTGATATTGTCAGTTCTTCCACTGCAGAAATGGCTAAAAGATATGGTTTTATTTATGTCGATCGAGATAATAAAGGCAAAGGAACCCAACAACGCTGGCCCAAGAAAAGCTTTTATTGGTATCGTCGAGTAATTGATTCTCAAGGAAAAAATTTGTTTGAGAAAGAAGGAACTAATCATGAATAGCAAAGAAATTGCTCAAGCTTTATTGCCACTAGTTGGCGGGAAACAAAATATAGAAAAAACTTGGCATTGTGCAACTCGCTTACGAGTAATTCCCAAAAACCCAGAATTAATAAATATTGAAAAAATCAAATTAATTTCTGGAGTGCTAGGTGTTGTTAAACAGGGAGACCAAATTCAAATAGTCATTGGAAATCGTGTTGATGATGTCTATAATGCTTTTCAAGAATTGATAGCAAATGAAAATGACACCAATTCCGAAACTCAAGAAGTACCCAGAACAAAAACTAAAGAACATACAAATATAATTTCTAAAGTTTTAAGTGCTATTGTAGGTTGCATTACTCCTTTAATACCAGTACTAGTTGCTGGTGGTATGGGAAAATGTTTGATTTTGATTGCTAAAATGGTACATCTCGTATCTGATAAAGATATGTCTTATCAAATTCTACTGCTAATATTTGACTCTGCCTTTTATTTTTTGCCAATATTTGTCGCCTTAGCGGCAGCAAAACAATTTAAAGCCAATCCTTATCTAGCAGCACTAGTTGGCTGTGCATTATTAAATCCAACTTTTATCAAGTTAGTAGCAAGCGATAAGCCTTTATCTATCTTCGGACTACCAGTAATGTCCATCAGTTATGGCAGCACCATTATTCCCGCAATCATGGCAATATGGATAATGTCATATATCCAACATTTCTTGGATAAACACTTGTGGAACTCCATTAAACCATTTATGTCACCATTATTAACCATTCTAATCATAGTTCCGCTAACATTAGTGGTTATAGGAACGGCAATGACAGCAGTGTCATTTGCTTTATCCAAAATTGTCTTTTTCCTAAGTGGCAAATTAGGACCTTTGTCATTGGCCTTATTAGCATTAGTATATCCTTGGATAGTTACAACTGGTATGCACTCAGCACTGGCAATTGCTGGTATCGAAGCAATTAATAAAAACGGTGTAGATCCATTAACTAGAGCTTTAACGCTTATGCATAATATTACCCAAGCATCTGCAACTTTGGCCATTGCGTTCAAGACCAAGAATCCAGAACTTAGAGGTACTGCAATTTCAGCAGGTTTAACAGCACTTTTTGCTGGTATCACTGAACCATGTTTATATGGTGTCACACTCCGTTTGCGTAAACCAATGTATGCGTGTATGATTGGCGGATTTTGTGGCGGGCTATATGCCGGCTTTAAGGGACTAAACGCCTATGTTTTTATGACGCCGGGACTAATTACCCTACCAATGTGGATTAATCCAGCAAATCCTAATAACTTAAGTAATTTATGGACCGCTATCATTGCCATGATTATTGCCGCAGCTGTGTCTTTTGTTATGACTTTAGTTTTAGGCTTTGAAGATATACCTAGTAAAAATAAGCAAGCTGCTCAGGCTTTAGCTTAATATATAACATTATTTTTAGAGCAGAATTTAATTAAAAAATTAGTAACGATTTGACAATAAATTTATAATGCAGTTGCTAATTTAACCACAATAATACCCCCAATTTGTTACAAATTGGGGGTATTAGTATACAAGCGTGTTTTTAAATTTCAGATATTTAGGCTTGGGATTTTTCCTTAATTGCTTCAGCAGACTTTCGCAGCAATTCTTCTTCTTCGGCAGTTAACTGTAAATCAATTTTGTGAACAATTCCCTCACGCCCAACAATGGCTGGATAAGACATATATGTACCATACTTATCTTGGAAACTTGAAACCGGCAATTCAGTGCGGGAATCTGTCAAAACGGCACGGACAATTCTTACAGCAGCGGCAGAAACACCATAATTAGTGTAATGCTTGCCCATAAAGACAGTTTGTCCACCAAACTTAATTTCATCTTCAAGGTCACTAGGTTTCCATGATTCTGTCTTAACTAATTCTGCTAACGGCTTTTCAAATACTTTAACCGTTGACCAAGCTGTAAATTGTGAATCACCATGCTCACCCAAGGCAAAACCACTTACTGAACGAGGGTCAACATTGAACTTTTTAGCAACAACTTTCTTCATTCTGGCAGTATCAAGTAGTGTACCTGTACCTAAAACATGTTCTTTAGGTAAACCTGTCAATTGTTGGTAAAGACTTGTAATTGCATCTACTGGGTTGGAGATGACAATCAGAATGCCATTAAAGCCACTGCTTTTAATTGAATCAGTAATTGGCTCTAGTTGTTTCTTGTTGTATTCCAATTCTTGGAAACGATCGCCTTTTGTTTCCAAGGATATTTTGCCCAAAGTACTAATAACGATATCAGCATCCTTCAATGCGCTATAATCGTTAACAATAATATTAACGTGATTAGTCAAGTTAGCCATTGCATCTTCAAAGTCAATCGCATCTGCCTTAACTTTACCTTCGTTAACATCAATCATTACCAAATCGTCAACCAAACCCGAAATAATTAACTCATGGGCAACGGTACAACCAACGTGTCCATCACCAATAATACCAATCTTAGTTGTCATAATTAAGAGCCTTTCTTCTTAAAAATCAACTTGCTAACATAGCAGTTAACATAATCTAAACTACATTTATATTATATAGAAATAGGGCTTTCAATAACAGAGGTATATACGTAAAATATTGTAAACTTAATTTTTACCAAAAGAATTGCGCTCACTTAACGAGCCTAATATCTTTAGCAAAAGGGATTGCAGGCTGGGCACCAAACTTTTGCACTGTTAGGGATGAGGCTTTATTTGCAAAAAGAATTGCTTCTTTTAAATTGGTCAAATCCGGTTTGAGGACACTAGTCATAGCTCCAATAAATGTATCTCCAGCAGCAGTGGTATCAACAGCCTTAACTTTAAATGCAGGAATTAATGCACACTGTCCCTGGTAATCGTAAAAAGCACCTTTGGCTCCAATGGTAATAATAACTGTTGCTACACCCTGCTGGTGTAGTTTTGCAGCGGCTTCTTGGGCGGTTTTTTCATCAATTACTTTAATGCCGGTAATTGTTTCGGCCTCAGTTTCATTCGGAGTAATAATGTCGGTCAATTTTAACAAGTCTGCTGGAATTTCAGCCAGCGCTGGTGCCGGATTTAAAATAGTTGTGACGCCTTCTGCATGAGCAATTTCGAACCCTTTAATTGTTGCTTCTAGTGGCGTTTCAAACTGGGCGATGAGAAAATCAGAATTGGCGATTAAAGCCTTGTTTTGAACAACTTCATTGGGCCCAAAAGCATAATTAGCGCCAGCATAGATAGTAATTGAATTTTGGCCATTATCATCAACAGTAATAAAAGCTTGACCTGTAGATTCATGAGACGCAGTAATGATGCCAGAGGTGTTGATGCCTTCTTTTTTGAGCAAATTAAGCATTTCACTGCCTGGTGCGTCATTGCCAACACCACCAATAAAACTAACTTTGCAACCTGATCTGGCAGCTGCTACTGCCTGATTGGCACCCTTACCCCCAGCTGCTGAATAATGACCAGTGGCGTGAACCGTTTCTCCCGGTTTAGGCATTTTCCTTACACGTAAATTGGTATCTAAATTGATACTGCCAATAACAGTGACTCTATTCATTTTTTACTCCTTTAAAGACAATTTTGGACTTTTAAACCAAATAATAACATATTCAAACTGCCTTTCAACCACATCTGGCTATTGCACTTTTTCAGCAAATTTTTATTTAAAATTAGTTAAGCCACCCTAACTGAACTTTTTATTTTAACGGAGAAAGAATATAATATTTCTTATATTTAAATGAGCAAGGTAAAAATATGAAAAGACAACTTAACTTTTTCGCCGCTTTAGCCACAGTCATGGGCACCATGATAGGCGGAGGCGCTTTTTTTAAAATTGCTAATGTATCAGCATTAACACATAATGCTTGGCTAAGTATAATCGTATGGCCTCTTGCGGGTTTTATCACACTGATGGCTGGCTTAACTATAGCCGAGCTGGCGTCAGTTTATCCTAAAGATGGTGGCCCAGTCAGGTATCTGGAAGAAATTTACGGTCCTAAAGTAGCTTTTCTTTTCGGTTGGTCCTTAATAATTATCTATTACCCTGCTAATATTGCAGCCCTTTCGATTGTTTTCGCCACGCAACTAAAGGAAATACCGCACTTTAAGGATTTATCAACTACTGTGATTGCTTTAATTGTCATGTTGACTATTCTGTTAATTAATTGGATAGGATCAAAATTAAGTGGTCAAGTACAAAAAATCACTTTAGTCATTAAGTTACTGCCGATTGCTGCCATTATCATCTTTGCTTTATTTTATAGGGGTCCCAATCAGTTAGCGGGTGCACCGGCACCGCACATTACTTCTTCATCAGGTGCAATGGCTTTTGGCCAGGCATTGCTTGCCGTTCTTTTTGCTTACGATGGCTGGCTAAGTATTGGTAATTTGGCTAGTGAAATTAAGAACCCGGCAAAGACATTAGCGAAAGCTATCATTTGGGGACTTTTTGGCGTCACTATTTTTTATACTCTTCTTAATTGGAGTTATGTCAGGGTTATTCCGTGGTCAAAAGTTGTGGGTAATCAAACAACTGCCTTACTTACTGCAAAGAAACTCTTTGGTAGTGTGGGCGGTACGCTTGTTGCCACTGGAATTCTAGTTTCTGTATTTGGCGCGATCAACGGTCACCTGCTTCTTGGTTCCAGAATGCCGTATGTTTTGGGCAGAGAGAACAAATTACCTGCTGCTAAATTTTTTAGCAAGTTAAATAGTAAAACCATTGTTCCTACAAACAGTATGATTTTTGAATGCGCAATCGCTACAGTAATGATCTTTTCCGGAACGTTTGACTCATTAACTAACATGCTTGTTTATGTTTCCTGGATATTTTCAATCTTATTATTTTTAGGTGTTCTTATTTCACGTAAAAAGCAACCAGATATTTTGCGACCATATAAAATGCCGTGGTATCCTTTACCACCTTTATTAGCCATTTGTGGAGCGTTATTCATCGTCATCACAACCACATTAACTCAACCGGTCCTGGCACTTATTGGCATTCTGCTTACACTGAGCGGTTGGCCGGTATATGTTTATGTGCAAAAAAGAAATCGTACTTAAAACTAACAAATGTAATACTTACTATCAGCTAAAGCATTGTTACTTATATAGAAAAAATTTATTTTGAAAATAAGTTTTTATATCAATCCTACTAGATTAAAAAAGCAAACCACCATTTTAGTGATTTGCCTTTTTGTTTGGTGAAAAAATAATATTTTCCAATATCTTTAGATTTTAAATATTAATACAGTGCAGCTAAAAAAACTTTTATATCTGTTTATTATTTATCAAATTTGTTAAATCTCTTTTTAACCACCAGCAAAATTTTTAATCAATTTTATTTTTTCGCATTCCTCTTTTTAATGCTGGAATTAATTTCCTTCACAATCCGCACTTGCGACAAAATAACGATCAGCCAAATAATAATATAAACTAATATAAATACGCCTATCAACCAAAAATTAATCGGCCACTTATTTATCCAGGACATTAATAACACTAGCAAAAATGTGCCTATGATATGAACACTAAAGGCAATAGCAGGTGGTACATCCATTGCAAAAATCATTGATAAAATGCCTATTAACCCTGAAATAATAAAAACAGAAATAACACCTAAACGGGTAGGAACACTAGGTGATGAAAAAGTGATAATGATCAAATAAGTAGTTGCACCAAAACCCACACCGGTAAAGAAATAGTTAATGAAATTACTCAATTTCCTCATTTTTATAGCCCCAATTCTTTTTTTAATGCCGGCAAATATAATCTGGAAACGTCAGCTTTTAAATTATTTTTTAAAAGTGCGATCATATTTCCTGCAAAGCCAACTTCTATCGATTCCAGAAAATTAATATTGATAATGGCATGTTTTGAAACCTGAATAAACCCATCTCCCAATTTTTCAAGTACCTGATATAAGCGACCAGTGGTTTTTATTATGTCTTTAGTAGTATAAAATGTGATGTCTGTTGTTTGGATTTCTACTTTAATAATCTCAGTAGGTTTAATTGTGACTATGCGGTCTTCTACCTTAATTGGTAAAAGATGATATTTCTTTTCGCCGAATTTATGCAAATAATCTATTAAATTATCAACTACTTCACTTTTTTGAGCTGCCTTAATTTCAACTTCAATGTCTTCTTTGCTTAAAGCAGAATCTGTCTTAAATTCAATCTTCACTTTACTTATTGCGCCTTCTGTCAGTGGTAAACGAAAGTAAAATAATTACTAAAATTAGTATTGCAATCATTAAAAGTAAAACAAACATATTATTTAGTCTATTATTATTAATTTTATACTGTATTCCTAAATAGTTAATTAAATGCCGTTTTACGTTGGTAGGAAAAGTTGCTAGTGTCTGCTTAAGTAAAAAACCTCTTAAAGCAGCTGCTTCATAGCTACTTGGTACTAATTTTACCAAATTTTGTGCTCCAGAAACCAATATACCGTAAGGTAAATAAGTTGCAACAGCGAAACCAGCAGCAGCGCCAAGGACGGCAGAAAACCGACTAAAAGTAGTGCTGGAATGCATGAAAAAAGCGATAACTTCATCTAATAAAGTCGCTCCCAGAGCGCCTAATAAAATAAACAGCAATCCGGGTAAAAGTGCTTTTTGAGGAATCGTCACGTGATCAACTAATGAAAAGTACAATGCCATTACGATAAAAGTAATGATTTGCATAAAAAAGCTGACAACTGTACCTGATAAAATGTAAGCAAAATTTTGTGCAAACTGTGATATGCCTGTTAGCTTAAAATCAGCGTCGGCTCGCGTTTCGCGGTCACTTACTTGCTGCCCCAAAGCCTGAAAAGCAGTAGTAATACCAGAAACCGCAACAATACCAGCTATCATCCACAAATCTAACATTTTAGTAACGTGAGGTAAATTTTGCCAATTGGATTTCAAATTGTTTTGCAAAAAACCAATATAAATGAAGAAAGATATCAACGCACCCAAGCATGACATAATTACACCAATAATGTTAGAAAAATAGATTTTAAAATTTCTGCGAAATAGAGCAATCATTTATTGTATCTCCTTCCCAGTAATCTGCAAAAACGCATCATTGATCGTTCCCTTAGAATAAGTGAAGTCAGTGATATTTGCTTGATTGTTTTTTAATAATTCAACGGTTTTTTGCGCCGATAGAGCATCAATTTCAACTTGCTTACGATTAAGCCGAATAACTTTTTGATTAGTGTTCAAAGCCTGAATGTTATCAACAGTAAGTATTAATTTATTAGGAGCAAATTCGTTCTTGATCGTTGCGGCAGAACCACTAGCTAAGATTTGACCATTTTCCAAAATATACATTTGGTCAGCATTTTCAGCTTCTTCTAAATAATGTGTTGTCAAAAAAATAGTGAGTTCTTGTTGTTGTTGCAGTTTGGTTAATAATTCCCAAATAGCATTTCTCGTTTGAATATCAAGCCCTGTAGTTGGTTCGTCTAGAAACAGTAAATTCGGTTTACTTATCAACGCACGGGCTATATCTACCCTTCTTTTTTGACCACCTGATAAAGTGCCAAACTTTTGCTTTAAAAAGTTTTTGATGCCTATTAAGTCAATCAATTGTTCAAGCCATTCCTGTGAAAATTTGGGGTACATCTTTGCTCTTAAATAAAGATTATCTTTAACTGTTAACTCGTTATCTAAAATGCTATTCTGAAAAACTAAGCCTATTTTCAAATCTGCCGCATATGAAATGACACCTGAAGTAGGCTTTAATAATCCGGTTAGCATATTAATCGTGGTAGATTTACCCGCACCATTTGTTCCTAAATAAGCAACAAGCTGTCCCTCTTTAATTTGAATATTTGCTTTGCTGACAGCAATCTTATTACCAAATTTTTTTGTTAGTTCTTTTGTTTCAATTAACATAGTGACACCCCTTCCTTAATTTGAATTAAGCATACTAGTTCAAATAAAATTTGTAGCGCATTTTATAATAAGAGACAAAATATTAATCACAAAAAGATGAAATTAAGACACAAAAATAAAAAAGGTGTTGATCAAAATTTGGTCAACGCCTTTAGTGTTCAAAATTAACTTATTTACTTAAATGAATCTCGCGGTCAAACAGCAGTTGCAGGTTTTTATCGAAATTATGCGCGATAAAAATGACAGTACTCGGCATTTTAAGGAGTTCTTGCAAGATTGCTCGGGTTCCTGCCTGATCAATTGCACTTGTGCCTTCATCAATTAACAGAATCTTACTGTCATGTATCTGCGCGCGCGCCAAAATAATTTTTTGCCTTTGGCCACCTGATACATTCAGTTTTTGCAAATTTACTTTGGTTTCTATACCCTGAGCAAATTGAGCCAGATCTGGTTTTAACCCAACGGTAACTGCAGCGGGTTCAGCTAGTTGGTTTAACTGAGGGTCAAACATCGTAATATTGTTTTTAATGGTGCTGGGAAATAAAACAGGATCTTGGGCAATGTAGCCAATTTTAGCTAAATCCGGTTTGATCACTTTTCCCTCTTGATCTTTAAATGCTATTTTCCCCGAACTCGGTGGCAAAATCCCTAAAAGCAGCTTAAATAAAGTTGACTTGCCTGCACCGCTGTCACCTGATAGCAAAATTTTTTCGCCATAATTGACCGTGATATCAGGGAATTTTAAAGTTTCACCATTAGGAAAACTAATTGCCAAATCTTTTGTACTAAAAGCATAAGGTGTTGCTAAGTTTTGTTCATCAGTTTTTACCGGTAAAGTCGCTGCAGTAACATTATTTCTTAAAGTTTTGGTGCCCTTAATTAAGCCGAAATAGAATGGCAAGTATTCGATTGCCAGCGAAATATAGTGGCTAAAATTACCGATAACCGCAATCGCACCAAACGTGACTAGTCCGCTTTTAATTAAAATACCCGTCCAGACGAACAATATCAGGATCATAATTTGCGCAACACCATTGGTAATAATGGACAGAACTTGTTGTTCCTGTGTCTGCTTGAGGTTGGCTTTTTCTAAGTCGCGTGCACCTTTATGCATTACGCTAGTTAATTTATCGCCAGCAAGATACCGCTCTAGTTCAGCAATACCGCTTAGCCATTTTTCAATCAGATCCAAATACTGTTTATTTTGATGAGAAACCTTTTCCGTAGCTCTTTGTAGCGGCTTTTCAATTATTTTAGGTAAAACAAGGGAAACGGCTACCGAAATTAAGATGAGCAACAACAAACTCCAGTGCATCGTCAGCAAGGCAATTACTGAGAAAATAACATAGCCCAGAAAATTACAAATGACCGGAATCAAGTTAAAAGACTGATTGTTAACCGTATTAAGATCATTGGTCAAGCGATTTTTAACTTGCGAAGTTTGATAATTTTTATGGTCATGGTAGACGTGGCTTACTATTTTACTTCTTAACGTGTGATTAAATTCTTGAACTTGTCGTGTCAGTAAATATTCAGAGCCCCAGTCAAAAGCATACGATGAGAGATAAGCTAACGTAGTAAAAGCAATGATTAACAGCCACGCTTGACCGTCATGTTGACGCAAGGCGGTAAATTCCCACATATTTAAGTATGATGCGCCAATTAAAACAAAGGGTTGCAAGAGGCTAAAAAGCACCATAAATATGAAACGAATTCGATTGGTATGAAAGAAGTTTTTAAAAGTCATTGTGGTTCTCCTTCTGGCTTGCTAACCGAATCGTTTTATCAAACATATTTTTAACTTCAGAATTAAGATTATGAGCAATCATGATCACAGTCTTATTAGTGTGAACAAGTTCAGCAATAATTTGCTTAGTTGCTTTACTATCAATGGCACTTGTCGCTTCATCCAGCAAAATAATTTCATCAGCGAAAACTTCTGATCTGGCAAGGATAATCTTTTGTCTTTGACCACCGGATAAATTATTCTTATCCAAATCAACTTGGGTATCAGTCCCTTGGGGAAATCTCGCAATGTCGCTCTGCAATTGCACTTTATTAATTAAATTAGGTACTTGATCCAATAACTGCTGGTGAAACATCACGATATTTTCCGCAATCGTTC
Organism: Lactobacillus helsingborgensis; assembly: GCF_003173695.1. NCBI lineage: Bacteria > Bacillati > Bacillota > Bacilli > Lactobacillales > Lactobacillaceae > Lactobacillus > Lactobacillus helsingborgensis. Next base: position 1,435,218 of record NZ_CP029544.1, read on the forward strand.
CTGGAAATAATTGCGGATCTTGAGCAATGTAACTAATCCGGTTTAAATTTGGTTGAAAAATCTGCCCCGCATTATTTCTAAAAATAATTTGACCTTGATAAGGCCTGATCTTACCTAAAAGAGCTTGAAGCAGTGTTGACTTGCCAGTTCCGCTATCGCCTGCAAGTAAAACTTTTTCACTCTTATTGATCACAAAATCAGGGTATTTAATTATTGGACCATTAGGATATTTAAGCGCCAAATTTTTAATTTCAATTTGGGCAATTTGAGTAGATGAACCTTTTTGTCTTGATTTAGTGTTAGAAATCAGGCTAGCCGTAGTTTGATTGATATTTTTAGTGGATTTAATCTTGACGGCAGCACTTGTAATAGAGGATACAGCTGAAAAGATACCAAAAGCAAAAGAAGTCGAAGCTAATGCGGCTCCAATTTTTATTTGACCAGTTAAAAATAGGATACCCGCTAAAAAGGCAATCGACATTTGTCCTAAAGTATTACCAATTCCATTAATTGTATTAGAAGCACAGTTTTTATTGATTTGATTGACTTTAGACTTTTCCAACTTCTCAGCGTAGCTGCTCATTTCTTTATTTAAGATCGTCCAAGCATGATACCGCCGCAGTTCATTTAAACCATTGATCCATTCACCGATACCAGTTAAAAAAGCGCTAGTATTTTTCATCACTTTTCTACTTGCCTCTGAAGTCATGCGCGCCATTATTTTGGGCAAGCTTACATCTATTAGAATAAAAATTGCAGTTAGTAAAACAAAAGACCAATTTAAGCTAAAAAGGACGCCAGCAGAAAGCAAGATAATGAATAAATTGCTAAGAACATTAACCCACGGCAGAGCAAAATCGCTGGTCAAAGTATCGAGATTGCTTTGCAGATAGTTCTGCATTTGCGCCACTGTCGCATCGTTTTCAGTATAAAAATGATCTACCATTTGCCCTCTTATTTGATCAAGATATTCCTGAATCTGTGCGTTAAAAAGGTAAGTCGCTAAAGGTAGAATAAATACACCACAAACTACCGGGATAAATTCAATTAATTGCCAGCGAATGTAAACTGGCAAATTGCCGACGCTTAATCCATTAACTGCAAATTGAAAAAAATATTGGTCAAGTGAGCCGGTAACAGCGAAAATAAAATAAAGTAAAATAATAAAAATTGCTCGTTGTTTATTGGAGCTAATCAGTCCCTTTAATGTCATGTCCTTGCGTCTTTCATTTTATGCTAAATCAATTTTATTAAATTTATCTAATAATAAAATGAATGAGTAAAGGTGTCAAATTAGCAGATGAAATATAGTCGTCGGTTATAAATAAAAAAACTAATTCCTTGGAAGAAATTAGTTTAAAAATGTTTAATTTTGTGGTTTACAGTAATGACGGCAATTAAAAGTTTCTTTTTTTATTTCTTTGGCAAATTCTTACTTTCTGAAGTATATTGCCAAAATTATTAGCTACTCTATTTTTTAAAAATTTGAGTCATTAAAAATGCTTAATTATAGTTTTAACTATAGTTGAACACTCCTTATTTTTATCTTAATAATAAATTTATTCTGACTTCGAAATAACATTATCCAAGTTGCTGGTGTCACTTAAGTTGGCATTTAAAAATTCCTGATTATCAACTGGCAAATGCAATTTAAAGTTTTCTATTGGTTGGATACTGACTACTACACCTTTCATCGTAGCTGTCAAAACATGACCGCCAAAGCTTAAATCATCTGCCAAAAAATGATTGTGAAATCCTGATACCCCAACACCTTGAAAAACAGTTGGTGTGTAATAAGTAATCATTGTGCCTGAAATATTTTCAGCTTCGAATTCAACCTGATTTTCAGCAATTTTTCCCAGAGACGGATATGGCTTATGTGATTTTTTAGAAGACCTCGTACGAATTTTTTGGAAAACACCTTTAGTCAATATTGCAAAAAATTGATTTTGAGCGTTATTTTTGGTTAAAACATCTTTTAGCATTTCCGCCAATTCGATATTTTTGTAGCTTTTGAATTTGTGATAATCTGCAAAGCTAACATCTGCATAAGTAACTTTGAAGTCATCTGGCAGTTTAACAGCTGGACCACTAACATCTATTTTGTAACCGACACCGTCTAATATCACTAATTCACCATCAACGCCATCACCGGTTCCTATGCCAATATTGCCATGTTTTAATAATTCTGACAGCGGTAAAGTACCTTCCAATAGACCTTCAACCAACATTTGCATAGTCCCATGTTGAAATAATGTATTTTTCGTCATATTTGCTGCTCCAATAATTTATACACTTATAATAAAACAAGCTTAATTTATTAATATTTTCTATCTGCTTGATAGAAATTTTCTTCTATCAAGTTTATTCCTTCATTACTAGTTTAATCCAAAATATCCAAAGCTTTTTTATATAATTCAAAATTATTTACACTTAGCCATAATAAAATACCATTTGCTATAAAAGCCTTTATAATATTTGATTGTTTTGGTAATATTTCCAAAAGCATTTCTTGAGGAGTAATTTCAAATTTAGTAATAGTTTTATTTCTGGCATCAACATTTTTTCCTATAAAAGTTGACTTCCTCATACTATACGAAAAATTCAAATGTGCTGAAGCATTTCTAATTCTTTTATCCATACAGTCAATTAGAAAATCCCAATCAGTAGTTGACTGATGCAATCTATTGATTAAACTTCCCGCAGATTCAAAGTATAAATATTCAAGTGAGTATTCTTTATTATTCAATAACCTGTCAATACAAACCAAATTTGCTAATATTTTTTTATCTAGTTCAAAAGAATTCTCCAAATCTGTTATTAACAAATTAGCTAATACCATTTTATGTATTGGCTTTTTATCAATAATTCTTTGAATGTAGTGTCTCACTTCAGTATGCTGATTAATATAAGCATCATAAGATGATCTATTTTCTAAATTTCGATTTTCTTTTGTACCTATTACCCAAGCTCCAATTAAGTCCGCTGTTTTGCTTTCATTTACCATACAAGCTTCATTAATTATTAAAGCCAGTTTTCGAGTAATAGTCTTTAAATGATCTAATCTAGTAGAATCTGGAGCAAAAATAGCTATATAATCTTGATAAAATTCTTCCGGAGTTTTAATCTGGTTCATTTTTCAACCTTCTACAAAAATTACATATCAAATAATAATGATAAGTGTTCGTTATTGATTTCAAAACCATTAATTCAGTTTACTATTTCATTTAACTTTTAACCATTTTTCAACAACTTAGGCATCAACAACTTAGATTTTTTTGGAGAGGTGCATATGTATTCTTGTTAAAATGCCAATCTTTCTTTCATAAATATCAAGAAGGTTAAGCACGAATTTATTTTCTTTTTTATAACTTATAAATGTCTCTTTTAATTTTAAGAATATTATTTTTGCCTTTGCATTGCGATATAAAGACTCACAAATTAAAACATCTTTTTATTAATTATCATCTAAATCATTATCTAACTCAACATTTTTTAATTCAAAAAGCCCTCAGTTTTAACTAAGAGCTTAATCAATACGGTAAACCTTTGATATAAAAAACTTCTAATTTTTTATATGAGATGTTGCCATTAAATATGATTCTATAAAAATTTAATTTATCCTCTTACTCCCACTCAATCGTTGATGGTGGCTTACTGGTAACATCGTAGACGACGCGGTTAATGTTAGGTACTTCGTCGACAATTCGTGTTGAAATTTTTTGCAAAACATCCCATGGCAAGCGAGCAAAATCAGCGGTCATCCCATCAATTGATGTAACTGCGCGAATACCAATGGTATAGTCGTAAGTGCGACCGTCACCCATCACGCCCACGGATTTGATACCGGGTAAAACGGTAAAGTATTGCCAAACTTTTTCCTGTAAACCGGCTTTTTTAATTTCATCCCGCAAAATTGCATCACTGTCACGCACCAGTTTGAGTTTATCCTCAGTTACTTCACCGAGAACGCGAATGCCAAGACCAGGTCCTGGGAATGGCTGCCGCCAAACCAAATCATGCGGAATACCTAATTTTTCACCCAATTCACGCACTTCATCCTTAAATAACTTACGCAAAGGCTCAATTAATTTAAAGTGTAAATCCTTAGGTAACCCACCAACGTTATGGTGCGACTTGATTGTCTGGGCGGTATTTGTGCCGCTTTCAATCACATCGGTGTACAGGGTGCCTTGGGCTAAAAAGTCCACATCTTTAATTTTCTTTGCTTCGTCCGCAAACACCTCAACAAACTCTTTACCAATGATTTTACGCTTTTGCTCAGGATCGGTGACACCCTTCAGTTTATTCAAAAAGCGCTCTTGAGCGTTTACTCGAATAATGTTAACGCCTAAATCACGGTTCAAGGCTGCCATTACTTCATCGCCTTCATTTTTGCGCAACATGCCGTGATCCACAAAGATAGCTGTCAGCTGATTGCCAATAGCTTTGTGTAAAAGAGTCGCGGTAACGCTGGAATCTACCCCACCGGATAGACCCAGAATTACTTTTTTATTACCTACAGTTTTTCTAATCTCAGCAATTTGCAAGTCAATAAAATCGGTCATTGACCAATCAGCCTTAGCGCCGCATACTTTAAAGGCAAAATTACGCAAAATATCAAGACCATATTGCGTATTGCGCACTTCCGCGTGAAACTGAATACCATACATTTTGGCTTGATCGTTAGCAATAGCGGCAATCGGGCAATTCTTACTTGAAGCGACCGTTTCAAAGCCAGCGGGTGCACCTGTGACCAAATCACCGTGACTCATCCAGACGTATTCATCTTTGGGCAAACCAGCAAATAAAACGGAGTTAGTATCTTCAACTTCGATGTCGGCACGACCATATTCAGAATTAGCAGCTTTTTCAACCTTGCCGTTTAAATAAGAAGTCATCAGTTGCATTCCGTAACAAATGCCCAGAATAGGAATGCCCAACTTAAAAATTTCAGGGTCAACTTTCAAGGCATTTTGGTCATAAATACTGTTAGGACCCCCGGAAAAAATAATACCCTTAGGGTTAATCTGCCTAATTTTAGTCATACTAATATCATGGGGCAACAATTCAGAATAAATACCAAAATCCCGCAACCGCCGCGTTATTAGTTGATTATATTGACTACCAAAATCAAGCACAATAATTTCATCAAAGTCACTAATATTCTTTTTCACCGACACCAATACTCCTTCACTATTCATATTTAATACTACATCAACTTTACTAAGAAATACGGTCATGGTCAATAATTTTTTACAGAAAAGCATAGTTTTTACGAACTATTTTATAGCGGCTAGCGTAAATAATTCGTTAATATCTCAAAAAATAATCTTGCACATACTTTGTGACTCTGTTACAATGCTTGCAACAGGAAAATAAAAAATCTATATATTGCCGTAATAAGGTCGGTAGTTTCTACTCAGAACCGTAAATTCTGAACTATGGATAATTTAGCATTTAACGCAGCCGGTTACTGTCTTTAAGGGCTTTTTTTACCATAGTTTTGGTAGAAAAAGCCCTTTTTTGCTATGAAGGAGGAAAAAGTGAAATTATTGGAAGACCGTATTCGCAGTGACGGAGACGTTCTACCAGGTAATGTTTTAAAAATCAACTCGTTTTTGAACCATCAGGTAGATCCCGAACTAATGAAGAAAGTCGGGAAGGAATTTAGTCATTTGTTTAAGGATAGTGGCATCACCAAGGTATTGACCTGCGAAGCCTCGGGAATCGCTCCGGGAGTGATGACAGCTTATGAATTGCACGTACCACTGGTCTTTGCCCGCAAGAAAAAACCGGCTACGCTTAATGACGCAGTTTATTGGGCTGATGTTTATTCTTACACTAAAAAAGTTACTAACCAGATTTGCGTTGAACAAAAATTTTTACATAAGGGTGAGCGGCTACTGATAATTGATGATTTTCTGGCTAATGGAGAAGCAGTTAAAGGTATGATTAACATTGCTAACCAAGCAGAAGCCGAAGTCGCTGGTGTTGGAATTGTAGTCGCAAAAACTTTTCAGGGTGGCAGCGAATGGCTTAAAAATCATGGCTATCGCCTCGAAGCACTTGCTGAAATCGATAGTTTAGCCAATAATCAAGTACATTTTGTGGGAGAGAAATAATGGCAAAAAAAGAAGTTAGCCAACAAAAAGCAGCAGTTTTAGGTTTACAGCACTTACTAGCAATGTATTCTGGTGCAGTCGCCGTACCACTTCTAATCGGTAATGCACTGAAATTCTCTGCTGCCCAAATGACCTATCTTGTTTCAATTGACATTTTCATGTGTGGTCTGGCTACACTGCTGCAATTATTACGTAACAAGTACTTTGGGATTGGTTTCCCAGTTATTTTAGGTTGTGCTATTCAAGCCGTTGCTCCACTGCAAATGATCGGGCAAAAGTTTTCAATCAATGATATGTATGGCGCTATCATTGTTGCCGGCATTTTCGTGGTTCTAATCTCAGGTGTTTTTGCTAAAATCAAAAAATTCTTCCCACCTGTTGTCACTGGCACATTAATCACTACTATAGGCTTAACTTTAGTTCCCGTGGCAATCCAAAACATGGGTGGCGGCAATTCAGCTGCTAAAAGTTTTGGCAGTAGTCAGAACCTCTTTTTAGCTTTTTGCACCATGTTCATTATCTTGGCTTTAGAAATTTGGACCAAAGGTTTTATCAGGTCAATTTCAGTTTTAATCGGCTTAGTTGCTGGAACTGCTATTGCAGCCTGCATGGGACTTGTTTCCTTCACTCCTGTCATGGAAGCATCTTGGTTCCACTTGCCGCAACTCTTTTACTTTGGCGTACCAAAATTTGAATGGTCTTCCAGCCTGACAATGATCATCATTGCTCTAGTCTCAATGGTTGAGTCAACCGGGGTATTCTTTGCAATTGGTGACCTTTTACACCATGACGTCACTGAAGAAGATTTGAAAAAAGGTTACCGTGCAGAAGGTATCGCCCAAATTTTTGGCGGTTTATTCAATGCTTTTCCCTATACCACTTTTTCGCAGAACGTTGGACTTTTACAACTATCAGGCATAAAAACCAAGCGTCCGATTTACTGGGCCGGTGGATTACTCATGGCTATGGGCTTATTACCTAAAATTGGCGCAATGGTAACAATCATCCCTACCCCAGTCTTAGGTGGAGCCATGCTTGTCATGTTTACCATGATTGCTGTTCAGGGCATTAAGACTTTAGCTAAAGTTGACCTCACTGACAACAACAATGTCTTGATTATTGCGATCTCAGTTGGACTGGGACTAGGCGTTACTATTTATCCGCAATTTTTTAAAAACCTGCCGGCAACCGTTCAACTGTTCTTAAGCAACGGCATCGTGATTACCAGTTTGTCAGCAACAATTCTGAATTTCTTACTTAAAGGAGGTGATAGGAAGACAAAACAAGAAACACAACCTGCAAATATCATGTAAATAAAATTGTTTTTACCCTTGAGACAATTTTATTTGCGCCAAAAAAGTATCTTCTTATAAGAAGATACTTTTTTAATTGGTAAATATTAAAGCGTACATGTTAGCCTTGTCGTTATCTTGACTGCCGACACCTAAAAATGAAAAACAAGTTGCCAGCATTTGCTCACCAATTTCCTTAAAAGGTTCGTCCACAATTTTTTCAGTATATTTCATAATACCAATTGCAGTTATAAAAATGAGAAAAGCTTGCGTCAGAGGAGTAACTACCACTTCTTCGCTACATTCCTGATAACCGCTGATAAAGGAAGTAATTAATCCTTGATTTAACCTGAAATCTTGGTAAAAGAGTTTAATGAAGTCCTGATAATTTACCCCCATGCGAGCTCGTTCAAAATCAATTAAACTCAAATGATCTCCAACAATTTTATAATTACGTAAGCCGACATCTCCATGTAAAACTGTAGTTGCATGAGCCGTTAGGTCTTCTGCAATATCCGCTTTTCGCGCTGTGAATAAAGCTAACACTTGCAGCAATCTGCTTTTAATTTCTTCATTCTGCAAACTATTGCTGTCAAATTTTGCTTTCTCAAACAACCGATTATTAAGGTATATTCCAGAAAATGGTTTGACGGTTTGGTGAAAACGAGCTAACTGTACTCCCATCTTAAATGCTAAATCAGAGGTAATTTGTCCTTTAATATCAGTTGGCGCCAAATCTTTCATGACCAAAACAAATTGTTGTGTCTGTGTGACAGCAAAGGAATCTAAGACACGAGTATTTAGTTGATCATTCACAGCTTTTTCAGTTAAAAATTTTCCTCTTTGTGCAAAGACTTTGACAAATATTTTTTGCTTAAACTTTGTACTATCACCAACAAAGGTGCTGTTTTGTGACTCATGCGTGATCTTTGTTAAGTCAGCCTGTAGTTTTTCTTGTAAAAATTTTTCTATAGTCATTAGCCTAATTCTTTCATTTCACCAATATGGGCAATGCCAAAGTAACATTGCATAAAAGTAGTTTAGCGATTTTCTTGCCAATCAAGGCAGCAGTATGAATACGCAAAAGCCCATTCCTTCAAAATAATTATTCCACTAATAACTAAAATACTCAGTAAGGAGAGTGAAATATGAATAACTAGGCATTGTAATGGCAACTTTTCAATAAATAGCAAAATAAAAAGTAAAACAGCAAAGCAGAATAAAGTTACTCTACCACTAATATAGTATGCTCGCAGCATTAAATTCCATTCACGTTCATCATTATGTGACATACCGACTGGATACCTATTTCTTTTCCGATCTAATGTGCGCTTGTGGTTTAAACCTAGCTTTTCAACTTGCGCTCTTTCTAAAACTGAGCACATCAATTCCAATAGGATAATGATTAATCTAAAAAAGAAAGGAAAATTTAGGAAAATCGCAAATAAAACTGGCAAAGTAAACACAAGTGTACTTAAAAACGCACTATAACCCTAAAATTAGGACAATTTTAGTAAAACTTCTTTTACATTTTATGTCAATCATAAATTAGAATTTAATTAAAAGCAATAATTGACAAGAGTAATAAATAATTTAGGTTTAAGTTTACTTATTTTTTTGCAAACAACCTGCTTTTTTTAATACAATATAGGTTAAGTAATTTTGAAAGGACAGATTAAATGAAAAAAGCAGAATGTACGACTATTCTTGTCGGCAAAGCCGCATCAATTGACGGCTCAGCAATGATTGCCAGAAGCGAAGACGGCGGTCGTGAAATAATTCCTGAAGGGTTTGAACTTATTACCCCTGAAAAGCAACCTAAGCATTATGAAAGTGTCATTAGTCACCAAAAGATTGATGATGAAGATTTAGCAGAAAAGCCTTTACGTTATACCAGTGCACCTGATGTTTCTGGAGAAAGCGGCATCTGGGCTGCAGCCGGAATTAACTCAGAAAACGTGGCAATGACTGCTACTGAAACTATTACTACTAACGCACGTATTCAAGGGATTGATCCACTGGTTACTGAGGGTGGACTTGGTGAAGAAGACTTTGTTACTTTAACTTTGCCTTATATCCACAGTGCTCTTGATGGCGTTAAGCGCATCGGCTATTTACTGGAAAAATACGGTACTTACGAAATGAATGGTATGGCTTTTGCCGACCACGATGAAGTTTGGTACCTGGAAACTATTGGTGGTCACCACTGGATTGCACGCCGTATTCCTGATGACGCCTACGTTGTTGCTCCTAACCGTTTAAACATTGATGAATTCCACTTTGGTAAAGATGGTTTCTTAGCTGACGATACCTTAGAAGATTTAATAGCTGAATATCACCTCAACCCTGACCGTGAAGGTTACAATATGCGTCATATCTTTGGTAGTTCAACTATTAAAGACGCCCATTACAATAATCCGCGCGCTTGGTTTGTTCATAATTACTTTGATCCAGAATTTGGTGGCAAGCCGGGCGATCAAGATCAACCGTTTATTTGTCATGCTAACCGCAAGATCAGTATTGAAGACATTTGTTTTATCGAGAGTTCTCACTATCAAGATACGCCATTTGATCCTTATGGCGATCAAGGTACTCCAGAACAAAAGAAGACGTTCCGTCCAATTGCTCTTAACCGGAACTTTGAAACTCATATTCTGCAAGTTAGAAATGACGTTCCTGAAGAAATTGCAGGTGTGCAATGGCTTTGCTTTGGTCCAAATACCTTTAACAGTTTTGTCCCATTCTACACCAACGTTAATGACACACCAGCAAGTTTCCAAACTGGACCTAAATTTGATTTGAACAAGATTTTCTGGTTAAACAAATTAACAGCGCAACTTGGTGATACTAACTTTAGAGTTTATGGTGAACTCGAAAATGACTTTGAGCAAAAATCTTTAGCGCAATGCCACTTTATTCAACACGAAACTGATAAAAAAGCAGCCGGTCTTTCGGGTAAAGAAGTTGAAGCACTGCTAACTGCAGCTAACCAAAAGATGGCTGACCAAGTTTACAAGAACACTATTGAACTGCTGAGTAATATGGTCAATGAAGGCCACAACCTAGCAACACTTAAGTTCGATTTATTAGATTAAACTCTTAGTGTCTTGTAAATAGATTACTTAAAAGCCGCTGACATTAAATAGATGTCAACGGCTTTTTTATTTTTGATAATTCTGACAAAAAAGTGTCCTAATTTTAGGGTTCACATCATTTCGCCCAACACTTTTTTATTATTTACTTAAATCATATTTAAATAAAGCATTACAGCTTACTGTGCTACTTACAAATATCTAGGTACGTCTTGACAATATTATCAACCGTGAACCCAGATTTCTTTATCAGTTCATCACCATCACCACTTTCACCAAAGTGATTAATGCCGATAGCTGCTCCATCTAAACCTACAAATTGTCCCCAGCCATAAGTAGATGCCATTTCAATTGATACACGGTGCTTAATTGATTTAGGTAGAACTTTTTCTTGGTATTCTGGATCCTGTTTCAAGAATAGTTCAAAACTTGGCATTGATACCACGCGGACATTTTTGCCACTTTGTGCCAATTCTTTTTGCGCTGCTAAAGCTAAGCTTACTTCTGAACCGGTAGCCAGTAAAATTCCTTCCGGTGCACCATTTTCTGCTTCCGCTAGGATATAACCGCCTTTTGAAACGCCAGTTTTAACGCTGTCTTGATAATTCAAGAGAGTTGGCAAATTCTGACGACCCAATATAAACGCTACTGGGCGGTCTTTTTGATTAATCGCGTATTGCCAAGAATATATTGTTTCCAAGTAATCAGCCGGACGAAATACTATTAAGTTAGGGATTGCCCTTATTCCCGCTAATTGTTCAATCGGTTGATGAGTAGGACCATCGGGTCCTAAAGAAATGGAATCATGACCAAAAATGAAGATTGACGGTATTTGCATTAAGGCAGACATTCTGATCGCATTTTTCATATAGTCTGAAAAGATAAAGAATGTGTTGGCAAATACTCTGGAACCACCGTATAAAGTAATGCCGTTAATTGCTGCACCTTCAGCAAACTCGCGGATACCAAAGTATAAGTTATTTTTATCGTATGAATTTGGTTGAAAACCCTCATCACAATCAAAGTAGGTTTTGTCGGAACTACCTAAATCTGCAGAACCGCCCCATAGATTTAATTCTGACTTACTAGTTTGCTGTAAAACTTGATGAATAGAATCTCTTGTTGAAAGAGCATCTGGTATTTCTAATTTATTTTCGTCAAAATTAAGTTTGACATTATTGTTAATATTCTTAATTAATTGACCGCCAAGTTCTGGATTAGCTTCAATGTAGTTTTGCAAGAGTTCTGACCATTTTTGGTGAGCTTTTTGTCCTTCTGTTTTAACACTCTCAAAAGCGGCATAAGCTTCTTGAGGAACCTCAAATGGACCATATTCATAGCCCAAGTGCTTTTTAGTGGCAGCAACTTGTTCTGCATCCAAAACCGCACCGTGAGCTAAGTGGCTGTCTGCGAGTGGGGATGCATAGCCTAAAACAGTGTTTACTTCAATTAAAGTCGGTCTTTTCTTTTCATCTTGAGCAACTTTAATTGCCGCATCAATATCATTTAGATTATTGCCGTCAGCAACTTTAAGGTAATTCCAGCCGTACGCTTCAAATCTTTGCGCAACATTATCATCACATTCTTGCGTCATGCTGGCATCCATAGTATTGCGGTTTGAATCGTATAACACAATTAAATTATTCAGTTGCAGGTGTCCAGCTAAACTGGCAGCTTCATGGCTGATACCTTCCATTAAGTCCCCGTCACCAATAATCACATACACCTTATTATCAATTATTTGGTAATTAGGCTTGTTGTATAGCGAACTGAGGTGTTTTTCTGCCATAGCCATACCGACTGCCATACCGAAGCCTTGTCCTAATGGGCCAGTAGCAACATCAACTCCCGGAGTAGTAATTTCTGGGTGACCAGGAGTTTTACTACCTAAAGTTCTAAATCTTTTTAAATCTGCGATTGAAATATCAAAACCAAGTAAATGTAAAGTAGCATATAACATTGCTGACCCGTGACCTCCTGATAGCACAAAACGGTCACGATTGAACCAATGTGGATCAGTCACGTCAAACTTCATATTTTGATAGATAGTATAAATTAACGGAGCAGCACTTAAAGTAATACCACTATGTCCTGAGTTGGCTTTGTGGATTTCATCAATACTTAGGGCCCTAATAGCATTAACTGCTAAGTTATCTTTTTTTGTATATTTCATTTTTGACTCCTTAATTTTTATAAATTTTATTTGGCTGATTTAACTGCGTTCTTTTGCTTTTTATCTAAAATAATTGATACGATAAAGAAAATTACCAAAGCAGCTACCAATGCAGCAATGATTAATGAACGACCGCCAAGTAAACCACTATAGCCTACATAGGAGCCGACAATACCAAAGTCAGCGTCTGCATAACTAGCTGTACCTAAGCCCAAGTGGCCTAACACTGGGATTAAAATAATTGGTACAAAAGAAATTAATAATCCATGAATAAATGAACCAATGATCAACCACGACGACCACCAACTGTATTTCCAATAACGCCGGCAGCACCACCACACATGAAGTGAGCCACAACGCCGGGAATAACGATAGTCGTGTGGCATAAAACCATTAGTAATGTGGCAACCAAGCCGCCTACAAAACTAGAAAAGAAACCAATAATTACGGCATTAGGTGCGAAAGTAAACAGGATCGGGATATCCAAACCGGCTTTAGCATTAGGAACTAATTTAGTTGAAATACCCTTAAAGGCAGGAATTAATTCGTTTAAGATCATTCTTACTCCGGCTAACATAATGTAAACACCGGCAGAAAATGAACCAGATTCAATTAAGGCATATATTATGTAGTTGATTCCACCGCTCAATTTTTCAACATAAACGGGACCTGCAAACAACGCAATAATCAGATATGCCACTGCCATCGTGATTGTAACGGCAATCGTGTTATCTCTTAAAAATGATACTTTCTTAGAAACGTGCAAGTCTTCTGTTGATTTGGATGGATCACCTACAACCTTTGCGACTAAACCGGCAATTAAATACCCAAAGTCACCCGTATGCGCAATCGCAATTTCATCACTCTTAGTCACCTTTTTAACAAAGGGCTGAATTAAAGCCGGCATAATCGTGTCAAACAGACCTAAAAAAGTACCACCAACTATAATTGAAGGTATTTCTGTAAAACCTGCAACTGCAAGCAGAACCGCCAACATACATGACATGTTAATCATGACATGCCCCGAAAGATAAATATATTTAAAGTGCGATATTCTGGCTAAAATGACATTGACTATCATCGCAATCAGCAAGATCATCGCAGTAGCACTACCGTATTTTGTTAATGCAGTGGCAGTAAAAGCTTCATTGTTAGGGACAACGCCTTGAACGTGGAAAGCCTGCATAAACATTTTGCCAAACGGTGTTAAGGCATCTGTAATTACTCCCGAACCACCAGTTAAGACTAAAAAGCCGACAAAAGTTTTCAAACCACCTGAAATTACTTCTGTTGAATCTTTTTTCTGCAGAAGTAAACCTAAAACTGCTACCAGTCCAACTAAGATTGAGGGAGTTCTAGCAATACTTAAGAAGAAGTTTAAAATTTCGTTCATTAGTTATCACCTTCACTTTTCTGATCAACACTATTCAAATAAGCTTGAATCTTTTCCTTTAATTCTTCTTTATCAATGATGCTGTTCAACTCTGTCACGTTATTTTTACCAACAACATTCGCTACAGCATCATACATATCGCGTCCTACAAAAAAATGATCAGCCACGCTCGGATTAAGTCCAGAAAGATCAATGTGAGTAGTTTCTACATCTGACTTTCCTATTTCTTTAAGTACATCTTGCATATTCATGTCTACCATGAAAGATGACCCGACTCCTGTACTACAACATGCTCCTAATTTCATTTTTCGCCTTTCTTAATCAATTCTTCTATTTCACTTGCATTTTTAGCATTCATTATCTTGCTTACATCTTCTTTGTTACCTAAAATTTTGGCCAACTCAGAAAGAGCCCTTAAATGTGAAGTTGAGTCTTGGGCTGCAAGCACAATAATCAGTTTAATTTTGTGTTCTTTATCTACCAAATCAATGTCATGATCCAATAACAACAAAGACATTCCTAATCTGTTAACACCTTGACTTGGTCTTGCGTGTGCCAGGGCAATTTCAGTACCAATATTAATATATGGTCCGTTATCTTTAACGTTGTTAATCATCGCAGTCACATAGGATTTTGTAATGTTACCTGCTGTTAATAATGGCTGGGAACATAATTCGATTGCCTGTTCCCAATTTAGGGTTTTGTCATGACTAAATTTAATTTTGTCTTCTGTTAATACTTCACTTAGCAATGGTCCAGTCCTTTTTTTCTTTTTCTCATGTTTCTTTTTATCTACCAATATCTGCTTAATTCCTTTTTCCAAAGCCTTGCCATGAATAACGTTCGTATTGTCATAGATAGTTTCCATGATTGCTTTAAATTCAGTCTGGAGGTTTTCTGAATTAGTGATACCGTTAAGCTGGAAAAAATTGTCAATATTTTCAAAATCTTTACTGGTTAAGACTGAATTGACCTTTAACCACGGCAATTTTGTGTCAGTCAAAGAAATATTAGTAATAATCGCCCCTTCTTCAATTGGTCTATTTGTTAATTCGGAAGGAGCTATTGGTAAACTAAAATTGACATTAGGGTACTGTTCTACCATCTGGGTCATGAGAAACCCGGCAGAGCCATTGCTACCTGAACTCACTAAAAGTACTTTTGGATCATTTTCATTCTTACGTGAAATTTCTGATGCAAAATAAATTGAAATTAAACCAACTTCGTAGTCGTTTAAACTGGCACCAATAAATCGTTCAAAAGGGTGAATACTCATTTTGGTATAAATATATATATCTGGATAATTTT
This sequence comes from Lactobacillus helsingborgensis, assembly GCF_003173695.1. Lineage (NCBI taxonomy): Bacteria > Bacillati > Bacillota > Bacilli > Lactobacillales > Lactobacillaceae > Lactobacillus > Lactobacillus helsingborgensis. The sequence continues at coordinate 1,450,601 of NZ_CP029544.1, forward strand.
CTTTGATTGAATCAAAGTCATTATTTTGATATTGCTGCCGGTATTTAACACGGAAGAAAGTAGTTGCCAGATGGACAACCAAATCTTGATGCAATTTATTTTCATCTTTAAAAGCACAATCTGCTAAATTCTTGAAACTATTAATAATGACATAAACAATCTTACTTATTTCTGTGTTAATACTGTCTTTAGGAAGTTTGCGTTTTTGACCTCCTAAAAGAACAGAAGTCAAATAATTATTCTCAAACTCACTGTATCTATCTCCTAAAAGAATGGATAAAAATGAGGAAGAAAATTTATATTCGGGTGTTTCCTGCAATTTTGCACTAATCGGATACTTCTTGCCTTTAAGTACAGCATTATTATTAAAAATTCTTTTTAAAATCAGTGCGTAAAAATTAGCGAAAACATAAATGAATTCATCAGAATAAATGATGTTGTTAGAATTTTCAAATGAGCTCAACCATTGACTGATTAATACCTTTAACTCTTTTATTTCCCGCGTTTCGTAAATACCTGCTAATTCATGATCAGAATAAAGCCATGAAAAAAGGAACTGCCTAATTTTTATTTCTTGTCCCTGCAGAAAATGTCCCCGATAGTTCGAAACTATCGTTATTTCAAAACTTTTCATTTTTTGTTTAAGACTTTGAATATCTTTTAAAATTGTTTGTTTACTGACACCACATCCCTGCGCAATTTTTTGAACACTAAATCTACTGTCAATCAGTAAATTAATAAAAACTATGTACTGCCTTTCTAAAGAACTGTATTTACTTGAACTTTCAGTGGCTAAGTACTTCTGTATCTGTTGTTTGCTTTTTTCGCTCAAATAATAGCCTTGACCATAGACATTGCGTGTTCCTTCAATGTCTAATGTCTTTAATTTCTTATTGAGTGAACTTAGATTTTTATAAACACTCCTTTCTGATACTTTAACTTTTTCAGACATGTCACCAACCGTCATGAAATATTTAACTTTTACAAGGAGATCTATAATTTTAAGTTGACTCTGGTTAAACTGTACCTGCATCTACAATGCCTCCTTGTTATTTTTTATTATGAATAAATCGCTTCCAAGAAAAAAGTTAACAAAGTTCAGTACAAAAACTGAACTAACAAAAAAGCATGAGGATTTTCATCTTCATGCAATTATTAATTATCTTATTACTTTCTGTTTATGCAAAATCAATTCTAAAATATGCACGTTAAACTGCTAAAGTGCCTTTTTTTAGCGCTTTACGAAAAAATATTTACTCTCTTAACAATCTTTTTGCTAAAGCAAAGTCACCGACTGTTGCTGAACCATTATTAATTATTTCGGGCATTGTGATGTATTGTTCTAATGAAGGAACATGGACATAGTCATTTAGCAAGGCCTTAAAATCACGCCGCACTTTTTCTAAGAATTGTTCACTAGTAACTCCCCCACCGAAAACAATTTTGTCTGGGCGCAAAATTAACGTGGCTTGCAAAGCAGCTTGTGCCACATAATAACTCATGATATCCCATACTGGATTTGATAACGGTACTTCCTTGCCTGGCTTGTTAAGGCGTGCCTCAAACGTTGGACCTGAAACCAGGCCCTCCAAACAATCTTGGTGAAAAGGACAAACGCCAGCAAAATTCATATCATCCGGATGACGTTTAACTTTGACATGACCCATTTCAGGGTGACCTAAAGAACCCACTAATTTACCATTAATAATTGCTCCGCCGCCTACACCGGTACCAATGGTGTAATAAACCAGAGAATCAACGTCTTCATTTGCAAGTTGCGCCATGACGTACTCACCATAAGCAGAGCCGTTAACATCGGTAGTAAAGAAAACCGGAACTTTAATTGTCTTAGTCAATCGCCCTACAAAGTCTGTATTAGCCCAACCTTTTTTGGGAGTATCAGTTATATAACCATAATTAGGTGCTGTTTTTCTGACTTCAATTGGTCCAAAAGATGCAATACCAATTGCATCGACAGCAAATTGCTTAAAATAATCTACGGTTTTTTGTAACGTTTCTGCCGGCGTTGTCGTGGGAAAAGTGATTTGATCCTTTATTTGATAATTTTCATTGCCAATAGCACAAACAAACTTGGTACCGCCAGCTTCAATTGATCCTAATAACATTTATAACTCCTTAATTGACCTTTCGTTTCAATTACTTTTTTATTATAACTCTCAATTTTAGACAAAAAAGAATTTTATTAAATAAATGCCTGCCTAACTTTTTACAACTTAAACACCGATTATTAAATTCTATATTAATGCAAAAAAGAACCTGAAGTTGTCACACTTCAAGTTCTTTTTTCACTTAAGCAAAGTTATTTCTATTTTTGGATAACAGGATAAAGACCAATAAGAAGCACAGGGATTTCACCCAAAGTGCCATATTTAATAAATTTCTTCACTTGTTTAATTGAAGTCAGTGCAATTTTCTTCTCTCGGCCAGTTAGTTTATTTGCCAAAGCTGCAGCTTTACCTAACAATTTTGCAGTTGGCCTTTTATTAGCCTTAGCAGTCATCACACTTAGTTCTGCCTTAATTAGGGGCTGCAGTTTCTTATCATGTACATGTTTGTTATAAATACCGTTTAAATAGACGGTAGTGCCCTTATACTTACCACCTTTTGAAACTAAATCAACAAGCATGCCATTGTGAATTGGTCTGACTTTTTTGACCTTAAAAAGAGTATTATTTTTAACAATCTTTTGCAGTACTTTTGGACTATAGGATTTACCATTAGTTTTAATTAGTGCCCCGTCTTCTGCATTAGTCAGTTTAAAAACATAACCTGCACGAGCAAACTTGTTAGTTAACTCCTTATTAGAATGATGGTAAGGAGCAGCCTTAACAATATCTGTTTTTGCAACAACATTATTTACTGCCAAGGTTGAACCTACCGGTACACTTAAGAGTACTGCTGCTATAAAAGTCTTAGAAAGACTGTGTAATTTAAATTTCATTATTGCACCTCGCTATTTAATTAGTAATGACTAAAGTATATTACAATTTAATTACAAAAGAAACAATAATGACATATTTACTTATAAAACAATAAAAAGACTAACCGTAACGATTAGTCTCTTGCTGAATATTAAACTAGCTATTTAGTCTGCCACATCCTGAATTTTTACATCAGCACCTAGCAAACGCAATTTTTCTTGTACTCGGTCGTAACCCCGTAAGATATTGCCAGCATTATTAATTACCGTTTTGCCCTCTGCCATTAATCCGGCAATCATAAGGCAAGCTCCTGCGCGAATTTCTCCTGCAGAAACTGTAGCACCGTGAAGTTTAGCAGTAGGATGAATTAAAATAATGTTATCTTCAACTTTGATGTCTGCACCCATTTTGCATAATTGCTTGATATGGCCAATCCTTTTAGGATATATTTGGTCAATAATCACGCCTTCACCGCTTTTAGCTGATAGTAAAAGAGGTGTAACCGGCTGCTGTAAATCCGTCGCAAATGCGGGATAAGAACCCGTTCTAATCTGTGTCATCTTCAAGTCACCAGCAGGATAGACAAATAAAGAATCTTCAGTAGCATCTATCACTAGACCCATTTCTTCAACTTTGGCTAAATATGAGTCCAAGTGCTCCTCAATAATGTTATGAATGCGAATACCATTTCCAATACAGCCAGCTAATGAAATATAAGTGCCGGCTTCAATCCGGTCAGGGATAATTGTATGAGGTGTCTTGGCTTCAAGCCGCTTGACGCCCTCAATCCTAATCGAATCTGTTCCAGCACCCCTGATAACAGCTCCCATATTATTCAAAAAAGTTGCTAAATCAATTATTTCAGGTTCTTTAGCAGCATTGTTGATAATAGTTTGGCCCTGAGCAGTAACGGAAGCCATTATTATATTCATCGTTGCGCCCACGGAAGGCATTTCTAAATGTATTGTGGCTCCATGCAAACCATCAGCCGGAGCCGTAATTTTTATTTGATCATCTTCATTTTTTACACATGCGCCTAAGGCTTCAAATCCCTTAATATGTTGGTCAATGGGGCGGGGACCGATATCATCTCCACCAGGGAAGCCCACAACAGCCTTACCAAAACGACCAAGAAGAGCTCCCATAAAGTAATAGGAAGCACGTAAACTCTTGATTTTACCACTTGGCAATGGGCTCATCTTAATGTGTTCTGGATTGATACGCAATGTCGTATTATTAAAGTCACTGACGACATCCATTTCACTTAGCAGATCCATTAAGTTGTCAACATCTGCAATTCTGGGAACGCCCTCCAAAATTACTGGTGTTCGCGACAAAATTGAAGCTGGAATCAGTGCAACGGTTGAGTTTTTGGCACCACCAATCCAGACATCACCCTGCAGGGGCTTTCCACCATGAATTATCATTTGCTTCATTGGCGAAAAAATCCTTTTCTATTTCGTTTAGTCATAATAATGTTAAAGGAATTTAACAGAAAAAACAAGAGAAGACCTTCGCCTTCCCCCGTCCAAAAATTTGATTTTGTATTATCTAATTACGCCAATTAAAGCTTTTCTTCAGGAAGACCGCTAGCAGCGCCAATAAATGCCTTGTATAGACCTTCTGGTCTTTGCGGCCTACTTAAAAATTCTGGGTGATATTGTGCAGCGATAAAGAATTTATTTTTAGTCAATTCAATAATTTCAACTAAATGATTATCTGGTGAAACACCAGCAAAAGTCATGCCTGCTTTTTCAAACGCATCACGAAATTCGTTATTAAATTCGTAACGGTGACGGTGACGCTCTTGGATGACATCCTGATTGTCATAAGCAGCAGCTGTCTTTGTGCCCTTCTTCAATGTTGCAGGATAAAGACCCAAACGCAGTGTGCCTCCGATATTTTCTTCATCACGCTTATCAGCCATAATATCAATTACATTGTGCTTAGTTTTAGGATCAGCTTCAGTTGTGTTCGCATCTTTATATCCCAAAACATCACGGGCAAATTCAATAGTAGCCATTTGCATACCCAAGCACACACCCAAAAATGGAATATCATTTTCACGGGCATATTTAATCGCGGTAATCATTCCTTCAAAGCCACGTGAACCGAAGCCGCCAGGAACAATTAAACCGTCGGATCCTTGCATGTAGTCAGCAATATTATCTTCAGTGATATCTTCTGCTTGCACCTTGTTAATTACAACATTGCTGTTATAAGCATAGCCGGCATGTTTCAGCGCGTCGGTTACAGAAATATAAGCATCTTCAAGTTCAACGTACTTGCCAACCAAAGTAATCTTAGTTGTATGTTTAAGATTCTTAACCCGCTCGTCAAGTCGTTGCCATTCTTCCATATCAGCTTCATCTTTAGGACTCTTGATATGTAAGAAATCACAAACTTTTTGATCCATTCCCTGCTTTTGGAAAGCTAGTGGCAAATCAAAAAGCGATGGAGCGTTAATGGACTCGATAATGCGGTCAACCGGTACATCAGTAAAGTTCGAAATCTTATCTTTATGTTCTTGGTCAATTGGCATTTCTGCACGTAAAACGAGCATATTAGGTTGGATTCCGATACTCCGTAATTCAGCTACTGAATGTTGAGTTGGCTTAGTTTTCATTTCTTGAGCTGCGTGGAGATAAGGTACTAAAGTACAGTGAATGTACATCACGTTTTCTTCACCGACTTCACGCCGCATTTGTCTAATAGCTTCCATGAAAGGAGTAGATTCAATATCGCCAACAGTACCACCAATTTCTGAAATGACAACATCAGAATCAGTAGTTAAACCGGCACGCATAATTTTTTGCTTGATCATGTCTGTAATATGAGGAATTACTTGAACGGTCGCACCGTGATAATCGCCCCGGCGTTCTTTTTCCAATACTTCTTTATAAATCTTACCGGTTGTGACGTTTGAATATTTACTTGTCCTTACATCAACGATTCTTTCGTAGTGACCCAGATCAAGGTCCGCCTCAGTACCATCATCAGTGACGAATACCTCACCATGTTGATAAGGATTCATTGTTCCGGGGTCAATGTTAATGTAGGGATCAAACTTTTGCATCGTAACCTTTAATCCGCGGTTTTTTAATAGTCGACCTAAGCTAGAAGCGGTAATTCCTTTGCCCAGTGAAGAAACGACACCGCCAGTAACGAAGATATATTTTGTCATTAGCCAAACTCCTTTGCAAAAAATAAAAATAATCAAAAATAAAAAAAGCTCCCATACGGGAGCTTAAACGCACATAACGTGCCCAAGTAAAATACTATCTATTTTAAGACTCAAAGTCAAGAAAATTATTCGTCTTCTTCTTCATCGTCGTCATCATTTAATTCAGATAACTGACCTTCAATGCCGTCTGGTAAATCTTCATCATCTTCATCATCGGTATTGACATAATCTTCGTCATCGTCAAAGTCATCAGTTTCATCATCTGCGGTGGCGTCTAAATCTTCATCTTCTGGGTCATCATTATCATAATCAATAATATCATCGCTACCAGTAGCAGTTGCTAAGAAGGCGTTAACTTTCTTATGGTGGGTACGAGTATCCTCCTCGTCCTCATCTTCAGGGTGGTTAACTTCTTCATCCACTGATTCATAAGGAAACCATGAACGAAGTGCCCAGACATTTTCACCCATAGAAATGAACTCACCATTAGTGTTCATATCAGTATAAAATTGGGGCAAACGTTCCCTTATTTCTTCATCACTCACGCCTAAGTATTTTTGCACGGCATTAACAATATCAGCGAAAGCCATTCTTTTATTATTGTCTTCCAGAATTGCGCGAGCAACTTCAATCATTGATAATTCATTGCGATTTTTATTTTTAAAGTCGTTTAATCCCACAATTGTATTCCTCTCTCTTAAACAGTCTTTTTTATTTTACTAGGCGTTCAAGTAAAAATCAATGTGATGGTATAGTTACCTATTAAGTATAGACCACTATAAAGGTCATATTCAATCTGAAGTTCACGTGAACCATCATTTTTAGGGAAAAATTTAATAAATTTTGTCGTGCTTTGTAAGTCCATCTGATAACCTTGCGCAATGTAGCGGCAATTCATCCGCTCACCAACAATAAAATGTAATTGCGAGTAATTATTCTTATCAGTTCCACGCCTAATTATTACATTATTTTCTCTAATTAAAATTTTAACTGGAATTTGATTGTCTTCCAAGTATGAAACTCTGACAGCTCCCTCTGATTCAGTTAGATTACCTTGAGCTTGTTTTTTGAAAGTTTCACTTTCTTTACCTTGAATAATTCTACTAGTAAAATCGATTTTTACTTTAGTCATATACTTGATTTCTTTACAATAAAAAAGCTAATCAGGTTGATTAGCTAAAATAGCTCATTATTTTTATATCGTTTTAGCAGACAACATTATAAAATAAATTATTTTATAATGCCAGTAATTACTCTAATTAGTTCTTTTTAGGCACTGACAGCAAAATATTAATACCACCAATTATAATTAGGCTTGTACAAACAACAACAATAAATTTTTCACCAACATGATCAAGAATTATTCCGGCAACAATTGACGCAATTGGTCCACCAATATTGGCGGCGGTAACCCGTTGAGAATTTTTTGCCAATATCTTGTTAAGCCTTCATCTTATTCTCTTTTTCTAACATGATTTTCCTCTAAAGGTTTTCTTTTTAATAATATCATTTCCCATTAATTGCTTAAAATAAGCAATTATTTTTTAATGGTTTGCGTCGCATTTAAGTTATATTTACCAAAAATGGTAATTATTAGTTAACTAAACAGTTATGATTTGGTCAAATTTATTTTTATTTTCTTCGTGTAACTGGTGACTGACAAAAACAACGGTTATTTCGGGCTGAGCTAAGAAGTCATTTTCTACTTTAACTGCGCCTGCTTTGTCCAAGCTGCTGGTCGATTCATCGAGTAAGTATAACTTGCGATTTCTAAGTAACCCACGAGCTAGTGCCAAACGCTGCTTTTGTCCGCCAGATAAACTAGCACCACCTTCGCCAACTGGGGTGTCTAACTTTTGCGGCAAAGAGCTCACAAAATCCCACAAATCAGCCTTTTCCAGTGCTGATTTTATTTCTTCATCAGTAAAATGTTGACCGAGTTCCAGATTATAGCGCACTGTATCATTAAAAAGATATGCAGTTTGATCAATATAAACTATATTGGCGCGTAAGGTACTATTAGCAATGTTTTTATACTCAGTATTATCTAATTCAAGTTCTCCCGTATAATCGGTTAAACGACCAGCCAAAATTTTTAGAAGAATACTCTTGCCACTGCCCGATTCGCCATCCACCGCAATTTTTTGTCCGTTTTCTATTGTAAAATTAAGTGGTTTTTTAAATACTGGTTTATCTGGATGATATGCAATTTGTAAATTTTTAGCTGAAATATTGATAGCAGCAATTTCTCTACCACCTTGAATATTAGCTTTAATCGGTTCACCTAATTGATATTTGCTAAAGATCGGGTTGAGTGCCTGCAACTCAGTCAAAATCGGTGCAATAACAGCTAATGAATTAAAAACATTAAAGGCTAGCGAAGTAGATGAATTAATTACCCCCATAGTTACCTGCTTTTCTAAAATCAGAAAACCTGTCCAAGCCTGAATAGCTACTTGACTAATAACATTGCTGGCACCAGCTATACTGCTATTATATGAACTATACTTTGCTTGCCGAACTTTTGCCCCAATTAACTTTTTAACGGCGCTAGTAATCCGCTTTTCTATTTGCTGTTCAGCGGTAAAAATATTATAAGTGGCAAAGCCTTGCAGACAGTCATTAATAACATTAACTACTTTTTCATTTTCCTTACTAGTAGTGAAGTTGCTGCTGGCAACTTTTTTACGCACAAGCTGTGGCAATCCTAAAGTAAAAAAGGTTAAAATGACTACTAGTGGTAAAAAAGTCCAATTAAATTTGAGCAATGCAATTAAAGAGAAAACTGAATCGCCAAAAATTTGCACCATTGAGAATAAATTGGTAAAACCATTTTCTTCGACTAAATTCATATCATTAGTCAGCCACGAGGTGTAAACTCCAGTATCATGTTGTTCAAAACGTGAAACCGGATAGTTCTCTAAGTGCAAAATAATATCTTGCCGTAATCTTAAACTTAGGAATTGAACTGTTTTTACACTTAAAACCTGCTCACTAATTAGAAAAATGGTCATTACCAAAAAAGTAAAATGTTGAGCAAAATGTACTTAAAAAAGCCTTGAAAGTCAAGCTTTATCAAGCTATTCAAAATAAAAACATTAATTAATGAATTAAGCACCCGAAAAACAGAACAAATCAGTTGTAGAATAACTACCACTGTCACTTTTCCCGGTTCTTGTTTAACGTATTTAAATAGATTTTTCATAGTAATGTGACCTATAAGTTTTTTATTTCATAGTTTATCTGACATGCTGTAGCAAAAGCTGTTTGTAAATAAGTTTATCATGATTAATCCTAAATTAAAATCTCATTTTAAATTAATTTAGGCTGTAAAAATTAGCTAAATTATTATAAAAAAGAAGATGCAAAAAAAGAGCAAAAATACTTTTGCTCTTTTTTTACTCTTTAACAAATATTTTTAAAGAAAACCAAAATATTTGTTATTTAAACTAGGTATAAACTTTCAAATTTGTGCATAAAACATAATTAAAGTTCTATTACTTAATAAATTCAAAGTAAATATCAATTTACCAGTCAGGTTCTGGTAAGATGACAATTACATCTCTCAACAAATCCATAATATATCTCCTTTTATATCAATATCTTTAACACCTTTTATGCTACTACTAATAGCGCCATTTACAAGTATATTTTCATATTTGAAAACTTATTTAACCAGCTTATTAACAAACGTGCTAAATCCTGCTTTATTTAATATGTACCTGATTTCAGTAGCTTCGTTATTCTTTTGCTTAACAAGGTCACTGAAATATAGTCCTAATATTTTTGTAAGAGCTAAATTTATTTTCTCAGGTAATTTTCTCAAAAAATCCAGTGGCTCGTAACAATAATCAATTTTTCCTAATTCAATACACCAATTGACATAATTAACCATTAAAACACTTAAAGCAACTTCAGTTTTATTTTCTCTTTTTTCAGAGCCATTATAGCGTCTAATGACATTTTTAACCAAAAATGTAGCCTCTTCAATGTTATATATACGAATGATATTTGCTAGTATCACAATGCGATAATATTCATTTTCATCAGTGTCTTTTTGGAAAATCATTTTCTTAATCTGATTTTTTTGTTTAGTTGATAATTTTTTGAGAGCTTTTCTATCATGAGTATCAGCAATCAATTTGGCTGCTATTTTAGTAAATTTAATAGCAGGGGTTTGAATTTTGATCTTCTCTAGGTCTTTAATCACATTATTGATTTCGTCATCATTATCTTCAGTTGCAACCTTTATAAATTTATTGTATAAGTCAGTTGCTTTTTTCTGATCATTTTCTTCACTTGTAATGTCTCCGAAGAATTCCTTAGGAGTAACACCATGGCTTTTCAAGATTTCTAAGAAGTCATTTACCCCAATATCATTCAACCCTCGCTCCACTTTAGAGTAAAAGGACACAGAAATAACGCCAGCTGCCATTTCTGTTTGTGTTAATCCCAATTGTTGGCGCAAATTTTTAAGTTTATCACCTATATAATTCATTAACTCACCTATCTCTTTTTGTTTATTTATGCACTTACAATTATGCTCACAATTGCTCAAACTAGCAAAATTTATTATTTAATTTTAATAAAAAACGCGAAAAAGACAAACAAGTTAAACTATACGGCTTAAATTTGCTATAATTTAAGTAATTAATAACATTTTAAGCAGATTTGTTAAATAGCTATAGGGGATATACATGCCAAACTTTCATAGTAATAGACTAGCTAAAGAAGTAGTTTTAAGAGATCCGGTACACGAATACATTCACATTGAAGATCAGGTTATTCTGGACATTTTAAAGACTAAAGAATTTCAGCGCATGCGTCGTATCAAGCAGTTAGGACCGATTGCCTATGTTTTTCCCGGTGCTACTCATACCCGCTTTGAGCATAACTTGGGTGTTTATGAATTAACCCGCCGCATTTGTAATATTTTTGCCAAAAAGTATCCTTCAAGGCGCTCAGGTGATGGGCTTTGGGATGATAATAACAGGCTTCTAGTGGAATGTGCTGGTCTTCTTCACGATATTGGTCATGGCCCCTATTCTCACACTTTTGAACACCTTTTTGGAACTGATCATGAAAAAATCGGGCAAAAAATTATTACGGACCCCAGCACCGAGATTAACCACGTCTTAAGCCAAGTTTCGCCCAACTTTCCTGCCTTAGTTGCCAGCGTGATTGCAAAAACGTACCCCAATCCCCAAGTAGTAAAAATGATTTCGAGCCAAGCTGATGCTGATCGGATGGATTATCTTAAGCGCGATGCCTATTTTACTGGTGTTACTTACGGTGAATTTGACTTGTCCAGAATCTTGCAGGAAATTCGTCCATACAGTGATGGCATTTGCTTCACCATGGCTGGAATGCACGCTGTTGAGGACTACATCGTTTCCCGTTACCAAATGTACCAGCAGGTCTACTTTCACAGGGTCGGACGCTCAATGGAAGTTATTTTGCAGCATTTACTTGAACGAGCAAAAATTGCTTACCAACAAGGCAATTTGCCGGTCACACCTAGCTTAGCAAAATTTTTAGCTGGCAATTGGGATCTTACCGATTATCTCAAATTGGATGACGGCGTGATGGAAACTAATTTTTCAATGTGGACTAAATCAAGTGATCCTATCCTAGCTGATTTGAGTAAACGTTACCTTTTCAGACGACCGCTTGCCAGTGTTTGCATTGATGAAGAAACTAAAAGTTTGTTACCGAAGCTAAAAGCTTTAATAAAACAAGCCGGTTTTGACCCTAATTATTATACTGATACCAACTCTGCATTTGATGAACCCTATGACGCTTATAAACCAAGTGGCAAAAATGCTAACAGTCAAATTGAAATCATGCAGAATGACGGTCAATTAATAGAACTATCACAACTAAGTCCGCTTGTCCGTTCACTTAACGGAACATTGCAGGGCGATGAGAGGTTTTTCTTCCCCAAAGTTATGATGTCTAACAACCTTGAACCCCAAATTTTTGATCCCCTGTATCAAAAGTTTCAACGTTACGTCAAAAATGGTACTCTACGCTACATTAGAAAACCCAAAAAAATAAAAAACTGAATCTGCTAGATTCAGTTTTTTGCTGTTTATTCAAAGACAATTTCACCCTTTAACATTTTTTACCAAGTGAATTTCTCTATCAAACAGCTGTTTCATTTGCTTGTTAAAACTGTGAGCGATAAAAATTACTGTAGCAGGGGTAGCTATAACCTCATGCAAAATTTGCATTGTTGCTTCTTGGTCAATGGCACTAGTGCCTTCATCAATCAAAATAATTTCACTCTGGTGAACTAAAGCTCGTACCAAAACAATCTTTTGCCTTTGACCACCTGAAATATTCAAATTATTAAGATCAATTTTTTGTTCCAACCCATTATCAAATTTGGCAATGTCTCCAGCTAATTGCACTTTCTCAGTCAGAGCTGGTAAAGCACCCTTTAGTTTATCGACAAACATCGTCATGTTATCGGCAATGCTGACGGGAAAGAGAACTGGATCTTGGGGAATATAACCAATTTTACTCATATCGGGTGTAACCACGACTCCGTCTTTATTTTTAAAAGTGACTTGACCAGAACTTGGTTTAATTTGACCTAAAATCAGCTTAAATAATGTTGATTTTCCGGCTCCAGAATCACCAGTTAATAGTATTTTTTCACCGGGTTTCACATTAACATCAGGAAAGAGCAAACTCTCACCATTGGGAAATTTTAGGCTCAGATCATGCGTACTAATTGCAGCAGGCGTTGCTACCTTTTTGGTCTCTACTTTTTCTATCGGTACAGCCGTTTTAGCAATTTCTTTGTTTAAAGATTGGGTTCCCTTCATTTGACCATAGCGACTAACTATAAGTTCAATACTTTGCCTTAAATAGAAATTACAATTGCCTACTCCAGTGATTGCACCAAATGCTACTACTTTAGCTTGGAACAAATAACCTGCCAGTATGAACAAAATTATAGAAAAAGAAATGGATACTAATCCGTTAATAATAGACAGTAACTGCATCACGCCATTTTGCTTAATATTGGCATCTTCTAAATTTTTACCAGCTGCACTAGTTATTTTAAATAGCTTATCTCTGGCAAAATAACGTTGTAGTTCTTCAAGGCCATTAAGCCACTTTTCTAAACAATCGAGATATTGATTATTACTCTTTGAAATCTTGGTCATTGAATTTTGTAGTGGCTTTTCTAATAGTTTTGGTAACAATAACGAAATAGCCACCATCAAAATAATTGTTAGAAGTAAACTCCAGTGTAATGAAATAAGCAGAACAACTACAGATACTAGATTAATAACACCACCAATTAGACTAAAAAATGGTGCAAAATAATTTTCTTGGCTCTGATTCAGGTCATTTGTTAATCGATTTTGAATCTGGGCAACAGAATGCTCTTTTTGATCCGCATAAAAGTGAGATACAGATCTTTTTCTGATATGAAAATTAAATTCCTCTTGTTGTTTTGATAGAAGGAACGCATGCAGTCCTTGTATTATATATTGAAATAGGAAAGGCATAAATGAAATGACATTTATAATTAAAAACTGTTGGAATTTCTGTTGCTGAATTGCTGTGGTTAAAAGCATAATTAATTGTGTAGTTACAATTGGTAAAGTCCATTCTAAAACGGTAATCAAAATTAGTATCATGAAGCGTAAAGGACTTTGTCTGTACAAGTCTTTGATTGTCATAGTGGTTTTTCTCCTTTCTTTTAGTTTATTTTTATTATCTGGGTTAAAAATTCTTAATACGAAAATATAATTTGAGTTGCAAGTCACATTTTTATTTTGTTTGTTTAACTAGGTGAATTTCCCTATCAAAGAGTTGCTTCATTTGTGTATTAAAACTATGAGCAATAAAAATCACTGTGGCTGGTGTTGCTGTAACTTCCCGTAAGATTTGCATTGTTGCTTGCTGGTCAATAGCACTAGTACCCTCATCGATTAAAATAATTTCACTTTGGTGAACTAATGCCCGCACCAGAACAATTTTCTGTCTTTGCCCACCTGAAATATTCAATTTATTTAAATTAATTTTTTGGTTCAAGCCTTTATCAAATTTAGCAATATCACCTGCCAGTTGCACCTTCTCTACCAGTTGAGGTAGAGCACTTTTTAGTTTATCGGCAAACATTGTCATGTTATCGGCGATGCTTACTGGAAAAAGTACCGGATCTTGGGGAATATAGCCAATTTTACTCATGTCGGGGTTAACTATATTACCATTTTTGTTTTTAAAAGTGATTTGTCCCGAACTAGGTTTAATTTGCCCTAAAATGAGTTTGAATAACGTTGATTTACCTGCTCCAGAGTCACCGGTTAAAAGAATTTTTTCACCGGCTTTTACATCAATATCAGGAAACAGCAAACTTTCACCATTAGGAAATTGCAAACTGAGATCGTGTGTAGTAATTGCAGCAGGTGGCGCCACTTCTTTTATTTCTTTTGTTGTTACTGGCGCGGCCGTTTGGGCAATTTCCTTGTTCAGAGCGCCCGAACCTTTCATTCTGCCGTAAGAGGTTACTATAAACTGAATTCCTTGTTTCAAGTAGTTTAGGCAATTGCCTACTCCTGTAATGACACCGAATACAACCAGATGTTGTTTGAACAAATAACCTGCCAGTAAAAATAAAATCAATGAGAAAATTGTTGATACCAAGCCATTAATGATAGTCAATAACTGCATGACTCCATTTTGCTTAACATTGGCATCTTCTAATTCCTTCGCTGCAGCACTTGTTACCTTAAATAATTTTGCACCACTAAGATAACACTGTAGTTCAGCAAGTCCATTCAACCATTTTTCCAACTTGTCAAGATACTTTTGATTGCTCTTTGAAATATTAAGCATTGACTTTTGTAACGGCTTCTCAAGCAGCTTGGGTAAAGCTAAAGAGATTAGCACCATGATTAATATTGTTATGAGCAAACTCCAATGTAATGAGAGCAATAAGACAACAGTAGCAATTATAATGACTATTCCGCCAATTAAACTAAAAAGAGGGGAAAGAAAATTTTGCTGACTTTGAACCAAGTCATGGGTTAAGCGGTTTTGAACTTGTGCTACTGCATGGTCTTTTTGATCTGCATAAAAATGTTTAGTGGTTTTATCCCTGATTGCAACATTATATTGTTCTTCCTGCTGAGACAAAATGTATTGTGACAGCCCTTGCAGTAAATAATCTGACATTGCACAGACAAAAGCACATACAATAGCAATTAAAAACATTTTAAAATTGCCTTGTTGAATTGCGGTTGTTTCAATAATACTGAATACCGTACTAAGAATTAACAGTGCATAGAAACTGACATTGATTAAAAGTAAAATAATAAAACGTAAGGGATTTTGTTGATAAAAGTCTTTAATTGTCATCCGAATTACCCTTCTTTTTATTTGATTGTAAATGAATTTGATAATCAAATTTTTCTTTTAATTCGGGGCTAAAATTATGAGCAATCATTAAAACCGTCTTATCAGTATCAAGTAAATCACCAATGATTGCACTAGTGGCATTACTGTCTATTGCACTAGTAGCCTCGTCTAGTAGCAGAAACGGCTCATCATGAACCTCCGCTCGAGCTAAGACTACCTTTTGTCTTTGTCCACCTGATAAATTGCCCTGATCCAGGTCAACCACAGTATCAATTTGCTTGGGAAACTTGGCTAAATCCGGCACTAATTGAACTCTTTGAATGACTTCTTTGAGCTTGCTAGTCAATTTACGATTAAACATCGTAATATTATTCGCAATAGTGTCAGGAAAAAGAGTTGCATCTTGAGCGACATAACCTAACTGAGCGTTTTGAGGTAAAATTTTGGTGCCGTCTTTAGCAGTGAAATAAACTTCACCTGTTTCAGGTGTAAGTTTCCCCAGTAAAACTTTGAATAAAGTCGACTTGCCTGTACCTGAATCACCAGAAAGTAAAACTTTATCACCTTTGTTGATCTTAAAATCGGGATAGGTAATACTTTCACCATTTTGGTATTGCACTGTCAAATTGTGACACTCTACGCCATAAGCAACAGTACCTTTTTTTCTTTCAGGAATTGGCTTGGTCAATTGCGCAATTTCCTGACGCAATTTTTTGGTGGATCTCATCTGTGTCATTGCACTAATAACCGACCAGAGACCATTAAAAATTGTTGAAGCGAAGCTACCAGCTATAAACCAATCACCTAAAGTAATCACATGTGCAAAAAATAGCAGCCCACTCCATAAGCTTGCACCTATTTGACCAATGGCATTGCCTAAGCCATTAATGCTAATAGAAATTCCTTGCACTTTTCTTCTATAAATATTGGCTGCTGCCAGTTTACGACTGTCTTGGCCAAGTGCTCTGTCCAAGCGAGCCCCCGCACTGTAACGGCGTAATTCTCCTAATCCGGAAAACCAATTTTCAATGGTATTTAAAAGCTGCGCGTTTTTCTTAGCTGCTGCAGCTGTAGAATTCGATAACTTTTTGGTCATAATTTTAGGTAGCATCAGCACAATAATTGCCGCTACAGCAACAAATAAAATTAAAGACCAATGCAGAGTTATCAATGTGCCAATTGCAAAGACAAGACTTAACAAATTGGTCCAAATTTCAATCCAAGGTGTAGCATAATCATCTGTTAAAATCTTGAGATTGTTGCCTAACTCATTTTGCATTTCTGATACTTTATAATCGCCAGAATTGTAATACCGCCGCATTATCTGGGCACGAATGTTGTGCACACATTCCTGAATTTGTTTGTTGAACAAAAAAGTACCTAACGGCAAAGACAAGACTGTGAATATCGAAAAAGCAAAATCAATAAGCATCCACAATACAAATTTATCCCAATTACCTTTAGTTAAATCATTAATTGCATATTTAAAAAGATAGGTCGAGATTGTTCCACCCACGGCATAGGCAAAAAAGATAAACAGAATGAAAATTGCTCGTGGAATATTAGTTTTTAATAGCTCTTTGAGTGACATCGCTTTTCGTCCTTTCATTTTTACTATGATTTTATTAAACTTTAATTTAATTTTAAATGCAATCAAATTTTACCAAAAGGTCATTTTATTGAACTAAGTGGTCATTTGCCCAAACTAAAAGACCTGCTTTAATTAAGCAGATCTTCTAGTTTATCTTTTATTTGTGTTTATCTTTTTCATATCTGGTATTAAATAAAGGACTAAGTGCTTCGTGCTTTTGAATGCACTTGATTGCATCCCCAATAAGTGGACCAACCGAAACTAAAAGTGTTTTTTCCAGTTTCTTTTCAACCGGTTGATTGATGGAGTCCGTTAATACCAAGTTTTTAATCGGAGAATCGTTTAATCTTTGAATAGCAGGACCTGATAAAACTGCATGTGTAGCACTAGCATAAACTTCTGTTGCTCCAGCATCTATTAATGCTTGTGCAGCTAGGGTGATTGTTCCTGCTGTATCAATCATGTCATCAATAATGATAGCACGCTTACCTTTAACGTTACCAATGATATTCATTACCTCTGAAACATTGGCACGTGGGCGACGTTTATCAACAATTGCAATTGGTGTCTTTAAAAACTCTGCTAACTTGCGGGCACGAGTCACACCACCATGGTCAGGAGAAACTACCACGGCATCTTTTTGCAAATTATTCCTTAAAAAGTAATCAGCAAGTAAAGGTGCACCCATTAAATTGTCAACTGGGATATCAAAGAATCCTTGAATTTGTGGGGCGTGAAGGTCGAGTGATAAAACTCTAGTTGCACCCGCTTCTTGCAACATATCCGCAATTAATTTAGCAGTGATCGGCTCACGTGGTCTGGTTTTGCGGTCCTGACGAGCATAACCATAATATGGGATCACAATGTTAATTGTTTGTGCACTGGCGCGGCGCACAGCGTCAATCATGATCAACAATTCCATTAAGTTATCATTAACCGGCACACTGGTTGACTGAATTAAATATACATCTTTACCCCGGACAGATTCATCAATATTAATTTGAATTTCGCCGTCACTAAAGCGTTGAACGCTGGACTTACTTAGGGGCACCCCCACACGTTCGGCAATTTTTTCTGCCAGCGGAACGTTTGAATTAAGGGCAAACAACATCATATTGTCTTTATAAGACATAATTTCCTCCGTATTAAAATTGTTAACAACTTATTATTTTACCAAAAGTTGTCTGAAAAAGTTACTTCCTATATTATTATTCAACTTTAATGAATGACATTCAAGCCTTGAATACTAGATTAAACCGTAAAATAGGACTTTTGAACAAAATAATTCATAATTTATCAAAGAAAAACCTTTCAGTTGGTTTAAATACCATCTGAAAGGTTAGCCAAAATTATTCGCAGCCAAACATTTTATTCTCCCTGTAATACACGGCTAACATTGCCATGATATCTTGTGAGCAACTTGCCAGCTGCATTTTTATCTTTTTTAGTTTTTGCCATTATTATCGCTAAATCAACTTTATTATCGGCTTGTTTTAAGTAAGCTAAAGCCTCCTCAGTGGTAACACTTGTAGTCTCACTTATAATGCGACATGCACGGTCAACTAACTTCGCATTAGTCGGTTGCACATCAATCATCACATTTTGGTAAACTTTGCCTTGTTTGATCATTACACCGGTTGAAATCATATTTAAAATCATTTTTTGTGCTGTACCGGCTTTCATGCGTGTTGACCCTGTGACCACCTCAGGTCCAACAACTGCCTCTATCGCAATCTCAGCTGCTTGGCCAATGACAGAGTTAGGCACGCAAGCTATTGCAATGGTTAAGGCACCTTTTTTCTTGGCATATTGCAGTCCGCCAACAACATAAGGCGTCCTACCACTAGCAGCTAATCCAATAACCACGTCATTAGCAGTTATTTTTATTTTGTTTAAATCAGTACTGCCCAGTACAGTAGAATCTTCTGCACCTTCTACGGCAGAAAACATTGCACCTTTACCACCGGCAATTAAACCAACTGCTCTCTCCGGTTTAATCCCATACGTAGGCACTAATTCTGCAGCGTCCAGTACGCCTAAACGGCCACTGGTGCCAGCACCCATATATACTAAACGGCCACCTTGCGCGTATCTTTTTGCGGCTTCATCAATCGCAAGTGCAATTTGTTTTTCTGTAAGCGCAACAGCTTGAGCTACCTTTTGATCTTCTGCATTAATCGTCTTTACCATATCAAGTGTGGACATGGTATCAATGTGAGTCGTAGCTGGATTACGAGTTTCAGTCACTAAATTTTTTATTTCCATATTATTCCTAACTTATTTTTTAATTGACAGAGTTAAATCTTATTCTGGAAATAGTTCATTAATTCGATTTTGATCAACACCAAAGAACCAAGTACAAATGAAACCACCTAAATATGCGATTAACATGGCAATCACAAATTGTAACTGTTGTCCTGGTTGAATTATTAGTAAACCAAAAATTCCTGAAACGCCCTGAGAAACAGTCCCTAAATGAAAGAGTGAGGCTGCTATACCGCCAAAGCCGGCACCCAAACACGCAGTAATAAAGGACCTGCCTAATGGAAGTGTGACAGCGTACATTAAAGGTTCGCCAACACCTAAAATCGCAACTGGAATTGAACTCATGACCAGTTTCTTAAACCTTTTGTTCTTACTCTTAAAGTATAAAGCAAGTCCAGCTCCAACTTGACCGCCACCGGCCATTGTTAAAATGGGTAATAAATAGTTAATTCCGTGAGTAGGTCCAGTAGGATCATTCAACATAACATGGATAGGAGTTAGAGCTTGATGCAATCCTACAGAAACCAAGCCTAAGAACGTTGAGGATAACAGATAAC
Organism: Lactobacillus helsingborgensis; assembly: GCF_003173695.1. Classification (NCBI taxonomy): domain Bacteria; kingdom Bacillati; phylum Bacillota; class Bacilli; order Lactobacillales; family Lactobacillaceae; genus Lactobacillus; species Lactobacillus helsingborgensis. The sequence continues at coordinate 1,470,521 of NZ_CP029544.1, forward strand.
CACCGATCCAGCTTAATTTGGTATATAAGAAATCAAGGACTACATAAATAATATTTGTTAGCCAATTTCCGACAGGCTGCAGGAAAACTACTGAAATCAAGCAGCAGAAAATCAGTGTCAAAATCGGAGTGAAAAATGTGTCGAATATATTAGGCATCCATGTTCTAATCCATCTTTCCGTCAGTGCGATAAATATACCCATAAATAAAGCGGTCAGTAAGCCACCGACACCCGTAACATAAGGTTTATTTGTGAAAGGCATAGAAATGGCAAGCGAAGCTAAAGGAAATGTTGGTAAACCTAGACTTAAACAGAAGATACCGCCAATACCGCCAAGGATTGGACTACCTTTAAATTCTTTGGCGGCGTACATCCCTACAAATACTGGTAAAAAGGCAAACAGACCCCAGCCAATTGTTTTAATAGCCATGTACCACCAGTCATTAGCAAATGCACTGCCAGTTTGGTAGTCAATAACATTGGTAATACCATTTACCAGTCCTGCGGCAATAATACCTGGTAAGAGCGGTACAAAGACATTAGCAATATGATGTAACCCTCTTTGGAGTGGTTTGTCATGCTTAGCCTTTTGGGCAGCTTTATTTTCCTGGGCTTGTTTTTTCACCTCTGCTAAATCACTGTTACCATCTTCAGTAGTGAGGTTGATATCAGCTAAATTAGCCATTATTTGAGCTACTTTCGTAACTTTTCCGGGTCCTAAAACAATTTGCAGCGTTTCTGATTGTACAACTCCTAAAACACCATCGACTTTTTTCAAAGCATCAATATTAACTAGTGAATTATCTTTGATAGTTAAGCGCAACCTTGTCATACAAGAAACAATTTCACTTATATTTGATTTACCACCGACTAATTCTAATATTTCTTGTGCTAAATCTTGATCAGATTTTTTTGTCATTTTGCTCACCTCACTAGTTCATTTCATCCAAAGCCCAATTATAGGCATTTGGTGCAGCTTTGGCCCAATAAGTCCAGTTGTGATTATCGCCACTGTCTTTGACATATTTAACACTGATATTGTTACTTTGCAGTTTTTTCACAAAGCGGTTAACATCTTTTACCGGTACAGTAGTATCTGATGATGTGGTTTCGACAAAAAACTTGCTTTTGGCTGATTGATCACCAAGGTAATTTGTCGGGAATAAAGACTGGTAAACTTTATCCGACCAGCTCTTTTTTCCATCGGTAAACGCGTGCATGCTCATTTTAATAGGGTTAGTGTTAGGCAGGTTATACCACACTGAAGGTGAAATCAAAACTGCCTTACCAAACAAGTTAGGATATTTCAGGACAAATCTGGCTGCTCCATAGCCACCCATTGAAATCCCACCAATTGCCGTGTGATCAGGATCTGTTTTAGTTTTATAAAGTTTATTAATTGTCGGCACCATGTCGTGAACGATGGCATCTTCCATTGGCAAGCCGTCTTTTTGATTAACATAAAAACTGTTAAACCCATCTACAAAAACCACTATCATTTTCTTATTCTTGCGGTGGACTAAACCATCCAAGATCTGTTGAGAATTAAACCTTTCAAGTAAGTTCCTGTGATTGCCGTTTACACCGTGCAGCATGTATAAAACAGGATATCTTTTATTGCCATTAGGGTCATAACCCGCTGGCAGATAGACATCATAATTCCAGTCCAAGTGCATTTTTTTGGAATACATCGTAGTAGTAACTACTTGACTCTGATTTGGCTTGACAGCAGGATTAGCTGCCTTCTTTTTACTGCCACAACCAGCTAAGAAGAAAACAATCGGAAGTAGCGTTAAAATGGCTAATCCGCACTTTTTAATTTTCATTTTCGACTCCTTTAATAAGATTACAGAAAAATAATTTTAAGTGAATATTTTTATATCCTTAAGGCAAAATATTTACTCAAAACAGTGTCAACACAAAGTAAGTATAATATTAATTATACCAATTTTCAATATTATAAATATAATATCTAAATTTTAGGTAATTATTGCACTATACCAATTTTATGATTAAAAGATTGCTTGACCCAGTATTTTAGCTGTAAAATCAAGACATTCCTGCTAGATGGCTTTTTAATTTACACACAAATACTCCTAGTCTTTTTTCAGCTCCGCAAAATGAATTTTCTGACCTGCACCTATTTGATCTAAAAGCGGTAGGTCTTGAGGCACGACATGTCCTAAAACGTTAACTTTCTTATCTGCTGGTAAATCACGCTTAGTTATTTGTAACTCACTCTGATAACGCAGATATAATTTGTTATCACAGGTAATTGTTCCCTTAGGACGTGCACTTACTTTTGTCTGTGGTTCTGTGTTAAAAAGCTGGCGGCTACGCCCCTCCGTCAACCTAATCACATCTCGCGCCACATCTGGACGATTGCTCCATTCATAATTGAATAATTCAGGCAGGTTCCCATCAACGTGAAGTGTAATAGTCTGCTGTTTGATGTAATTTTTAAAACAGTCAATCATATTCGTGGTTAAAGAACCATCCCCAATAAAGACATGATCGCAACCAAGCTGTTTCAATTCCAATGCGGCAGCTAAAGGATTCTCACCCCTATGTTTTTCAAGAGTTGGCAGTCCAGCATGAATAGGTCCACGCAGAACATCATCGCCCGCAACAAACGCCATCGTTTCCAAATTCATTTGGTGTAACCAATTATTTTTTTGTTCCAACCAATTTGCATCTAGGCCAGTTTCTGGGCGCGGATAAAAGTTATGCCAAGCTTGTAAATTTTCGAAACTGGCGCCGTGTTCTCGTAAAGCTGTGATGTCATCTTCATTTATAGTGCTGGCATTCAGAGCAATGGGCATTTTCTGCGAAAGTTTAGCTATAGTATCTGACGTCACACCATCATCTATTCTTAGTCCAGTTAACCCCAGACTTTCAATCTGCTTTTCGTTATCTAATGCAATACCTAATTGCTCTAATCCCTCCTCAGAAACGTCGGCAATTATGTCTGTTTCTAAATTCTGACACCACTTCGTTAACTCAGCTAATCTTTTCAAAACAACTTTTTGATCATCTTCTGGTATATGCAATGAGGTAAAGACAGTGGTTAAACCAGCATTACGCATTGCCAGCAAATAATTATAATCTGCAGCCGTTAAGTCGCGGTTGAGATATATTGAAAAACCTAGCATGTGTTTCTATTTCTCCCTTTTTATGAAATCACTTACATCAATTATTATACTATTTTATTTACGGTAAAAAATGAGCAAATAAAAAAACCGTGAACAATTTGTTCGCGGTTTTTAAAACAAAACTACGTATTAACTTTCTTGCAAAATGAATGTACTCCACGGCTCAATTTTTTGCAATAAGTCTAAGTCATCTGCACATAAACGTCCAACCAAGTTACGTCTACCATCATTTGGAAAAGGTGTTAAGACAATCTGCAATTCACCTTTATAACGAGGATACTGGTCATTAACAACTACAATATCTCCGCGTTCAAAAGTTGGTTTATTATTATTGTGAGCTGGAATATCTTCCTTTGCATAAATAACACGTGGTTGAGTATCACGTAGTAAGAATTCTGAAGCATCGCCACGGTATAAATGTGGTTCTTTTAAGCAAATAGTTCTTTCAATTGGCTTAGTTCCCTCATCAAATTCCATTGTCAAAGTGGCAAAAGGACTCTTAAAAGCCTTAGCTGCAGCAGCTAATTCATCTTCACTAGCAAAAGCGTTACCAATAATTATATCATCAATCTTTTTGCTCAAACGTAAATGAGTAACTTGACTAAAAATATTGCGTTGGCGATCGCTCTCCATAGTCGGAAGCCCTTCATGAACAGGCCACGGACCAAATTGCGCATTCTTTGATGAAATAAACGCAGCTGTATGCAATCCATAATCACGATATTTCTGCGAATACTCATTAAAAAATTTTTCACTTAATCCAGTGTACTCCTGAGGATAAAAGTTATGACAACCGATCAAATTATCAACTTCAGGATCATAAGCCATAATGCTGTCAAGATAATTTGTACCCCGACTCATATTTAACTCTATCTTAAGCCCATAGGGATTATGAGTCATCGCAGCTTCTTCCATACCGCTGAAGCCTTCATCTAACCTTAAGCCCCAAACTCCTAAGTCCTTGAAAAAGACCAGATCGTTATAGTCAATTTTTAATTCTTTAAATAAAACAGGGTTAATATCTACTACAGTTTTAAAGCCTAGTTCATTAGCATAAGCTACATCTTTCTTTAACTTTGCGAGGATATCTTCTCCACTCGCACTTTTTAACTGCAAAAGTGATGTAAATATTCTGCTATAGCCATAATGATGGGCTAAATCCATATATTCTTTATCCTGTTCAAATGTACTTTGCTCGGGATAAAGTGAAATACCTAATTGCTTCATAAAATTATTGCTCCTTAAACTTTATTAACTTTTTTAGGATCCATGTTATTAGAAGCAATAACAAATGGTACATAAATCAAGAAACCAACGACCATATTGATAATTTGTAAAATAACTGGACGCCAATCAATCGTTGCCATTATTGCATTAAGGAATGGTGGCATTGCCCAAGTTGTCTGTACGGCAACCCGGTTTACCAAGCCAAGACTTAGAGCACCATATGCAATTGATACCATAACTAATGGAGCAAGAATAAATGGAATAATGTAAATTGGATTCAAAACAATTGGCATACCAAACATCATAGGTTCATTAATGTTGAAGATTCCAGGTACGAGAGAAATCTTAGCAACAGCACGTTCATCTTCACGTTTTGAAAAAGCAAGAACGGCTAGAATGAGTAACAGAGTTGAACCTGCACCACCGATCCAAACATAAAGGTCAAAATCACTTCTAGTCCACATATACGGCAATGCTTTTTGCACCTTATGTGCATTAGTATTGGCAATCAGTGCAGTAGTCCAAATACTTTCTGTAACTGGTGCCAATACATTGGTACCATGAATACCAAAGAACCAAAACAGTTGGACTAAGAATACAATCAGTAACAACGAGCCATATCCTTGACCCATCTTCATTAGAGGCTCTTGAATTGTTTTGGCAATCAAGTCAATCACTGTTGTATTTTTAAGAGTGAATAGATAGTCAATAATACCTACAACGAACAAACCAGCAGTCGCAGGAATAATACCTGTAAAGGCATTAGAAACAGCGGGCGGAACACTGTCAGGCATTTTAATAGTAATATGTCTCTTTACTAAAGCAATATATATTGCAACAGAAATAGCACCCATAATCATAATAGTAAAGAAGCCATAAGCACCAAAGTACTTGTTAAAATTAAACCAGCCCCAAGCACTAACATTCTTACCATTAACAGCCATTTGAGCATCAGTTAATGTTTTTATGTCTCCCTTAGTAAGAACATTTTTCAAATCAGCTGAAAAGCTTTGAGGCAAGCTCATGATAAAAGTACCTAATGTCAGCAAACCACCTGCGATTGGTTCAACTTTATATTGGATACACATTTGATAGCCAAATGTGAAAGCAAACAGCAATCCTAAAATTGCAGTTGAACCTGTCCATACCAAGCCATTAATACTAATGAGCCATTGCATTGAATTAACAATGCCCATCCAGCCTAAATTGGTAGGGACATCTCTAAAAATAGCATTTAATACACTAGCCACAGAACCAGCCAACATAATTGGCATAATTGAAATGAAAGCATCACGTAACGCCACAAGCCAGCGAATTGAGCCAATCCTCGCGGCAACAGGTACAAGATGCTTGTTTAGCCAGTTAATTATAGCATTCATAATTATTTCCTCCTACTAAATTTTTACTCCACTTGTATTATACCACATTGTTTGGAAACGCTTTACTTTTTTCACCAAAATTGTTGCGGCCGTAGGTTTTTCGACTTTGGTATACACCAAAATGTGCAGTACGCATAAAGTGTATTTTGATACAATATAAAAGCGGTATATACCATAATTTTTTTGCATTTTTATTTTAATAGATATACAAATTAAAATATAAACATAGTTAAACAAATCAAATGCAATTGAATACTAAATAATTCAAACAAAAGTGTCTGGGAAAAAAGAGCTCTTTGAAGTTAAATTAAAAAATTTACAATTTAAAAAGACCGACAAATCAACGTTTTATTGACGTGAATTGTCAGCCTTTTTAGTTAGGTTAGAGTTTTTTCCCAGACCCTTTTTAAATTTGTTAAAAACTATTTATTAGTTGCAGCGTAGTCTGCAATATTTAAAATTTGCTGGAAACCATTAGCACTCGTAACAGTTAGCATTGAATTATTATTAATAAACTGCACTGCACTCTTGTCTACACCATTCACGCTAGCTACCAAGTTAACAATTTCTTCGGACTCTGCAAAAGACAAATTCTTCAAGTCATTGACAATAACTTTTTTACCGTTTAAAGCAGCTTTCGCAGCGGTGATCTGATTTACAGAATCGGTAATATGAGCAACAGTAGAGATTGCACTGTTAACCTGATTGCCTGTTGCAATTGCACTATCATAAGCATCACGAGCTGATTTAGCAGAAAGCTTATAGGTATCACTTGCTTTTACTGCAGCATCCTGACTTAGTAAATCACTAAGTGCCTTTTTATCTGTGGCTGTGGCAGTGACAGTTTCACTCTTAGCAGTTTCTGGTGTGTTAACCGGAGTTAACTTGGCACCACTTACTAAGCTGATATCTTCTTCTTTAAGATACCCATTCTTATCGCTTTGCAGTTTATAGAATAATTCTGCCTTATTGTCAGCACTTACCCAAATATAACGAAGTTCAGTTACTCGTGCTCTATGTCCTTTAGCAAAAGTTTTGGTAGGTTGAACTACACCCTTGTTGTTATAAACATTTGTATTCCGTGCCAAAGTGACAGTAGTTACATCAGTATCATCTTCCGGCTTGGAATTTGAAGGCTTTAATTGCTTACCATTAACAATTCCTACATTATTCTTCTTTACCCATTGATCAGCACCCGGATAATTTGTGTCATTTAGGTGATAATACAATTTCTTGCCAATGTATTTCAGTTCATCAACTGTAACCTTTTGTCCTGTTCTGATTAAGACTTTAGTAGACTTACCGTTACCATCATATATGTAAGCATTGTGGCTCAAGGTAATTACAGTTGGATCATTTTGGTTGTCACTCGGGGCATTATCGTTTTTACCGGGCTTTTTATTAACAGGTTTTAATTTTGCACCAGTTGTTTTACCCACATTGGCTGCCTTAATAAACTGATTATTTTGACCATTTATTCTGTAGAAAAGCTTTTTACCAATGTAAATTAACTGATCAACAGTAACTGTTTGCCCTTTTTTAATCTTCTTCTTTTCAGTCTTACCTTTAGCGTCATAAATATAGGCATTGTGCTTAATCTTAGCTTTTGCTGTAGGTGCTGATTTAGTAACTTTTTTACCATTAACATAACCTACATTAGCTGCTTTAACGTAGGCATTGCCACCTATATCATAGTAATCTTTATTATTGATCGTAACTTTGGTATTAAAGTTTAGGGTAATTCCCTTGCCAATTTTGGTTCTTTTGGCACTACCCATATAGGTCTTTAACCTCTTACCATTTTTATCATAAACATAAGCATTATGATTTAACTTGATCGTATTTTGTTTGACATTGTTTTTCTTTGCTGCAGGCTTATCAGCAGCTTGCACTACGGCAACTTGACTGCCGCTTAATACTGGGCTGATACCAATTAACGCAGCAGCCGATACCATCATAAATTTATGACTAAATTTCATTTACTCTCTACCTCGTTATTATATTAAAAATCTATCAACATTGTTTATTGTATACTAAAAAATCGTTCGCAAGCCGTCAGTAAAGAATTGCTTACCTTTTCTTAATACAATTGCACAAATGTAAAAATACGGTAAAACTGATCTTTTTCAAGCAAGTTAAAACGCGAATTGCTGGTAGCTTAATTATTTAGCTGCTTCTTTACGCAATTTATTTTCACTGATCGCTGTGTAAAACAGAAAGATTAAAGCAGCAAAGGAAGCAACATATAAGACCGAGTTGCTGGCAATCCAGCCAAACTTGTCAACCAGAATACCAATTAAGGCTGTTGCCAGAGTTTCACCAAAAATATACTGAAAGAAGCCCATGAAACCAGTCGAAGCACCTACAGCATATTTGGGAACAACCTCATTAATCATTAGACCTACAAGAGTCAATGGAGCGTATATTAAATTACCCATAATAATCAGCGCAATAATAATTAAAGTATGATTATTACTGAAAAAGTAAAACGTTAAACAAATTAGCGTCCCAATCACGCATGCAATTGAAACTAGTGCGCGGCGTCCTTTGAGAGCGTCCGAAATAGCACCAATAATGATTACTCCGGGAACTGATGCCAATTCAAAAATACCAATAACCCATTTGGCAGCTGCAGGATCAAAACCTTTATTTTGAACTAAATATGATGGAATCCAGCTTTGAATCCCATAGCGAACAAGGTAAAGCGACATTGACGTCAGGGTAACAGCCCAAACTAACTTATTTTGTAAAATGTATTTGACAAAAATTTGACCAACACTTAAATCCGTTTGATCGGCAGTAGAAACCTGACCGTTATCCAAAATGACTTTATCACCTGTATAAGTAGAAATATCCGGTAAGCCTACAACTCTAGGCCTATCAGCTCCTAAAACCAAAATTAGGATACAAATTAGAAATGAAATTGCAGATGACGTATAAAAGACTGCGGGTATTGAGCCTGAAAACAAGAAAACAGCCAATTGAACAATCGCAACACAAATAAATGATCCGGCATTATGAGCGGAAGACCAAATGGAATACATTGTTCCTCTCATTCTAGGTCCCCACCACAACTGAATCATTTTTTGGCATGCGGCAGCACCCATTCCTTGTGTAACAGCCATTAAGAACATTAACAGCATCATTAAATACAGGTTACGTGTTGAACCTAAAAAGATATTTAATATTGCTGATAACAAAAGTCCCATCATTAAGTAACGGTTAGAATCACATTTATCCGCTAAAACGCCCATAAAAAGCTTTGCGACTCCATAGCCAATACCAAAACAAGATAAAATCAAACCAATATTAGCAGTAGTAAAATGATATTCTTTCATAATATCATTCTGTTCAGTTGTAAAAACCAAGCGAATAATGTAATAACCAATGTAACCTATACATGTTGCTAGCAAAACCCCGAATTGTCTCCACCTGTAGGTACTGGCAATTTTAGCTTGAGGAACCAACCTATCTGAGTCAGGTTGTTTCATAATCCATTTAAACATGATGTAACCTCCTTCTATTAAATTTATGATAGCACTTTCTTGTATTTTACAATAGTGTTGCAATATCAGACTCCTAACAAATCTGCTATTTTTGTTAATCATTTTGCTTAAATCAATTGCTAAATGAAAATTTTATTAAATTTATTTGGTTTTAGTTATAAAAACTTTGTTATCTAAATGATAAGTAGCATTGTATTTTTAAGTCCTGTTATGTATAAACTAATGATATTATAATCGCAATAATTGACATTTATATAGGCATCTACTAAATTGATAATTGTATAGCAGTTGCAAATAAGAAAGGACATTTGTTATGTTAGGAAAGAATAATAACAATGAACGGGTGAAAAAAATGGCAATGCAAGCTAAGCAAGACCATTTCTCAATTCGTAAATTGAGTATTGGCGCTGCCTCAGTATTGCTTGGCTTTACTTACCTAGGACTTAGCAGTAAAACAGTTAGTGCTGATACTGTTATTCCACCCCAACAAATAAGCAAAAAGTCAAAAGTAACAGCAAAAATTGACGCTCAGGCAACTCCCACTCCTACTCCTAGGGATAATGCTGCTCAAAATTCAACTACTGCTACTAATAATATGACCAAAACCACAAAGCCAGAAAGCGAACCAAATTTAGGAACGTTTTCTGGCTTAAGTTCTTTTTTAAGGGAAAATAGCAGCAACAATGAGCAAAGTAATGCAGGGGGCAAAACGGACGGCGAAGACACCAACGCGGTTAAAGATGACAAACAGAATTCTGTCACCGGCAATATGCAAAACGATAATGCGCAAAAAAGCCAAGATGGAATGGTTGATTCTACCGTAGTTAATATTTCGGATAGTATTCAACCTGAGCAAAAGCAAGACAGTTTAACTGCTAAAATCAACAATAGAGATTTAAGAGATGTTGGCGAAAAAAGAAGCGTGGGTAACTGGAAGGACTTTACTGGAGCTCTAGCAGATAGTAATGTAAGCGAGATTGATATCACCAATAATATTAGTGCTGACAAAGAGACAGGTCATAATCGCTATACTTTACAGGGCAGAAATTTATTAATTAAGTCTGCAGGTAATGCTAAATATACCCTTGATTTCAAGAGCAACCACCCTACTCTTTCCAGTAACTCTTCTCTAGATATTACTTACGAGAACTTAATACTTAAAAGTACCGACTACTATGGTGTCATTAATGCCTCTAATATGAATAGAGGACAAACAGCTAAAATCACTTTTAGAAATATTGATTTTTATGGTTCACAATTAACATATACCAAAAATAATACTGATATTATTTTTGAAGGCCAAATTCACGCTGAAACTGTCAAAATTCCAAGCAATATTGGCGGTTGGTTTGACGGTAATAATCAGCAACTTTTAGAATTCACCAATAGCAATAATAGCATTACTTTTAAAGCGGGTTGCCACTTTGACGGTTCAACATTTGGCGGCACCTTGATTGAAATGAGAGGAGAAGGCAATTCTCTTAATGTTGAAGAAGGAGCAGTTGTTAACCTGACCCCACTTAAGACGTATGATGGCTCAAATGGTGCTAATAACAGTGAACACGGCAATCCAGTCAGTGCCATCTTCATTAGTGACGATGCGCAAGTAACTGTTCACGGTCAGGTGAACATTAACATCGGACAAAGTGAAGGAATTAATTATGTGGGCAAACAAAATAATGGTCAAGCCAGAGCTATTTACCTAGATAACGCCAAATCAAAGGTAAATATTAGCAAAAATGGTGCAATTACCGTTAACACGAATGGTAATATTTCAACTAAAAATAAGCAAAACCTGATTTATATTGGGGGCGATTTTGCTATTAACTCTGGCGGTGCTCTCAAGATTACTGGACAAAACATGGGCAATTATACTGGTTCACTAGTGCAAATTGATGGTACAGCTAACGTGCAAAACGGTGGCTTTGAAATCCAATTAGTTGGTGATGCTGGTACTGGTGGAATAAAATTGGTTGATGTGGCCAATACCGGGCAATTGATTGTTAATAACCCTACTTCTCTTGTGTTGGACGCCCATCTGAATAACAATGACCGCACCAGCATTATCGGTGATAATAAAATCACGGTCACAAATGTTCGCCAGTCCTTAAACCTTGGTGAACTGTTAAATGGATCTGCTCTTGGCAGCAACTTAGTCTTGCCGCCTTTTCATGTTTTACAAGTTGAAAAAGCCGCTAAAACTGTTGCAGTTAACAATTTGGAAGTTTTAAACGGTCAAAGAATCTTCGACTTAGAAAAAGCAAAAAAAGATAGTCCACAGCTTAATGCTATTCTCAATAATGCGCCTGAAAACTTCCAGGAATTGCTACAAAAGTACAATCATCAAAGCTATGACCAGCTATTTCGGGCTATCGTCGAAGCAGCATTTTCCGATAAAGACAACCCAAGCTACAATAACATCAGATTTACACCGGCTAATCAAAGCGGCTTCTTAGACATAGACCCAGAAGATGTGACGGTAACTAGTCAGGAAGATGGTTCAAAACTAGTCAAAAGCCATGTATTATACTATGATCCTGCAAAAGATGGTCCTGATAGTGACAGCTTTTTTAAAAATATCTTACCTGGTGGTACCGAAGCCTATGTTTTAGCCAGGTTTAAAGATAGTGGTGTATACAAAAATGGTCAAGCTGTTATTGATTCCACCATAGCTAATCCATACGCTGAAACAGTTGATACTTATCGCGGTGAAGCAAATGATTTGGCAGCATTACCTACCAAATTTGCCGCTAAAGTTGCTCCTGATGGTACCTTCACCATTACCATTCCTGCCGAAATTACTACCAGGATGGCTAAAGACGCCACAATTCAACTAACTCCACATGCGAACTTTATTGAATACAGTCCGTTAGACGTTGCCAGTGGCGACCGACCTACTATAGTTAGTCTGGGAATTAAACCATTTAGTGCAATACAACAAGAAGCCGCTCAGGCAATTATAGCTGCTATTAATGCTGCTAAAACCAATAAGCCAAGTAGTTTGACTGCAGATCAGGAAAAAGCATTCACTGACGCACTGAATGAAGCCGCTAAGTATGCTGCAAATAGTAGGGACAGCAATTATGATTCCGGCAAATCAGTTTACGGGGTGCAACCTTCCAAGACTGCGATTAGCGAAGTAAATAATAGAAAAAAGACGGTTTTAGACTTGGTTGAGAAGGCTATACAAACAGCCCAAAGTCAAGCAGAGTATGAAAATGCCAAAAAGGATGCAAAAGATAAGTTAGCTAGCCAGGCTAATGAGCAAATTTCTAAGTTTCCTTCACAGACAGAAAAAATAAATGCAGCAAAAGATAAGGCAATAAGAACTGTTGATGCTCCGGAAACAAACGCTACCAACATCGATCAGGTTATTAATGACGGTATTAATGCCATTAATCAAGCAGGAAAAGATTACCGAGATAATGTAAAAACTGATATTAACCAGTCAATTACAAAAGTCGAAAATGGTATTGACGCAGTCTCAAAGGATGAGAATGTTAAATCACCGGTAGACGAGTTAATTAACGGTATAAAAGACAAGCTCAAGCGGCCAAAAGAAATTGTTGCTCCTGACGGTGATCTTGATCAAGACGATAATGAAGCGGCTATTAATAACCATCAAAAAGAAGCCAAAGCTCTACTCCCAAGTGTGCAAGATACTATTGATGCAATTGCAGCATTAGAAGCTGCTGCTAAAAAGCAAATAGCACAGTATGGTGATGATCGACCTGAAATTCAAGATGCTTTAAATCAAGCTATCAAAGATATTCTTAACAGCAATAATCCTAAAGATGATCTTAACAATGGTATTGATAAGATTAATGGCACACATACGGATAAAGTAAAAGACCAAGCAGCAAAAGATATTAAGGAGACAGCTGCTCAAGCTAAAGAGCGGATTAAAAACTCTGGTTTACCTGAGGATGAACAAAAACAATATCTTGATGAAATAGACCAAGTGGTTGCTGATACGACAACTACAACTGGTGATACCAGTAAATCTATTTACGGCACTGATGATGACGAAATTATCAATAAGAGAAAAGCTGCTGCTAAAAGTTTAATTAACAAAGCAGCTGCTAAAGCAGAAATTGTTGGTTATACTAAAGTCTATGAAAATGTCCTCGGTCAAGTTGGCAAAGCCGAAACCGCCATGACAGATGCCTTAGCGGCAATTGATAAAATTGAAGATAATGCTGCAAGTAGTCAAAATATTGTCCAAGCAGAAAAAACAGCTAAAGAAAATATCTTAAACGCATTTAAAGAAAATGCTAAAGCACAAGTTAAACAAGATGCAGATACTGCTAAGACCAATTTAGGAGTAACTAAAGAAACTAGTATTGATGATGCAGTCACCAATGCCGGTAACACGATTGACAGTCACAATTCTGCTACTGATATTAAACAGGACATTATTGATGGTAAAAAGAATGTTTTAGACGCTTATAAGACGGCTGCTAAAGCGCAAGTTAAACAAGACGCAGATGAAGCAAAAAGTAATTTAGGGGTTGACCAAGAAACTAATATTGATAACGCGGTCACTAATGCTGCCAACACGATTGCTAGCCATGACTCACTTACCGATATTAAACAAGACATCATTGATGGTAAAAAGAATGTTTTAGACGCCTATAAGACGGCTGCTAAAGCGCAAGTTAAACAAGACGCAGATGAAGCAAAAAGTAATTTAGGGGTTGACCAAGAAACTAATATTGATGAGGCTGTCACTAATGCTGCCAACACGATTGCTAGCCATGACTCACTTACCGATATTAAACAAGACATCATTGATGGTAAAAAGAATGTTTTAGACGCCTATAAAACTGCTGCTAAAAACCAACTGGAAGCAATCAAAAAAGATGTTATTGCTAAAATTCAAAATAACCCTAACTTAACGGCTAAAAATAAAGATGAAGCCTTGAATAAAGCCAATGATTTGCTTACTGGAGATCAGGGATATTACGACCGCATTGATAACGGAAAAACTCCAGCAGACATTGACAAAGCTACCAAAGAAGGTACTGCTGCATTAAACGATTTGCTTAACGAACAGAACATCAAGGGCCAACGCAATCAAGCTATTACGGATATTCAAACTGCTAGAGACAAAGCAATTGCTGAAATTAAGGGCAATAAGAACCTGAGTGATGCAGATAGTACTAAGTATCAAGATCTAATTAACGCTGCAGCCGATAAAGGGATTGCCAATGTTTCTCAAGACGAAGATGAAAATGCAATTGAAACAGATCGAGACAATGCTATTAAAAATATTACAGACTATCAGAATAATGCCGCGAATGCTGCTACCAATAATTTAGATCAACAACGTCAAACTACAATTACAGAAATTGAAAACGCAGCTCAAGCAGCTAAAGACAAAATTGATGGCTTTGCTGACTCCGATTTAAGCCCAGAAGATAAACAACATTTTAAAGAACTGATTGCTAAAGACTTAGCTAATGCCAAGGCAGATATTAATGCAGCTAAAGACACTGATGGTATTAATTCTGCCAAGCAAGCTGCTAAAGATAGTATCAACAAGGACTTGGCAGCTGCTCAATTGGCGGTCGCTAAATCTCAAGCAAATAAAGCTTTGCAAGCCGAGAGAGAAAAAGACTTAGCCACTATTAATCAGGCTTTTGAAGATAATAAAATTAATAGCGAGCAAAAAGGCGCCTTAACAAGTAAGATTAATGGCTTCTACGAAACAGCAACCAACAAGGTTTATAATGACTTTACCATTGACCAAGTAGTTAAAGATAGAGATGACGGCGTTGCTGCTATGGCTAATGTTGCTGGCAGTATTGCAAGCGAAGAAGCAAAATTCTTAGAGCAACAAAAAAATGAGGCATTAACTAACCAAGATAATGGACTAAATTCTTTAGCTGAAACAATTCGTGCGGATATCGAACAAAATCCTAACCTTTCCGGTCAGGAAAAGAATAACTATTATGGAGAAATTGCTACAGCATTAACGACAGCAAAAACTAATATTCAAAATGCCACGACTAAAGAAGAAATTGCTGCAGCAGCTAATGCTAGTCGCGAGGCCTTAAATAAAATTCGCGATAAAGCAGCCCTAGAGTCAACTAGAAATGCTGCCCTGAAAGAATTATTGAGTGTTTACAATGATGTAAACGATAAAATTTTAGGTTTACAAAATGTCAATAGTAGTACAAAAGACGAGCTAATTAAGCAGTTAAACGATGATTACAATGATGCAGTTAACAAAGTTAAGAATGCTCCTATTGATCGAGTTGATACTGAAAAGCAAACAGGCAACGATAACATGCGTAAGGTAATCCGGGATGCTCAAAGCCTTGATACCAATATTAATAACGCCAAGAACGAAATTGATAAAATTGCTACACAAGCAATTGACAACATTAATCAGTCTTCAATGTCTGATGCTGATAAGAGCCAGACTATCTCAAAAATAAATGACGAACGGGATAAGGCTAAGCAAAATATAGAGTTGCAAAAGACTAATGAGGCAGTTGATCAAGCTAAAGGCGACGGCAAAAATGCTATTGACCAAGTAATAGCAGATGCTACTGCTGCAGATTTGGCAGAGGCCAAAAATAACAGCGAAAAAACTATCAACAGCGCTGCTCAAGAAGCAATTAATAGGTTAAATTCTTCCTATAATTCGCTGAGCGAAGAAGAACAGGCTGACACTAAACCCCGATATAATCAGGCAATCACAGCTATTAATCAGGCTGCTGCTGATGCTATCAACAAATTACAAAAAGTCAAAACCAAAAATGACGTCAATAAAATAACTACCGATACTATTACTGCCATTAATAAAGCTGAAGCAAGCGGCAACTTGGCAATTACTAAAGCGCAAGCTAGAAAAACTATTAAAGATGCTGCTAACGAAATCAAGAATAGCCTGAAAGATAAAGCAGATCAAGATAGCGTTGATTCAATCATTGATACTGCTAATTCAGCCATTGATGCGGCCGAAGAAAGTAATTCAGTCTTGGACATTAAAGATACTGCTATTAAGCAGATAAAAGCTATTAAGTCTACTGCAGATGATAAATATGCTCAGGAAATTAAACAGGCTAAAGCCGCTGCTATTAAAAAGCTTACTGAAGAACTCAACGGCCAAACTAATAATCCTGCTGTCCTGGGAATCTTATCTCAAATTGACCAAATTGCAGGTTTAAGCGACGAAGAAAAGGACAAATATAAGAGTCAGGCAACGGATGCTAAAAATTTAGCTGTTAACCAAGTTAATGGTCAACAAACTGAAAACGATATAGATTCTGCTAAGAATACTGGAATTATTAACATTGACAAAGCTTTGAGTGCTGCCCAATTACAAGCTGCTAAGAATAATGCCAATAAATATTTAGAAGATATTGCCGAAACAGCTAAGAATGATATCAATAGTATTGACCAGTCAGCCTTAAATGACGAAGAAAAAGCCAAATTGATTGAACAAATCAATTCAAATAAAGAAACGGCTATCCAAAATATTTATCAAGCGCAAACTCCAGCTGAAGTTGAAAAAGCTAAAGCAGCAGGCGAAGGTGCAATTAATGGTATGGTGCAAAATGCCAAGAATAATGCTGCTTTACTGGAAGAACAAAATGTCGCATACAATAAACTGGTCGAACAAGCGCAGAAATTAAGCGAACGCTTAAACGATGACCTGTTGCAAAATAAACTTGATCAAAGTCAGGTTGACGAATTAAGCAATGCTATTAGCGCAGCTTTAAGCACTGCTAAAACCAAGATTTCTGCTGCAACTGCTCAAGATAAAATCAATGATGCCAGAAGTAAAAGTGAGACTACTCTTAACAACATTGGCAGTGATATTGATAAAGAAGAAGCCTTAACTAAAGCTCTAAACGATCTACAAACTGCTGCCACTAGCGCTAAAGCTAAAGCTGCTAAAACTGAAGACAGCGCTGTCGCTGAAAAAATGAAAGCCCAAATAGACCAAGAGCAAAAGAAAGCTGCTGCTAATATTATTGCCGCTAGAAATAATAAGCAAAACACTATTACGCAAATTCAAGCAGCGGCAAGTGAGGGCATTAACACAATTAGCAAATTAGGTGATGACTTTGATAATAAAAATCAAATAGTTAAGAGCCTGAAAGAATATTCTGCAAGTGCCAAAACTGATATTGATGGTTTAGACTTAGCCGGTAATGATGTCGCTAGCGGATATAATAATATTGAACGAGTTTTAAATAACTTTATTAGTTTAATTTATGCCGGTACAAGTGATAAGCTGTCACAGTTAGAACAAGATGCCAAAACAAATATTGATCAGGCCAAGTTGCCTAGTCAACTGACTGCGGAAAAAAATAATCTGATTAACAAGTTTAAGGAATACCTTAAAAATAAAGGGGAAATTGCCAGTGTGGCAACTAATCTAGAGCAAGAGCAAATTGAAGAACTGCAAAAGCAACTTGATGAAGCCGTCAATAGAACCATAGATAAGATTGCGGGTGTTAAACTTGAGAATACTTACGAAAATGCACTAGCACAAGCTCAAAATGCCCAACAAGGTAAAGCTCAACAGGATGAAATTCCTAATTTCGGTAAAAAGGAAATCGACCGTATTTTCCAAGTTGCGCAAGAAAAAGCCGAAATAGTCAAAGCTAAACAAGAGGCAATCTCTCAAGTCGAACAAGCTCAAAAAGAAGCAAATGATGCAATAGAAAAATCAGGTTTGTCACCAGAGGATCAGCAAAAGCAGAAAGACCAAATAAAAACTATTGTTGAGCAAGCAAAAACTGACATTAATTCTGTTCAACAATCTGAAACAGAGGCTAAAGACCAAATAAATGGCAAACGAGATCAAGCAGTTGACAAGTTCAATGCTATTAAGGATCAAGCTGCCCTAGCTGGTCAAAAGACAAAAGCTGAAGATATTCTAAAGGATAAACAGACTAAGGCCCATAATATAATTGATCAATCTCAGTTAACTGCCGAGCAGAAGAAGGCAGCTAAAGCTGCAATTGATGATGCTTATCAACAGAGTTTCCAGAATATAGAAAAGGCTACAGCAATTAGCGACATCCCAGATGAAGCAAACATTGGTCAAAATATTGATCGTCTGTTAACTAAACCTGAAACCGGCACTGAACCAGAATGGTTTAATGATGAACAAAAAAATGCTTTTGCAGGTGCTAATGGTGTGACTGGACTCAAAAACGCCTACAAGACATTAAAAGACAGATTAAAAGATAAACTGGCTCAAGAAGTGCTAGATCGTATTGATGAACAAATAAAAGCTATTGATGAAGCTCAAAATATCCAGACTGCCAGTGCTGCTTATGATGAGGCTATGACTATTATCAATAAGGAAAATGCTAAAGCTGACATTGACGAAGAAGCTGATAAGATTACTAAAGAAATTGACGGTAATGATAAATTATCAGCTGAATCAAAAGACAGGCTAAAAGAGCAAATTAAAGATGATAGTCAAAAGGCCAAGGACAAAATTGATGCAGTTACTGCTCCTAAAGCTGATACATCAGGCAAAAAGGACCAGATTGATAAAATCACCGAAACCGCCAAAGATGATATTAACAGCGCCGGTAATGCTGCCAAAAATGAATCCATTAGTTTACTTAAAGTAGAGGTAAATAACGATTTGGCTGATAAACACCAAAAAGCAGTTGCTGAACTAAAAGACAAGTTTGGTGAAAATGCCGATACCACCAGCGTTGATCAAGCATACCAGGAGCATTCACGCGTCAATGGTGATTCACCTGCAGATATTGCAGCTGATAAGATTGCAGCTGAAAAAGAAATAGCTAAAGGTTCGGTAATTGACACCGCTACTAACGCTAAAAACCAAGTTGATAAATTAAAACATCAGGATGGCAGCGATTATACTGATACTGAAAAGCAGGCAATTAAAGATTACATTGACCAAGAAGCAGCTAAAGCTAACTCAGATCAAACGGGCACTATTGATCAAGCTCAAGATTCAACTGGCATAGAAACTGCCAGAAAGGATGCAGTTGACAAGATAAGCAGTATTATTATAAGTGATAGTAAAGAACTTGAAGATGTTTTAAACAACAACAGCAAAGTACAAGAAGAAAGACTAACAGCTGCCTATGATTCCGCTGTTAAACTTCTCAAAGACAGATTTAAGGACAAAGCAAATACGACCAGCATTGATCAAGCATACGAAAGTGCCAAAGATGCTCTCAATAATTCTATTAACGCAGATAAGCTGGCCGCAACAGAGTTAACTGGTGAAAAAGAAATAGCTGCTGGAGCTCTGGCAGACGCACAAAATGCAGCTACAAGTGAAATTCAGTCATCAAGCAAATACACTGAGCAAGAAAAGAAAGCTATTATTAACCAAATTAATACTGATCTTAATACTGCAAATAATGCGCTTAATCAGCCTGAGGTTAATGACAGTCAGACAATTACTAAACTGCGTGATGATGCTATTAACCAAATTTATCTTGATGCTACAGATTCTGCTACCATTGACCATATTCTTCATGATAATAGTCAGCACGAAAATAATCATAGCTCTACTACTCAATCTGTCCCTGCCCCAGTTGACAATAAACCTATTGATAATACTGGCAAGGAAGAAAAAGAAGAACCAGAACTTGATTTAAGCCATAGCGAAGAATTAGCTTTAATGCACAATGCCTACCTATATGACGAAAAAGGTCAACGTGCTAACAAAGTTGTCCTTGGTGCCGGTTCAATCATTACTTCGTACGGTATAAAAGAAATTAACGGGAAACACTATTACATTCTGGTTGATAGAGGCAATAAGAACCAGGTCTACTATGTTGCTATTGGCAATGTAGTTTCAACCAGTCGAAAATTAAAACATAATGCTTATGTCTACAATAAACATGGCAAACGAATTAAGAAAGCGGGTGTGTTAAGAAAAGGCAATAATATTAATACGTATGGCAGTGCAGTAACCATTCGGGGCAAGAAGTACTTCATTATTGCTCAAAACCGTTTTGTTAAGGCTACAAATATTGCAATTCAAAAAACTGCAGTTACAGCTGTTACAGCAATCCCGGTCAACGAACCTGTGACTGAAAAGCAGCAACCGGTGGTCGAAAAGACTATTATGCATAATTCATATCTGTATGATCAAAACGGCAAACGTGCTAATAAACTGATTATTCTTGCAGGTTCAACTGTTAATACGGTTAATTTCCAAATGATTAATAATAAAGGCTACTACATGTTAGACGATGGCTTATTCATTGCCGCTGCAAATATTGACGCTAAGAAACTTAAGCTGAAACATAATGCTTACGTTTACAGTCAACACGGTATTCGGATAAGTAAAAAAGTTTTACATAAACATAAAGTTGTCAAAACATACGGCAGCGCAGTCAGAATCAACAATAAGAAATATTATATTATTGCTAAAAACAAATATGTTGAGCAAGCTAACTTTAAATAGTTAACTTAGTTTAAATAAAATAGCCCTTGAGTTATTGAAACTCTAGGGCTATTTATTTGCTTAACAAAATTAAAAAGAGTTGGCAAATTTCATTAGCGTGATTAATTTTTCAGATTAACACATTTATTCCAACTCTTTTTATTTTAAATTATAGCTAACCTATTTCCATTCAGGATCGTTTGCAAGCGGCAATTTATGCCAATAATCAGGCTTATTCACTTGCCGGCCGCGTGCAATTGCCATTTCGTATTTAGCTACGTCTTTAGTAATTGTTGAGTCTGCTGCTACAAAAGCATGATCAGCAATATTAACCGGTGCCACTAAGGTAGCACCCGAACCAATAAACGCATGATCTCCAACGTTAGTGTGTTCTTTTTTAACGCCATCATAATTAGCAAAAATCGTACCACAACCAACATTAACGTCACGACCTAAAGTCGCATCCCCAACATAAGTTAAATGACCAACTTTAGAATCCTCACCAATTTCAGCATTTTTAATTTCTACAAAATTGCCGATATGTACGCCCTTGCAAATAATAGCTTTAGGACGCAAATGTGAATTTGGACCAATATCGGAAAAATCAGCCATTTCTGCTTCTTCAATAGTAGATGAAGTAACAGTGACATGATTGCCTATTTTCGAATCAATTATGCGTGAGCCTGAAGCGATTATAGATCCTGACCCAATCTCTGAATTGCCTTTAATAACCACATTTCCTTCAATTTGAGTATCACAACCAATTTTAACATCTGCATCAATATAAGCTGTGGCAGGATCAATAAAGGTAACTCCATTTGCCATATGCTTTTCGTTAATTCGTTTTTGCATCAGCTGATTAGCTTGAGCTAACGCAGAGCGATCATTGACACCAATGCTTTCAGTAAAGTCACGCATTTTGTAAGCACCAATTCTTTGTCCTTGACGGCGTAAAATTTCCAAAACATCAGTTAAATAATATTCACCTTGGGCATTATGGTTATTGACCTGTTTCAGGGCTTTGAAAAGCTGTTTATTATCAAAGCAAAAAACACCAGTATTAATTTCGTTGATTTTTAATTCATCAAATGTCCCGTCTTTTTGCTCTACAATTCTTAAGACATTATCCTGTTCATCGCGGATAATACGACCATAGCCATAAGGATTAGGAGCCTGAGCAGTTAATACTGTAGCTGCATTGTCCTTACTTTGGTGATAGTCAAATAATTTTTGAAAAGTTTGACTTGTAAATAATGGCGTATCACCAGTTATTACTAAGGTCGCACCATCTTGATCTGCCAGTTTATCTGCAGCAGTTAAGACAGCATCTCCTGTTCCTAATTGTTTTTTTTGCAAAGCAAATTCAGACTTGCCAGCAAGAACTTTTTTTACTTCTTCCGCACCATTACCAACAATCGTAACTATCTTATCTGGTTTAATTGCCTTAGCTGCATCTACAACGTATTCGACCATAGCCTTGCCGCACACTTGGTGTAAAACCTTATATAGTTTTGACTTCATGCGTGTTCCCTTGCCAGCCGCCAAAACAACTACGAATTTTTTCATTAACTTCAGCCTCTTTTATATTCTTGAATAATAATTATCATTTAGTATATCATTTCTTAAACTAAAAGCGGTCAAATTCCGTGTGTGCAACTAATGAACCAGGTTCTGCCATAATGACTTTTTTCTTATCATCTACTCGTTTAATTTTAACTAAAGAAAGGTGCCCTTCAATTAATTTAACATCATCAAAATCTGCTTCGCATAATACACAAACTCCAGCAATGTTGCTATTAAATTCTTTGACTAATTGTTGCATACCAGTCAGGGTACCACCTGCCATCATAAAGTCATCTACTAGCAGAACATTGGAATTTTCTTTTAAAACCCTAGTCGGTAATTCCATTTTGGAAACACGATCAAGCGAAGAAGAAATATAATTTACAGATACAGTTGCCCCCTCAGTCACCTTTGAACGCTTGCGCGCAATAATAAAAGGAACATTTAAGTAACGAGCAACTGCTTGAGCTAGTGCAATTCCTTTAGTTTCGATAGTCATCACAATATCAATATTTGAATAAGCATAACGTGTTGCAATTAATTTGCCAATCTTATCCAAGTCTTCCGGATTACCTAAAATATCTGAAAGGTAAACGAACCCTCCAGCCAAAATACGATCTGGATCTTCAATCCGTGTTGCCAATTCATTTAAATAATTCTGAGCGTGCTTTTTGCCCCAAAAGGGAATGTAACGCACACCTCCTGCTGCTCCTGCTACAGTTTCCAATATGCCGTCTTGATTATTTGCTAATGTATGTTTTAAAATTGCAAGATCCTCTGAAATTGATGATTTTGCTGCACCATACCTTTTTGCAAAAAATGGCAGCGGAATTAAGTCATGTGGTCGTTCCATTAAATATTTAGTCATATCTACTAATCTCTCTGAACGTTTCATAGAATCTCCTTTCTATTGTTTGTCTTTTGCCAGTTACTACTATACACTCAACCGCAAAAAAAGGCACTAACATTTTACCAAATGTTAATGCCAAAAGATATAAATTTTAGACGGTCAGCTTTTAAGCTGATTAATCGAACTTTAAAGTAATGTTTTTGGTTAACAAATCCGTGTAACTGTATGAAACATGTTTAAAATTATTTGAATCTTGATCTAGGTCAACCACAAAAACTGCGGGAAAAGTCTCCTTTAAAACTCCTCGTCTTTTGGTAACCTTCTTACGTCCTGCTCTTGCAACTACAGTTAACGAATCACCTAAATGTGAATCCAGCTTACTCTTAATGGTCATAATAGATGTTGGCAATGAAAACAACTCCTTTGAGTTGTATTTTACCACTTTATTATTATTTTTTCAATTCTTTTTAAAAACAACCCCAGAATATTTTCGTCATTTTTTAACCGGCACATTGCGGGCAATTTCCACAAACTGCTTCAGTGTCAACTGTTCTGGTCGAACCCGCTCATCAACTCCTAAGGAGCTAATTAGGCGCAACCGTTTTGTACTGTCAGGCAGAAGTGTTTTTAAATTATTATTTAATGTTTTGCGTCTTTGTGCAAAACACATTTTAACCACCCAGTTAAAATGTGCGGGATCATCAATTTTTATTTTACTTTCTTCTGGTAGCGGCTTTAATACCACTACACTTGAATCAACCTTGGGTCTAGGAATAAAGGAGCTGCTTTTAACCGTCAAAAATGACTTCACGCTCATTTCCGCTTGAACCGCAATTGTCAACGGACCATAGTCTTTTGTTCCAGCATGTGCGCTCAAGCGCTCTGCTACTTCTTTTTGCATCATTAAAGTTAAGTTTGAAAATTGCAACGAAGAATTATTAAGGAAGAAAATGATGGGCGTCGTAATGTAATACGGTAAATTTGCAACTACTTTAATTGGCTTAGCAAGGTCAAAAAATCCTGCTAAATCTTCTGTAAAGTCAGCTTTTAAAATGTCTTTCATTTTTAATTTAAAAAGCTGGTCAAGAGGCTGCCCGTTGACTTTAGGGGGTAATTCGTTATGCAAAATCTCTTTTAGATTCTCATCCACTTCATAGGCAAAAACTTTGGCCCCTGCAATTAGTAGTTGCTCAGTTAAAGAACCAATTCCTGGTCCTATTTCAATTACCTGATCACCAGGTTGAATTGCTGCTGCTTCGACTATGCCTTGCAGTGCAGCCAAATCAACTAAAAAATTTTGACCCAAATTCTTTTTAGCACGCATGAAATAGCGGTTAATAATTGCCTGCGTTCTAATTGGAGAACCAATAGGAATTTCATTGCTCATTTTTAGCCTCCTCAACTGCTTGTTCTAATGTAGAAAGCGAAACACCGAACGTTTGTAATCGTTGGTAAAACTGCTTAGCATTGCCGTAGCCAATTCGCAGTTTAATCCCCACTTGCTCACGCAATTTACGAGAATTAGAACCACTCGTTAAACCAAGTTTTTGATATTTTTCTTTTGTCAAATCATTACTCGGCTGCTTGTTTTCGTGCAAATCCGATAAGGCTTTGGCAAGAGCTTCTTTAGAGGCATGTTCAACGCCTAAAGAGTTGCCCTTCTTCTGAGGCTCCCCTTCTTTGCGAGAAATAAACGCTTGTTTAGCAGTCGGCACTGCAGCAGTCACCAATCGTCTTATCCGTTCACCATTTAAATCAGGATCAGTCAAAACAATTATTTCTCTTTTGGTTGCTAATTCCCTTAATTGCGTTAGTACTGTTTCTGGTACATCCGACCCGTTTGTCTCAATTGTTTCAATTCCCGGAAAAAATTGCTTAAGACGAATAGTATCATCTTTTCCTTCAACTACAACCACGGCGTTAAAATGTTTTTTAGTTAAGACCATAAACCCTCATCGTATTTTCGTATGTTGCCTGCGCAACTTCATTTAGTGAAATTCCCTTCAATTCTGCTATTGCTTTTGCCACGTAATAGACATTTCCCGGTTCATTTTGTTTGCCGCGATAGGGCTTTGGTGTTAAATATGGCGCATCAGTTTCAACCAGCAAACGATCTAAAGGAGTTTTACGCGCTGCTTCATGAACTTCTACCGCCTTCGTAAACGATACCACTCCGGAATATGAAAAGTAGACATTTAGAGCTAAAAATTTATTCAACCAGGAAACGTCCCCATTAAAACTGTGTAAAACGGCACCATATTCTAAGTTGCTATTTTTTAAAATAGCATAACAGTCTCCAAAAGCATCCCTGGTATGAATATCTACCGGCTTTTTTAGTTCATGAGCCACTTCAACCTGTCTGGCAAAAACTTCTTTTTGGATAGCGCGAGGTGACTCGTACCAATAGTAATCTAAGCCAATTTCGCCCAGAGCCACTACACCGGGCATTTGCAACTGTTCAATTAAAAGATCTTCTGCTTTTTGATCATAATTTTTAGCCACATCAGGGCAGTAGCCAACCATAGCATAGACTTGGTCAAAGCGCTGACTTAAATCAATTGCTCTGTGATTAAAATCTGGATCTTGTCCTGCACAAATCACCTTGGTCACACCAAGCTTCTGAGCACGATCTAAATAAAATTCTTCTTTGCCACGAAATGGTTCATCTTGTAAATGAGTATGGTTATCAATTAATTCCATTAACTTAGTTGGGCCCCAATTTCATGTTCGTCACCGACCAAAGCCAGTTTTACTTCACCATGTTTTTCACTGGAAAGCAGCATGCCTTGGCTCAGATGACCTAACATTTTACGCGGCTTAAGATTAGTGACAGCCAGAACCTTTCTGCCCAGCAGCTCACTGGCATTCGGATAATATTGTCTGATACCACTTAAAATCTGTCTTTCATCGCCGTTGCCAAAATCAAGCTGGAACTGTAGCAACTTTTTAGAGCCTTGAACTGGTTCAACAGATAAGATCTTACCAACTTTAATCTTAACTTTATCAAAATCAGAAATGCTGATTTCTTTGTCCTCACCTTGTTCACTGCGACTTTGTTTCTTAGGCTTTGCCTTAGCCATTTCATCCTTAATATATTTAATTTCTTCTTCCGGTTTTACTCGTGGGAAGATTGGCTTG
The DNA here is from genome assembly GCF_003173695.1 of Lactobacillus helsingborgensis. Lineage (NCBI taxonomy): Bacteria > Bacillati > Bacillota > Bacilli > Lactobacillales > Lactobacillaceae > Lactobacillus > Lactobacillus helsingborgensis. Next base: position 1,496,746 of record NZ_CP029544.1, read on the forward strand.
GGATCAGCAACCACTTTTGTGTTCCATGCGCAAGCGCCAAACTCAAGTTGTTTCAGTTCGTCATTGTGCCAATCAAGTCCCAACTGACGGTACATTTCAACCGGTGTTCTCGTCATTATTGGAGCAATTAATAGGGCAATAATGCGCAGACTTTCTGCCAAGTTTGACATTACCCGCGCTAATTCCGCAGTCTTGCCTTCTTTATTTAGTATCCACGGTGTTGTTTCATCAATATATTTATTTGCACGGTTAATAAACTTCCAGATATCTTCAATCGCCTGGGTAAAGTGCAGGGTATCCATTTCTTTCTTGTAATTGGCAATCACTGTTTGGGCAGTCTGCATCAAGTCTTTACCAAAATCATCCTGATCTTGTGCTACTGGTTTTACTAAGCCATCTTGATATTGATTAATCATTGAAACGGTTCTATTAAGTAAATTACCCAAGTCATTAGCCAAGTCATAATTTACCCGCTCTACAAAATCTTCTGGTGTAAAGACACCATCGGAGCCAAATGGTAAGGCACGCATTAAGTAATAGCGCAAAGCGTCAACACCATAGCGGCTGATTATTGATTCAGGGTAGACCGCGTTACCCTTGGACTTAGACATTTTACCGTCTTTCATTAATACCCAGCCGTGACCAATAACATGCTTAGGTAATGGCAGTCCCAAAGCCATCAACATAATAGGCCAATAAATAGTGTGGAAACGAACAATTTCCTTACCGACTAAATGAATATCAGCAGGCCAATACTTTTTAAATAAAGAGTCATCATCTGACCCATAACCAAGTGCTGTAATATAGTTAGATAACGCATCAATCCAAACATAAACAACGTGTTTAGGATCACTAGGAACTGGAATACCCCAAGAAACTGTCGTTCTAGTAACAGACAAGTCTTCCAAACCAGGCTTAATAAAGTTATTAACCATTTCTTTCTCACGTGTGTGGGGCAAGATAAAGTCAGGGTGTTCTTGATAGTATTGGTAAAGCCGGTCAGCGTACTTACTCATTTTGAAAAAGTATGATGGTTCTTTAACTAGTTGGACGTCGTGACCTGAGGGCGCCTTACCGCCAATCACATTACCATCATCATCTTTATAAACTTCAGCCAGCTGGGATTCGGTAAAGTATTCCTCATCTTCTACTGAATACCACCCAGTATATTCGCCAAGATAGATATCGCCCTGCTTTAAAAGTTGTTCAAATATTTTTTGTACGCCTTTGACGTGCTCTTGATCAGTGGTACGAATAAATTTGTCATAAGAAATATCAAGGCTTTTCCACAACTTTTTATAAGTAACAACCATCTTATCTACAAATTCTTGCGGTTTAATCCCCTGTTTTTCCGCTTTTTGCTCAATTTTTAATCCGTGCTCATCAGTACCAGTTAAAAAGAAGGTATCGTAGCCTTGGCTGCGTTTATAACGTGCCATCACATCAGCTGCGATTGTGGTATATGCATTACCGATAGTTAATCGGCCAGATGGATAGTAGATTGGTGTTGTGATATAAAAAGTTTTTTTATCAGCCATATTCATTTTCTCCTTAATTTTCGCTTAATTATACTATATTATACTACATCACTAAAAAAGGGAATTCCTCTCGGAGTCCTCTTTTTTGTAGTTATTTAGCAATCAAATTCAATTTTCTAAATTAAAAATCTTTCGCCCTTGAGGTAGAAATGCTTAACCAGCGTTGTCAATAAAATATACATTACGAGTATAGCAAAAACTATCCACATAAATGAGATTGGCATTTTGCCAAAGCCCAACTTTTGTGCCAAAAATGAAAATGGGATTAAGCTACCAATAACACCTGCGCCAAATGTTGCCAGCGTGACTCCCGGTGCAGCGTGTTGCTTAATAAACGGCAGACGCGGATCACGTAAAGCATGAATGACCATTTCTTGTGTCCACAGTGATTCAATAAACCAACCTGTGTGAAATAGAGCTACGAAAGCAACCTTTTGTGTTTCACTGATTGCATTGTAATTTCCACCTACAAGTTGTGGACAAATTACAAAGAAAAGCAAAGCAAAGGTTAAGATATCAAATACCGATGATGTCGGACCAAAATAAAACATAAATTTAGGTAATTTTTTAGTAGACCATGTTCTTGGCTCTTTCAAAAACCTATCAGACATATCGTCAAACGGTAGTGCCAAGCAGCTGGTTCCGTAAAGCAGGTCTAAGACTAAGAGCTGCAAAGGCAGCATCGGCAAAAACGGCAAGAAGGACGAAGCCACCATGATTGATAGGATATTACCAAAATTAGATGACAGGGTAATTTTAATATACTTCATGGTGTTACCAAATACCTTACGGCCAATTCTTACGCCCTCTTCTAAGACGTTTAAATCTTTATGAAGCAGAATAATATCAGCAGATTCTTTGGCAATATCGACTGCCGTGTCGACAGAAATTGAAACATCGGCCGCTTTCATCGCTGGAGCATCGTTGATGCCATCACCCATATAGCCTACAGTATGACCATTTTGCTTTAGCAAGTTAATAATTTTAGTTTTATCTTCTGGCGACAATTTAACAAAAATATTGCATTCCTCAACCATTTTTGCTAGTTCTTCAGGCTTTTTACCTTCAAGGTCTGCGCCTGAATAAACTGTGTCAACATTTAGTCCGACTTGTAAGCCAACAGTTCTAGTAACAGCTTCATTGTCTCCAGTTAAAATTTTAACGTTGATGCCATCATATTTAAGCCGTGCCAAAGCATCCTTCGCACTCTCTTTTGGCGGATCAAGAAAAGCCAGATAACCGCATAAGATCAGATCATTTTCATCTTTGACTGAAAACTCACCAACAGGAGCAGGGTTGCGCTTGTAACCCAGCATAATAACACGCAAACCGTCATCGTTCATATCGTTGACTTTAGCCATTACCCTTTCTTTACGCTCAGGAGTCAGCGGCAAAATTTGTCCGTCAACTTCCAGTTTAGTAGCAACAGCCATCATTTCTTCTGAAGCACCCTTAGTTACTAACAAGTGCTTACCATGCTGCTCATCGGAATTTTCTACCACTACGCTCATTCGTCTTCTGGAAAAATCAAAGGGAATTTCGTCAATCTTATTGTAATCACGTTGGATCTCGCTGATGTCTAATTCATCCCCCGCAGCCTCAATAATAGCTTTGTCTATCAAGTTCTTCATCCCTGTTTGATAGTAAGAGTTAAGGTAGCCTAATTCCAAAATGCGTGGGTTTTCTTGTAAATTCAAATCATAATGACGCTCTAGAACTACTTTGTCTTGTGTTAACGTACCAGTTTTATCAGTACACAAGATATCGGCAGACCCAAAATTTTGAATGGAATTCATCTTTTTAACAATGGTGCCCTTTTTCGACATCTCAATCGAACCTTTAACCAGATTAGTTGTTACAATCACAGGCAGCATTTCCGGCGTAAGTCCCACAGCAGTAGCAATTGAGAATATTAGCGCATTTATCCAATCGCCTTTAGTTATCCCGTTAATAATAAAAACTAAGGGAGCAATAATCGCGGTCATGATGATCAATAATTGCGAAACATTTTTGATACCGATATCAAATGTCGTATTTTTCACATCATTATGTGAAATATCATGGGCCAATTTACCAAACATTGTTCTTTCGCCGGTGGCAAAAACAATTCCGAGACCAGAACCTGAAACGATAGTCGTCCCTTCGTATAAAATGTTGGGATAATCTAAATAATCTCTATCAGACCCTAACTTGGGTTTTCTGGTAGCAATTTTTTCTACCGGATTAGACTCGCCATTTAAGGAACTTGACGAGCAGAAAAGGTCCTTACTCGTCAAAAGCCGCATGTCAGCCGGCACCATATCACCAGCAGCTAGGCGAATCACATCACCTACAACTACTTTACTGGTGTCAATTTCTTGGTCTTTGCCATCACGAATAATATCCGTAGTTACAGAAACCATCTTAAGTAAAGAATCTACTGCATTTGACGATCTGACGTTTTGGACAAAACTGGTAATACCCGAAATAAGCACCATTGTCACCATAATAGCAACAGTAGTTAAATCCTTTTCTCCCGCTGGTACAAAAATATAATCAGTAAACAAAGAAAGAGTAGCTAAAACAAGTAACACTAAAGTGAAAGGAGTAATAAAAGCCTCCGCTAAAAAGCGTAACTTAGAATTATGTTTACTGGTGGCGATAGTATTTGAGCCATATTCTGCCCTATTTTTTTCAGCCTGTTCACTAGACAAGCCGTTACTGCTTGCATGCAGCCGTGCTAAAGTTTCCGACCTGCTTTCTTTGGCAATTGCCTTGACTAGGGCCAGATCTTTGTTAGCAGCTGTACCATTTGGTTTTCTCAGCATTTTCCCCACTCCTTTTCCTCACAAAACAAAATCAAACAAACTAAAAAAGGGGCGCCCATGCTAACCGCTTGGCGACCCTTTTTCAACAGGTATTATTGTACTCATCGTTCAGTTTTAACACTACGTGACGTAAGCCTTGCTGCTAGCCATCTGGTTTTCGCCTTATATCGACGATAACTATTTGACCCGTTGGCATCTCTGGATGTTTCCGGGCGATAGCATCTGTTCACGTAGGAGTCTCACCTAACAGTTTATTTTGTTTTTATTCAATTTGCATTGTGAGTTTAATACATTAATCAGTAAAAAGTCAACTATTTTACCTTTTTCGGTAAAGATTATTTTTAAAGAAATAAATTAAACCTCCAACTACTAGGCCTAGAGCTAATGCAATCGGCAATGCCACCTTGTGCGGATGGGTAAGCTGGGCTCTTTCATTGCTGGACAAATCATACTTGTCTAATGAATACTGGTAACGCTGGTCAATTGTAGTTGCACAAGCCCTAAAAACGAAACGCAAACCTTCATTAAATTCTTTTTTATTAGTACTGCGCAACTTGTCGGATTGAGAACGAATTATATTTCCTCTAACATCAGCACTAAAAGCGCTGTGTAAGTCTTTACTGGAATAAATTTGCACATTGCGTTTTTTGTTTTTGGTTCCTACTACAATAAAAACGGTGCGTTTATACTTATTCAATTTAGCAGGCGTTAAATGATCGACACGATTTACCGTTTTAACAATTATTTGTGGCTGTTCACTGGTCTGAAAATAACGATCATTTTTTGCTAAAATTAACTTGCTGGTTTCACGTTCAAGCAAATTGCTATTATCTTTAATGTTGGGACTAGTAAAACCAGTCGTTGTTAGAAAAACACCAATTAATGCCGTAAAAAAAACTAGTTTAGTTTTCAGCATCTTCCAGCTTATGTGCCAATTGCTCCACATATTCGCGATCGATGTTAATTTGTTCATAAGGAACCCCACAGTCTTTAAAAAGTTTGATTGCAAGCGGATTGTCATTATAATCAAAATAATAATTGATTTTTTTAATTCCAGCTTGCACTAATGCCTTAGCACAATTATAACAGGGAAAGTGTGTGACATAAATTTCTGTGTCATCTGTTGAAACACCGTTACGCGCACACTGAATAAGTGAGTTCATTTCAGAATGAATGGTGCGCACACAATGCCCGTCAACTAATTGATGACCCACATCATCACAATGCGGCTGACCCGTAACAGAACCATTATAACCGGTTCCGATTATACGATTCTTTTTCACTAAAACACTGCCGACTAAAGCCCGATCACAAGTGGACCTTTGGGCAATGACCAAAGCCTGCATCATAAAGTACTGCTTCCAAGGAATTCGCTTACGCATTTTAGTTACCTCTTAAAATAATTCAAACCGATGGCGTCCCGCACCTCTTGTAAGGTTTGGTTGGCCACCTCGTTTGCCTTTTTAGAGCCCTCAATCAACATATCATAGACAGCAGACGTATCCTGTTCATATTGAGCACGACGCTCACGTATCGGTGCCAATTCTTTTTCCAACACTGTGTTTAAGTAACGCTTAATTTTGACGTCACCCAAACCGCCTTTTTGGTAATCTTCCTTTAATTGCGCTACCTTATCCTTGTCAGGATCAAAAATATCAAGGTAGGTAAAGACAGTATTGCCTTCCACTTTGCCTGGATCTTCAACATGAATGTGCTGCGGATCAGTATACATTGACATTACTTTTTGTTCAACAGTCTTGGCATCATCAGACAGATAAATAGCATTATTTAAGGATTTGGACATTTTGGCGTTACCATCTAAGCCGGGTAAGCGTCCTTCGCCCTTTTCAGGGAAATAGCCTTGGGGTTCTACTAAAACATTGCGGTTATAAACACGGTTAAAAGTCCGCACAATTTCACGTGCTTGTTCTAGCATTGGCTCCTGATCGTCTCCAACTGGTACTAAAGTTGCCTTAAAGGCTGTGATATCGGCTGCTTGCGACACTGGATAATTTAAGAACCCAACGGGAATAGAATCATTAAAACCTTTCTGCTTAATCTCAGCCTTGACAGTCGGATTACGCTCCAAACGGCTCACCGTAACTAAGTCCATATAATAGGCTGTCAGTTCAAACAAAGCTGGTATTTGTGATTGAATGAAAACTGTAGAAATTTCAGGATCTATACCTACTGCCAAGTAGTCCAGTGCTACTTGGATTAAACTTTTGCGAATTTTTTCAGGATTACGCGCGTTATCAGTTAAAGCCTGCGTGTCGGCAATCATGATAAATGGGTGATATTCACCTGAGTTTTGCAATTTAACCCTGTTTTTTAACGAGCCAATATAGTGTCCCACGTGCAATTTTCCTGTTGGTCGGTCACCTGTAAGGATAACTTTCTTTTTCATCATAATTTACCTTCCTTAAATAATTAAAATCTTTTTAATGTAATAATTATATTAATTCTACCAAAAATCATGCAATGATTAAATACGGAGGAAAAAATGTGCAATCAATTTCAACTGCCAAGTTTAGCAGAAATTAAAAAATACTTAGTAAATGACTTAAATTTGCCTTTAGTAGAACCGGCAAGCAATTTGCCTCAAAACCAGAACATTTTTCCTAAAGGTCTTGCTCCCGTTTTGGTTTATGCTGATAACCAGTTGCAGCTACTGCCCAAATCATGGGGTTATCCTAGTCCGTATGATCAAAACAAAGTCATATTTAATGCGCGAATTGAACGCTTTTTTGAAGAAAAACGGTCAATGTGGGATTCTTCTTTTGCCAAATCTCGTTGTATTATTGTTGCCAGCCAATTTTTTGAATCAGGACATAATACTTATTCTGCTGCAAATGGTCATACATACCATGAACGCTTCAGTTTCAAGAATACAAAGGGTGCATTAACACTAATTGCCGGAATTTATCAAAAGGATCATTTTTCAATGGTTACTACTCAGCCAAATAGGACTTACGCTGAAGTTCATAACCGGATGCCTTTAGTTCTCGAGGCTGCTGAACTGCGCCAGTGGCTATTTCAGAACTTTTCATCTTTAGTTGATCGCAGCCAGTTAAGTCTTGATTCTGTTATGTTACCACCTAAAAAGTAATAACAATAGCTCCAAATTACTTCAAACAGCTCCTCACTCCTATTTATTATTACGCAAAGTTAGATTGGAACTCTTAAAAAAATGATATTACTTTAGGAAATTTTTCTTCTCTTAGCTGCTTACTTGTAAAATTTTAAAAAACAAAACTTGGTTTCGAAAACGAAACATGGTAAACTGTTTGAGTAATGCGGGTATAGTTTAATGGTAAAATGTTAGCTTCCCAAGCTGAAGATGCGGGTTCGATTCACGCTATCCGCTTAATTAAAAAGCAATGACCATCAAAGTCATTGCTTTTTAGCTGCCGAATTATTAGTTACCAGCAATAAATTTAACTTTTAATTATAAGTTATTACAGCTATCTTTTTAAAAGGTAGTTGCACCTTTTCTTGTTAACTGGGTATAAAATGTGCAAGTAAATAGTCAAGATCTACGCTGCAGTCATTAGGATGCAATAACAGTTAACTTGTATTGCAAAAAACAATTTGTAGAACCTAACAGTGTGATAACAACTTTTGAATCGAAATTAGAAAAAGCCAGGAAACATTATTTCCTGACTTTTTCTAATTTCGATTACTTAAGTCATAATCATTAGGAGAACGCCATTTAATACTGCTAAATAAATTGGCATCCATAAAGTTTGCGTATAAAGGTATGACCAAGCAAAAAGGGCTCCAAAAATCACATTAATAAGTAGTAAAGGTAATGAATGCTGCCAATTAAGAAGACTGAATAAGATACCTGAAGTTAGTATCCCTAAAATTGCAGTTGAAACAGTGTTGCTTCTAAAAGCATAGTTAAATAAAAAACCAGTGATTAAAAATTGCTGCAATATCGGCAAAACTACACCAATGGCCACTACTAAAAACCAGTAAGTCGCTACTCCTTCATGGTGTAAATAGACAATTTGAAAATTATATAGTTTAAGCCTGCCATAAGATTGGAGCCATGAAACACTAATTCGCAATGCAGTTACCACAACAGTCAGGCTAATAATTAAGCCAAAGTTGCTAAGCCAAGAACCCGCAAAGCTACGGTCAAAAAAACGTTGTTCCCTATTAAAGCGATAAATAAAAAACAATGAAACCATTAATGAGATAGTTGCAAATAAGATTAGATCCCAAATATGAATTGGTGAATTAGCAGTAACTAGCTTAATCACTCCGGCAACCATTAAATAGCTAATAAAATAAATAAGATAGCGTATTAAGTTGCCTTGCCTTGATGCTGGTGTATTCACAAAAATTACCTCTATAATATTATTTACTCTACAAGTTCCATATTATAGCAAAAAAAGTAGCCTAGATAAAATATCAAGGCAGATTTATTAATCTACACTAATATTATTTATATCCTCCAAAGCAATTTTTTGACCAGCAACAATAATGCCGTCTTCACTATAACCACTGACAAAGCCAACAATATCTGCCGGCAACTGATTGTCGTCATTCATAACCTTAAGCTGCAGGTGAACCATGCGGTGATTACCGTACGCCTTGAGTAGCTGCAAGCTTATATCTTCTATACTCATAGTATCTTTAGCAGGATGCTTTACGCTACGCTTTTGTTTATCTTTATTAATTGCCATAGTATGATCGCTTAAAAAGAAGCCTTGCCACTTTTTCATTTTACGATCTTGGTAGTTTTTAAAAAAATCTTGGACAATTTTATCAAAATCATTCATAAGCATTTCCACCATTATGTCCGCCAACAAGACTGCTGCGTCTTATCGCCGTTGCCCCTTTAGACAGACTTGAGGCTTTGACTAAACTGGTAAAACCGTATTTTTTCCTGATTTTGTCAACAGTTATATTTATTGTGTGCTTTTTAATTTGCTGCGTCGCGGGAACAAAAAAGGTTAATTGCTGACAATTATCTGGTGCCAAGCGGCTACAATTAACCCCTAAAGCACGTACTGTTTCACCACGCCAGTTTTTACGAAAAAGTGCCAGTATTTCTTCAACCAACAAATCATTATCATTAGTGGGACAAATTTTTTGCTGCACGTTAAAGCCCTTGCGACTACCATCTTGTTCATACTTAGAAAAGCCAACAAATAAGCTAAGACAGCCAGCTTGTAAACGATGAGCACGTATTCTGGCACCAACCTGTTCGCCAATTTCACGTAAAACTATTTCAATTTCTCGTTGATTTGTGTAATCACGGTTTAAAATCTGCGAATTGCCATAATTCTTCATTATGGGATAATATTTTTCGCTAATAATGCTGCGATCAACTCCCCAGCTAATCGCAAATAGCTGTTCACCAATTACGCCAAACTCTTTTTTCAAAATTGCCGGATTAGTATGTGCCAGTTCATACATATTATTAATATGTAGGTGATGCAAGCGCCGAGCTATTCTTTTGCCAATCCCCCAAACTTCTTCCAAATCTTTAATTTGCCAAATAGTATCTGGCACATCAATATAATGCCAATAATCAATCATTGAACAGCGGTGCTTGGCTGATATGTCCATTGCCAGTTTAGCTAGCAGGGGATTCTCTCCAATGCCGCAAGTAGTATAAAGGCCTATCTTGTTTTTAATTTCTACTTGCATTTTACGCGCAACCAGATAAGGGTCATCTCCAAACAAACGCCAGGATTTAGTCATATCAATCATGCTTTCATCAATAGAATAGACATGGATATCTTCATCAGCAGCATACTTTTGAAAAATTGCCAATACCTGCATACTGCGCTTGATGTATAAATTCATATGTGGCTCTACCAAAATTAAATCTGGTGCTTCTTTTTTAGTGGGTAGATCCCGCACTCTCATGACGTTAGTCAATCCATACTTTTTCTTCGCTAAAGGTGAGGCCGCCATGATTAGCCCCGAGCCATATTTTGTATGTGGCTGATGCGAGACAACCGCTAATACAGCCTTCATCGGGTTTAGTCCTAATTGCAGGGCCTCACAGCTGGCAAAGAACGACTTGTTATCAATCATGAAAATCAAACGGTGCGGCTCATACCGATAATCATACATTGCTTTCACTTCCTATTGCAAACTCGTGTTCGCTAAAATAAATTATACAAACACAAGTTCGAATGATCAAGCGAAAAATTAGTCAATTTTTTCAATAGTAACTTGATATTCACCAGCCGGTGCAGCAACACTGACGGTTTTACCAACTTCTTTTTTCATGATTGCCTGCCCTAACGGCGAATCAAACGCAACTTTTCCAGCAGCAATATCAGCTTCCATACGACCGACAATTTGATATGTTTCAGTTTCTGGGTCATCAGCAAATTTTAGTGTGACTGTCTTGCCCAAATCTACTTTGCCATCAGCCTTTTTTTCAATGATTTCGGCATATTTCAATTGCTTTTCCAGATAACGCAGGCGACTTTGAAGGTGGCCTAAATCACGTTTTGCTTCCGTATACTCAGTATTTTCCGATAAGTCGCCTAGTGAGCGTGCTTCCTGCAAAATTTTAATTCTTCGAGGTCGGTCCTTTTTCAAATCAGCAATTTCATCTTTAATTTTTTGATAGCCCTGTGGTGTCATTTTTTGATAATAAACCAAAATATTTTTCTCCTATATTTTTGCTGCTAAAATTATCCACATGCTTAAAGCACTGTAATATTAGCTTTTTTATTTAATTTTTAGCACTCATAAAATAAGAGTGCTAATTATTTCCATTTTAAAAATCTGCATACTATAATAATAAGTGTCAGGAAGAAATGAAAGTCTTCTGATACAAATATATAAATTTTGAAAGGAAGTTTTTTACTATGGCAAATGATATGATGAATCGGCACAATGATTTATTCGATGCGATGAACGATTGGTTTGATCTTCCAAGAAAATTTTTTGACGATAACGAAGTAGCAAAATTAATGCAATCAGATGTTGTTGAAAACGACAAAGAATATGTAATTAAAGTTGATATGCCGGGAATGGATAAAGACAAGATCCACCTTAATTATAATAATGGTATTTTGAGTGTATCGGGCTCAAGAAAATCATTCAAGGATATGTCTAAGGACAACAGCATAATTCACCGTGAGAGAAGCGAAGGTCATATTTCACGTAGCTTCAGATTGCCAAACGTGGTTGCAAGTGACATTCACGCCAAATACGACAACGGTGTATTGACTATTACCCTGCCAAAGCAACAAGCTGGCGCAAGTGATAACTCAATTCAAATTGACTAATTGTCTTCAAATCATCAAAATATATTAACTCATTGATATAAGAGAAAGTCTATTTAAATTCATCTGAACTGTTTTTAAAATAAAAATTTTCAGAAACAATAAAATAAGCCAACCAGATTAAGTTCTGGTTGGCTTATTTTGTTTCCAATTACTTTAAATAGTTTTAATCTAAGAATATCAATAATAATTTTAACATAGTTATTCTTGCAGTTCGATTATTACTAATACGCAGTCCACTAGAGCAGAGACCACCTCACCTTTTAATCTTTTTCATTCTCAAGATTATTAACTGCTAAATTCAAATAACCAATGGCGCAACAAATATTTTTCTTAACGATTTAGATAAAACTGCTGCACCAATTTTAGCAGATGCTATTAAAAGCATGTCGCAGAATTACCAATAAAGTATTCAAAGTGCTCCAGCACAAAATGCACCAGAAAATACTCAAGATATGATTGCAGCGTTAAAGCAATTAAAAGAGTTAGTTGATGAAGGAATATTAACTGAAGAAGAATTTTCGGTTAAAAAGAAACAAGTTTTAGGATTATAAAGTCAAAGTGGGTTCAGCTATTGAACTCGCTTTTCTTTTAGCTTAAAATATAAAGTAATTTAAAAATAGATTAAAAAAGGAGAATATATTTTATGGCTCATAAACTAACTGTCCAAGAACTGGAAAAGTTTGCGGAAAACTTTAATAAAAATCCGCAAAATCAGGTTGTTGCTCGAGCTGCTCAAAAAAGTGGTGTTTTAACAGCTGCTTACAATGATCGCGTTCAAAGTGAATTGACCCGTGTATTTTCAACCGAACTTGACACGGAAAATGTTACTAATCAACGCCAATCAGGTCGTTGCTGGGAATTTGCTACTTTAAACATCTTACGCCACAATTTTGGCAAAAAATATCACTGTAAGAACTTTACTTTCTCACAAAGCTACAACTTTTTCTGGGATAAAATCGAGCGCGCAAATATTTTTTATGACAATATTTTGGCTACTGCCGATGAGCCGCTTGATTCACGCACCGTTAAAGCTCATTTAGACGGTGCCGGTGAAGATGGTGGTCAATTCCACATGGGAGCCGCTTTGATTGAAAAATATGGCGTTGTGCCTTCTTATGCTATGCCTGAAAGCTTTAACGCCAATAATACTATGGGCTTTGCCAAGGCTTTGGGTGATAAGCTCAAAAAAGATGCACTAGTCCTACGTAAATTAAAGCAAGATGGTAAAGACGATGAAGTCGAGAAAACCCGTAAACAATTCCTAAGTGAAGTTTACCAAATGACAGCAATTGCAGTCGGTGAACCACCTAAGAAATTTGATTTGGAATACCGTGATGATGATAAAAAATATCATTTGGATAAAGATTTAACCCCACTGGAATTTTTGCACAAATACATGGGCGATGTTGACTTCAATGATTACGTTGTATTGTCTAATGCACCGGATCATGAATATGATAAGTTATATGGTCTGCCATTTGAAGATAACGTTGAAGGCTCTTATCGTATTAAATTCTTGAATGTGCCGATGGAATACTTGGAAACTGCAGCTGTTAACCAATTAAAAGATGGTGAGGCTGTTTGGTTTGGTAATGATGTTGGTGAACAAAGCGATCGTAAAAAGGGTTATCTTGACAGTGACCTCTATCAATTAAGCGACCTCTTTGGCGTAGACCTTAAGATGTCTAAGGCAGACCGCTTAAGAACTGGTGCCGGTGCCTCAACTCATGCTATGACTTTAGTCGGCGTGGATGAGGACGGCGGTCATGTTCGCCAATGGAAAGTTGAAAATTCTTGGGGTGAAAAGAACGGAGACAAAGGTTTCTTCGTCATGAACAACGACTGGTTTAAAGATTATGTTTACGAAGTTGTTGTTCACAAGAAGTACCTGACTCCAGAACAAGTAGCTATTGCCGAAGGTCCTATTACAGACTTACCAGCTTGGGACTCACTTGCTTAAGCTATGCTATAACTAATAAAAAGACGAAATTCAAACACGAATTTCGTCTTTTTTGTTACAAATATTAATTACTTACTTCGTAGTAATAATTCATCAAATTTCTTAAAGAATAGCTTTTTATCAGCTTTAGTAACCAAAGTGATTTCCCGACCATTAGGATCATCTTCCATACGTCCAGCAGCTAATCCTTCCGTAATTACTTTTATTTGGTGCTTTTTACTTTCTAAAATCACTTCAGGATAAAGGACACTAATTATAGTTAAAACGTCCCAGAAGTATAATTGGACACTCTTAGTTGGAGGATTGACTAAAAGGCAATAGCCTTGCGCAACTAAATCAGCAGCTGGATATTCACGTAAGCTGGCCCAATGCATTCTTATCTCATCTGTTAGTGGCAGTTCTTCACTGCTTTCAAGACCTACAATTTGTATTGGAATATTAGATTGCAATACTCTTTCAAGTGCAAATGGATCCCAAAAGGTATTCCAGTCTTGTGTACCATCAGCGTTAACTTGAATAACATTACCATGTCCATCAAGCGCTCCACCCATCCAATACAGTTTTTCAATGTTATCTGCAATTTTAGGATTGGTTTCTAAAGCGCGCGCCAAATCTGTTAACGGCCCAGTCATAACTAAAGTTACAGGTTGACTTGCTGCCATAATTTTTTCGACCATATCTAAATGGGCAGGCTTTTCTGCCATTTTAGTAATCATTTTGCCAGATTGATTTAATAATGGTAAAAAATCAAATGAATAAGCAGCTTTACGCCATTCTTCTGGAAATTGGTTTACAGCCCGTGAATTTGACTTGGCAATTTCTATTTGGTCACCGCGTAAGTTAAATCTGTCCGTCATTTTACGGCATACTTCAACAGCAGGATCAACATAACCGTCAGCATCAATTGCACTGACCCCAATTAATTTAATGTCTGGAGCCAATAAAAGTAACAAATATGACACTAAATCATCAATATTACCGTCATGATTAAAATATATTTCTTTCATTTTTCTACCTATTTCGACTTAATATAATTTTGACCATCCGCTGCTGGAGCAACAGATTTTCCAAAGAACAGAACTAAAACTAAAATGGTAATTACGTAAGGGGCAATTTGCATATAAACAGCAGGGATGTGGCTAAAGAATGGTAATTGATTGCCAATAATGCTGATGCTTTGAGCAAAGCCAAAGAAGAGTGACGCTAGCATTGCACCTAATGGATTCCACTTACCAAAAATCATAGCGGCTAGCGCCATAAAACCTTGCCCGACGATAGTAGAAACTGAAAAGTTGCCTGAAATTGCTTCTGCAAATACTGCACCGCCTATTCCACCTAAAAAGCCGGATATTAACACGCCGGCATAGCGCATACCATAAACATTAATTCCTAAAGTATCTGCGGCTTGCGGATTTTCACCACAAGAGCGCAGGCGTAACCCAAAGCGGGTTTTATATAAAATCCACCATAACAAAATTGACACAATTATTGCCAACCACGCAGGCGCTGAAGTATTTTGAAAGAAGATAGGACCAATGACAGGGATATTAGCCAAGCCAGGAAAGCTAAAGTAACCGAAACTTTGAGTAATATTTTCAGTTTGCCCCTTATCATAAATTGCTTTGATTAAAAACACTCCCAGTGGTGGTGCCATGAGGTTAAGCACTGTTCCGCTGATAATGTGATCAGCATGAAAATTAATGGTAGCAACCGCGTGCAGCAATGAAAAGAGCAAACCTACAATACCGCCGACAAAAAGACCAAGCCAAGGAGTTGCCTTACCAAAAGTAGAAGCAAATGTCAGGTTAAACACAATAGCGGAAAAAGCACCCATTGTCATTATTCCTTCAAGACCAATGTTGGTAATCCCCGAGTTTTCGCTATAAACTCCGCCTAAAGCTGTAAAGATCAGTGGTGCTGAATACACAAAAGTTGATGACACAATTAGCGCTAAAATTGAAACTAAATTCATTAATTTTGTCCTCCTTGAGCCTTAGTGGAACTCATCACCACATTTTCCGACTTTTTTTCTGTGCCCTCAGTTTGTTCTTGAATTGCTTTAGCCTTTTTGGTTTTAAATAAGAGACCAATGACATACTGAATTGCAACGAAGAAAATAATAGCAGCAATTACTATTGAAACAATCTCATAAGGAATACCGGCAATGGTCTGCATCCCTAAGCCACCAATTTTTAAAATAGAAAATAGTAAAGATGCTAAAAGAATACCAACAGCCGTGCCCCCGCCAAGAAGAGCTACAGACAAACCGTCCCAGCCAATATCCAGACTAGTTGTTTGGGTAAAGTAGTTTTGATAAGTACCAAGGCCTTGCACAACACCACCTAGGCCGGCAAAACCGCCAGATAATAACATAGACAGCATGATATTCTTTTTAGCAGACATACCAGCATAGCGACTGGCTGCAGCGTTCGTACCAACCGAACGAATTTCAAAACCAGTAGTAGTTTTCCTCATTAAATACCAGTATAAAAAGACGGCAACCAGAGCAATAAAAATTCCAGCATTAATCCGCGAATCACCAAACATTGAACTGAGCCAATCAATTTTTAAGCTGCCATTAGCAGCAATTGTTTTAGTAGTATCAGTGTCAACCCTTAATTGACCCGGCATAACTTGCTGCATTAAGTACTGGCAAGAATATAGCACAATATAGTTGATCATTATTGTTGTAATTACTTCGTTGGTACCAAATTGAGCGCGCAACCAGCCGGCTACACCGGCAACAAGCGCACCGGCAAGAATACCAGTAAACACAGCTAGCGGAAGCAAAATTACTTTAGGCATGTGCGGGTTGGCAAGAACTACCCAAATGGAAGATAGCCAACCAGCTTGAGCTTGACCGGGTAAACCAATATTGAAAAAGCCGGCAGTTGAAGCAATAGCAAAGCCGATAGCGGTAAAAATCAGTGGCGTAGCTTCACGAATGGTTTCACCAATACCGTTCATGTTACCTAATGCACTAGAAAACATTGAAGCATAAGCTTGAAACGGATTATAGCTCCAAATCAGCATGATGACAGCACCAACAATAAAGCCTGCCAAAATGGAAACAATTGGGACTAGGATTTTCTTAGTTTTTAGTGTTACTTTAAGCAAGTGCGCTGCCTTCTTTCTTAACGCCAGTCATTAATAAACCTAACTCCTCATCACTGGTGTTTTCTGGCCTGACTTCGCCAGAAATACTGCCATCGTGAAGTACAATAATGCGATCGGACAACTGCATAATCTCATCAAGTTCATACGATATTAGCAAAATTGCTTTACCCTGAGCTCGTTCATTTAGAAGTTGATTATGAATGTATTCAATAGCACCAACATCAAGTCCGCGTGTCGGTTGAAAAGCAATAATTAAATTGCTGTTGCGGCTTAGTTCACGGGCAATGATCACTTTTTGTTGATTACCACCGGATAAATCACTGACGGGCACTCTTTCACTTGTCGTTCTAATATCAAATTGCTTAATTAACTTTTGAGCATGTTCATGAATGACATCATAATGCATGACATTGTGGTGTGAAAATGGTTTTTGATAGTAAGTTTGTAACGCCAAATTATCAGAAACAGAAAAAGGTAAAATTAAGCCATATTTTTGCCTGTCAGCAGGAATATATGACACGCCCTTTTCAGTAATTTGACGCACTTTACGGTTGGTCATATCTTCACCGTCGATGATAATTTTGCCAGAATGAACATGCTGCAAGCCCGTTAACACCCTCGCCAGTTCATCTTGACCGTTGCCGTCAATACCGGCAACTCCCAAAATCTCACCAGCATGTAAATCAAAGGACATTCCCTTAATTACAGCAACGTTTTGTTTGTTTTTAACTTGTAAATTTTCAACTTGCAACATTGTCTTACCAACTTTTTCAGTTGGTTTATTAAGCTCCATGTTAACGTGGCGACCAACCATCAATTCTGCCAACCGGTTATTATCAACGTTAGCGACATCAAAAGTCCCTACGCTGCGACCAGCCCGAATAACAGTCACACGGTCAGCTGAACGCTCAATTTCTTCCAATTTATGAGTAATTAAAATAATCGATTTGCCCTCTTTAGCTAGCTCGTGCAAAATTTGAATAAATTCAGTAATTTCTTGTGGAGTTAAAACCGCAGTGGGTTCATCAAAAATCATAATATCGGCACCACGATACAAAACTTTAAGTATTTCCACTCTCTGTTGTTGTGCCACAGTAATTTCACTTATTTTTTTCTGAGGATCAACATTTAAGTTATAGCGTTCAGATAAAGCTTTAATCTGCTGCTGTGCCTTTTTTAAATCTAATTTGGGACCCTTAGTTGTTTCGTGACCCAAAATAATATTTTCTAATACGGTAAAAGATTCCATCAACATAAAATGTTGGTGAACCATGCCTATACCCAAATCTTTTGCGACAGTTGGATTTTTAATGTTAACTTTTTGTCCGCGAACCAAAATAGAACCTGAAGTTGGGGTCATTAAGCCAGATAAAATACTCATTAAAGTTGACTTACCTGCACCATTTTCCCCTAATAAAGCCAAAATCTCACCCTTTTTCAAAGTCAGATTAATATCGTTATTGGCTTTAAAACCATTAAAATCCTTAACAATATGGCGCATTTCTATTACGTTCGTCATATTTTCCATTTTATGTTAATTTCCTTTTTTGTAAAAAACTCTTTGCATAAGAATACACAAAGAGTTTTAATCAATAATTTACTTTATTTCTGCGCTACTTTTATTTTCCCTGAAACTACTTGCTGCTTGGCTTTTTCTACTGCAAGCCAAGCTTTTGATGTAAGATTACCCTTCAT
Source organism: Lactobacillus helsingborgensis (assembly GCF_003173695.1). NCBI lineage: Bacteria > Bacillati > Bacillota > Bacilli > Lactobacillales > Lactobacillaceae > Lactobacillus > Lactobacillus helsingborgensis. The sequence continues at coordinate 1,515,131 of NZ_CP029544.1, forward strand.
AATCGAAACACCGTTGTCCTTTAATGAATAGACAAGATGTTTCCCTCCGGGGAATTTGCCATCAGCAGCATCATCAGCTAAAGATTTGGTCACTACGTTTAAACCCTTTAGAACAGAAGTTAAAGTAAAGTTAGCCTTTTTACCATCCTTGGATTTATAGTTGCCTAAGTTTGTCTGGTCTACGTCAGCTCCAATTACCCAAACTTTCTTACTTTCCGGTTTAGTTTGATTAAGTGCTTTAGCTTCTTGGAAAACACCGTTACCCGCATTTCCGGCAGCTTGGAATATTACATCACATTTGTCGGCATACATTGATTGCGCGATCGACTTTGCCTTATCAGTTGAAGTAAAGTTACCGATATATTGGATGCTGACAGTTATTTTTTTATGTTGAGCTTTAGCAGCATCTTTTACGCCTTGTTTGAAACCTGCTTCAAAAGTATCAATGACAGCTGATTTAGCTCCACCAATGAAACCAACTTTATTAGTTTTGGTTGAATAAGCAGCAGCTACACCACCCAGATAAGATGATTCATTGCTCTTGAAAGTAACAGATGCTACATTTTTTTGACCAGGTACTACATCGTCAACGATTACAAAATTTTTCTTAGGATTTTTCTTAGCAGCAGCCTTAACTGAATCTTTTAACATATAACCGATACCAAAAATAGTTTGGTAACCAGATTTGGCAGCTTGATTAAAGTTAGGCGTGTAGTCAGCTGCACTGCTTGATTGAAAATATTGATAGCCTTTGCCTTGCTTAAGGTTATGTTCTTTACCGTAATCCTTGAATCCAGCCCAAGCATTTTGGTTGAAAGATTGATCGTTAATACCATTACTATCTGTAATTAAAGCAATGCTATCCTTCTTATTTTGATTGCCTGTTCCCTGTTTTTTTCCCGAACAAGCATTCAAAAGCAAAGTGAACGAAGCCACCATTATTCCTAATGACAAAAATTTCGTAAATTTCTTACCCATGATATCACCCTCCACAAAATACGAACTTTTCAATACCAATATTATAATAAAATACGTATTAATTCAAGATATATTTTTTTGTGGTTGTTTATAGGTAAAAATGTTGGCATATTGCGAACTATTTACTTGGATGGAGTGGGACTTTGATATTACCCTTAATAATTTCAGTGCGTGCCTGACGCGAATATTGCCATGCTTTTTCACTAATTTGTCCGCGTTTGATGGAAACACCATTAGTTTTCAAACCGTAAACTAACTGTTGACCACCAGGGAATTTTCCGTTATATGCACGATTAGAAATGTCCCGTGTTGCTACATTTACACCAGTGATAACTGAAGTCAAAACAAAGTTATCTTTTTTACCGTCTTTAGCCTTGTAGTTGCCTAAATGAGATTGGTCAGAATCAACCCCAATAGCCCAAACCTTTTTGGCAGCTGTTCTTGTCTGATTAATTGACTTAGCCTCTTGGAACAGACCATTACCAGCTAAACCAGAAGCATGGAAGATAATATCTGCCTTTTTGGCATACATCGACTGCGCAATTGCCTTCTCTTTATCGGCACTCTTGAAATCACCTACATATTGATTTAACAGCGTAATCTTTTTATGCAATTTTTTAGCTTGGTCATGAACGCCTTTAGTAAAACCGGCATCAAACAAGTCAATAATATTGCCGTGAGCGCCACCAATGAAACCAATGACGTTAGTCTTTGTTTCCGTTGCTGCAACTACACCTGCCAAATAAGAAGCTTGCTCACTCTTGAAATTAGCTGAGGCCACATTCTTTTGCCCCTTAATTACTTCATCAACAATGACGTAGTTCTTTTTCGGATTCTTTTTAGCCGCTGCTTTAACAGCATCTTTTAAGCTATAGCCAATGCCAAATATCGTTTGGTAACCGGCTTTACTTGCCTGATCAAAATTGGGCTCAAAATCTGCTGCGCTACCAGATTGAAAGTACTGGTAACCATTACGCCCGCGATTAAGATGATGATCTTTGCCATATTCCTTAAAGCCTTCCCAAGCAGACTGATTAAAAGAATTATCGTTAACACCCGCGGTATCAGTAATTAAAGCAATTGAGTGCTTGGCACTATTACTTGAATTATTGCTGCCACCTTGTTTTTTTCCTGCACATGCTGTCAGTGCCAGACCAGCTGCAACTGCCGCTAGACTAATGGAAAAGATTTTTTTGATTTTTGACTTCATATTTTGACCTCCTGTAAATATCAACAGTAATAACATACCATATTTAGTGGCTATGTCAAAGATGGGCTACAATATGGAGTGTTGATCTATCAACGTTCTCATTTTTCATGAAAATGAATGTAAACTACATGTTATTCTTTTTTGTATACAACAAAGAAAAAATCCAAAAATTTTCGTATAGAAATGTTTTAATCCATTGTTAATCTAATTTTTCTGAGAGATTATAATCTGCAATGCTATTTCTGATAGCAATTGCTTTTTTAAAATAATAATCCATATTTTTAATAAATTTATTCCACTCGACCACAGTTATATAACTACTATTTCCGTGATAGACTTTTTTACCTGATACAAAGTCGACCATTGGTTCTTTGAGATTAAACATATTCCGAGCAATGATTTTGAAAGTCCGATTAACTGATATGTTGCGTACTAGGTGTTGCTGGTTATTTTGGTCAATATATTTCCAATAGTTAACAAAGTAATTATATTTACCGGAAACATTAGGTAGTACAACTGCGATAATGGCGTTAGGCAAAGTCCTTTTAGCTATTTTTGTCCGCGTTTTTAGTGACTGAGCAATCTCCCACGGTATCCACTGGTTTTTTTCTGCCTGCGCAAGATTAACCATATTGGGAGAAATCAAAACCAACGTAATTGACGAATCCCAAATCTTTTTTGCTAAACATTTTCTGATAGCTTCATCTGTGAGTCCACTGTAATCTTCATTGGCAATTTCTGCTTTATTTACGTCATCCCCGCTGAAACTAATTTTTTGCAAATAATCAACATAATCTCTGGGGGTCTGATTTTTACCGCCTTCTAGTTTGGCAACATCATGATCCTGATATTTATAAGATACAAAAATTTTATAACCCAATTTTTATTTTTCCTTTTAAATTAATCATACAGACAATAATCGTGTAAACCTAAAATTATTATATAGTAATTGAGCGCAACTATCAGTACAATATGATATAGCTAATTTACGAAAATCGACTTTTGGTATATAACCATATTTAACAAGCAGTCTCTTATATGCATAAGAAAATAAAGGATTAAGAATGACACTATATAAAACTCTTTATCAATCTCAATTAGGCAGCATTACGCTATTAAGCAACCAGCATTATTTATTAGGACTATGGTTTAACGATCAAAAATATTTTGGCGCCAACTACCAATTAACCAGCGTTAAAAGTTCTGTTAATAAACCAATTAAACTAGCTTTAAATTGGCTTTCTGCATATTTTGCCGGTCAAAATCCTGACCCACAGACTGTTCCTATTAAGCCCAATGTGTCAGTGTTTTCCCAGCAAGTACTTAAAGAATTACAAAAAGTGCCTTACGGTGAACTGGTTACTTATAAAGAATTATCCGACCGCGTGCAAAAAGGACAAAAAGATAAAGTAAATAAAGCACGAGCTATCGGTGCTGCGATCAAACATAACCCCATTAGTTTAATTATCCCCTGTCATCGGGTAATCGGCAGCAATGGCTCTTTAACCGGTTACGCTGGCGGTTTAGACCGTAAAAGAGCGCTGCTAAAAATGGAAAATCCTCAAATTAAATTTTCTCAGCAATTGGCTTTTTTATAAAAACGCAAAAAAGCTGCATGAGGCTACACGCAGTTTAAACATTCCATTCAGCCATAAATTCTGTCACATAATTACGCATAAATTCTGTTCTTTTTTGTGCTTCTTTTTTTCCACTAGCAGTATTCATTAAGTCAGCCAAATGAAATAATTTTTCGTAGAAATGGTTAATTGTTGTTTCTGTGTGTTCACGGTACTGATCGTGACTTACAAGCTTCTGTGGTTTAATTTTCGGATCATAGATCACATTGCCATGAGCGCCGCCGTAAGTAAAAGCACGAGCAATACCAATTGCACCCAAACTCTCAATGCGGTCAGCATCTTGCACGTATTCTCCAGATACTGGTAACTGATAGTGGTGCTCGATATTAGCGGAAAACGACATATGTTGCATAGTAAATAAAATATCTTTAGTTTCTAACGAGGTAAAACCTGCTTGGGGAAGCAATTCTTTAATATCAGCTAAAACTTGGTCAGGGTTCGCACAAATTTTTTCGTCAATAGTGTCATGCAAATATCCTGCAGCTTGAATAATAGCGACCATGCGGCTATCTGTATGTGCATCGGGATTGTCCTGCAAATACATCTTGCTGGCCAAATGTGCTACCCGTTGACCATGATAAAAATCATGACCGGTTTTTTCATCTTGCAGCTGCTTTTTGACAAATTCAGTAACTTTAGTTAAATCCAAATTAATTTCCTTCCCAATCAATAAATTATTTTTATTAAAACTAGCAATAAAGAAGTTTATATTACAATTTTCTTATGCTCATTGCTTTTAAAATATCTCACTAGTTTTAACTTTTTAGAATGCCACCATATTATTCCTGCTTTAGAGTTGATTTAAAGCAACTATTTTTGTTTTTTTGACTACAAAAAAGATAGACCTAAAGTATAGTAATCAATAGTACTTGCTTAATAGTCTATCCCTTTTTGTTAATTTGACCAAACTTTCTTTCATATTAGTCAAAATGCACTAACAAAGCTTGGTATAAATAATAGTAGAATGCTACATTAATGTGATGTTTTATATCCAGTTTGGCTATTCACAAACTCTGTTACCTGATTCATACCTTCACTGAATTCAGGAGTTGATTTGGAATAAAACAACACTTTACTCCCTGAGAAATAATCTTCAACTGCATGAAAAATAATTAACCACTCGTCTAGATCTATGATTTTTTTATTTTTTGATCTTGTCCATCTATTTTCCTGCCAACTTTTACCCCATTCTGTAATACCACCAAACAGATCATTGTAATCAGTAACAAAAAGTAATTTATGTCTATCTATTTGTAAATTAATTAATCCAGTCATTGCTTGAATAATAGCTTCTAAAGTCATTCTATTTTGTGAAAATCCTTTTAACTCGGTATTGGAATGGTCTTCATATTGCTTATCAGGTGTTTTAATATAATACATCCAAGCAGATTTATCATCACTTTTAGCTTCACTATTTCCATTACTGCAGCCACCCTTAACATATATGATTGCTGCAAAATCTTCATTTTCACTACCGAAACCATCATATGGCTGTAACAAAAAATTTTTTAAACCAATTGATTTTTCGTCTAAGTCCTTTTTTATGACTATTTTCTCGTTCATGGCTTTTTCCTTCTGTTCTTGATAAAGTTCTTACTAAAATTAACTACATATCTAACTTTTTATGAGCCGGTTTAAATTTATGGCTCTTAGTAATTGTGCCAATGTGATCATATTTAACTGTTGCCCGTTTAAATTGACTCAAATCTTCGGTCTTAATATAACTCACAACTAATTCACCATTTGGCACGTAGTTGTATAGCGGATAATAATTTTCGTAGGTATCAGTGCCGTCAACTCTAAATTTTATTGGCGTAAGCCCAATCCAGAAGCCCTTATACTTACCACGTGTCTGCCCATCTTCTTTGAGGGTAACAGTAAAGGTGGCATCTTCTTTATTACTATAAATGACATTTTCTTCGGTAAATGCGCGACCATATTCATTATCTAATTCTGTGTAACCATTCCAGGCGTTTGCCAAAGAACCAAGATAATCATGTACTGTAGCATGACCTTTTTTAAACTTGTAGCCATAAGGCACATGACAATACTCTGCTGGAATCATGTACTTTGTTTTTCCATCTCTGTTTTCAATATTGCTGATGAAATAACGTTTACCAGCAATTGTTCCGGCACCTACAAAAATATCCCAGTCATCAACTCCTGGGTCAGACTTAGTTCCTGTCCTTTTATGTGATTTAAGATAGCGATATGCTTCAACATTATCGCCAGGAACAAAGCTGGCATACCACTTTCTTGCTTTAATATAATGAGCACCAGGTTTTTTAGAGAGCTTCTGTAACTTGTTAAAATCCTTGGTCGTTGCAACTGGTAAAGGCGGTAGCGGCTTGGCAGCAACTGGTTGAGAATTCAAGCCAACTAGCGCAGCAGAGCCTACGGACAGCATCACTCCCACAATTAACAGTTTCTTGATTGATTTGATCTTCTTCATAGCAGATAAACTTCCTTACTTTAAGATATAACTTAATTTTTCCTATATTAGATTACATACCTAACACTATTAGTTATATAATTAACTAGCAATTTAAGCAATATAAAAAAGCAATTAATCACATTTATTTGTACTTTGCCTAACGCATTGTTCATCAAAAGCATTGCTGGCTTTAATTCTACTAAAATTTTTTACAACTTAGTGAAGGACCTAAATAGTTTTGGATAAAGCAATTATTATTAATAAAAAATAACCTTCACTTATCTAAATCATAATTTGATAAATTAAGGTTATTAAAAATTAAGCCACTTCCCAGATTTGAACTGAGGACCTCCTCCTTACCACGGCGGTGCTCTACCTCCTGAGCTAAAGTGGCAAAATCAAACTCAACAAAAAAGTATTCACTCTCGTGAAGTGAATACTTCAAATAATACTATATCTAGTCATTATCTGCAATAAATCTCACAGCTGTACCATAAGCAACAACGGATTGCATGTCGCCACCAATCGAGCCTGAGTCAAAACGCATCATTACGATTGCGTCTGCACCTACATCTGCAGCACTTTGCCGTAACCTTTCCAATGCCTGACTGCGTGAATCTTCAAGCATTTTGGTATAACTCCGAATTTCCCCACCAACCATTGACTTGAGACCTGCGCCAAAATCTTTAACAAAATTTTTGGACTGCGTAGTTAAACCAAATACCTCACCAATAATTTCATATTTTTTACCTGGTATATTTTCGGTAGTCGTTACTAAAATATCACTTCGAGCCATTTTTTACTCTCCTATCAAGATAATTTAAAGTGCTTTAATATCAGAAAAGTATGAAGTTTTAGCACTTCTTTGTCAAATTGCCGTTATTATTTTAGCGGCAATTTCAGGTGGCATTAAATTAATTTGAGTTAAATCAGCACTTGCCACCCATTCTGGCTGATAAACGTTAGACTTACTTGAGCGTTCCTTTTCTTCGCCGCTGATTGCAGGTGCGACTATGTACGGTATTTCAGTGTAAAAGAATTCTTCGTTTGCTTCACTTGTAAAAAAATGCGTTAGAGCAGCTGGCTTTAATTGAAGATCCAATTCCTCTCCTATTTCCCTGATTGCAGTAGCCACCGGAGTTTCATTTTCTTCTGCGCCACCACCTGGAACCACCCAGTAATCACGCCCATTTTTAAACCTGTGGATCAATAAAAATGCTTTATGTTCTGGATTATAAAGTATTACCCGTGCACGCATTTTTCCCTCCTAAATTAAAAAATGATGTGTTTCTTATTATACTCTCTTAATTGAAGTTAAAAAAGGGCAGTTGCGAAAATAGTAACTGCCTCTTTTAAACTAATCTTTAATTGTAACTAAAGTATATTTTCTTTTACCTTTTCTAATAATGACATATTTACCATCAAATGCCTTAGCAGGATCAACTTCAAAATCTACCGACTGCTCACGGTCTCCGTTCACATAAATTGCTCCATTAGTCACATCTTCACGAGCTTGACGCTTGGAAGATTCGATTTGGGTATCAACTAAAAAGTCCACAATATTTTTGCTCTGAGACGATGCCTCAGCCGCTGGTGCGCTCTTTAACCCTTCCTCAATTTGCTTGACCGACAAATTCTTAATGTCACCGGAAAACAGTGCGTCGGTAATCATTTCTGCCTCTTTTAAGCCTTCTTCACCGTGAACAAATTTTGTTACTTCTCTAGCGAGTGTCTTTTGCGCTGTTCGCTTCCACGGCTCTGATTTGACTTGCTCTGCCAGATCGTCTATTTCTTCATGGCTAAGGAAAGTAAAGTATTTCAAATATTTAACTACATCCCGATCATCTTGATTGATCCAGAATTGATAAAATTCATAAGGGCTGGTTTTTTCAGGATCAAGCCAAACAGCTCCACCAGCAGATTTACCAAACTTGGTACCGTCAGCTTTCAACATTAATGGGATCGTTAAACCAAATGCCTGTCTGTCTGAACCCATCAACTTGTGAATTAGGTCAATTCCCGCTGTAATATTGCCCCACTGATCACTACCACCAATTTGCATTTGGACACCATAGTTTTTATTCAATTGGTAAAAATCAATAGCCTGTAAAATTTGGTAAGAAAATTCGGTAAAGGAAATACCATTTTCCAAACGGCTGGCAACTACATCCTTATTAATCATGTTGTTCACTTGGAAGTGTTTACCATATTCACGTAAAAATTCGATTAGACTTAATTTATCAAGCCATTCTGCGTTATTAACGATTTCAAAGTTTTCAGTACCAAACAATTTTTCCATTTGCTTGGTAAGAGCTACTTCGTTTTCATGCAATTTTTCAGCACTAAGAAGTACCCGCTCGGATTTGCGTCCTGAAGGATCACCAATTGTTCCTGTACCACCACCAATAACAATCACAGGGTGATAGCCCGCAAGTTGGAACCTTTTCAAAATCATGAAGGGAATAAGGTGACCAATATGAAGGGAATCACCTGTAGGATCGGTACCACAATATAGTGCCAAGTTATCATGTTCTTGCAAATATTTAGTCAGTCCAGCTTCATCAGTCTGCTGGTTAATAGCTCCACGCCACTTTAAATCTTCTAAAATATCAAAGTTTGCCATCTTTTTCCTCCAACAAAAAAGTCCCTAGATTCAATTGATGAATCTAGGGACGACTAGTTATTTTTAGCCGTGGTACCACCCACATTTACACTATTACTAAGTGCCTTAATTGTGGTCTATACGGGAACCACCCTACTCGTATTTCGCCATGCACGACCTGCCTAGCTCTCACCAACCGCTAGTTCTCTGAACTCTGAATCGTGATACTACTTAAATTTGTTATAAACGATAATACTCATTTTTTCTTAATAAGTCAATATCAATTTGTTACTTGTAAAAGCCTTTAATCTTTAAACCATAAGCTTTACCAGCCGTCATATCGTATTGAACGGTCTCATAATCAGCTAAAATTTCTTGCTGCTTTTTAGTCAGATATTTTGGTTCAATTACCTGACCCTTGCGACCAATTAATTCGAAGCCTTTATCGCCTTTAAAGTTAATGGTAATTGCTGGCAGTCTCTTATGTACCTCAGTCAAAAGTGCCTGGTAAGGCGTCACTTTAGAATCAGTCTGTTCAAGCATCATAGCGATAAAGTCGCTGGAACTGACAAAATTATTTGCCTTACGCGGCAGTCTCTTTTTAGCACCATGTTGACGCGCATATTTGTTGGAATAGATAAAGTAGCGTGTTGAGTGCATTTGTACCGGGTATTTAGCAGTATAACTTTGAGAAAGGATACTTGGATAGTGGTCACCGTAAAAGACTAAAGTAATTGGTTTCTTAATTTGATCAATTTGCTGGATAAACTGCTTAACTGCCTTGTCAGTGTATTGCGTTCCCTTAACGTAAGTAGCCATTTGATCACGAACTGCTGGCGATTTGAATAACTCTCCCGAAATCTTGCCCATGTATTCGTTATTTGGATACCAATTGTTATATGGCATGTGGTTTTGAATTGAAATCAGGTTGATAAACTGTCCGCCATCGCGGGAATTGATTTCTTTTAGACCGTTAGCATAGGTAGTAAAGTCAGAGTTATAACCACTCTTACCCAATTTCTTTTGGTCAATAACCTTATATTTTGAACCAACATAGATAAACTTATCAAATTTAAACCTATGATAATCTTCTTGTCTTGAGTAATACGTACCAATAAATGGGTGGACAGCAGATTTATAATCGAAGTTCATCCCTATTGTTGGGTAAAAATCATAGTTCGGCACAATTTGAACATAAGGAGTCAAAGTAGACTTGAACATACCCATATTCAAACCGGTTAGAGTCTCCCACTCCATGTTGGCAGTACCACCACCATAACCGGCACTCAGCATATTGCCGTATGTGGAACGTGACTTCATCGACTCAATAAACTTAACTGGATTTGGTACATCACGGTCAAACCTGATTGTTGGGAAAGTATTTGGATCAACAAAACTTTCACTCAAGTTAAAGACAATGGTTTGGTCCTTAAGATCGTTTTTACGTTTCTTATTAATCTTAGCCGCTACTTTTTCGTATTTGGTGTTGAGCTGTTTAATACTTTTTTCCGAATAACCCTCGGGTTGATCCATAATTTGCAAGTCAATATAATTCAAGAAATTAAGAACAGGCCCATTTACTTGAATATCTCGTTCAGGGTTACGGAATCTTTGTTTATTATCAAAACCACGGTTGATGTGATAAATAACTCCGCCATCATGATTGAAGCGTAATGGCGTTACAAACAATAGTAAACTGAGCAATGCCCAAATTCCACGTCTCTTCCAAGAGCCGCGCTTTTTAATAGGAACTTTGCATTCCAAGAAAATATCAAGGGCAATTACAATAACTATAGCTACTAAAATCACAATGACAGTAGTCTTGCCAACCATTGGAATTAGGGTTTTCCAGTTAACAATTTCACTGATTTCAGTCGGGTAAATAGGTTCTCCCCGAAGTAGCAGCTTAATTTTATTTGCGACAGCCCAGCCAATGGCAATCAAACTTACTAAAATGTTTGAAGTCCAGTAACGCGTTGTTACAAAGTAAAATACGGAAAACAACGCATCAAGAAAGATAGTCGTCAAAATCATGGCAAAGAATTTAGTGCCGAGAAGGTAAACTATCGCATTAATTGTTGAAGCTGTACTTATTTGAATTCGTAAATTATCTGATTCAATTAGAAAAGAGCCGAAACTTAAGATATAGAACCAAGCCCAAGTAAGTAAGTTGACCCGATTGGTAATAACAAATTTGGTAAAAATTGACCAGATTTTTTCACAAATTTTGGCTAAATTAGGTTCATTATCTAAATAATTAATGATCTTAGCAAATGGCGTAATTTGGAATAAATAGCGTTTTAGCACCATATACCAGAGGACAACGATTACCAACATAACCACTATCATGATCAATTTATTGATAGTAGACGAGTCAGTAAAGCGGAATGCGTTCATAAATCTCGGAGAAATTGGCGCATCCATAATCATAATTACTGGAATAAAGTAGCGGGCTTGCGTTTTAGTAAAAGTTAAAATTACCTTTTTAAGTAATAAAAATGCCGCTACAACTAGTAAAAACATAAACGGCGAAGAAGGGTTGTTGAGAAATTCCCGGTTCCAGTCGCCCCCGCCATTACCTGAAATAATCTGCGACCAATAAACCGCATCAAAGCCTGAAACGCCAATCACCACAATGAAGAAGGAGAGAAAACCGCTGATTAAAGATAGCGTTAATATCTTCTTACTAATGTGGATATGAGCTAAAAACATGCCCCAGGCAAAGAACAAAACAAGATATAGGCCATAAAGTGAGTATTGGAAAGATAGGTTACCAGCACTTAGGGCAAAGCCTAATAATGTTAATAAACTTAGTACCAGCAGGTTTTGTTTAATATTTAATTTATGCAGTAAATCAAAAAGATACGGTTGAATTAACAAGCAAAAAAACAAACCGGAGAATAAAACTGAGGTACTGGTAATGATCGGGAATAACATGCCCCAAACGCGCCACATATTAAAGCGTGTAGGAACTATAAAGAAGAAAAAGATGTAATAAACAATCAAAGTTACACTGGCTAACAACCAATATTTGAAACTTTCACTAACACTCTCTTTTTTCTTGCTGTAAATAGCCCCAAAGACCATGGGTACCAACATTAACGTCGCATTATGCAACATATTAGGCATAAAACGGACAAATGAATAGTGTGCCCTAGCAGCAATACCTTTCAAACTGAACATTTGCACGAGCATGAATAGAGTTGCCACTAATAAGCAAATTATCTGAATAGCTTTTAAAGATTTTTTGTTTTTACTCATATTTCTAGTTATATTCCTCACTAAAAATGTTGCTATTAATTATCGCGTTTAATACCCAATTTCTTTTTAATTGTGTATAAAACATCAACTTTTTTGCCGTTGCCAGTAAAAAAGTCACGTAGATCAGATCTGAATTTGAAAATCATAATCGACGTCATCAGCAATAATACTAATCCGGCTTCTTTGATCTTTATTAGTTCATATAAACTGAACAATATTATAAAAATTATCGGAGGAACCGTCAAATTTTGTAATGTTATTAAAAGAAACAGGGCAACTAATAATGTAATTGCAGCTGTTCTTGTGTCATAAACGGCAGCTACTAAAACAGCTACTGTTACGCCCTTGCCGCCTTTAAAATGCTCCCAAAAAGGAAAGCAATGGCCCAGCATTAAGCCTAAGCCAGCATATACCAGAGCAATTTTGCTTGAAAAAATATGATGCACAATTAAAAGACAAATAAGTGTTTTTAGAATATCACCTAAACAAGTGATTATGCCCCATTTTTTTCCAAACACGGCTCCCACATTTGCCGTTCCAGGATTGCCAGAACCTACTTGGGTAGGATCTTGGTTCAAAGCAAAACGACAAACTAGTACCGCAGCCAATAAGCAGCCAAACGCATAACCAATTATGATCGACCACAAACGCATTATTAATAGTCACCTTCTCCCTGAGAATTTTGGTTTTGATAATCATCATAAATCTGGTAATCTTGACTATCAGGATTTTTAAAATCAAAGCCCGCAATTTTATTACGCTTATTTTGATAAGTTTCATTATTGTTAACCGTGGTCAAAGGTAACCCTAATTCAGCACGTAAATAGTCGGAAACGCGTTGCAGTTCTCTAGTAGATTGCACTTGGTAAGAAGCACCATTTATCGTAGCATTGTGACCATGAAGGTAATCATTTTTGACGTTCTTAGTTGCATCTTGGTAATTAAAAACAATCTGTCTTAGTGCATCAAAGGGTAAGTTGGTTTTAACGCTGCCAGAGATTGATTCTAGGACTGAATCTAGTTTAGTAAGAGTGTTCAGCGATACTGCTTTTTTAATAATAGTTGTAATTACCTGACGTTGACGTTTTTGGCGCCCATAATCGCCTGCCGGATCGTCATAGCGCATGCGCGCATAAGCTAAAGCACCACCACCACCCATATGAGTCAACTGGTTTTTCTTAAAAATATAGCCACCATATTCAAAGCTAAGAGTTGGCCTGATATTGATACCACCAACATAACGGATCAGGCGCATAATACCTTTCATATTAACTAGAGCATAATATTTAATAGGTACATTTACCAACTTTGAAACACTTGCCATTGACATCGCAGCTCCGCCTATAGGATAGGCTGCATTTATTTTTTTTACTTGAAATTCATCTGCGCCCACCATTTCTGCCATTGTATCACGCGGTACAGACATCAATGTATAGCGCTTTTTTTGCGGATTAACTACTGCAATAATAATTGTGTCAGTGTTACCATTTTTTTCTTCGCGGTCAAGAGCGCCTGTATCAGTGCCCATCAGCAATACCGCAAATTTTTTCTTTCCGTCAAACTCACCATTTTTAACTTGAACACGATTACTGCTGTCATAGGCATCATCGACAGCATTTTTTGTTCGAAAATAAATATACGCTGAATATACACCAATCGCCGTAATTAAAAGAGCTGTGATACTTAACACCCAGGCCAGAAGACGTCTCTTTTTATGGTAATCTCTCTCATGTAATTCAACCCGACTTTGACTCGGATGATTATCGTTGTGATCCATAACTTTTTATTACCCAAAATTTAATTACAATGAGTACATTATAGCAAAAAAACAAGCCGCTGTCGGTTTGTTACACACCTTATTAAAAATATTACAATGTTTAACTCAAGGTTAAGGTTAACACTAAATTCTCATCGCTATCACTAGTGAGAATTGAATTGCTGCGTACTGCAGTCACTTCGTTATTTTCTTTAGTAATAATAAAATCCGTTGAAGAAAAGGCCAATTTAGACTTATTTTTAACCACTTCAACTTCATTTGCATTAGCTTTGATAGACCAATCATCAAAAAGAGATACTGTAAATTTTACTGAAAATGGCATATCCTTATGTGAATTATTTTTCAAATAAAATTTAATATCTACCTTGTTCCCATCAATAGCATAAGTTAAAATCACTTCAAAATGAAAGGGAAACTTTTTATAACTAGCAGCATCGTCTATTAAGGCCAAGCTTACACGTGAATCTCCCTTATCAACAATAGTCCACGGCAATAATTCAGCCCAATTTTCTTTTTGGTCCGCTCCTTCAAAGCTGACGTTCAAAGCTTTTTGTTTTTCAGCATCTTTAAAAAAATCTTTTTGATCGTTCTGCGGACTCAGGCTAACTAGCTTTGCACCCTTCTCAGAAACGGCAATCCGCAAAACTGAACTCTCAATTATTTGCATATTTTACTCCCAAACTTTTTCTTCTTCAAAAATAGCACTCAAATAATGCTGCTGTCAATTTGAGTTAAAATCTAAGGCGGTATAATTATGATAAATAAATATTTTATGAAAAAAGATTATACTGCCGCTGGCTTAATAGTGGTATAAAAAATGCTCTTTTTATTTACTTTTCATTTTGAGCTTATTTGAAAGCACTTTTTAATAAAAGAAGCTAAAATTATTAGCAAAATCAATTTAGATATATTATAATTAACTTGTTCCCGAAAATTATAAAAGTTTTTGGAACAAGTTAATAAAAAGAGCATCCCAAGGAATTGGGATGCTTTTTTTGTCTATTATATTTCGTAATTAATACGATCACGCGAGGCTTCAGTTAAGTCTGCAGAAACTGGTGCAACAAAGGAACCATCATCTGGTAATTCAATATCACTAATCTTGCTGACTTTAGGCAAAATCTGTTTGTTGTACAAACGGCTGGCAAGGGTGTCAGCAGCCATCTTCATTGATTCACGTAAACCTTGTCCTTCTGTTATTCCTCCTTTAACATCAGGAAATTTAATCACATATATATCATTTTCCAGTGGCTTAAAAATAGCCGGATACGTCACAACTTTATGGTTCATCCTAAACCTCCTCATTTGCGCTTTCTTCTATCATAATATACCCAAAATAGCCAAAAGAAGAAATAATTATAAAAAAATTATTCTTTTGCACAAAAAAACGCTGAAAAAATGTTCTTTTCAACGTTTTTTACATTTTATTTATTATTCTTTTTAAATAGTCTCCAACCACTTAGAATGACCGTAATAAAGCAAATAATCATTGAAATATTAAAGACTACGTGCATACCATAAATGAAAATCTCCGGCTGCTTAGGCAAGTAAGTCGTGACCCGACTGCCTTTTGCCATACTCATTGCCGCAAATAATACCGTAGTAGCACTAGATATTCCGATAACCATACCTAAATTACGTGACAAGGAATTGATACTGCCGGCAACACCTAAATCTTTCTGCTCAACTGACCCCATTACCAACGAGTTATTGGGTGAACTGAATATTCCACTACCTAGTCCCATAATTGCAATACTTATTATAAAGAGCCAGATGGAAGATTTTAAGTTGCACAGCATGTAACCAATTTGACTGATTAACAGCAAAACTAATCCGATAAAGGTAATTAATTTGGGCCCGATTTTATCAGAAAGAGAACCTGCCACTGGAGCCGCAAACAATTGTACTACAGGTAAAATCATTAAAATATAACCGGTTTGACTTGGAGACAAATGCCGGGCACTTTCTAAGTAAAAAGGTGTAACCACATTAAAGAAAAAATTCGTAATAAAAATTAACAACGCACAAAGCAGGCTAACAGAAAAATCTGGATTTTTAAACAACTTAAATTGTAATAAAGGGTTGGCTGCATGATTTTCGACATACACAAACCAGACAAAACTAACTAGTCCCACTAATAGCATTATAACTACGGGTAATGCGCCAAAACCCAGTTGCTGTCCTAAAAAAATGCCGCCAAACAGTGTAATCATGCCTAAAGCAAAACTGAAAGAACCGGTTTTATCCAGCGCGGTTTTGGTAAATGTAATGTCTTTGGGTAAAAAGATTGCACCAATAACTGCGGCAACCAATCCTACCGGAACATTTAACCAGAAAATATAAGACCAAGACAGGCGACTCAATATCAATCCTCCTAGACCAGGACCTGCAATTGAACCCAGCGCTACAAAGGAGCCAATAGTTCCCAAAGCCTTGCCTCTTTCAGTACTTGGAAAAATTTCAGTAATAATGCCGTTGTTGGTTGCCATAGTCATGGCAGCTCCAAATGCTTGAATAGCCCTTGCTAGCAGCAAAAATAGCAAATTAATTCTGAAACCTGATAATAACGAGCCAGCAATGAAGAAAATTGCGCCTAGACGAAAAATCTTAATCTTACCGTATATGTCACCTAGCTTCCCAAAAAACAGGATAAAACTGCAAACCACAATTAAATATAAGGAAACAACCCATTCTGACTGACTCATAGGGATGTGCAGATCACTACTAATTACGGGTAAAGCAATATTCACAATTGTGCCGTCTAAAGTTGACATAAATGTAAAAAGCCCAACTGCAACTAGTATCCACCACCGATTTTTTTGTACCTTGATATCTGTTTGATAACTAATTTTTTGTGTCATTTATTTATCTCCATTTCAATTTAGTTAGGTACCTTAATAGTTTGAATTATACTCTTTTTTTCTCAGCTGCCAAGTAAAAAACAACTGCATATATTATGCAGTTGTTTTTGCAACATGAAGAATGTCTCGACTTACAGTCAAAATAAAGTTTGGACTAGATTTTGTAATATCTTATTTGGCTAAATTAATAGCTCAAATAAAATAATATTAGTTGAATTTTGTTCAAACACAGTCTCAAATTTTATTAATAGATTTTTAAAAATGATTATTTGTGCAATTATTATTTTTTACTACAAATTAGCACTAAAAACAATTGAAAACTAAGCAAAAATTAGCATTGACTTTAATTAACTACTAATCTATACTCAAAAACATTAGATATTAATTAGCAAATAATAATTATTCTAATAATACGGTGACTATATTGTTCATCATAAACTTATTGTTATTTTAGAAAGAGGAAGTCTATGGCGGAAAAAAATAATAATTCCACAATTGAAGATACATACGATGACTACTCTACACAACGTTTCCCTAAAGACAAACGTGATCCGATGTGGAAAGTGTTAATGGTACAAATCGGAGGATTTGTTGCCTTAAGTCAATTCATGCTTGGTGCAGAGCTAGGATACGGAATGACTTTTCATGACGCTGTACTATCCACTATTTTGGGTAGTGTCATCTTACAATTCATTTCATTTGGTTTAGGTTTAGCCGGTCAAAGAGAGGGCCTACCTACCAGTCTTTTGTCAAAATGGGCTGGATTTGGCACAGTTGGCTCAGCTATCGTTGGTTTAACTTTTGCAATTAGTTTAATTGGCTGGTTTGGCATTCAGAACTCTGTATTTGCTCAAGGCGTGGTACAGATAATGAACACAATTACTCACAGTAATATTAATTACCAGCTGGTTGCTACTATTACAGGGTTGCTAGTTACCTTTTCTGTTATTTTCGGCTTCAAGGGGCTAAGTTGGACCACCAACATTTCAATTCCAGCTTTTATTATTGTAATGGGCTTTGCCACTTACAATATGCTTAAAGGCAACAGCCTCAGTCACTTAGTAACAATGGCTGCTCCCGGTGCCGCAATGGGCATGGGCGCTGGGATCACAATGGTTACAGGTAATTTTATCGTTGGCGCAATCATCATGCCTGATATAACCAGACGTACTAAAAACGGTCGCGATGTTTTTTGGGTTTGTGTAATCGGTACGATTGTGGGTGAATTAGGCGTCAATGTCATTGGCGTGTTAATGGCTCACGCGATTGGCTCAAAAGAAATTATGCCTATTATTTACCAATTAACAGGAGCTTTGGGAATTGCTTTAATTGTGTTGTCATCAGTTAAAGTTAATGACATGAATCTTTATTCTGCCAGCTTAAATGTCGTTAACTTTTTTAGGCAAGTTTTTAAAGTGAGTTTGAACAGATCTGTTATGACTGTCATTACCGGTATATTAGGAACAATTCTTTCAGTTATTGGCTTAATTGATAAATTTCAAGGATTTTTGACAGTACTAGGCGTTGTTTTCCCACCAATAGCAGCCATTATGTTTGTTGACTACTGGCTTTTAAAAACCGACCGCAAAAATTTAGACGAAAGTCGGGCTAAAGGAGAGTTGCCCCAAACTTCTGCTAAGTTACCTGTAATGACGGTTATCGCTTGGATAATAGGAATTTTAGTCGGTCAATTCGTTACATGGGGGGTGCAGTCTTTAAATGTTCTTATTAGTTCAGGGCTGGTCTATTACTTAGGTAGTCTTTTAGTTAGAAAAGTTGATCAGCGAATAGTTAAAAATAAAGGGATAGAGGAATAGATTTTGAGTAAAGAAATAGGAATTAAGGATGTAAAACAAATTGCTATTGGAGCTTCTTTGCTGGGCTCAGGTGGTGGAGGCAATCCGTTTATTGGCGAATTGATGGCAATTTCAGCCATTAAAAAACATGGTCCAGTGACTTTGCTTGCACCAGACGAATTTCCGGATGACGAATTATTTGTTTCAGCCTCAAATATTGGGGCTCCAGCAGTTTCAATGGAAAAATTTCCTAATGGAAATGAGTTCGTGAATGCTTTTAAAATTTTTGAGCAATATTATGGCAAAAAAATTTATGGTACCTTTCCGATTGAAGCAGGTGGTATCAATTCGATGATGCCAATCGTTGCAGCCGCCAATATGGACTTGCCGATTGCAGATGCTGACGGAATGGGACGGGCTTTCCCAGAATTACAAATGTCAACTTTTGTTTTAGCAGGACATTCAGTAACTCCTATGGTTTTGTCAGATGAGCGGGGGAATACTTCACTAATTAATACTCCTGATGCTTTCTGGGCTGAGCGTATCGGTCGTAACTTCACGGTGCAAGTGGGTGCTACTTCTTCAAGCGCCAGTGATTCATTAACTGGTAAACAGATACGTGAAGCTGGAGTTTTGAACATCGTTGATTTGAGTCAAAAAATTGGGCAGTTAATTCAACATGCCAATGATTACGACTCCGTTGACAGTGCGTTAAGTGAATTATTGCATTTAACTCATGGTTATAAACTGATGACAGCTAAAATCACGGATATTTCACATGTCACTAAGGGTGGATTTAACTTTGGTGAAATTACTTTGGGTGGTCTTAATGAAAATGAGGGGCAAACTGGTAAGATTTCTTTCCAGAACGAAAATATTATTATGCAGCTTGACGGCAAAATTTTGGCAACCGTTCCCGATTTAATCACTATGGTTGATATTGACACTTTGCTTCCTATTACAAATGAAGAAGTCCGTTATGGTAAACGGATTATGGTTCTGGGCTTGCCAGCCAATGAAAAATGGCGCACCGAAGCCGGCATAAAACTCGTAGGACCGCGGTATTTCAAGTACGATGTTGATTATGTTCCAATTGAAAAACGTTACGCAGAATACAACAATTAATAGGAGGAAAATTAGGTGTATAAATTAGGAATTGATGTCGGTGGTACAAATACTGATGCCGTAATATTGGATGATAAATTAAACGTACTTGTTTCAGCTAAGACCCATACTACCAAAGATATTGAAACTGGTATTAAAAATGCTATTCATAAAGTTGTCAATGGTAAGAATATTGATGTTCAGCAAATAAAACAGGCAATGCTGGGGACAACTCAAGCCACTAATGCAATTGTTGAACGTAAAAATCTCGGTAAAGTAGGTATCCTGCGAATTGGCTATCCCGCAACCGCGTCTGTCTTGCCTTATACAGAATGGCCTGAAGATATTACGCAAATTCTGTCAAACAAATATGCTTTAATACATGGCGGTTATGAGTTTAACGGCGATCCAATTGTGCCTTTTTCAGAAGAAGAAGTGCGTACTAAGCTCACTGAATGGCAAGGTCAAATAGATGGATTAGCCGTAGTTGGAGTTTTCTCATCAATTAACGATGATCAGGAAAAACGTGTCAGTGCAATAGCTCACGAAATCTTAGGCTCTGACTTTCCCGTTTCTATCTCATCTTCAATTGGCTCCATCGGCTTGATCGGACGAGAAAACGCTACTATTTTGAATGCTGCTTTAAACAAAGTTATCAAAAACGTTACTCATGGTTTTTCACACGCATTGGCAGATGAAAAAATTACTAACGCTACTGTTTACTTATGTCAAAATGATGGTACGTTGATGTCATTAGAATATGCTGCTAAGTATCCTATTTTAACAATCGGTAGCGGACCAACTAACAGCATTCGCGGTGCAGCTTATTTATCTAAAATTAAAAATGCTTTAACAGTTGATATTGGCGGGACCACTTCTGATATTGGCGTGTTAACAAACGGCTTCCCCCGTGAATCTTCAAAGGCTGTAACTGTAGGTGGCGTTCGTACTAACTTTAGAATGCCTGACGTATTATCTGTTGGACTTGGTGGTGGTACAATTGTGCGCGTCAGTGATGATGGCTCAGTTACTGTCGGTCCTGATAGCGTAGGTTATGCTATTACCGAAAAGGCCCTCGTTTTTGGCGGTGATACGTTAACAACAACTGATATTGCTGTTCGTCTTGGACTATGTCAAATTGGTGATCCTAAGTTAGTAGAGTCGATTGATGAAGATACTGCACAAAAAGCTATGAGAAAGATAGCTGCTATCTTAGAAGATGGTATTGATCAGATGAAAACAAGTGCCGAAGATGTGGAAGTAGTCTTAGTTGGCGGAGGGTCAATTATTGCACCTGAAACTCTCAAAGGAGTTAAACACATTACAAAAAGTGATTTTGGCGGTGTTGCGAACGCTATTGGTGCTACAATTGCCAGCATTGGTGGTGAATATGAGAAAGTTTACCAATATGCTCATGTTAAACGCTCGGATGCATTATCTGATGTAGAAAAACAGGCAGGGCAGCAAGCAATAATGGCTGGTGCAAAAGCCGATACTATTAAAGTAGTTGAAGTGACCGAGGTGCCACTTGCCTATGCTCCAGGAGAAACAACTAGGGTTAAAGCTAAAGTCATCGGTGAAATTGATAATGCAAAAGAAGCCTAGACTTTATTATTAAAAATTTTTTTATTTTAAGCTGAATGGTTTTTAAAAACCACTCAGCTTTCTTTTTAGCCTAATTTTGCTATTTGCCTATCTTCAATCCCTACTAGAAAGTTTGGTTAAGCAGCTATTTTGTATTAAAATTAAACTAATAAATGAGCGAAAGAAGAATGAACTATGTGGATTTTTGAATTTTAAAATAAATTTTCCCATAACTATTTATTAATATAGAAAGAGAATTAAATGATTGAAAACACTCCACGTAAAAATAAAGCTTTTATTGCCGGGGTTAACTTAAACGATTCTAATTTTGATTATTATATGACTGAACTTGCTAATTTGACTGAAGCTGCCAATATGGAAGTAGTAGGACAAGCACGGCAAAATGCAGAGCATATAGTAGCTGGAACATATTTTGGTCTGGGTAAAATTAATGAAATAAAAGATATGGCACGCGGCTTAAAGGCAAAAGTACTTATCCTTAATGATGAATTGACTCCAGTTCAAATTCGCAATTTAGAAAAATTGACTAAACTACGTGTAATTGACCGCACCGAACTAATTTTAGAAATATTTTCAAAGCGAGCTCGCACTAAACAAGCAAAATTACAAGTGCAGCTGGCACGGTTGCAATATGAACTGCCTCGGTTGCATCCATCTGAAAATAATTTAGACCAGCAAAGAGGAAACGGCGGTTCCACTGGCGGTGGTTTTGCCAACCGGGGTGCGGGCGAATCAAAACTAGAGTTAAACCGAAGAACTATTGGCAAACAAATTGCCATCATCAAGAATGAATTAAAAGAAATTTCCCAGCAGGAAGAAATAAAAGCCAAAAGGCGTAACCAAAATAATATCCCCAAAGTTGCTTTGGTTGGCTATACGAATGCTGGTAAATCAACCACGATGAATGGGCTTTTACAAGAGTTTTCTAAACATAGTGACAAGCAGGTTTTTGTTAAAAATATGCTATTTGCTACGTTAGATACTAATGTCAGGCGGATAGAGTTAGATAACAATTTTAGCTTTATTCTCTCTGATACAGTAGGGTTTATTTCAAAGTTGCCTCATAACTTAGTTGAGTCTTTTAAGGCTACTTTGCAAGAAGTAAGAGATGCCGATTTACTAATAAATGTTGTAGATGCATCTGATCCAAATATGATTCAAATGATCCGCACTACACAAAATGTTCTGAATGAAATTGGCATCAAAAACACCCCTATGATTACTGCTTACAATAAAGCCGATAAGTCAGAAAGAAATTATCCGCAAATTGAGGGCAGCAATATTCTATATTCCGCAACTGATCCTAAGTCGATTACTACTTTAGCCAATCTAATTACAAAAAGAATATTTGTTAATTACAAAAGAACCAGGTTGCTATTGCCACTGTCAGATGGTAAAACACTGTCTTATCTACATGAAAATGCACAAGTAATCAGTGAAAATTTTCAAAACGACGGCATTCATGTGACTGTTCGTTTAGCTCCAGAACAACAGAATAGATTTTCAAATTATATTGTCTAAATTAAAAAACTTCTTACACACTGTAAGAAGTTTTTTGTTTTAACGACACGTACTGCCAAAGTTATGGGAACTTCTCTTCTAAGCAATTACCCTTTTAGCAACACAAGGATAAAAGTAAGAGCTTATTGTTTGCAAAACCACACCCTGCTCCGGTGTCGCAGCACAGACATATTGATTATTGCCGACATAAATACCGACATGGTAAGGCGCGTCAGCCGACCCCCAATATAGCAAATCACCAGGCTGCAATTGATCCATAGGCACTGTTACGCCTACTTTGACCTGATCAGTTGTCACCCGCGGTAAACTAACGCCACCAACTTGGTTATAAACATACTGCACTAAACCGGAACAATCAAAATTGTCCGGTCCATTGCCGCCCCAAACATAGCCTTTGCCGACCTGGCTTTCTGCCAAGTTGACCACCGCTTGCGTCCTTTTAGAAGTATTAGGAGAAGCAGTCTTATTGCTCAAATGCGTAATGGTTGGAGCTGCAGTAGTTTTGTTACTTTTCTTTTTTACAACATTACTAAGCTGAGGTACTACTACTTTTTGTTTTTGGACTTTTTGCTTTGGTACCTTCTTTACTACCTTCTTAGCTTTGACCTTAGCCTTAGATTTTTTAATTTTCTTTTTGGTAGCAGTTTTTCTTACTTGTTCTTGAGCGGTTTTCGTATTAGATTGTTCTTCTAACTCTTTGGTATAGCGCGCTTCAATCCACTCACTATCACCAATCATGTACCATAATTTACCTTTACGATCCACTGCGGTTTTAGCAACATTCCACTTACTTTTATTTTTAGCGCGAAAGTTAATTAACTGTCCACCCTCATAATTAGTCCAGATTTTGACGCTCTTACTTGGTAAGCAATTTATTTCTATTCTTTTAACTGGAGTTTTTAGCGTAGCAGCATCCACAATTTTCTGTGGTGAAGCCACACCAATTCCGGTGAGTGTCAATGCTGCTGCAAGACCCATTTTCCAAAAATTACGCTTCATCAAATTAATTCTCCTTCAGGTAGTATAATGTGATCAAAAATTAGTATTCAATTTTATTTTAACCGCTTCAGATATTTAATCAAGTTACACTAATCAAACTGCAATAAAAAAACACTTAGAAATTTTCTAAGTGTTTTTTCTCAAATCGTATTCTTAGTCAAGAACACGCTTAGCAACTGATGGATAGAAGTATGAACTCAAATTTTCTTTAACAACTCCTTGAGTTGGTGTTGCTGCATGAACATATTGGTTATTGCCAACATAAATTCCCACATGATAAGGGGCGGTCGATGAACCCCAGAATAAGAGGTCTCCCGGCTTCAAGTTCTGCAATGAAACTTTTTTACCTTCCTTAACTTGAGAATAAGTAGTGCGACTCAAATTCATGCCAGCAGCTTTACTATAAACATATTGAGCTAGTCCTGAGCAATCGAATCCTTGAGGACCATTGCCACCCCAAGCGTAAGCTTTACCCACTTCAGCGTTAGCCAAGTCAACAACTTTTTCAGCTTGTTTGACAGATTTTTTCTGAGGAGAAACTGCCTTGATTTTGGTACCAGGCTTAACTGTGTAGCGAGCTTGGATCCATTGATTTTCGCCAATTTGATACCAAGTATTGCCTTTTTGGTCAATAGCGCTGCTCAAAACGGCAACAGTTTTTCCGTGTTTAATCCGCTCGCCAGTAAAGTTAGGATTTTCATAATTATCCCATATATTAATGCCATAACCAGGGACATAATTGATTTTTACTTTTTTCGTAGCCGCTTTAACAGTCGCAGCTGTAGCATTAGAATTAGCTAAGTTGAAAACGCCAAACCCAGTAACTGCTAGAGCTGCTGCAGTAGTAAATTTTACCCAATTACTTTTTACTTTCAAAATCAATATCCTCCCGTCATCACATTAAATGTTTTAGACAATTCAATTCTACTTCTATGTTACAAAATCAATTTTACTCGTAGATTATTACAAGAAGGTTACAATAATAATACTAGTAAGTAAAAAAGCCCTTCCATCGAATTTATATGATAAAGGACCTGATTTAAAATGTTCTTGTTATTTATAGAAGTAAATATGAATTATTGGTCGAACGGGAAAATTATTAAATTTCTACTCTAGAATTCTTTTAGCAGCCGATGGATAAAAGTACGCACTTAATGATTGCTTTAAAACACCTTGACTTGGTGTTGCAGCATGAACAAATTGATTATCGCCAACATAAATTCCAACATGATACGGAGAAACAGAAGAACCCCAGAAAAGTAAATCGCCCTTCTTTAACTTTTTAAGTGAAACTTTTTTGCCTTGAGTTACTTGTGAATAAGTGGTTCTTGGTAAAACTTTATTACCAGCCTTTTTGTAAACATATTGCACCAGACCAGAGCAGTCAAATGAATACGGGCCGGTAGCACCATACACATAACCTTTGCCAACTTGCTTTTTGGCAAGTGTGGCCACAGCTGTCCTTTTTTTAGTTACCGCACTGGCACTGACTTCTTTAGCTGTAGTTGCAGTCACTACAGTAGCGCCAGCAGCACTTGTAAAAAATAAAACTATAGCAGTTATAAGCTTGATTAAGCTCTTTTGGTGTCCGTGTTTCAAAATTAGGCTCTTTTCTAGACAAATTTCTCCGTACTGAGCAAGTCGTATATAAAATTACTCACTCTTTTTATTCGACATTTTCTATCTTAAACATTTAATGTTACACATTCGTGTCAAACGAGCTACAAAATGTTAAGAATTATATTTTGAAACACAAATATTTTTTACAAAGTGTAATTAAATTCCCCTTAGCTATTTTTTTAAGCTATGAACTATTGTTGCAAGTTCGTTTTTGGTTTCATTCCAATCATCATTAACCAGTATGTGCGCGCTTCCTTTTAAAGAATCAGGTAAGGTATTTAGTTCACTGCCACTTAAACGTTCTTTAATTTTATTCGGATCGTCACCCCGTTTAAGCAAACGCTCTGCCAATATTCTTTGGGAACTGGTTGTAATGTATAAAAAGAAAACTTGTTCTCTAATTGCGGCTAAATATGACGCTGCTCCTTTAATATCAACTATAAGCGACACTATATCGTGATGTTCCCAGGCATTGGTCAATGCTTCTTGACTTGAACCATATTGATAAGAACCATATTGGACATGTTCAAAAAAATGTAACTGACTAAAACTCTCCTCGCTTTCAAAATGATATGACTTATTGGGAATTTCACCCGGTCTAATTGGCCTAGTAGTATGTGTCAGTACACGCGGAATAGCAAACTTTTGCGCTAAATATTCTGAAACAGTCGTTTTACCAGCGCCACTAGGACCGGCAATTAAAATTAATTTTTGCAAAACCCGAGCTTCCTTTACTTGAAAACAATTCACTTTTATAATAATATCTTTCTATTATAATGAAACATGGTTGAGAGAGGAAGTAAATAATATTATGAAAAAAGCAGACGTAAAAGCAGATGACATTCTCAGCGCCAAGTCTGAAGAAGAACTAACAAAGCCTTTTTTAGGTAAAGTCGAAAAAATTTACGAAAATTCTGCTCTCCTATCAATTATTGATTTTGATCCTACTGACAAAACTGCAGTTAGCGACCTTAATCATAAAATAGTAGTCAACTTCAAGAATTTAAAGAGTGTTCCTAAAAAGAAAATCAAGGAAATTCAAGCTTTAGCTAAAAGTGATGTTAAGGTAGAAAAAATTGCCAAATCTGATCAAGATGCTGCAAATGATGCCACTAAAAAGGATTAGCAACAAATTTTAATTAAGAAACAGTGAATATGGTTCACTGCTCTTTTTTTTTGTCTTATTTTTGCCTAAAATTAAATCATGAAAATATTTATGATATGGAGACAAAAGTGAAAGAAAAAGCAAGAACCGTTTTATTCTGGTTTATTCTAATCCAGCCATTTTTAGACTTATATTGGTTTTACCATGGCACTTTAGCCAATATTTTACCCTTTACTCTACCAACAATTATTCGTATCCTAGCCGTTTTTACATTAGTTTGTCTTTACTTTAGTGCTAAAAATTCTTGGCAAAGATTATCACGGCAAAAATGGTTGCTGATTTATATAGTGCTATTAATTCTATACTCGGCTTTGCATTTAGTACATGTGCAACACTTTAACAGTGTTAGTCCCAATGGTTATGGTTACACACCAACTGGTGAAATCTTTTACCTCATCAGAATGGTGCTGCCATTAACAGTTCTTTATTTAACTAATGAATTAGGCTTTAAAGAAAAGCAGCTGCAACATGTTATCGAAGGTATTTCTGGACTTTTTTCCGGGACTATCGTCTTATCTAATTTATTCATAATTTCGCTTAAATCCTATGAAACTGGCACCATTAGCGCCAATATTTTTGAATGGTTTTTTAATCCCAATATTGGTTATTCCCATATGGCGTCTAAGGGCTTCTTTAATTTTACCAATATGATTTCAGCAGTACTATTTATGTTGCTGCCGCTGATGCTTTATTACCTTTTTACTTCATTTAATTGGCTTACTGTCCTACTCAATATTGTACAGGCATTAGCAATGATTGAGATTGGTACCAAAGTAGCAGCGATTGGTTTAATTGGCGGAATAATCGTCAGCGTAATTGTTTTTGCCATCCATAAGTTTTTAATCAAGGACGTTGAAAAAGGAGGCAAGGCTTTTCTGGTTGCCGTTATAATTGAAGCAGGCTCTTTAGTTATTTTGCCTTTTGGACCTGCAATTCAAAGATATAACTACGAAATTTATTTAGCCCAGCAATCTGATCATGACCTGACAGATGAAAAGCAGGAATTAGCTGCTGGTTTAAAAAAATATCCTAAAGGAGAAAAAAGAGCGAAATTTCTACGCTCCTTTATTAAGCAAAATTATCAAGAATATGCACTAAATCCAAAATTTGTTTTAAAAAGCTATCCTTATCAATATGATCCTGAATTTTGGCTAAAAATCATTCGTGAACCCGGTCAATCCCGCATGGAAAACCGTCACATTGAAAAAGCCATGCTTAATCAGGTTGTGAAGACAAACAATAATCCTTTAGACAAGTTTTTCGGTATTTCCTATATAAGAGAAAACAATATTTTTAATTTAGAACGTGATTTTGCCGCACAAATATATTCATTAGGCTGGTTGGGTATGCTGCTATTTGTCGGTCCTTACCTTGTGGTATTGCTTTATAGTGCATGTAGGTGGCTCAAATATAAAACTGCACGCACATACCTGGTAAGTTCTTTAATAGTTTCCAGCGGTTTTATCTTATTAGCTGCATTTTCATCTGGCAACGTAGTCGACTTTTTAACTGCCAGCTTTATTTTGGCATTTATCGAAGGCAATCTATTAGTACAAGTCAATAAAAAAGAATAACAAAAAAGCGTAAATGAAACTGGATTGCTGCACAATGGTTTGTTTAAACCAATAGTTGTGCAAACTTTTCCCAAATTCCCAGCAGTTTCATTTACGTTTTTTATTTTTCCTTAATAAAAGAAGCATCAGGTATCCTGATTAAGTAGTACCGTGTGGCATTATGACCGGCATGCATCCCTATTCCATTTTGCCAAACTTTTTTATAAGTAGCCGTATAAATCGCAACATAAGCGCGCTGATATTTACGATCCATTTTAGTTAATTGTTTTTTGTCATAAGGAATTCTGGCAGCATTTAAGTCTAGCGGGCTTTTGCCGTAAGCCACAGTGGCAAAGTCACTAGATACTTTGATTTTTTTGCCTGGTCGATAATATGTAAAGGTCTGTGTGCTAATTTTTTTCTTTTTAGAATTGATTGTTACATAACTTGAATTACCTTCACCAGTATTCATGACGATTGGCTGGTATGTGATATTCGAGGTAATCTTACTGGTATCATCAAGATCGGGGTTATCTAACATGGTTTTACCGAACAGCCAAACAATACCTACTAATAGAATTGCCACTTCTATTAAATCAATTAAAAAATTAGGCCAGCTAAACTGTCTGTGCTTTTTAATAATCATGGTAATACGACGCTTGCGAATATTTTGCACAACAAAAACCAGGTACAAAATAATAACTACCCATAACAAAACTCCAAGTAGATTCCAGCTAATCATGACGGACCCCCTACACTTTTCTCCATTATATTGTAAAAAGCATTCTTTGAATAGTTGAGTTCTTATATAGTTTAACAAATTAAAGATATTGTAACCATCACAGCTACACTAACTAGAGCAAATTATCCTTTTAGTTAGTACCTTTAGTTTTAGCTGCCTTTTTGGTTTTATTTGAACTCGTTTTAGTCGTTGCTCTTTTTTTAGTTACTGTTTTCTTTTTAGCGGCTGGTGCTGGCTTTTGGTATTCACGAACCTGTTTAATTTTTTCCTGCATAACGTCTGTCAACTCAGCAATTACGGTATCTTCTTTTTGCTTAATATCAGTTTCTGTTGCGATTTGATCAATTCTAAAACCCGAAGCATTTAAATATTCCGATTGAGTTTCAAAATAGATGTTAACAGGGTATTCTTTCTGCTCTTCAAAAAAGTTGGCGATCTTTTTATAGTTGGCATAGGGCAAATTAATAATATTGCTTTCTAATGCAAAAGTAAGCGGCCTTTGCCCCGTTACTTCAACAGCTACATGACTTAATGAATTATGTTTAAGAGCGGCCGCAGTTTCTTTAACTAATTTTGCTGCCAATTCATGCACTTTAGCTTTAGACTTACTGATATCAGCATATTTTACAGTTTCTAAATTCTCAATATAATCTTTTTGTTCTATCTTTGTAGTTAAATCTGTTAAGTTAATTTTCAAATTAAAAACCCTTATCTAAACTTATTAATTTTTATCAGTCTTATATACGATACTCAAATTTGCGTTTAAAAACAATTTATTTTATTTCTTTTAAAAATATTTTTTAAAAAACATTTATACTAGTGAAATTTGCTTTAAAATACTAAAAACTTGTTTTTAATACTAAAATCCTACTTCTTGCGCGCTATTCTTACTATTATTAAATAACATTTTGCTCTTCACAAACTTAAAAAAGCTCTTTTTTATATTAATACTTTAAAAACATGGCTTTATCTACTTTACAAGCGTTTTCACATAGAGTAAATTTAACATGTAACTAAAAATTTTTCACTAAATTTTTTAACTGAAAGGTAGACGAATATGTCAGATAAAGTTTACACAGATTATTTCTATAATTCCGAAGATTTTGATAAAAATCACGAAATGGGATACAAGGATCTTCACATTCCTGAAGGTGTTGAAGCTCAACCTTTAATTGTTCCACCAGTATTAGAGCCTGATAAACAAGAAAACAATGATGTTTGGTTCACAATTGATTCCCAGGAAGGTGACTTCCAATTTTTGCCAGGTAAAAAGACTCATACCTGGGGCTACAACTTCCCAGTTCTTGGTAAAACTATGGTTTTGACCAGAGGGCAACACGTTCACGTAACTTTGAAGAACAGCTTGCCAGAATTAACTACATACCACTGGCATGGTATGGAACTTCAAGGTCCTGGTAATGATGGTGCTTGCCACTCACCAGTTTATCCAGGTGAAGAAAAGCATATTGACTTTACTGTTAAGCAACCGGCAGCCTTAACATGGCTTCACGCTCACCCATGTCCATCAACTGCTATGCAAGTTTGGATGGGACTAGCAATGGGCGTCGTCATTACTGACGCCAACGAAGCTAAGTTGCCAATTCCTAAGACTTACGGTAAGGACGAGTTCCCAATTATTTTGCAAGACCGTATTTTCCACGAAGATAACCAATTTGACTACAAGGCAGACTACAACGCAATGGGTATCTTTGGTGACACTCCAATTATCAATGGTGTTGTCCGTCCATACGTTGATGTCACTACTCAAAAAGTACGTTTGCTCTTCTTAGGTGGTTCTAACCGTCGTGAATGGCGTCTGCACTTTAGCGATGACTTGGTAATGACCCAAATCGCCGGTGATGACTCATTCTTGGAGCACCCAGTTAAATTAACTAAAGTCTTAATCGGACCAGGTGAGCGTCAACAAGTAGTTGTTGATTTCAGTAATTACAAAGAAGGCGATGTTGTCAACCTTTACACTGACGACTTCAAGTTGGTTGAGTTTAGAATTCACAGCTATGAAAAAGATGACAGCGTAATTCCTGACACATTGTTCAAACCATACGATCCAGTTGTTAACCCTAACTCACCAGTTCCTCATGTTACTATGGATAACCACAACATGATCAACGGTAAGTTGTTCTCAATGGAAAGAATTGATATGAAGCAGGAATTGATGAATGCTGAATACTGGGACGTAACTAACACTAACGATAAGGTTAACGGCATGTTGCACCCATTCCACACTCATGGTGCCCACTTCCTGGTTGTATCACGTAACGGTAAAGAACCATATCCAAACGAAAGAGGCGTATACAAGGACACTATCGAAGTAGCACCTCAAGAAACGGTTCGCATAAAGGTTTACTTCCAAAACACTGGTGTCTTCATGTACCACTGCCACATTATCGAGCACGAAGATGCCGGTATGATGGCGCAAATTCAAATTGTTGATCCAAAACACCCAGACAAGAAATATCATTTGATGGATATGGAAACTTTGACTAAGGCATTTGCTGAAGAAAGAGGAGTACCTGAAGACGAAGTCTTCTGCCCAGGAATGGACGTTGAAGGTATGGCAGTTAAAGGTGAAGATCATAGTCTTGATGCTTTATCAAGCGCAACTCATCATTAATCCCTACTTTTACTCAATAAAAAATAAAATTTAGCAAAGTCGCTCATTAATTTGAGCGATTTTTTGCTTTTATCAATCAACCTATGTTTAAATAGCTTTATGAAAAAGAACAGATTTTCCTTTAAAGCTATTTTGATTTTATTCTTTGGGGTCTTCTTACTCGGATTAGTTTTTGCCTTCTGTAACTCGTCTGGTTTTAAAGACCGCTATGATTGGTTAACATTAAAGTCTACTCAAAAATTAGACGTACCGTTAGAGAATCAATATCCTGACCTGCCTAATGGCTGTGAAGTTACCTCTTTATCGATGCTTTTGCGTTACTATGGTATTAAAGTTAATAAACTTGACCTCTCAGAAAACATTAAACACGTGTCTTCATACACTGATAATGGCAAGTACCGCGGTAATCCTCATGTGGGTTTTGTTGGTTATATGAGTCAGGCAAATGCAGGCTGGTGTGTTTATAATGAACCTTTAGAACAAGTTGGACTTAAATATACAAACCGCATTAGAAATTTCACTAACCATGACTTTATCCAAGTAATAAAATTAGTCTCTGATGGTCATCCAGTTTTAATCATTACAACGACCAATTTTAACCATGTAGGCGACATGCAAACTTGGCAAACAGCTCAAGGGGAAGTACACGTCACTCCTTCTTCGCATGCTTGTGTCATCACGGGCTTTGATAAAAAAGCACGTATTGTTTACGTAAATGATCCTTTTGGTCATAAAAATAAAGCAATTCCGTGGAAAAACTTGGAAAGAAGTTTTAATCAACAAGGAAAGCAAGCCTTATATTTAGAGTAAAAAAAGAGCAGATTCAATTAAGAATCTGCTCTTTTTAAATCGAGGCCCATTAATAAAATAATAGGTGACTACTTCTGTTCACATCAGGTTGGTCAACCACCAGCACTTCCCGTGCCTGCCACTTAAGACGGGTGTCCTCATACAAATACGCATCTCGCGTTTTTGTCGACTCGCATTAATTATTATACTTATTTGATTTGTTTTTGTAAAATTTTTTTATCCTAAAAAAGATTTCGACACACATACTGGACAAAAGCATGCCCAAAGCTATTGAGCCGGTTACAATTATTACACGCAAAACCGCATCATTAGCGCCCCTAAGATTGCCTGAAGTCAATTCACGTACTGCTTGATAAGCAGGAACTCCCGGTACAAGAGGAACAATCGCGGGAATGTAAAAAACTGTAGCTGGGCATTTTTTCATTCGCGCAAAAACTATGCCTAAAATACCAATAGCAAATGAGCCTAGCAGATTTGACAAAAGGCGGCCCATCGAAGCGCGCATCGCCAACCAGTAAATTATCCAACTGGTGACACCACTGATACCGGCAAGATTAATTACGCGCCGGGGTACATTGATTGTCAAAGCAAATCCCGCGGAAGCTAAATAGGCAAATGCAATATTAATTAATAATTCAATTCCAAATGACATTTTTATGCTCCCAAAAATTTTAAAACAATACCGACGCCGCCACCTAGTGCAAATGCAGTTAAAAGGGCTTCACAAATTTTGACCATACCCGAAAGAATATCACCTTTAAATAAATCCCGTAGTGCATTCGTTAAGGCTAAGCCAGGAACTAGCGGCATTAGCGCTCCCGTTAAAATATGGTCGATGATCATTTGCGGAAAGATATGGACTAACCCTGCCGCTAACACTGTCATAATTACCGCTGCCACCAATTCAGACAAGAATTTAACATTCGTAAATCGTTTAAAATAATAAAAAGAAATAAAACCGGTTGCACCAACTATTGCGGCCGCCGGAAAGTCAATCCAGTCATAATTATTCATAAACATAACCATGAGAGTAGCACTCAAAATTGCTGCCCCAATAGTCTGCAACCAGACAGGAAAAGTAGGAAAACCACCACTGGCTATATTATTAACTTCGCGTTTAACTTCCTGCAAGGTGATTTTTTGTTCAGCAAATGCCCGTGATAAAGAATTAATCCGATCAACCAGCTCAAGATTGATATTGCGTTCATGAACTAATAGAGTTTGACAATAATTGCCGTGATCTAAGCTCATAAAAACACCGGTAGGTACGACAAACACACGTGGGTCAGGCTCACCCGCGCTCTTAGCAATTCGCATCATTGTATCTTCGACCCGGTACATTTCACTGCCGCCCTCAATCATTAATTCTCCAGCGGTTAGGCAGGTATCAAGCAAATCTTGATAAAAGGTCTCACCTCGTTTAGTAGCATCCATCTTGTTACCTCAAATTTTATTCATAGTTTCAATATCAATAGTTTTATCAATCCAATTGCCCTGGAAAAAGTCGCGTTCATGGCTAACGATAATAACTCCTCCTGGGAATTTGACAATCGCTTGTCGCAAGGCATCTTTAGAATCACGGTCCAAATGATTGGTGGGCTCATCTAAAAATAATAAATTAGCAGGTTCAAACTGCATTTTAGCTAATTTTACCTTTTCCTGCTCTCCTCCAGATAATTTTTTTAAGGGACTCATAGCTTGCTGGGCGCTAACTCCCAACCTTGCTAAAGCACCTCTTAATTCCTTAGGCTTGATGCGGTTAAAATTTTCCTGTAAATATTGCAGCGGCGTCATATTATTATTAGGCCAGGTCAAATCCTGCTTAAAATAAGCAATTTTGGCGGTTTCAGATAATTTAAATGTACCAAATATCGGATCAATTTGATCAAGTAAAGTTTTTAACAAAGTCGTCTTACCAATACCATTAAAACCAGTAATAGCAACTTTTTCATTGCCGCCCACTGAAAAGTTAAACGCCTCTTTGACAAGAGCATGATCATAACCGATTACTAAATCTTGTGTCTGCAAAAGTAAATTAGCAGCTGTCGCAACATAAGGAAACGTAAAGTGAGGCTTATGGTTTCCTTTAGGCGGGGTTAACACTTCCATTTTAGCAAGCTGTCTTGCACGCGATTTTGCACTTTTAGAACGGGTACCTGCCTTATTTTTACGGATATATGCCTCGGTTTTAGCAATTTTGCGCTGCTGGTTGCTATAGGCTTTCATGTATGTCTCACGGTTAGCCTCTTTTTGGCGCATTGCCTGCTTAAGCGAGCCAGTATAACGTGTGATTGTCCCCAGATCGATATCAATAATACAATTCGCAATCCTACCTAAAAAATCATAATCATGACTCACAACAATAAAAGCACCAGTGAAGTCATTGAGATAATCAACTAGCCAATCTATATGAGAAACATCTAGGTAATTGGTAGGTTCGTCTAAAAGTAAAACTTCCGGCTTTTGTAATAATAACTTAGCCAGAATAATTTTCGACCTTTGACCACCAGAAAGCTCACTGACATCATGGTCATATCCTAGTTCTGCTAACCCCAATCCAGCAGCAACACGCTCTATTTCAGTGTCTATGCCGTAAAAATCATTTTCTTCCAAGAAAGTCTGTACTTTGCCTGCCTTTTCAAGCAAAGAATCATCACCAGTTACCGCATATTTTTCATATAAAGAATTAAGCTCTTTCTCTTTATGATAAAGTTGTGCAAAAGCTCTGCGTAAAAATTGGCGGATAGTTACACCCTGCTTTAATTTAGCATATTGATCAAGATAGCCAACCGTTACCTTATTTTGCCATTTTACCTGTCCTTCGTCAGGAAGTATTTCGCCAGTTAAAATTTTAATCAAGGTAGATTTACCAACACCGTTTTGACCAGTAACTCCCATGTGATCTTCTTTATTGAGAACAAAACTGCTGTTTTCGTATAATGTCTTGTCTTCAAAGCCCTGTCCCAAATTTTTAACTGTGAGTAAACTCATCCTACATCTCCCTTGGTTTATTTAAAATATCTCACTTGTATTATAGCTAACCTACTATTGCCCTATATGCGCGCAAATTAAAAAAGATGGGCGATTTACCCATCTTTTACTTTCTTTCTTGTTCATATTTCTGCAGAGCATCCAATATTTTAGGCCAATAACGCTTAGGCAAAATTAATTGCAGTTTATTATTGTAAATTGGAAAGTCGCTTGCTTTCATTCCAGTAATATTAGCTAAATCTTCATTAGTTAAATGAAATTCACGTGTAATCCGTTTGATTTCAGCAGAAGCATGTCCCCGAAACCATGAAAGAATAAAGAAAAATAAGGCAAATACGCTTGCAACCAAAATAGAGATTGACAGATTCCAGTGCAACGTGCGTAAGCAAATGAATATTACGGCAATAAACGCAATAAGTGCTGATATTGTCCCATAAGCAATTAAAAACGTCGATTGCTTACGCATGTTTATTTTCCTCCTTCTTTAAGAAATAACTATTGACCAGTAGTATTATTGCCACCAGTATTTCCCGTAGAATTGTTATTTGTTTCATCAGTTACTACTGAATGATAAATTTGATAATTCGTAAACGGATTAGGGTCCTTCCATTTAATATGGTTATTTTGCTCGTTTAGCTTGTTGAGCTTCGTTTCATCATTATCCAATACTTTCTTTTCCAAGTCAAGATTGGCACGTATCTTGTCAGATGCCTTTTGTAATTGCTGAGTAGAGGCAACTTGAATGGAAGAACCATTGATCCAGGCATCGTGACCTTGAATATAACCGCTAGCAATGTTTTCAGAGCAGCCACGGTAAGTGAGCGCTAGAGCCAACATGTCATTGAAAGTCAGGTTTGTTTTGACATACTTAGAAAAAATATTAACTAGTTTACGGTAATTAGCAATTGAGTCAACAGAAATTGCCTTATGAACGACCGCTGTAATGACTTGCCTCTGGCGCATTTGTCTACCATAATCACCTCGAGGATCATCATGACGCATTCTGACATAAGCAACTGCGTGACGCCCGTTTAAATGTTGTTTTCCTTTATGAAAATCGCACCAATCATAAGAAAAACTAAATGGTACTTTAACGTCGACTCCACCAACCGCATTAACCAAGCTCTTTAACGCCTTCATATTAACTTCAACATAATAATGAATTGGTACGCCAATTAAAGCAGAAACTGTTCTCATAGAAGCAGAGCTGCCGCCAACGCCATAAGCTGAATTAACCCGAAACATGTTGTACTTATTTCCCGGATCACCTAAAATGTTAGCAAGGGTATCACGAGGAATAGAAGTCATTGTCGCTTTATTCTTACTAGGATTGGCAGTAGCTAAAATAATAGTGTCCGAATTGCCTTTATCGTGGCGACCCTCTAGTCCCTGATCGACACCAAGAATCAAAACGGAAATCGGCTGCTTGTTGGCAATTCTAGCAGAAGTGGCATAATTGCCACCATTACCATCTATTGCGCTATGTAAAGCAAAATACATATGAGCTACCCAAGCTAAACCAAAGCTGACACATAGAACCAATAAAATACCAACTATTCGGGCACAAACACTACCTTTAAAAACCTTAGACGGTGCTGCTAAAGCAAGATTACGATGAAGATTCAGAGAAGAACGCTTTTTATGATAGTCCTCTCTGCGTTTTGAGTTTGAATTCATTACTCTATTTAATCCCTTTCGTAGTTTTCCATGTTATATTTTTATCACTTTCAAACTTGAATTAAAATAATATCACTTATAATTAATAATATCTTATTTTTTATTCTTTAGTATAATTTACTTAAATAGATCAAAAAAGGAGAATTTATATGACAATTCCTAAAAGAAAAGACGTCCCTGAGAATCTTAAATGGGACTTAACCAGAATATTCAAATCTGATGAAGACTGGGAAGATGAATATACACGTGTTAAAAAAGAAATACCAGCTTTAAGCACTATCAAAGATAATTTTACTACTTCGGGAACCTCTTTATATGACGGGATTACGCAAATATTTGCAGTTACTCGCCACTTGGAAAAAGTTTATACTTATGCCAGTTTGTCCAGTGATGTCGATACCAAAGATGCCCACTATTTAGGTTTAGTTTCTCAAGTACAAGGACTAGGTAATCAATTTGATGCCGCTACCGCTTTTATGGCTCCCGCAATTTTAAGTCTTTCTCCTGAAAAATTAACCGCCTTTAAACGCGAAGAACCAAGACTAGCTGATTACAATCATTTATTGGATCAGATTACCAGAATGCGGCCATATACTTTATCTGCTCAAGAAGAAAAATTAGTTGCCGATGCTGGAGATGCAATGTCTGCTTCTGAAAACACCTATAATGTGCTGACTAATTCGGATATGGAATTTGGTTATACGCAAAATGATGACGGCGAAATGGTGCAATTATCGGAAGGATTATATTCCTTACTAATCCAATCGCAAAACAGAACTATCCGCAAGGAAGCTTTTGACGCCATGTATGCCACATACGGTCAATACCAAAACTCATTGGCGGCCACTCTTTCTGGAGTAGTCAAAAAGCATAACTATTATGCGCGCGTTCATCATTATAAATCAGCCCGCGATTGCGCGATTAACGAAAACAATGTACCGGCAGCTGTTTACGATACCTTAATTGCAGAGGTAAACAAGCATATAGACTTACTACATGAATATGTGGCTCTGCGTAAACAAATTTTAGGTTTAAAAGACCTGCAAATGTGGGACATCTATGTGCCCCTGACAGGCAAACCATCTTTAAGCTATACATTTGACTCAGCCAAAGCGGAAGCGCAAAAAGCGTTGCAACCACTTGGAGCAGATTATTTAAAACAGGTAGACTATATTTTCAATAATCGGGTAATTGATGTCGTTGAATCAAAAAATAAAGTTACAGGGGCTTATTCTGGTGGCTGCTATGATACGGACGCTTACGAACTCCTTAACTGGGAGGATAATATTGATTCTCTGTATACTTTAGTACACGAAACGGGACATTCAGTTCACAGTATGTATACGAGACAAAATCAGCCTTACGTTTATGGTAATTATCCTATATTTGTTGCCGAAATTGCCTCAACTACTAACGAAAACATCCTGACCGAATACTTTTTAGCCCATGTAAAAGATCCTAAAACACGTGCATTCGTTCTTAATTACTACTTAGATTCATTTAAAGGGACTTTATTCAGACAAGCTCAATTCGCCGAATTTGAACAAAAAATACACGAAATGGATGCTCAGGGTGAACCTTTAACTGCTGACCGGCTAAATAAATGCTATGGTGAACTTAACCAGCGCTACTATGGCGATTGCGTTGAACCGGGCGGAGAAATTGCCAAAGAGTGGACCAGAATCCCGCACTTTTACTACAATTTCTATGTCTACCAGTATGCTACAGGTTTTGCTGCAGCTACAGCTTTGGCTAATAACGTTGTTCATGGCACCGAAGAACAAACGACAGCTTACATTAACTTTTTAAAATCTGGTTCAAGTGACTATCCGGTTGAAATCATGAAAAAAGCAGGCGTTGACATGACTCAACCTGAATATTTGGAAGAAGCATTTGCCACTTTTGCCAAGCGCTTAGCTGAATTTAAGGAAATTGTTCAAAATAATTTCAGTTAATACTTGCAACTTTTAACAACAAATAATATAACAAGTATGTAAAATTATAATTTCTTACATCAAAAAACCCACTTCTGACTCATTCAAGAAGCGGGTTTTATTTTTTATTTATATATTTGAATTCCAGAATTCCCATGCCAATTCTTGATAAAGACGGCACCCATCTATATATGCTGCTATTTCAACAAATTCATTTGGTTCATGGTCCGTTGTTCCTGCTGCAGGTCCTAGAATAATAATAGGAAAATCTCCTGCTTGAATATATTCCGAAGCATCTGTCGCACCGGTTCCAGCTGTAAATTGGCTCGGCCGCCCGATTTTCTGTTCCACCACTTGCCGTGCCAGTTTAGCTAATTTACTTCCGGATTGGTCAGGAAGTGGCACTTCAGGAAAGCTGTAGCGGATATTAAGCTGCGCTCCTTGTTCATTGAGATCAGCAACAATACGTTCAAGTTCAGCGTAAATTTGCTGGTTAGGATATAAAGGTGTCGTTCTAATATTGCCTGATAACCACGCTCTGTCAGGCACTGAATTAATTTGACTGCCACCATGAATTTGACTAATTACGTGTGTTAAAGATCCTAAAACGGGATCTTGCTTTTGGTGACTAGACATTATTTGCTGAGCTTCTTGAGCAAAAGAAATAAGAGGCATAATGGCATTTTTACCCTTTTCAGGAGTTGAAGAATGAACGCACACTCCTTGAGAGTAGACATAATAATCAATTACTCCCTTATGTGTAACGCGAACATCAAAGTTCGAGGGCTCGCCAATTACCAGTCCGTCTAAATCAGAGGCGTAACCTTCTTTAACCAGTTGGGCTGCGCCATATTCTCCGGTTTCTTCTCCCACAGAAGCTAACAGTCTAATACGTCCCGGCAAATCCTTACCACTTTCAAGTAAGTCCAGCATTGCCACTACCATCGCTGCCAGACCAGATTTCATATCACTTGCGCCCCGACCATAAATTTTGTCATCTTTAATAGTGGGTGTAAACGGCGGTGTTTGCCAGTTAGACAATTCTCCTGCAGAAACCACATCTTCATGTCCAGAAAAGCCCAGAAGCGGACCATGATCACCAATCGTAATAACCAGATTATCTCTACCAGCAGAATAAGGCACTCTAACAATCTGAACAGAATGCTGTTCAAACAATGAAGTCAGATAGTCAGCAACCACACTCTCATGGTCATTAGCTGAATTTATCGCCATTAAGTCCGTCAGAATTTTAAGTGCACGCGCTTTTTCCATATTTATCTCCTTTTTATGCTTCTAGCACTCTTGCTAAAAAGTCCTGAGCGCGCTGAGTCTGTGGCTGAGTAAAAAATTGTTGGGGAGCAGCTTTTTCTTGAATATACCCATCCGCCATAAACCATACTTCATCTGCCACATTTTTAGCAAAACCCATTTCGTGAGTTACTACTACCATAGTCATCCCTTTTTGTGCCAAATCCTGCATGACTTTAAGTACTTCTCCTACCATTTCCGGATCAAGAGCAGATGTCGGCTCATCAAAAAGCATCACTTCTGGATCCATTGCTAGGGCACGTGCTATAGCAACACGCTGCTGCTGACCTCCTGACAGACTAGCTGGAAAAGCGTCGGCTTTATCTTCCAAGCCTACTTGCCGCAAAAGCTCAAGTCCCTTAGCTTCAGCATCTTTACTGGACATACCTTTTACTTTCATTGGCGCTAGCTTGATATTTTCAATAATACTCATATGTGGGAACAAGTTAAACTGCTGAAACACCATTCCCATTTTTTCACGTAATTGATCAAGTTGATCTTCACTCAGTGCGGTCAATTCCTTATTTTCAAAAATGACTTTGCCGGATGACGGTTGATCTAACAAGTTCAAGCAACGCAAAAAAGTACTTTTCCCTGCACCAGATGGACCAATTAAGCAAATAACCTGCCCCTCGTTGACCTCTGCATTAATATCTTTGAGAACTTTATTATTGCCAAAGTTTTTTTGCAAATGTTCAACTTTTATTACCGGTGATTTATCAGTCATGATTCATTTTCCTTTCAAATACTTTCATTAAGCTGGACAGGCCAAAAGTAATGATGAAATATAAAATCATTGTAATTACCAATGGCATAACCCCGCGGTATGTATCGGCTTGAACTATCCGTGATTGATAAATTAAATCTTTAACACCAATTACCGAAACAATGGAGCTTTCCTTAATCAACGACACAAACTCATTTCCCAGAGCCGGCCAAATATTTTTCATTGCCTGGGGCATTATGACATAGCGCATAGTGGCAGTGCGAGAAAGTCCGAGAGAACGAGAAGCTTCTGTCTGACCAACAGCAATTGAGCTAATTCCCGAACGAATAACTTCTGCCACATAGGCAGCTGAATTAAGGGAAACCGCAATAATACCAGACAGTAAGGCTGGAATATTGATGATTAAGCCTAGTCCAAAATAAATAAATAATAGTTGTACCATCAAAGGCGTCCCGCGGACAAATTCAACGTATGCGGTGGCAACAGACCGTGCTATTTGATTGCGCCCTAGGCGCATAAATGCCAATATTGCCCCTAATAAAAAGCCAAAAAATACTGAAATAGCAGAAATAAACAAGGTATACCCTACACCAGCAATAAAGAAGTCTTTATATGCCCACATGGAGTTAGAAGCCTTGGCCTCTTTTTTGCTTTTGCCTCCAGCTAAATACTTACCTGCCTTAGGTAAATATTTTTGGTTAATTAAATCTTTTTGCTTAATTTCAGCAATTGATTTATTAGCTTGTTTAACTAAACTCTTAGCTCCTTTATGAAAAGCAATTGCGGAGCCAGCAGAATCCACCCTAAAGCCAGACGGAATGACCATAATCCCCGAAGTATTTTTGGCAAAAGCTTCTGCCGTAGCCTTATCCACGGCGACCGCATCGAACTTGTGCGTTTTTAAACCAAGGACTAAATCATTATCTTTATCCATGGTTTTCAACTTAGATTTCTTAGCCTGCTGCTTAATTAAAGTAGCTTGCATACTGCCAGTTTGGGCACCTATTGCCTTACCAGCAAAAGATTTATAATCGTGGTATTTATCCTGATCTTCAGTCCTGATCAACAGGTTTTGACCACTTTTATAATATGCACGGCTAAAATCTACACTTTGTGCTCTTTTGGGTGTTGCGTCCATTCCTGAAATAACCATGTCTACTTTTCCAGTTTCAAGAGCTACTAATAGAGAGTCAAAATCCATTGTCCGCACAACAAGTTTCACGCCCATATCGCGGGCAACTTTTTTGCCGACTTCAATATCCATGCCCACAACTTTAGATTTGCCATTAACGTTTTTGACAAATTCGTAAGGAGGAAAATCGGGACTAGTTCCCATCACCAATTCACCCTTGCGCTTGACATTTCGCAGATAATTATCAGTTCTTGCTTCCTGCTTGTCAGCTGCACTTGTTTTTTGAGGCACTATAGTTAACATTAAAACTGTCACAAGCAGTGCTTCAATCAATCTCCACGCTTTCTTCATATTTTTCCTCCACATTTATTTTTATGATAGCAATTATAAAGATATAAAAATAAAATTACAAATATTACTTAATGGCTATACTTTTTTAAGCAATAAAAAACCACTCCTTATTTAGTTTAAAAAGCTAAAATATGTGGAGTGGTTTTATTATTTATTTTAATTAAGCTTGTGAAGCACCAGTGACAGCGTCTGAATCATTTTCTTTTAATTGATTTTCAGCAGTTACTGGATAAGGCTTAACTCTTGAAGGATCAGTATTTGACTTCAAGTTGTCAGCAGTGTAATTGATATGAGTAATCTTAGCGTGCTTGACATCTTCAATTGTCTTGCAGCCGGTTAATTGCATATCAATTAATAATTCTTGGTTGAGTTGTTCAATAACTGATTGAACACCTTTAGCACCACCTAATGCTAAACCATAGAGATATGGACGACCAATACCGACCATATCGGCACCAAGAGCTAATGCCTTAAAGACATGAGAACCACGACGAACACCGGAATCAAAGACGATTGGTACACGGTGGTTAACAGCTTTAGCGATTTCAGGCAACATATCAATTGTTGCAGGACCACAGTCAACTTC
Organism: Lactobacillus helsingborgensis; assembly: GCF_003173695.1. Classification (NCBI taxonomy): domain Bacteria; kingdom Bacillati; phylum Bacillota; class Bacilli; order Lactobacillales; family Lactobacillaceae; genus Lactobacillus; species Lactobacillus helsingborgensis. The sequence goes on from NZ_CP029544.1 coordinate 1,558,147, forward strand.
ACGGCCACCATGGTTAGTCACATAAATACCATCGGCACCGGCACCCATAGCCAAGTAGGCATCTTCAGCACAAACAACACCTTTCACAAATACTGGCAAACCAGACATTTCCTTAATGCGTTTAATGTCTTCTGGACCGATCTTTTGTGCAGAAGAAGCATACATTTGAGCAACAGTTTGACCCTCACCCTTTGCTCCTTGATAACGAGTAAAGAAGTCTAGTGGAACAGGGTAAGCAAACTTAGTTCTAAGGTTAGCTTCACGAAAGCCTGATACCAAAGCGTCTACAGTAAGGAAAATTCCCTTGTAGCCAGCTTTTTTAACTGCATCAAAAACCATCTTGTTAAAGCCCCAGTCTTTACTAAGGTAAAGCTGGAAGAAACGCGGAGCATCTGGTGCAGCAGCTGCTATATCCTCAACGCTCTTGTTAGCGTATGTACTTGATGAGAATAATGCACCTGCTGCAGCAGCACCCTTCTGAGTGGCAATCTCCGCATCCTTGTGAGCGATGCCGTGACAAGCAATTGGTGAAATCATCACTGGTGTTTTTAACTTCATACCCATAAACTCAGTATCAAGTTGTGGGTGATCCATATTAGTCAAAGCACGTGGGACAATTTGAAAATGATTAAAGGCAGAGATGTTATTACGCCATGTCCATTCATTTTCAGAACCAGAAGCAATGTAATAATATGCCCCTTCCGGCATGACCTTCTTTGCACGTTCCTCGAGTTCATCGAGATTAATCATATCGATTGCTTCATCACGATCGCTTTGGGGAAAACCGTTATAATATGATGTCATTTTAAAAACTCCTTTTTCTATAATATTTCCACTTCCTATTATACATGTAAATGCTTACAAAAGTTAGTGAAATTTAAAAAGAAATGTTCAAATAACGGCGTTATAACTGTATAATTTTTTCACAAGATAGTGAAAAGCAAACTTTTAAATGAAAATTACTTAGATACCCTATAGTTTATGCTTGATAATATGTGTGAAATAGGTAACAAGATACACTGCAACTTCGAAAACCGCAATAAAAAATGTAACGGGTAAATTAGTAATATAGCCTAAGTATAGTCCCAGCCATACGCCAATCAACGCAAAAAAGACAGACCAAGCGATCATTGCTGGGATAGTTTTACCAAGATAATTGGCAGTTGCCGGCGGTAGAGTTAACAAAATAAAAACTAACAGTGAGCCAACAATTTGGGCACCAATTGAAACGGACATTGCCAAAGCAATTAAAAAAATCACACTGATGAAATTAGTTTTTACCCCGTGCGCAAGAGCACCAATATGGTCAAAAGAATCAAAGTTTAATTGCCGCTGAATGCTAAAAATTAAGAGTAGCACAATAATTGATAAAATTACTAATTGCATTACACCCTGATGATCAACCCCAATGATGCTGCCAAACAAAATATTGGTAGCGTAATTACTATTTGCGCCAGAAATTGCTAGAAAAAGCACACCTAAACCAGTAAATAATGCAGAAATTGCACTAATTGATGATTCTTTTTGCTCACTGTGCAGGGACAGCTCGCCAACACCAATTGAACCAAGCAAAGTAAATAAAAGCATGCCCCATAAAGGTCCAATTCCCAACCAAACGGCAAATGCTGCTCCGGCAAAACCAATTTCTGACAGCGTATGTGCCAGAAAACTAAAATTTCGTGCAACAACATAGACACCGACAGTACCACAGGTTATTGCAATAAACGTACTTGCCAAAAAGGCATTTCTCATAAATCCGTATGCAAACATTATTCGTATGCCTCCTTAAATTGAGACATTTCACCTTGCTCAATTTGACCGTGATTTAAATACAAATAATTTTGCATATACTTACGCGCTAATGAAACATCATGAGTGACAAACAAAACAGTAATTTTATGTTTGCCATTTAAATGCTTGATTAACTTCATTAACTCATCCTTAGCCATAGGATCAAGACTTGCGGTGGCTTCATCCAAAATAATAACATTAGGATTATCAAGTAGAGCCTGTGCTAGATATGCACGCTGCTTTTGCCCGCCAGATGCTTCACCCATACGTGTATTCCTAATTTGATATAAATTAGTTTCCTCTAACTGCTTTTTAATCGCCTGTTTTGTAGCACTATTTTTGATAACCGGAGCATTCAAACCGATAAAAGCTTCAATTGATAACGGATATTCTGCGTCAATATTGCGAAATTGCGGCACGTATCCTAAACGAACCGCATCTGCAAATTTAAATGTACCCGCACTTGGTGTGAGCATATTCATCAGAATATTGATTAAAGTTGTTTTCCCTGTTCCGTTAGGCCCTAAAAGCGCGGTCATTGAACCCTTTTTTAACTTAAAATTCAAGTCTTTGAAAACAGTATACTTGTCAAATCTCATAGTGAGATTTATAACTTCTAAAACATCTGACAATTTATATTCCTTACTTTTTACTTAAAATTGCCCACTTTGATAAATTGATTAACATCAATTGGGTAATACTTACGACCTTTAATTTTTACTCGTCCACCATAGGTGCGGACGTAATTGCCACGATATAATTTACCCGTGCCAATTCGTTGACCAGTACCATCATAAATAAACGCATTGTGACTCAAGCGTTGCAATTTACCTTCTACGTTGCTGGCAACTACATATTGGTTAATGCCGATCTGCAGATATTTTCTCTTTTTAATGGTCTGATTGCCGTAAATAGTTAATTTGGTCCCTGCTTTTTTAGTTGGTAATTTAGTTGCCACGCCATTTTCATCATATACCAATGCATTATGGATCAGAATTTTTGTACCAACCGGCTTTGGCAGTGTATTTGAAACTGGCTTCTTAGCTGGCTTACCAGTTTCAACAGGCTTAGTAACCACTGGATCAGAAGCAGCAATACCAGTATTAGTAGTTGAAGACCCTTGATCATAATAGTATTTAACCAAATCGAAGAAATCATCCATTGAATAACCCCATTTAGCAAAATAGCCATCAGGGTCGGTATGATCTGTTCCTCCTAAGAATGTAGACACAGCATGGTGCGACCATATTGTTCCTTGACCATCATGAACAGCATTATCAGGGACTAAATTGTACCGGTGTAAAATTTGCGCAACATAAATGGCATCATTATTGACGCCTTTAGCAAAATCTGCGAGATTGTTTTCTTCACATAATTCAACCTGGACAAAGCGGTTGTTCGCAACAGGACCAGCACCCCAAACACCATAGTCTGGACTAGTCATTTGAATAACGCCTGTTTTATCTACAAAGGCATGGACATAAGCATAAATATTCATCCACTCTCTATTAAAGTAGATAGCTTCGTTATGCGCTGTAGCATTAGGCGTGGCAGTTTCATGAATAACTACGCCCTCAGGCTTGCCATTACGATAATTAATAGGGTTGGCGGAAGAAAAATCATTATATTGCACGCCTTCTTGAGCCAGCATTTGGTCCAAATATGTCACGCCACCATAAGAATTTTGTTTTGCAGTATCATTGATTGTACTTGCCTGGACTACCAATGACTCTGGAGCTGCTACAGTTGCAATACTTGCACCCAATGCCAAAGCAGCAATTAACTTTTTCATTTTTCTTCCCCCTTATAACTTTATTTTTGAGCGACCTTAATTAAATCTTGGTAGCTATCTTTCATCCAATCGAGATAATTAGTATTATCTGGGATAGTTTCTCTTACCTTTAAAATACGAATATTATTCTTTTCTGCTAACTTAATAAAATTATCAACCGTAGAACTTGAAGTCTGTTCATTAACTACAAAAAATGCAATTTGTTGTTTTTTAAGACCCTCAGACATTTTCTGAACGGCTGCTGGACTAGGATCAGTGTTATTTTGAATTGCCTTTTCGAAATCTTTATTTGCGACTCTAATATTGACGGAAGCCAAAGCATAATCAAACACGGGCTCACTAACGTAAACAGGCTTTTTAACGTGATGGTTTAATTTAGCAGAAGACCTTTGCACGCGAGCTATCTCAGCTAAATACTTCTTACCATTATTACGGTAATAACGTGCATGTTTAGGATCCTTTTGACTGAGCCTCTTAACTAAGTAATTAACATACTTTGTAGGCATAGTCAAATCAAACCAAATATGAGGATTAGCGCCCTTTTCAAGGCCCATCAAATCTTCGCCCACTCTAATTGGCTTTTTGTCAACTGAAGAAGCAAGTTTATCCATCCAGCCGTCATAGCCTAAACCATTTTCTACAACGATATCCGCATTAGATAATCTTTTGGCATCATTAGTCGTAGGCTCAAAGTCATGTGGGTCAGCTGCTGACTTCTTAATAATAGCTTCTGCTTTACCATATTTACCGACTATGTTTTGCGCAATATCTGAATAAACATTCGTCGTAGTCATAATTGAGATTTTGTTACTTTTATGTGGTTTTGGTGAACATGCACTTAACGTTAAAAGAACTAAACCTAATAAGGTTGTTACAGCAAATAATTTTTTCAATTTAACAAATTTCATTATTGTTGTCATTCCTCTTCATTTTAAAGTGTAGTTTCTTTGGATGACAGTATTCTCATCAATTGAGGTACAGCCGAAAGTTACTTACAATTAATAACCATTATACACTAAAAACAGATTGCTTTGAAAGCGACACCTTAAATACTTATATTACAGTTTTATTAATGAAACAAATAAAAAGACTATTTTGTTACTGTGATTAATTCAAATTAAGTCGAGATAATCTAAAAAGCGTGCGAATAATTCGCACGCTTTAGAGTAAGTAAACAGAATATCATAAAACTATTAATTATTAACTTATAACCCAATTACATGAGCAAAAACAGGAACTAACAAATTATCAACTAAAGCCGTTGCTACAACTGCTACAGCAGCAGTTGCTCCTTGAACGGAACCCATTTCCAAGGCAAAAGCTGAACCAATAGTGTGTCCAGCAGCACCAAGTCCCAGACCAGTTCCCAGTGGATCACTATTTAAATTAAACCACTTAACCAGCTGCTTACCTAAAGCGTAGATAACTACGGCATTAAGTATACATGCCATAGCAGTAACTGATGCGTTGCCACCAATAGCTTTTGTCAGAGGCATTGCAACTGCAGTAGTAGCTGACTGGCTAAGCATTGATTTGATACCCACGGCATCAAGACCAACTGCTTTAGCAACAAGTGTTATCAAGACCATTGAGAAAAGTGTACCGAAAACCAAACCTAGAAGAATAACCAACCAATTCTTCTTTACAACATCGTTACGCTTATACAATGGCACTGCGAAAGCAATTGTAGCTGGCGTGATAAACCAGAAAATGATGTCACCACCGGGTTTATAGGCTTTAGCATAAACGGTAGCCGTTGTTACGTCAAAGCACTTAGCTAAGATAATTAGAATTGCTATTCCTAAGACCATAGCCACAAATAATGGTTGAAAAAGGAAAAAACCTTTAGATTTTTTAAATAGCCATTGACCAATTAAAAATACAATCAGCGATAAAAATACGCCAAATAATGGATTAGTAATATATTGCATTACTTAACATCTCCTACTTTTTTATGATCGACTACATGCAATTGGCTATTAGTAACTTTGCTAATAACCCAACTAAAGAATCTTGTAGTGTAGGCAGTAACAACTAATAAAATGATTGTAGATGCAATTACTACTATGATTAGTTGCAATCCCTGCGTTTGCATAATCTTCAAATTTGCAGCTAATGAAATTCCAGATGGAACAAACATAAAACCAATCAGTGAGATTAATGCACTACCAAAAGAATCAACCCATTCAACTTTAATAACATGAAAGGTTAATAAAACATATAGCAAAACTAACCCAATTACTGGAGTTGGGACGGGAAAAGACTTTGGCATTAAGTCAGAAATTATTTGTGCTACAAACAAAATTGCAGCATAGATAAACATCTGAACTAAAATTGGAGCTGATTTTGTTTTTTCTTTCTTCATAAAATCAATTTCCTTTCTCATTTAAGCTTTCTTGCTTTCACATAATACGATACTGGTAAAAGTGATTTTTGTAAGCGATTTACTGGCGAATTGCAAAAAATGGCTGGTGAACTGCATTTAGACAATTTCACCAGCCATTTCAAATATTTTTACATTCCTAAGCGCTCATTTAACTCTTTGCGGTATGACCGCCCCACTTGTATTTTGGCGTCATTAACCATGACTAGCAACAAAGTATGATTAAACCAAGGCTGAATTTCCTTAATATCTTCAATATTGACGATCGCATTCCTATGAACTTGCATGAAACATGAATCTGTCAAACGCTCTTTTAGCCAAGCCAAAGTTTTTCGCGTTTCATATTTTTGCTTATTTGTTTCAATAGTCAAAATACCATTGTTAACTGTTGCTGCTACTATTTCCAGCTTTTTAACAATCACATTACGATCTTCAAGTTCGATACTTAAAACATCGCTTTTCTTTTGTTCACTCTGCTTTAAGTTATTGTCTTTAGTATTTAAAATCTTTACTGCCTTGGTTAACGCTTGATCAATCCGCTCTTGTTCAAAAGGCTTTAACACATAATCAAGCGCGCCAACATCAAACGCTTTAACAGCATAATCATCGTATGCCGTGGCAAAAACAATCATCGGAGAATAACTCAGTTGTTTCAGCTCATCTGCTAATTCAAAACCGTTTTCTTCATTAAGTGAGATATCTAAAAACAATAAATCTACCTTATATTTCAGTAAAATTCCCTGTGCTTCTTTGACATCTTCTGCTTGATAGAGTTTTATCTTCTGCTTTTTTAAAACAGGACTTTTTTTAATTAGATATGACAATTCAGTCCGCGCTAATGGTTCATCGTCAACCACTAAAATTTTCATTTACGTTTCCCCTAACTTTCAAAATTACTTTTTTCCGCTTGGTTTAATGGAATTTCAGTTATAAAAGTTGTTCCTCTGTCACTGGTTTGAATATGCAACTGGCTATTTGTACCATATAATCCTATCAGCCGTTTATTCAAATTATACAATGCCGTTCCGCTACCAGTTGTTTCACTAATCGGCTTTTGACCTAGTCTTTTTAAAATAGCCGGCTTAATGCCCACACCATTATCACTGACTAAAATCTGTAAATAGTCCTCTTTTTTACTTAACTTAATATTGATCTTATTACCGGTTTTTCGACCCTTAAAAGCATGCTTGATGGCATTTTCCACAAAAATTTGCAAGCAAAAAGAAGGCAGCAGGGTATCATCGGGAACATCAATTTCGTAGTTTATCGTAAATTTATGCGGAAAACGCAATTCCTCAATTTCAGTATACGCACTAACGTAGCGCTTTTCTTGTTCGACGGTAATCTCTTTTGCCTGACCATTTTTCAAACTCAGTCTAAAAAATGTACTTAATTCCATCAAGGCTCTGTGGGCCTCATCAACATTTACCCTCATCAACGCACCAATCGTATTAATAGCGTTAAAGAAGAAGTGGGGATTAATTTGGACTTGCAATGCCCGAATTTCAGCCTCGTTGACTAAACTAGTTTGCTGTTCCGCAATACCAATTGCGAGTTGACCTGAAAAAATCATGGCTAACCCACGAACCAAGTTTTCTTCAACAACAGTCATTTCTTGTTCAGCACAAAAATATAATTTTAAAGCGCCAATTGTTTTTTCATTCACCTGCAAAGGGCAAACAATTGCAGATGAAAGTGGGCAGCCTTCATGGGGGCAGCCAATTTCTTTTTTAGAACGGGCCAATTTTTCCTTACCGCTGGCAATCACAGTTTTAGATAAATCAGTTATGACTGGTTCCCCTGCAATATGGTGGTCTTGCCCTGCACCCACATGAGCCAAGACGTTAACACGATCAGTTAAACCTACTGCGTCGAAATTAGTATACTTTTTGATAATTTTACAAACATGTTCAGCAGAATCGTTATCAAGACCGTGACGAAAGTAGGGTAATGTTTTATTAGCCAGCTCCAAGACATCTTTAGTTTGCACGGCTCGTAATTGCCGTTCATTAGATAAATAAGTCTTCAAGATTTCTATAAATAAGCAAGACCCAACTGTATTTAATAAAATCATGGGAATAAAAATTAACTTAATTAAGCCAAAACCATGAAACGCAAAAATAAATGCCATTTGAATTAGTTCTGCTAAAAAAGATAAAACTGCTACCCAAAAAGTTGACGGGTATAAATTATTTTTCTTAACTTTATCTCCTAAAACACCAATTAAATAGCCAATTAAAACTGAACTGACGATATAAAAATAATCTGAAAAGCCACCGAAAATTACCCGGTGCAGACCACCTACCAAACCAACTAATAACCCCACATACGGTCCTGCGGTCAAACTGGCGGTTGTAATGACCAGCATACGTGTATTCGCAATTGAATCCGATTGGGGCAATTCTGTCAGAATAAGGGGGGTGACTATTTCTTTTGAACTCGATATCTCCACGCCTGTTAAATTAGCAATCACCACAAATAATGAAAAAATGATAAACAGCCAAATTTGTGATTTAAGAGTCCGTTTTTCAATTAAATCTCTGAAAAAGCGCATGTTAACAAGGAGAAACGCCAAAATCATAATTATACCCAGGCGTTCTGACAATAATACGAATAAATTAAACACGTTATTCTCCAATTCTAAACTAAGTTGGAATGCACCATTTATACCATATAAGTATCGCAAATTTTTCAACATAAGCAATAGAAATCGTATTCAACTGCGCAAAATAATATTTTAAATGGTAAAAATTGGCTGTTAAATTCACGAATAAAAAATTTAAGTAAGCCCAGATAATACTAAACAAAAAAGCACTAAGCTAGCGAGCAGCTTAGTGCAATTTTTAAAAATAATTGAATTGATTATTTATTCTCTTGTTGATCGATCGGTTTTTTCCACAGACCTAAAATTACGCCTGCAACAATGGAGCCAATAATTGTAGCAACAAAGTAAAGTAAAATATGGTTAGCAAGTGGAGAAACCCAGAGTCCACCGTGAGGTGCTGGAACGCCAATGTGCCACAAGCCCACTAAGGCACCACCAACAGCAGAGCCAATGATGCATGAAGGCAGTACGTGTCCAGGATCAGCTGCAGCAAACGGAATAGCACCTTCAGTAATGAAAGAAAAGCCTAAAATCCAGTTAGTTAAACCAGCACGGCGCTCATCCATAGTGTACTTATTCTTAAAGAAAGTTGTGCCAATCGCAGTCGCAAATGGCGGTACCATACCACCCACCATTACGGCAGCCATCATCACAGCGGCAACAGTTGAGTGCGGGTCGTTGGCAAAGGCGCCTGAAGCAAAGACATAAGCAGCCTTGTTGAAAGGTCCACCCATGTCAATTGACATCATGGCAGCTAAAATAGTTGTCAAAACTACTAAATTGCCTGTACCCATTTGATTTAAGAAATTAGTAATGGCAAAGTTAATAGCACTAAAGATTGGGTTAACAATGTAATACATGATCAGGGCAATGAAGAACAGGCTCAAAATTGGATAAATGAGCATTGGCTTCATCCCTTCAAGTGATTTTGGCAACTTGGCAAATAATTTCTTTAAGCCGACCACTAGATAACCAGCAATAAATCCAGAAGCCAGACCACCTAAGAAGCCCGCAGGTGATTTTGCGTTTGTTACCACATTGGCAACATAAGCACCACCGTAGGCACCACTATAAACTGTGGCCATAAATCCGCCGACAAAACCAGGCATTAAAGCCGGTAAGTCACCGATTGATTCAGCGATGTAACCTGATAGAATTGGCACCATGAACGCAAAAGCCATGTTACCGGCATTGTTCAAGAAAATAAAAGCAGGAGATTTTGGTCCACCAGCATAGTTTTCCACAATAAAGGAAATTGCCATTAAGATACCGCCGCCGATAACAAAAGGCAACATGTGAGAAACGCCGTTCATAAGGTTCTTATAAATTGAACCCCAAACGCCCTCTTTAGAGTTGTCACTATCGTCACTGCTCTTTTCACCGTTTGAATGGTAAACGCTGGCTTTTGATTCTAAAATGTTGTCAATCAATTCATCAGGCTTGTTGATACCGTCAACAACTGGACGAGAGATTAGTGGCTTGCCATCAAAACGAGGCATGTCAACTTTCTTATCTGATGCAATAACAACTCCTTGAGCACGGCTAATCTCATCGGCGGTCAATTTATCCTTGACACCTTCAGAACCATTGGTTTCAATGCGCACATCAACGCCACGTTTTTTGCCGGCTTTAATCAAAGCTTCTTGAGCCATGTAAGTGTGGGCAATGCCGTTAATACATGCAGTAACGCCGACAATTAAAGGTTTTTCTTCCTTCTTACTGTCACTGGTACTTGCAGCTTGTTCTTTCTCAGCTTGTTTAGCGGCATCTTTTTGTTTTTCAGCGTCTTCAAAAAGCTGGATTACTTCTTCAGGGGTTTGCGCTTTTTTAAGAGCGTTAACCAGATCAGGATCAATTAATAACCCGGACAATTTAGCTAAGGCTTCAAGGTGAGTATTATCAGCACCGTCTGGCGCGGTAATCATAAAGAATAAATGAACCGGTTGACCATCAAGTGAATTGTAGTCAATCCCCTTTTCGCTTTTAGCAAAAAGTACACGCGCCTTATTGATTGTTTTATTGCGGGCATGTGGCATTGCAATACCTTCGCCAATCCCGGTAGTAGATTCATTTTCGCGCGCCCAAATTGACTTAATGAATTCATCTTCGTCATTGACGATGCCTGTTTTGACTTCCAAGTCTGCCATTTCCTTAACAGCATCTTCCTTATTAGTCGCTTTAAGCGCCATAATCATGGATTCAGGAGCCAAAATATCTTTAATTTTCATTTTAAATTCTCCTCAAATTACGAAATTTCTTCAACATTAATTTGCGGCAAAACCGCATCAATCTGACTTTTAACTGCAATATCCTTAGTAAAGGCTGTGGCAGCACCACAGGCCATACCAATACGGAAGCTTTGAGCCGGATCCTTTGTTTTTACATAAGTACCAACAAAGCCAGCTATCATTGAGTCACCAGCTCCAACCGAATTAACTGCAGTTCCAACAGCTGCTTTGGCATGATAAAAATGTTTTGGCGTAATCAGATAGCCACCTTTACCAGCCATGGAGACCATAACATTTTGCGCACCCATGTCAAGCAATTTGCGTGCGCACTCAAGCATCTCTTTATCTGAAGCAAAAGTGGTATTGAACAGATCGGCCAGTTCGTGATGATTGGGTTTAATTACCAGCGGTTTATAGCTCAAAGTATCAAGCAAAGCTTGACCAGTGGTATCAATCACAAAGTCTGCTCCTGCTTCCTTAATAGTAGGCAAAAGTTCTTTGTAAAAATCAACTGGCAAACTAGGAGCTAACGAACCGCTTAAAACGACAATATCGCCCTTTTGTAAATCGCTAAGATGAGCTTTAAAAGCAGTTATTTCTTGAGCAGTAATATTCGGCCCAGCTGCATTAATTTCAGATTCTTCTTCAGCGTGAACTTTCACATTAACACGGGTCACATCAGAAATGGTCACAAAATCATTAACAATGTGTCGCTGATTAAGTTGACGTACCAGCTCTTTACCAGTAAAACCACCGACAAAACCCCAGGCTGTATTGTCAATATCCAGCTGATTGAGAATTTGTGAAACATTAATTCCCTTACCACCAGCTAGAAACGAGCAGTTGTCTGCGCGATTAACTTCACCACGGTTAACCTGTTTTAATTGAATTACGTAATCCAAAGCTGGATTAACTGTAACCGTATAAATCATTAGCAAATCTCCTTCAAATTAATTTTGGCTGGCAGTAATTCTTTGTCTTTTGCGCTTAATGCGGTAGTAACGATGGTAACATCCCCAGCTTGGGCAAAAGTCGCAAAACTGCGCTCACCAATTTTAGAAGTATCGGTCAAAATGTATGCCTGATCAGCCCGTGCAATTTCAATTTTTTTAATAGCTGCTTCTTCAGTATCGGGTGTGGTCAAATTGCCGTTAGAGTCAAGTCCGTTAGTCCCAACAAAACTGGCGGAAAAATTCATTTCCTGCAGTTGCTTTAGGGCTGTTTGACCCACTACAGCGTGCGTATTTTCCTTAATACGTCCACCTAAAAGAATAGCCTCGATCCCATGATTAAGAGCACATAGTGCTGTTTCTAAACCATTAGTAACAATCGTCACTCCTGGAATCAGAGCAATAAAAGGAACCATCTCATACGTTGTCGTACCTGCATCAATAAAAATGTAATCTTCTTTATGGACAAAGTTTTTAGCAGCATATTGAGCAATTAGCTTTTTATCACTATGATTCATAGAAAAACGAATGTGTTGTGATACATCATGGGTAAAGCTTTTAACTGATTGCGCGCCACCATGCACTCTTTTGATTAAGCCTTGTTCTTCCATCTGATTAAGATCACGCCTAATCGTTGATTCAGATGTTGAAGTCATTGAGCAAAGATCACTAACTCGGCACAGTCCATGCTGGTTCACGTAGTCTTCAATTACTTTTTGTCTCTCTGGCGTTAACATACATTTAACCTCCAGACAGTATTTTATGCGGTTTAATAATTAAAAGCAATCATTTTCAATCATAACTTGTCATTTTCTAGCAAAATCATGCAAATGCAAGCAAAAAAACTGAAAAGATCAAGTCATACATAACTTACTTTTCAGCTATTTTGTTCTAAATTAGATCAGGAAAACTATACTTTTTTAAATTACAATTAGCTTCTCAAATTTCGATTTAAATTCAATTAAGTCCTTTTTCTTTTTTAGGTAAAATCATTGAGCAACAAAATCCAATTATTGCAAAAGTCAGCATTAGGATAAAACCCCAGCGATATCCAACTGTCAAATTTGTAGTCTTAGCATTTGAAAAACCATTTGCACACAAGCTAATTACTAACATTGATAACGCAGTTCCGAGTGAGCCACCGATTTGTCTAACTGTAGAGGAACCTGCATTAGCATGTGCAGTCATTTGAGGTTCTACCACATTAATACCTGCAGTAAACGTGGTCATCATGGTAAAAGATATGCCTACCATACGTATGGCATAACACAGACTAATTAAAACTAAACTGGTTTTACTATTAAAAACAGTCATTGGGAAAGTACCCAATAAAAGCATAGAAAATCCGAAAAGTGCTAATTTTTTAATGCCAAATTTATCAAATAAAGAACCTGAAACTGGATTGCAAACGATCATTAAAAGTGCTCCAGGCATCATTACTAAGCCAGAGGTTAATGCGCTCTCTTGTCTAGTAGTTTGTAAATACAAAGGTAGCACCAATTCAATCCCTACCATTGAAATATTGCTGATAGTGCTCAATAAAGTACACAAGTCAAATTTTAGATTATGAAAAACACGAATATTAAGCAAAGGATTTTTCATACGCAACTGACGACGACAAAATAACAAAATAATTAGTGTACCAATTGTAAAGAACGCAGCTATTGCAATTGTAATTTTGCCAGTGTTCCCAATATCAGACAGGGAATACAAGATTAAACCAAAGCCAAAAATAGACTCAACAAATGATACTAGGTCTGTGGTGCTTTTACGAGGTTCAGTGATGTTTTGAATACTAAAAACTGCACAAATGGCAACTATACCACTGGCAATACTTAAAATGATAAAAAGCATTTGCCAGTCTGCATACCTTAAGATTAGTCCTGAAATTGTGGGACCAACAGCTGGTCCAAAACCAATTACTAAGCCAGTGATTCCCATCGCCATACCTCTTTTTTCAGGAGGAAACATAAGCAAAATGACATTTTGAATAAAAGGCATTAAACTACCAGCCGCAACTGCTTCAATAATTCTGCCTAACAGCAATACTGCAAAATTAGGCGCAAAAACACAAATAAGTGAACCTGCTAAAAAAATTAGCATCATTGTTAAAAAGTTTTGTCTTAAATTAAATGATTCAAAGATCCACGCTGACATGGGAATCATTAGCCCTACGACCAATAAATAAGAAGTAGTAAGCCATTGAGCAGTAGCCTGATTAACTTTAAAAATAGTCATTATTGTTGGCAGAGCATTATTAAGAAAAGTTTCGGCCAACAGCGAAACAAATGCTCCAAATAGTAAAACAGCCATCATTAAAGTTCTTTTTTTACTAGAAATATTTTTAATCATTTTTATCCTTTCATTATTGTAGCATGCTACACTTTTGCTAATGATAATTAAAAGTTAGCCGAAATCTTGCTCAGAACTTGTTCCAGTTCTGAAATTTCACGATCTGATAAACCTTTAGTAATGCGAGTATTAACATTAGTCATAATCGAACGAATCTTGACAATATTTTTGTCAATTAAATTAAAACCTTTATCCGAAAGCTTCAAAACAATTTGCCTTTGATCATTTTCTAAACGCGAAGTAGCAATTAACTTATTTGCTTCTAAGCGTTTAACTATTCCTCTAATTGTAGGATGACTCAGCACAAAAGCATCTGCCACTTCTTTTTGGGTGATTTGTCGCGCTTTTGATTCATATAAATAAATCATCAAAGAAATTTGGGCACCTGTTAAAGAATAATCTCTAAAGATTTCTGCAAACTGCTTGTTTAATTCCTTTTCAATCAAAGTATTTGCAATTTTAATTTTGGGACCAATTCGATTTAAAAAAGCTGTCATATTATTTCCTTTTGTCACAAACCGTAATACTAATGTTTTATCATACTGTAGTATACTACACATTTTGATGATTAACATGATTTTAAAAACCAATTCTACAAAATTGTTTCAACCATGTGTATGGTAAAATTAAAATATTATAAAAAGAAAGGTGATAAATTCAATTATGAAAGACAGCCAATCTCCAGCATCATATCCAAAGATTTCTAATAAACACCACATGAGAATTCACTGGAAACAATTTTTCAAAAGTCCAGATGATACTTTAGTCAAAGATATCACCTTAGTAGAAAAAGGATCTTTAGTCGGCAGAATTGGCATAATGCTACTTCAATGTGGTACTGGGGCTTGGCGCGTACGGGATTCTATGAATACCATTGCACGTGCACTTAAAATCACTTGTTCAGCAGACATTGGTCTAGTAAATATTAGTTATACCTGTTTCGACGTTGACAACAAGTCTTACTCACAAACCCTTTCCTTACCGGCTACGGAAGTAAATATGAACAAGCTTAATGAAATGGAAGAATTTGTCAGAAAATTTGAAACTGAAAATGATTATTGGACAATTGGTGCAGTTCACCACAAGTTGAATCAAATTGAGCGCCATACTCAAAATTATCCTCTAATCATTTCTGCTTTGAGTGCCGGCTTAGCCTGTGCCAGTTTTATTTTTCTCCTTGGTGGAGGAATACCGGAAATGTTATGTACATTTTTTGGAGCGCTCATTGGTAACTACCTGCAGCAATTATTAGGACAGAAAAAAATCACTCTAGTTGCCAAAATAACTGTTGGTGTGGCTATTTCCTGCGCGGTCTACTTCATCTGCTTTAAAGTAGGGACAATACTTTGTGGTTGGGGAAATAATCATGCGTATGGCTACATTGGGTCAATGCTTTATGTCATTCCTGGATTTCCCTTTATTACTTCTGGTCTTGATATGTCAAAACTTGATATGCGATCAGGACTGGAAAGACTAGCCTATGCAATACTAGTTGTTATGATTGCATCAATGGTAGGTTGGGGTACGGCTACTATGCTCAACTTATCACCGGGTACAATGCCCCAAATTGCTCTTAGTCCGGTGCTATTAACAATTTTAAGAATGATCGCCAGTTTCTGTGGTGTTTTTGGCTTTTCAATCTTGTTTAATGCTAAAGTATCAATGGCGACTGTAGCAGCAGTTATTGGAGCGTTGGCAAATACATTACGCCTTAGTTTAGTTGAATTTAATCACGTTCCAGCTGCATTAGCAGCTTTCATCGGAGCATTGTTAGCAGGACTAATTGCCAGTTTTGTCCGTGATAAAGTTGGTTTCCCTCGTATTGCAATCACTGTACCTGCAATCGTAATAATGGTTCCCGGTTTATACATGTATCGTGCTGTCTTTAATTTTGGCATTACTAACATTAATGTTGGTGCTTATTGGATTATGGATGCTTTAATGATTATTACTGCCCTGCCAATCGGTTTACTAACCGCTCGAATTTTAACAGATTCAAAGTGGCGGCATGCAGATTAAGTTTATTCAAAGATGATTCTTTTTACCTAACTATATTTTTAGTTAGGTATTTTTTGCGCTCAGTTATTCTAGGAACGTATATTTTAATTTACTTAAATTTGTTCGTATTTTACTCTATTTTTATGATAAAAATTATGCTAAACTAAGATAATAGTTTAAAAATAAGAACATTATTAAGGAGGATTATATGAGTTCAGTCGTTACACCAGAATTTACCCGTGGCCTGCCTAAAGCCGAATTGCACTTGCATATTGAAGGCACTTTAGAGCCAGAATTGAAACTAAAATTAGCTAAACGCAATCATGTCGATATAGGTCAAACGACCATTGCCGATGTCCAAAAAACATATAACTATCATGACTTAGCATCATTTTTAGCTGTGTATTATCCAGCAATGAATGTTTTACAAACTGAAGAAGACTTTTACGACTTGGCTTGGGACTACTTAACTAAGGCAGCTGCCAATAATGTACGGCATGTTGAACTCTTTTTTGATCCCCAAGCCCATACTAGCCGTGGCATCCCCTTTGAAGTTGTTCTAAATGGACTTTATCAAGCTACAGTTGATGCCCGTGCTTTAAATGTCGATGCTCATCTGATCATGTGCTTTTTACGTGATTTTTCAAAGGAATCAGCTAGAAAAACACTGCAGGAGGGTCTGAAATACCGGGATAAAATTATTGGCATTGGACTTGATTCTGATGAACATAATAATCCGCCGCTAAAATTTGCCCGTCAATTTGAAGAAGCAGCTTCTGCTGGACTTCATATCACCACTCACTGTGATATTGATCAAAAAGATTCAATCGAACATATCCGTCAGGCATTAGAAATAATGGAAGTTGAACGTCTTGATCACGGTACCAACATTGTGGAAGATCCAGATTTGGTAGAATTAGCAGCCAAAAGAAAGATCGGCTTAACGTCTTGCCCACTGTCTAATAGCTTTGTATCACCAGAGATGAAAGGTCAAGAGGTTATTGAGCTATTAAATGCCGGTGTCAAAGTATCTATTAACTCGGATGACCCTGCCTATTTTAAGGGCTATATTAGTGACAATTACTATGCTCTAGCACAAAAATATGATCTTACCAAAGACCAAATAGTGCAGCTTGCTAAGAATTCTTTTGAAACTTCTTGGATAAGCCAACGTCAAAAACAATTATATTTAGATGAAATTGATCACTTTGTAACAGCAAACGCATAATTTAAAATTTACACAAAAAGGCCAGCTCATATTAAATGAGTTGGCTTTTTCGCTGGTATAATGTTTTATTTTGAAATTATTTTTTTACTATTTTATTTATGAGCTGCAATTGCTTTAATTGCGTTGCGTCCAGAAAAGATGCAATATCCTGCATGCGTGCCAGGAATATTAACACCATAGGTGTCACCATATAAAACGGCTGAACCATCGCCACCAATAGCATACAAGCCCTTAATTGGTCTACCTTTAGTATCCAATACTTCATTATTAGTGTTAACCCGCAGACCGTCACCGGTAGTATAGGCCCCAACGCCTAATTCAATTGCGTAAAATGGACCATCACCATCAACTGGCAACATGTATTTAGCCGGCTTATGGAAATCAGTATCTTCACCGTTGGCAGCCATTTCATTATAGTGTTTGACATAATCAACTAAGTTAGGAGTTTCAATTTCTTGAGCCAATTCTTCCAGCGTTGCAGCTTTATGCAGGTATTCGCGACCTTCTTTTTCAGCTTTGGCAATATCATCACGCAAAGTTGGGTATCTGTCTTCCGGAACAAACGGTTTCATAGACCTTGGATATGACTTATCAGTAAAGTCATCCAAAATCTTTTGGCTAAAGATGCAGAAGACCCGATCCTGACGGTTCATTGAGTTGCCTTCGTTTGCCCAGTTCACTACAGCTGCGCTTTCATCGACAAAACGTTCACCGAGTTCATTGACCCACATTTGTGGTTGATCACAAACTGAACTCCAGATGGCTGTGCCCCAGAGCTTGAAAGAAGGGACAGTCTTATCTTTCAATTGGCCGCCAAACATCATGGCCATTCCCGTAAAGTACTTCTTAGCACCTAACTTCCAAGCTAATCTCAAACCATCTCCAGTATTTTTACCAGAGTTAACTGGAATAATGTTATCAGGATTTTGGTGTGGCGTACTTTCTAATAATTTTTGATCATTTAAGTATCCACCTGTTGCCAAAACAACGTTTTTGGCATTAACTACTTTCGTCACTTTTTCAATGACGTCAGTTAAAGTAACATCATAAGTGCCGTCTGCATTTTTCTTTAAGTCAGTCACTCTCGTTAATGTGGCAATGGTTATGCCCTTCTTTTTAGCATACGGTTCTAGGCCATTATGAATGGCATCATGACCCCTGCCTTTGAACAAATGCCAAGTTCTAGCACCTGAACCTAAATTGGCAACCATTCCAATTTCAGCGCCATGGTCCTCAAGCCATGAAACATTTTTACCGGCATTAGCAATGTACTTTTGCCACATTTTGCCGTCAGCCTTGTAATGTGAATAAGTTAATTCCTCTTTAAGCAAGTCTTCCTTATTAAGAGTGGCATTATCCTTTTTTTGCAATTCAGAGTCGGCGGCAAAAACACCTTCTACATAATTGCCAGTTCCGCCAGTCGTTTTACCTTTTTCAACCAGCAAAGTCTTTAGGTTATTGTCAACAGCTTCATCTGCAGCGGCAAAGCCGGCAAGACCTGCTCCCACAATGACTACATCATATTTTTCTTGTGTCATAATCTATTCCTCAAATTAAAGCTATGCTGAAATTTTTCTTACATAGTCTTGAACTTATCTATTCTATTTTCCAGCTTTGGCAGTTTCAGCCGCATCAATTCCGGCCAGTCTACCCGAAATATAAGCAAAGCCTAAAGTACCACCTTCAAAATCGACATATGCTTTGCCATACATGCCAGAAGCATCTGCACCTGCTACGTATAGGTTAGGTACAGGTTCACCATTTGGTGCTAATGCGTGCATTTTTTCATCAATTGTTGCTCCGCCAAGGGTACCGAGGTTGCGGGCAATAAACTTAACGGCATAAAATGGACCCTGCTCTACCGGTATCATTCTCTTGGTATCTGAGAAGAAGAGATCATCCTCACCTTTCTTCTTAGCATCATTGTATTGCGCAACTGATTTTTGCAAATTAGATTTGTCTACACCCATTTTTTCAGCTAATTCAGCAATTGTATCTGCAATAAATACCACATTGGTTGATGCAAGCTTATTTAAAAGTGCAGTAAAATCTGTCTTTTCGTGTTCATGCTTGATGTTTTCAGCAGTATCAGTTGGGAAATTAAATTCCATGTAAAATTCACGGTGGTTCTTCCACTTGCCATAGTGATCTTCGATTGCGACAGTTCCGCCTTCTTTGATCTTATCCAGCATTGCCTGATCTAAGATGACAAATTCTGTTTGTTGCGGTTGTTCTGATAATTCAGCACCGTGTACGGCAAAGTCTAAGGCGTGTGTTTCACTAGCATAACGTTGACCGCGATTATTTACGCGCAAGTTAGGGAAGTTTGACAAAGCGTTAACAGGCATCCAATTTGGACCAACAAGTTTTGCCATGTCACCAACGTCTTTATTACTGAAAGTTTGCCAGAAGTAGTGCGTTGAGCCGTTAATATGGTGAGCAGTACCAGCGTCCCAAGCCATGTTCAAGCCGTCACCAGTGTTTTGTAAAACCTGTCCTTGTGTGTTGACATCGCCCAAATATTTTTTACGCATTTCAGGATTGCCGCCAAAGCCACCAGTAGCAATGACAACTTTTTTAGCATTAACATGTAGTGATTTGTCATCACCTTCGGCAATTAAGCCAGTAACTTTGCCTGCGTCATCTTGCAGTAATTTTTTACCAGCAAAACCGAAGTACATCTTGCCACCGATTGACTTGAATTTTTCAATCAATTTAGTTACTGCCTTAGTGCCGCCTTCTTGATAACCATGAAGGGTAGCCGGCATGCCAATGTGATCGTAACTGCCGCCAGTACCAGCGTCAACTAATTTCATAATAGCGCCGTTTTCATTTAGCCAGTCGACAGTCTTTCCTGATTCGTCAATAATGCGGCGAACCAAAATTGAATTCATATAGCCTTGAGAAGCATCCATATATTCGTCATAAAGCCACTTCTTGGAAACCACTGCATCTTGGTCTTTTTGCTGTTGACTATCTCCGGCAAACATACCACCGGCAAAAGTACTTGCACCGAGTGGTGAAATGGTCTTTTCAAATAAAGCCACCTCTGCGCCATGTTGACGAGCAGCTAAAGCAGCTGCCACGCCGGCACCACCGGCACCGACTACAGCAACATCAACATTGATTGTTTCTTCTTTCTTGCCAGCGGTTTGTCCACCATTTTCTTTCAGAGCGTTGAAATCAACTCCTGCTTTATTCAGAGCCTCTTTGACTCCTTCAATGATACCGCGTGAAGTTTCAGATGCACCAGAAACCACATCAACATCAACTGATTGTTGGTCAACAATCTTTTGCGCCATTTTCTTAAATGCGTTATCAGCTAAGCTGTCGGGCGCATATTTATCTAGTGGTTTAACGTTAACGATTTTATC
The DNA here is from genome assembly GCF_003173695.1 of Lactobacillus helsingborgensis. Lineage (NCBI taxonomy): Bacteria > Bacillati > Bacillota > Bacilli > Lactobacillales > Lactobacillaceae > Lactobacillus > Lactobacillus helsingborgensis. Next base: position 1,578,848 of record NZ_CP029544.1, read on the forward strand.
CGTGTCAACCTCAACTTCAAGGTTAATCCGGCTCTCTTTACCTTGACCTGAGCCGGTATATTTACCTGGATTTGTAGTTATCTTTTTTGCCATATCTAATAATTCCTTTCATTTATTTGCGTGGGCGACCACCGTTTGCGTCTGGTAAGATTCCAATGATAATAGCGGTGATTGCGAAGAACATGCCTTGAATAATAAAGGTCATTTCATAGTTTCTACCTGCAATTAAACCAATTACAGTTGGAAGACATGACGAAAGAAGCAGTGAAACTGTACTTACAAGACCTCCGGCACTACCGGCATATTTAGGACCAACTTCAGGGAACTGAATTGGCATTGAGTTCATAATTGGGCCGGTCATAGCACCGAACAAACCACCAAGAATTAAAGCAATAGTTAGCGGCAATCCCAAAGGTATATACCAGGTAAGTGCCATTAAGCCACCACCAATCAAAGTAAAGACAATCATCACTGGCTTAGCTTTTTTAGCCTTATTGATAAGACCTGGTCCAAATAAAGAACCACATAAGCTACCAATAGTAGCAATAGCAGCTATCATACTACCTGCAGCAGGTGTCATACCACGAGCGGCAAATGCTTGAGGCAAAATGCCTGAAAAACTTTCACTAGCAGCAACACCTAAACCACCAGCAAGACCAACTAACCAAGTTTTCCCACTACGAGCTACAACTTTAAAGTATTTCATTGCTGATTCAGGTTTAGCTTGTTGAGCCTGTGCAGGCGGAATTTCTTCACCTTCAGGCTTTTCTTTAACAAACAAAATCCAGCAAACAGTTAAGATTAATAACAATGTAGATGAGAAAATGTAAGCTGCTTTAACACTAGGGAACATGTGAGAAGTTAATTGTGTTAGCATGATACCAATACTTGCTGATGCGAAAAATACACCCATGGCTAGTTTAGTATCCTGCTTAAACCAAGACCCAAAAATTTTCAGTGCGTTGGCGTTCAAAAGAGCCATGTAAACACCGAAAAGCAATAGCATAATCATCATCGTAGCAAAATTAGTAGCGAACAAACGACCATAAGCACCTATTATTGAAACAAAGCAACCAACACTGACAATTTTCTTAGCACCATATTTGTCTCCAAGTGAGCCAGCAGGAATGCTCAGAAAAACAGCAATAAACATTGGCGCCATGAGCAAACTCTGAAATTGCGCCGGTGCAATATGTAAAGCCGGCATGACTTGGGTTGCCAAAGCAGAAATCTGATATTGGATATAACTGCTAGTGGCATCCATCAAAGAGATGATGGCTAAAATTACCCACCTATAACTTGAAAGTTTAGGTAACTGTTTTTGATCCATAATTTTATAAAGCTCCTTTTAAATAAAAACTAATTTTCAGCAGCGTTTTGTCCCGCTAAACGACCAAATGTTTGAGCGTGACTGCAAGTGAGACCTGGAACACGATCTGGGTAACTACCCCAGAAGAACCCGCCACTGGCGTTACCAGCCGCATACAAATGAGAAATTGGCTGACCCTTCTTGTCAATGACTTCCATCTTAGGATTAATGCGTAACCCATCAAGCGTTGCCAGAAGTCGTCCGCCCATAATGACACCGTAATATGGCGGCTTATCAACTGGGAACAATCTGAACTTTTCTTTACCGAAATCAGTATCAACGCCTGTGGCACACATTTCGTTATAACGTTTAACACTGTTAACTAAATTATCTTTTGGCAAATTCAATTTTTCAGCTAATTCTTCAATGGTATCTGCTTTTTGCACCATGCCATCATCAATTCTGCGTTGAATTTCAGCCTTGTTTTGTTCAGTATTGTAAATACCAGGCCAGCCCAAACGAGAACAGCCTTGAGTCCTAAATTGTGCCAAGTGATCCATAGTATCTTCTGACCAAATTTGTGCTTCCAAATAGCCAGGCTGTTTAGCCATAGCGTTAATATCAAATTGATAAGGAACACTCTCGTTACCAAAACGTTCACCATTTAAGTTAACTTTAAGCATTGGGTAGGCACCCATCCAGAAATAACCGGGGCCCTTAAAGTCAATTTGATAATGTTCTTCAGCATTGGTGCCAACCGGAACAGCACCACGGTCAAAAATGATTTCAGCTGGTTCTTCGTCACGGGCAGCCCCCACTTTAAGTCCTGCCAGAATACCGGAACCATCATCACGCGGACCATCTGAATAAACATTCTTCTTGTAGCCGAGCGGATCCCATTTCTTCATTAGCTCAACGTTGCCACCGTAGCCACCAGTACAAATAATGACACCCTTGTTAGCTTTATATTCTGTTTTTTCACCACTTGAGCGATCACTGGTAATCACACCGGTTACTGCACCACTATCATCTGTAACCAGTTCTTCAAGTTTAGTGTTGTATTTCAGGGTAACTCCTAATTCTTTGACTTTATCAATTACCCAATCACCATAATGAGCCCAGCCATTATCAGGTGTAGCAATTGCAAGTTCAGTATTAAAAGCGGTGTTAACGACTGTTTCATAGTGAGCATCCTTTTGCGGTCTTAAGACACCGCCATTAGGCTTCAAAATATTATCTTCCAGCCAGTTAGCTGTTTCATCTGCGTGGTTTGCCCAGGTCCAAAGTAGACGCTCATCAACGTTGTCCTGGAAAAATAAGGTCAAGAAGTTCATTAATTTGGCTTTATCAACCTTTATCCCAGCCCGCTTTTGAGCATTGCTGTTTAAAGCGGCAAAGAAAGACCGGTACAGAAATTGTGAACTGCCCTGTTTATCAATTAACAGGACTTTAGCTCCTTTTTCTGCCGCTGCACATGCTGCCATACCACCGGAGTTGCTGGCACCAGCGATAATTACATCATACGTATTTTCCATTTTTATCCCTCACTTTTAAATAAAACCTTTAACCGCTTTCATAATACTATGAAACGGGCAAATCTCTGCACGCATTTAAGAATTGAGGATAACCAAATGGAATACATAACAATATCTTCAATATAAATATGCAGCAAAAAAATACTTGCAATATTAGCAAAGTCGCCTTTACTGCAAGTATTTTTAAATAACAATAATTTTAATTGATAAAATTAATTTTTATCTGGAGCAAACTCTTTGATTGTTTCTCTTAAAATGCTAACAACCTTTTTTAACACTGATTCATTGGTAAATGACTCCATATAAGCAATGCCATAAGGTGAAATATCATGATAGTCAATTGGAACGTATTTAACGTCTTTAGCACTGCCATCGACTATGAAATTAGGTAATACGCCGTAACCCCAACCTGCTTTAACATAAATATCCATTGCTAAAAAATCTTGCACAAATTTAATGTGATCCATTCCCATATTATTAATCAGAATGTCCTGATACCTCATCTGGACATTTAAGGAGCTATTGGGGTCCAATAAAAAGATATTGGTATCTTTGAGATCTTTTAAAGATATTAAACTTTTTTCAGCTAGCGGCGAACCTTTAGGGCAAGCTAGCACAAACTGCCCTTTAATCAGCGGTTTAAACTTTACGTCAGCTACTACATTAACATCGTCCCGGGCAATAGCGCACAAGTCTACATGATGATTAAGCAGTTCTCCGATAGAATTGTTAAGTACAAAAATAAACTGCACATTAAGGTTACTACCAGACTCTCTCAATTTTCTTAAAAAGATTGGCAAAATTTTTTGTTCCAAAGGTGTATCACAAACACCTATCCGTAAAAGAGTCTCAGGATCATTTTTCTGGCTCTGCAAATAAGCAACCGTATAATCCATATCATCCACAACATTGCGTGCAACATGATAGAAGTGTTTACCGGCACTGGTTAACGAAATACGATGATGCGCACGGTTAATTAAAGTGACACCGATAGTATTCTCAAGGTCCTTAATATTTTTAGAAACTGCAGACTGGGAAAAATTTAAGCGCTCAGCTGCAATAGTAAAACTGGAATTATCTATTGCCTTGATAAAACAGCGTAATTGAGTAAAATTCATTTTATTACCTCACTAAAAGTAGTAATTGTTACTATGTATATTATACTAAAAAACAGGTAATATAAAAATAGCATTTTAAATCTATATATTTTGTTTTGGCGTATATAAAAAGACCATTTAGCGCAAATGGTCTTTTTAAAAACAGTTACTCTATCTTACTTAACGCATCATTGACCGCATCTTTGAGACCGCGTGATGAGCTTGAGGCACCGCTGACCGCATCAACATCAACAGTATTTGCCTGTACCATTTTGGCAGGTAAAGTCTTGATAGCTTTCAAGCCATAGTCATCTGATTCAGCTTGCTTCAAAACTTCAATATTCTTTAAGTTCTTTTGTTCATCAACAGTTACCCGGACAACTATTTCATCACCCATACCTTTAGTTGATTTACCAATATATTGGTTTTCTCCTGTTTCATAGGTTTCGTGTTTAAGGTCGGAGGTTAAATGCTTTTCATGCATAGTAGCCCCACTTGCTGCATCGGTTGTTTCATTAACTTTGGGTTTAGCCGCATTTTCTCCAGCAATCTTGCCCCAAATCAAACATTCTGCCAAGTTATTGCCGCCTTGGTATTGGTTAGCACAGATACCGCCAAGTTCACCAGCAGAATAAAGGTTAGGGATGGCTTTGCCTCTGGTGTCCAAAATTTCTGCATTCTTATTTCTTCTTGGACCACCTTGAGTGTTAAGCATTGTCTGTTCCAGTTTGACGGCATAAATTGTGTTACCAGTAAATGCACGTAAAGTTGCTGGATCCCTTCTAAATTCGGGATCATCTTGCTTTTGACAAGCTTGATTGAAACGATTGAGGGTGTCAGACAATACTGCCGGTTCAACACCAATTTTATCGGCTAATTCGGCAGCAGTGTCAGCTTTGATAACATTTTCTGTGTATGGTTTGTAATCGCCAATAATTTTATCGCTATCTAATTCATGCTTTTTAGTTTCATCAAAAATCAAGTATGGGTGCTCTTGGTTTAGCGGCACTTTCCATTGACCATGATTCTTGATATGGCCATGGCGGTTTTCTTCTGCTTCATTAAAGTATCTGGTACCGTCATCACCTACAACAAAGGCACTACCGCTAGAAACAGCTTCATTTTGAGGCCCTAACATTAAGCGACCGCGTTGTCCTGCTGGTACCGCAAAAGCCATACCATGAAGTAGCCCCAAAGACTCAAAGTTGTGCAAATGCCAAAAGTCGGCGCCAACTTCCTGCGCCATTCTCAAACCGTCACCTTTGTTATAAAGAGTACCTAAAGGAGCCAATCTTTTTGCTCCGATGAAGTCTTCAATCATTCTTTGGTTATTTTCAAAACCGCCGGTAGTCATGACAACACCATTTTTAGCCTGAACTTTGAGCAGCTTACCGTCGCGCTTAATCACTACGCCGTAAATCTTTTTAGTTTCCGGATCTTGAATTAGTTCTTGAGCAGGTGTGCTGTACAAAACATCAATTTGGTCTTGCCGCTTAACTACCTGCTCTTTCAAAATTTGCCATAAAGAAGCGTCAAACCAATGTTTAGTAACAGTGGTGAAATCATAAGATTCTGATCCTTCAAACTCAGGAAATTCCCTAAAAGCATAACTTTTATCTGGTGCATATTCTTTAGCACTATTTGGTTTGACACCTAAGTACTGGGAAACATATTGCGGAGTATTAACCATCCCTTGAACATAGGTATCAATCATATCTTCATCAAGTTCCATTGGGGCGGTTAGTTTCTGATAATACTTTTTCAATTCATTAAAGTCATTTCCAGTACCAATTAATTGAGCCGAATAACGAGTATTACCGCCTTCATGTCCTTCTGGAGCAGAATCTACCAGCAGGACCTTAGCGTTATTATCTGCCGCAAACCGGGCCGCAGTGGCACCAGCACCACCAAATCCTAATACAACAACATCATAATTAGCATCCCATGCAAAATTTTTATGATAAATCATGATAGTCTCCTTAATATAAATCGCTTTCATTTAATAAGTTAATTTTATCACATTGTTTTCCTATAAAATACAGCAGTCAAAAAACAATTCCTAATTATTAATAAAATTCATATATTGCTATTTTTAAACGGTAAAGCACTTGACTTAAACTGCACATTAAGGATTAAAGTAACAATAATAAATCATAAAAAGGAGTGTCAAAAATGAAAAAACAGACTGCTGGTAGAGATAAACTAGGTGATTTTGCTCCTAAATTTGCGGAATTAAATGACGATGTTTTATTTGGTGAAGTTTGGTCAAGAGAAGACAAACTATCTGCACGTGACCGTAGTTTAATTACTTGTGCTGCCTTAATGGCACAAGGGGCATTTCCCCAGCTCAAGTCACATATGATTATCGGTAAGAAAAACGGCATTACTAAAGATGAAATGGTTGAATTAATTACCCACCTTGCTTTTTATTGCGGTTGGCCCAAAGCATGGTCTGCGTTCGGTATAGCACAAGAAGTCTTTAAGGATTAAAGTTTTTAAGTTAAGACAGCTGGTCTTTTTAACCAGCTTTTTTGTTCCAAAACCGAAAGCCTTTAAGGGTATCTGCACCCTGCAAATTATGCTAACCTTTAGAAGAACAATCAAATAAAAAACAGGAGTAAACTAATATGAGTAAAAAGATTTTAATTTTACACACAGGTGGCACCATCTCAATGTCAGAGGACGAAACAGGGAAAATTAAGCCTAACAGCCAAAATCCTCTGACTGATCTATCTTTAAACGTTAACGATGATGTCCAATTAGTTACTGAGGAAATTTTCAACCTACCTTCACCACATATCACTCCGGCACGTATGTTGCAGATTTCTTTACGGATACGCCAAGCTGAAGCAGAGGGCTTTTTCGGTGCTGTTGTTACCCACGGCACCGATACTTTAGAAGAAACAGCATTATTTTTAGATTTAACCATCTCCAGCAAAATGCCTGTGGTAGTTACGGGAGCTATGCGTTCTTCAAACGAGATTGGCAGTGACGGTCTGTATAATTTTAAAACTGCAATAATGGTTGCCAGTTCAGATGCTTCTATTGGTAAAGGTGTCGTGGTCGTCATGAACGATGAGATTCATCCTGCCCGCTATGTGACCAAGACCCATACTACAAATGTCGCTACATTTAGGACGGCCACATTTGGTCCGATCGGAATTGTTTCAGAAGGACACGTTAATTATGTCCAAACTATTAATCCACAGCAGCATTTGCCAATTGACCATGTAGTTTCAAATGTCTATTTGGTTAAAGCATACGCCGGAATGGGACCAGAAATTTTTCAAGCTTTAAATAAACCAACTACTAATGGAATTGTGATTGAAGCTTTAGGAGCAGGCAACATGCCCCCGCAAACACTGCCGGAATTGCAAAAATTGCTTGATAACAATATTCCCCTAGTCCTAGTTTCACGCTGTTTTAATGGTATCGCAGAACCAGTTTATGATTATCAAGGGGGCGGTGTCAGTTTAGCTAAAATGGGCATCATTTTCTGTCGCGGACTAAATGGGCAAAAGGCTAGAATTAAGCTTTTAGTAGGTTTAAGTGCTGGCTTTAAAGGACAACAATTAAAGAAATATATTAATAATTAAATTATACGTAAAACCACCTTCTCTTGAGGTGGTTTTTTCTTGCAAAAATTTGTAATTATTTGTAAAATGACCGTTGGTCATTGTTGAATAAAAGGAGTATAAAATAATTATGTATGTCTTATCTCCCCAAGAAAAAGAAGCTAAAAAACAACTGATTGCGGCGGCTGCCAGCAAATTATTTCAAAAAAATGATTTTAACAAAATATCCATGGCCCGCATTGCCCGCGAATCCGGCGTAGCCAAAGGAACGCTGTTTAATTATTTCAAAACTAAAGAAAGCATCTTCATGTACCTGCTGCTTTCTGGATACCAAGACTATCTAAAAGACGTTCTGCTTCGTTTTCAAGCAGCCGAAAATATTACTACTTGGTCAGCATTTTCTTCTTTTTTACTAGAGCAAAATCATTTGTTAATTAGTAAAAGACCTGATCTCTTACGTCTTAACGCTTTGCGTGGTCCAATTTTAGAAACAGCCGCCGACAAAGAACAAACTTTACTCGGTCGCAAAAAATTATATCAGGTAAATCATCAATTAGGGCAAGCCATTGCTAAGCGAATTAATATTTTAGACGATAAGCAGGCCAGTCACCTTTTCATTATTCAAAGTGCCATCATTAGCGGCTTAATGAATATGATGAACTTGGATGAATTTCACCACGATCAATTGCCCGTCGACTTTAAAGGTTTTCAAATCGACCTTGAACAAGAAGCCAATCAATTAATGCTATTTTATTTACAAGGATTAGCACAAAAACTGGGAGGAGCTAAATAGAATGAAACTTGCTAATATTAGAAATTTTGCCATAATTGCCCATATTGATCACGGCAAATCAACGTTAGCCGACAGAATTATGGAACAAACTGATACTGTCAGCAAAAGACAATTAAGTGACCAACTGCTCGACAGCATGGAAGTAGAACAAGCGCATGGAGTAACCGTTAAATCAAGATCTGTCCGCAATTTTTATCAAGCAGACAATGGTCAGGAATACGAATACAATTTAATCGATACTCCGGGACACGTTGATTTTTCTTACGAAGTTTCTAAAAGTCTGGCTGCCAGTGACGGTGCTATTTTATTAGTTGATGCAACCCAGGGCGTACAAGCACAAACGGTAGCTAATTTACGTTTAGCTTTAAAGCACAATCTGACTATCATTCCAGTGATTAATAAGATTGATAATGCAGCTGCCGATGTAGCGGCAACAGAAGCCCAAATACGTGCACTGCGCCCCGAATTTGCTGATGTGGCTATTTTAAAAATCTCTGCTAAAACCGGCGAAAATGTGCACCAAGTCTTAGAAGCAATTTACCAAAAAATCCCGGCTCCTCAAGGAAACCCAGATGAACCTCTTAAGGCGTTAATTTTTGACTCGCAGTATGATTCTTATCAGGGAATTATTGCGGATGTCAGACTAATTGACGGTCAGTTGCAAAGCCAGCAAAAACTACAGTTAATGCAAGGCGGCAGTATATTTAACGCACAAGCAATAGGAATTTTCACACCAAACATGCAGTCAGTGAAAGCCCTGAATGCTGGAGAAGTTGGTTACGTGGTGACAGGAATTAAAGATGTCGCCAGCGTCCAGGTGGGCGATACCCTAACTGCTGCAGACAATCCGACTAAAAATGCGATTCCGCACTTCAAACCCGCGCAATCAATGGTCTATGCTGGTCTTTATCCTAAAGGAAAAACCAGCTATGAGGCGTTAAAGCAGGCTATTAGTAAGTTGGCACTTAATGATTCAGCTTTTCATTACACGCCAGAGCAATCCGAAGCCCTCGATGCCGGTTTTCGTTGCGGCTTTTTAGGCATTTTTCACTTGCAAATTATCCAAGAACGTTTGCGTGATGAATATCACGTGGAAGTGTTGACAACTGCTCCCAACGCCACCTACCATGTTTATCTCAAGCAGCCTGAGCCAAAGCAAGAATACGTCACAATTACCAATCCGGCTAAATTCCCTGATTTTTCCGAAATTGACTATGTGACAGAATCTTACGTTAAAGCAGTAATTACTACGCCCAATGATTATTTGGGTGCAGTCATGAAATTGTGTGACCAGCATTTTGGGGAAATGGTTAATTTAGATAATCAACAAGATTTAGTCACATTAACATATAAACTGCCGGTTTCCGAAATTGCCTATGACTTTTTCAATAGTTTAAAATCAATTACTCATGGTTTTGCGACTCTTGATACTGAATTTCTGGATTATGAACTTGTGGATGTAGTCAAAATTCAAATTCAAATTAACTACGCCGCTGTTGATGCTCTAGATATTATTGTGCCCCGCCAAAAAGCAGATTTGATCGCTCACAAATTAGTTAAAAAACTGAAATATACTGTACCGCGGCGTCTGTATCCGATGCCTGTGCAAGCAATGGTGGAAAACAAGTCAATTGCAAGAGTCGACGTGCCGCCTTTGCGCAAGAATGCGGCAGTTAATGGTGAAAAACGGAGTATTTCAAAGAAACAGCAACTTTTGCGGAGACAAAGTCTAAATAAGAGACAAGCTGTTAAAAGTGATATCAAGTTGCCCCAAAGCGTCTTCGATGCTATTTTAAATATTAACGAGCCAGATTAAAAATAAAAGCAAACTAAAAGCGTGAAAAACGAGATTTTTCACGCTTTTAATAATTTAAATTTTAATTACGAGAATATACTGAACAAGATGGTCGGCAACTTGACGATTTAATCACAAGTGACAAATTAGTTGCAGATACTAAAAAATTCCTAACCCGTGATGGTTAGGAATATTATTTTAGATTCTAAATTAGTCGTCTAACTTTTCTTTGTTAGTGACATTCAACTTTTCATCAAAGGTGTAAACTACTGGTTCACCAGTCTTCATTTCCAAGTTCATAATATCAGCGTCAGAAATGTTTTCGATGTATTTAGTCAAGGCACGAAGTGAGTTACCATGAGCGGCAATAATGACATTCTTACCAGCTAATAAGTCTGGCGCAATGTGGTCTTCCCAAAATGGCATAACTCTTTCCAAACAAACTTTTAAGTTCTCAGTCCGTGGAATAATGTGTGGGTCAAGATCGGCATAACGACGATCATGAACTTGGCTGTATTTTGAGTCATCCTCAATCTTTGGTGGCAAAACATCGTATGAACGACGCCAAATGTGAACTTGTTCATCACCGTACTTATCGGCAGTAGCCTTCTTATTTAAACCTTGTAAACCGCCGTAATGGCGTTCGTTTAATCTCCAGCTCTTAGTTTCGGGAACCCAAAGTTGGTCGCTTTCTGCCAAAGCATAGTGTAAAGTCTTAATAGCACGAGTCAAAACTGAAGTATAGGCTTGGTCAAATTTAAGACCGTGTTCTTTAATTAACTTACCTGCATTCTTTGCTTCTTCAACGCCTTTTTCTGATAAATCTACATCAATCCAACCAGTAAATTTATTTTCAAGGTTCCATTCACTTTGTCCGTGACGGATCAAAACTAATTTTGACATGAAATATCTCCTTTGCAAATTAAATGTTTCACTTACTATTTTACACATTTACATTTTGTTTTCATAGGGTTTAGGACTAAAAATCATTTTTTAAATTTATATTTTACGATACAATAGTTATAATATTGATTATAAGAAAAGAGATAATCTAACTCACTATGAAATTTAAAAAACTAATTTTAGGCTTGAGTATTGCTGCAGCGCTAGTTGTGGGTGGCTGCTCCAAGCCGAAAAAGCAAAGCGAACCAATTCTAACTAAAAGCCAAGTAATCAAATGTTCACAGAAATCATTTAAGAGCGGACAAGCTAAGCAAACAGTGACTTTAGGCACTGATACATCTAAGCAGGTGGTTGCTACTACCGCCCTTTTCGGCGGCAACCCAACTGTTTTTCAGCTTAATTACGAAACACAATCTAAGGGTAAAACCCAGTCCTCACAAGAATGGGTGGATAGTGCCAATCACGTTTATATTAACGGGCAGAGTAAGTGGTACAAAGCCGATTTTAACAAACTGACAGGTCATTCTTATGCTGACTTACTCGACTCATTCACTAATAACGCGATGTTGATGGATCCACCTGCCGTTCTTACTAAAGCTTATAAAATGACCCGCAAAGGTCATACTTATACCTTAAATGCCAAAATCAAGGATCAGCAAACTATGAAAGATGCGCTTGATCCAATTTTTACTACTAATACACAAAGTCCCAAGCAAAAAACAATTTACAATAAATTAGTTAAAATGGGTAAAATTCAAGGCATGACTGCAAAATTAGTAGTCAAAAACAAAAAGCTATACTCTTTTCAATACTTAGTAAAAATTAAAGTTAACAAACTAATGCGCTTTAGTGCAAGACAAAGTTACGGCAATATGGGTAAGCAAGATTTCTTAAAGATCCCTAACAATGCACTTAATGCCCACCCACTACCTAAAGCTGACAAGAAGAAAAAATAGTTATCAATAAACTTTAATTATAAACCTCGAAATTTTAAAATTTCGGGGCTTTTATTATGGCCTGCAAAAGCAGAATTAAAGGAATGACCCGTCAATATTGAGCAAGCAATTAATTAAACGACTTTTTATTATCTGCGTTACAGTCTCTTTTTACAAACACTTGCAGACAATTTTTTTATTATAGGAAATCAGCACTTAAGTTCAATGCCCAAAATTATGATTTATTTAATATAAAATTAACTTAAATAGCTACACAATTTAATTTTTTAATATAGAATATGAGTATCAAAGAAAAAAGGAGATGTTACTTATGAAATTTAAAAAAGTTATTTCAACGTTATTATTATCTGTTGCCCTATTTGGCGGTGGCTTAGCTCATACTCAATCGGTTGATGCTGCCTTAAGCAAAAAGCAGGCTATTTCTATTATCAAAAAAGAAGAACAAACACCAACTAGTTCACAAACTGATCAAATATCAACAACTAAATACAGAAAACAAAAAACAACTATCAAAACAAAGTCAATTTTTAACAGTCAAGCTGGTGTATTGCATAGTATCAGCACAGCTAAAAGTGGTAAAAAAACTCAACAATTGGATGAATGGGTTGATTTAAACAGCAAGCGCATTTATTCAATTCATGACGGCAAGTGGCAATACGATAAACTGCCTGACTATTTGGTCAAAGAACTAAACAACTTAAAAAATGGCAAGTCTTTGCAGAAGTTTAACAAGAGTATTTACCAAGAAATGAGTAAAAAAACCAAAATCACCAGTAAAAATGGTACTTATACTGTCAAAGGCACTTTGAAGGGTCAAAAAATGCTTGATGCGATGCTAAAATTAATGGGCTCAAATAAAGTAGATACTTCTTATTTACACAAGAACTTTAAATTCAGCAAGTGCACCTTCGTATACACTATTAAAGACAAGAAGATAATTGATTCTAAATATGCCCTTAAGGCAACCTTAGCAAAATCAACACAGGTAACTGTTAAAATGAGAAAAAGTCATTTCGGTCAGTTCGATACGTTAACGTTACCTGATGAAGTAAAAAACGCAACTGCCGCCTCACTTAAATAAAAAGTGAAAATTTTTATCATAATATTTAAAAACTATATCCAGCAACTTTGTAATTTATCATAAAAATATTTAAAAGGAGATGCACATAGTGAAATTTAAAAAAGCCATCTTTGCTGTATTATTCGCTACTGCTTTAGTTGGTGGCGGCTTAGTCTATGCCAAAACAGTTGATGCAGATCTTAGTAAGAATCAAGCCGTCTCAATTGTGCAAAATACTAAGACCAACCCAACAAGCGGCAAAGTTAAATTTGAGACTAAATTTAAAGTTGACCATCAGACAGTAATTGGCAAGACGCAAGGCGAATTCAACGTTAAGCCTGAATTATTCCACTCAATTAGTAGCGTCAAATCAGGCAAAAATCAAGCTAATATAGAGCAATGGGGTGACGTGACTTCCAAGCGTCTATATACCAAACAAGATGGTAAATGGCAGTATGGAGCTTTGCAGGATAATGAAGTCCCAGACAAAGAAATACAAAAATACAGCGGTACGATTAAAAAGCTGGCTAAAAGCCTTAACGGCGACGCGAAGAAGAATGCTAAACTTAGCCATAAAAATGGTATTTATACCCTTAAAACCAATGTTAAATTAAGTAAAGCAAGCAAGCTTTTAAATAAAATTTGGCAGGACAACAAAGTAGATACCAAAGAGCTCAAAAAGCGCTTAAAAATTAGTAAATGCTATCTTATTTTTACCATTGAAAAGAAAAAAGTTACTGGCATTAATTGCTCCTTTAAGACGAATTTGGATAAAAAAGCACCAGCTTCTTTCAAGTTAAAAATATTTGATTTTAACAAATATGATGATCTCAAATTACCTGATGAAGTAAAAAATGCCACTCCCGCTCCTGCAAACTAATTTGAACAATAAAGTAAAGGTCTTTATATGAAAACAACTATTTTTAGTAAATATTTAACTATCATAATTATGGTACTTTTAGGTTACTTAATGTGATAAAATGACTATAGAGTTGTTTAAATATTTTCATTAGTAATCGGAGGTCTAGATATGAAATTAGGAATTGTTGGTAGTGGTAAAATTGTCCATGATTTTTTAACAACTGCTGCTAAAATTAAAGGCCTTGAACTTGCAGCAATATCCACTACTAAACGTAGTCAGCCTATTGCCAAAGACTTAGCTAAGCAATACAACATTAAAGAGGTATTTGCTGATAACGATCAGTTATGCCATGACGATAACGTAGACACCGTTTATGTCGCAGTACCCAACTCCTTGCACTATGAGGTGGTTAAAAAAGCTATTGCAGCAGGCAAAAATGTTATTTGTGAGAAGCCCTACGTTGAAACTGTTGCTCAGGCAAAAAAACTGAAGCAATTAGCTGACAGGAATAATGTCATTATCGTTGAAGCTATTACGAATATTCATTTGCCAAATTATAAAGCAATCAAGCGTCAAGTAGCTGAAATCGCCCCTATTCATATTATTTCTCTTAATTACACGCAGTATTCCAGTCGCTATGATGATTTCTTGCAAGGTAAAATCGCACCTGTATTTGATCCGGCTAAAGACGGCGGAACTCTAATGGACTTAAATATTTATAATATTCATTTATGCGTTGGTCTATTTGGTAAACCTGAAAAAGTGCAGTATTATCCGGTAATGCAAAAACAAATTGACACTTCCGGCATACTCAATCTCGTATACCCGGACAAGCAAGCAGTATTAATTGCAGCTAAAGACAGTTACACCACCCCACGTTCGTTTATTGAAGGTGAAAAAGGTACTATCTATTTCGACGGTTCCACGGGAGTAATAGCCAACTTTACGGTTGAACACAAAGACAGCGACAACAGCGAATTTAATTTTAATGAATTTGATCACAGAATGGCTAGCGAGTTTACAGACTTTGTGAAAATTATTGATAGTCATGACGTTCAAAAAGCAAACGAGCTTTATAATCATAGTGTTACTGTCATGGCAGTTTTAGCAAAAGCAAAAGAATCTGTTTCAAACCAGTAAAAAAATATTTAAAAAGCGCAGCTTTATCTCACACGATGAGAGAGCCGCGTTTTTTATTTACAAAAAAGACCAGGAACTTCTTATTCAGACTTCAAAAAATTTCTTGAAGTTATTTACTAAGAAGAAAAACCTGATCTTTTTGTCAGTTATATTTAGTTACTTAATTGTAGAAAACAAAACTTTATTTTACTCTGTACTAGTTCTTTGATGGAGCAGTTGAGCTAGCTGAACTGGATGAATTGGTTGAACCGTTAGAACCTGTTGAGCTAGTTGAGCTACCGTTTGAGCCGTTTGAACTAGCTGAGCCAGATGAACCGTTGGAACCAGTTGAACTAGTTGAGCCTGCTGAACTGCCGTTAGAACCGTTTGAGCCAGTTGAGCTGGTTGAACCAGCTGAGCCATTTGAACCAGTTGAACCATTAGAAATTGGATCTACTGGAGTCTCCTTCTTAGCTAAAGCACTAACTTTAACGTATCCAGCCAAAGTTGAGTAATACTTCTTGCCCTTGATAGTAACAGTACCACCGAAGACTTTAAGTTCTTGACCCTTTTTAACTTTGCCGTTCTTCAAAGCTTTGCCGCTTCTAGTAACCAAAACAGTGTTCTTAGCTACTGTAACGACTTTACCATCAAGATTGACAGCCTTAACAAATTGGTTCTTACCAATCTTGTAATATACCTTGCCTTTAACAGTCTTTTTGCCAAGAACGTTAACTTTTTGACCTACTTTTACTGTCTTCTTGGTTTTAACTAACTTCTTGCCCTTTTGCTTGTAAACAGCAGAATTGGCGCCGACTTTCTTGGTCTTGGTAGCCTTTTTAGCTGCACTGACCTCAGTTGCAGCACTGCCTAAAGCATTGGTTGGTAATTGGTTAACACCAACAGCTAATAAAGTTGCACCTGCAACTGAAACAATCATTTTCCTATAAAAACTATTTTTACTCATTTTGAGCCTTCCTTTTTCGATTGACAATTTCCGACGTCCTTAGTTAAAAACCAGAGCGCTATAACTCTTATAGAGTTACATAGAAGTTATTTTAGCACTATAAGAAAGCAAAAAAAAGAGTATAAGTTTAATAAATTACGTTTTTATATTGCAGTAAATTTCAATAATAATCATTAGCTGATAAAAGTTTTCTGCCTTATTTTTTGTATATTGCAATATTATATTTTATATTTTACTAATATTACTTATTAATTTTAAAAAAATTAATTTTCACACATTTTTATTTATTGCAAAAACTATTTTTCCTCTAAAACTCTCCGAACCCGGTTAGCAGTCTTATATTTAGCTGTAAAAATTATTTCATCCCCAGACTCAATCACAGTATGTCCGTGAGGAACAAGCCATTCGTGACCACGCCTTATCCGGCTGACTGTGATATCAGCAGCTATATCCCAATCCAGCAGTTGCAATCCAGCATATTGCGAATTGCGGACCACGACGGAGTAAACTGCATTCTTGGTGTCAGTCAATACGCTATATACTGCCGGCGATTCAATCAATGCCCGCATTAGCGATGAAGTTACATTGCTTAGATCAAAAACTTCCATACCCTCCTCACGCAATTGGTCGACCCTGCTAATGTCAGCCCGTTTTTGACAAATAATGATGCGCTTAAAATTGCCCTTTTCTTTAGCAAGTTGGCCTAGGCGCAAATTGGTTTCATCTGAGCGCAATGCCGCAACAAAAATATTACCGACGAAAACCCCAGCCTGCTCAAGCTGCTCATCAGTAAGTTCAGGCAATAATTCCAGATCAGGTACCCGACTTTTATAAGTATTGTAGTGTTCACTGCTAGTAGTGAACATCCTAACCGCATACCAGTTTTCGTTAAGATCGTGCATTACGGGAACGGTTAAAGCACTGGTCCCCATAATTACCACTTTTTCTTTAATACGATCTTCCGGTTTTAATTGGAAAATGGCGTTAAACAATATTGGGCACATTATACAAACAATCACAGCAGCTAGGATAAAAACATCAGATTGCAAGCTGGTAATTACCCTTAATTTACGCGCAACAGCCAATGTTGGTAAAACAATGGTGATGGTAGTGGCTGTTAGAAAGCCCCCGGCAAAACCATTTCTAGCGCCGAATTTTTTAGCATAAATCACTGCCACCGGTAATTTTGCCAAAAACAGAAACAATACTAAGACTGGTAACAAAATTAATGAACTAGGATGCGCTAAAAGCGATCTTAAGTTGAGGTTGACCCCCGTCATGATGAAGAAAATGGGGATAAAAAAGCCATAGCCAATTGAGGTTAACTTATCAGCCGTTTGCTGACCGGGTTCTAGCAGTTTCATAACGATACCCGCTAAAAATGCCCCTAGTATATTTTCAACCCCGACCTTTTCGGCAACCGTCACCAAGGCAAAGATTAAGAAGAAGGCTAAACGCACATCCAATTGTGTAGTTGACTTTGTTACCTGAACAAACCATAAATAAGGCTGTTTAAAACGCCAAAGCAGTATGATTGCAGCACCAAAAAGCAAAATAATCAGCCATAACTGCTTGGTATTGCCCCCATTGATAGCGGCATAAACCGTGAGCAGCATTAACGGGATTACCTCTCCCAGCACCGCAGTTAATAGGATAGTTTGACCCACTGGTCTATCCAAAATATCCTTTTCTTTGAGTGTGGCAATAACCACGCCTAAGGCAATTGTCATAAAAATGATTGTTGCCAGCATTGTATCACCAAACAGTCCCAGAGATTTTAAGACTAATGCCAAGCAAACCGATAAGAGTGCTACACCCAGAAAAGCTTCAAGAGCAATTTTAAATGGGGTTATTTGACCCGGCTCTTTTTTCTGCTTTCGTCTTGGTTTCAGTAATTCAAAATTAATTTCCATCCCTGACAAAAACAGCAAAAGAATGACACCCAAATTTGATAAAAATGACAGGTCATGTGTGGGACGAACAATATTAAAACCACTTGCGCCCAGAATAATGCCAATAATAATCTCAGCCACTGCAGTGGGGACGGCATTAACCTGCAATCGTGCCATTAAAATAGGAACGATTAATGCAAATAAAACGACTAAGAATAAAGACAACTGTGCCACTAGGATTACCTCCTCATTTATTCTTAGTCGATTATACAAAATATTGACTGCCAGCGAAAACAAAAAGGATAGTACACATTCTTAGTTTACTGAAACATGAGACGCAAAAAACAGGTCATGACCATTGTCATAACCTGCTGTTCTTGCTGGCATATTAATTAAAATTTGCCACTTTGACGAAACGGTTAGTGTCGATAGGATAGTACATCTTACCACCGATATTAATGCGCCCGCCATAAGTGCGCACAGTTTTACCCTTTAATAACTTTGTAGTACCTAGACGAATGCCGGTAGTATTATAAATATAAGCATTGTGGGTTAAAACACGGTTTGAGCCAACGATATTGCTGGCTACAACATATTCATTTTCCCCAATTTGCATGTACTTTTTACCGTTAATAACTTTTTCCTGAGCAACTGTTACTACAGTCCCAGCAGTTTTTAAAGCAGCCGCGGTACGTTGACCTTGAGCATTATAAGTGTAGGCGTCATGCATCAAAGTTCTTTTGCCGGTAGGCGCTTGTGACACTGGATCGGTATTAGTAGTTTCATCATTACTAGTATCATCTGTAGTCGTATTATCATCAGGGATATTAGAAGTGACCGTCTCTCCTGCCTGCAAGTCATAGTAATACTTCAAAAGGTCGAAGAAGTCATTCATCGAATAACCCCACTTGCTAAAGTAACCATCTGGGTCTGTATGATTGGTACCACCTAAAAAGCGTGATACAGCGTGATGCGACCAGATAGTGCCTTTACCAGTGTTGGAGGCGTGCACCGGCGTAATACCATAGCGGTGTAACAACTTCGCAGCGTATATTGCATCATTATTAACACTCTTAGCAAACTTATTTCTGGTAGTTTCCTGACAAAGTTCAATTTGGATAAAACGGTTGTTGGCAATCGCGCCCGCACCCCAGACACCATAATTTGGCGTCATCATCTGAATAACCTGCTTGCTGTCAACAAAAGCGTGAACATAAGAGTACATATTCTGCCACTCACGGTTAAAGTAAATGGCTTCATTATATGCGGAAGCTCCCGGAGTTGCGGTTTCATGAATTACAATTCCTTCCGGCTTGCCTTTTCTATACTTAATTTTGTTACCGTTGGCATAAAATTTATTATATTTAATATTTTGCGTTTGCAACATTTTATATAAAAACGTAACGCCGACATAACTATTTTGTTTAGCAATTGAGTTAATTGAGGCAGCTTCAACCACCTGAGTACGATTTCCATTAAAAATAGGTGCAACTAAACCTACTCCGATAGCAATAGTAGTTATTAGTTTCTTTATCTTCATCTAACTTTTCATTCCTTATTTCTGTGTGCGAGAGTCTGACTTTGTCTAAAAATTACCTTTCTTAATATATTGGTGAATCCCAATGCGATAATACTTTTGGGCGTAGATGGTAATTGCACCGCCAAACGTGGCAACGGATTGTCCTTTTTTCATCACCTTCAAGTTGTCACGATTACCGTAATCGTTGTAAATGAAGGCATTATGCTTCAGGATTCTCATTGTTCCGTCAATATTGCCACTGGCAATATATTGGTTTTCGCCAATGCGGTAATATTTCTTACCATTAATGGTTTTGGTGCCGTAAGTGGCAATTACCTTGCCGCCGTTTCCTACTTTAAGCGCCTTAGTTTTCTTGACTCGCTTGCCCTTGGAATTATAAATATAAGAGTTGTGCATCAAGGTCTTGTTGACTTTTTTGTCACCTTTTGGTGCTTGAGAAGCTGGTGGTAAGGCACTACCCATGTTTAAAATGGTGTCGTTGACCCAGCCTTTACCAGCGATATACAAACGCTTCTTACCGTTATAAAAAGTAATAGTCTTAGTAACAGTTACAGCATCGCCTTTAGCTACAGAGTCCGTCTTTGCGGATACCGAGTGGTCAGTTGGCCAGGCGTAGGTAGCGCCGGCTTTTTTGACAATATAAGTTTTACTGGTAGTGGAAACGCTAGGATCATATTGGGTTAAGTTACAATTTGTTATTCTAGTATTTAAAATGGTGTTGTAATTATTAGCGGTAGCGTATGTCCCAGTCAAAGCCTTAGTGGCATCCATATAAGAAGCAGCATTTTCAAGCCATGCTCCCTGGTAGCGATCAGGTTGCCAAGTCACGCCCAAGCGCAGCTTTTTACCGTTGTCATCAAACGAGTCTTGGTAGCTATCGTATTTTCTGAATTTGGCAGTAACATAATAGCTCTTGCCGTTCTTGTCTTCTTCTCGAGTTTTAGAAGAATATGTGGCACCCTGCCAACTATCATCAGCCTTCATACCGAAGAGATTGTTGGCATTGACAGCTAAACCTGATTGCCCCCAGTTAGATTCAACAATTGCTTGTGCAATCATAACTGATGGATATAAACCATATTTCTTAGAAACTTTTTGTGCTTGTTTAACGGCAGTGTTTAAAAATGTGGTTTCATCTGCGGTAGCTGCAGAAACTTTCTCAGCGCGTGCTGGAGAATTGGCAATTAGGTTGTTGGTAACCGGTACTATTGCTGCTGCACCAAGCATAGCAGCAGTAATACCAGTGATTAGTCTTTTGTTCATAAATAATAGTTCCTCCTTAACCGACATCTTTATTGTATCGGGCAATTAAAGTATTAACAATAGGTTCTCCTTATTTGTAGTCAAAAAGTAATATTAATAGTTTTATATTACAAATAGTAATTTACCTTTCTAAGACTTCGCGCAAATGGGCTAATAGATTATGCTTCAGTCTTTGCAGTTGCACGCGACTTATTCCAGTTTGCTGGGCTAAAGCGCTGATTGTCTGCCCTTCGATAAGATGATTAAAAAATAACATCCGCTCTAATTGCGACATTTCCGTGAGTTCTTGGGCAAGAATTAACTGATTATCCCAGTTATTTAATTGCTCTATTTGCCCGGAAATTTCTGCTGGTACTTCCAACTCAGCTACTTGTTTATCCTTACGCAATAAATCAATGGTATGCCAGATAATTTTGCGAAAACTCAGGCGATCAACTTCCATTTGGTTCATGCCAGTTAATTTAGTTAACATTTCGGCGTAAACAATGACTCCTTCGAGCAAAAAGTCTTCATAATTAGTATAGTCCAATCTGACATGCGCGGACTTTAATGCGCCTCTTACTAATTTTTGATTTTGCCATGCTCTTAAAAAAGCTTCCTTACTAATCTTCATTTGTGACTATCCTCTTTTTTCTTATGTGTCACAAGCGCTTGTGCCCCTTTAGATTAGCAAGATAAGGCAAATATTAAAAAGCAAGAGTTTAACTGAATTTTAATTACGCTGGTTTTAATCTAATACTTATTATAATTTTTAATATACTAGCTACTGATAGCTTATTTAAAGAGAAATCATGGGTGAAAAAAAGATTAAAAAAATACACGAATTGTGAATTAATTCGTGTACTGTTTTTAAAATAAAGTGTCAGGTCTTGTACTATTCGCATAGGCACTGTGATGCGCGTCTAATAATTGGGGCAGTTCATAGTAGTCTGCTAGATAATTACCATAGCGAATGTGCTTCTTAACCAGTAATTCAGACATTACTGTTTTAAGAGATAACTCTTTAAGAGATTGGTGAGGGTGAAAGTAAGATGTTTGATCAATAAGGGACTTGCCCTGAAAGCTTTTGACCTGCCAACCCAGATTTTGCTCTAAGTGGGAAGTACTTAGAAGATAAAGGGCATGATTGAAAAATAAGCTGTCACTGACTTTATGAGGAATATGACGGCTGCAATCCTCATAGGTAAAGATATAACTAAACTGATTGTGCTTGATCGTTTCAAAAGCGGTGACATTATTCCGCAAGGTCTTGAAGCCAACCATATTATGTAACGCTACCCAATCAATATTACCCGTATTATAGCTGCGTAAGGAAAAATAAGCTAAACGACCGGTCGCAATCACGTTGTGTCCCGCTAAGTTAATATGACGGGCGAATTCTCTTTGAAATTCCAAACCCGCAAACAAACATCTTTGACTGAATGAAGTCAGATGGGCTTTTGTACTGCGACAACTTAGAATTATGCCCTGCTGACAATCAAAAATCACACTTTTATATTTGCCTAAGAGCGGCTGCTTTTGAAATTGATATAAAGCAATAGTAGCAGGATTAACGCAGTAACAATCATCGTTAACCACATACTTGACTACTTCTTTGTCTTCTATTCTTTCTTGCAGTAGTTTTTGCGACCAAATACGATACTTCTTATCTGCCGGTAAATTCCAAATATCACTTTCTTTACTAATCACTGTTTACTTCTCCTTCAATTAAAGTTAAGTAATACAATTATACTAGAATTGTTACCGCTTGCATAGAAGAAAAAGAGTAAACAAAAAACGGGAACGAATAATTCGTTTCCGTTTTTGTAATTAATTAAACAATTAATTAAAAGTTAGCAACCTTAACGTATTGCTTCTTAGGACCACCGATACGGTAGTAAGCCTTGCCATTCTTGAATGTGTAAGGTGAACCGTAAGTAGTAACCTTAGTACCAGCCTTCAATACGCGGCCATCAGCACGCTTCTTGCTGGTCTTGTATACGTAAGCATTGTGAGTCAATGTACGTGAAGTACCGTCAATGTTGTCAGCCATTACGAATTGGTTGTCACCGATTTGGTAAACCAAGCTGCCGTCAGCAAGCTTAGTAGCTGCACCGATTACTTCAACAGTGGAGTAAGCACGTAACATGTCAGTACCAACACGCTTGTGATCCTTGTCGTAGATGTATGAGTTGTGCATAACAGTCTTCTTAACCTTGTCTGCAGGCTTGAATGAACCATCAACATACTTGCTTTCTACGTAAAGGTCTGAATCAGCACTGTTAATACGAACGTAAGTCTTGTCGCCAACCTTGATTGGGTCACCAAAGACAGCAATTTGATCACCGTTCTTAACAGTAGTCTTTGAGTCAGTTACAGTATTACCGTCAATCTTGTAAACTGGAACATCGCCGTCTGATTGAACAGTCTTGTAAGTAGCTCCCTTAACACCTACAGTCAAGTAGAAAGTAACTTTAGAAGTCTTATTAGCAGCATTTGTTGCAGTAACAACTACTGGATATTTACCAGCAACCTTTGTGTTAACCTTGCTTGCATCTACACTTACATTCAGCTTAGTAGCATCATTCTTACTTACCTGAGCAGTGAACAAAGCTTTAATAGCTTCTGTGTTAACAGTGCCATTTACTGGTACATAGTTAACAGCTTCTCCACCCTTAAGTGAATCAATGGAATCAAGATCTTGGTTACCACTTACTAGTGCTTCTGGAGTTTCTTTATCCTTTAAAGTCCAACTAAATTGTGGGAATTCATCACCACCAGTAGTTGAGTTTGGATTTACTTTAACTAGGAAAGTAGTTGACAGACCATTATTTGTAGCAACTTTTACATTAACTGTAAATGGTGTAGCAGGCTTGTCAAAACTACCATCAGCTTTTACAGTTACACCAGCTGCTTTAAGTCCATCACGAACATCTTGTTCAAGACTTGGGAATGAAGCTGTTGAAGCAGTATCTACATGGGCAGGGTCTCCACCCGTTGATCTTGGTGAATACTTAGTTTGAATCTTTGTAGCAACAGAAGAAACTGTGTTAGTTGCATCAAGATCAACTGAGCCTGAACTTACAATCTTAGTACCTTCAACAACGTATGGAGCACCAACTTTAGTAGTATCAGCAACTTGGAATTTTTCACTTACTAAATTAATTCCAGTAATATTACCATAAGTATCTGCTGTATAATTAGATTTAGTTGCTCCAGTACCAACAGTATACTTACCGTTCTTATTTAAACCACTAACTGAAACATTGTCTGAAAATACTACATAATCTGTACCCTTTTTAAGGGTAGTTGCTGGTTCATAAGCTTTTCCAGTAGCGGAATCAGTTTTTACTGATGGAACATTATTTGTTCCAAATTGAATTTGACTAAGTTCGTAAACTTGAGTCTTACCATTAAGCTGTGGTGTACCGTAAGCTGATGAAATTACTGGTGCTAACTTAGTAACAGAATCACCATCAACTAAAGTACCAGAATTAGAAGCAACAACTTTTAATGCCAAATCAGTAACTGTAGCAGTTGAAGTTCCATTTCCTGGAGTAACTGTTGTAGGTAAATCAGCAGCAAATACTGTTGATACACCGGCTGCAGCGACTGGAGCAACAGCTAATAAAGCAGCTGCAGCAGCACTAACAATTCTTAAATTTTTCTTCATGTGGTCTTTCCTCCTTGTGTATATACAAAATAGTAATAGGCTATAGGTTCAGTCGTGATGAGCCTACATTGTTACAACACCCTTCAAGCCGAATTCATAAGTTTATAACTCTTATGAGGTAGCTTTCGAGCTGAAGAACGCGCATGCGTACAGGCTTCGAACCTGAAGCATAGCTATTACTTACCACATTTCTTATTGTACCTACCTTTTGCCTAAATTGCAAGACAAGCAGTTATTTAACATAGTTTTGTAACAAACGCTTACAGATTGCTAACAAAATCTAGGTTTTGTCAGTAGTAAAAAACCCGCTTTACAGCAATACATTCAATGTTCTTTTATCTTAATCAAGTTAAAAAAGATATTTTATTTTACATAAAATTTTACAAAATAATAACAAAAAAATTTGAAATAAAGTAAAAATCACGCCTAACTATTCTTAGACGTGATTTCTTCATTTAAGTACTGGCATTTAACGAAAAATCTGCTTAATCTTAGCAATTATTCTGCTAACTAGCTCCAACAGCTGGAGATTACATTGGCTGAGCCGCAGTATCATCAAACAAACTAGTGACAGTTCGTTCAACGTATGAAGCAGATTGTGGAGTTTGATAGAGATCCACCCCTTCTTGTGCAAACACATTGGCATTTGCTATCGCCGCCATTGCGGCTTTGACTTCTGTTGCCGCAAGGTTATCAGCGGCATTGGGCAAAGACAGACTAACCTTTTTATTTGCACCATTTAAGAATACTAATCGTAAAGTTTTGCTTTTTGTTACCATATTATTTTCTCCCATCTTGAATATTATTTAGCCAATTTTTTATTCTTCATCATCTAACGGAATGCCCTGCTTTTGCACCAGAGTGGCTGCAGCCAGTTCATCGTGTTGCAATTTGGCTAGTGCCGACCCGACTTCTGCCAGTCCACCAGCTGCTGCACCCTTTTTAACGTTCTTCAAAACTCGTGTCTTAATTCCCTCACTACCATATTTAGAATTTAAAAATGTATATTGGACTGATTGTTCTAGTAATTGAAAATTCATCTTAATTTAGCCTTTCATTGCTGCTTTTTTTGTAATCAACTCGCGCGCTAGCTGTCTTACACTATTACTAACGAATTAAAATGGTAAAATGTAACATTTTTTATGGAGAAAATTTTCTAGCCTTATGTGAAAAGCACCATTAAGTAGTCAAATCTACTTAAACAATCTATAATTAAACTAAGTATTAGTAAGGAGGATAATTTCCTATTATGAAAAAAACGACAATTGGTACGATTGTGGCAGTAGTAATTATCGCTATCGCTGGTGGCGCTTTTTACGCAACCCAGAAATCAAATAGTGATAAAGTTAATGCTTCCTATAATAGTGCAATGACCACCGGTAAAAACGCTGTTGCAGACAAGGACTACTCAGAAGCAAGCTCTGCTTTTGCTAAAGCTTTCAAGATCAAAAATACTGACCAAGCCAAAGCCTACAAAAATCAATCTGACAATATGCTTTCTGCAATTAGTGCAACTAAAAAGGGTAAATATGATAACGCATTGAGCAAAACAAGCAGCGTAATCAACAAAGCTAATGGTTATGCTGTCTTAGTTAAACAAGGTAAGAAACTAAAAACTACTATTGAAGATGTCCAAGACAATTATGAACATGAAATTCAACCTATCTTTTTAGCAGCAACTGAAGCAGAAGTTGCTAAGCAATATCTTAAAGCGGCTGATCAATACCAAAAAGTACTGGACTTGCCTTATATTGACGGCAAGTATTACACCCAATACAAGCAGAAAGCCGCAAAAGGACTTGCAGCCAACCAGAAAGCAGCCAAACAAAATAATAATGGCACTTCCAGCCAAGGCTACAATTCTATTTCCGGCAGTGGTCAAGACACCGGTAATGCCGGCAAGACTGGCGCAGGTGCAATGGGTAACCATAAAGTACACGGCAAGACTGTTACCAACAAGCAGATTGCTCAATTGCGTAAACGCGTAGGCAAATTCGGCTATGATTCAATGTCCTGGAGTCCGCAGGACTTAATCGACCTCTATAGAAAATCTGGTCGCACTAAGCCAAGCAAAATTACCAGAAAAGACGTTGAGAATTATCTTAAGCCATAGTTAGTCCTTTTCTTTAAAAGTGATGATTAAAAAGCGCCGTAAATTGATGTTATGGTGCTTTTTTCATCCCCTGGCGCAATTTTTACAAATAGACTAAATGCTCTAAATTGCTAATTTTTGACAAAAACTACTATTATGTAGATAGTAAATTGGTTCAATAGTTGCTTTTATAGGTTAAACTCTGTAAAATGACTATTGACTTTCACGTTTCCTATTTTTATTAAAGGAGTGTCTTGCTTTGACTGAAAAAGAAAATAATAGCACAGATAAAGATAACGAAAAAGAACAAGAAAAAGACAAAAAAGAAGAAATCAAGGTTGTGATGCCCGATGCTGAATGGACTACTATGCCACAGGCAGAATTTGCTGAGCAACCTGACCATTTAACTGTCTTTGCTGATTTTTATATTGCCAAGTTTAATCAAAACGATTTAGAAATCATGAACTTGTACGATGATAACTCCAACATGGTTGATATTAACCACTATCTTCTGGACAACATTCACTTTAGCCGCAAGGAATTAGTTAAGCATGTATTGCAATATCATGCGCAAAACTTCCAAAGTATAATTGATCAAATTGCAGACAAAGATAATGTTGATGCCACTAAGATGACATCATACGATGATTGGGACAACTGGTACGAAGATCGTCGCAATAATATTCCTACTTCTTTATCATAATTTACTTGTGTAATAGCAAAAAAAAGAACAAAATAGATACTTAAAAGAGAATGCCAAGATGACATTCTTTTTTACTTAAAGCAAACTTTAAAATATTGTCTATGGGAGTACATAATTACTATGGATAAAAATAAGAAGCGGATTTCAGCTGCTGGTTTATTAATTACCATCGGAATTGTATATGGTGATATCGGAACTAGTCCGCTCTATGTAATGAAGTCAATCGTTACGGGAAATGGTGGTATTGCCAACGTTAATCGGGAATTGATTTTAGGGTCAATTTCTTTAATTTTTTGGACGGTAACATTATTAACCACCGTGAAGTACGTCCTGATTGCTCTTAGAGCCACTAACCGTGGTGAAGGCGGAATATTTGCGTTATACGCATTAGTACGTAAACGTGCCAAGTGGCTGGTCATGCCGGCTCTAATCGGAGGAGCGGCACTCCTTGCTGACGGCACGTTGACACCAGCGGTCACGGTTACCACTTCGATTGAGGGACTTAAGAATATGCACTTTGGTTCCAGCGTTCCTGTACCTAACCAAAATGCTGTCATTATCATCACGATTGCAATTTTGTTGGTACTGTTTTCAATTCAAATGCTTGGCACCAGCAGTATTGGTAAAGCTTTCGGTCCAATCATGTTTGTGTGGTTTACATTTTTAGGCATAATCGGCGTCTACAATATGACGAATGACTGGTCGATTTTAGAAGCACTTAATCCTGTATGGGCAATTAAAGTTCTGTTTAGTCCCTCCAACAAGGCAGGTATTTTTATTCTAGGTTCTATCTTCCTTGCCACTACTGGTGCGGAAGCCCTCTATTCCGATGTCGGTCATGTCGGTAAAGGCAATATTCGGGGATCATGGCCCTATGTTTTTCTCTGCTTAACCTTAAATTATCTGGGTCAAGGTGTCTGGATACTGCAAAACCCTAATTATCAGCCTCATGGCGGAGAACTTAACCCGTTCTTTGAAGCTGTGCCCGATGATTTGCGTTTATTTGCGATTATCTTAGCTACCATTGCCGCAATCATTGCTTCTCAAGCATTGATTACAGGGTCGTTTACACTGGTTTCAGAAGCCAGTGGTTTAAAGTTTTTACCGCGAATGAATATTAATTACCCTACGACCAAGCATGGTCAAATTTATATTCCATCGGTAAACAAGATGATCTGTATAGCTACTATTGCCATAGTAATTTTCTTCCGGACATCAGAACACATGGAAGCAGCCTACGGTCTGTCAATTACGGTCACCATGTTGATGACTACCCTGCTTTTATTTGAATACTTGGGTTCAAAACATCATCCGCTAATATTGCGTCTGTGTTTCCTACTTGCTTTTGGCTTTATTGAGGGCATGTTCTTGATTTCCAGTCTGACCAAATTTATGCACGGAGGCTATGTTACCGTCTTAATTGCTGGTTTCATTGGTGTCATTATGTTCATCTGGTACTTTGGTAACAAAGTGCGCGATAAGCACGAAGGTGCTCATACTTACGTGCGATTAGACGAATATACTGATATGCTGACGGACTTAAGCCACGATGATGATTACCCCACTTACGCTACCAACTTGGTTTACATGGCCAAAGTTAAATACAATAAATTTATTAAGCGTGAGATTATGTATTCTATTTTGGATAAAAGACCTAAACGGGCAAAGGCTTATTGGTTTGTAACAGTTAACATCACTAACGAGCCGTTCACTGCCAGATATGCCGTTAATACTTATGGCACTAAAAACGTCATTAACGTGCAGCTCTATCTCGGGTTTAAAAAGCAAACCAGCGTTAACGTTTACTTGCGTCAAATAGTTCACGACTTGATCAAAGATGGCACAATTGAAGCACAACCTCAAGATTACACCACTACCCCAGGACGTAAAGTAGGTGACTTCTCGTTTGTAATCGTCAATGAAGCTGTCAGTCCCCTTACAAGATTGAAGGGCTTTGAAAAAGTGATGTTGAAAGCACGAGTCTGGTTACAGAACCTTTCATCTAATCCAGCATCTTGGTTTGGTTTGGAATACACCGACACTGTTGTCGAACAGGTACCTCTTATCTTAGGCAAGCCAAGACATAACTTACATATCAAGAGGGTTGCGCCGCGCGACTATTCTAATCTAAAGAATAAAGAATTTGATTAGTATCTATAGAGACTGGTAAAAATATTATTTCAGTCCAACAAAAAAGCATTGATTTTTATTATTCAATGCTTTTTTATATGCTTTTTTTAGTTCCTAGATTACGTAAAGAAATTAAGAACAGTTCGGATCAGCGACTAACTTTCCTTTTATAAAAGCTGCTCACCTTAAACTGGGCAGCATAATTATTTTTAGACAGCTGAGATGAAGTCAGCTACTACAATTTAAAATATTACATTTGAGCCAAATTTCGGGCGATTACATTTTGTCTACGTTTGCTATAAATAATGAGTAAGGCGATGGCTGTATAGATAGCTACTCTGAAAAAGACCGCCTGCCAGTCGGCCATAGTAGGTTTCACTGCAGATGTAATTGAATCGCCGTACGTGTTAATGCCACCCTGAAACAGAAAGATAATAAAATCGTATAAGCCATGATAGATCATGGTTAAGAGTAGCGAGTGTGTGTATAGGTAAACAGCGGCAATTACAAATCCCCAACTCCCTATTTCAAGCATTTGGTGCAAAGTTGCTAAGAGAGTTTGATGGCCGATATTCGTTAAATGCCACGACCCAAAAATCAGTCCATCAAATAAAACAATTAAGTATATACGATACTTATTGCTTTGAAAAATTTGCGCAAGAAGTGCAATAACAATAAAACGTACCAGCCATTCTTCAGCAATACCCGCCTCGACAGCTGAACCAATAATACCAAGATTGATTTGATCGAAGTAGTAATTTAAAGTATCAGCAATGTTAACAACATTGTCCAAATGAGGCATAGCAATTAAAAGTAAATGTCCTGCTAAAAGCAAAGTTACTAAGCTAGAAAACAGAATTGAGTCATTCCGACTATATACAAAGTGCGGTTTTTGTATTTTCCAACTAGGCATTACCAAGGCAGTAATAATGATTAAAATAGGAATACCAGACAAGCCAGAATTATTTATCTGAAGCAGTACCTTGTTGTACCGTAAGTGCCCAGCAATGAAACTGGCAGTCCACATTATTTGACCATAGACAACAAATATAAGTAGCAAAATTCTTCCCCAATTGTTACTTACCCGACACAAGGCTAATTTAGTCATTGGAATGTACATAACAAAGGCATAGCAAGTAACCAAAAGCATCCAAAAAGTAACATTGATCAAATGATATTGATTTAGTAACTTAGTCAGTAAAGCCAGACTAATAGGCAAAGTGCAACATATCGCTATGGTTTCAACGTAATGGTTGACCAATTGCCATCTTTTAGGCTTTTCACTCTCATTCTGCAACAAAGAAAATTGTAAACAAGTAAGAATAAGAGAGAGTATAATAGCAATCTTTTGGGGTTGATTAAAAAGATTTTTATCAACAAAATTCAAAGTAGCACAAAGCAGTAAGATTAATAATTGAACCACAGTTTGTGCTAAATGAAAAATTTTTATTGTCCTATTTGATTTTAATGTCTTTATTGTTCCAGCATCTTGATTTATGTTCTTCATAATACTTATATTATATTAAATTTAAAGCTTACTTCAATAACTTTTTTAATCTATTTTTAAATTTAATTGAATTAGCCTACTTACATGGTCAAAGAATTATTCCCAGATTAACGCGTTAGCCTTCTTTGATATAATTTGTCTTTTCTTTGGTATCAAAAAGGAATCAAGATATTTCGACTTGCATCTAGTGACTTTTGGCTATCTTTACGCACCAAAAAACCATTGTTCTAACTGATTAGAACAATGGTTTTTGCATTATTACACATAATTACCAGATGTGTACACGTTTTTCAGGGTCTAGCCACATACCGTCTTCCGGCTTAACGTCAAAAGTCTTGTAGAAGTCATCTTGACATTGACTTTGAACGTTAGCACGCAGAGGACCGGGTGCGTGAACATCAACTGCAGTCTGGCTCTTAATTGCCTCAGTCAATTGCTTATTAGCCCAAATCCGCGCGAAGTTTTCAAATAATTTCTTTAAATCATCATTTTCATTCTTAGCGGCTTCAACTGCAGCGGTCAAACCACCTTGATCAGCGATGTTTTCAGAAACTATCTGCTTACCGTTAAGCTTAACTGGACCGTATTCAATACCATCAAACAAGTCAATTTCAGCTTGCGTCCGCTTCTTAAATTCAGCGTAGTCTTCGTCAGTCCACCAATTCTCCATGTTGCCTAATTCATCGAATTGAGCACCATTGTTATCAAAGGCGTGGGAAACTTCGTGGGCGATAACAGAACCGATACCACCAAAGTTGGCTGCTCTATCTTGTTTCAAATCGTAAAATGGTTTTTGCAAAATAGCTGCAGGGAATGTCAAATCATTTCTTTGCGGATCATAGCAGGCATTTACCAAGTTACCTGGCATTGCCCAAACAGTCCGGTCAACTTCCTTGTGGAGTTGCTCAAGGTTGTACTTTTGCTGCTCAATGGTAAATGCACGTTCATTTGAATAAAGGCTGCCACCCTCACTAGCTGGAACCACCTTCAAACGATTATAAATTTCTTCAATCTTACTTGGATAACCGATCTTCAAAACCAGTGCGTCTAGTTTAATAATTGCACGTTTCTTAGTTTGTTCGGAAAGCCAATCATTATTTTGCAGGCGCTCCTTATATACCTCAAGCATACGGTGAATCATATCTTCAACGTCTTTTTTGGCATCTTCACCAAAATAGGTTTGTCCGTAATAGACACCAACTACTTCACTAAATGCTTCATTTGCAATGTGATAAGCCTGCTTTTCACCACTAGACAACTTAGGCTGGCCGTATAAGGCTTGACTAAATGGAAACGCTGCTTCTCGGAAGTCTTGTGACAAGGAGTCAGCAGCCGCGTTAATAAAGATAACAATCATCCAGCCCTTGATTTCATCAAAGTTTTCTTCATTGATAATTTCGTTAATGTGATCCAAGTAGCGTGGTTCTTCAACAATAATTCGTTCCGGTTCTTCACCAATTGCTTCTTTCAAGTAGTAAGCAATCTTGAATTGATCAAACTTAGCTTCAAAGTCCTCAATCTTCATTGGATTGTAAGTAGCAGGATAATCTGCCCACTCTTCTGTAGACTTAACGATCTTAGATAGCTTAGCATCAAACTTAATAGCATCTTCTGCATATTTTTCTGCTTTAGCCTGATCAATACCAGCCATGGTTAAAAGCTTAACTGACTGCTTTTGCAAAGTATCTAACAATTGAGGTGCATCAGGAGTTTGATAAGTTGTAGTGTCAGGTAAAAATGTGCCAGGACCCGAGAAGCATAAAACATTAACTTTGGTATTCTTCATGTCAGGTGAAACGCCAAAGCTAAATGGGAGTAAGGCAAAAGTTGCTAAGTCAGGCGCATTCAAATTAAAATCTGAAAAGTCCTTTAATCCGGCAAGCATTTCCAAATCAGCTTGAATTGGTTCAGCACCGTCTTTATTTCTCTTATCAAAGTCTTTGGCAATTTGATACAACTTAACGGCTTCCGCCAAATTAGGTACATTCGGAATTTCTTTTTTACCAGAAGCAAAATCTGCAAAGTCTTGCATCAAGTTCTTTTCAACTTCAACGTCAATACCGTCAAAAGAAGCCATCCGTGAACGGTCTTCAGGAATTTTGGTTTTTTCAATCCACTCAGAGTTAATTGCTAAATACAAGTTATCTTGCGGACGCGCCCCAACATTGGGTTCGATAATATTACCACTACCGCCGCGAACTGCGAAGTTTTTATTCATTAAAAGAGTCCTCCCTTTTCATTTAAATTAAAAATAGACTAAATTAATATTATCATTTTAATCATGCTGTTAATATTAAAAAGTCTTTACAAATTACTTGTAAAGAGTAATGTACTTACGCAATTTAGCATGGAGTGGCAGTAGAAGCACAATCATCATAAAAATACTGCAAGCAGCAATTATGAAAAAGGGAATATAACCTGCCCGGTCAATCACTAAACCACCAAACAGTGGTCCAAAAGCTTGTCCTATTCCCCGCGCAACATTAATTTCGCCCTGATATTTACCCTTACTGCTAAGAGGTGACAGGTCGTTAATGTAAGCTGGAACAGCTGGAAAAGCAGTCGCCTCACCCAAAGTCAAAACTACCATTGAGAGTGCGAAATGCGCAAAATCTTTGGCAAAAATCAACGTTGCAAATGAAATAGCAAACATAAGCGTCCCAAAAATTATCTGGTGGAAAAGATTTTTAAAAAGATGCGGAAAGCGTGCCAAAATTACTTGCACAGTAACGATAATCGCACCATTTAGCGTCCATAACAAGCTGTATAAATGAAATGGTATTCCAAGCGAAACCATATAAACGGATAAATTAGACTCCCAGTTCATGTACATGAGCCAAGTCACAGCAAGTGAAATCAAAAATCCGATCATGAGCATAAAGTTATACTTAGGCATCGATTCACTTTTAGGTTTCTCGCCCTTTTCAGCAACATTCTTTTGCCGCTTTTTGTGATAAGTACTAATAGGGCGATAGTGAATTGCGGCGTTAATGCAGGCAATCGCAAATAATGACGCTGCCAAAAGGAACAGAAATTCGATTGAAAAATCATATAGATACCCTACTAACAGCGTACCAGTAACCGTTCCTACATTCTGGGCAAAATAGACCAAATTAAACACATAGCGACCTGAATAATTATGCAAACTGGTTGCAATTGAGTTGATTAAAGTCCCATTCCAGCCGCTAATACAGCCAGTAAGAATAAGCCAAAACCAGTATTCCGGCCAACCATGGAAAAATGCCATACAGAATAAGACCAGTGCATCAAGCCCCAGACCAGTAACGATTAACGGGTACGGATTAACTCGGTCATATAGCCGACCTGCTATTAGGGAACCCAAAACGTTACTGGCGCAATTGCAAAATAAAACAACCCCTATTACAGAAAGGCTGATGTGTAATTGCTTGTTTAAATAAACGGAAGTTAAGGGCCAAACAAAACTCGACCCAATCCACGTTGCTAACTCCCCCAGTAAAAGCCAGCGCAACTTAATTTCTGTTTCCTCATTAGAATCATGTTTAAGTTTCATTTATTCAGTCCTTTCTATTTTTAGATTCCATTTACCAGTTTAGCAAGAAGTATTAAAAATGAACACCCTTTTAAATACAAAAAAGACGAGAGATTTTCATTAGTATTCATAACCATGTTGGGGAAAAAGTGGGATTATAACATCCCTGCCAAGCGCAAATAAAAAGACTGCTAAACCCGCTAAACATAACGGCTTATCAGTCTTCTTTATTCATATCTATTAAAGCTGACTTAAATAGTTTTTTATTATTCCCTTCCAAACTCACTTGCTTTTTCACCGGCAATCCGACCTGAATTCCACGCAAACGCATTGCTCAAGCCTTCAATTGTTGGATAAGACGAATCAAACATTCCGGAGGCATTGTTACCAACAGCATAAACTCCAGGAATAACTTTGCGGCTAGCATTTAGCGCTTCAAAGTTTTCATTCACGAGTCCGCCGCCAACAGTACCCAGTGTAGTCGAATTTGCCCGTACAGCATAGAATGGTGCTTTTGCCACCGGAATTGACATAAACGAACTATCTTTATAAAAATCAGTGTCATCATGCTTTGCGACTAATTCGTTGTAGTGGGCAACATTTTGCTGCAGCACTTTAGCATCAACATTCATCTTATCAGCCAATTCTAAAATAGTATCAGCTTTATAAGCTGCTTTTTCCTGCACAGCTTCTTGCAAGTCACTTTCTATCTCGGCAAATGGTCCTACCTTATGTGTCATAGGTTGACCGTCTAATAATCTAAAAGTTCTTTCAAAAGAGCTGGTCCAATTAAGACTGGCAGTTTTCAAATAATCAACTAGAGCTTGGTCTAACAAGAAATAATAGTAGCCACCATTGGCATAAACCGTGTCGCCCCAAAGAGCAAAATCGTATACTAAATCTTCATTGGTAAACCTCTTGCCTTCTTTATCTATCCATAAAAAAGGCAAGCACGTTAACGTAAATATTGTGTCATTATGCCATTTAGGATGAGAGGCTGAAAAAACCGTAGCGGCATGATTTTCAAATATTCGCTTATAATTATTAATTCCGCCAACTTCTTGCAGCATTCTTAAGCCGTCGCCTGTGGCCTTTCTTTCGCCCATTGAATATAAATCATCCGGATCAATTGCCAGACTTTGGGCAATTTCCTGTCTATTACCAACAAAACCGCCATCAGCCAAAATGACTGCCTTAGTTGCTAAAATGCTGGTTTGATTATTTTGGACAACTTCAACTCCAGTGACCCGACCATTTTCCTGAATTATTTTATTACCAGTTGTTTCAGTCAGTAAGACGCCACCAGCTTTTTTAAAGTTGTTCATTACTCTGTCAAAACCATTAAACTTATCTATAAACTGATGATAAGTCCGAGGGTGGTTTTGGTGTACTTCTTGGGTATTGGTTACAAGTTCTGTATCCAAGCCATTTTCTTTGAGCCAGGCAATTGTAGAAGCCGATTTAGTGACAATAGCTTTAGTCATTCTGGCATTGGAAGAATGGTGGGTATAATTTATTATTTCTTCATAAGCGTCTTTAACAGTATAGTTGACGTCTGCTGCCTTTTGCTTTGCACTTTCGGCCGCAAACAGTCCTTGGGCGCCGAACTTACCAGCACCACCAAACTTAGCGCCCTTTTCCAAAAGCGCAACTTTAGCGCCGTTCTGTGCAGCAGCTAAGCCTGCGCCAATTCCTGAAGCGCCAGCACCAATAACAACAATATCAAATTTAGTCATAACGATTCACTCCTTTTTATATCTAACTAAATTATATTATTTTCATTAAAAAGCGCTTTCTTGATTGTGCACATGCAGAGTTAAGGTTAGACTTAACACTAGATGAGGTATAAAAATGTATGACCATGAAATTGACACTTTTTTCACAGTAGCAGAAGCCGGCAGCTTTTCCGCTGCCTCCAGGACATTATATATATCGCCATCAGCCGTAGTGCAACAGATTAATTTATTAGAAAATAAAATGGACTGTGAATTATTTAAGCGTGATTCACACGGTGTTACTTTAACCGAAGCTGGCAAATTATTTTTAAAGCAATGCCGTAAAATTAAACGGGTGTGCTCAGAAACCGAAGAAATAATGAAAAAATACCAGCGCACGCTAGTAGTAGGCACCGGCTATCTAAGCACGACCAACTTACTTGATAAGTTTTGGCTGGATTTTTTACACGCAAATAATGTCCAGCTAAAATTTCAAGAGATTAAAGATTATGAAAAAATCCCGCAAAACATTGACCTTATAGAAAGCCTGTATTCACAAGAGCCCATTCCTAAACAAGGCTTTTTATTCAAAAAGGTAACCACTAGCCCATTGCTAATAGCTATTCCGCCACAAAACAAGCTGGTGCAAAAAGAAAAATTAACGATTTCCGACTTGGATAAGCAAAAAATACTCATTATTAAAAGTTCGGTTTTAAAGCAATCGGGACAGATCAGGCATTTTATTAAAAGTAATTGCCAAAAGACCCACTTGATTAGCTATTCTGTCTTTAACAAGGCACTCATCAACGAAGCTATCATCAAAAACTACCTTATTCTAGTCCATGAAACTTTAGCCAGTTCTTGTTCTCCACTTATAAGTAAAAAAGTCAATTGGCATTTTAACGCAGACGTTGGGTTCTTTTACCGGAGCGATGCTAATATGATTACCAAAAAGCTAATTGCAAAAATCTAACTAACAAAAAAGATGATTACAGCCACTTGCTGCAATCATCCTTTTTCTTTTAATTAGTTTTAAAAAATTGACCCTTATTTTCTTGATAATACTTTTGATAGCGTCCCTTATAGTTATGGAACATATATTTCAAAAGCAGCCAGCGTTTAAAATTACGGTCCTGATCATAAAAGACCGTCGTACCGTAACGACCCTCGTGGATCAATTCTTCTGCCATGTGCTTAGCTTCATTGTCAACCGCGTATTCCTTAAATACCTTGACAGGTAACCCCAGCCATAACACGTGCTTTGATTTTAATTTATTGCCATAAACTGCTTCTTTATCATGCAGGCTATCATAAACGTAGTCATCTACATACCACTTAGCCAAGTTATAGCCGTTAAGGGTAACATAAAAGCTTGAACGCCCTTGGCGCAGGTTAATTTCAAAGAATTTATACTTTCCATCCCGCGTATCATATTTAATATCAAAGTTAGCCATACCAGTATAATTGATTTTTTCCAAAAATGACTCCACTTGTTCGTAAAGCTTTTCATCATATTCCGGTAAAATCGCCATATAATTGCCGATTGACTGAGGTGTTGGGTCTTCTAGCAAAGGGTGTCCCATACACATCATCTTGATATGATGATCCTTGTCAACATAAGCATTTAGCACCCGCATGTATGAATCATCACCGGGAATAAAGTCCTGCAGAATTAGGTCCTCTTGATAACCATTCTCATAAATTTTGCCGACAATATCACGCAATTCAGTTTCATTATGAATGGTAAAAGCTTTTTTGCGACCTTCAAAATGTACGTCAAGCCAAGAAACTGGATCTTCCGGCTTAAGCTCTAACGGGTAACCAAACGGCAATTCCAAATAGTTTTCCGCCTGATAGTCAGCGAGCGTCACAATCTTAGTTTTAGGGTAAGGCAGACCATATTTTTCGGCAATTTGGTAAAAGCTCTCTTTGGAAATTAACTTTTGTAACAGGTCATACTCAATATAAGGAACAATAAAAACTTTTTCCAGTTCACTTTTATGTTTGGCTAAAAGCTCTGAATAACCGTCACCACAAGAAATTAAGATTACTGGTTCCTGATGATCCTGATATATTTTCATTTGCTCGCGCATAACCTCTATAAAGGTCGGATCTTCGCTAAAGCCTTGGTGTAATTCAACACTGACGATTTTGGAGTAACGAGTCGCTGCCAGTTGACTATCAGCCAGTGCTTTTACTTTAATGCCATAAGCCTCGTTAAACGATCGGGCCATGCCATACACGTTAATGTCACTACCAAGTAAAATTGGGGTAAACTCTTGTTTCATTGATAAATTATGCTCCTCATTAAACCAACTTGCCCTGCTCAATTAAGCTGGCAACTTCCGGTTGAACATGCTGGTATTTGGCAACCGTTTTTTCATAATCAACAAAGAACAATTTGTACCATACCAAAAATGTATAGATAGTCCATATTTGTCGACGATGCGAACCGTCACCTTTGTAATTTTCATCTAGTAAGCGCAAGATTTTGTCCTGCTCAAAAATATCCTGCACAAAGTCTTCACTGAAAAGTTCACGCACCTGCTTATAAAAGCGTGGTTCCTGCAACCATTCTTTGATTGGGGTCGGGAAACCTAATTTTGGTCGTTTAGCCCATTCATCAGGAAGGACTTTTTCCGAAGCTTTGCGTAAAGCATATTTAGTATCGTACTTATTAACCAGATAATCGGTTGGAATTGAATTAGCTCTTTCTGCAACCTTTTTATCTAAGTAAGGCACACGCAGTTCAAGCGAGTGTGCCATTGATATTTTGTCCGCTTTTTGCTCAATGTCATTAAGCATAAAGTGGTGCAGGTCAATGTATTGCATTTGCCTGACATTATCAAGATCTTTTACTTTTTTAAAGTCGCTTTGATAAATACCATTAACGGTTAATTTATTGCGATACGATGGTTTTAAAATTTTATTGGCATCTTCTGAAGAAAAGATTGTGGGATAGTCCATATCATAAATAACCGATTGACCAACGTAAAACTCACTTGGTTCAGCCAAATTGGTATACAAATGAACTTTCCCTGGGAAGTTCGGCATCTTTTTAATTTTATGTGCTAACTTAACCCTGGTCTTCTTCGGCAGCTTTTTGCATTGTGAAGTGAATACTTTAATAATGCTGTTATGCGTGTGCATCCCGTAATTAACATAACCGGCAAATAGTTCATCCGCACCTTCACCAGATAGAGCCACAGTAACATGCTTCCGAGCCATTTTACACAAATACCATAATGGAATTATTGACGGATTGGCATCCGGTTCATCCATGTGGTATTGCATTTCTGGAAAATCGTGCATTGCCTCATCAGCTTTTACCTTATCAGAAAAGAAATGCCAGCCCTTAATATCAGCTAAAGCTTTTGCCTTAGATGCTTCATCATAAGTGGCATCGTCAAAAGAAATTGAAAAGACATCATCTGGATTTAAAATGCTGGTAATATAACTTGAATCCACGCCTTCTGACAAAAATGCGCCAACGGGAACATCGGCAATATGATGCAATTTAACTGATTCATGCAAATCTTCGTCAATTTTGTTGACTGTTTCTTCAAAACTTAAAGTATTAGCCTTGTATTCTGCATCCCAGTACTGGTGTATTTTCATTGCGCCATCTTTATATTCAAACCAGTGACCAGCAGGAAAACGGTAAATACCTTTGAAGAATGTTTCGTGCAAATCATTGTACTGGTTCATCAAATATGGCTTGACTGCTTCAATGTTTAAGCGGCGCTTAAAGCCGGGTAACGCCAAAAAGCTTTTAATTTCCGACCCAATAGTTAGGTGACCGTTCTCATCACTGTAGTAAAGCGGCTTAATGCCAAAGAAATCACGGGCACCATACAATGTCTGAGTATTATCATCCCAAATTGCAAAAGCAAACATGCCACGGACTCTCTTAAGCAGACCATCCATGCCCCATTCTTCGTAACCGTGTAAAAGGACTTCTGTATCGGACTTAGTGGTAAATGTGTGCCCAGCAGCAATTAATTCTTTTCTTAATGGCTCAAAGTTATATATTTCACCATTAAAAATAATTGCCCGCGTTTGATCTTCGTTATAAATCGGCTGACTGCCGCCACGTAAATCAATTA
Organism: Lactobacillus helsingborgensis; assembly: GCF_003173695.1. Classification (NCBI taxonomy): domain Bacteria; kingdom Bacillati; phylum Bacillota; class Bacilli; order Lactobacillales; family Lactobacillaceae; genus Lactobacillus; species Lactobacillus helsingborgensis. The sequence goes on from NZ_CP029544.1 coordinate 1,618,930, forward strand.
TTGACAATCTTCTAAAACCCAGAGCGACCTTATCATTGGTGTAAAAACCATCTGAATCAGGACCACGGTGCTTAATTGTTGCCATCATTTTACCAATGGCAGCTTGCTTATCATTTATTTCCGGATTATAAAATGCAACAATCCCGCACATTACTTATCTTCCCTTAATTTATTTTTTTGTATAGTTTTGCTTCTATTTTAACTTTTCCATTATATGCTAAAAACCGGGCAATTTCCAAATTGCCCGTCGCGATTTTACTAAATATAAAAGATTCTGCGTTTGCTGGCTGCACCATAACCAAAGGCCTGAATATAGTGCCGTTGTAAATCAATATTGACAATGTAACCCGCAAATTCAGTTTGATGGTCTATTTGCCGCTTCCAATTTTTATTATATTTGGTAGTCAAAGCATGATTTGGACCCATCAATGCTGAACAATTAAACAAAATATATTGAATACCATTAATACGATATTGATCTTCCCTGTGCCTATGACCGCAAAAGTAAGCGATAATACGGGCATTTTTTACATTAGTAAAATCAAAGTCATTAGCTAAGCGAAATTCAGGTGGTATGCCGCGGCTGGAATGCATCTGGCCCTTTTCACCCTGATTAAACGCGACGAGTAATTCGTGCAAAGAACGACCATTATATTTTAAGGCGTTTGATCCCTTGCGATTAATCGGATTAGCATGGCTCATAAAGATAATATGTTTATTCGAAGATTGCTCTAAAATCTCAATAATTTCTTCGATTTGATCTTCTCTTACTGCCAATGTGAGCTTAACGTCATATTTTTTTCTGCCTTGAGCGTCCAAGTAGTAAGGTATGTCTGAAGTGTTGACGGAAATAAACCGCAAATCATCAACATCATAATAACAGACCCCATGCTGGCGGGTAATATAATGAATGCCATTTTGTTTATATAAAGCAGGCCACATAATTCCCTCAAATTCATTTTCGGGAAAAGACGCCCTTAGGTCATGATGTTCATCAAACTTATCGTTTTCATCATGATTGCCTTTAATCAGCATATAAGGTACTTTGTCAGAAATAAATGAATCACGTAATTTAGTTAATTCACTTTCACCTAAAAAGCCAGCATCTGAGCCATCAATCCAGTCACCCAAATGGATCTTTAGACTAAGAAGACCAGAATCATCAAGATAAGAAAATTCATTAACATGAGTCAGGCCGTTCCAACCATAAAAGTCCATACTGTTACGGTCTTTATAATGGGTATCGGTAATGACGCTCACATTAACCGAATTTTTACCAGTACGAATATGACCTTTGACCCTTGCCACGAAGCGCTCTAAATACTCCTCTACAACGTAGCGGCGCCCATTTTTACGGCTCACAAATGCGCGATAGCGCTGCAGCTCAGGACTAAAGCGACGGACATATTCAGGCTCTAACTTATCAGTGCTTTCCAAACTAAGGGCTTGGTGTAAAATTTTATTTTCATCTTGATAGACGGTCAGAGTATAAGGTTGTTCATTAGGCGTACCTTGTTCTCCATCAACATGGTATTCCCCCACCGTTAAATACTCCTGCATCGGATCCAGCTGTTCGTCTTTTTTCTTGAACACAGCATGTAATTTAGCTCCGTTAATTTTATCTGCTAGTCCTTTAGCATACTTAAAAACACCCATTTTTTTGCCTCAACCAGAAACAAAAAGAGCTGAGCACACTACTCAGCCCTTAACTATAAACTCTTTTCTAAAGCGTGTGCTGCCAAACCAATTGCTAAAAGAGCATCTTTAGACAATACTCCTTGTAATGTTTTGGGCGCTACTTCTTGAACTGCCCCAATTACCTTAAAGCCGTAAGAAACAACGTGAAAATCAACCACTGCATTGTAAAACCCATCTTCATAAGGATTTTCATGATTATAAGTTAGATTAATTTCATTTTTATCAACGAAACCATCAACATGGTTGGTTAAAATCCGATCATGTAAATCGGTCAATTGTTCTGACAACTTGATTAAAGTTAATTTATGATCACTTTCAGTATCATAATACTGTTCTTGCGTCATTTTGAAGTATTCTTTAATCGGCTTATGCAAAACGTGCAAACTGTCAATTACACGATAAACTGCCTCGGCATCAAAATCCGTTTCTTTATTTAAAATACTCTCTTGATTTGCGGCCAAGTCATCGGCCAAAGTCACTATCTCTAACTTCTCCATGGTTTCCTCCTAAAGTTCATTATATATTATACCAAAAAAACTACTATTGCACTTCTTGAAGGAAAAGTTTCTCTATCTTTTCCAACTCCTGATACAATCAAGGTCAATTATTTTATTAATTCTAAGTAATATATTTTTTTAAAAAGAAAAAAATATTTTTTACGTATTTATCTTTAAGCGCTACGATAAGGCAAAGGAGAAAAAGATGAACAATATTACTCGCTGTCCGTGGAGTGATCATGACGACCCCTTAATTAAAGAGTATCACGATCATGAGTGGGGCAAACTTAATTTAGATGAACATTACTTGTATGAGATGCTGCTGCTAGAATCATTTCAGTCAGGTCTAAGTTGGTCGACCATTTTGCATAAGCGGGCCCATTTCCGGACTGCTTTTAAAAATTTTGTGCCAGAAGAAGTTGCGCAAATGTCGGCAAGCGCTATTGAACAATTAATGCAGGATAAAGGGATTATCCGCAACAAGCGCAAAATCACGGCGGCAATTAATAATGCCCGCGCTCTTTTAATTATTGACGCACAGTATGGCAGTTTTGCCCATTATCTACAACAATTTATTAAGACGCCAATTATGCACCATCCACAAACAAGTTCAGAAGTGCCAACGACAAATAAAGTAGCACAAAAACTAGCTAGACAAATGAAAAAAGATGGCTTTACGTTTGTGGGTCCAGTGATTATTTATTCTTTTTTAGAAGGAGTTGGCTTAATCAATGATCACTTAGAAAATTGTCCGTTTAAATATCACGGATAAAAAAAGATTGAATTAAATCAATCTTTTATCTTACTATTTAATTTGCCTGCAAATTTTATAATGTCGAAATAGTTGTTTTGCCAAATATTGATTCCCAGTCAGAAGTAAAGTCTGAAATGGCATCTGTAATAAGGTGTGACTCCAGCCCTTCAGCAATAAAGGTGGGAGCTACAGTAACAGCTTGCGCGCCGTTTGCAATTGCGCTGGTTATTTGACTGACAGTGTGAAAACTAGCAGCTAGAATTTTAGTATTTCGCTGTTCGTGATTAATTACTTGGTTAAGGTCGTTGATAACTTTATTTGCATCAATATTATTATTTTCCATTCTATTATAATAAGGTGCTAAATAATCGGCGCCAGCAGCTATTGCAAGAAAGCCTTGAAGTTCCGTATAAATTGAAGTTGCAGTAATTCGCACATTTTCTTTTTTCAATATTTTAATTGCTGCCAAACCAGCTTGGTTAACCGGAATTTTGATATAAACATCTTTTCCTAACTTAGCTAAAACTGCATGGGCGTCAGCCACTATCCCTTCAGTAGTAGTGGCTACCACCTGAACGTGCAATGAACGTTTATCCCCAATCAGTTGTTTTATTTGTGCTAAACGGTCAAAGAAATCGGCTTTGCCTTCTTTTTTAATTATTGAAGGATTGGTAGTAACCCCAGATAAAGGAATAATTTCTTGGTATTTTTTGATGTCATCAATATTTGCTGTATCTAATAAAAATTCCATTGTAGTTTTCTCCCCATAAACTAAAGTAAATTATATTATTTACCTACATTATACTTTAGTTTTTGTCCTACTTCTCCACCGGGGTGAATTTTTAAGAACTCTTTTTGAGAATAGTGCTTGCTCCGCGCTATCATGACTGAAATCGCGTCAAATACAGAAATAACGGCTAAAGTACTGGAAGTAGCCATCATATGAAAATCATCTGCTTCCTGATCGACAATGACCTGCAAAATGCACTCCGAGTTTTGGGCTAAAAAGGAATCAGCTTTTTCAGTTACACCAATAATTTTAGCTTGACGACTCTTACTAATCTCTAGGACTTTATTAATTTCTTCTGTTTGACCACCTTTAGATATTAAGATAACCACATCATTTTGACTGACTACTCCGCCGCCACCGTGTGGTGTATCAGCTGGCGAAAGATAGAATGCAGGCTGCTCAATTACGTTTAAAGTATGGGCAATTTTTTTAGCAGCCATTCCAGAAGTGCCACAACCAGAAATAATCACTTTTCCCTGACAATTTTTTATTAAGTCAAATACTTGTAAAACCTGATTATAGTCAATATTAGCAGCGACATATTTGAGAGTATTTCCTTCTTTAGTAATAATGTCTTTAAAATCTGCACTTTTAATCTGTTTTTCTACCATAATTATTGTTCCTTAACCCTTTTTGCAATTTCCTGATATACTTGTTCAGCATTGACGCCGGTCAAAAGTGGCACGGCTGAGATTACCTTATCTTTGATGCCTGCCGGAACTACTGTAGTCGATAAAATAATATCGTAATCATCCAAACTGCTCATCTTTTCGCTAATGCTGGCATGTGAAATGCTGACATTGTTTCCCAGACCCTGTTTGTTCAAATATTCTTTAATGCGGTTGGCAACAACAGTTGATGTGGCTATTCCAGTGCCGCACATTACTAAAATCTTTTTCATTAGTTTAATTCTCCAATTTGTATTTAGCTTTCCTTAACAGCTTTTCTCTTATTAAGGAAATATAGTCCTATTAATGAAACAATTAGAATTGCGCCAGTTATGATCCACGGCAGATATTTAGCTCCCCAAACAAAGAGGAAGGTTGACCACAAACCACCTTCTATTAGTGAAGTGATACTGGTTGCGTGCCCAATATTAAAGCTGGCAGCTTCCGCCATCTTGGTAACTAATGGTGCCATCCATGAAGTGACGTATAAAATACTAGTCATATAAACCACGCCACCTACAACGGAGCGAACAATGTTGCCGCCAAATACTGGTACCATAAGACAAACGGCAAATGGGATAGTGGAAAAGTCGCCGAAAGGAATAGTTTTATTTCCTGGAAGAATCACAGCCAGTAAAAGAGTTAACGGAATCATCAAAAGTGAAACAGCTAGAACAGCTTGATCGCCTACGGCTAAAGCTGAGTCCATACCGATATAAAGTTCACGTCCCGGAAAGCGTTTCTTGATAAAGTCATTTGCGGCATCAGAAACAGGTGTCAAACCTTCCATTAAAACCGAAACCATCTTTGGTAACAACACCATAATGGCTGCTGTTTGCACTCCCAAATTTAAAACTTTACCCACATCATAACCAGCAAGAATGCCAACTACTAAGCCGATAATTAAACCCATAACAGAGGTTTCACCTAAAATACCAAACTTTTTCTGGATAGTTTCTGGATTAGCCTTTAATTTGTTAAAGCCGGGAATGCGATCAAATACCCAGTTTAATGGTAGTGCCACCAGATAACCCGGTGCAGAAGTTCCGTGCGGAAACGTAATATTTGGAAAGCCATAGTATTTGTTCAAAACTGGTGCGCTTAAATCGCCTAAGAAGTACAACATTACTTGATACGCTACCATTGAAAAAACTGCTAAGGGAAAACTGTTAGACATACCATAGACTAGTCCACCAACAAAAGCAGCGTGCCAAAAGTTCCAAATGTCAATATTCAATGTTTTGGTTAAGCCAAACAAAAGTAAAAAGATGTCGATTGCAATGCCAATAGGGATTGCTGAAATACCCAAGATCGTACCATAAGAAATAGCCGATGCAGCGGGCCAACCAATATCAAGTGTCACTAATGATAAGCCAAAGCGTTTAACCATTACCTGAGCTGCTTTGCCCAAAGTATCTCCCAGCAAACCGGTTACTAGATTTAAGCCAATAAAGCCGATACCTACAGTTAAACCTGCTACAAATGATTTTTTAAATCCTGCACCCAAAATCATTGCAAAAATAGCAATAATAATAGGCAATATAACTGGAGCACCCCAGTTAACTATAGTTTGTAATGCCTGTAACATTTTTCTTTCTCCTTAAATTTCACTGCGGTCAATGTTATTCACCCAAAATGACTACGTTGCATTTACGTGATCTGGCGCGGTTTTGATCCCAGTCGACAAAATAAACATAGCCCACAGAACCAATTAGCAGCTCATTTTCTTTTAACGCAAATGTTTGGTTAGAACCAAAAAGTGAGCCTTTGATATGTGCATCCCCATTGAGAATCGTATTTTTTTCATTGGGATAATTTTTATCTTTTTGAGCTAATTCTTCCAAAAAGCGCACATGCTCTGGACCGGGATAGCGGTAATTAGAGTTTTCACTCTTTTCTGGTGGAATTATTTTGTCCAAAATATTATTCAAATCTACCTGTAAAAATTCGTCGCCGTTAAAATCATGGTCATGCACATACTCTTCAAATAAAACTGAGCATGTCGTATGTGGAGTTTGAACTAAGCAAATGCCATTTTTGATAGCACTATTTTTGACAATTTGCTTTAACTGCTCAGTGATATTCTGATAAGTGACTCTAGCGGCTGTTTTGATTTTGATTTCATCTTGATAAACTTTCATTTTATTCACCCCTTTGGAATTGCTTCATTGGTTCCAGCATTTCACTTATTTTTTTCTCCCAATCAGCAGCACAAACAATTCCGCTGGTGCCACCTGTACCATCAGCACCCAGTTGCAAAACTTTTTGCACGTCAGCACCTGTACTTACACCTGCTGCTTCTAAAACCATGATGTTTGAATTAATTGCCTTAATTGCCTGAACCGTGCTTGTGATGTATTCGTCATCACTTGTTTGGTGAGTACCAATTAAGCTGGTGGGCTCACAGATCATCATATTCGGCTCAAGCGCAGCTATTGCTCGGCACTCCGCAACGCTATCAGCACAAACAATACTATATAAACCGAGTTCTTTAGCTCTTTTAATAGTGCGTGCTAAGACATTCACCGTCAGCGGATTTTCCGCATGATTTAAAACAACTGCTTTTACACCTGCTGCTTTAAGCCCTTCGGGAAGAACATGCCCCATTCCTCTGCCAGCAACTACTGGATCCATGTGTTGGGCTGTTAAAAGCAAGTGATTAGTAGCAGCTTTAATTGCGGGCAAATCTATAAGTGGTGCAGTAAAAAGGATGTCAATCTGATACTTTTGCGCTAAGTTATCAGCAATTTTGGCTAATTTAACCAATTCTTCACCGTATAAATAAACTTTAGGATTTACCATCAAGAACGGCTTCTGTACTAATTTCATTTCTGCTTTTTCCTCCTAAAAAGAATATTTGGCGGTGTCAAAGACGTCATAATAGTGTTCTGCTAGTGAACACACAGCTTTTTCTTGTGCCGCAAGAAGATCGAATAATGACGGATAATCATTTTCTTTTGCGACGTTTAATGCCGCATTAGCCAAATCGGTGAAGATATTAATCTTAGTAATGCCGCTTGCCGCTGCCTTCTTCAGATTCGCGTCACCTGATGATGAGCCGCCATGACAAACAAGTGGCACTGCAACTGCGTCCCTTAATTCTTTTATTCTGGCAAAATTGAGTTTTGGCGTGCCTTGTTGATAAACACCGTGAGAAGTGCCGATAGAAACAGCCAAAGAATCAACGTTTGTCTCACTCACAAATTTAGTGGCTGCTGCAACTTCCGTATAAATGGTATTGTCATCAGAAGCATTGGTACCAACGTGACCAATTTCAGCTTCCACTACCACACCTAAACTGTGACAATAATCAACTACATCTTTGGTAATCTGCACATTTTTACTAAATTCTTCATTTGAAGCATCAATCATCACCGAAGTAAAGCCATGTGCGGCGCCCCATTTGACCAGTTCGGGATCTGTACCGTGATCTAAATGCAAGACGACGGGCACATGTGCTCTTTCTGCATAAAATTTACCTAAAGAGAGTGCTTCATCAATATCTAAGCGTGATTCATGCTTTTCTGCCCAAGCCAAAATAATTGGCAATTTTTTATTCTCTGCTGCTGCCAATTCGGCCCTAATTGACAGTTCGTCCCAATAATTAAAGTGGGGAAAAGCGTAGCCGCCTTTTTTTGCTGAATTTAAAATTTCGTTTGCTGAAATTAACATTTTTTACTCCTCTATCTCTTAATTTACAATTGCCAAAAATTCAGCCCTCGTGGTTGAATTCTGAATTTTCTTCATCGTCACCGTGTCGGTAAACATGGTCATTAGGCTCTTGAGCATATTGAGTTGCTTATCAGGGCTTTTTAGACACAAGATGAATATCATGGAAACATTCACATAACTGTCTATATCACCCATTTGCCTGAATTTGACCGGCTCCTTCAGTGAAATGAACCCAAGCTGCTCTTTTTCCACCTTATCAGGATCAGTATGCGGAATGGCCACGCCTAAACCTCCTTCAAGTGCCAAACCTGTAGGATATTTTTCTTCACGTTTTAAAATAGCGGGCAGAAATTCTGCATTGACAACATTTTTTCTTTGCAATTCATTTGCCAGAATAGTTAATGCTGCTTGTTTGTTCTTCATTTCTTGCTGCTGCAAAATTACTTGTTCACTAAACAATTTCTTATCTATATACAAATTAATTTCCTTTTTCTACTTTATTTGGTAAATTTCGTTCTTCTCAAGACCAAAATCATGCTCAACTTGTTCTGGTCGACAATTAAAGAATTTAAGCAAAAACTTAAACTCAGGACTTGTAAGTTTGGGGTTAACACACATCACCATGACCTTATTGATGGGATATATTTTTTTACTGTATAAAGATTCCCAATGGGCAATATTTAACAAAAACAGATACAGCCCAAAATCAGCAGTTATTTGTGTACCGATTACATGCAAGATGATGGTTTTATGACCAACATAGGTTTCCCCTAATTTTTCGCGCTCAATTATTTTGCGTTTGATATAACTTGAGCTTAAATACGGCGCTTTTTTTCTGATATATATTTCAGCAAGTTGCAAAATATCTGTTGTTTGCGTAACTACCGCATAAAATTCAGCCGTAGATGGCATTTTTTATCTTCTCCTTGTCTTGTTTATTCAACATGGCACTGACCAAGACATATTTATTCGATATATATGAAGGCAGTTCTACAGTAGAAATAATGAGATCTGTTTTAGAGCCGTTGTTCAGCCGGTAAAGCTGTTCATCAAGCGAGGAAATCACTTTGTCGACAACAATATTGCTAAACTCTTTTTGAATTTTGAGCTTCAATAATTCAGAAGTTCCCACTCCGCTGGCGCAAACCACCCAAACATGATATTTTTTAGTAATCTCCTCGATATTTTTTTCAAAATATAAAGTAATAAACCCCACTTCATTTTTTGAAATTAAGGGTATTTTCATTTGCAGGCATAACTGTTTAGATTCTTGCTCAATCGCCGCAAACAAATCTTTATATTCAACTTGAATATCCGGTAAAAGCTCATTTTCTACTGAAATATTATTTTTAATCCGGTTCATCATTGGCCCAATATGGCTGATCAGTTCCTTCTTTAATACCGGCTCATCGATTTGAGGTTTTATTTTCTGAGCCACACGTTGAATCAACTGGGAGGTAAAGGTTTCAACGCTTTTAGAGTAGAGGGATTTTTGATCCGGTTGACTTGGCTTGCCAATAAAGCGGGAGGAAAGCAAATACTTAAACAAATAATTGATTTCAAATTTCGAAATCTTTTTGACAATGAATTTCTCTACATTTTCAATCACTATTTCCGCAATTCTGTATAAATCATGATTTTGTTTGATTTCATTTGCGGAAACAAAAATTTTATTACTGTAATTTTTATCAATCTGCTTTCTTGCTCTCTGAATTAAAATATATAAATGCGAGCAAATATTAATATCATAGGGATAAGGAATCTTGGTCGCACTTAATTGCTCGATGATATTGATTTGTTCTTGAATGAAAGTTAAATCAATTTCACTGATCCCATCAATTGGCACCCTATTATTTTTTCCCTTATGCCAATGTAATAAGGAATTGATTTTTTCACGAATATCATCTTCTTTGCCCAGCACCGCAACCTTCTTGCTTTTCTGAATTAACGTTAAATTTGACTTGCTGAGAATATTTTTGATTTTGAGCAAATCAGCGTTAATCGTTGACTCGCTGACATACTCATCTTTATACAAGCTGTAAATTGCTATTGGTTGAGGTGAATTAAACAAGATTTTCAAAATTACTTTTTTCCTGCGAAGCTCGGGACTTTCCTTATCAGAAAAAGAAGCATCTTGCTGAAATTTCTTGAGTGCCGTGTTTTTGCTTAAAGTGTAGCCCTTGCTTTTTTCGGAGTTGATAATTCTAACTTTTTTATTCCCGTTAACGCTGTTAACATGGCGATAAACAGTTTTAACAGATACGTCAAAAGCCGCAGCAATCTTGGCAGCACTCGTATATCCAGTTTGTTTTTCTAAAAAATTTAACAGCTCCTTATCATTCATCTTGTTTTTCAACCAAGTACCTCCTTTTCATACCTACATTTTATTTCTGAAATTATTCATAAAAATTATTTGAGTGTCCCCTTTAGCGGACATTCAAATAAACCGCTTACATATAGAAAGTATAATTGCTGAAAAAAGGTGCTATTAAGAGCTAGTTGAAAACAAAAAAGCGTAATAGCAACTATAAAAAGTTGATATTACGCTAATAAATTTATTTTTTGATTTTTATACTAATTTTTTACGAATCCAGCCGGAAATCCAATCAATCACAATAACCATAATAATGATGCCAAGTAAGATTATTCCTACCCGGTTCCATTGCCGGTACTGCAATGCGATGATTAACGGATAACCGATACCGCCGGCGCCAACCAGGCCCAAGATTGAAGCAGACCTGATAGAAACATCAAAGCGGTATAACGTATTTGAAATTAGAGCAGGCATCAGGTTAGGCAAAGTAGAAAACATAATGATATTAGTTTTGGAACCGCCGACCGCAGTTACTGCTTCGTTAGGACCATCATCCAAGTTTTCTATTGCTTCAGAAAACAGTTTGGCAAGCATCCCCACTGAGTGAAAGCCAAGAGCCATCACTCCGGCGGCAGAACCTGGTCCTACTGCCTTAATAAACATCAATGCCAAAACAATTTCTGGAAACGATCTAATTATTGCCAGTATAATTTTACCGGTCCGTGATACATACCAATGCTTGTGTTTAGTATTTGCTGCCCAGAAGGCAAAGGGCAGTGAAATAATAGCAGAAATAAAAGTTCCTAAAAACGCAATGCAGACAGTTTCCCACAGTTGTGAAACCAAATCTTCACCACTACCGTTATAAACATAAGACCAGTCTGGGTGAAAAATGCCGGAGAAAATCGCACCAGCAATTTGACCAGCTGTTTCTTTAATCCCGCCAAAGTCAATTCCAGTGCAGGACCATATTACCAGCCCAATAGTCACAATTGTGATCAGCCAGTGCAAGATACGTTTTTTAACATCGATCGGCCTAGGAGGCAGCTTTTTCATAATTGTATCCATTATTGCATCAACGCCTCCCGTGATTTAGAAGAAACATAATCTATCAGTACCACTACAATGATAATCACAATGATAATTGTGCCCGTCTTAGGGTAATCAAAGACTTGCAGCGTTTGTTGCAGGTATAAACCGATACCACCGGCACCGATATAACCCAAAACGGTTGATGCTCTGACATTTATTTCAAATGCATACAAACAATAAGAAATAAAATACGTAATTACTTGTGGCAGAACTGCAAAAACTATAATTTGCAATTTGTTGGCGCCAACAGCTGTTAATGCTTCAATCGGACCGGGATCAATAGTTTCAATAGCCTCATAAAACAGCTTGACTACAATTCCGAAAGTACAGATAGCTAGTGCCAAGACACCAGCTACAGGTCCAATCCCGACAATAGCAACGAAAATGGCACCTAATAATAGATCAGGGATAGTTCTGATGATATTCATAATTACCCTGAGAATGCCTGTAATCGCCTTATTTTTAACAATATTGCGGGCAATTAATAAAGAATAGATAAAGGCTACAGCAGAGCCAATTACTGTTCCTAAAATTGCCATTTTAATTGTTTCAAGCAAAAGCGGAATTACTGTTGCCATGTATGACCAATCGGGATGCAGCATTTGCAGAAAAATATCAGCAAATTGACCGAAGTTGGCAAATAACGCACCTAAATCTGTTTTAGTTTCATTGGTAGAGATAAATAAACCCGCAATGAAAATTATGACCCACAGTAAATTTAAAATCTTAAACTTTTTCTTAGGCAAAGCCAGCAGCTTTTCCTGTTCCGTGCTACTCATCTTGGTCACCACCGGAATAAATCTGATCAAACGTTGATGCTGGCGTATCGGACATCTTGCCGTCATAAATAATTTCACCAGCACGAACGCCAATTACCCTTTTACCAAATTCCTGTGCGAGCTGAACGCTGTGCAAGTTAATAACAACAGTCATACCATGCTTTTCATTCAGCATTTGTAAGTCTTTCATTACACGGCGAGAGGTTTGCGGATCAAGTGAAGCTGTTGGTTCGTCTGCCAAAATGATATCAGGGTTCTGTGTCAACACACGGGCAATAGCCACACGTTGCTGCTGCCCCCCAGATAGTTCATCAGCACGAGAATAAACTTTATCTGCCAAATCAACTTGCTGTAAAGCATCATAGGCACGCTGTTTATCTTCCTTTGTAAAAAGGTTTAACGACGATTTCCAAGTTGGATAGTACCCTACTCTACCCGTTAAAACATTACGCAAAACACTTGAGCGTTTAACTAAATTAAAGCTTTGGAAAATCATACCGATATGCCTGCGCAACGTTCTTAATTTTTTACCTTTGGCCTTAGTAATAGATTCGCCGTTAATTAAGATATCGCCCTCGGTAATATCAATTAAACGGTTAATCGACCTTAAAAGCGTTGATTTGCCGGCGCCGGATAAACCTACAATAACAACAAATTCACCCTTATTAATAGTTAAATTGACGTCTTTTAAACCAACAACATCTTTGCCATAAACTTTCTTTACGTTTTTTAATTCAATTATTGGCTTAACTACAGAATCTGCCATTATAAACTTCCTTTGTATCCCTTATTTTTTGGTTGATTCGATAATATCTTCATACTTGCGTACAACGTTAAAGTCACTGTCCTTAGTGTGGACATATCCTTCATGAGTATAGATACTCTCGATAATCTTTTTACCCTTTTTAGACTTACCAATATCAATAAATGCGTTAGCCAATTTCTTTCTAAATGACTTAGACATACTTGGAACTACAGAAATAGTATCGTTCGGAATTGGTTTAGTAAAGTAAATTGGCACCACTTGACTCATAATTTTAGGGTTGTCATCTTTAACAATTGTCCGCGCATCTTCAAACACGAAAGCAGCATCAGTATCACCGTTAAGCACATTTAAAACTGCTTGATCTTGACCGGTAACAGTTACTAACTTGCAGCTCTTGCGCACATCAAGGCCTTTTTCCTTTAATTCAGCAATGGGGAAAACGTAGCCGGCTGAGGATGTGGGACTTTGAATAGAGATGGACTTGCCCTTTAAATCTTTCCAGCTCTTAATTTTAGAATTCTTCTTAGCTACAATTTCGGCACGATAGAAGTTAACTAAATCTTTAGTTGGACGTCCGTTTGGTTGCTTAACACCATATCTTTGTGCTTGCAGTAAAACATCTGCAGCACCTTGCTTATGAGCTAAAATATAACCATTTGGCGGTAAGAAACCCACATCAACTTTTTTGGACTTCATGGCCTCAACTACTGTATTGTAATCAGTTGACATAGACACATGAACTGGAATGCCCAGCCGATCGGATAACATTTTTTCCAAAGGCTTTGCCCGTGATTCCAGCTTAGTGGCAGCCTGGCTAGGAACGAATTGCACGTTCAGAGACTTAGGCGTACCGCTATCCTTGCTCTTTTCCTTATTAGAGCAAGCTGCCGTCATGAATGCCACCAAAAAAACAGCAGCAAAAGCTAATATTTTTCTAAATTTTTTCATCATGCCCTCCCAGACATAAAAAAAGACTTTAGCCAAAAACACAAACGTGAATTAAACTAAGTCTTTTAATAACACTTTTACTAAAAAAGCGAACAATACCTTCTTTTTGAAGAAAGTGAAAAGGCTTTTTTGCAAAAAAGTCAATGAACGCTAGGCGCCGTTGATATTTTTGCATTACCTTCACACTCCTTTCAACATACTGTATTTATTCTATCAAATAATAGCAGAAATATTTTATTTAGAAAAGAGAATAGGTTGGAAAAATTATTTTTGCTGATGAAAAATTTTCAAGTTTGTTTTATTGACGCTTTTTTGGGAGTGTTATTTGTCTGGAATTTATTTTTTGGTAGAAGCGATTAACTTATCATACTTTCTGATGATGTTATAGTCACTATCTTTGGCATAAGTGTAGCCTTCGTGACTGTAAATACTTTCAATCAATTTTCTACCATCTTTGGATTTGGCAATTGAAATAAATGCTTTAGCTAATTTCTTTCTAAATGACTTAGGCATACTTGGAAGAACTGAAATGGTATCGTTAGGTATTCTCTTGGTGAAGTAAATTGGCACTACTTTACTCATAATTTTTGGTTCGTCCTTTAAGACATCATTTCTAGCATCTTCATAAACAAAAGCTGCATCAGTATCGCCGTTTAAAACATCAATCACTGCTTGATCTGCACCAGTGACAGTGACTAATTTACATTTTTTAGTTACATCTAAACCTTTTTGCTTTAACTCAGCAATAGGGAAAATATAGCCGGAGTCAGAAGTAACATCGGTAACAGAAATTGATTTGCCCTTTAAGTCTTTCCAACTCTTAATTTTTGAACCTTTCTTGACCAGGATTTCACCACGGTATGAATTAACTAATTCCTTAGTTCTCTTACCATTTGGTTGTGTAACGCGGTAGCGCTCAGCTTGCAATAATAAGTCTGCTGCCCCTTGCTTATGAGCCATGATATAGCCGTCTGAAGGTAAAAAGCCCACATCAACTTTTTTAGACTTCATAGCTTCAACTAGACCATTATAGTTAGTTGACATTGAAACATGTACTGGAATGCCAAGACGTTTAGAAAGCATCTTTTCCATTGGCTTAGCTCTTGCTTCTAGTTTATTGGCAGCAACGCTAGGTACGAACTGAACGTTGATTGATTTGGGTGTATTGCTGCTTGAAGACGACTTTTTATTTGAACAAGCCGTAGCTCCGACTGTTAATAATAGTAAAAAACAGGTTATCAGAAATTTTTTGATTTTGGTCATTTGTTCTTTTACTCCTTAAAAATGATATTTACAATGACTTTATTTTCAGGTTAAATACCAAAAGTTTTACTAAATTTAACGTATTCTTCTTTTCCCTGAAAATATTAAATTACAAACTAACGACCTTCATTAACACCCGTTTTTGTTATTCATTATTTCCTCCAAAATTAACAACTAAAAAAGGGCAGAATATGACCTAAATCATATAAAGCCCTTGATTTCTATTTTATAAAAATGAACAGCTTAGACTGTAAATAATAAACTTATTCTCTATTACTACTAGCCTTTAATTAACACAACTGCGTTCATTCAGTAAATAATATACCAAAAGGTTCGTAAAAATTCAACTATTTAATTTAGGTTAGTCATTTTATTGCTCAGTATAAATAATAATCACGAACATTTTTGAGAGCAAAAAGCTATTGTTAAAAGTCATCCAGCCAACAAAAAAAGCACACAAAGAGTTGTATGCCATTAGCAACTTTTAAAAATATCAAATTTCTAAATTATTTCTTTTTCCGTTCTAGTTTAAGTGGCTTATTGTCAATGTCCGTTCTGACGATCAAAACGTCCGCTAATGCATGCTGGTTAACATACTCTGTTACTGAACCCATTAACATTCTTTCAACTGCATTTAATCCAGTTGCACCCATAATAATTAAATCATTGTGGTGATCTTTAATAAAGTCATAGGAAATAATTGCTTTGGGACTGCCATAACGGATGTGATAATCAATATCATCAAAACCCAAATTATCATGAGCCCATTCAGTTAGACTCTTAAGGTACTTTTCTGTATCCTGCGTCATCTGATAAACCGTGTCCCCAGTAATTAAGGTATCCTGCATTTGTCCCAGAAATTGTCTGGTATCAATTACGCTTAAAACATCGATATGGGCGTTTTCAGTCATTGCAATTTTAACTGCTTTATCAAAGGATCTTTCTGCCGATTCTGAACCGTCGACTGGAACTAAAATATTAGCTTTTTTTGTTTCCATGTTCTCACCCTTTTGAAATATATTATTCTTTTATCCATTTTACCATATTTTAGATAACAACTATGTTTTTTTATAATTGTTTATATACTAGTTTATTGCTAAAATTAGGTGTAATTGTCAAACGCAAAGGTGGAGGTATTTAATGACCCAAAAACTTAAAAATCAACTAATTGGCGTAAAAAGTGGCCGTAATTTTCGCGAATTGGGTGGCTATCAAACCAGTAGCGGTAAAACAGTCAAAATGCATAAATTACTGAGAACTGCTAACTTGGCAACGCTTGATCAAACTGATCTGAAGTTTTTACAAGACTATGGCGTAAAATATGTCGTTGACTTTAGAAGTAAAGACGAAGCTGAAAAAGAACCTGATCGCATTCCTGAAGGTGCTATCTATAACTTCGACCCCGTCTTCAGCGAAGACTTGACGGAATCTTCAAAAGGCATTGACGAAATTCTCAGTCAAAAACAACAAGATCCTAAAGCTGGTTTTGACCACATGTTTTTGGCATACGACGATATGATCAAGAGTGAATCGGCGCAAAAAGCATACCGGCACTTTTTTGATGTACTGCTAGCTAATGATCAGGAAAATCAAAGTGTAATATTCCACTGTACTGCTGGTAAAGATAGAACTGGTTTTGCGGCATTGTTGATTTTATCAGCACTTGAAGTACCTTTTGAAACTATCAAAAAAGATTATCTTTTGACAAACGTTGCTACTAAAGACTTTGTCCAGAAATTTTTACAAAAAGCAAAAGATGAAGGTGCTGACGATGCCACTTTAAACATCTTAAAAGATTTACAAACCGTTCATTCTGAGTATATTGACTTTGTCATTTCAACTATAAATAAAAATTATGGTAGCGTTGAAAACTACTTACATGATATTATGAGATTAACTGATGATGAAATCAGTAAGTTGCGTGAAATATATTTAAAATAGTTTTAAATGGTAAGGAGAAATTTTATGACTAAGACAAAAACTGTTTATTTTGGTGCTGGTTGGTTTAATGATAAGCAAAATGATGCTTATAAGAAGACAATGAAAGCTTTAGAAGAAAACCCAACCATTGACCTAGAAAACAGTTATGTTCCTCTAGATCATCAATATAAAGGCATTAATGTCGAGGAACATCCCGAATATCTGCGTGATCGTGAATGGGAAACCGCTACTTACCGCGGTGATTTAACTGGTATTAAGACCAGCGATATTATGATCGGTGTCTATTTACCAGATGAAGAAGATGTAGGTCTTGGTATGGAATTAGGTTATGCTTTGTCTCAAGGAAAATACATTGTATTGGTTATTCCTGATGAAGACTACGGTAAACCAATCAATTTAATGAGCTGGGGCGTTTGCGATATTGCCCTTAAACTGAGTGAAGTAAAAGACTTTGATTTCAACAAACCTCGTTTTGACTTTTACGATGGAGCTGCTTATTAAACAGAGCCGTGTTTAAACCAAATTAAATAAGACATATAAAAACCGTTTCTGTTGAGACGGTTTTTGTGTGAGCAAGATATGACTGTTCAAGGCAGTTTAGCTTAGTGCGTAAAATTAACTGCATATTGTTAAATTAGCGCTAGCTTTGCAAATTAAAATACCTTGTATTCTTTTACACAATGAATTCTGCTCTTATAATACTTAATTGCAGCATAAAGGTATCCATGCTAAAATACAGGTGTAAGAAAAAGGAAGACTTACGCCGTATGTCTTCCTCACGTAGAGCCGCCACAAAGGACGGTAGCTGCGCTTATATTAGTTTTACATTAAAACCGCCCAGCCAGTCTCTAGGACAGTTTTTGATTTGCTCATTTATCATGATGCTTGTCAATAAAAACCGTTTCTGTTGAGACGGTTTTTGTATGAGCAAGATATGATTCTTCAGGGCAATTTAGCTTAGTGCGTAAATTAACTGCATATTGCTAAATTAACGCTAACTTTGCAATTTAAAAATGCTTATCTACTTTAGCGCTATGAATTCTGCTCTATAATACTTAATTGCACCATAAAAGCATTCATGCTAAAATACAGGTGTAAGAAAAAGGAAGACTTACCTCAATAAGCCTTCCTCACGTAGAGCCGCCACAAAGGACGGTAGCTGCGCTTATAATATTTTTTGTTTAATATTAAAAACCGCCCAGCTAGTTTCTAGGACGGTTTTTGATTTGCTCATTTATCATGATGCTTGTCAATAAGCATTAACAAGGTCAAGATAAACATACCAAAGTTAAGCATTAAACTTAACGCTTCGGCAGTGCTCATCAACTGCTGCTCCCTTCTTTTGGGAGACTGAAGTATGAATCAAGATAGTTCATAGGCCTCACTTCCTTCATGAAAGCGGCAGCTACCGTCCTTTTAACTTTTCTACGCTGATTAAATTATAACAAACCAATCTCAAATATTAACCAGATTTTATAAAATTATCTATAATCATATAGGCCAAGCCATTAAAATGGCTTGGTTTTTATTTTTGAAGGCAAAGTTTGCCAGCGCCAGCTGACAGTTCACTTTTCATTACCAGTGGTATAAGACCAGCTTGTAAATCACCGATTACGTGGGAGATAATGCTTTTGCTTTAAATCTTGGAGAACTGCGGTCAAAATTTACAGTTACCTAGTAGTGATTGCATCACTTTCAAGTAATTTTAAAACAAATTTTCTATATCTAAATTATTTATTCTGTCAAATAATCTAAAATGCGGTACATTGCCCTTTTATTTTCCTTGGGTACAGGATGCTCAATAACCTGCTTAGCTGTTTGTTTAAACACCGAACCGGATAGATATTGCGCATCGTTGACCACAATCTCTTTGATATTATCTTTTTCTGGTTCTAAGTGAAACTGCAAACCCACGGCTTGCTTGCCTAAGACAAAACCTTGATTTTGTAAATTAGCATTAGCAAATAAAACTTCAGCTTCATCTGGTATTTCAAACATTTCTTCGTGCCAATGCAATACTTCTAAACTTTCAGGTAAGCCGGTAATTAATTTGGATTGCAATTTGACTGGCCCCCAGCCTACTTCCTTAACCGGCGCCTTTTTAACCTGATAGCCTAAAGTTTTAACAATTTGTTGGGCGCCAAAGCATACTCCCAAAATAGGCTTTCCCTCCTGAAATAGCTGCTTAATTAACTGGCGCTCTTGCTTAATCCATGGCAGATCGTCATTTGGACTCATTGGACTACCTAAGATAACTAGTAAATCTGTTGTGGCAGCTTCAGGCAAAATGCCAAACTGATAGGGATGATATACATAAAAGCCATACTGATGCAGGTCGGCCCATTCCTGAATTGAACCGGGGCCTTCGTTTGGCGTGTGTTGTAAAACATTAACTCTCATCACTTTGTTCCTTTAAAATAAATTAGCACCACAGTGTTTTTACTAAAATATTCAAATAATAATTTAATATTATTATAATTTAATGATAAAATGAAGTTTAAGTCAATTAAAGCTTTTTATATTCCAATGTACCGGGAGAATGCAATGTCTTTCAAAACTTTTTTTAAAACACTACCTAAGTCGTTATTATTTGGATTTCTAATTGCAACTATAATTTATTCTTTTGATGGCGTGGTTTTATCTTCAGTAGTTTCAAATGTGACGTTTTTCAACTGCCATACACCCGCTATAAAAGCAGTGTTGTATATCATAAGCAGTTTGCTGGCTCTGGGATTAGTTTATTTCGCCATGACCCTAAAGCAAATCTGGATCAATCAGGCAATCAAATTAATGAATATCAAAATAAAAGACAGCTTTGTTTACGGTCAGATAGTTAACCCTGACTTTGCAGCAGTTGCTTCAGATAATGTTTCAAAGATTTTTAATGACTTCAAGCTGATTGAAACTAATTATTTTAAAAATTTTTTTGAATTGTGTGGTGCCATTTTGATGGCTGCAATATCCAGCTTTTATATTCTTTGGCTTAATTTTGCAATTGGGATTTTATTCATTTTGTTTTCACTGCTGCCAATGCTTTCATCCAAAATTTTTGGCAAAGTATTAAGTGATTCCTCTGAAACTTGGCAAAAAAGCAGCAGCACTTATTTAGGCAAAGTAACCGACTTGTTTAATGGTATTCGCACAATTAAAACTTATTTAGCTGAAAAAACAATGTTTGCAGATACCGAAAACTACTTGCAGCAAACAGAAAATTCGTACAAAAAGATGAATGACTATCAAGCTTGGGCAATTTTTCTCAGCGCCATTCTTTCTGCATTGAGTTTTATTCTTCCTCTTGGTGCAGGTTTGTTTTTTGTTATCAATGGTCAGGCTGAACCAGCAGCTATTATCGCCATTTTCTTAGCCAGTGACCGTGTCGTTGGGCCTCTGAGAAATGCCGCACAATGCCTAAATGAGATGAAGACGACAGAAAATATTCGTAAAAGTCTCAAACTGTATCCGCTTGAATTTGCAGAAAACAAGAATAGTCACCTTAATTCTCCTGATATCAAGATAGATGATGTCAGTTTTGCTTATAATAAACAAAAGCCGCTTTTGACAAATTTAAGTTTAACAATTCCATTCAGAACCAAAATTTTAATTACTGGTAAATCCGGTGCAGGCAAATCAACAATCTTCAACTTAATAGAAGGCTTTGTCAAACCTACAAGCGGACAAATTTTTCTTCAAGACGGTTCTCAAGTAGTTAAAAATATCGCTGGTTCTGGTGAACTTGCTTACGTTGCTCAAAGTCCATTCATGTTCAATGACACTTTGCGTCTTAATCTGACTCTAGGTAAAGAGTTTTCGGATGAAGAATGCTTGAAAGCACTAAAAGCAGTCGGTTTATTAGCAGAACTAGGTGATAATTGTTTAGACAAAAAGTATGGTGAAAATGGTGCAAATCTGTCAGGTGGACAAAAGCAAAGAATTGAAATTGCTCGTGCACTGATTTACCGTAAAAAGATTATTTTAGTAGATGAGGCCACTTCGGCTTTAGATAATGAAACAGGTAAAAAAGTGCAACAAGTAATAAACAGGTTGAACTGCACTGTGTTGGAAATTGCTCACCATTACGATGAGCAAATATTTAAAGACAATTACTTTAAACATTACGAGTTAAAAGATAACACTCTTTTGGAACAGAATAACTAAACTCAACACATATTTTTTATTATTCAACTACATAATGTCCTAATAGGTAGTAGTTACAAAAAGATTACTTTTTATTATGTAACCTTATTAAATTTTAATTTTGGAGGGTATCAAATCATGCTGAAGTATAAACTCAATCCGAAAATCGCCTTATTTTTAATGGGTATTTTACAATTTTTAATTGGCATTCTTTTTATTTATTATGACAAAGGTAAAATAGCTACATATACATACTTTTTCTTTGGTGTAATATTAGTGCTAGGCGCTATTTTCATTAAAATCGCCCACCCTGTAAAAATTATTCAAAAGGCTAATCTGGATGGCGGAGAAAAGTTTTTCAAATGCTTATCTTTAGCAACTTTGGCATTTTCCCTTCTAGTATTAATTTTTGATAGGACTAATCTGACTTCGTATATTCCGCAGATTGATGCATACTTATTTCTTATCCTATTTTAACCTGCCGGTTTTAGGGAAAGTAGACCAATGTTCATTTTTAATATTGGAAGATGTTTACCCAACGTCAATCGCAATTATTGTGCTGAATTAAAAAAGTACCTGAAAATTAAAACAAATTTTGAGATGCTTTACTTTTCGATTTAGTAAAAATAAAGCAAACTAAAATGCAAACCAGTACGATCAAAGATAGGAATACTAACATATTGTAATTTAGTTTTAGACCTGCCAATGCCGCTAACTTTTTGTTTTTAAAACCTGTTTGCGCCAAAGTTATTAACGAAGCTGCTAGTGCTGTGCCTATCGCCCCAGAATATGATTGGGCAGTCATAAAAATGACATTCCCATCATTTTTTACATCAGTCGGAATATGGGATAAACAAAAAGTCATGATATTACCGTAGCTAAATCCCAAGCCAAACATAAAGCTGATATAAATAAAGACCATGTTGGTAATATTTGGGTTCAAAAAATTAGCAATTATAAAAGTGAGAAGAATTATTACTACTCCAAATATTATTGGTAATTTTTGATTAATCTTATCGTAAATTATTCCAGCAAACGCTGAAACAACTGCATCTGTGATAGCAGCAGGTAAAACCAGCAACCCAGCTGTGGCCGTTGTTTGTGCAAAAGCTGTCTGTAACACGTTGGGTATCAAAAATGACATGCTCAGTGACATTAATTGCAACAGAAAAAATGCCAGCAAAAAGAAAGTAAACTGCCAGTTTTTAAATAAACTAACTTTTAAAACTGCATGCTGACTATGCTTTTCAACCAAAATAAAGAAAGATCCAGTAATAATAGTGATTAATGCCAGTATTAATTGCAGGTAAATATTATTGCCACTGGTAAAACCCAAAAGTACAAATAAAGCGGACAGGAGAAACGCAATTAAAAGTAAACCGCCCTGAAAATCGAATGGAATTTTTTCAGTTTTAGTAGTTTGAGTGATACTAAACTCGCCTAATACCCAGATCAATATAATTACTGGGATAATAAACAAAAATAAATTCTGCCACTGAAATAGTTTTAGAACTATTCCACCGTATACTGGACCAACTGCAGGAGCAAAAGCAATAACAAGAGTGCCAAGTCCCATAAACATGCCAACTTGCTTTTGAGGTGATTCTCTTAAGATTATTGAAAACATTAGTGGCAAACCAATGCCGGCAGCAACTCCTTGTAAAAGACGCCCAGATAGTAATAAGGCGAAGCTTGATGAAATTCCTGCTAAAAAAGTACCTAGTAAAAAGCATAAAACAGCTATTCTAAATAAAGAAACAACTTTGAATCTCTTTTGTAAATACGAACCAAAAGGAATAATAATCGTAGATACCAACATATAGCCTGTTGTTAACCACTGAACCGTTCTGGCAGAAATATTAAATTCAGTCATTAATTGGGGAAAAGCAATATTGAGTGCTGTTTCTATCACAATTCCCAAAAAACTAAGTATTCCCACTGAGAGTATTGAGCCAATTAGCTTACTATTTTTTACCATTGAAATTCTCAATTCCTTTTATCATTATTTTTTAGATACGATATCTAATTAAATAAGTATATTACAGTAATATGTTGTACCAGTTAAGAAAAAGCGATTGAGTAGAATATTGTTTTATAATACAAAATTTAAATTGACAACTAAAAAAGCAACATAATAAATTGCTGTTAACTTTGACAAAGTCATCTATACTTCTGCTAGAGCAATTGTTTTTGTACTTAAAAAGCTCCAAGCTATATCTAGCTTGGAGCCAAAACTTTAGCAAAAGGATTTTAAAAAATCTGTCAGCTAATTTTGATTAGCAAACGTTTATTTTATTGCCCGACGATCTTTTAAAATATAAAAGAAACCTAATAGAACAAGCAAAACCATTACAGAATAAAAAGACGGCAAAATTTGACCAAATTGAAAATCATATATTACCATTTTATAGGCTAATAAGGAAACGGAGGCTAATATCAACACCATTCCGCGATTAGTTCTAACAAATTTGATTATTGGATTATCTTTATAAGTTTTACCCAAAAGCCAACAAGCATTGATCAAGGCTGTCAATGCAACTATTTCAGTCATGTATTTATCCTCCTTTCCAAATTAACATATAAAAGACAAAATGTTACGTCTTTATAAATAAGTTAACGACTTTTTGATCGACGAAATAAATCTGATGTAATTATTGATTTACCTCTAAAATAAGAATAACATTAAATTATTATTTTTAGTGTGAAAAATCGGCACATTTTTGAGCACAATAAACAAAGAAAGAATACGATCATGAGTAATTTTGGCAAAACCATTCATAATCTTAGAACTAGACGTAAAATGACCCAGCAAGAATTAGCACAAGATTTATTTGATCGCAGTACAATTTCTAAAATTGAAAATAATGAATTATCAACTACTTATGAAAATGAAATTAAATTAATAACGCGGTTGGGCTTAACTCCAAATGAGTTTGAGTATATTAGCAATAGTTATCAAGTTGGAACTAAAAATCAACTTCTGTATCGCTTTTTAAACCTCAATGACAATGTTGATCAAGAAGAAATAAATGGTCTGCTACAAGATTGTCTTTTTGTTAAAAATGATGAAGATATTAAAATGATTGCTATTATCCTAAAATCTCTCTTGCTGGTTAATAACGCAACAGCTCATGCTCATGCTCGCGAGCTTGTTCAACCTATCTGGTTTAACTATCTTCGTAATATCGAAGTTTTTACCATTACAGATATAACAATTCTTAATTCAATTCTATTTGCTTTTGATTATCAAACGGCAAATGAAATTATTGTCAAGATTATTACAAATTTAGACAATCGTAACTCCTTTATGAAAGAATTAAAAGCTAATACTTTAATTAACCAAGCAATAATACAAATGAAGGAGCGTCAATTTAAGTCAGCTGCTAGTATTCTCAATAGCTTGCAGCCTTTACTAAAGAGACTAAGGCAATATGATAAATTGCTGGTTGCTAATGCTCGCATAGCAATTTGTCAAAATGACAAACAAACGGCTCTAGACCAAGTCAGTTTATTACAAAAAATTGGTGCCGCAAAGCTAGCAAAAAGTTTAAAACAGGAAGTTAAACAGTTTTTATGATTAAAGCTCCTCTTTGAATTTAACTGTACTTACTACAGAACTAAAGCCCTTGAAACTAAGAATTTCAAGGGCTTTAGCTTTTTTAGCAACTGCATCATCAATGTAGCAAGTATCATTTTTTAGAATTCATTATAAATAAAATGAGTAGAACTGATACCCAAATATTGATATAAATAAATCAAAAAAAAGATAATGACAGCATAAATAATTATTTTTAAAGTAAAACCTATTAAATTTTTCCAAGAAGTTTGGTGTTTTTTGGTCATTTACCCTTTCACATCCTATTAATCTATCTAATACTTCAACTAATATAATATATTGTATAATATAGTTCAAGATAGTATAATACGTTTATTAATAAGTAATGGTAATTTTTATAATTAATAAATAGTTGTCTTACTGACAGTCCTATAAACATTACAACTTTTTACGCAACTAAAAAGTCTGGCACATTGCCAGGCTATTCCTACGTTAAAAGCTTTATAACGGAGGCATAAAATGAAAAAAATTTATAAAATAGGGATATTTTGTGGAATAATCGGTGTGCTCTTATTTGCCTGTGTGAAAATAAATGGTGCTTTGCAAAAGCCTCAAGTAACAGAAGCCGATACCAATCAAACTACCAAAAGAGTTTACACAGTTAAAAAATTTAATAAAATCAAATTTTCTTCCTATAGACCTAATACTATTGTTACTTTAGGTAATAAATACCGAGTCACAATTAAAGCAAAACGTGGCGGAAATGCACAAAAAATTAAAACTAAAGTTAAAGATGAACAATTGACTATTTATGATAAGCCGGAAAAACATTTTAATGATGGCTATTATGAAGTCACTGTCACTGTACCAAGTAAAAACGCTCTGAAAAAAGTGTCAGGTTATTTGCGTGGTGGCTGCGCACTATTAGAGAAATTAGATATTCCTGTTATCAACCTTAAGTCAAACATTGCTTATTTGGCCCTCGATCATATTTCTTCTCAAAATGTTAAGTTAAAGATCAAACACCAAGTTTTAGACATATTGGATTCAAATTTACAAAATTGTTCCATTAATATCGGTAAAGGCAATATGACTTTTGACGATAGCAAGATCAAAACTAAAGTATTCATTGCTAAAGGCGGCATGCTTATTAATGATTGTACTTTCTCTGGTAATAGCTCATTTACTCTTAATAAGGGAATATTTTCAATGACAGGTGCACCAAAAATTAGTTATGATTTACGCGTTGATCCTAAGCATAAAATTGTAACTGATACTAAAGATTATCATCATCGCTTATCTATTTTCGCAGCGAACAAACCAACTGTTAAAGTAACTAGCAAAAATGCGAATATAGAATTTTACAAATAAATATAGTGGCTTTTTAGCTGTAGTAAAGCTATTGGCCAAAGTACAATTAACCTTAATACCAGTGATTTTAGCATGTTCGATATGTTTGATTGGCCGAAAATTAATTGTAACCTTACAACTGATTCCACAAAAAAATACTATTATCGTCATTTTTCTACCCCTTCTCAAACTAATTCACTGCTTAAAGTTACCTATAACAGTGGTAAGATTTTAGTATCTAAGGATTAAACTTTAGAGTCTACCTTCAAAACTCATACAGCAAAATTAATCAAGTATAAGTTGATGTTTTGTGTACACTCTAAAAGCACGAATTCAAATTACCAAGTCATAATTTAGGAGTCAAAATTGATCATAGATACTAAGAAACTGCAAAAAACAGTCATGGAAAATAAGAAAAAACACGGCTTCAATACCACAGATATTGAGTTTGAATTATTGCGCTTACATGGAGAAGCTAACGAGTTATTTGAAGCCTGGCGCAAAAATGATAAACAAAACATCAATGAAGAATTAGCGGATGTGGGAATATTCTTACTGGGTATTGCGGAAATGCTTGACAGTGATTTGGGTGAAGATATTGTTAATAAAATGAAAATAAACGAAAAAAGAATATACAAAAATGGCGTTAAACTTGGTCCTGCTGATACAGATATATAGACCGATAGCTTTAGTTTAATAACAGCATGGTCAAGCTATCAGCTATTTATTCAATTCTTACAAAAGTTGATGAACAGTATTTTTCTAGCTATTTGAATTAAATCTTGTATTTTTTGGCAACTCTAATTATTAATGAAAAATAGAGTTGCTTTTTTAATTATTAGGATTTAATATATCCAAATATAATATAAATATAGTCTTTGATATTAAGTTATATACAAGATTATTTGATAATAGAGAAAGTGTCATACTGTTATGGTTTTAAAAAAATTATCTTTCACAACCAAAAGTATAATATGCGGTTTTATACAAATTCTACTAGGTTTCTTTGCAATTTTTATTCTAAAAAAAGACTTTAGCTTCCTAATTGTTTTTTCTATTTTTGCACTCATGTGTTTTGCATCAGCTTTTTTTGGAAAAAATTCAAGTACAAAACCAAAGAAATATTCTGAAAGAGTCTATAGAAATAGGAGAATAACTTCTTATGCTATGGGTTTATTTATGATTTTCATGAGTATAATGGGGTTTTTATTTGATCCGAAGCATTCTCTAAATTTAATTTATTTAGATTCTGGTCTAGCATGCTTATTATTTCCCGAATGAAATGTACAGAAACGGCTATTTTTAAAAAGTACAATCTTAACTTGACAAAGGTTCCGAAATTTTCTCAATTTCGGGACTTTTTTATAATACAAAAATGCACCTAATAGCTGATTTTTACTATTAGGTGCATTTAAGTTATGAATTTTTCTCTTAATCGTTCTTACTTAGCAACTATAAACATATTTATGCTGTACTACTGGGCTAATTAACCAAAAATTCTAAAAGTTAGCTTTCTTCACATATCGCTTCAATCCGGTGATGTAATAATAACGACCTTTCCGTTTTACTGCACCACCAAATGTTCTAACTTTGCGTCCACGCTTCAGACTGGCATGTCTTATTTTCTTTACTTTTTGATTATAGATCAGAGCCTTGTGCTTTAACTTACGCTTTTGGCCTGTAATATTAGTAGCCTTCACAAACGTATTATTACCTAAAAGATAATACTTCTTACCTTTTATGTTTTCGGTACCATAAGTAATAATTATCTGGCCTGACATAAATTCGCCTGGTTTCCGCTTACCATTAATATCATAAAGATAAGAATTATGCATTACCGTTCTTTCAGTCCCGTTAAAGTTAGCTTTCTTCACGTAGCGGTTCAATCCGATGATATAGTAATAGCGACCTTTTCGCTTTACTGCACCGCCATATGTTGTAACTTTGCGTCCACGTTTCAGAATGGCATGTCTTATTTTCTTTACTTTTTGATTATAGATCAGAGCCCTGTGCTTTAACTTACGCTTTTGGCCTGTAATATTATTGGCCTTCACAAACGTATTATTACCTAAAAAATAATACTTCTTACCGTTTATGTTTTCGGTATCATAGGTAGTAATTATCTGGCCTGACATAAATTCGCCTGGTAACCGCTTACCATCAATATCATAGAGATACGAATTATGCATTACCATTCTTTCAGTCCCTTTAAGGTAAGTAAAAGTTACAGTCTGAGGCTGGTAGCTGAAGAAACCTGTCGCATTATAAGGCCTTGCCTTTAATAAATAACCAGCAAATTTCAGTTCTTGGGTAATGTACCCATCTCCAACATTACCATTCAAGATTTTATCAGGTGCCAATTTAAGGCCATTTTTATCTTTATACTGAACTCTGACCTCAGCTCCTGCAATCGGCTCTATAGTACCAGATGAATGACTTGGTGGTGTTGGTGTCGGCGTTGGTGTTGGCGTTGGAGTCGGCGGTGTTGGTGGTGTTGGCGGATTGACTGGTGGCTTAGGCTCATCAAAGTGTGTACCCTCGCGAACATAAGTATCGGCATCTTTAGTTGGATCATAATTTGTCATTAACTCTTTTGAGCTCCACCTATTTTTGCCTTTAGGATCATTAAGTGTACCATCAGCAACATTGCGCCAAGTGCCATCAGCATCAAAGCCAGTACCATTGACAATATTATCTTTTCCTAGTTTTAACAAGTTTAAACTTTGCAAATCATTTAGCATATCGGAAATGTATATAATTTTGCTCATATCAAAACCGCTAATATCAAGCCTTTGCAACCGAATATCATACTGAAACATGCCGCTCATATTAAAAACATTCGCGGTTTTAAAATTACTGAGATCAAGCTCTGTGATATTCTCACAGTCATTAAACATGTCATTCATTACAGTTACTTTATCAGTATTAAATTTGCTAACATCAATTTTTGTTAATAACTGACATGAAGCAAACATTCCTGACATAGTCGAAACGTTAGCAGTTGAAAAGCCGCTAACATCTAGGTCAGTTAGGTTCCAACAGTTGTTAAACATCCAGTTCATATCAGTGACATTATCAGTTTTGAAATCTTTACCAAACTTAATACTTTTTAGTGAATAGCAATTGTGGAACATAGTACTGGTATTAGTCACCTTACTAGTTTTAAAGTTGCTTAAATCAATTGCATTTAAACTTCTGCATTCTTCAAACATGCCACTTAATAATGAAACATTTTCGGTATTAAAGGAACTGACATCAATATTTTTAAGACTTTCGCAACCATAAAACATGCTTGTCATTCTGGTAACATTGGCAGTATTAAAGTTTTTTAGATTAACATCGCTTAGATAAATACATGTTGAAAACATGCTTGTCATATCAGTAATTTTACTAGTATTAAGCTTGTCCAAGCCGTCTATATTAGTTATATTACTAAAACCTTTAAATAGATACCTGACTGACCCGCTAAGTGCCAAGGGACCCTGAATAACAATATGGTTAACATTTACAGGGTCAAGCCCTACATTATATAAAGCATTTGCCAGCGGTTTCGGGTCATTAAAAGCTGTGGAGTTACCAGGAATAGTTAACGTTTTACTGGTCGAATCATAGCTAAGTGACAGTTCACTATTATCATCAATATCAGTACTGACCCATGGAACTGTCTTAGTTTCTCTTGTTGCAATTTTCGTTTCTTTTGCTAAATTTGCAGGAGGTGAAGCCGATGCAAATATTGTTTGCGGTTTAATAATACTTAAACCTACCACAGTCATAGCAATAGTAGCTAAGTACGTTGTAAGTTTAATCCTAAAATGGTGTTTATTCATTATTCGTCTCCTTTAAGCAATATACTTCTACTTAACCAAAGTTTAGCATAAATAACCTTTAATATAAAATATATTTTTAGACATATATATGTAATTTATTGTTTTTAGTAGATTTATGTACTAAGTTAAATTTCAAGGACTAACTTATACTGGAACATTTAATCTGTTTTAAAAAATTAATATATAAATGCGTTAGCTATACTGGTGCATCTTTGTATAACTAACGTATTTCTTGTGTTACCATAGAAGACAGTAAAGTGCTACAAGCGCTTTCAGATATTGATAAAAAGGGGATTTTTTCTATGAATCAAAAAGTAGTTATCATTGGTGCTTCCCATCCGGGTCATGAAGCAGCTATCGAGTTATTAGACAGATATCAAGATCTTGATGTCACTATTTATGAAGCAAGTGACTTTGTTTCATTTATGTCTTGCGGAATGAAGCTCTTTTTAGAAGAAAAAACTACCGGACAAGACAATGTACGCAATTTTTCACCTGCTGATTTGGAAAAATTAGGTGGTAAGGTTGTCAATAATTCGCAAGCAGTTGCTTTAAATCCGACAAACAAGCAAGTTACAATTAAAAATACCCAAACTGGTCAGACTGAAGAAGTTAATTATGACAAATTAATCTTGTCTCCAGGAGTTGATCCACTCCAATTACCAATTCCAGGGGCAGATTTAGACTATGTTTATTTAATGCGGGGCTACAGTTGGGCTAAAAAAATCAATGAAGCTCTTCATAATGATGAAATTAAAAATATCGTTGTGGTGGGTGCTGGTAACGGAATTGCTGCCGTTGAAGCTGGTGTTTTAGCTGGTAAAAACATGACCTTGGTTGATGCCAGCAACCATATTTTGGCTAATTATTTTTCAAAAGACTTTACCGATGTTTTTGAACAAGAAATGCGAGACAAGGGAGTCGATTTAAAGCTTGATACAAAAGTTACTGGCTTTACCAATGACCACCTAGTCCAAACTGATCATGGTGATATTAAAGCCGATTTAGTCATTGTTGCTGCAGGCATTGTTGCTAATACAGACTGGCTTAAAGATACTATTAATTTAAACCAACGTGGTTATATTGAAACCGACGAGTATTTAAGGACTAATCAAAAAGACGTTTATGCTTTGGGTGATGCTATTTGGCCACTGTCAATCCCGGCTAATAAAAGAATGCCAATTCCATCGGCAGTTGCTGCTCGCCATGAAGCAAATTATTTAGTACAACATTTGTTTGAAGAAAAACCAAGCCGCCCATTCCCAGGTTTAGTGGGTGGACAATTACTAGAATTTGGTGATGTACATGCGGTAGTTAGCGGCCTCCCACAAAAATCTGCTGAATTTGCCGGCATTAATGCTGCAACCAGCATCTACATCGATCATTTGCGTCCAGACTTTATTCCTGCAGATGATAATCCGTTAGGATATATTTCCTTAACTTATAATAAGGATACTCATCAGATTCTGGGAGGTGCAGTTATGTCCAAGCATGATATCACCGCTCAAGGCAATGTCTTAAGTTTAGCAATTGGTCATAAATTAACATTAGAAGATTTAGCTGAGCAAGACTTCTTCTTCTCACCAAGTTTTGATCGGCAATGGAATATTTTGAACTTAGCCGCACAACATGCGTTAGGTTTACACAAGTTTTAATTAATTTTGGATATTACTAAGCCTTGCTGCGTTCAGTAAATTTAAAAAAGAAGTTTTGTAGCTCTTTAAAATAATTAGCCGCTTGATAAGCGGTAAGTTGATGAAGAAATAAAAGACTGTCCCTAACCTGCTAAAGTGTTATTGGGACAGTCTTTTTTATTCTTAGAGTTACTACTGCTTGAAAATGACCAAAAAAAGAAACCACTTAATACGGTTGCTGAAGCTAAAGCAGATGCGAAAATAGCAACTGCAGCAGATAAAAAAGACCTCCAAAAGGAAATTGATCAGAAAAATGCAGTTCACAATACTGATGGATACAAATTTTACCACTTTAATTTTTACGATGATGCACTAAAAAGAGCCAAAGAAATTAATAGCTCAGATAAGGCAACAGTTTCAGAAATTAAAGAAGCCATGAGACGTTTACAGATGAAAGCAAAACTGGCCTACTTAACAGTTGAAGAATATTCGGCTTACAGCAATTCAAGAAACTCAATGCCAGAAAAATATTAGAAACTTACTAAACAAAATAACTTAAAAGTTGTTCAATTTTGATATGAAACCTACAAGCAAAACACTTTATTAGTTGTTAACGGAGGACTAACTGACTATATTCAATCAAAGTTAGTTCTTTTTGTTTTACTCTAGATTTTTGACTGAGATTTTTGATGACTATCCACTTGCTATTTACAATAAAAACAGAAATTAGCCTTATGATCTCTAAACTTAAAAAAGCCCTTATCATCTAATAGGTTATTTGTTTAGTTTTATGTTGGTTTTTAGATTATTTTGACTTTTAATTATTTATCTGCCTATAATTTATCTATTAACCACAGGCTAGTTATATTAATATGTAATTTTATTTGTAAGGACTTACTTATGGCGAATAATCAGAATAACGAAAAAAATGAGAAAACAAAACAATTTTATGATTTTTTAAAATATACAATAGTCTTATTTGCGATTTTTATTTTAATTAATTTTTTACTGACAAAATATTTAATAGTCAAATGTTCTGTGTCTGGTATCTCGATGCAACCAACTTTTGAAAACCAAGAAAGGGTTATAGCTAATCGCAATAGCAAATTGAAACGAAATGAAATTGTCATTTTAAAGGCTCCGGATAAACGTAATTCTTTTTATATAAAAAGGATTATAGGATTACCAGGTGAAACTATTACTGGAAAAAATAATAAGATTTATGTTAATGGCAAAAAAATAAATCAAGACTATTTAAACCCAGGATTTAAGCTGACGGATAATGAAGACGGTTTTTATGGTACTAAATATTCTTATACTGCTGACTTTTCAATTCGTTCTTTAGCAAGAACAAAAGAATATAAAAGTATTTATTCTCCTTCTCAATTAAAAGAAATGAAAAATACTAACAAAGTTCCCAAAGGTTCGTATTTTGTAATGGGAGATCATAGGAGTGTTTCAAAAGATAGTCGTTATATAGGAGCAATTCCTAGAAGTAAAATTGAAGGTGTTGTTAAGTATCGCTACTGGCCACTTAATAGAATTAAAGTATATTAAAAGGGATTAGGTCCTTAACATTTGGACTTAACCCTTTTTCCTTTCACTTTTTACAGCTCCGCCAAACGTTTCTCATCTAAATGAAACATAATCATACAATAAAGTAATAATATTGCAGTCATAAATACCACCACATAAATGTTAGCAGTTCCAGGGAGTTCACGTAAGAAATCAGCAGGTGAATAACTTATAAAGTATGGCAAATGGATAGTTGCATTCATTAATAATAAAATTATTTGCAAAACTAAACCTGTACACATGGCAGCAAACTTATTTTTAATCCACAAAGAAGTAACCATTGCGAATACAGAAAATAATCCTCCCCAAAGAGAAGAAAATATAATTGACAAAATAGCGTGGACAAATGGATGGGAATAATAAAGGGAAACAAACAGCATAGTAAAATTTCTGGCACCAATATTAATATTAAGTAAATTATCGGGCTTAACATTAGGTAATATCATAAACCAAGATAAGAAGTTAAACAGTAAAGGAACAGCAATTACAATAAAGCCGGTCATAAATGCGATTTTTAGGTATCCTAACAAGATTTGTTTAATGGACTTCTCCATCTTTAATTTATAAAAATAGCCGTTAGTAAAATCTTCTTTTAATAATGTACTGGCAGGTAAACTCGCAATTAACGGTAACAAGATAAAAAATATAGTAGGAACAAAAGTAAATCCATCTATTGACATCCACATAGTATAAGGTGAGTTTGTCGCAAGAATATTTTTAGACGTAGAAACAATGCATTGTAAAACGCTGATACTTAGCCCTATTACCAATGCTAAAAACAACCATAATTTATTCAAACGTGACCACAAAAATTTCATTTTATCCTCTCTATTCTAGCAGAAGCGAATATTTGACATAGTGCTTCTTAGTTGGTACTAAGAAACTGAAACGTAATCTTTGATTGCGCATGTCATATGAATAACGCGGAATGGTAAAAAATATTGTAAAAGGCTGCTTGCCGTGCGCTAATGCTTTATCAGGATTAATACTGTTGTGACTTTTGTCATACAATTTTATTGAGGGATTGCTTGTACCATAAGGATTATTTAGATACATATTTTCTCTAAAATTAGGATTGTTCTTTTTCTCGCCATAGAATGACTGACCAGTTTGACGTATATTAAATTTGACTTTGGCTTGTACAACATACTTACTTTTCTTAACTGCAGCTTCATGAACAATAAAGTTAACATGATAGGCTTTTACCAATTCATTTTTGTGAAAAAGCTGTTCTTTAGTCACACCATACTGCTGAAGATGGGCGTTTACCTGGTTGTAGCGATAAAAGCCCACGCAGCCAACTACAATTATTATTACCACGAAGAAGCTCCATAATAATTTTTTATTTTTCATGATTAATTGTTCCTTCTTGTACATATAGCTTTTGCGTGGCAACTTTGTTCACAAACTCATGATCATGCGAAGCTATAACAAAGGTTGAACCTTTACGGTTATAATCGTCAATCAATCTGATTAATTTAACTATACTTTCATGATCCAGCGCATTGGTGGGTTCATCCAGAACAATTAACGGATAGGCCCCAAGAAAAGCCTGTGCAATTCCTAATTTCTGCTTCATCCCCAGTGAAAATTTCTTAACTTTTTGTTTAGGGAACCTGGTTAAATCAAAGTACGCCAATAAATCATTAATCTGCTTTTCTTGAATATCTGGATCTAATTTCGCTAATAGTTCTAAATTTTTATGAGCAGTAAATTCCTCTATTAAACTGGGATTTTCAATTAAAATTCCCGCTTTAATTGGATAAGGCTCTTGGACCTTCATCTTCTTACCATTAACTATGACTTCTCCACTGGTATTTATTAAACCTAAAATCGCTTTTAAGATTAACGTTTTACCAGAACCATTTATTCCTTCTAAAACAGTAATACTGCCTTCTGGAATATCTGCACTAACATCATGCAATAGTGGCCGTTTTTTCACTATTTTTCCTACTTGCTTTAATTCAATAAAACCCATTTTTTGCTCCTTACTCTACACTAAAGAAATGGTCAATAATCCCATAAACAATCACCATAATCAAAGTTGCCAGCAATAATAATAAAAAACCAGGGAAATTAAATCTCATAATTATCAAGAAATTCAAAGGATTTAATTGCCACTTTAAAAGAGATGTCATTATCAAAAGTGAAGCTGGAATAATCAGACCCAATGCCGAATTAAACTTTCCAATTGTACCTTGCAA
Source organism: Lactobacillus helsingborgensis (assembly GCF_003173695.1). Classification (NCBI taxonomy): domain Bacteria; kingdom Bacillati; phylum Bacillota; class Bacilli; order Lactobacillales; family Lactobacillaceae; genus Lactobacillus; species Lactobacillus helsingborgensis. Next base: position 1,654,392 of record NZ_CP029544.1, read on the forward strand.
AAGAAGCGTCAGATATATTCCCAAAAAATTGTTTATGAAAAGTAGTGGGATCGCCTGCCAGTCAGTTAAATCAAAAAAAGACAAAGAGGGCAATTTAAATAAAGCCGTAACAAGCAACATAACTAAAAGTGTTACAAACACATAGACCAAAGCTATTACTCCCATTAATAACATAGTGACAACAGTAAAATTTTTCGGTGGAATTTGTAATCCTCTTAGGTGCATAATGGTAGTTTGCCAAAGCAGTTTAAAGCTATTTAGCACAATAAGCAGTGGTATTAAGAAATAGACCAGCCACAAAATAAAATTAAAAGATGCACCTTGACTGGTATCGGCAAAGAAAAGATTAAATATAGAAGTATGTGAACTATTAATTAGCTGCGTACTGAGAAAAATAATTGAAAAGCAGATCAAACTTAGCCAGCAAATAAAACGGAAGCGAATTATTTGCCATAAATATAGTAATTGATTCCAAAACAAACGTTTCATAAAGACCTTCTTTTTAAGAGTGGGGGTAGCCGCAGCAATAAAGATAAATTAATTTGACTATTATAAATATCCAGTTTTTGTTTCTTATTTTTTCATTATCGTTTAATTCTATACATTCATAGTACCATTTTAGAATTATTAAAAATAGTAGAATTAGACTTTTAATAATTCGGTTCACTGTAACGGTCAGTAATTAAATAAACAATTAGCATTAATAGCGTTGTAGCTAATAACAGCAGAATATTGTTCTTATTGACTCGCAACAACATTAAACTATTGAGCGGATTATATTTCCAAGTGGTGTAAACAGTCATTATAAGCCAACTAAAAGGAATAATTATGCCCAGTGGAGCATTGAAGCGACCGATAGTGGTTTGAATTATCAACAACAGAAATATTCCTAAAAAATTAATAATGAACAGTACTAATAAAGCTGATATTCCCTGAAATTGCATCAGTTTAAAATTTCTTAGCCAAGAAAAATCAGTCACTAAAGCCATAATTCCTTCTGTTAGTACCACATAAATGATGGTGATCAATCCCATTAACCCAACGTTAACTGCAGCGAAACTTAATGGTGAATATCGCAGCCCTCGCAATTGCATTCCCCTTGCTTGCCACAATTGTTTAAAACCGCTTAAGACTATCAGTAGCGGTACTACAAAATAAACAAACCAAAAAACCGGCAAAATAACTTGGCGTGATTTAACAGCGTTAAAATCAACACCCATGAAAAAAAGAGGAACTATAGCAGAATTAGGCATCAATTTCAACATCAGTATTACAAAGCTGATTAAGCCTAGCCAAAAAAGGAAGCGCGATTTTATTATTTGCCACAAAAATAAAAATTGGTCCCAAAATAAATTTACAAGAGATGCTTTTGAGTTTACTGCTTTATAGTGCAATTTTTTCTCCTTACTCGTTTACAAACGCACTTCTTAAAAACGAAATAGCTTACATCAAGAGTACCACTTGTATAGGATTTAAAAAATACGATCAGTAGAATTAAAATATTAAATTCCTTTAGTTAAAGCAAAAATGCTCTAGGTGTTAATCAACTGATTAACTTTCTAGGGCATTTTCCCATAACTAAATTATCAGCATTAGCAATCAAAATCTGGTCTACTTTATTCCAGTACTTTAACTAATCAGGCTCAGCTTCTTATCTTCCAACTTATAGGAATGAGTAAACTTACTATGCAAGTCCTCTGGAATATGGTGATCAATCTCAACCACTGTCAAGTCGGAAGATAAAATCATTTCATGAATTTCATGAGCAGTTTGTGGGTCTAATGATGCGGTACCCTCATCAATTAATAAAAAGTTGCGATTATATAAAAAGGCACGAGCAATTTCTATACGTTTCTTTTCTCCACCCGACAAGTTAGTGCCGTCTTCTTGAATTACGGCGTCAAGGCCAATCTTTTGCATTAATGGCGTTAAACCCGCTTCTTGGATGGCATGCTCAATCTCTTGGTCAGAAAAGTCACGCCCCAAAGTCAGGTTAAAGCGCAAGGTATCATGAAAAATATTCGAATCCTGATTGACCTCGCCAAAGTAATCAGGCTGAGGAGAAACAGCTTTACCATTTGGTTCAACTAATTCCACTGTTCCCTTATTTGGTTGGATAATATTTGCCATTAATTTGAGCAAGGTGCTCTTACCCTGACCGCTGCGACCAGTCAGCAGAACCTTATCACCACGATTAACCGTCAAGCTGGCATTTTGAATAATAGTCTTATCCTGATAGCCAAAAGTCACATCATTAAGTTGCAAGTCTTTGAAATTTATTGTCGTCATCTCGTCACTGAGAGTAGACTGTGGTAATTCCTTGATATTAGTCAGTTTCGTTAACAAGGGCTTAGCTGAGTTAATCGTTGTCATTGACCGGTTGATTGCTAAGATAGAATTCACGATCCAAGAACTGGAATACTGAACCATAATAAAGGAAGAAAGAGGCAAGCGCTTGTCTAAAACAAATAAAATACCAATCCCAATGGGCAGAAATGATAAGGTATAAGCCAAAATACCAGCCAGTAAATTGCTCATGGCAATCGTATTTTCCCGTTTCTGCTTCGCTTCAGCTGTTTCAGTAATTGCCTTCTTACCTTTCAGTAAAAAGAAAGGCATCGCATTATAATCCAAGATTAGGTCAATGTGCTTGAGATAATCCGACATAAATCCTGTGTACTTACCAACACTAGCACTCCAGGCTTTAGAACTTTCCATAACCCGTTTAGCCATAATTTTTGGGGCAATTGCTGAAATAACTGAAAAAAGCATAAAAACAAGAGTCAGGATAAAGTTCGCATTGATAGCCATAGCCAAACATAGCAGCAGGTTAACAATAGAAGTGATTAAATTAAATACTTCTTTGACGTAATTATTTTCTACCAACTCTAAATCATTGGTGACAAATGACAACTTATCAGAAACTGGTCCTTGCTGTTTAACAAAATCTGAAGATAGCAGATCACTGCGCACGTTTTTATTGAAGAGGTAGATGTTCCGATTTAGTGTCCTCTCGTAAAAGTAGCGGGCAACAGTTAATAAGAAAATAATCAGAACAATCAAACAGACTTCTAGAACTACTCGTCTTTTATCACCAGCTTCAACCATGGCAAAGATTTGCGAATAAGACCACGTATTAAAAGGAGTAGCAAGACCCACGATCAGGGTTAGCAAGAAACATAGTATTATGCTTTTGTTATCAAAATATTTTTTCATAATTGTGGTTCCCTTCATTTATATTTAACTTTTTCCTGCTAAATTAAGCTTGTTGCAAAGATAAAATAAGATTTTTTATGTTCTAAAAAATTTTCATTATTATTTATTATTTAATTAAATCATAATTTTATTTTAAAGTATATAGTTTATCTAAGCAGCCACCGAATTCTTTTACCTAGTTCATTAAATAAAATTTAAAAAGAAGCCCTGTAAAAACAAGACTTCCTTGAAAATAACACTCAATACCCTAGTCAGAAGAATAAAGAAATAAAGTTACTTTCCTAATTTCCCAAACATTATTAAGAGCGTTTTTCTATAGGTTTTAGTAATCACTAATTTGAAAAATTTTGAATATCTCCTAACAACACTTCATCAGCTAATACATGTCATCTTTGGCCACTCTCTATTTTTCCAATAAGGTTCTGCCTTATCTAATAAATTTTTTTACTTAATTACCTGTTTCAGGCTTAATTGAAGGACTCGATTACAAATGTAAGCCAAAAATATATATCAAATTCATTAGTAGTTTTATTTATTATTTTATTGATCTGCTCATAGTTCAAACTTTTAAATTCGTTTTCTAATTGCTTTGAAGTAACCATTATTTATTTTAGATCGTAGTGAAAAAATGTATAATACGTTACTTCGTACTGCTGTATAACAATTTGATTTTATTAACTTTATTATTTTTGTTTGCTTAACCAGTTCAATTAGCAATAAAGTTAGAGTGCAATCATCACTATCTATGCCGTAATTTTGTAACCAGATGAAAAGATTTGGACTTGTAAATTAAGTTTAAGAGTTTCACAATCAATTTATACTATCAACCATACACTGAATAAATCAAAAAAGTACACGCAACAGCGACAATCATATAAGAAATACGACAAATAATATATAATCTCCTTACTAATTTTGCCCGTTTTGCATTATAAATATAGGGAATACTTGTATAATGCTCTCTTGCTTTTTTAGTTAAATCTGCATTCATATACATTTCTGCTAACACAGTAACAATGAAAATTAAATTTCCTATAAATAGAATAACAACTTCTGATGTAAAAAAAGCCCAACTTAATAACAGAACAATAGCCGCAATAAACCGGCTGGCATTTATCATTACCACTTCTCTCTCAATTCCAGGCTTTGCTACAAATTCTACTGTAGAAGCTGCGACTTCTTTTCGTGATTCCAAATTAAGCTTATGCCAAGCTTTTGACTTGAGATAAATCATAGATAGCGATGTTATAAATGCAATAGTAACGAATATTAAAATAATAATTTCGTAAATCAAATCGTAATTCGTAGTATCCATAAAAAGCTCTCCTAGTTTATTATGTTTTGCAAATATTTAAAGGCTTGCGAAATTTTGATTATTTTAGCGGGTTAAATACTATAGACTTTGTTGTTTCATATACTATACACTGCCTTAAGTTTTAGCATATCATTTTTTATCGATATAACAAATAACCATTAAATTAAAATAATTGTAAAAAAGTCTAAGATCGCTAAAACTTCGAGAAATTTTTTGCTCTGCTTTTGTAACTGTTAAAAAGAAGATTATAAATGGCAGCTTTGCAATACCTGACTCAGCCCGTTGTGCAAAATTAATTCAGTCATGATATAATGTGATTGTAAAGAAAAGAGGCCTTGCGCTAACAAGACCTCTTTGAAAACAAGCAGCCGCTCTAAAGGCGGTTAGCTGTCTAGGTAATAGAAGACTATCCTTAACTAGCTAAAGTATGATTGGGACGGTCTTTTTTATTTCTTGTGATTATTGATATAATCCAACAACACAATAATAAACGTGGCGAATGCCAACATTATTTGTAATGCCTGGTAAACGCTCATTAACTGCTTCTCTTTCTAAAAGATTTCGTGCCATAGGCACCATCTCCTTTCCAGATCAACAGCCAACCGCCCTCAAAACAATTTGCTTGAATTCTAAATTAATTATAACAAATACTGTTTGCATATTGAATAACTATAGAGTATTATTGCCAAATCAATGGCTTATTTTGATTATTTCCACTATATAGTATTTTGTTTCCCTCTTTAAAAACTAAAATACATTTTTGACAATGGTAAAAGACGGTTTTACTAACAGTGTACTAAGCCAATCCAAGTTTAAAATGAGCGCATTTTTAAGGTATGTAAATAAGACTTTTTAATCAATGTTGGGAGCGCAAAAATAACTTTAACTCGTAAAACAACAAATATAAGAAAGGAATTTTCATGATTAGAAAATGTGAAGTTGCAGACAGTCCAGCTATTCAAAAAATCAATCAAGTTGAACTAGGTTATGATTATTCTGTGGAAAAAACGGCTGCCAACATTAAAAGGCTGCTAAATGATCCTGCGCATCACTATCTCTGGGTTTTTGAAGATGAAAATAGCAAAAAGGTTGAGGGATATTTGCATGCAGAAATTTTTGAAGAAACCTACTTTGACCCCATGTTCAATGTTTTAGCTTTAGCCGTAGATTCTTCTGTGCAGAAAAAAGGTATTGGCAGTCAGCTTATGCAAGCTTTGGAGAAACAGGCTAAAAATTTAGGCATGAAAGAAATTAGGTTAAATTCAGGAGAATCACGTTTAGGTGCTCATAAATTTTATGAAAAGCTGGGCTATACTAGCAATAAAATGCAAAAACGATTTGGTAAAACACTCAAATAATTTTTGTTTAAACTGCAATTGATTTTAACTTTTTTATAAATGTTTTACTAACAATAATTTAGGTAGTATATTATATGTAAATCTAAATCAATTAACTATACTTTATACATCTAAAGTACTACTATGCATATGAGGTGATCAATAATGCTAAGTACAGAAAGAAGCAAAATTTCGATTTCAGTTAAAGTTAATTCAGAAGATAAAAACCGAGTTACAGAAATATTTAACAGCCTAGGCCTTAATCTTTCGACTGCCATTAATATATTTATAAAGAAAAGTATTGCTGAAGGTGGTTTACCGTTTGAAGTTCGGGATCCATTTTATAGTGAGAAAAATCAAGCTGAACTAAATCAGCGTTTCAAAAAGATTAACAATAATCAGGATATCCATTCACATCATCTTTTAAGTAGTGAGCAGAAGAAAGAATGACAGTAGAATTTTTAGATGAAGCTTGGAATGAATATGTTAATTGGCAAGTCGGAAAAATTAAAATATCAAATTGGTTGGTCAAGAAGAATAAATAATGTTGATAGATTAGTTTACACAGTTAAAAATGAGCGATTAATTATTATAGCTTGCAAAACTCACTATAATTAAAGCTAAAAATCCTCTTAGTTAGATTTCAATTTAATTAAGAGGATTTTTATATGTTTATATGTATAAATCTCTACATTCACGAAACTAGTAATTTCTTTAAATACTATTCATCTAAAAGTCTGATAAATCTATTGGTGCGGACACCTTTCCTTTTTTTAAATTAGCAACAGATTCATCCATTGCTTTTAATGCCTTATCAGAAATATCTTTTGATTTGACTAATTCTCTATGTTCCAATATTAAGCACCCGTTATTATATTCTTTTACATAGTATAATTATATTTTTATTTAAGCAGTGTAACTAGTTTTTGCTATCCGTATGAGCAAAGTAATTGTTAACAACTTGCATAATAAATTTCTCTCTTTTCTATGGGATCCACTGCGAAAAGCATATCATATTAAAATTAATAAAAGAAGAAATAACACAATAAAAATAAAAATTGCAAATATTATTTTCCCAACAAAAACCCGCCTTATCTACATGATCAAAGACGGGTTTTTATAATATAAAATTCTCATTAATTATATTAGTATTTGGGTTATTTCCAAAACCAGTGGTACGACAATTACAAATAAAACTGTGGAGGTGGTCACAACATTGGTAGCATATTGCACATCCCCATGTGATTCACCCACTAAGATTGGCAAAACAGCTAAGGCTGGAGTAGCTGACTGCACTACTAAAGTTTGTTTAGCCAAACTTGTCAAAGTCGGCAGCCAATTTGCACCAACAAAGATTAAAAGCATCATTAAAGCTGGTACTAAGATAAAGCGGCCAAGCAATGCCCAAATGGTATCGCGGTCAAGGTGGATTGACTTCAAACCGGCATCTGCCAATATAATACCAATATAAATCAGTGACATCGGCGTGACGATTCCGCCAACCATGCTTAATACAGCAGTAATCCAGCTGGGAATTGGTACCTCAACCAATAAGCAAATTAAGGCAATTAGAAAACCAACTAATGGCGCTGGCAACAACTTTTTCCAGTTGAATTTTTGCTGCTTGTTCTTTTGCGCGGTCGGATCATCACTCGAAATGAAGAAGACGCCAATTGCCCAAGTAGAAACAGTATTTAACACATAATAAATTAAAAAGTAGGGCATACTTTTTTGCCCAAACAAAGCAATATTTAACGGTAAACCAATAAAAATGGTATTGGCATTCGTAATGGCGTTAATGAAAGTACCGCGGCGGCCTTTGCGGATCCGCAAAACCTTACATAATATCCATGCGAACAAATAGCTGAGAGCAAAACAGATAATGGCATAGATCAATCCGCCTGTTAAGCCAAACAATTTTTGCCGGTTCAAGTATTTTAAGACCGAAACAAAAATTGAAGCTGGCAGAGCAATATTCATAATTAAATAGGAAATATTGCCTTTAAACTGATCGCCCAGCTTGCCACTGGTGCGCAGCCAATACCCTAAAGCAATTACAAGTAACAGCTCAACGACACTAGTTAATGAAGTAATAAAGGCTTGCATTTATTCTCACTCCTGCTCATCTGAATATTCGGGTGCCCAGCGAAGGGCAGCCACTGCCTTATCACCGTCTTGATAATCATTCTGGTTAAGATGATCAGCAATTGCCTTATTAGCCACAGCTTTTGCTACAGTTTGGGAAAAGACATTTAGTTTTTCCACAGGTGGTAACACGGCCGCACCTGGTTTACTGGAATCAACAATACCGCCAAGTGAATGAGCTGCTACACTAATCATTTCATCACTTAAAATCTTAGCATTAACTGCTAAAGCACCAAGACCAAGTCCTGGATAAACCAAAGCATTGTTGGCTTGACCAATTTCGTACTTGGTTCCTTCATATTCAACTGGATCAGCAGGAATACCAGTTGCTACCAAGGCTTTGCCCTTAGTCCAATGAATTAAATCTTCTGCTTTTGCTTCTGCTAATTGAGTTGGGTTTGACAATGGGAAAATGATTGGTCGCTCGGTATGAGTTGCCATTTCCGTCACAATATCTTGAGTAAAAGCACCTGAACGGGTTGAAGTTCCCACTAATATATCAGGATGAACTGCTTGCACAACGCTCTTTAAGTCCTTAAGTTGATCAGCATTACTGAACTCTGAACGTTTTCTAACAAATGGCTTCTGCGCTGGTGTTAGGTCGGGAGTATCTTCAAAGAGCAGACCTTGTTTATCTACTAAGTAGAAATGCTTACGTGCTTCTTCAGGTTGCAAACCTGCTTGCAACATCTCAGAATATACCTGCTCAACTATTCCCGTACCAGCAGTACCAGCACCGAAGCAGACATACTTTTGATCAGTTAGTTTTTGTCCACTAATCTTTAATGCTCCCAAGATACCAGCCAAAACAATGACTCCAGTGCCTTGAATATCATCATTAAATGTTAAGATATGATCACGGTAATGTTTTAAAATATTATCAGCATTATCCCTGCCAAAATCTTCAAAATGTAAATATAGTCCCGGAAACAGCTTTTCTACAGTTTGCACAAAGCGATCAACAAATTGATAATAAGGATCTCCATTCACCCGACGCTGGTGGTTGCCTAAGTAGAGCGAATCATTAAGTAATTTGTCGTTGTTAGTGCCAACATCAAGAACCACCGGCAATACGCACGCTGGGTCAACACCAGCTGCTGCAGTATAAACCATTAGCTTACCTACAGAAATGTCGACGCCTTGTGTACCCCAATCACCAATTCCTAAAATTTCTTCGCCGTCAGTGACTACAATCAACTTAATGTCACGCCCATCTGCCGCATTTTTTAAACTTTCCTCAATTTTATCGGGTTCATTAATTGACAGAAATGCGGCGTTTTGGGGGTTAACAAACAAATGACTGTAATTTTCAATAGTTTCAGCTATTGTCGGATCATACACAATTGGCATAAATTCAGTAACATGTTCACTAAAAATTTTAAAAAACAGTACACGATTAGTATTGAAAATTGTCATCAGAAAAATACGTTTTTCAAGGTTTGAAGACTTTTCCTGATATTGCAAGTAAACTTCACGAGCCTGTTCTTCCAATGTTTGTATCTTTGGTGGCAGCATCCCCACCAAATGATACTTTTCCCGCTGTTCTTCTGTATAAGCAGTACCTCTGTTCAAAAACGGATCATTCAACCTGTCTTGTCCTGTTTTAGCCATTTTTCTCACTCTCCGTCTAGTTAATTATTATTAGCACGTACTATATGATTAGACTATAACCAGCAAGTTAAAAGTGCAAAGAATTTAGCTTATAATAATAGTGTATAGTATATATAAAATATATTTTTTGTTAAATAATTATGCAAATAAAAAACCAGTTTAACTTGATAAACTGGTTTTTCGGTAAATTTAATTACAGAGTATTTTATGCCTTGTAGCGTGATTCGCCATTTAAGTAGGTTTCACTTAAAGTCATGTCTGGATTTAACACCAAAAAGTCAGCATCCTTATCAGGTGCAATTGTACCGCACTTATCTAAAACGTGTGCGCTTTTAGCCGGAACATAAGAAGCCATCATGATTGCTTCTTCCGGTGTAGCAATATTCCAGTCAACCAGATTTTTAACAGCGGTCTTTAACTGCAATATGCTGCCGGCTAAATTGTTACCATCTTTAAGGCGTGCCATACCGTCTTTAACATAAACCGGTAATTCACCTAACATATAATCACCGTCTGGCATCATGCCGGCTTCCATACAATCAGTGATTAGGCAAATATGTTCTGCACCTTTAACTTGAATTAAAGCTTGTACCATTTCTTTTTTGACATGGTGGCCATCACAAATTAATTCAGCCGTAACATTGTGTAAAGCTAGTGCGGCATTAGAAATTGATGAATCATGGTGAGATGGATCCGGCATCCCGTTAAAAGTATGGGTAAACATGGTCGCACCCGCCTCAACTCCAGCTTTGGCTTCTGCAAAATTAGCACTTGAATGACCTAAAGAAACAACTACGCCTTCATTAACAGCAACTCGAATAAATTCTTTAGCACCTTTTCTCTCGGGCGCAAGTGAAATTTTGTTTAACAAGCCCTTTGATTGCTCACGCCACTCATTAAATTGATTAATATCTGGGTCGAGCAAATATTTCGGATTTTCTGCTCCAGCATGTTCCGCAGTAAAGTAAGGTCCCTCAAAATGAAGACCTTGAATTTTAGCACCAGTTTCCTCACCCTTGTGGTTACCAAACATCTGACAAATGTGAGATAAGGTATCAGCACCGGCAGTATAAGTAGTTGGTAGCCAGCTGGTAACACCAGAACGCAGAAAGCCTTCTGACAAGCGGTTAATACCCGTCCAATCGCTTTTCATTACATCTTCTTTTAGCGAGCCGTGAACATGCGTATCAACAAGCCCTGGAGCTATCCATTTGCCGCTATAATCGACAATTTTACCTGCTGGTTTCTCGTCTTCTGTATAATAAAAACCGAACTTACCATTATCTTGAACTTCCAGATAACCTCCTTCTTCTGTCACATTTTTAAGAAAGAATTTATCAGCATGAATATAATAAGTCATAGTTTTTTGCCTTCCTTTTAAAAGAAAAATTGGATATTGCCAGTTTAATTCTAGCTTAATCTACCAATCATTTCCAGTTCAATCTTAATTAGTACAGAAAGTTTTAATTTTTTAGTTATAATAGTGGTATAGGTAACTAATTAGGAAGCAAATATCATGATCCAAAATACGCAAACAAACAAACATCAATTAGGGGCACTTACAGGTGCCAGCAAATGTGAAAACTATTATGAATTACACTTTGCAACTGGCGAAATTGCGCACTTTTACATCTTGGCTAACGGCATTTTTCGTCTCTTGCTTGACCCGACACAAGAATTCAATGAAAATCGGACTGAATTTATTCAATTAGCACAATTTGACCATTCAGCGTTTGAACGTTCGCAAGTTAGAGCTACCAATGATTCATTAATCATTCATTCAGGTAAATATCAGATTATTTGGGCACAAAACCCGGCAGTAATTAGTATTTTTGATGAAACGCTCCACCATAACAGAATGCACCAATCACTGCCTTTAGAACTAAGTAATGACGGTACCACAGAATTTCTGGCAGAAAATAAAAATGAATTTTTCTATGGTGGCGGTTTGCAGAACGGCTATTTTAGTCACAAAGGTCACAGAATAGTAATCAAACATGATCAGATAACCGGAAAAGGCGGCGTCATTATGCCCGTGTCATTTTTCTGGTCAAACGCCGGCTACGGAGAGTTGAGAAACACAAGCCAACCAGGAATTTATGACTTTGGTAAAAATACTCCCGGAACAACTATCCTCACTCATCAGGACAAGATTTTTGATTGCTTTTATTTACTTGGTAGTAACCCACAGGAAATCTTGCAGCATTACTACACCTTAACTGGTAAACCGGTAATGTTACCAGAATATGCCTTTGGCTTAGGTCACATTGGTGATTTCTGTACAACTCTGTGGCAACCAAGCAAGGCGCAGGAACGCAATGCTTGTAAAATTGGCAACAATTATTATATTCGGACAAAAGATCAAGATGCCGCTTCGGGTAAAGCATCATTAAATGGAGAAGAAAATTATCAGTTTTCTGCGCGCGCAATGATTGACCAGTATCATGCGCAGCATTTTCCTCTAAGCTGGTTCATTCCTAACTATGCTGTACAATCTAACAATATCCATGCCTTAGAGTTCTTTAATGACTATGCGCTCAATCAGGATGTTCAACCCGGCTTTTGGCATCAAGGTGAAACCGAACTGCCAGCCAAAACTGCTTTCACTTTTACTGATGCTCAATCTGCTAACCATGATTCTAAACAGCTACAAGCTGAGCCTCACTTAACACGACCTATGGTGCTGGCTGGAAGCGGCTCTACAGGAATGCAAAAATCAGCGGCGCTTATCTTTGGTGATATTGGTGGCAATTGGAATAATATTACTACCCAAATTGCCGGAATGCTTGGAGCAAATCTATCTGGTCAACCCTTAGTCGGCGCAGCAATTGATGGTCTTCAGGGCGGCGGCAATGCCCAAATCAATGTCCGCGATTTTGAATGGAAAAGTTTTACTCCGCTGCTATTTTACTTTGATGATCAAGGCGATTTTTGCAAAAATCCGTTTGCCTATAACAAGAAAATTACGGAAATCAATTTATCTTATCTTAAATTACGTCAACATTTGACCAACTACTTGTGTACACTAAATAAACAAGCCCAAGATGGCGAGCCCATTATGCGTCCTTTATTTAGCGATTTCCCCGATGAAAAAGCCAATTATACTTCCCAATTTGGTAACGAATTCATGCTGGGACACAATATACTGGTAGCGCCAATTACCAATGGGCGTGAAGATGAGCAAGGAAATTCACGCAAGGATAACTTATATTTACCGGGCAAAAAGTCGATGTGGATTGATCTTTTTACCGGGAAGAAATATGCTGGTGGCAAAGTTTACAATAATTTATTATTTCCACTTTGGCATTTACCAGTATTTGTTAAAAGCGGCAGTATTTTTGACTGGGGCAAACGCAATTTTCTCCTTTATCCCCAAGAACAAAGTGAAACTGTTATTTATAATAATACCGCTTCAGCTAATTCTGAAAATGGTGCTTATTTTACTAGAATCACTAGTCAAGTTAAAAACGAGCAGCTACGTGTAACTATTGAACCAGTTGCAGAAGGAGTGCCTGATGCACTTAAAGAGCAGCCCACTGAACTGACTATTATGTGTGATTCCTACCCTGACCGCGTGACCATTAAAATTAATGATCAAATTGTCCCTGTGCAGGAATACGGATCAATTGATGCTTTTAACCATGCTCACGAAGGCATTTTTTATAATGTCAATTACGGCTTAGATGAATTTAAACAGTATCAAAAGAATAAGCAATCTGCTTTGCAAATTAAACTGGCCAAACGTGATATTACAACTACTAAAATAGAAATTAGTGTTCATAATATGCAGTATGGCAAAAATGTTTTAGTTCATGAAATTACTAGTGGCGTTTTGCCATCGCCTAAATTGCCAGCTGTAGATTCAAGTAAAATTTCCGCACACTCTTTCGAACTTGCTTGGCCGCACAACAGCGCCGTTCAAATTGAAATTAATAACCTGCTCTATGTGGGTATTACCGGCAAAAATTTTGCTTTTCATGAATTAACGCCTAATACCCGCTACATCATTAGAATGCGGTACGTAATTGGAAATAAGGTTTCTGAATGGTCTGATCTTTTCGGGGTTATTACTAAGCATGCTGCTAAAGATTATGCCATTGAAAATATTAAAGTTGACTGTAACTATGCCAGCAAAGAAAACCATCCTCTTTCCTACTTAACCGATCTTAAGCTGGCAAGCGAATGGCAAACTGAACAAAGCCCCTCACCTGAACAGCCACTAGAACTAACTTTTACTTTTGAAAAAGTAGAAAAATTAAGCAGGATGGTTTATGTGCCACGTAATATTGACCATAAAGGAGCACCATTGGCTCTCGCAATTGCTGTTTCAACTGATGGCGTTAACTTTACCACTTACGCAGATAATTTACACTGGAAACCTGATACTAAAAACAAAGTAGTGGGAATGCGGGATGTACGCGCCCAAAAAGTTCGTCTCACTATTTACCAGTCATCCCAAGAGATGCTTGCGGCCCGAGAAGTTATCTTTTTTAGAGCAAAAAGGTAGAACTGATTAAAAAATAATATCTCAAAAGAAATTTCCTACATTAAAATTTCCTTTTAAGCAGTGTATTTATTGCACTAACATAAATTAGGGTACTGATAGTAATGAAAAATAAACTGGATAACTTGAGCTCTCCGTTTCATTTTTTGAAATTTATTTCAAAAAAACTGGCACCAATATGGTGCCAGCACTAATGCCAACTAGTTTAGATATTAAACTAAAAACAAGCTGTTTCCCTTAAGTCTACTAGGTAACTATACGAACCTATCCTTTTTAATAACTCGGTAAATAGAAATAACCAAGACTAAAAGCGCGCAAAGCATCGCAACGTAAGCCATTGGTCCTACGCTGATAGCAGCTTGGGCTTGGCTGCTGGCCATGCGATTTTCTACCGCATATTCTACAATCCACTTACTTAGTAAACGCGGGGTTAACACAAAACTTACAGTCGCTATGATTGAAGCTACTAAAGCCGTGTTACGTGAATATGGTTCACGGAAAAATTGTGCTAAAACACAAAATGCTGGGGCAATCATCAAAAGCAATACCCACATAATAATTAGTCGTCCTGCACCACTGCTCATCATTTGGGCACTATTAGTGGCATAACGGTATTTACCCCACAATTGTCCGCCGGTTAAGGTATTCAATAAACTCAGAAAATACGATCCTTGTTGTCCATATACACCGCCACGATTAGACAAAATTCCCTGAATCACCTGCAAGCCGTCAGTCGAGCCAGCTGTAGTGAAATTTACGGTAACTACTTTTTTCATGTAAGTAGCTAAAAACATCACAATTGAGCCGCCAAATTGCAATGCCCGCAACATGCTTAGTTTTCTGGACGACTTCATCTTAAATTCTAAACTTAGTACACGGTCAGGGTGGTGGCTGCGACCAATCACAAAGATACCGATTGCGACAACGATCGCAAGTACAACCAGCAGCCACCACAACTTAGCCATGATCAAAAATATGGCGAGTACCACAATTGCCACCGCAACGTATGGTCGGTCTGCAAATATATCCCAGAAGTTTAGCTTTAAATGACGGTAATCAGCACGAGTTTGAAGGTTGTTATTCTCTCTGAGCGTTACCTTAGAAGTCGCTTTTGCATTAGACCGAGATTTTTGGCTGTGTTTTTGGCGATATTCCTGCCTTGTTATGTGTGAATCTCTTTCCATACCGGCATCTCTTCCTTTCAGAAATAATATCCTATCATGTTTAAGATGAAAATATCATCTATTTAGCAAATTCTTAGCAAATTTATTGTGCTAAAATATAAAAGATATCGTATTTTTTAGGAAAATATTAAAAAGAAAGCGAGGACGTTTTGACAGTTTCCGACAAATTTCCAGCTAGCTGGCACAAGGCATTTGTTACTTTGTGGCTAGGCTGCTTCATCACAGGCATGGGCTATTCCATGACAATGCCCTTCATTTCATTATTTATCGCTGACTTGGGAAACTATAGCAAATTACAGATTAGTATGTATTCCGGCCTTGCGTTTGCTATGACTTTTATTGCCCAAGCAATAGTTTCACCTTATTGGGGCAATCTGGCCGACAGAAAGGGACGTAAATTAATGTGTATGCGTGCCTCCGGTGTGATGGCCTTAACCATCACTGCTACCGGTTTTGCACCTAATGCCCTTTACATTATCGTCATGCGCTTTATTCAAGGTGCCTTTTCTGGATACATTAATAATGCCACTGCTTTAATTGCGGGAGAAACCCCTCATAGAAAAAGTGGCTGGGTCATGAGCCAAATGATGACTGCCGGTACGGCAGGAAACTTGGTGGGCCCACTTTTAGGTGGGGTATTGTCAAACTTCTTTGGCAATTGGCTCGGCGGAGTCTGGGGTTACCGCATTCCGTTCTTTATCACCGGCTTTTTAATGGTACTTGTTTTCTTAGGGTCATCTTTTTTAGTTCACGAAAACTTCACTCCAATTTCTCGAGCAGAAATGAAGCCGATGAAGGAAATTATGCGTTCTCTACCCAACGTTAAATTGATTGTGGTGATGTTCTTTACCACACTTTTAGTTCAGGCTGCCAATATGTCAATTGATCCAATTGTTTCTTTATACGTTAAATCAATGATGCCTAATAGCAAAAACATCGCATTTGTGGCGGGCGTCGTAGCTGCAACTCCAGGTCTCGGAACATTGCTAGCTGCTTCCAAAATTGGTCATAAAATGGATGAAATTGGTCCTCTGAAGATATTACGCCTAGGTTTGATTGTAGGAGCTGTTCTCTTTATTCCTATGGCCTTAACTCATTCGCCTTGGGTACTGGCTGGATTGCGTTTTCTACTGGGAATTGCCAGTGCTGCTATGCTGCCTGCAGCACAGACCGTTTTGACTCTGAACACTCCAGCCGAAAGCTTTGGTCGTATCTTTAGTTATAATCAGTCTTTTCAAGCAGTTGGCTCTGTGTTTGGGTCAATCATGGGCTCCACTATCTCGGGACTGTTCAACTATGCTACAGTTTTCTGGACTACAGGCTTTACCCTACTGATTAACTTTATTCTCATTATCTTTTTCAGTTTAAGAAAAAGTCCTAATAAATAAGAACTAACTTACAACTAATAAAGTATCCTAATTTTGGTGGTCACATCATATTTCGTTCAGGATGCTTTTTTGTTTTGCTTGATCTCCGTAGATAAACATTGTATAATTTTATTACATTTTAGGATATACATTGTTTATTTTTTACAGGGGGCAATTATGATTCGTGCTACTATATCTAAATGGGGTAATTCTAAAGGCATCCGATTAAACCAAGCAGTCTTGCAAGCATTAAACGCTACTATAGGAGATCAGTTAAACTTTAAAATTGAGGACAACAAAGTAATAATGTCAAAGCAAGATGATTCACCTGATTTAACTTTTGAAGAACTTTTTAAAGATTATTCAGGTGAAGAATTTGATACCGAAATTAAGTTACCAGATGAGAGAAAAGGAAATGAAAGATGGTAATTAAGCAAGGATCTATTCTATTAATGGATTTAAGTCCTAAACAGGGGCATGAACAATCTGGCAAACAACCTTATTTATATTTAAGCTATAAAGGGGTTGAAAAATACGCTCATATTGCTGTGTTTGCTCCTATATCAACTACTAAAAGACGCTACCCCTTATATCAAGAATTACCTGCTGCATCTCAAACAAAAGGCGTAGTCATGCTAGATCAGCTAGTTACAATCGATTATCATAATCAATCATTTCAATATTTAGAACAACTACCTGATGACTATTTGGAAAAGATACTCAAAATTGTAAAAGTAGTTTTTCAGAAAGATTAGCCAAGCAGTTGGTGGAAAAATCCCATGAGATTCACACCCGGCCACTAACCTGCTTTAGTAAGATGACTCTATTATTTTTGGAGAACATGATTAACTATCATTTTGATCCCCAACAGCTTTATCTGGATAATAGCGCGAGACAAATAGAAGAATTTTCCTTGATCGGCATGACCGAATTTAGCAAGCAGTTGCAAAAAATTGTGCAGGAAAACACCTGAAAGAATTAAACTAATAACAGCAAAACTGGTATTCAATCTTTATTTGAAACCAGTTTTTTTTATTGTTAGTTAATAATGTTTTCCTTAATTACCTGTTCCAGTGCAGTGCTAATCCAGCCAATATTATGCGGTTTACCGTCTTTAAGATAAGTCAAGCCGTAAGAACAATTACTCTTATATTTTAAAGGACGGTAGGAGACAAAATTAATATTTTTGTTAATGCAAAAATTCGGGATTATCCCAATACCCTGTCTTGCTTTAATAAAATCATACATTAAAAAGTATTCATCCACCCATTTGACCTGATCGGGACCGAGCTTAGTTAAAAAAGTTTGATTTAAGCGGAATATATCAGGCAAAGAACGGTCAGTATATGGCAGAAGAATTTTTTGCTGATAAAGTTGGCTAAAAGTAATAGCTTCGTACCTTTCTAGAGGATGACCGGAAGGCAATGCCACCCAATATTTGACTGGAACGTAGGGTCTGAAAATGACATCGTCTGAGTCTTTAATGACGTCACTAGTTAAAAGTGCCAAATCTATCTTACGCTCTTGCAATTGGGATAAATAAT
This sequence comes from Lactobacillus helsingborgensis, assembly GCF_003173695.1. Taxonomy (NCBI): domain Bacteria; kingdom Bacillati; phylum Bacillota; class Bacilli; order Lactobacillales; family Lactobacillaceae; genus Lactobacillus; species Lactobacillus helsingborgensis. The sequence goes on from NZ_CP029544.1 coordinate 1,672,615, forward strand.
CTACTAGAAAATTAATAATAAAAGTAAAATCATAGTTTTTATATTGCAAGTTAAATTTTTGCAAGAACAAAGGAATGATGTAGTGCTCCAAAGGATTGGCTGACATCCCTATCCTTATGTGAGTGAGATCAGAAGCAACCGACTTATGCTGCATGTAATCTACTGCACTATCTCTCTTTTTCAAAATATCTAAAGCAATTTGATAAAAATATTTGCCGGCAGCAGTCACCATTAATTTATGCGGTGAACGATCTAATAATTTCACATTAACTTCTTTTTCCAGTTCCTTAATGCTTTTAGAAACAGCAGATTGAGAAAAGTCTAACTTACGGGCTGCCACGGTAAAACTTAAATTATCAACAACATAGATAAAGCAACGCAATTGTGAGAAATTCATAATTTATTATTCCTTTTGGTACTACCTTATTCCATTATGCGTTAAGAAAGCGCCTTTAGCAATGATACTATGTGATTAAATTCATTAAGGAGGTAATTTTAATAAATGAAACAGAAAATTTATCCGTGGTTAATCGTCTTATTTTCTGGACTGATGTGCGCTGTTATAGCTAATACCTATACTGTCATGATGAGTCTGTTTTTGGATCCTTTAGTACACGCATTACATGCACCATTATCGGCAGTCTCGTACTTTATGACCATTACTATCATTTCCATGTCATTTGGGTTTGTTTTAGTAGGGCACTTTATTAAAAGAGTTCAATTCAATTGGGCATTGGCACTGGCTGTAATTATGACGGCAGCAGCAGTAGCAATTTTATCACAAGCCCGCAATCTAGTTGTTTTATATTTAACCGCCGTAGTCATTGGGCTAGGCTGTGCCTTCACGGGATACATTGTCCAAGGCATTTTAGTCAATAATTGGTTTATCGCTAAGAAAAATTTTGCTTTTTCATTATGCGCTGTTGTTGTTTCTATTTACCTAATGTTTTCCAGCTCTTTTACTTCTATCTTAATCACTAAATTAGGTTGGCGCTCAGCACTTTTAACACTGGGCGGTATTAGCCTGGTTATCGGTTTACTTGGTGCCTGCATCATGAAATTAAGACCTGAAGACATAGGACTTAAAGCATACGGAGCTGATCAGGTTCAAAGTAATTCCACTGCTGCGCCTGAGCAAGCAGCGCCACAAATTAAAACTAAGACTGTCGTTTTTTCAGCGGCTTTTGTTTTAGTTCTACTATTCTATGCTTTGGTCGAATTTGGAGGCAATATTCAAAGTTTAATTCCGGTTTTCACAACTCGTAGTGGTTTTGGACCTACTGCTGGGGGTTTTATTATTACCCTAGTTAGTGCAACCCAAATCTTCATTACCCCACTTTTTGGAATTACTACAGATAAATGGGGCAGTAGAGCTGTAGCCGTGTGGTTAATGTGCCCAATAGCAGCAATGGTGTTATTCATTCTCGCGGCCAAAACTAAGTCCTTTGTTTTACTATATTCCGCTGCCCTTCTCTCTACTGCTTGTGCTACGGTCATGGGAACTGGTGAACAAGTTTTTGGAGCCGAAATGTTTGGGCCGGCTTTTGATATTGGTTACTCCAATGTTAGTGCCATCACAGGTGTGATAGGCGCATTTGCCACTCCGGTCTTTAGTTACATTTATGAAGGCAGCAATTCATTCATAGTAGTTTTCATTGTAGTAGCAATAATTTATTTCATTGCTTTAATCATCCCTATAATTGGGCCAAAATTCCGCTTAAGATTTGAAAATAAAGGAGAATAATATTATGACTAAAAAATATGATGTGATTATTATCGGTGGTGGTCTTGCAGGTTTCGCTGCAGCCACAGAAGCTGCAGACAGAAATTTAACTGCCCTAGTGCTAGAAAAAGGCAGAACAACTGGCGGAACTGGTAATTATGTTGAAGGTGTTTTTGCGGCAGAATCAAAATTGCAAAAAGAAGCAGGAATTGATATTAAGCGTGAGCAAATTCTCCAGCTGGAAATGGATTATTCACACTACAAGGCTGATCATGAAATGTGGCGCCATTATATTGACCACTCTGCAGAAAATGTTGACTGGCTCCAAAAGCACGGCGTTCAGTTTGACAAAGTTACGGAAATGGGCACTGATTTGCCAACTTGGCACTTATTCACAGGTCATGGGAATAAAGCAATCCATGAAGCTTTACAGCCGTATGTTGAAAAAAATAATATTGCGATTAAAACTTCTACTCAGGCAGTTGACTTAAAGCATAATGCTGACGGCAGTTGGACTGTGATTGCCCAAGACTTAACTGCAGACAAGGACATTACTTTACAAACCAAAAACGTAATTTTAGCTACTGGTGGCTATTTAAACAATCCAGAAATAATGGAAAATGCCAACAAGTTTAATCCTGAACGGATCGTTCCCGTTAATTCCGGCAAGTCAACCGGTGACGGTCTCAAAATGGCATGGAAGCAGGGAGCAAAACACTTCTTTACCGGCATGACAATGAACTTTGGCGGTCAGATTCACGACTCGCAAACTCCGACTTACGAATTTGCAACATGGGATCTGGGTAGTGCTGTTTGTGACGAGCCTATTTTATGGGTAAATGAAAGTGGCAATCGTTTTACCAATGAATATGATTGCGTAAGTAACTGGGCTAACGAGGGTAACGCTATGATTCGGCAAGACCGCGTTTTTGCCATTCTAGACCAAAAGACTATTGATGATTTTACTGATAAAGGTTTCCCGCTAGATTTACACCCATTTTATGAACTGCCAAATTATCCGCACTTACGTGAAAATGTAAAAGAGGCTATCGCTAAGAACTATGACTTTATGAATTCTGCTTCAACGCTGGCAGAACTGGCAGAGAAGATCGCTGCTCCTAATCTGGAAGAAACGGTTAATCATTATAATGATCTTGCTGAAAAAGGCGTTGACACTGATTTTGGTAAGGATAAAAAGTTTCTCCTACCGGTTGTACAAGGACCATTTTACGCAATAGAATTGGGCGTTGGTGCTTTTACTACCGGAGACGGTCTAAAAGTCAACTTGCATAATGAAGTCTTAGACAACAAGAGTCAGCCTATTGAGCATTTATATGCAATCGGCAGTGATGGCTCAGGTGTAATTTATGGCGATACCTATGGAGTTAAAGTTCCTGGTAGTCATGCCGGCTATTGTGTTTACTCAGCCAGAAACGCTGTTAAAAATTTGACAGCTGATTTATAAAATAAGCACTAATTAAGATAATTAGAAAACAAAACCAAACTTTCTTATTGAAAAGTTTGGTTTTTATTTTGAGTAAGCTTATTAAAAATTACCTGTATTTGCTGGTGACAAAGGGATGTAAAAAACTACAGACAGCTAGTCAGAAATATTTTTAATTTTGACAAATTTTAGTTTGAAAACACCTTTCTATGATTCTCAACATCAATAATTAATCTAACTATGATTTTATAATTTTAAAAAATATAACTTTATTTTAAAATATATCTTCCGATTATAAAATGTTTAGCGTATAGTGGACAGATGTAGAGAAATTTAAAATAATTATATATTTTTGATGATGCTTTTTTAAAATAGAGAGGATGTATATATTAATGAAAAGTTTTAAAAAATATGATCACCTTAATTATTCACTGGCAATAATTTTTTCAGCCGTGGTTTACCCGTTAATAAACTTATTGCTGGCTCTCGTATTAAAAAGATTAATTGATGCAGGCATTGCCCGTAATGTAAATGATTTAAAATTGGCAATTTTTGCCTGTTTGCTAGTGTGTATCTTTTTAGCACTGGCAGTCTTTATTAGTGAATGGACCAAAAACAAATTTGTTAATAATTTTAGTAAGAGATATAGAAAATTCATTTTTAAAAGGATTATTGCCAGTGATTTAAATGAATTCAGCGCCAATAGCGTGGGTGATTTTTTAGCAACTATGACAAACACTATTTCAACTATTGAGGAAAAATATATCAAGTCATATTTTAATATCGTGTCTAACTCAGCTTTATTACTTTTTTCAATTGTGGGAATGTTTTTTATTAACTGGAAATTGTCAATAGCCGTGTTAATAATCAGCTTAGCACCAATCTTTATTTTGAATTTATTAGGCGGAAAAATGCAGGCAACGCAAAATGCTGCTTTAACTCAGCAGAACGCCTATGTTTCCAAAGTGAAGGACGCCTTTTCAGGCTTTTTAGTAATTAAAAGCTTTAATATTGCAAAACAGATAAGCACAGAATTTGAAAATAGCAATAACAAGCGTGCAGATAGTGAATTTTCTCTGTCAGAAATAAACAACGTTTCAGTATCAATTTCAAAATTTTCAGGATACTTAGTTTTTCTAGTAGCTTATGGGCTAGGTATGTTCATGGTAATTAACGGAAGTACAAGTATTGGTGCAGTTACAGCAATTGTCCAATTAGTTAATTTTATTGTGATGCCGTTGAGTAAATTAGGCATTGAACTGAACAATAAAAAAGCTGGGTTAGCTGCTACCAAGACTTTAAATCAGTTATTAGAAAATTTATTTACTCCAGTAAAAAATGATAGCAACTACTTGGAATTGAGTAAGTTTGAGCATGAGATTGAATTATCTAACGTCAGTTTTTCTTATCCCCAACAAAATAAAGTAGGAAAAAAGGTGCTGACTAACATTAACTTAGATATTAAGAAAGGCAAAAAATACGCGCTTGTGGGTATGTCAGGCAGTGGTAAAACCACACTATTGAAATTATTAATGAGATATTACAAACCGACTAATAACGGTAGTATTAGCATAGATCATGTGAATATTAATCAAATTAATCTTTCTTCACTTTATCATCTGATAAACATTGTTCAGCAGGATGTTTACATTTTTGATAATTCACTTGCTTATAATATAACTCTGGGACAATCCTTTACAAAGCAGGAGCTAAATGAAGCCATCAATAAATCAGGTTTAAGAAAACTGGTAGACAATAATGCTGCCGGAATTAAAATGAATGTTGGTGAAGAAGGAAAAGAACTATCTGGCGGACAAAAACAAAGAATTTCTATCGCTCGCGCATTGATCAGAAGAACCCCTATTTTACTGATGGATGAAGCAACGTCATCTTTAGATCAAAAAAACACGACGGAGATTGAAAATGCTATTTTAGCAGTCAAAGATCTGACCGCAATTGTAGTTACCCACAAATTAAATCCTAATCTATTGCAAAAATATGATGCAATAATTTTTATGAAAGATGGCACAATAACTGAAGAAGGCTCTTATGATGAATTAATGAAGCAAAAAGGTGATTTATATAATCTGTGCAGCTTAACTATTGATAATTAGTGCATAACATGTGAGTTGTTAGTTCTTTAAGATGAACACTTTTGATTTTAGAAAACATTATTAATTTTCATATTGAACTTAAATAAGTTTATTTCGATAATTGCACTCAGTAAATATAATGACTAAAAGTAATAGATGAACAAATTGACAACTAAACTCCGATTTAAATTTGTGGTTAATTTAGTATAAATAGAAGCTGGTTTCAGGTAAATACTGAAACCAGCTTTTTATTATGCAGTACAATTTAGATTAACTTGGGAATCATTTCATATTAGGGTTATAGGACGGATTTTTGAAAATAATTTTTTGTTGTGCACCATCAATTAATGTTGTTTGCAATAACGTCATGTTTATTTGACCTAAACTATAATCTTTTCTTTTTTTAAAATCTGTTACGCAAACATAATTACCAGGCTGTCTGCGGTATTTATTTAAAAATAAGTAGCCATGATAGCCTTGAACCGTCATAAATTCTAACAGATATTGCCATAAAATTTTACTATTTAAAACATTGATTTTAGAAAATTTAAAAACAAGGTTGTCCTTAGTAAAAATATCATTTATCTGACTTACAATTTCTATTCTTTCAGCAATATCCGGAAAAAATGTAGACTTGGTAATATCATTAATACCTATTTCCCCCTTCAAGATATCATTAAAAACTAATTTGGCGTTTTTCTTGTATACAACTTGTATATCTTTTAACTTATGTAAACCTGCTAAATGATGGAAATCACTAGAGTCAAATACTATTGTTACTTCTTCGCTTCTTCCTTTACGACCTAATATTAATTTAACCTTTTTTCCAATTAGCTTATTGAATTCACTTGCAGCAACTTGTAAAAGATCTTGACCTCTCCTGTGTATGTACATCTATCTTAGATATTTCTTTCAAAAAAAATAGGAACTCCTTTAAAGAGTTCCTTTGTTATTTGCAACAATGAGTGTTTTACTATTGGCTTGAGGTGTTCACACACAACCCTATTAAGACTCCTTGAGTGAGTGCAACTAAGTCCAATCCACCCATCTCAAATCAACATCTAACAGATACTCTAGTTACCTGCTTTCATATATCATGATACATTGCCTTAATTTAATAGTCAACCTTTAAATCAAGGCATTTACGCTAAATCAGCGCCGTTAGTAGTAATTACCTTCTTGTACCAGTCAAATGACTTCTTCTTGTAACGGTTAAAGGTGCCGTGACCTTCATCATCTTCATCAACATAAATGAAGCCATAACGCTTGGACATTTCACCAGTTGAAGCACTAACTAGGTCGATGCAACCCCAAGGAGTATAGCCCATAACATCAACACCATCGTCTATAGCTTGAGAAATAGCCTCGATGTGTTCACGTAAGTAATCAATCCGGTAGTCATCTGCAACATAGTGGTTTTCGTCTGGCTTATCCACAGCTCCCAAACCATTTTCAACAACAAAAACAGGTTTTTGATAGCGATCTGATAGTTGGTTCAGGGCAATTCTTAATCCTGTTGGGTCAATTTGCCAGCCCCAATCGCTGCTCTTTAAGAATGGGTTCTTAACGCCGCCCATCAAGTTGCCGTTAGTAGTTTCTTGGTTTTCATGGGTAACATCAACTACAGATGACATGTAGTAACTAAAACCAATATAATCAACTGGATATTGGGCTAATAATGCCAATTCCTCATCATTGTAGTCAATATCTGCCAACTGTACTCCTTGACGAGTCAATAAACTCTTAGTGTAAGCTGGGTAATGTCCTCTAACTTGAACATCGGCACAGAAGAAGTTATTAGCCTGATTGTCTTGTAATGAAGCCAATTGGTTCTTAGGATTAGAATCGTAGCTGTATGTTGTAGCATATAAAATCATGCAGCCAATTTTCATATCAGGATTAAGTTCATGACCAAGCTTAACAGCCTTTGCACTAGCAACAAATTGGTTATGCCAAGCTTGGTAAACATTCTTCTTGTCGCCAGCACCATTACTGATAGTGAGACCTTGACCCATAATTGGGAAGTGAGCGGCACTGTTGATTTCATTGAAAGTCATCCAGTATTTAACCTTATCTTGGTAGCGGGTTAAAACAGTGCGGGCAAAGCGCTCGTAAAAGTCAATCAGCTTCTTGTTCTTCCAGCTGCCGTATTCAGTAATTAAATGTAGCGGCATTTCGTAATGTGAAATAGTAATTACAGGCTCAATGTCATGCTTTAAGCACTCGTCAATCACTGCGTCATAGAACTTCAAGCCTTCTTCATTAGGAGTTTCTTCATCCCCATTAGGAAAAATTCTAGACCACGCAATTGAAAAGCGGTAGCACTTAAAGCCCATTTCAGCAAAAAGTTCAATGTCTTCTTTGTAATGATGATAGTGATCAATACCAATATGATTAGGATAAACGTAGTCTGGGTTTATCTTAAAATCAAAATCAGGTGAAGCAATGATTTTCATTCTGTCTTTGCCACCAGGTAAAACGTCAGGCAAAGATAAACCCTTGCCTCCTTCTTGGTATGCACCTTCTAATTGGTTAGCAGCGGTAGCACCGCCCCATAAAAATCCTTTAGGAAAATTATTTGTAGCCATGATTTACTCCTCTCATTATTTTAAATCTAACAAAGCTGTGCCTATAGTTATTGTCCCATCGGCAATTGCAGTAATTTCCTGATATTCATTTGAATTAGTAACGACAATTGGAGTTGTCAGCTTAAAGCCGGCTTTTTTAATAGCTTCCATGTCAAACTTGATTAGTGGGTCACCCTTTTTCACAGCTTGGCCCTTCTTAACTAAGGTTGTAAAGCCTTTACCTTCAAGTTCAACGGTATCCATGCCAATGTGAATCATTACTTCTGCACCATTGGTCGATTTAAGACCAATTGCATGTCCAGTTGGGAAAACCATGACTACTTCTCCATCAAGAGGTGAGCAAACCTTGCCTTCTTGAGGTTCAATTGCAATACCCTTACCCATTGAACCGCTGGAAAAGACTTCATCTTTAACATCGCTTAAAGGAACAACTTGACCATTGATTGGCGCAACTAATTCTTCTTCCTTATTATACGAAACTTCTGCCTTAACTGTGTCAGAATTAGCAGAATCATTTGTTGCGGCTGACGTAGCAGTCGCACTCACAGCAGCTTGTTCTGCCAAATTGCCATCAACGCTCTTTTTACCAAAAATCATTTGTAGGGCGAAACCTAAGACGATTGCTACAGCCATACCAATCATTAAGCCATAGACACCCATGTCAATGCCGTTTTTACCCATAGCGCAAGGAATTGCAAAGATACCCATTCCAGCCATCAAATAAGTTTTTGTGCCAAAGAGTCCAATTAAACCGCCACCAACAGCAGAAGCAATACAACTGAGAATAAATGGCTTCTTACGTGGCAATGTTAAACCATAAATAGCTGGTTCGGTAACACCGAAGATACCTGATACGAATGCTGGAATAGCAATACTGCGAGTCTTTTCGTCTTTAGTTTGGAAAATCATAGCTAAAACTACACCAGTTTGTGCAAATGATGCAGCAAATGATAAACCAATAATCGGGTCAAAGCCCATAGCAGCAATGTTAGTCATCATAACTGCCACAAAGCCCCAATGAACGCCAAAGATGACAAATACTTGCCAGAAAGCACCCATTAAGATACCAGCGATCACTGGACTAAAGTTATAAATTGCACTGACAATTTCCGCAACTCCGTTACCTAGCCAAGTTGCAACTGGTCCGATAACAAGGAATGTAATTGGAACAGTAACTAATAAAACGATAAATGGTACTAAGAAAGTTTTAACAACATCTGGAATGATCTTACGAGCAACTTTTTGCACTTTGGAAGCAAACCAGACCGCAATGATAATCGGAATAACCGATGTGGTATAGTTCATTGAAATTACCGGAATGCCCAAAAAAGTCATGTGAACCGGTGCTTCTAAGAAAGTGCCCTTAAATACAGTAAATAATGCAGTTTTACTGCTTGCCATTGACACAATTGAAGGATAACAAAGGGCAGCTCCAATAGTGGCACCTAAATAGGTGTTGATACCAAATTTTTTTGCTGAAGAAATACCTAAGATGACAGGTAGGAAGTAGAACAAGCTGTCACCGATAGCGTTCAAGATGACATAAGTTCCCGAATTTGTTGATAGCCAACCAAAAGCCAAAAACATTGCGTTGAAGCCTTTAATCATACCACCAGCACACATTGCACCTAGAAGTGGGTTAAAAATACCGGAAATCAAGTCAATAAATTTATCAGCTAAGCTCATATTGCTGTTGTCAACGTCATCATCAGAAACGCTGCCGCCATTTGCAAAGCCACCTACTTTAACCAAAGTATCATAGACATCAGCGACATTATTACCAATAACGACTTGGTATTGTCCACCAGACTTGACAACAGATATTACGCCATCAGTAGCTTTTAATTTGTCATCGTTGGCCTTCTTCATGTCCTTTAACTTAAAACGTAAACGGGTAGTACAGTGAACTACACTGACTACGTTGTCTTTACCACCAATATCGGCGATAATTTCACGACTTAGATCTTCGTAAGCCATTTTTCCTCCTAAAAATCAAAACCCGAGAACTTCAAGAAACACCTTAACAAGATAAATTGTCAGGTTGCCAGTTAAAGTTCTCGGGTTAATGCCTGTAAACAGTAACACACCGTTTAAACTAAATATTATTAAAATAAGGTAGAATTAATCCTTTTCTGAATGGGTGTCATTTTGCCTATGCGTGACCCGCCATACATGCAGGGTTAAATATACCTGATCATCAGGCTGCAACTGCCAGCCTGCCTGATTGTATAAGTACGTGTCGATTTTTTGGACAGTATCGTATGCCTTTCGGTATTTGACCTTCATTAGTTCAATTAAAGAATTATCAAGCTCACTACCAGAGTCCTTGTCACATTCACCACACATATGCCGCACCATAAAAGCACGTAAATGTGTCATAAAACGGTTAAAGTTGAATGATTCATTATCAAGCTGCATACCATATTGGTACTGGATAATATCAATTACGCCGCGAATTAACTTAGTAATTTTAATTGTATCCTGCAGTTTGGTTTGACCAGAACCAGCGTTAATAAAGTGATATGTCAGATAAGCTACTTCACTTTTGGGAAATTCCAGCTTGGTTTTTTTCTTTATTAACTCAAGAGCCTCTTGTGCTGTGTTATATTCCTTGGGAAACAATTTTTGCATTTCCCAGCCTAATGTATCTTGGCCTAATTCAATATTTTCATCAGCTCGGGTTAACATAAAATCAATATGATCGGCTAACACCAAAAATTGATAATCGGAAAAAGTTATTTGTAATTTTTGGCTCGCTAAATTAATCACAGCAGTAGTCAACGCCAATGTTCGCTGATCAATATCTCTCACGCTGTCAACCATTTTAATGTTCTTTTCGACAGCGATAAAGCGACGCGAAATTTTGTCCTTATCAATGGGATCGCCTGCTTTTTTGCCAAAGCCAATCCCGTTACCAATCACCACCCAATCTACTCCGGATTCATCTGACACTAAAGCAGCGTTGTTGTTAAAATTCTTAATAAATTTCACTCAACTTACTCCTTTTTTTCAATAAAAAAACCTACAAACAGTACCAGAAATAAGTATTGTTCATAGGTTAATGCCTGATCGAATCAGTAACACGACTACTTACGCTTACATTATAAATCAGTATTAAAGCGATCTCAATACTTATTTGATTATTTTTTATAAGTGTTTCTTTTCAAGATAAATAATTGTGCTTTAAACCGATTTATACTTAAATAGTATCTGAAAGCACTATATAAGTTTAAAGGAAAACAATTCAATGGCAAGTAAAAAGCAAAAACATTCATTAAAAGACCGAGTATGGTCTACAATACGCGTCTTACTTTTAAGTGCCCTTTTTTATATTGGAGTTACCTTAATTTTTTTCGGTTCAGGATTTGGCAACTCCTATGTAGTGCAGCAAAATGCGGAAAAAGCAAATACCACTTTAACACAGAAAAAAGCAGATATAAATAAAAAACGCAAAACAAGTTATGACGCCAGCAAAACCAAATCAGTCAGTGCAGCCAGCGTTCTGAGAGCGAAGCAAATTAAGGCCTATGCTATAGGTCGCATTGCTATTCCTGCTGTTAATATTCATAATCCGCTCTTTGCCGGTTATGGTGATCAAAACCAAAATCTGGAATATGGTGTCGTTACCTGCCTGCCCGATCGCGTTATGGGCGGTGCTAATAATTATGTACTTGCAGGACACTATATGGGCTCATACGGACCGGCAGTTTTAGATAATTTGCATTTGGCCCATCCCGGTGACCTCATTTATGTGACAGATTTACACCATATTTATACTTATGAAATTAAAAGGATTTCTTTTGCGATTAAACCTACACAAGTTGAAGTTGAAAACAACGTGCAGGATAAGAGCATGATTACCCTTATTACCTGTTCTGATTTCAATACTTCTAAGTATGGGTATGGACAGCACCGCACTGTTGCACAAGGTGATTTAATCGGCAAAATGAAGGCTACTAAGCATAATCTGGCGGCTAGCGAATTAATTGCTAAACCAAAGCAAACTAATAAAAAGAAACACGTGACCCTTACGACTAGCAATGGGCGCAAAACAGTTCAAAAGGCTACTAAAGTACGTGCAGAAGCACAGCCTAAATTTTTCCAAAACATGACTTTAATCAGAACAGTAATCATTACCTTTAATATTATTTTTATATTATTTATTTTCTGGCGGCTGGCTCGTATTTGGCTTTTTAAATAAGCTCTTTAGCATCAGTTATATAGGGTAATAAAATTACTTATTTCAAATAGTCAGCTTTTTAAATACATGCTATACTGGGTTAAGATGGTATTATTAGGATAGTATATGGTTGCGGTTACTTTAATACTTAATATTAATATTTGATTTTCACATAAATAATTTTATTTAATCATTATTACGTAAAGGTAAACGCTCTTAAAAATGTTAAATTACTGCTAATTGAATCAGTAAAGAAGATGATGACTAATGACGACCAAAAATCAAAATTCTGCCAGCCCAGAAAAGGCATCTGAACCTGAACTAAAAACTAAAAATTATGATTTTGATATTGGCCCCAACACAATTTCCAATTGGATGCCTGATAGGGCCTTACAAAAAATCGTGGCTGCTAATTTAGGGCGGGAATTAGATCAAGTTACTAAAGAAGACCTTGCCAACTTAACAGAAATTAATCTTATTGCAGCAAGTGAAACTACTATAGTTCAAGGCAAGAAGCAATACGTTATTTCCCCTAGTGAATATCAGTCACGTTTAAAGCTTAAATCACTGGCTGGATTAGAATACGCAACTAATCTGGTTAAACTTAATCTTGCTCCTGACCGGCAGCTTAACCATGAGTGGCTCCACCGTATTTTTAGCAGGTCAAGCTTAATAGATATTTCGGCTCTGCAAAACCTGACTAAACTAGCCCATGTTAATTTAGAAATGTGCAGCATTGCTGATATTTCTGCGTTAGCAAATAAGCCGCAGTTAATGCAACTCAATCTGTCATATAACGCAATAAGTGATTTTTCACCTTTAAAAGCAAATAAGCAATTGCTTGCAAGCGGCAGTATTGAACTGAAAAAACAGATTATAATGGCTGAACCGGTACATATCACAAGCGGAACATTTTCTTACACCTCTGGACCTTATCAGCTGCTAGATCTTAATGGTGCAAGTATGCCGATCAAGATCGAAACTGGGAAGCATATCGGCGCCAGATGCAACATCAAGCAGTATTGCAGCAATTGGGACGAACATGTGGGGCAAGTTAATGGTAAGCAAACTGTGACGTGGGATCTTACAAACTTAAAGCCGGATAGCAATGCAGCAATGACCATTAAGTTTCATAGTAATAGTGCTACACAAAAGCCATTGATTTCCGGCTGGTACGTCATCCCCTTCAGAATTGTTAGCGGACAACCTATTACCTTTCATTTTAAAGATGATGCTGATAATACAATCGCTTGTGAACAAAAGTTGTATGGTGACATTAATAACAGCTGTACTGCTCCAGTTCCTACGTTTAACGGCTATTCGATTGAAGCTAAATTGGTCAATGGGGTTAAAACGCCATTAAATCAAGGTTCACTAACCACTACTATTACCGCTCAACCGCAAGACATTTTTTTGCTTTATAACCGAAATAAAGCAGCAGATATTACCATTCATTACCAAGACGAAAATGGTAAGGCCATTGCTCCCGCAACTACGATTAGCGGTGTTTTTAGTGAGCAAAAAATCGTTAAGCCACAGGAAATCTCAGGTTATACTCCTAGTCGTTATCAGATTGATCATAATGGTATTTCTCATCATCCGGGCAGCGTTGCTATTTTACTAAATAATCAGTCACAGGAAATTACCTTTTATTATAATAGGCAAAAGGTTTCGAATGTGATTGTTCATTATCAAGACATTGAGGGCCAAAAAGTGGCCCCGGATGAAATACTGAGTGGCTATGTTAATGATCAGCAAATGGTTCATACATTAAAGTTACCGGGGTACACTATTCAATCCAAAAATTTAAACGGATTAAGTACTAAAAACGAGCTAAATACCACAGCAATTACCCTTAAGGAAAAGCCACAGAAATTGACCTATATTTATACTAAGGATATTATCGGCGATAAAAAAGTGGCTAATAACAAGCCTTTACCAAAATATAAAAACAGGTCATACCATCATATAACTAACAAGATAAAAACACTTAATAATAGGAAGAAAAAAGTACAGCAGTCGCATACAAAAACAAAAAATAAATGGCAGTTTTTGCTGTTAATATTAGGTTTAGCATCGTTATTTAGCATTTTAGGATTAACGCTAATATACTATAACAGGAAGAATAGAAAATAAAAATTACACTCAATCAAAGTATAAATGCACTCTATTGAGTGTATTTTTATATACTATTTTAGAAAAGTATAGTTGTTACATCTTGAAATTATTATATTATGGATATACAATGATAGTGTAAATTGTTATTGGTTAATAATTTGAGAGGTAAAAATTATGAATAAACACATAGAACTAAGTAAACAAAGCAAGAAATTGCTATTTAGTGGAATTACTGCTGCTGCACTGGCATTAGTTGTTGGTGGCCCACATGCAGTTAAGGCTGACAGCGTATCTGGAAGCACACTGGCTGCAAGCAGTTTAACTGAAGCTGCTACTAAACAGCCTGTAACTGCTTTTGATGCAAAAGGAAAAACTCTCACCCCTTCATTAACACCAAGTAAGAAGGCTAGACCTTTTAAAGCGCCAAATGGAGTTAAAGGTAAAGTTACAACAAAAGCTTCAAACGATGTTGATGCTTGGATGCCTGATAAAAACTTGCAAGAAGTAGTTGCCTATAACTTATATGGTGATGCAAAAAGTGTAGATAAAATTACTAAAGATGACTTAGCTAACCTCAAATATCTTCAAATATTTGAGGGTGGTAGTGAAAGTAAAGAATTTTATGAAGCTGCTTTAAGTATTAAATCTTTGAAGGGATTAGAGTTCGCCACCAGTCTAGAAACTATTGATTTAGGTTCAGATACAAACCTCAATGTCAAATACTTTGGCATGCAAAACATATTATTACACAGTGCACTATCTGATATTAGTGCATTGGCAAATTTGACTAATTTAGAGAGTGTTAATTTCCAACAAAGTAGTATCTACGACATTTCTGCATTAGCTAACAAGCCAAAATTAACTTCAGTATATCTTTCATATAACAATATCACAGACTTCTCACCCTTAGGTAAAGATCCTAATTTAGCTAGTTCCAGAGTTATGGGTTACTTCCAATCTGTAGAAGCTAATGGATATTATGTATCGAAATCAAGT
This sequence comes from Lactobacillus helsingborgensis, assembly GCF_003173695.1. NCBI lineage: Bacteria > Bacillati > Bacillota > Bacilli > Lactobacillales > Lactobacillaceae > Lactobacillus > Lactobacillus helsingborgensis. The sequence goes on from NZ_CP029544.1 coordinate 1,687,757, forward strand.
ACACCTACACTTACTCTTGCTTACAATAATATTACTGGTATCGACGGTAAACCTATGCAACTTCGGATTGCAAATGATCCTAAAGGTCAAGACAAATATGTTCGTTATTATACAAGTGACTGGGACAATCCAGGCGTAGTAAATGGTCAACAAGTAGCTTGGAATATAAGCGGACTCACACCTAATACTGGTAAAATGCTTTACATGACAGTTAAATACACAGGTTCAGCTGGCGAAGGTGGCTGGTTTATAGTTCCATTCATGGTAGTTGACTAATTTAGACCAACTATTTAGATAATTATAAAATTAACGCTAAAGAACTACTTACTTTTTTAAGTAAAGTAGTTCTTTTTATTTTATATAATAAAAAACACGTAATTTAAGACTCATAAAATATTACTAAAGCTTTAGTTAACCAGAGTTATGTACAAAACTAATGCAAAAGTATTTGACTAAGCTATTTGAGCCCTAAATATAGTGGGGAGAAGTTTGTATTATCAAATACAGAGCGTTTTTTGGTCTAGCTTAGCTTAGTTTGACTTTTAATAAGCTCAGCCATATACTAAACTTATATTAATATGCAGTTTAGAAGAGGAATTATATGAATACACATAAGAATGCTAACAAGCAAGGAGAAAAAATATTGCTCAGCGGCTTGGCCGCAGCTGCTTTAGGCTTAATTAATGCCAAACCCCAAACGGTGAAGGCAGCTAATCAGAATGGCAGCCGTGCCACCAAGAAGGCTGCAAGCAGAGCAGTCAAGACCAAGTTGAACTACCAAACAGAGACCACCGAAACAAATTCAAAAACTGTGGGCGAAGCTGCCACTAACGATGACACTGGTCATCTCAGCGACAATCAAAATATCGTCAGTGACACCAGTGCAGGCCAGTTAAATAATAATATAGACAGTAATACTAATTCCAGAAAAGTTATTTCTAAGGGAAATTACCCAAATAACACTCAAGAACCGAAAACAGGCAAACACGTAATAGCAACAAAAAGTACTGACATTCAGTATGGAAAATGGTATGGAGCTGATGCTACCTTCAGTCAAAATACATTGACCATTAAGGGTAATCAATCTGCTAATATTCCTCAGACCTCTTCCAATGAGTCTGCCAATGTTGCCTCAGGATTCACCGATGACCTTCATAACACCTTAGTGTCAAAAACCGATCAAATTCAAAAAGTAGTTATTGAAGGTCCTGTTACAGTTACAGGTACATTACGAAGTATGTTTTTCAATTTACCTAGGTTAACCACGATTGAAGGATTAGGCAATTTAAACACTTTCAATGTAACTGATATGTCTAGCATGTTTGCTGATTGTCCTAAGTTAACCACGATTGAGGGACTAGACCAATTAGACGCCTCCAATGTAACTAATATGTCCCAAATGTTTGAAAACTGCCCGGGTTTAAAGACTATAGATTTAAGCAAAATGACAATTGGAAAGAAAAAACTAACCAATTTATCGCAGATGTTTATGGGGTGTTCTCAACTTACAAGCTTAATTTTACCAGATAAAATTGATACTTCTGCTGTAACTGATATGCAAAACATGTTTTATGGCTGTTCAAGTTTAACAGAACTAAATTTAAAAAATGTTACAACTGATAGTTTACAAAATATGGATCACATGTTTGCCAAGTGCTCAAGCCTCGAAAAATTAGACCTTTCTAGTTTTTATACTAAAAATGTTACTAGTATGAAAGAAATATTTAGTAACAGTGAGGATAATGTAACTAAATTTCCTGACTGTATAAAATTAGCCGAATTAAATATTGAAAACTTTGATATGTCGCAAGCTATACAGTCTAATGGGATTAAAAATGCTCTAAGTAAGTTACCCGCTCTGAAAAAATTAGTACTGGGTAAGAATTGCAAATTTTACAACAATGATACTAACACTAACGTCGGTCTTGATACTCCAGGAACATGGGTTAATGTTGGTACTGGTACTGAAGAGAACCCACAAATGAGTAAAAAATGGTCTTCCACCGATTTAATGAATAATTATAATGGTGAAACTGATCACGATACTTATATCAGGTTCTATGATGGCTATCCTGTGAAAATTCATTACGTATACCTTGATAAGGAAGGAAAACGACAACCAATTTTAGATAAAGATGGAAAATCCTATGACTATGTAGTTGCCGGTGATAATGGTAAAACCAGCGACCCTATTAATACTAGAAATATATATGGTTATACTATCAATTCCATTTTTGTCAATAATGATAAACAATCTAGTACTGACAAAGTCACAGTCACATTTACTGATCACGAACAAGATGTTTATTTCGTTTATGACAGGGCAACAGGTAAACCTATTACGGTTAATTATTTGTACTTTGTGGACGAAAAAGGTGATACAAAGCCCATTCTTGATAAAAATAATAAGCCTATGACAGAAAAAGTTGACGGTGTACTTTATGGTGATCAGAAAGATATTATTCCAAAACCAATACCTGGTTATACCGTTAAGCAAATTAACATTGATAATGTTAAACAATCTGGAACTGATAAAGCAACAGTTGGCTACTCAGATAAGGAGCAAATTGTCGACTTTATTTATACTAAAAACCCTGTTAATAACGAAAATAAAGTTAAAGCAGCAGATGTAACTGTTCACTATAAAGACGAATTTGGTAATACTATTGCTCCCAATGAGATACTGAGCGGCTATGTTGGCGATGGCTATACTACTGGGGCTAAAAATATTTCCGGCTATACATTAAAGACGAGACCAGATAATGCTACAGGATTCTTTAGCACTTTCCCGCAAGATGTAACTTATATTTATACTAAGATAGGTACAAACAATACACCAAATATTAATGAGCCTAATACCCCTACTAAAATACCTAAGCAGAACAAAAAGAGAAAAGAAAAGAAAAAGCCTGTTAAGCAAACAACAAGCAGCAATTTGTCTAAAAAGCAAGGCAATTCAAGCGTTGCTAAAAGTAAAAAAGCTGCTGCTTTACCACAGACAGGTACTAATAAGCATTCCAGTCTGGCTCTGCTTGCACTGGGAAGCTTAACTTTAGTTGGCGCATTAGGTGCAGCATGGTTTAGTCGTAAGAAAATTAAATAAATTAGAGAACTCATCAGCAAGATACTGGTGAGTTTTTTACTATAAATATCAACAAATATATATTTATTTAGTCTTGATTTAACTCATATATGGTCATATACTAATATTGAATTGTGTATGTTATTAAAGAAAGAATGAGGAAAATGAATAAACACAAAATTATCAAACAAGGTAAAAAGCTGCTATTTAGTAGCATGGCAGCTGCAGTTTTAGGCGTGATTTGTGTAACTACTAAACCCGTTAAAGCTGCCACTGTAAATGGTGATTATACTTCAACCAATAGTGTTAATACAAAAAAAGCTGAATTAAATTATCAGGCTAAAAATAATGCACCTACGGTTAAAAATGATAATGCCAAATTCGATTCTACCAAAGCTGCTAAGAGTGATACTATCAAAACTGGTGAGTGGATGGGTATTAAAGTTTCATTTAATACAGATACCCATACACTCTCTATAGGTGGAGGCACTATTACTAATTACCCAGTAAATATCGGCGGTATGGTTACTGACTTACATCTTTTAAGAGTAGATTGGGATGATCTTACCTACGTTTTCGACGCCAATGATGTACAAACAGTTAACTTTACAGACCATTTAACTATCAAGGGTAGTGCTTCACAGTGGTTTGCACAATACAGAAATTTGAAAACTATTAATGGATTTGAAAATGTTGACTTAACTCAAGTTACTGATATGAGTTCAATGTTTATGTATTGTGAATCTTTGGAAAACTTAGATTTAAATAAGATATTCCAACCGGGTAAAACATACAGTGTCACTGACACTTCACACATGTTCGATGGCTGTGCAAGTTTAACAAACTTAGATCTTTCTAATTTAGACACTTCTAACGTTACTGATATGTCGTATATGTTCAATGGTTGTTCTAAACTGACTCAACTGGATGTAAGTAATTTCAATACTGCTAACGTTAACAATATGGAAAGTATGTTCTCTTTTGATTCTCAGGTAACTGCAATTAAAGGCTTAGACAAATTTGATACTTCTAAAGTACAGAATATGGCGAGAATGTTTTTTAATTGTATAAATTTAAAAGAATTAGATTTATCTCATTTTAATACTTCAAATGTTAGACTGTTCGCCTGGATGTTCAAGAGCTGCAAGAATTTAAATACATTGGACATTAGCAGTTTTGATATGTCTAATGCGATGTTAAAAATGAATATGTTTACTGGACTAAGTAACTTACAAACTCTTGTACTTGGTCAGAAATGTGTGATGGCCAATACTGGTCTTGACACACCAGGAACATGGATGAATAAAAAAGGAAATAACTTTTGGACTTCTGAAGATTTAATGAGTAACTATAATGGTAGTAAAGACTATGACACTTATACCATATTATAATTTTAAAAAGTAAGCAAACAGTATAGGATAAAACTATTTTTCCACACAACAAAAGTTATTAATTTTAATTATTTGGCACCTTTGTTACATTCTGTTGGATATGCTAAAAAGGGAATATACCCACTGTTTAGCAACTTAGTCTTATAGATTAATTTAATAACAAGAAAAACTTTTTAAATCTTATTAAGTAAAAAACGTTCTATATTATCAAATATAGAGCGTTTTTTTGGTCTAACTTAGCTTAGTTTGACTTTTAATAGGGTCAGCCATATACTAAACTTATATTAATATGCAGTTTAGAAGAGGAATTATATGAATACACATAAGAATGCTAACAAGCAAGGAGAAAAAATATTGCTCGGCGGCGTGGCCGCAGCTGCTTTAGGCTTAATTAATGCCAAACCCCAAACGGTGAAGGCAGCTAATCAAAATGGCACCCGTGCCACCAAGAAGGCTGCGAGCAGAGCAGTCAAGACTAAATTAACTTACCAAAATGAAACTGGTTCAGAAACGGAAGGCGAAACAGCTACTAATGATGACCCCATTGGCAGTGAAAATAATGTAGGAACAGCAAGCAGCAACCCTGAAACAGGACAGGGTCAAGCTGGTGCTAATAGCAATCCAGCAAGTGGCAGTAATCAAGATGCAGCTGCAGGCAATACCAGCGCTCCAAGCACCACAGACAATGCAAAAACTGATAAGCAAGAAGCGGGCTCTACACAATTTGACCCTGCTAAAGCTACTCGAGATGGCGCAATTTCAGGTACTTGGGAAGATATACCTGTCACGTTTAATAATGGCGTACTATCAATTGGTGAAAAAGGCAAAACCTACACAATAAATAATTCAGACGATAAAAATATTAGTATTAACAACAATATCAGTAATATTTCTGGAACTGATATTACAGAAATTGATATTAATGCTCCTATCACTATTACCGGTTCAGCAGCACAACTTTTTGCTAGACTCAAAAATTTGTCTAATATTAGTGGTCTGAAAAATTTAAACACTTCCGAAGTGACAAGTATGCAACAAATGTTTATGAGTTGCTCTAAACTTACCAATTTAGACTTATCAAGTTTTGAAACTTCTAAAGTGACATCATTTAATACTATGTTTGTTAACGATTCTAGTTTAACCAATGTTAATTTATCTAGTTTTAAAATTAGTGATAATGCTGAAATGATGGGACTGTTTTTACTATGCCCTAATTTAACTCAGATATATCTAGGTAAGGATTTTAAATTTAATTTAGACAGTAGTGGTAAGCCAAATAATTCCCTCAATTTGTCTGGAACTTGGGTAAATATGGGTGAAGGCGATGGCTCTCTGGCCAAGGGTACTAATCAATGGTCTTCAGCTGACTTAATGACTAATTACCAAGGTGATAGAGACCATGACACTTATGTTAGATATACTGGCGGTACCGTTACTGTCCATTACCAAGACGAAGACGGCAAGCAGCTAGTTGATCAAGATGGTAAACAGATTCCTGATGAAAAACTTTTCGGCAACATTTCAGACCTGGTAACTGTTGACACCAGCAAAGAATTTGCTGGCTACAAGTTCAAAGAAAACAAAAATTCTGATATAACAGCATTTACTTCTGATCCACAAGATATTACCTTGGTCTATTCCAAGAGTAAAACCGATAACACTTGGGAAGGCGTTCCTTTTACCTTTAATAATGGTGTCTTATCGCTAGGTGAAAAAGGTGAAAGTTATACAATAAATAATTCAGACAATAAGGATATTAGTTTTAACAATAATATCAGTAATATTTCTGGAACTGATATTACAGAAATTGATATTAATGCTCCCATTGCCATCATTGGTTCAGCTCAATCGCTCTTCTCATATCTTAACGTTACTAAAATTAATGGCTTAGATAAATTAGATACATCAAAAGTAACAAATATGTCAAACATGTTTTTCGATTCTACAAAAATAGTTTCTTTAGATCTATCCAGTTTCAATACTGCCAATGTTACCAATTTTAATATGATGTTTGTTGCCGATAAAAGTCTTGAAAGTGTAGATTTATCTAGTTTTTCCATTAAAGATAATGCTACAGCACAGAGTATGTTTAATCTTTGTGCAAACTTGAAAAAGTTAGTTTTAGGCAAGAACTTTCAATTTACGCCAAGCAATGGTAAGCCAAATAATTCCCTCAATTTGTCAGGTACCTGGGTAAACATGGGAGTTGACCAGGGCTCTCCAACCAAGGGTACTAATCAATGGTCTTCAGCTGATTTAATGACCAATTACCAAGGTGATAGAGACCACGACACCTATGTTAGGTATACTGGTGGCATCGTAACTGTTCATCGCCAAGATGAAGATGGCAAGCAGCTAGTTGATCAAGATGGTAAGCAGATTCCTGATGAAAAACTTTTCGGCAACATTTCAGACCTGATAACTGTTGACACCAGCAAAGAATTTGCTGGCTACAAGTTCAAAGAAAACAAGAATTCTGATGTAAAAGCATTTATCTCTGACCCGCAGACTATCACTCTAGTCTATTCTACAAGTAAAACTGATAATACTTGGGAAGGTGTTCCTTTTACCTTTAATAATGGCGTCTTATCGCTAGGTGAAAATGGTAAAACCTATCCAATTGACAACTCAGGAAACAAAGAAAGGAGCTACGCACTTGACACTCGAGATATTAGCATTAGCCAAAATATTAAGGGCGTAAATGTTGATGAGATTAAAGAAATTGATCTTAATGCGAATATTAAAATTAAGGGCAGTGCCAACGGACTTTTTAAGAACCTGAAGAATTTAGCTACAATAAAGGGCTTAAGTAATTTAGATACTTCGCAAGTAACAAATATGGAACAAATGTTTTCGAACTGCCCTAAATTGATTGCATTGGATCTTTCAAGTCTCAACACTAATAATGTTACTTCCTATTCTTCAATGTTCAGTGGCGATACAGCTTTAACTAGTGTAGACCTATCCAGTTTTAAAGTTGCAGCTAATACCGAAGTGAAGGACATGTTCAATTCTTGTTCCAGCTTAACTAAGCTAACTTTAGGCAAAGACTTTAAGTTTATTGGCTCCATTGGATTAAATGATTTATCAGGTACTTGGGTAAACATGGGAGAAGGCAATGGCTCTCTGACTAAAGGTACTAATCATTGGTCTTCAGCCGATTTCATGACTAAATACCAAGGAGACAGAGACCATGACACTTACGTTAGATATACTGGTGGTACTGTTACTGTTCATCGCCAAGATGAAAATGACAACCAGTTAGTTCCTGATGAATATCTCTTTGGCAATATTTCAGACCCGGTAACTGTTGACACCAGCAGGGAAATTGCTGGTTACACCTTCAAGGAAAACAAAAATTCTGATGTCAAGACATTCAAATCTAATGAACAGTTTGTTACCCTTATTTATACCAAATCAGATAACAATAATGGTTCAAACACTGTTAATACTGGAACAACTGTGACTAGTCCTGCTGCTATAGCACCTGCAGTCACAGTTCATTACCAAGATGAATATGGCAATACTATTGCTCCTGACCGTGTTGTTCAAGGTCGGATTGGCGATGGCTATACTACTAGTGCTGAGACGGTTTCCGGCTATAGTTTAAAGACTAGACCGGATAATGCAACGGGTTTCTTTAACAACAATCCGCAAAGCGTTACCTATGTTTACAGCAAGAGTGCTGGCAATACTACTGCCACTGTACCAGCGGATAATACGACTACTGCTGAGAATGAGCCTACTCCAATCCCAACTCATAAAACGAAAAAGTCTAAAGCAGTTAAGCGTCATCAGACTGCTAATAAAGGACTTAAAGAAAGGCATCAAGCTAAGCGCCAAATTAGATTGGCAGCGGCAAGCGGCAAGCTGAATAAAGCTGTTAATGACCCGCAAAAAGGCAGGCAAGATAACACCCTGCCGCAAACTGGCACTGAGAAACGCAACAGCCTCGCTATGCTCGCTTTAGGCAGCTTAGCCTTGGCAACCGCCTTAGGTGCTGCTTGGCTTAACCGTAAGAAAGACTAAATAAATTCTGACAAAAAACGTTCTATATTATTAAATATAGGACGTTTTTCGGTCTAGCTTGGCTTAGTTTGACTTTTAATAAGGTCAGCCATATACTAAACTTATATTAATATGCAGTTTAGAAGAGGAATTATATGAATATACATAAGAATGCTAACAAGCAAGGAGAAAAAATATTGCTCGGCGGCGTGGCCGCAGCTGCTTTAGGCTTAATTAATGCCAAACCCCAGACGGTGAAGGCAGCTAATCAAAATGGCACCCGTGCCACCAAGAAGACTGCGAGCAGAGCAGTCAAGACTAAATTGACCTACCAAAATGAAACTGGTTCAGAAACTGAAGGCGAAACAGCTACTAATGATGACCCCATTGGCAGTGAAAATAATGTAGGAACAGCAAGCAGCACAGCAAGTGGCAGTAATCAAAATGCAGCTGCAGGCAATACCAGCGCTCCAAGCACCACAGACAATGCAAAAACTGATAAACAAGAAGCGGGCTCTACACAATTTGACCCTGCTAAAGCTACTCGAGATGGCGCAATTTCAGGTACTTGGAATAATATACCTACCACTTTTTCTGATGGAGTATTGTCTATTGGAGAATCGGGAAACAATTATTCAATTGGTAACAAAAACTACGACTACCAGGTACTTTCATTTAGTGACAATAAGAAAAACTTAAAAATTGATGATTTGTCTACTATTACAGAAATTGATTTTAATGCTCCTATCAAGGTTTTGGGTGGGGTTACAAAATTTTTTGGTGGTTTAACTAACTTAACTACAATTAAGGGACTGCCTAATTTAGATACTGAGAATGTAACTACCATGTACGGTTGGTTTGATGGTTGCAAGTCTTTAACCAGTTTAGATTTATCTCATTTTGACACTTCTAATGTTACTAATATGTCGTATATGTTTGATAAATGTTCATCACTAACATCTATTACCTTCTCTGATAAATTTAAGACAGATCAAACAACTGACATGTCCTATATGTTTGAGGGCTGCCAAAATCTATCAAATATTGACTTATCTACGTTTAAAATAACGATCAGAAACAAAACTGACATGTCCTATATGTTTAAAGATTGCAAGTCTTTAACCAAATTTGACTTTCCTAATTTTTCCTGCAATGGCGATGCGAGTCATATGTTTGAGGGTTGCGATAATCTTGAATACTTAAATTTACTTAACTTTACTACAAAAGATGAATTTGATAATGGTGAAGAATTTGATAGAGCTACTTGCTACTCTATGCTTAAAGATCTTCCTAAACTAAAAGTAATAGTATTAGGCCGCTATACCCATATAAAACAGTCCGATTTTAATACTGAGGGGACTTGGGTAAACATGGGTATTCCGCAAGGGAGTTGGCCAGCCCCCAAAAAAGGTTCAATCCAACTAAGTTCTACTGACCTTACCCAAAAGTATGCTAATATGGATAATGACTTTGGCAAAGCGCTTTATCAAGACACTTATATTAACTTTAAGAATCTCGGTAAGGGAATTACAATTCAATACCGTGACAAAGATGGCAACAAAATTCCTGGTGTTGACGATGATATTCAATTTGGTAATATTGATGATTTTCTCGTAAACAATAATCCCTATACTGCCTTTAAACCACAAGAAAAGTTTACCGATGGTTCAGGGAACGAGTATGATTTTGATAATTTAGCTAAGATAAATGATAGTACGGTAAATTATAATGCTGTGAAGTTTACCCCTAATGACCAAACTATTACTTTCTTCTATACTAAAAAAGCTAATAGTTCTGTCCCTTCCAATGGTTCAGACTCTTCTAATGGCTCTGATACTTCTAATGGTTCAGACTCTTCCAACGGCTCTGATACTTCTAATGGTTCAGACTCTTCCAATGGCTCTGATACCTCTAATGGTTCGGATACTTCCAACGGCTCTGACCCCAGTGATTCTGGTCCTTTTATTTCAAGTACTTGGGAAGGTGTGCCTGTTTTCTTTTATACTGATACTGGTAAATTAAAAATAGGTCTTCCTAATAAGACATATACTGTTAAAAATAATAATACACTTGGCGATATTAGCATTAAGAACAACACCTTAGAAGTAAATCCTTCAAAGATTACAAAAATAGATATAGTAGGAACCATAGAAATCGAAGGGTATGCTCAAAAGCTATTCACTGGGCTTTCTAATTTACAAACTTTTAACGGTTTGGAAAATTTAAAAACAGATAAAGTAACAGGGATGAACAATATGTTCGATGGTTGTTCATCACTAACTTCCCTGTCCCTTCCTAAAAGTTTTAATACAAGTAAAGTAACTGATATGGGAGGCATGTTTGAGGGTTGTACGGCCCTAGAAACTTTAGATTTGTCATATTTTGATACTTCTCAAGTAACTAGTATGTTAAATATGTTTAGCGGGTGTACCAGTCTAAAAAGCTTAAACCTACAAAATTTCAATACCGATGAGATAGATGATTTTAATGGGTTAGGTTCTATGTTTGAAAATTGTACCAATCTTGAAGAACTAGATATCGAAAACTTTAATATTCCATCTGCTAAGTCCGCTATTTCAATGTTTGAAAATGACTCTAATCTACGAAAATTAGTTTTAGGACCTAAGTGCGATATTTCAAATTCTAATCTTAATGTTCAAGGCACCTGGGTAAACATGGGTTTAGGAAAAGGTTCTCCTAAAAAAGGTACATGCAAATGGTACTATCCACAGGCATTCTTAGATGAATTTAATCCTTCGACTCAACATGATACCTATGTATGTTTTGCTGATCTTGGAGGACCAATTACAGTTCATTATCAAAGTGATAATAAAGATATCGCTGATGCAGAACAGCAATTTGGTGATATAGATACTAAACTTGTCAACGACGGCTCATTCACTGCTTTTAATCCCAAAGAAATTAAGGGATATAAATTTGACCACGCAGAATTCAATGGATCGGGAACGGATATAAATAGCTTTCTGTTCACAAGCAAGCCTCAAACCGTTAATCTTATATATAAGAAAACTACTGGTGGTTCTGGTAGTGAAAGCTCAAGTAGTAGTAGTTCTGGATCTACTCCTGACAGTGGAAGTTCTAGCAGCAGTGCTTCTGGATCTACTTCTGACAGTGGAAGTTCTAGCAGCAGCTCCTCTACTTCCACACCTGGAAATGGCAGCACTAGCAGTAGCGCCTCAAACTCTAACTCCAGTAGTACTAGTTCTACGCCTTCTGGCAGCTCTGGTATTTCCAATGGCTCCAATAGTTCCAATGGTTCAGGATCAAACAATAGTAGTGGCAGCAATGTGATTAACAATAATACGCCTACCCCAATTCCGACCAATAATAAGCCAAAAAAGAAATCTACTAAGAAGTCACATAAAAAACACCGGATGGATAAGCAGAATAATTCAAAGACAATTAAGCATCATCAAACAGCTAATAAAGGACTTAAAGAAAGGCATCAAGCTAAGCGCCAAACTAAATTGACAGCGACAAGCGGCAAGCTGAATAACATTGCTAATGACCCGCAAAAAGGCAGGCAAGATAACACCCTGCCGCAAACTGGCACTGAGAAACGCAACAGCCTCGCTATGCTCGCTTTAGGCAGCTTAGCCTTGGCAACCGCCTTAGGTGCTGCTTGGCTTAACCGTAAGAAAGACTAAATAAATTCTGACAAAAAACGTTCTATATTATTAAATATAGGACGTTTTTCGGTCTAGCTTGGCTTAGTTTGACTTTTAATAAGGTCAGCCATATACTAAACTTATATTAATATGCAGTTTAGAAGAGGAATTATATGAATATACATAAGAATGCTAACAAGCAAGGAGAAAAAATATTGCTCGGCGGCGTGGCCGCAGCTGCTTTAGGCTTAATTAATGCCAAACCCCAGACGGTGAAGGCAGCTAATCAAAATGGCACCCGTGCCACCAAGAAGACTGCGAGCAGAGCAGTCAAGACTAAATTGACCTACCAAAATGAAACTGGTTCAGAAACTGAAGGCGAAACAGCTACTAATGATGACCCCATTGGCAGTGAAAATAATGTAGGAACAGCAAGCAGCAACCCTGAAACGGGACAGGGTCAAGCTGGTGCTAATAGCAATCCAGCAAGTGGCAGTAATCAAAATGCAGCTGCAGGCAATACCAGCGCTCCAAGCACCAAAGACAATGCAAAAACTGATAAGCAAGAAGCGGGCTCTACACAATTTGACCCTGCTAAAGCTACTCGAGCAAGCTTTCCAAGTAAATGGCAAGGATTAGACATCAGTTTCGACAACGCAACACGTATACTAACAATTGGTGGTGGAACAATCGATAACAGTGATAATCATACTGTCAGCCTATACTACAACTTAAATGATCAAGATCCAGTGTTAGCTGCTGACATTAAAGAAATTGATATCACTGGCAAACTCAAAATTATCGGTTCTGCTGATAAAATGTTTACTAGCCTTGAGAATCTAGAAACTATCAAGGGTTTAGATAATCTTGATACTACTGATGTTACCAGCATGAAAAACATGTTTGGGAATAATCAAAAACTAAAGAGTATTGATTTATCTAGTTCAACTTCTTTCAAAACAGATAAAGTGACAGACATGTCATACATGTTCTATCGTGATCAAGCTTTAACTAAATTAGATTTATCTTGCTTTGATACGTCAAATGTTACTAACATGACGCATATGTTTGAAAGCTGTGTGGGACTTCATAGTTTTGCATTCCCAGCTACTTTTAAAACAGATAAAGTGACAGACATGTCATACATGTTTGATAACTGTAATCAAGTTTGGTCAATTGACGTAACCAAATTCAACACTTCTAATGTTGAAAACATGGCATATATGTTTTATAACTGTCAAAGTTTTCTTACGTTAGATGTTTCAAGCTTTAACACATCAAAAGTGACGGATATGTCATATATGTTTGGTGCTTGTGTTAATTTGCTTAAATTAAATCTGCCGACTACCTTTGTTACCGACAATGTTCAAAATATGAAGGGAATGTTTAGCGGTTGTGAGTACATAACTGAGTTAGACTTATCACTGTTTAATACTGCTAAAGTAACTAATATGGCCAATATGTTCCGAGGTTGTAGCAAATTGACAAACATTATTGCCTCTGATAATTTTACTACTGCAAATGTTACTGACATGAGTAACATGTTTTCTGGTATCCCAATTACTACTGATAGTATAAACAAATTAATATCTAAATTTGATACTAGCAAAGTCACAGATATGACAGAAATGTTTGATGGCTGCTCACAAGTAACTTCACTTGATTTGTCCAAATTTGATACTGCTAATGTCGGAAATGTTCCTGAAAAACTATCTCGTGCTGGTATGGAAAGAATGTTTAGTGGCTGTGGTAACTTAACTACCTTAGACTTAAGCAATTTTGATACTAAAAATGTCCGTGATATGAGCTGGATGTTTGATAACGATAAAAATTTAGAAAGTATAAACCTTAATCTTTCTCTTTTCAATACCTCTAACGTTATTGACATGAAACACATGTTTGAGGATTGTCATTCATTAACTAGTGTTGATGTTAGTCATTTTGATACTTCAAACGTCCTTGATATGAGTTACATGTTTAATGATTGTGTTAAATTACCTGCAATAGATGTTAGTCATTTTAATACTACCAAAGTAACTGATATGACGAGTATGTTTTCATATTGTGATTCTTTACCAAGTTTAGATGTCACTAACTTTAACACGGTAGCTGTTACTGATATGGTTAGAATGTTCTGGCAATGTTCAAATTTAACCAGTTTGGATCTACACAACTTTAATACCAGAAAAGTTTCTGATTATACTAACATGTTTCAAGGCTGTGACAAACTAACGAAACTTGATCTTAGTAGTTTCGATATGCAAAATTTTGCACCATCTATTGTTAACATGCTTGGCGATCTTCCATCTCTTGAAGTGCTTATACTAGGCAGAAGAAATAATTTGAAATTAGTCGAAGATTATTTGGACGGTGGTTTAGGCAACAATTATAATGACAAAGAAGAAGATGTCTGGGTTAACATGGGAGTTAATAAAGACAACGGTGGTCTTCAGCCTAGAGTTCATTCTTGGACTGGTGCTGATTTAATGAAAAATTATAATGGCAGTAAGGATTATGATGTGTATGTTAATATCAATAAAATTCCAAATCCTTGCAACATTACCATTAATTATCAATTTGAAGACGATAAAACCGCCAAACTCTCGCCAAACGATTATCAATTCGGTACCGCTGGTAAAGACGTGGTTATCCCAATCACAGCCAGAAAGTTGCCTACCTATAAACTTGCCTACGTTGAAATTAATGGCAACAAATACGCCACTGATAAATATGAAGATGCGTTGAGTAAACTAAAGTTTACTAATGATCCTCAAACTGTTACCTTTGGATACGAAAAGAGTAATGCTGGTAAAGGTAATAGTTCTAATGGAACAGGTTCAGGTAGTAATAGTTCCAACGGCAGTTCCTCCGGTTCTAACCCAGGCAGTAACAGTTCCAGCGACAGTTCTTCTGGTTCTAATCCTGGCAGTAACAGTTCCAGCGGCAGTTCCTCTGGTTCTAATCCTGGCAGTAATAATTCCAGCGGCAATTCCTCTGGTTCTAATCCTGGCAGTAACAGTTCCAGCGGCAGTTCCTCTGGTTCCAATGCTGGTAACAATACGAACAATCCTGGTAGTGTCAATAATGGAAGTTCAAATAATTCTGGCGTAACCAGCACTGGACAAAATAGTAATTCATCTAACGCTTCAACTGATAATAATACCGAAAAAACACCAGTCAAGAATGGTGTTAAGAGAATAGTTGCCCACAATGCTTACATCTTTAATGAAAAGGGTCAACGTCTAAAAGGCGAATACTTTATTGGCAATACCATTACTACCTATGGTACTAAGTTCATTAAAGGTAAGAAGTTCTATGACTTAGGCAAGAACCAATTTGTTAAGGCTAACAATATTACTGGCATCAATCGTAGATTAAGACATAATGCCTTTATTTACACTAAGAAAGCTAATAAGAAAGTCAAACGTTATGGTCGTATTGTTCTAAAGAAGAACAAAAAAGTTAAAACTTATGGTGGTACTATTAAAATACACAATAAGTTGTATTACATTGTAGGTAAGAACCAATTTGTTAAGAAAGCTAACTTTTAACAATTAAAAACACTTTTCTCATCAATAAAGAACCTAGCTAGTACTTAAAGTTACTAGTTGGGTTCTTTTTCTCCACTCAAAAATTAAACTATTCCCTAACCGGCTCTAAATTAACAAGCTAAATTTACTGCTTTGTAGCAAATATCATCAGTACAGCAGGTGCTGGTTTAATCTAACTAAATTTAATACCAATTAAAAAGTACTCCGTAAGATGCGATTAGCTTTTGCGGAGTATTTTTTATTCGAATAGTCTCCCTAT
The DNA here is from genome assembly GCF_003173695.1 of Lactobacillus helsingborgensis. NCBI lineage: Bacteria > Bacillati > Bacillota > Bacilli > Lactobacillales > Lactobacillaceae > Lactobacillus > Lactobacillus helsingborgensis. The sequence continues at coordinate 1,703,677 of NZ_CP029544.1, forward strand.
TATTCAACTGCCAAAGTAAAATTTTTTCACAATTAAAACTACGTTAAATCTGGAAACGCTAACCATAAGTAAAATATTAAGGGCTATTAATAATGGAATCAGCCGAGTTAAATAGCATTATTCTAGTATTTTTAACTTGTTTTTTGGCCTTATTTATTATTTCAGTTAATGCTTGATTTTGGCATAAATAAAATTAGCCTATTCTTAATTAAGTCCATTTTTTATTTGAATAAGCTTATTTTATGAATAATTGGCAAAATTTTGTTTACTAGTAATATGCAAAAGTATTAAATCTATACGAAAATACCAATCACAGTATTGAATTAGACAGGATATATGTATATACTTAATAATGGTATAATGAAATTTAGATGGTATAAATGGAGGAAAAATATGAGTAAGCATAACAATTTTTATCATAAAGGTAAAAAGGTACTATTCACTAGTATGGCAGTTGCTGCGTTAAGCGTAATTGCAGTTAATCCTGTTGCAGCTAAGGCTGCCGAAGCACAGAAAGAGCAACCTGTTAAGTCAACAACAAATAATGATAAGGGCAATAAAAAAGATATAGAGGATCATACTGCCGAAGATGATTCACACAGTCTATGGGCTTCAGCATGGATCAACGGATCTTACAGTTATGACGAAAAGACTAAGACTTTAACTATTGAAGCTCATACAATTGACAATAGTAATTATTATACAAGTGACACAAACCCTATCAATCCTGCTCAAATAGCTTGGAATATTGATGGTGTTGATACAGATGAAATTCAAACCATTGAATTTGCCGGTCCCGTTACTTTTAAAGGCGATGCCAGTTCATTATTTGCTAATTTACCAAACTTGAAGAAAATTGAGAAATTAAATAACCTTGATACAACAAACGTCACTAGTATGAAACAAATGTTTGCCAATGATCCTAAATTAACTTCATTAGACCTGTCAAACTTTGACACTTCTAAAGTAACCGACATGATGGGCATGTTTACCAATGATTCTAGTTTAACCTCATTAGATGTATCAGAATTTAAAACTTCAAACGTGACTGATATGTCATACATGTTTGCTCAGGTTGATGCATCTAATGATGAAGATAAACCAAGTAAAGACGCTGCTCCGAAATTGACTGAAATTAAAGGCCTGGATAAGTTTGATACTGCCAAGGTAAAACGGATGGGCAATATGTTTACTAACCAGAGCGCTTTAACATCTTTGGACATCAGCAGTTTCAAAACTCCAAAGGAATCAGTACCAGTAAAAGATGCAGACGGAAAGACACTTTATAGTGAACCCGCTGAAACTGATATGCTAAAGGGACTGGACAGCTTAACCTCGCTAAAACTTGGTAAAAACAATATTATTAAAAGTTCTGGTCTTAACACAAAGGGTACATGGAACCTGAACGGTAAAAACTTAACTTCCGAAGAACTTATGCGGAAATTTGACGGTTCTAAGGATGCAGGTACCTTATCTTTAACTCCTGCAAGCACTCCTTCAACCCCAAGTACTCCAAGCACCCCTTCAACTCCAAGTACTCCAAGTAACACTACTAACACAGGTAACACCAACACAAATACTACGACTGATAAGCAAGACACTAATAAGACGGATACTAACAAGCCAGACACTAACAAGCCTGCTACTGACAACAAGAAGCCAGCTAAAAAGGCCAAGAAAGGTGTCAAGAGAGTAGTTACCCACAACGCTTATATCTTTAACCAAAAAGGCAAGCGTGTAAAAGCTGAATACTTCGTTGGTAAAACTATTACTACTTATGGTACTAAGACCATTAACGGCAAGAAGTTCTATGCTTTAGGCAAGAACCGTTTCGTTAAGGCTAATAATGTTACTGGTATCAACCGTAAATTAAAGCACAATGCCTTTATTTACACTAAGAAAGCCAATAACAAAGTTAAACGTTATGGTCGTGATGTTCTGAAGAAGAACAAGACAGTTAGAACTTACGGCGGTGCTGTTAAGATGCACAATAAGTTATATTACATCGTAGGCAAGAACCAATTTGTCAAGAAAGCTAACTTTTAACAATTAAGAGATTTACTTTATAAATGAAAAGAACTCAACTAGCAGTTAAAAATGCTAATTGAGTTCTTTTTCTATGCTCAAAAATTAATAAATTACTTCTAAATTATGTGTCTATATTACTACCTAGTGTCATATCTTCCAGCAAATAAGCAAATTGAATTTAAAAATCAAAAATTACCTCTTAGCTAAGGCTAATTATTTATTCTTTTAAAATAAGTTGAAATGTATAGATGGTGCTATTAAGTAAAATGAATTGTATAATAAGTTAAACAAGGTATAAGCTAAATGTTAATCATGTATATGTTTATTTTATCATTTAAGAAAGAATAGTAATATGAGTAAGAAAAAAGATTCTAATCGAACAGAAGCTTCAATAATATACTTTAGTGTTGCTGCTGCAGCCTTAAGTTTATTAGCTATATCCCCCCAAACAACCAAAGCAGACGAAATAGTGCCTTCATCGACTTCTGTAACAAAATCGCCGACCACAACAGGTCAAAACAATAACAAAGATAATCTTGCTATCGCTAAAACTGATACCAAGCAGGAAGTTATTTCTCCAAAAAACTTGCCACCTAAAGATTCAGAACTGCATACTCAAAGTGCCACTAGTTTCAAGTGGGGCAATCTCGATGTTAGCTACAATAATCATGTCATTACCATCCCAAGTGGCAGTGTGGATCAACCGGGGTCTTTAGCTCACATTAACGGCATTAATAGTGACGATGTGCAAGAAGTTAAATTTACAGGTCAACTAAAGATTGGCTCAGCTTCTGAAATGTTTAAAGACTTAACTAATTTAACTAAAATCACTGGTTTGGAAAATCTGGATACATCTGCTACCAGTGATATGCGGTACATGTTTGCGAATTGCCAAAATTTAACCAGCATAGATGGCATTGGTGATTTACAGACTCCCAAAGTTACTAATATGCTTTATATGTTTGAAGATTGCGGTAAATTGACTAATCTGGATTTGTCCAGCTTTGATACCACCAATACACAATATGTAGAAGGTATGTTTCAAGGTTGTGAAAATTTACAGAACATTAAGTTTTCACCTGATTTCACAATAGCCAATGCAAGCAGTATGAAATTCATGTTTAGTGGGTGCTCTAGTTTAACTGCTTTAGATCTTAGTAAGTTTAATACTAGTAATGTTACCAGCATGATAAGAGTTTTTGAAGATTGTTCCAGTTTAACCAAGTTAGACTTATCATCGTTTGACACCTCTAAAGTGAACGATATGATGGGAATGTTTAATAATTGTAGTAGCTTAAAAGAACTTGATCTCAGGAGTTTTATCATAGACCCTAATATTGATAAAGGTTATATGTTAGACGGACTTGCTAAATTAAACACCCTTAAACTAGGTAAAAGTACATATATTAATGAGACAAATCTTAACACTTCAGGAACTTGGGTCAATATCGGCAATGGAAAAGAAGATGCACCACAAGCAAACAATAAATATCTGTCTGAAGACTTAATTGCCCATGCCCGCGACATTCTTGGCGACACTTATATTCGACCAGGTAGTCCTATTACTGTTTCTTACTTGGATACTAGTAAAAGATCACTTACACCTGATATTAGTTTGAAGGGCAAAATTGGCGATGATTATAAGGTGACACCTAAAACAATTCCGGGATATATCGTAAAGGAAGTCCCAGATAATGCCACTGGGGTTTTCACTGATCAACAGCAGAATGTCAAATTTATTTATTCTGTTGACCCCGAATCTACCTCTACCACCACACCAATTAAAGCTGCAGATGTTACAGTCTCTTATCAAGATGAAAACGGCAATCAAATTGCACCTGAAACCATATTACAAGGTAATGTGGGTGATGGCTACACCACTGGTGCTAAGGCGATACCGGGTTATACCTTAAAAGTCAGGCCTGAAAATGCCACCAGCTTTTTTGGCACTGCACCGCAAAGCGTAACCTATACCTATGTTAAAGATGAATCTCAAGCTAATACCAGCCCTGAGCATAGCGATCAAAATAGTTCGACCAACTCGGCTAGTCAAACTCAAAGCAAGGCTAAAAATCCTCATCAAAATAAAAATAACTCTACTTCAAACGGTATTACTGAGAACTATACCATTTTTAAACCAGCTGAAAGTGATCCTGACTCCACCAAGTCAGTGCTGTTCACTGACAATGGTCGCCATGAAAAATTGCCACAAACCGGTGCCAATAAGCATTCCCAGATAACAATGCTTTTATTGGGCTTCATGGCAGTAATTGGCAGTCTATTTAGCAACTGTTTTAGCAAAAAGAAAAAAGATTGATTACAATAGTATGAAAAAGCTCCGTCAATTTACGCTGGAATTTTTTGTCTTGCATAAAAATAACTGAACCGTTTTAATTAAAGAAGAATATTTTTTAAGCAAAAGGAGTAAAAATGGGACTTAATAAACCACTTTTATTTGCGCTTAGCGATACTAAGCCAGGACCAAAAAATTTAATTACAGATGTTGCCGGTGTTACTGTCGGGCATAAAACAGTTGTTACTGATAGACTCAGAACTGGTGTTACTGTGGTCAACCCCTGCCCAGATAATATCTTCCGGGAAAAAATGCCAGCCGCTGCACACGTTATCAATGGCTTTGGCAAAAGCACAGGACTCGTTCAGGTTAACGAACTGGGCACAATTGAAACACCACTAGTTTTAACCAATACTCTCAGCGTTGGTACCGCATCAACGGCTTTAGTTAAGAGAATGTTGGCTGAAAATCCAGAAATTGGTCTTTCCACTGGCAGTGTCAATCCGATCATCATGGAGTGCAATGACAGTTCGATTAACCATATTCGCGATTTAGGTGTCACTGAAGACGATGTGAATGATGCTTTTGCAGCCGCTAGTACAGATTTTGCTGAAGGCGGAGTTGGCGGTGGCACGGGCATGCGCTGCTACGAACTTAAGGGCGGCATTGGTTCTGCTTCAAGACAAGTCGAAATTGACGGTAAGACCTTTACAATGGGCGCGCTAGTCATGTCTAATTTTGGTCTTAGTGCTGATTTGAACATTTATGGTCATGCTATTGGTAAAAAATTTGTGGATAACAAGGACACTAAGGAAAAAGGCAGTATCATCACAATAATTGCTACCGATATCCCGTTTAACTCGAGACAATTAAAACGCATTGCCAAACGCTCCGGTATCGGTATCACTCGCAGTGGCTCATTTAGCGGCAACGGTAGTGGCGAGATTACTCTAGCTTTCTCTACTGCTAACCGGGTAAGTCATTTCCCTGAACACGAGTTGAGTACAATCCAGGCAATTACTGATGACAAAATTGACCGCTACTTCAGAATTACGGTAGATATTGTGCACGAAGCCATTCTCAGTTCTTTGGCTCATGCCCAAACAACGCCCGACCGTGACGGTAAGCCAATGTTATGCCTAAAAGACGCCCTCATGCAGCTTGGTGATGATAAAGAGGCACTGCAATTAATTGCAGACTTAGGTCTTTAAATTAAGCCAAAAATTACACCGCAAAGTTCTACAACTTGTAAAATAATACCAGCTATTAGGTATTAAAATTATTTGCTAATGATGTAGTTCATGAAGTAACCAAATAAAAGCCGTATTTGAATTTAAACTCAAATACGACTTTTTTTATTTGTCCAATACGATATTTTCGTCAAATAAGTCGGCTGTTTCTTTTTGTAAATGGTGTGTTACTAAAACAATGGTTTTATTCTTCAGCGTTAAAATCAGTTTTTCTAACGAAATGCTGGCAGCCTTGTCTAATGACGAGGTCGCCTCATCAAAAAGATATACGGGCGTATCACGCAAAAGCGCTCGTGCAAGCGCAATTCTCTGCTTCTGCCCACCAGATAGATTAGTCCCCTGGTTTGCCAGTATCGTGTTGATACCAGCAGGTAAATGAGCAATTATTTGATCAATGCCACACGCTGTAATGACCTGTTTTAGCTTTGCAGGAGCAACCTCTTGCCCCAAAGTTAAATTCCACTTTAAACTAGCCGTAAAAATATAGGGTGTTTGTTCGACATAAGAAATTATTTGATGCAGCTGAGTGTCAGAAATTTTAGCATAGTCTATGCCACCCAATTTGATCGTACCGGTATAATTTTATAACAAGCCACTAATAATATTAAGCAGCGTTGATTTACCTGCAGCTGAATCACCGAGTAAGAGGTATTTTTTCCCTTCTGCAATAGTCAAATTCAGGTTATCTAAAATTGGTTGCCTCTTTTCCTTATAAGTATACGAAAGGTTCTTAATTTGAATATGTTTAGCAGAAATTTCTTGCTTCTGTTCAGGCTGCGTGGTCGTTTTAATATTTGCCAGCTTATCCATAATTGGTTTAAGTGATTTAAATTCCTGCCAATTAAAGCTGATGCCACTCAATTCGGCAAAAATTGTACCGGCAAAATATTGCGCGCCGCTTATAGTTCCCACTGGAGTAAGATGCCGCAAAATTAAATAACCGCTTTGAGCTAAAACAATCACTTGACTTAAATAGGCAATGCAATTGGTAAAGGCTTGGGTAAAGCCAGCCGCCTTAACGTAATCAACAGCATTTTTTCGGACATCTGCAGATCCTTGATTAATTCTTTTAACAATTACTTGTGGTAAATTTGCTAAAAATAAGGTATTGAAGCCATTCAGGACATCATTAATTTTATTAACCAACCGTTCTTGCGCATGGGAGAGTTCAAGTGAACGTTTAGATAACCATTTTGAAAACAAATTAGGCACTACCGCCATAATTGTAGTTAAGATAACAACAGTAGCAAGTAAACTGACCTGAAAATACGCTAAAGTGACTGCTCCCAACAAGATTTCGCTAATTTGTTGTACAATCATCATCAAATCGTTGACACCAAATTCATTGATCGTATTAATATCATTGGTTAGCCATGAGGCGTAGGTAGCAGTGGTTTGCTGATGAAAAGACTGATAATCCGACTGTGACAACTTTTGGGCCACATCCTGCCGAATCAGCAGATCAATTTGCTGCTTCAATTTTGTTTGATTGACCGAAATTAAATAGGTAAAGTTCGCGTACATGACATAGGCAGCAGCCATAATTGTGACCCAAATAAAAAACAGTTGGGCATGCAGTTTGGTGACCTGAGTTAGGGCATTTGCACTAGCAATTCCTGCAAGTGTTGAAAAGCCGGAATTAATAACAGTTAGGGCAATTACTATACTAAATTGCCACTTAGCTCTTTTAAAATATTTGAATAAGGGCATATTCCTCCTAAAACTTATTTTTTATTAATGTTTTCAATTAATAATATGATCTTTTTCATTTTTATTCAATTTTATTTAGCATAAATGGTTTAATTGCAAATGTTTACTGCAGTGCTATTATTAAAACATGTATTAAACAATTGGACGTATAAATTAATATTAGATTAATAAATATTGTAAAGTGAGCTGTCAAAGAAGCACTTAAAAATGGTAAAATCACCCAAGAGCATTACGACAACTTTCTCAAGTATCAAAATAAAATTAATACTCAAAAAAAGTATTAATATCATCATGTATCATAAACAACGCCTTAAAAATTGTTTTCAATAATTAGCAAAAGATTCTCAGAAAATATTTTCTGGGAACCTTTTTAGTTATATTTGTACTAGGTCGTTTTTCTTTTCACTAATGAAACCGGAATAGTAAATTTATGTTCTAAAATGTCTTCTCTTTTCAGTATTTTTAATAAATTGGTAGATGAAACCCGGGCAATCTCTGAAGTATTCTGCCTAATTGTGGTTAATTGCAGCTTGCTGGCCACTGGGGTATCGTCAAAACCAACTATACTCAATTGCTCCGGTACTCTAATCCCCTCACCTATTGCGGCCTGATAAATATAACTTGCCACATTATCATTGATGGCAAAAATACCCAGTTTTTGATGTTCTTTAAGTAGCTTTTTTATCTGCTTAAATATTTTATCTTTGACTAGATAAATCTCGTCTGAATTAGTTTTAGAATTAATAATTATTGGTTTATTTATGCCGCGGCTTTTGACCGTTTGCGTGAAACCCAGAATACGGCTCTTATTACTGGAAAATTCATTATTTTTGTTTGTAAGCATAATAGGATAACAACCTCTATCAACCAAATGGTTAGCGGCTATCACTGCACCCGCGTAATTGTCAGAAGAAGCTGTAATTGTGTTGTTACTTAGTTTGGGTGACCGATCTATAAATACCGTAGGTAAATCTGCCCGGTTTTTGCTTATTGCTCTTTGAGTAGAGATAACCACTAGCCCATCAACTATATGATTACTCAACTTCGCGATATATTTTTCTTCTATTTCCGCATTTCTTTCTGTATTGCACACAATAGTTAAATAATCTTTTTCAAAAAAATATTGCTCACATTTTTTTACTATAGCAGCATAATAAGCGTTAGTAATATCGGGTACCAAAATACCAATTATTGCAAGGCTACCCTTACGCATCCCTTTAGCAATTATATTCTGTGAATAGTGATTTTCCTTAGCTATTTTTAAAATTTTATCCCTGGTTTGATCAGAAAACCTGCCCGTATTATTTAACACTCGCGAAACTGTTGAAACTGAAAAGCCACTTAAACGAGCAATATCTTTAATTGATTTTACTGCCATTCTGCAATTTATCCTAATTTAAATTCTATTTTTATTTTTCCAATTTTACTTTACATCTTGTCAACAACATTATACAATAAAAATGTAGTTAGCGGAAACGCTTGCATTAATTAACTTTAAGGCCTTTAAATTAGGCCTATAATTTTTACTGTTTGCGCAAACGTTACCGCATTTTTTGTTATCAAAGCAGGAGGAGAAAAAGCGTGAAAATTAACGATTTAAATGTGCAAATTTATGCTGACGGTGCTGTAATCAGTGACATGGTTAAGGCCAAAGAAAGTGGTGTAGTTAAAGGATTTACTACTAACCCCTCATTAATGAAAAAAGCCGGCGTCACTGACTATCTTAGTTTTGCTAAAGAAGTATTAGCAAAAGTAACTGGTCTGCCTATTTCATTTGAGGTTTTCAGCGATGATTTTGACACAATGGCCAAGGAAGCTCGAAAAATTTCAGCTTTAGGCGAGAACGTTTTTGTAAAAATACCAATTACCAATACCAAAGGTGAATCTTCTGTGCCTTTAATTAAGAAATTATCCGCGGAAGGAATTAAGTTAAACGTTACCGCAATGTTTACATTAGAGCAGACTAAAGATGTATTAGCGGCATTAAAACCCGGCTCGCAGAATATTCTCTCAATTTTTGCCGGTCGTTTGGCAGATACTGGCATCGATCCAATGCCGTTAATGAAAGAAGCGGCAAAACTGTGTCATGAAAATGGTAATGGCTGGCTGTTGTGGGCAAGCTGCCGCGAAGTACTTAATATTTTTCAAGCCGAAGAATGTGGCTGTGACATTATTACGTGCACCGCACCCGTTATTGCCAAATTCCCACTAATTGGAACTTCTCCTAAAGAGCGTTCCTTACAGACAGTCCAAGACTTTAACAAGGATGTTAAAGCGCTGGGATTCTCCATTTTATAAGCTACTGAAAATAAGAAAGTTGAGGCGTTAAAATGTTTTTATCTGCGTTGTTAGTAGCTTTACTCGCTATTATTTCCCAATGGTGGTTTTTTGCCCCAATAACAAGATGTTTAACTTATCCATTGACCACCGGCCTTTTAGTAGGTATTTTTATGGGTAATCCAATGCTGGGAATGCTATCCGGTGCCACTATCCAGCTGGTTTATCTGGGCTGGATCAATACTGGTGGTGTAATGCCGAGTAACACTATGGTTGCCGGTATTTTCGGTACCGCATTAACCATCCTTTCCGGAGCAAATCCTAAATTAGCAGTTACCTTTGCTGTACCTTTCTCATTAATCGGACTTCTAATGGTAGAAATCTACCAAAGCGTTAACTCATTTTGGGTTCACAGAGCTGATGCCGAATTGGCTAAGGGCAATGTTAAAGCTATCAGGTTCTTAAATTATGTACCTTCATTCATTGTGTCACTGATTGTCTACGGTATTCCTGCCTTTTGTCTAGTATATTTTGGCAAAGGTTGGGCACAAAGCATGTTACGCATGATTCCTAAGAGCTTAACCACTGCACTTGAAGTCGTTGGTGCCATCATGCCTGCTCTAGGTATCGCAATGTTACTTAATTACTTAGGTAAGAAATCACTAGTACCATACTTCTTTATTGGTTTCTTCTTGACCGCTTATCTTAAACTGCAAATTATGGCTGTTGCTATTTTCGCGGGTTTATTAGCCTACCTACTTTACATCAATGAAAAGTTCAGAACTACCGCTACTAATGCTGCACCGGCAAAGAAAAAGGTTAATAGACTAACTTTGCAAAATAGAACAGGAGCACCACAAACTGTAACTCCTGCTGCAGCTGATAGTACTAGTATTGCTCAAGACATTTCCCCATTAAACTATAAAATTAAATTGACCCATAGCGACTTAGTTAAAACTTGGCTATGGGAGCAATCAGACGAGGCCTGCTATAACTATGAAAGGCTGCAGGCTTTGGGTTTAACCAACATGATGATCTACCCTATCAGAAAATTATATCCGCAAAACAAACAGGCAGACGAACTTAAAAAGTACATGGTATTCTTTAACACTGAACCACACATGGTTGGACCTGTTATTCACGGTATTGCACTTTCGATGGAAGAAGCACGTGCAAACGGTGCGAATGTGAGCGCTGAGGATATTAACGGTGTTCGTACAGGATTAATGGGACCCGCAGCAGGTATTGGTGACACAGTACAGCAGGGTATAATCTTCCCAATTTTGGCAAGTATTGGAGCCACTATGGCACTAGAGCGTAATTACTTTGGTCCAATTATGTTCACTGTCGTATTCGAATTGATCATCTATTCTATTGGTTATTTGATGTTTATGTATGGTTATAAAAAAGGTAAGGCTTCAGTTGTATCCATTCTAAAGAGTGGCTTGCTTGATAAAGTCACAAATGCGTTTTCAATTGTAGGTTTAATGGTTGTCGGCACTATGGCAGCCACGAGAGTAACAATTAAAACACCATTAATTTGGCATGTAGGTCAAAGCGTAATTAAGATGCAGTCCTTATTTAATCAGTTAGCACCCGGTTTAATTCCACTATTAATTACTCTGTTAGTATGGTGGCTTTTAAGAAAGAAAGTTAACGCAAGTATTATTGTTGTCGGCATTTTTGTAATAGGTATTTTATGTTCTTACTTGGGCATCTTGGCAACTATTTAAAGGAGAATTAATTTGATACAAATTATTTTAGCTAGTCATGGTCAATTTTGTTTAGGGTTGAAACAGACCGTGGAAATGATTGCCGGAAAAACAGACTACTTGGAAACAATTTCTTTTAAACCCGGTCAAGATCCTGATAATTATAGGGATAATTTTGAACAAGTACTAAAATCGCAAAATGACCAACCTACATTAGTACTGGTAGATTTAAAGGGTGGTACGCCTTTTAATACGGCAATGTATTTAAAACAAAAATATAATTTAGAAATAGTTACTGGGGTTAATGTGCCTATGCTTTTAAGCATTGTTACTAGTAGAACAGCAAAAAGTTCGATTAGCGATTTGCTCAATATCTGTTTAAATAATGAAAACTGGGGTATTCAAAATAGTAAATTAGGAGGAACACATCATGCAAAACTTAGTCTTAACTAGAATTGATGACCGTTTAATTCATGGTCAAGTCATGACCAAGTGGCTCAAAGAAACCGGAGCACAAAACGTTGTTATTGTGGATGACGCAACATCAAATAATGACTTTATGATCAACGTTTTTGAGCAGGCGGTACCCGAAGATATTGGTATTGGCATATTTAATAAAGAAGACGGCGTCACATTCTTTTCACAACCACTGGAAGCTCCGACCATTATCTTGGTTAAGGTTCCTGAAACTATCGAATATATGGTTGATCATGGTATTGACATTACAGACGTTGACTTGGGAGGTATGGGAGCAAAAGATGGTCGCAGCACCCTATACCAATACATCTCTACCAGCCCGGCAGAAGACGAATGCTTCGAGCGTTTACTAAATAAAGGCGTAAATGTTTACGTGCAAATAGTACCGCAAAACGAAAAACAGCCAATAAAGCCATTGCTCACTAAAAAAGATAAATAAATTACTTTATTACTTTTGCTAATAATTAAGAGGACCAGTTTTCATCATTTTGAGTAAAACTGGTCCTCTTAGTATATTTACAGCAACATTAAATTGACTATTCTGCCAGCTCTTGACGATAAAGCTGAGCAGTTTTAGAATCAAACGCACACATAATAATCTTCATTTGATAGTCGGCGTTCTGTTCCAGCCAATTTTTGACAGCCGCAAAAGCAATGTGAGCTGCCCGTGATGCAGGAAAACCATAAGCTCCCGTAGAAATGGCGGGAAAAGCAATACTGTGTAATCCGCGGCTTTTAGCTAAATTTAAAGAATTTAAATAGCAGTTTCTTAGTAACTCATCGTCTTGGTTAGAACCTGAATAAATGGGGCCCACAGTATGAATGACATACTTTGCCGGTAATTGATAACCATTAGTAATTTTAGCTTGTCCGGTCTCGCAACCATGCAATTGACGACATTCAGCTAATAATTTGGGTCCTGCCGCACGGTGAATTGCACCATCAACGCCTAAGCCGCCAAGAAGCGATTTATTTGCGGCATTGACAATTGCATCGATAGTTAATTTGGTAATGTCACCCTGAACGATTTTGAGATTTTCCATGATTTTAGCCTCTTTTTATTCTATTCTAAACCTAAAGCTATTTTTGCCCAAACAAAAATGCGATCACATTGTGGTCGCATTTTATGCATTCAACTTCATTTTCTTTAACGTTTTTCAGTTAAAAGTAAGACTTGGTACGGTTTTCTTGGAAGATGAAATTTGTCTTTGTTAGTAATTTCAGCCGCAAAGTCTTGTGTTGTTTCTGCCCAAGCGTTAATTAATTTGGCAGTATATTTCTTGTTTTCAGGTAAAAAGTCCAAGATAACAAATTCAGACCCATTGTCGCCAAAGTAAACCAGCCATTTATCTTCTTTAGGATTTGAACCAACCGCATAATCCCAGTGGGGACCGGATGTAGCTTGAGGCTTTACCCAGCTAAAACCGTTATCTTGGAGCAAATCATTTAAGAAATTAATTTTCTTTTGACTTTCTCCGTATAATTTACCTCCATGTGCCCACCAGATCGGTCGGTCAGTATTAGGCTTGTCAATATAAGTTTCGCCGTGTGTACAACCTCCACCACGCAAGATGACCCGCCAGAAGCTGTCCATCATTCCTTGAGCCGTATTATCACCCCAGCCAAATTCAATATTGCCTTCATAGCGACATTCATCAACCACTACCGGCTTTTGGTATTCAGCAATCCATTTAGGCACCATGAATAAATTATCAGTTTGGATACTTAAGTGCGTGATCCACGGCTTAGTATGATCATACCAATTTTTAATTGTGTCTTTATGCTGAGGGGGATCATAAAAGTTATGGATTGATTCCAAGTGGTTAGACGGATCTTTTTCACAAACATACTGTCCGATTACATCCCAATCTTTTAGCGGAATTTGTCCACACATATCCATTAAATCGTACTCATTGGCTAACGACCACCAAACATTCTTATACGATGCCAAACGGGCAACTATATATTTTACATATTCTAAGTTATTCTTCAGCCCCATACGGGCAAAGCCCCAGCGGTCATAGGGGCTGAATAAAATCAGATCAGCTTCTATTCCCAGCTCATCCAGCTTGTCAATATTATTCTCCAGGTTTTGGAAGTACTGGGGCACTGGACGGGTAAAATCAAAGCCTGTATTGGCACCATCAAAGACCCAATCAGTTCCTCCGCGCTTAACATTAGGCTGACCTGCGAATGGATAAATTTCCGGTTCATTATTGTTATAGTCATAGCTTTTCGGAAAAACCAGCATCCTAATTTTATTGAAACTATTCTCCTTTAAAGTTTGAATAGTCTGCTTTTGGATATTTGCTGGTTGAACAGTCCAAGCATAAGCTGTAGTGCCAAACGGAATAAAACCTGTGCCGTCCGCATAGGCGAAATGAGTTTTACCGGCAACCCGAACCGGACCATGATTATTGCCTTCAGCGTTTGCAACTGTAAAATGAATCTCTTTTTTATCAAGAGCAGGTATATTAGAAGCTGTAGTCAGGGTATATTCGCCCACTTGTTCCGGCATATACCTAATCTTGTAAATACCATTGCCATCATAAAAACCGTCAACGGTGACAAAGTGATTGTTATGGTTGATCGTTCCAGTCAAGTTGACATCTCTAAACGGATTACCATTTTTTGGTCCATCTAGGGCTAATTCATATCTGTGCCACTTTTCAATTGTCGTCATTTTAAATAACTCCCCTCTTTAAGCTACGCCACATTTCTAGCTTTATTACTGCCTTTTTTACTTCTAAGAATTGCCATTATTACAAAGACAACTGCTATTATGCCTAATATACCTGCACTAATCTTCATTTGATCAACTGCCGTACTTAAGCCCGTTATTTTGCATAAGATCGAAATAACATAAGGAGAAGCAAATGCACCTAAATTATTACAGACTTGCGCAATTGAAATAATCATATTACTGATTGAGCCGTCAACTTCTCCCAAGATTGTGTCATAAACATAAGGGATAATTAAGTTGGCAATCATCATTAATAGTAAACCGATAAAGAAAATAGCCATATTGCCTGCTTTTGAGCAAACAATAAAACCAACCGCACCACAGGCAACTGCTACTGCCGGGGTAAAGTGCTTTAACATCTTAAAGATTTTGGAATATGCCATAGAAATCACTGCGCCAATTAGGCCCGCGATTGCGATTTCTGTAGAAAGTGCACCCTGATTGGCAAGATGATTCTGTTCAATAACTAAAGCCGAAGCTGTAGCTTCAACCATAAAAGCTGAAAAGAATAGAAACAGCATCAAAAAGGCAACATATATTAAACCGGGTATTTTAACGTGCTTTTTCGTTTGGGTATTATTCACTGCAGCACTTTGCCCTTCAACAGTCGTTTCCTGCTCCATTTTTGGTGTGTAACCCATCATAAAGAGAACTAAGAATGGAATTATAATTAAAAAGTACAAGAAGGTTGCTTGCCATTTGATCCCCAAAAGCAAGCCGGAAACAAAGGTCATCGAGCTGTTACCCAGAGTCCCCATAGCTCCTTGAATACCAATTAAAGTCTTCTGTTCTTCACCGCTAAAGCAGTCGCCAATTAAAGAAACGGCAAGAGATGTAAACAGCCCTATACCTGCTCCAACCAGCAAACGGCTAATCACAATAATAGTAAAATTATTAACAAAAAACGGAATAATACCACCAATTACAGCTACAATCATGCCTATGATTACGGTATTTCTTTTACCAAACCACTTAATGACAGCATTGCTGAACAAGATGAACAACATGATTGTGAATGATGGAATAGTAAATAATGCCTGCACCGAAGTCACAGATTCATGGGGAAAAGATTTGGCAATTAGAGGTATCGCCGCCAGGTTAGAACCAGCAACCTGCAAAAAAAGTGAGATCCCCAAAATTCCTACTTTGAGTTTCCAGTTACCCTTATTTTTCTCCCGCAAATTTTCAACGTTCATAATTAAACTCCTTTCTAAAGTATTAGGTTTGACGTTGATTTACATTTTTATATTATCTTGTAACCGGTTACAAAGCAATAGCGATTTACTTAACTATGACTAAAATAGTATAAATTAATTTATGAGTTATAATAAAAATGTAACCCATTACAGTAATTAAAAAAGGATCAATCATGTCTACTATTAAAGATGTAGCTAAATTAGCCGGAGTTTCTGTAGCTACTGTTTCTCGAATTATTAATGATTCGCCTAACGTCAGCCCTGCTACTAGAAAAAAAGTCGAACGAGTTATCAAAGAAATAAATTATCAGCCTAATCAAGTAGCACGAACTTTATACCAAAAAAAATCGCGGATGATTGGCATCATCATCCCCGACCTAAACAACCGTTTTTATGCCCAAATTATTGACGGCATTCAATCTGTTCTGCAAAAAAAAGGCTATTCTGCGCTAATTTCTTTTAGTGCCAATTCAAATAAAAAAAACTATTTGAATTTTATTAACGAGTTCCAAAAAAATAATATTGACGGCATTATCACTGCCGCTTTTGATATGCCAGCTACTTTAAACCTGGCAACACCTCTTGTAATGTATGATAGCGCTAATATTGATGATAATGTTGCCCGCATAGTTTCAGACAACATCAAAGGTGGCAAAGACTGTATTTCTCTATTGCAAAATCAGGCAACTAGGGTAATGATTCAGCATTGGCCGCTGAGATTGCCAACAGTAAGGGAAAGAGTAGAGTCACTAGTTAACGAGCTAAACAAGCTTAATATTCCCTACATGCTTAAAAAGGTTTCCGAAACCGATCCTGAGAAAGCTGCGCAAGAAGTCTTAAAGAAAAGCAATCGGTTTGACGCTGTAATTGCAGTTAATGATATCTATGCTGCGGAAATTATTAAGGAAGCTCAACGGCGTAATCTTAAAATCCCAGCTGATTTTCAACTTATAGGCTATGATAATAACGTGCTATGCGAATATACTACGCCTACAATTTCTACAATTGATCAACAGCCAAAATTGATTGGTCAAACTGCAGCAAAGCGATTATTAGATTTAATCAATGGAAAGAAATCTAGCCAAAATAGTATTATTAACGTCATTCCTATTAAGAGAAATTCGACATATTAAATAAAATAGGAGCTTAAAGTTAGACTTTAAGTTCCTATTCGTTTTTATTAATAATCTATCAACAATTGGTTTTATTATTTGTTGTAAACTTGCTTCTTAAATGAAGCTACATTATTCTTAGTAATAATCTTGACTGCTACCTTGTCGTTCTTAGGAACCTTCTTATTCTGGTAGTGATCGTAAACCTTTTGGACAGATTCTTGACCTATCTTATTCCATTGCTGACCAACAGTAGCCGTAATTTGACCCTTTTGAATTAAATTCAAGCTGGCAAGAGTACCATCAAAACCAATGATAGTTATTTTCTTGTTAGCAGCTTTAACAGCTCGAGCTGCACCAACTGCTTCTTCGTCGTTTTGGGCAAAAATACCTTTAATATCGCTATGAGCTTGTAAAATGTTTTCGGTAACGGTCAGGGCCTTGGCACGGTCAAACTGAGCGGTCTGCTTAGTCACAATATTTAATTTCTTATCACCAATACTATCAAAACCTTTACCACGTTCACGTGTGGCAGAAGCTCCAGGAATTCCTTGAATTTCAGCAATTTTAGCATTTTCGCCTAATTTTTCAATTAACCAATTAGCAGCTTTTTTACCTCCGGCAATATTGTCAGAAGCAACTGTTGAAACTACTTTACCGGAGTCAGCACTACGGTCAACACAGATTACAGGAATTTTAGCATCATTAGCTTTTTTAACTACTGTAGAAATAGCTGAAGAATCACAAGGGTTGATAATTAAGGCATCTACCTTTTGTGTGATTAAATCTTCAACGTCGTTATTTTGCTTTGAAGTATCATTATTTGCGTCATCGATGATGACTTTTGAACCATGCTTTTTAGCATAGTCACTAATAACATTCTTTAAATTAACAAATGCGGGGTTAGTCAATGTTGAGATAGACACACCAATTTTTAAATCTTTTGGTGCCTTCTTTTCTACTTTAGAAGACGAACCCGAACTGTTGCTTAAGCCTGTGGAACCACAGCCCGCAAGTATTCCCCCTGCTAAAAGCAAGACAGAAGCTGCAGTAGCAATTTTCATCAATCGTTTGGAAAAATTTTTAATATTCATCATTATTTCTCCTCTAAAAATAATTTTATTCCCTGTTCTTTTGTGTTTGGGAATCAATCATAACCGCAATTAAAATTACGACACCTTTAACAATTTGTTGATAGAAACTATTAATCCCGAGTAAATTCATACCATTGCTTAAAGAAGCAATTAACAAAGCACCCACGAGAGTCCCTGCCATTCTTCCTTTACCGCCCATCAGGCTGGCACCACCAATAACAGTGGAAGCAATAGCGTCCATTTCATAAGACATACCTGCATCGGGCTGGGCTGAGCCTAATCTTGAAGTTAGTATAAAGCCAGCCAAAGCCGCAAATAAACCAGAAATCGTGTAGATAATAATCAATAATTTCTTAGTTTTAACACCAGCCACAAACGCAGCTTTTTCGTTGCCGCCTAACGCGAAGGTCTTACGACCAAAAGCAGTTTTATGAAGTAGAACGTAGCAAATAATAAATGCAATCAGAGTAATAATTACTGGAAATGGAATACCAAATAAATAGCCTTGCCCTACAAATTGGAAGAAAAAGCTGGTATTCATTTTACCGCCAGTAATAGGATTGCCACCTGTGAAGACATATGTGGCACCGCGCCAAATAGTCATAGTAGCCAAGGTGGCAATAAAGGGGGTAACTTTGCCCCAGGTGATGAATACACCATTGAGTGCCCCCAATAAAGCTCCGATTGCAAGGCCAATTAATGCGGCAAGCCAAGCAGGTGTGCCTCCTAGAATCAAGCTGGCACTGATAGCACCTGTAAAAGCCAAAATAGAACCGACAGATAAATCAATACCGGAAGTAAGAATAACAAATGTCATTCCAAAGGCGATTAGAGCGTTGACCGATGCTTGACGAAGCAAATTTAATAAGTTATTTGGCGCAATAAATTGAGGGTTTAAAACTGTAATAATAATTACTAAAATTATTAAAGCCACGAGCGCCATGTATTTCGTAAAATCAAATTTCTTTTTTGTTGTTTTTGCCTTGTCCATTCTACTTTCCTCCTGTAGCTAATTTCATCACTTGTTCTTGAGTTGCACCTTGGGCATTAATGACGCCCATTTGTTTACCTTCATATAGCACTTCAATACGATCACTCATACTAAGAACTTCAGGCAGGTCACTAGAAATCATTATGATGGCTACGTGTCTGTCGGTTAACTGATTCATCAGTTCATAAATTTCTTTCTTGGCACCTACGTCAACTCCACGAGTTGGTTCATCCAAAATTAAAATCTTGGAGCCGCTGCCAACCCATTTAGCTAAAACAACCTTTTGCTGGTTACCGCCTGACAAGCTGCCGGCCGTTACTTGCGCATTATTAGCCTTCACTGTTAGCCGCTTAGTCAGCATATCAGCAAATTTATCCTCTGCTTTTTTGTCAATAATGCCATGCTTACGGAAAGTATCAATACTTGGCAGGGCAATATTATCTTCTAAAGATTGTTCAGTAATCAGACCCTCATTTTTTCTATCTTCAGTTAAAAAGCCAATGCCCTTTTTAATGGAGACGCTGGGACTGGTTAGTTTTGTTTCCTTGCCAGCGACATAGATTTTACCGGAGCTTAATTTGTCAATTCCAAATAAGGCTCTCATGGTTTCCGTTCTGCCAGCTCCCATCAAGCCGGAAAATCCTAAAATTTCTCCTTCGTGGACTTCAAAACTGATATCGTGAAACTTTTCTCCTGATAAATGTTCAGCTTTTAATGCCACTTCTCCCAAATGCGGGTGGCGGCCAGGGTAATAGTCACCAATGTCACGCCCTACCATGTCGTGAACAATTTGATTTTCGGCAACGTCTTTGGTCTGATAAGTGTTGACTGATAAGCCATCACGCATAACTGTTACCCGGTCACATATTTGCCAAAGTTCTTCCATTCTGTGCGAGATGTAAATAAAGCCGACGTTATTGGACTTTAATTCTCTAATTGTTTTGAATAAAATAGCAGTTTCATTCTCAGTCAGTGCGGCAGTAGGCTCGTCCATAATAATTATTTTGGCGTTAATCATCAGAGACTTAGCTATTTCCACCATTTGCTGCTGACCTACAGTCAAGTCGCCCATTTTACTGTCAACATCAATGTCTGAACCCAAATTCACCAAATATTGCTGGGCTTCTTTTCTCATTTTCTTTTGATCAACTAGGCCCAGCTTAGTTTTAATTTCTTTATTCAAAAACATATTATCGACAACGCTCATTTCGGCAAAGTTGTTCATTTCTTGGTGAATAAAACTAATGCCATGATGTTCCGCGTCTAATGCGCTGGCGTAGGTAGTGTCGTGGTCATCAACTTTAATTGAACCCGCGTCTTTTCTTAGTAAGCCAGTTAAAATATTCATTAAAGTAGACTTGCCGGCGCCGTTTTCGCCCATTAACGCATGGACTTCGCCAGAATGAACGTCAAAATCCACGCCCCGTAAAACTTTATTGGTTCCAAAAGATTTTTCAATCCCTTTCATTTCAATTTTCATGAAAAGGCTCACCTCCTAAAAAATCACACCACTTTCGAGAATTACGTTTGAGAAAGGCGTCTCTTCTCCTGTTCGAATAAAAGCTTTTGCCCTGCGTAAATCCTGCTTTAATTCACTGTGAGGAATAAACTCAATTTCAACGTTTGGCAAAATTGCTTTAATGTTTTCTAACTGCTGTGGGTTCTGTTTCTTAATTTCCTCAGCAACATAAACTTTTTGCACAGCCAATTCTTTAAGAACTTCTTTTAAAACTTGCGTAAATGAGGGAAGGTTGGCAGAAACTGCCAAATCAATTTTTTCTGTTTCTGGCGGTACGGGCGTACCCGCATCACCAATTCCTAGCCAATCCATGTGCCCCATATCAGCCACGACACGAGAGATATTAGAATTTAAAATACCTGTTTTCTTCATATTAATCTTCTTAATCTTCCTTTCCGTACACCTGCTCAACCTTTTCTCTGGTAGGAATTGAAGGTTGCGCACCCATAACTTCAATGGTGATTGATGAAGCTTTTTGACCATAATCAATCGCTTCAAAAATATTTGAAAAATCCGGTTTTAATATGGATGCCATTGCACCAACGAAAGTATCTCCGGCTCCCGTAGTATCTACTACATGGACTTTGTGTGCAGGAACTAATTGGCTGATAGAGCCAATCGAACAGTGTACTCCGCGCGAACCTAAAGTAATTAATGTTACTTTTACTCCCTTTTTCTTAAAGTACATATCTGTTTCGTGCATTGCATTTTGGTCTTTGACTTTGATGCCTGTAATAAAGGCACTTTCTGTTTCGTTAGGAGTAATAATGTCCGTTAATTCCAATAGTTCATCACTAATTTTTGCAGCTGGAGCAGGATTTAAAATAGTTATCACGTCATGTTTTTTAGCAATCTTAAAAGCCTCAAGAGTTGCTTTAATTGGCGTTTCAAACTGCGCAATAATGTACTGAGACTTTGCAATCACATCTTCTGCTTTAACTATCTGCTTATGACTAATTAAACTGTTAGCTCCGGCATAAACCAAAATACTATTTTGCCCATTCTTATCAAGCAAAATTGTAGCCGCCCCTGTTTGCTCGTTTTCTTTAACTTCGACGTTAGCTAAATCAATGTTTTCCTTGCCCATTGTTTCTAGCATGAATTTTCCTGCAGTATCGTTGCCTACTGCGCCGATAAAATGAACAGTAGCACCGCTACGCTGTGCAGCCACTGCTTGATTAGCTCCTTTCCCGCCACCAGCATACGTTTTCTTATTTACTTGGAGCGTTTCACCAGGTAACGGGATATGAGTAATGTGATAAGTAGTATCTAAATTGATACTGCCAAGAACCGAGATATTAATACTCATGTTTTCCCCCTCTCACTAAAAACAAGTATTAAGCTTTATCTGACTTAAGGCTTTAATATACAGAGCCTTACACAAATTTCATTATCCCAGTTAATGCAATCGCTTTCAATAGCAGTTGATAATAAAATTTTATTTTAGTTTTGGTTTAGTTACCGTTAGAGCACAAAAAAAGCAAGAATATAGGAATATTCTTGCCTTAACAAATACTAACTTTAAAAAGTAATTTTTATTTTTCAGTTAAAATTGATTCATAGTCGCCGTACCAATATGCTGCAACTTTATCTTTAATCGGGTCAAAATAATCTGGCTCAACGTTAATGTACTTTCCTGCTTCAGCAAGAATTGGCACAACGTCGGCACGGACGCCAGCCATATGGTGAATATAAGGCCCATAGACATATTTTGCTTCAAAACGGTTTAGATCATTAAATTCAAACCAAGCATAAGTTCCTTGTTCATACGGACCCGCACAAGTTTTAGCATTGCCCAGCAGCATAGAATACTTGCCGTGGTCACCGTCAAAACGAACTAAGGTATAAGTGCCGTCTTTAGCCTGAAAAGCAGCTGAACCGGGATAATCAAATACAAAGTGCGATGGTGGCAAAACCGGACGGTTTTTAGCCGTTTGGAAAGCAAATGTACCCAGATGCTGCAGCAATTCGCCGTTTTCATTTTCAGGGTGGCGGCAGTTAACGTCAGCAAATAACGCTCTTTCATCCCCAAGCGTAGCAGATTCTGCCAAGACTTCTGAAATTGCCCCGTTAATATCAGTCTCGCAAGTTACCGGCAGTCCTTCTGTTTGGAGCAAAGCCTCAGAAGCATACGGCAAAATTCCGATTTCACGCTGCAGCTCCGTCCAGCATTGAATAGTGCCACAGTTGCAACCATATTGTTTCATTTTATCTTGCATAGCCAATTTCAAGGCAGCAACTTTAGTAAAATCATCTTCCTTAATTTTAATATCTGCCCATTTTCTAAAAGTATCTTTAGTCTCTGAAATGCGCGGATCGTTTTTCTTAATTAAATCATTCATATATGAAGTAAGCTCACCTAAAGGGATTGGTGAAAGTTGAATACCGAATTTTTCCAATAATTCGCCTTCATTGACAATAACTGACCAAAAATCAAAGGGACGAGGACCTATCTGCAAAACGCGGGTATTCCTAAAAGTTTTAACAACATTGCATACCTTCACAAAATCAATTACTCCGCGGCTGAATGACGGATCAGCAATATCGCTGTTTCTAATATAGGTAAAAGGAACATTAAAGTGACGCAGAACTTTACCAATAGCAAATAGACCACATTGCGTATCGCGCCTCCTTGAACCGTCGGTAGCCGGTGCCTCGTCTTTTGGCCCCCATAAAAGAACAGGTACGTTGAATTTAGCTGCCAGACGTGCAACTTCATACTCGGTACCAAAATTTTCGTTTGCAATAAACAAACCATCAATAGCCGCCGCTTTAAATTTCTGGGTTATTTTTTCGAGTCCGTCATCATCATAAAGAAGTCCATCATCATTAACTTCTTTAATATCAACGTAGTTAATTCCCAATTCATCTAATTTTTTACGGGTTTTATCTGCAAATTCAATCGCTGCTGTTGCTGAGAAAATGTTTCTTCTAGTTGGTACAAAGCCAATTTTTATTTTTTGTAAACTTTTATTATTAACCATTAAAAAAGAGCCTCCTAATTTTTTATATTTGTATTCGCTTCCAAAGCAAAATATAAACTAAACTAGAAGACCATTCAATACTGTTTTTACTTAATTAGACTAAACTATTTTTATAATGATTCCCTCTTAACCAATTTGGTTGAGATAAAGCACTTTTGGGGCAGCCAATTGTGGTCAGCAGCTTTGTTTTGTAATTGATTAATTGCTTGGCTGACAATCTGCGTTATCGGGACGTGAATCGTTGTTAATTCCGGCGTAACCATCGTGTCTTCAAAAATATCATCAAAGCCCATGATTGCTATATCTTGGGGCACTCTAATTTTTTCTTTGGTAAATTCTTTGACCAAACGCAGGGCCATATAATCATTTTCACAAAAAAGCACTTCAGGAAAAACTTTGCTCAAATGGATAAATTGCGGCAAGGCTCCTCTAAGTTCAGTAGGATTTAAGCTAAAAATAAATTCCGGAGGAATTTCAATGTTTTTCTCTTTTAGGGCTTGGGTAAAGCCTGCCCGTCTTTGCGCAAAATTGGGAATACTATGGTTAGAAGCAACATAGCCTATTTTCCGATAGCCTTTAGCCAAAATATATTTACCTGCTAAATATGCCCCCTGAAAATTATCAATTGAGATAAAATCGGCATTTACATCTTTAAAATACGTATCAATAAAGATCACATTTTTTAGTTTTTGATTTATTAACTTAACTTGCTTTTTATTCAGATCGGTTGCCAGCACAATTGAAGCCTTAGACTGCAGCAATGCTGTATTTTCATTCAGATTATCTTGCAAGTGATTGATATCCAGTTGCACAATTTGGACTTGTCCGCCAAAACCGCCAATATTTTGCGTTAAGTTAGATATTAAGGTATCAAAAAAGGGCAGGCTGGCATAGCTCCGATTCATCATTCCAGCTCGATCGCGAATAATAATCAGACTGATACTGGCTAATTTGCGAACCCCGCCTTTTTTATGTTTGCGTAGCGGCTCATAACCTTGATCTTTAATAACCTTAAAAATCTTTTTTCTGGTTTTTTCGCTTACGCCCGGCTTGCCATTTAGAGCAAAAGAAACAGCGGCTTTAGAAACGCCCGCTATCTTTGCAATATCACTCATTTTTAGGTTCAAAAAATCATCTCTTCAATATTATTGTTTACTAATATAAGCTAAACTAACTAATCAATATAACTAAACTAGTTATAAGCATGATACTCTATCAGTGTAAGCAATTACAAGTAATTATTTTTGATAATGAGGTGTTTTCATGAATATTCTTGAATTAAAAAAGAAGGCTGTTGCACTAAGAAAAAGAACGTGGCAGCTAATCTATAATCACCAAAACGGTCACACCGGTTCTGACTTATCCTGTGCTGATATCTTAGTTGCTTTATACTATGCGGTTATGAACCAAAACGCAGAAAATATTGGTCAAAAAGATGTTGACACGTATATTCAAAGTAAGGGTCATGCTGTTGAAATCTGGTACGAAATTTTAGCTGATAAAGGTTATATAGATCGCGTTGACCTTGAAAAAAGGTACTCTACTTTTAACAGCCCCTATATTGGCCATCCGACTACCGAAGTTAAAGGCATGGAATTTCATACCGGTTCACTGGGTCATGGGCTAGGTTTAGGCGTTGGCGTCGCTCTTGCAGCTAAGATGAAGCAATCACGCAAACACATTTACGTTTTAATGGGTGACGGTGAACAAGCTGAAGGATCAATTTGGGAAGCCGCAATGGCAGCTGGCAATTATAACTTAGACAATCTCACGGCCATTATTGACCACAATGACCTGCAAATTTCCGGCACTACCGATTCAGTGATGCGCTCAAACCCGCTAAGTACCAAATACCGCGCATTCAACTGGGAAGTTTTGGAAGTTAATGGCAATAATATGGGCGATGTGGTTAATATTTTAACCAAACCAAATGACACTAATAAGCCACGCCTGATTATTGCTAATACGGTCAAAGGCAAAGGTATTTCAGCAGCCGAAAACAGAGCGGATTGGCACCATAAAATTCCTACTGCAACTGAATACCAAGCAGGACTACAGGAATTAGATGCACAAATGGAGGCGTTAAATAATGAATAAGTTGGATGAAAAATTAACTGCAAATGCAGTCATTGCAAAAACGCTCGACGAGGCAACTACTAGCGATCCAGATTTAATAGTGGTCACATGCGATTCTCGGGGATCGGCAGGACTAGTTCCTTTCACTAACGCACATCCCGACAGAACCATAGAAATGGGCATAGCTGAGCAAAATGCCGTAACTGTAGCCGCAGGTATGGCTCATGAAGGTAAGCATCCCTATGTCTTTTCTCCAGCTTCATTTCTGGCCATGCGAGCAATTGAACAAGTCAAAGTTGATGTAGCATTTAACCGCAATAACGTTAAACTCATTGGTATTTCTGGCGGTAATTCATACACTTGGCTGGGCAATACGCACCATTCACTTAACGATGTGGCAATTACGCGGGCAATTCCTGACCTAGAAGTCTACCAACCATGTGATAAATACCAAATCAAAGCACTATTCAATTATCTGCTTAAGTCAGATAAACCTGCTTATGTGCGCATTGGTAAACGTAAACTGGACAATGTTTACCATGAAGACTTCCATTTCACTCCCGGCAAGGCCAAAGTAATTCTCCCCGGTAAAGACGTTTGCTTAATCTCTACTGGCGAGACATTATACTTTGCCCTTCAAGCCGCTAAAGAACTGGCTAAAGACGGCATACAAGCTGCTGTGGTTGATCTTGCTTCAATCAAGCCGCTTGATACCGAAACGATTGCCGACTTAGCACAAAAATTTAATTATTTAGTAACTATAGAAGAACATGACGTTATTAACGGCATCGGCGCCGCCGTAGCATGTGAAGTGGCAAAGTACGGCCATGCCAAACTTAAAATTTTGGGCTTTCCAGACGAACCGGCAATTCAAGGAACACAGGACGAAGTCTTTCATTATTATGGACTTGACACTGCCGGCATCAAGAAGTCTGTCAAAAGTTTTTTGTCTAAATAGAAGCCGGTAATTTATGCCTGAAGAATATATTTTAACAATTGATCAGAGTACGCAGAGTACAAAAGTTCTTCTGATTGATCAAAATAACCAGATTTTTTGGAAAACCAGCTTGCCTCATAAACAAATAGTCAGCAAGAACGGATGGATTAGCCACGATTTAAGTGAAATCAAGGCCAATTTGAAAAAGCTCTTTGAAGCTGCCCTTATGCAGGTCAAACCAGACCAACTGACAGCCTTAGCAATCACAAATCAACGTGAATCTGCAGCTGCCTGGTCGAAAAAAACAGGTGCGCCCCTTTGTAACACAATAGTTTGGCAGGACAATCGTGCTGAAAAACTGATCAAATCTATCTCTTATCCAAAATTAGCAGAAACAGTCAAAACAAAAACTGGCCTGGCGCTCTCGCCCTACTTTACCGGAGCTAAATGGGGCTGGATGCTGCTTCATGAGCCCAAAGTAATTCAAGCCCAGGAAAAAGACGATCTCTGCTTAGGGACTATGGACAGTTGGTTAATTTACCAGTTGACTAATAAAAAGAGTTTTAAAACAGAACCTTCAAATGCCTGCCGGACCCAGTTAATGAACATCCATACGGGAAAATGGGATCAAGAGTTAGGAGCTATTTTTGGTATCGCAATTGAAAGCCTGCCTGAAATCGTTGACTCTAATTCCCACTTCGGTAATACGAATTTATTCGGACTACTTAACCACTCTATCCCGATCACGAGTGTTCTGGGTGACTCACAAGCTGCGTTATATGCTCATGGCTGTTTTAATGCAGGAGATTTTAAGGTTACCTTTGGGACAGGTTCTTCCGTGATGCTCAATATTGGCAGCAATCTGCCGCGAAGTATTCAAAATAAGCTTAATACTTCGATTGCCTGGTCTTTAAATGGACAAACTTCCTATGTGCTTGAAGGTAATATTAATTACGCTGGCGCCTGCATTTCTTGGCTAAAGGATAACTTAAAGCTGATTAGTTCACCTAAAGAAACCAGTAATTTAGCATTGGCAGCTAATCCCAACGATCACACCTGTTTAATCCCAGCCTTTGCTGGACTAGGCGCACCCTACTGGCAACCGGATATGAAAGCGGCTTTTGTCGGAATGACGACTATCACTGGTAAAAACGAACTGGTAAAAGCGACCTTAGATTCATTAGTTTACCAAATTAGCGACACTATTAGTGAACTGAAAAAATTATTTCCGCAAATTAACCGGGAACTTAACGTTGATGGCGGGATGATTCAAAATCAATATTTAATGCAATATTTAAGCGATATTACCCAAATGCAAGTTAAACTTGCTGCTGTTTCAGAATTGAGTGCCTTAGGAACAGCTATGAATGCCATGAACCATAATAATAAAATAGCAGCAGTTAAGGTTTATTCACCTAATATGAAGTTTTCACAAGCCCAACTATACCGCAAGGACTGGGAAAATTGGCTTAATATCCTTTCAACAAACCAAAGCGCATTATAAAAAGAGCACATTTTCGCTAATTTAATTAAGACAATTACAAATCTTATTATGAAAACGTTAAGATAGTTGGCACACATGCAATGCAATTGTCGTATACTAAAAAGAGATGGGTTCAGTAAATCATTAGTTTAATTAGTAATTCTGAATCAATATTCTTACTCGGAGTTATTTTAACGATGCGCAATGATATCTTTATTTATGTCTATGACGTTATTTTCATACTTCTTTTTATGAGCGTAGTTTGTAACTGCGCCGTTGTTTATAACTTATCAAAAAAGAAGCTCTTTTTACTGTTGAAATGGCTATTTATCTCTTTTATTTTTGAAAGTACTTTTGAAACAGGTTATGAGTTTGTAACC
Source organism: Lactobacillus helsingborgensis (assembly GCF_003173695.1). Lineage (NCBI taxonomy): Bacteria > Bacillati > Bacillota > Bacilli > Lactobacillales > Lactobacillaceae > Lactobacillus > Lactobacillus helsingborgensis. Next base: position 1,731,939 of record NZ_CP029544.1, read on the forward strand.
CGCAGCATTATTGCTGTTGGCAGTCGAAAAATAATCTTAAACTACTGGTATTTGCTGGTGGAATTTACCATTACTTTTGGTGAAAATATTATCACTATCTTCTGTCTTAACGAACTAACTAATATGAATAAAAAGTTACCTGTGATCCCAATAGCCAATATTTTGGCGCTAACTTCTTTAATCCTAGAAGTAATTTTTCTTACTACCCTCAATCCAGCCGATTGGTATATTGCAGGTAAAAGCACTAATCAAATCTGCCAATTCATTATTTTGCTGCTTTTTTGTCTGCCCTGGAAAAAACTGCCCCAGAATCAGCAAATATTTTATATTTGTTCGTTTATCGCGCTGGGATTGTCTTTAATTGAAATTGGTACCTTCTCAAAATGGCAAAGACTTATCGATGTTAAATTCCCGTTTTACGAAAATCACGTCAACTTAATTGAAGACGGTTATTACTTTGTTTTAGCTATTGTTATTTTATTTATTACAAAACACGAACATGAAGAATATACCCACAGGCAAGTAGAAAATTTGGTGCAACAGCGGCTTAGTGAATATACTGTGCAAAAATATGAAAACAAAGATTTATCTTTTCAAAAAGCAGAAGTTCACGAATTCTGTGATCATTATGGCTTGACCAAAAGAGAAGTTGATGTCTTGCTGTTAGTTTTGCAAGGTGAAAGCAACCAAGCAATTGCAGATAAACTATATATTACCGTTGGAACTGTTAAGGCTCACGTCCACAATATTTTAAATAAAATGGAAGTATCCCGCAGAAGCCAACTGATTAATAAATTTTTGAATTACCACTAGATAATCATTTTGCTTTGTAACGCCGCTATAGCGGCTAAATCCAGGCTCATTTTGAAATATGAGCCTGGATTTTTTAATGCCCGTTAAGCTTAAGCTCATAGTCCTTGTAGCCCAAAGATATAGAGAAATATATCTTTAGGTTAATGTGAAAACAGTGTTTTTGCGGATAATGAATTGTAGCGCATGTGTTATTAGTCACATGGGTAAATTTAGTGAAAGAGATGGGAATTATGGAAGCAGATTATGTTTTAACAGGAAAAATTTTTACTGCTGCTCAAAAGCATAAATATGTTGAGGCAGTTGCTGTTAAAGATGGTAAATTTGTTTATGTAGGCTCTAAAGACGGAGCGAAATCTTATATTGGTCCTAAGACCGAATATATTGTTAATAACGACGGACTATTTATCCCGGGAATGACAGATAGCCATATGCACTTTTCATCTGGTGCAACTGAAGGAATGTATAAGATTCAGTTAGCTGGTGGTAAAAGTGTCGATGATTACACGAAGATTATCAAAAAATACGTTGATGAACATCCAGATCGTGATTATTACATGGGTACCGGCTGGGAAAATGCTATTATTGCCGAAAGACCCGACAAATCATGGATTGATGCTGCATGCAGCGATAAGCCGGTATTATTGCAATCAGTTGACGGACACTCTTATATTGTTAACAGTAAAGCTCTTGAAAATGCCGGCATCGGCAAAGGTTATGTTTCCAAAGAAAAAGGTGAATTCGTTCTTGATCCTAAGACCAAAGAGCCAACTGGCTTAGTCCGCGAATGGGCAATGGGCGATATCTTAAAGACAGTTCCGGATTATACGGTGGAAGAAATTAAAAAAGCCGTTTTATGGCTGCAAGATCGTTTATTATCAATGGGTTTGACTTCAATCTACGAACCAATTTTGCGTGATGAAACAAGGGCACAACAGGCTCTGGAAGAATTGGATATCGAAGGAAAATTAAAATTAAAGGTCGTATCAGGCTTTCACATTAGACCTGAGCACGATAGTCCCGACAAATTAGACGATTTTGCTGCTATTCGCGATGCTTACCATGGTAAACATTATAAGTGCAACAACCTGAAGTTTGTCGTTGATGGCGTGGTTGAATCAGCCACGGCTTACTTCTTTGACGACTATGTTCATAAACCGGGATACCGGGGTAACTTCAACTGCACACAAGAGCAATTAAACAACATGATGCGGCGGGCTAAAGAGAAGGGCTTCCAAGTTCACTGCCACGTTATTGGAGATGCCGCAATTGATGCAGCTTTGACTGGAATTGAGTATGCACAAGCCAAAAAGCCTAAAAAAGATTGGCGCCCAACTCTAACTCACCTGCAGGTCATTCGTGAAAGTGACATTGCCAGAATGGCTAAAGACAAAGTCATTGCTGCCTGTGATCCAGCTTGGTTCTTCAAGGACCCAATTTACTTTGACGCTTTGGAAGTTAAGTATTTGGGCTTAGAAAGAGCCTCACGTGAATACAAGTTAAAGTCATTTTGGGATCAAGGCGTTCTGGTATCTGCCGCAACTGATTTCCCAGTGACTAATCCTGATCCAATGGAAACCATCGAAGTTGGCGTTACCAGATGTGCTCCCGGCGATAAGAGTGAAAAGACTGTCTTGGACCCAACTGAAAGAGTTAGTGTCGAACAAATGCTCACCAGTTACACGATTAATGGTGCTTTCCAAAACTTCCGTGAAAAAGAAACGGGTTCAATCGAAGTTGGTAAAGCCGCTGATATGGTTCTACTTGATCAAGACTTATTTACAATTAATCCACATGACATCCACAATACTAAGCCAATCTTCACGATGATTGACGGTAAAATGGTTTACTCGAGAGGTAAGAAGTAGCATGGCAGAAGAAAAAACTAACCGATTAGCACGCGATTTTACCTTTTTCGCCCTTTTCATGTTTGGTGTACCCTCCATTTTGCTGCAATTATGGACAGGTATTTATCAAATCTTTGATACGGCCATCGCGACAAATTTCAATAGTACGGCTACTCTATCTGCTATCAATATTATTTACCCGGTACAGGCGGTAATTGAAGCCATATCATTTTTGATTTCCGGCGGTTCTACTGCCGTATTAGGCAAAATGATGGGTGAAAAACGTGATAAAGAAGCCAACCAGCTGTTTACTTTTATGCTTATTAGCTCAGTTTTAATTACTTTGGTTTGGGTAATTATCGTTACATTAATGGGCAATAACGTCTGGCTCATGCTTGGGGCTGATGCCAAACTGGCTCCTGTATGCGCAACTTATTGGTCAGTACATAAGTACTTTATGATTGTTTATTGTATTCAGCTCGACTTCCAAATGTGGCTATTGGTAGCTGGTAAACCAACTTATTGTATGGTTATCACAATTGCCGGTGGTCTGGTTACTCTAGCAGCCGACTTTCTTTACCAGGCTGTTTGGCACATGGGCACAGCCGGTGCAGCACTTGGCTTTAACACTGGTGTAGCTTTCTCAGCCATCTTGTCACTGGTTGCCGTTATTTCTCACAAAAATTCATTGCACTACGCAGCGCCAAAGGCAACTCCCGGTGAAATTTGGGAATGTTTCAAATTAGGTTTGGCTGACTTTGTCTACAGTGCCGCTACCGCTGTCATGACTGCCGTCTACAATATTCAGGCAATGAAATTTTACGGCGAAAAAGGCGTAGCTGTTGCCGCCATTTACCTCTACGCACAGTTCTTATTCTTAGCACCATTCTTAGGTTACGGTAAAGGCGTTGGTCCTATTTTCAGTTATCTGATTGGTGAAAAGAATTACGTCAAAATTAAAGATATTTTCAAGAAGTACGTCAAAGCCTGCCTCGTTTTATTAATCTTATTCGGAGTTGGATCATGGTTTATGGCTTATCCGGTGCTGCGCATTTACGTATCACCTAACTCACCAGAATTTATCTTGGGTAAGCAAAAATGGCTGCTCTTTGCGACATGCTTTGTTTTTGTGGGTATAAATATTTGTATTCAGGACATGTTAACAGCATTCAATGATACAATGATGCCTTTAGTTATCTCAATTAGCCGGTCATTAGTAATGCCAATTCTTTGTTTAATTGTCTTACCAATGATCTTCGGCGGTAATGGTATTTGGATCGCTTTAACAGTTGCTGAAGCATTTACTGCAATTATATCCGTCTTCTTCTTATTTAAGGCACGTACGAAATATCATTACATGTAAAAATTATTTGTCCAATTTAAGCTTCAAATAAAAAAGTCGCACATAATGTGCGGCTTTTTTGCTTGGTCTAAAACTTTACTGGCTATTTTTGCTATTCCAAATACATGCGCTGCAGTTGGGCTAGGTCTTCAGCACTAAAACCCAGAACTTTGGTAAAAAAGGTGGGGAACCCGCCCCAACCGCCGCGAACAGTTTCTGTAATACCGCGAATGGCAATACCTTCTCCTTTAGTGACATTCATCTTAGAAACCATTTGGGTAATTTCATCATTACTTGGCAGTTGTCTTGAAACAGCAAAATCATAAAGTTCGTTAGTTAATAAATAATCGCGGGCAATCGTATCATCATCAATACCCAGAGCCATTAAAATCAATGCTGAAACCATACCGGTTCTATCTTTTCCGGCACTACAATGATAAACTAAAGCCTCATCTGCCGGCAATTCCAGTAGTTCCGCAAAAACACGCGCAAACATTTCCTGACTATGTGAACTTAATAAAGTTTGCTGGTATATACGCCCAATAAAGTTATTTTGCATATTGGGAATATGATGCAAAAAGCGGTAGACCCGATTATCCTGCCTGTCACTGATGCCGTCAGAATATATTGGTAAATCAACGTATTCCACCTCAGGCCAAGGATTATCAGGCGAGGAAGATTTTTCATATTCAGAGCGCAAATCACAATCGACAGTGACCCGCAACTTGGCTAATTTAACCTGATCTTTTGCCGTTAGCGAACTAAGCGAATCCGAACGATAAATTTTATTCCATTTAACTGTTTTGCCAGCCGCATTTTGATAGCCGCCAACATCCCGAAAATTCATTGGGCCGTCTAATGCAACTATGCGATCGTGTGCCAATCTTCTTACCTCCCTATGTTTTTATTTGTCATGCGCAAATAGTTGAGTAGCTTTAACTGCTTTCTTCCAGCCATGATAGAGATTTTCTCTTTCACTCTGTGACATTTGCGGAGCAAAGGTTTTACCTACAACAAAAATATCCTTTAATTCCTCAACGTTTTGCCAATAACCAACAGCTAGTCCAGCTAAGAAAGCTGCACCCATTGAGGTTGTTTCCAATACTTGAGCACGTTCTATTTTGATTCCTAAAATATCAGATTGAAATTGCAACAAATAATCGTTATTTGATGCACCACCGTCAACGCGTAAAGCAGGAATTGTAATGCCTGAATCTTCTTGCATTGTGTCAACTACATCACGTGTTTGATAGGCCAGCGATTGCAACGTTGCCTTGATAAAATCGTAGTTGTTTGTTCCCCGTGTGATGCCAAAAACGGCGCCACGTGCTTCCGAATCCCAGTATGGTGCGCCCAAGCCGGTAAATGCCGGAACAACATAAACTTCATTTTCAGATTTTGACTGCTTAGCCGCTTTTTCTGAATCTGCAGCTGTCTTGATCATTTTCATGGAGTCACGCAGCCACTGGATCGCACTGCCGGAAACAAAAATAGAGCCCTCTAAGGCATAAGAAATTTTACCATTTAAACCATAAGCAATAGTTGTCAACAGATTATTATCCGATTCTGTCGGTTCATTTCCCGTATTCATCACAATAAATGAACCAGTGCCATAAGTATTCTTTACCATACCCTTCTTCAAGGCCAGCTGACCAAATAAGGCTGCCTGCTGATCTCCAGCAATGCCGGCTATCGGCACTTTGCCCCCGAAAAAAGTATAAGACTTAGTATAACCGTATATTTCAGAATTAGACTTTACTTCCGGTAACATTGCTTGAGGGATATTGAGCAGCTTTAAGATGTCATCATCCCATTTTAGATCATGAATATTAAAAAGCATGGTTCTGGAAGCATTAGTATAATCGGTCACATGGACTTCGCCATTGGTCAAATTCCATAAGAGCCAACTATCAATGGTGCCAAAAAGCAATTCACCTTTTTCGGCCCTTTCTTGTGCTCCTGCAACATGATCTAAAAGCCAGCGAATCTTGGTTGCACTAAAGTACGGATCAATAATCAGCCCTGTTTTCTGATGGATCAGGTCACTAAAACCGTCATTTTTTAATTTTTCAGCCAGCGCGGTAGTTTGACGCGACTGCCAAACAATTGCGTTATAAATAGGCTTGCCGGTTTTTTTATCCCAAATAACTGTGGTTTCACGCTGATTAGTAATACCAATAGCCGCTATCTGCTCTGGTCGCACACCAGAATTAATCATGGCATTAGCAATAGTGCTTTGTACTGCATGCCAAATTTCTTCGGCGTTGTGCTCTACCCAACCAGGCTGGGGAAAATACTGGGGGAATTCTTTTTGTGAAGACGCTATTTTTTGACCCTGATGATCAATGATCATTGCTCTGGTTGAAGTAGTCCCTTCATCAATTGCCATAATATATTTTTTTACCATACGTATCCTCTCCAAAAGAAAGCGATTTAAGTTAATTTTACTACCCAGCAGTGCTTTTACAAGAAATAATTATAACATTATAGTTATTTTAAGTTATACTGGTTACATAGAGCTTTTATTAAAATGAGGATACATAATAATGAGAAAAGAAATTATTGCTTTAACAATTGCCGGCAACGATAGCGATGGCAGTGCTGGTATGACTGCTGACCTACATTCATTTTATGCCCGCCAAGTATATGGTATGGGCCTTTTAACAGCTGCTGTAGCTGGAAACACTACTGGAATTTATGCTCAAGAAGTCATGCCTATTTCTTTTATTCAAAAGCAATTTGACGTTTTAAATGATGATTTTAAAATTAGTGCGCTTAAAACCGGTATGCTGGCTAACAAGGAAGTCATTGCCTGTGTTGCTGCTAATCTGCGCAAATATGATATGGGTAAGATCGTGCTTGATCCGGTGATAATGACCAAACATGGTGACACCCTGCTGGATGACGATGCCTATAATGCCTTTCTCGAGCAGTTAATGCCGCTTGCCGACATTATCACACCTAACTTTTACGAGCAGCAAAAACTGACTGGTTTAAATTTGAATAGCAAAGATGAAATTTATGCAGGCGCTAAAAAGCTGCACAATATGGGTGCCAAAAATGTATTGATGAAAGGCCGCCACGACAACTCCAGCCAGACGCAAGTAACTGACATATTACTTACGGCAGACGGCAAATTCCATGAATTTTCCAAGCCTTTTATCAATACAGACAGAATTAACGGCACTGGTGATACCCTTTCTGCCGTGATTGCTGCTGAACTAGCCAAGGGGCAGACCATTATTGACAGTGTGCAAACTGCTAAGGACTTCACGTACGAAGCTATTGCTCATCCCATTGAAGTTGGCTCAAAATATGGACCAATCAATCATTTTGCAGCGCAGCAAAATCTTAAATAACTATTCTTTGCCCACTTCTAGCTATTAAGATATACTTTAAACAAGATAATAGAGGTTGGTGCATGATGACGAATAAAACAATCAAAGTTGCATACTTATACGAAGACCTGATGAATACTTATGGTGATTCAGGCGATGTTAAAATTATTAGTTTTTTGCTTAAAAAGCAAAACTACCATACACAAGTTGATAATATTTCTCTTGGCGCTAAATTTAATGCCTTTGACTATGACTTTGTCTTTTTTGGCGGCGGACAAGATTTTGAACAGACAGTTGTTGCCAAAGATTTACCGCGTCATAAGGAAACATTAACCAAGTATATTAATGAAGGCAAACCTATGTTAGGTGTCTGTGGCGGCTATCAGCTCGTAGGCACTTATTACAAAACTAATGCCGGCGTCACAATTAAAGGGTTAGATATTCTACCATTTCATACTGTCTTTAAAGCAGATAAACGCATGATTGGCGATACCCGCTATATGAGTGAATGGGGTGAAGTCAAAGCCTTTGAAAATCATTCGGGCCAAACCTATTTTGATGACAAAGACAAGCTGCATCCTCTTGGCGAAATGATTGAAGGCTATGGCAACAATCCCCAAGACCACGTTGAAGGTTTGCGTTACCGCAATTTTATTGGAACATATTCTCATGGCCCAATATTAAAAAACTTAAATGTTGCGAATGCCATAGTCAAAATGATTTTAGAATGGCATAATGAGCGGGTAAATGCTCAGTAACAAATAGCTATCCGCAAACTATTTAAAATCAAATATTTAATGTGTGAGTATTGGACTTGTATAGGCCAATACTTTTATTATGTATTTAGAAATGCGGATTATTTTTTAACTAACTTAATTTTTATATTTAAATCATGAATGTAATAACAATTTTATTATTCTAACAGTTTTAAAAGAGGTCATAAAAGTGGCAACAGTTAAAGATGTGGCAACATTAGCTGGTGTATCAATTGGCTCGGTTTCAAATTATCTCAACGGTAAACAGCAAAAGAAAGTCACAGCTCAACGCATAAAACAGGCTATGAAAGAATTAGATTATCATCAAAATATTATAGCCAGCGGTTTAAAGAAAAATAAAACCATGTCAATCGGAATTGTCATTAATCAATTAACCGATTATTTTTCCATGTCAATCGTTTCTGCGATTGAAACTTATGTGGAACAATTTGGCTACAGCATCATTGTCTGTGATTATCATGATGATAAAAAACGCCTTGAGCAAAAAATTGATTTTTTAATTAACAGGTCAATAGATGCCCTAGTCGTTTTCCACCAAGATAAAGTGACGCCGATGCTCAATAAGATTAGCAAAACGAACATCCCCATTGTCGCAATTGACGCCCCGATTAAAGGGCTTAAATCAGATGCGGTAGTAGTTAATAATTATGAATCTTCTAAAACCGGTATTAATTATCTAATTAAAAAGGGTTACCGCAATATTGGCATCATCACTGGTTCTGCAGATAATTATATTACCCAAAAAAGGCAGCAAGGCTATGAAGACGCCTTATTGCAAAATAATATACCCCTGCGTAAAAAGTACATCTGGTCTGGCGATTATACCATCAAATCTGGTTATGACGGATTTAATTATCTCAGCAATCAAAATAAAGATTTAGATGCAGTATTTGTTATTAATTATTATATGTCTTTAGGTGCAATCAAAGCTTATTACCAAAAAGGATGTAATAAAAATATCAAATTTTTGATTTATGATCACTTTTTTATTAATGATATTTTTTATCCCGGTATCAGCTCAATTGAACAGCCTCTAAATCAAATTGGCAACACTGCCGGCAGGCTATTAATTGGTAGATTGACCAAGTCAATCCAAGCTAATTTTCAAACAATCTATTGCGACAATATTTTTCACAAAATGTAGAAAGCAATTGCGATAAGCGGAATATGGTAATATAATTTACCTATAATTTGAAATGTTTCATTTTGATCTAAATATTAATTTATTAGTGCAACATTTATTAGTTTTTAACTAATTTGAAACGATTCATTATAAGGAGGAAAATTATGAAGATATTACTAGCATGTGGTGGTGGTATGAGTTCATCCCTGTTAGCAACCGCATTACAAAATGAAGCAGCTAAACATGGGCAAAATTGGACAGTTCATGAAACCAGCATTGATAAAGTGCCTGACGACTTGAATGAAGAAGATTATCAATTTATTCTTCTAGCCCCTCAAGTTTCCTTTAAGAAAAAAGACTTCGAAGAAGAAGCTGCTAAGAAAAATACCAAATTTATTCTTATTCCCATGACCATGTACACGCCAGCAAAAATCAACCAGTTGTACGAATTAGTTAACCAGGAGGCTGAAAAATGAGTTATGATGCCATTTCCGCAAAGATGGGGCAAATTGCCAACAACCGCTATCTAACTGCTATTAGAGACGGAATGTCGGTAATCATCCCTGTTTCAATTATCGGCTCCTTCTTTACTATCCTGTTAAACTTGCCAATTGCTTCATGGAATAACTTTATTAAGCCTTATGCTGCCATGCTTTCGGTGCCAATGTATTTTTCCATTAACCTAATGGCTATTTACTGTGTTTTTTCAATCACATCTCATTTGTCAAAATATTACAAAGTTGATCCAATATCAACCAGCGTTTTAGCTGAAATGTCTTTTTTCATTTTAGCTATTGAACCTATGGTTTTAAACAAGCCTAAAGCTGGTTTGGCAGCCGGTACCTATGTTTCTATCGGCAACATGGGCGCTCAAGGTTTGTTTACTGCTATACTTTGTGCTATTTTTGCTACTGAAATAGTGCGGTTCTTTAACCAGCACAACTTAGTTATTAAGATGCCTAATGGTGTTCCGGCGGCTGTCGGAAAATCTTTCAGTGCCCTGATACCAGGTGTTTTAATCATTGTCGTTTCGTTTATTCTGAAAGAAATATTCAAATTAGATATCAATAAGATTTTGACTTGGGTTTTCTCCCCAATTGGGTACTTTGGCCGTGACACTTTCCTATCAGCTATTATCCCAGTCTTACTGATTACAATTGTTTGGCTGTTTGGCGTTCACGGTATGGTTATCGCAACCCCTATTCTTTACCCATACTGGTATGCCAACCTTAATGCTAATGTAACAGCAATTGCCCACGGCCAAGCTCCCGTACACTTTATGACCGAGCAATTCTTCCAATGGTTTGTCTGGATTGGTGGTGCAGGCGCTACCCTGTCATTATCTATACTCCTACTTTTCTTTAGTAAATCAAAATTCAGTAAAGCAATGGGTACAGTAACAATTCTTCCTGCTATTTTTAACATTAATGAACCGTTAATTTTTGGTATTCCAATCATCATGAACCCGTATTTTGCAATCCCATTTGTCTTAGCCCCTACTGCAATGGCGGCAGTAACCTATGGCGCAATGAAATTGCACCTAGTGGCATACACTAGAGCTGTAGTTGCTTGGACGCTTCCAGGACCTATTGGTGCCTGGATGTCTACCGGCTTTGACTGGCGCGCAATAGTTTTGTGCATAATCAATATCTTGATTTCGCTTGCCATATACTATCCATTCTTCAAAATGTTTGACAACAATCAATTAAAATTAGAAAAGGAAGGCAATGATGAAGGGGATATCAGTCTATCCGAACAAAAGTAGTGTCGCTGATTGCATTAATTATATTGATAAAGCGGCTGATTTAGGCTTTAGCAGACTTTTTACCAGTCTGTTGGAGCTGACAGAAGATCAGTCAAAAACTCTTAATAAATTTAAAACGGTATTAACCCACGCCCGAACAAGAAAAATGTGGGTTAGCTTAGACGTTAATCCTGCTTTATTTACCAGTTTGCATGTCAGTTATAATGACCTTTCTTTTTTTAAAGAATTAGGAGCTGATATTGTACGCCTAGATTCCAGCTTTGACGGACTGCCTGAATCAGTCATGACCTACAATCCCGAAGGACTAACCATTGAAGTCAACATCAGTAATGACACCAAGAACTTGGAAAACATCCTTAGTTATAGCCCCATAAAAGACAAAATTATTGGTTGCCACAACTTTTATCCCCAGCGCTACACTGGCTTAGACACAGAATACTTTTTGAACACAACCAAAAAATATCATGACCTCGGGTTAAGGACAGCAGCTTTTATTTCTTCAAATTTTGGCAAAATTGGGCCACATCCATACAATGCCGGTCTCCCTACTTTAGAAATTCACCGCGGAATTCCAATTGAAAAGCAGGCGCAATATTTGATTAATACTCAACTGATCGACGATATTTTAATTGGTAACGCATTTGCCAGCGACGAAGAATTACAAAAGGTGGCAAAGTTAAGCTCGAATATTCCCCAATTTTTTATCGACTTCGTTCCTACAGCCACTGAACTTGAAAGAGAAATAGTGCTTAAAAATCTACACTTTAATCGTGGGGACATTAACAGCTATGCTATTCGTTCTACTTTTGTTAAATTAAAATACAATAAGCAAAACATTCCTGTGAATAACCCTGTAGCTACCCTAAAAAGGGGAATGATTACAATCGGTAATAATGATTTCAAGCAATATAAGGGTGAATTGAATATCGTTAAACAGAACATGGATAATCATGAACATTTAAAAAATGTTGTTGCTCAGATAGTCCCTAGTGATTTGCAATATATCGACTTTATCAAGCCGTGGGACAAATTTAAATTTATTGAGCTTGCTAGTTATTAAAGGAAAAACTATGAAAGGTTTAGAAGAAAGCAGTTTTGAAATTATCAGCCATTCCGGACAGGCAAAGACAGAAATAATGGCGGCAATAGCTGATTCCAGAGATACAGTAAAGGATCCTCAGCCATTGCTTAAGGATGCAAAAGAAGAACTGAAAAAAGCACAAAATGTGCACTTAAAAGTGATATCAGACTTTGCCAAAACTGGTAAAAGTAATATTGATCCCTTATATATGCACGCTGAAGACCAAATGATTACAGCGGAAACTTTTCTTGATTTAGCTACTGAATTAATTAAAACTAATTTAGAAATCAATAAGTTGAAACAAGAGAAACGAAATAATAAGGATTAATAATTTACTATTAGTTAGTCCACCAATTGGTCCGAAAGAAAAATAATGGAAATAGCACCTAAACTGATAAATTTTGAAAAAATGGGTATCGGTCTCTTTGTTCATTGGGGACTATACTCAAGATTTGCTAAGGGAGAATGGTCACAAAATATTTTAAATATTACCAATTATCAAAACGCTTTTAGCGAATTTAATCCCATTGAAGATAATATTCATAACTTAGTAAAGCTGGCTAAAGAATGCGGTTTTAAGTATATTGTATTGACTGCTAAGCACCATGATGGCTTCTATTTATTTGATACCAAGGGCATCCACAATTTTGATAGTGTTCACACACCCTTTGGCAAAGATGTAATTAAAATATTTACACATGAGTGCCATGAGCAAGGAATTGCACCTTTTATTTACTACGCTACTTATGATTGGCATAATAAAAAATATCAGGCAGATTTTAACGGGTATTTAAAGGAATTACGCCAGCTAATCGGAATTCTCTGCACTAATTATGGCAAAATTGGCGGTTTCTGGTTTGATGGTAACTGGAACAAACCCAACGCCGATTGGCAGGATGAGCAGCTTTATCAGGAAATTAGAAAACTGCAGCCACAAGCTATTATTACCAACAACACCGGATTAGGAAAGCAAGGAATAAGTGACGGACGAAAAGTGGACGTCCTGACTTTTGAAAGAGGCAATCCTCAAGTAATCAACCATTTTCAAAATAATCGTTACTTTGCTGCTGAAACCTCATTGACTCTAAACAGACATTGGGGCAATGCCCAAAATGACCTTAATTATGTTTCGGCGCGTCACTTAATTGAACAAATTTGTCACACTCGCAAAGTGGGGGCAAATTTATTAATTAACGTGGGCCCAGAATTTGATGGCTCTTTAAATATTCATTGCCTGTCGTTACTAGAAATTATTAAACAATGGATGGCAATTAATAAAGAAGCAGTCTATAACACCAATAATTTTGAGCATAAAACTTATACCGCTGCTGGAAATGATAATGATTTTATTAAAGGTAATTATTTATTTGTGGATAATCTGGGTAATGTTGGCAATCAGAACGTAGTACTGGGAGGAGAAAAAATGCGAGAAATAGTATTTAATAATTTTCCGCCCCAAAAGATCGAGCGCATTGTTTGGCTGGATAATGGCACCAATGTGGCGTTTAAACAATTGCCAGAAAAAAGCCAACTGATAGTTAAAGCAGACGGATTCGAGTACGGAACCAACTTGGTAGAGCGTGTAGCCAAGATTTATTGAACTTCATTTAAATAAAAAGACTAATAAATTACCATAATAAGGTGGTGAGCCCCAAAAGTTAGACAACTTTTGGGGCTTTTTCACCTGTGGCGACATTAGTATCATTAAAATGGTGGCATAGTTTATCGGATCCGGCTTACTACTGTTTGTATCATATTCTAATTTAGCAGTCTTTGATGCTTTGACTTTCCCCTTTTTACCAATGTTAGTCACGATTAGCACAAGAATGACCCCTGTGAAAAGAACCTCTTGTAGTTAATAGTCACAGGTTCTTTAAAGAATTTGTTTCACCATTCAAACAAGTGCTGATTTACTGGACTTTTTTGTATTTAAATCTCAGAAAATTAAGTTAAAACTGTCTTACAAAATTACTTTTAAAATTTGTCCTTATCATGTTTTCTCTTGTACCAATCATGTATTTCAAAAAATGTACATATTGCGAAATAGAGCAGCACAACAACAAAAACCACGGTAATCACTTTAACGAAAATAGCAAAATTAAACAAAATTGATAACCATAAAAAGGCCACAAACACTGCTGCAATAGGTAAAAATATTTTATCAATTTTATGTTCTATAAAAAGTGTATGAAGCGCGTTATTTCGATCTGTATTTGTAATTTTCTTTTTCATCATGACCGCTCCTTTCGCCTAACATTAAAAATTAATTAATTTTATTTAGTATAATATAGCATAAAAATTTAGGCAGCGAGTAATTGGCTAATTTTTTTGATCTAAAAAAAGCGGCTACTATAATTATTTGCTTTACTTGACAAAATACTTGGTTAGATTATGTAAAGAAAGCTTGAAATTATAAGCAGAATCATATTAAGCAGCAAAACATGACATTGTAATCTAGCATTAATTTCGTTATAATTGAAAGCGATAACACGAGGGGTGCCTTTTTGGCTGAGATGAAAATTATTTCAGACCCTTTGAACCTGTAAGTTAACACTTGCGTAGGAACGTGTCGAACCTGTTAGGCTTTGGCATTTTCACATGCTAAAGCTTTTTTTATTAATCAAAATTTTAAAGACAGTTAATTAGGAGAATATAATGCAGTTAGAATTATTAGACAAATTACGAGCGCAAAATCCGGTTATTTTCAACATTGCCAATTTTGTATCAGTTCAAGATGTGGCAAATGCTGTTAATGCTATTGGTGCTTCACCAATTATGAGCAATGAAGTCGCTGAAGCTGAAGAAATAGTGCGAATGGCTTCCGCGGTGGCAGTTAATATTGGCTGTTTAACCAAGCAGCAAATCAATCATATTAAAAAAGTGGAAGATTTAGCGCGCCAATATAATAAACCGATAGTGTTTGATCCCGTAGCTGTTGGTGCAGTTGAATATCGCTATAAAATTGCAGATAAACTTTTATGGGATTTTCATACTAGTATTATTCGGGGCAATATTGGTGAGATAGCTGCTTTAGGTGGCTTTGATTGGAGCTCAAAGGGGATTGATGCAGGCTCCGGTTCTGGTGATATTGATGAAATTACTGCAAAAACAGCGCAGAAATACCACTGTACAGTTATTGCCAGTGGCCCAACAGATACAATCAGCGACGGTAAAAGAATAGCCCATATCCATAACGGCTCGCCCCTTTTTAAAACCCACGTGGGCTCTGGTGACATGTTGACTAGTATTGTTACAGCATTTACTGCAGTCACTGACGATCCTTTTGAAGCAGCTCAAATAGGTGCTTTAGATTTCAGTTGCGCTGGTCAATTAGTAGTTCAAGAGCACCCCAATGTCGGACCAGGTACTTTTAGCATGTATCTCATGGATTATTTATATAAAGTAAAAGTTGCTGATATTGAACAAATTGCAGATTTTGATTAAGGAACTTTATGATGACTGAAAAAATTAATTCTTTTCCCCAAGTTTTAACTATTGCCGGCACTGATTCAGGTGGTGGTGCTGGAATCATGGCTGACTTAAAAACTTTTCAAATGCAAAAAGTATTTGGGACAGCAGTGGTCGTAGCAGTGACAGCACAAAACACTTTGGGCGTCCAGAAATCTTTTTTACTGCCCTTAGAAATGGTCGATGCCCAATTCGCCTCTCTGGCAGAAGATTTCCAGATCCGTGCTTGTAAAACAGGAATGTTGGGCGATGCGGCTCACGTTCACCAAGTTGCACTTAACCTGCAAAAGTATGACTTGGGCCCTATTACCATAGATCCCGTGATGATTGCTAAGGGGGGCGCACCATTATTAAGTCAAGATGCTGTTGCCACCGTTAAAAACGAATTGCTGCCTTTAGCCGATCTAATAACACCCAACTTGCCAGAAGCAGAAACTTTAACTGGCATCAAGGTACAAGATCAAAGCCAATATCCAGAATTAGCTCATAAATTACAAGATATGGGTGTTAAAAATGTGCTAATTAAAGGCGGTCATGCAAGTAGCGCAGAAGTAAAAGATTATGCTTTATTTGCTGATGGTTCCGATCTTTGGGTCAGCAGTTCCAGAATACATACCGAACGCACTCACGGTACAGGTGACACCTTAGCTGCAGCAATTACAGCTCAACTGGCTTTAGGTCAAAGTTTACCTGCGGCAATTAAAATTGCTAAAAAGTACGTTACTAAAACAATTAAGGAAACCATTCAAGTTGGTCATGGTCATGGCCCTTTAAATCATTGAGCTCAGTAATTTAGGAGAAATAATGAAAGACTTTAACACTGATTTTTTACATGCTTACTTTATTTGTGGCAGTCAAGACGTGCCAGAAGGTAAAACATTACCGGGCTTAGTCGCAGAAGCACTTGCTGCAGGTATTACAGCTTTTCAATTTCGGGACAAGGGTTCTAATTCAACTTTAAGTGAAGCCGAGAGACTCCCTATGGCGCAAAAGCTGCACCAATTGTGTTATGCATATCACGTGCCCTTCTTCATTGACGATGATGTTCAGCTTGCACAACAAGTTCATGCCGAAGGCGTTCATGTTGGTCAAAGCGATGAAGAAATCAGACAGGTCATTAAAGAAGTTGGCGCTCAAATGATTATCGGCTATTCCTGCTCGAATTTAACGCAAGTTGAGCAAGCCAATAAAATTAGCGGAATTGATTATTATGGTAGCGGTCCAATTTATGCCACCCAATCTAAAAGTGATGCCGACCCCGAAATTGGTATTACCGGCTTAAGCAAACTGGTCAAAAGCACAACCAGGCCAATTGTTGCTATTGGTGGGATTACCGCTAGCGACTTAAGCGCAATCGCTAAAACTAAGGCAGCTGGGGCTGCAGTAATTTCTTTGATTGCCCAAAGCAATGATATTAAGCAAACCGTTAGTCAAATGCTTACAGCACCATGGATGAAAAATGACTAGCACATTTTAAAAGCACAAAAAATGATTCTGCACTTGGCAGAACCATTTTTTATTGATGATAAACAGTCTTTAATTGTAAAAATATGAGTTATATTGATAATTAACCTAACTGGGCAATCTTTTGCAGTGTTCTAATCATTTGAGCTACAAAACCGGACTCATTATCATACCAGGCGTAACCTTTGACTAGTTGTACCCCATTATCTCCAGTTTCAACTTGGGTAAGAGTTGGATCAAAGACCGAACCAAATTCAGTGCCAATAATATCTGATGAGACAATTTGGTCGTCATTATAGCCAAAAGAAGCATTGCCTTCGGTATGCTTTTTAATTCTAGCGTTAAATTCTTCAACCGTAACTTTTTCTCTTAAAACGGCAGCTAGTTCAGTAATAGAACCAGAAATAACCGGAACTCGTTGAGCAATACCCGTAAGTTTGCCATCCAGTTCAGGTATAACTAGTCCAATAGCTTTAGCTGCTCCAGTTGAATGCGGAATAACGTTAGCCACTGCAGCACGGGCATTACGGATATTGCCACCACGATCAGGTCCATCCTGTAACATTTGTGAAGCAGTATAGGCATGCGTTGTAGACATAATGCCCACCTGAATGCCAAATTCATCGTTCATTGCCTGTGCTAATGGTGCTAAACAATTAGTGGTACATGAGCCTGCGGAAATAATTTGATCAGAGTCAGTCAATTGATCATCATTTACGCTATAAACAATAGTTTTCATATTGCCTGCAGGAGCAGAAATTAATACTCTTTTAACACCGGCATCAAGGTGAGCTTGGGATTTTGCAGTTGAAGTATAAAATCCAGTGCATTCAAGTACTATTTTAACTCCACCGTTTTTAACCCACGGAATTTGACTGGCATCTTTTTCCGCATAAACCGGAATATTTTTACCATCAATTACAATACTATTAGTTGTAGCAGTTACTTCATGATTAAATTTGCCGTGTGCAGTATCATATTTTAATAAATGTGCTAACATAGCTGGTGAAGTTAAGTCGTTGATTGCGACAATTTCGATGTCATCACTGGCCACTTCATAAATGCGCCGTAAAGCAAGCCGACCAATGCGACCAAAACCATTAATACCAATTTTTGTATTCATAATAAGTTCCCCCTTTAGATTACAAAATTAGTATATTAAAACAAATTCACTCTGCATAATCCGAGATTGTAATAGGGTTATCACTTTTAATGATATGGAGTATTATGAATTTTAACGATTTATATATTTACCAAACAATTTATGAAACTAGATCACTGAATAAAGCGGCACTAAAATTGGGCTACACTCAATCCAATATTACGGCCAGGCTCAAAGCACTGGAGCGAGAACTGAAAGCGCCACTTTTTGTGCGTTCTAATTTAGGGGTTAGACCAACTAAAAATGGGCAAAAAATGTATCATTTTGCGACTAAGGCACTACAAAACTATCAAAACTTAAAAGACGATTTAACCAGCAACAAACCAAAAGTTTTAATCTCCGAATTGCTTTTTGGCTATATTATCACCCAAAAGAAACAGTTTGCACTTGATCAATATGAAGTCATCATTAAAAGTACTAATGAAATTCAAGAATTATTGACTAAACATCCCTATGACATGGTTTGGGCCTTTACCCCGATCACTTTACCCCAATATTCGTTAATCAAGAAAAGTCATTTACAAGCCTGTTTTTTAAAAGGCAAAAAGCAGGAAAATAAAAGAGTACCGGTTGCCATAAACGCAGACATAGATTGTCCGTTTCGTAACTTGACTCTCAAATTAACGCAGAATAAAAACAGCGTCACTGAAATTGATTCACTGGAAATGATTTTAGAGCTAGTCAAAAAAGGCCAGGCAACTGCATTATTGCCTAAATACTTAATGAATGATGATTTAGTTGCAGCTGATTCGCAAAGTTGGAATATCCCCTATTATTTTTACCGTTATCAATTATAAACAAGTAAAAGACACCATTATTTGAATAACGGTGTCTTTTAAATTTCTAGTTCAGTTCCTTTAAATACGTTTCATAAACTGGACACAGATTAAACGCATACTTTCTGTAAGTCCGCGTTGCTAATGGGTCTGTAGAGTCAAATTCACCACTTAAAGTTTGATATTTTGCTTGTGCCCAATTTAGCAATTGCTGTTGCAATTGGTCTAATAAATTAGGCTTAACAGCACCCATCCATCCTAAAGTCAATTGTTGAGGGGTATCCTCAAAAGAAAAGCAATAAGCCTTAATTTGTCCAGCAGCAATTAGCGCTAAGGGAGCGTGTTCAAGTTGATCAGTGAAAATGGTTTTGCTCCACTCACTAAGAGGTATCTTTGCAACCGGATTTGCTAAATGATTTTTTTGATAATCTGAGAAGCTCACTTGTGCCAGCCTATTCATTATTACAGAATCTTTTTTTATTTCATGTAGAGTGACCATCTGCAAATCAGTATCAATTAGAATATTTTTCAGTGCCCTTTTCAAAGGCATCTGGGGTTCTACAGTAGTTCTGATTAATTTAAAACCATTTTTTTGACCAATGGCATTAAAGAGTAATTGCGGTGCATAATCATAAGTAATTAATGCGTTTTGGTGATTTTTTTGGGCTTTTGCCGTTAAATCCGTCAGTATTTGCTCATAAGCCTTAATTTGTTCCACGCTGGTTAATCTAGGTTCAAGATAACCCGCAAAATTTAAGGAATAAGGGTGAAAAGCATTTTGCCAACAGGTCATTAATCCGACTGGCTTATTTTCCAGATAATAGGCTTGTGTATGTTGAGGAAATTGTTCTATAGTTTCCTTAATTTTTCTATCTGAACTTACATTGGCTAATAATGAGCCATACATAATTAATAATCTCCTTTATGGACTATTTTTTTCGCCCGTAAAATTTTGGCCTTGGCATCATTGTAGCCGTCAATGTAGCGTTCTATTTCAATTGCTTTATTCTGGGTAACACGATTAACTAAGTTAACACCTTTTTTAGGAAAATCCTTGAAAGAATGACTCTCTGCATAGTCCTTTTTGGCTTGTTCATAACCCATTTGATAATCACTGAGAGAACTCTTTTTCACAGCAGTTTTTGCTGCATTATAGGTATAATCAGTGGTATCACGCCATTTTTTATAGGCTTTTTCAGCTTCTTTATAGTTTCCGGCTTCATAATTTTCTTTGACATAATCATGTAATTGTTTTAAATTAACCATTTTATTTTTCCAAAGTTAAACATAATTAACTTCCACATCACCCATGCTGAAATGGCCTGTTAACATTAATGTAGGACCGCCACCGGTAGATCCGTCATCAATATCTAATTCTCCCAGAGCTAAGTCTAAGTTATCACTATTGACTCTCCATGAAGTTGGAACGTAAATTTCAATCTCACCCATAGTGCCACTAATGTCAACAGTCACTACATCGCCTGCAGCTTTAGCTTGATCAAGGTAGACTTCAACTTCACCCAAAGAAGAATTAATTGTTATACTGCGTAAATTTTGTGAATGAACGTAACGCGAAACTGATGACAAGCGCTGATTAATTACTATGTCTTCGCCATCAACGTTTCCAGTACCGCCACTGAATACGTTATTATCAGTTCTTGAATGATTATTGCTAAAGTTCTTCCATTTGCCGTCTTTTTTCTGATTAAAATAAACTATTCTGGGAAACCAGCTTCTCTTAAAAATCAGCGTTAAACCTAAATAAATTAATAACGCCGCCACTAAGACCGTCCACGGTACAATTTGAGTAATATGCAACGGTTCAGCGTAAACAATTAACAAAAAGGCAATGGAAAAAGTTGTACCAAACAAACTCTTATCCGCCACGCTTTCGATCAGTGCCGCTCCGAAGATGATAGTCCAAATAATCATGCTGACTTTTAGATGAAATGAAAGCAGATGCAGCTGATTAAGGACTAAGAACACGGCAGCAGCAACTAGAGCAATGCCCCAAAATATTTCTCTGAGTTTAAATCTTTTCATTATGATGACCTTCTCTCGTTTAACCTATCATTCAAATTATGATAGTAGTGACGTGAAACATAGACAGTTTTATAAGAATCGCGAAAATTAATCTTACAGTTAGAAATCGAACGTGTTAACGCATAGATTTGATTTAAATTTAAAATTGTTGACTTAGATACCCGCATGAACTGGTTACTTAACAAGTTTTCCAATTCATAGAGCTTATAATCTACCGTAAACGCATCCCTGGCAGTATGTGCAATTACCTGTTTATCTTCTGTTTCAAAAAATAAAATTTCATTCATACTCAAGTAATAGGACACATTTTCTTTTTTGCCTTCAATTTGATCTGGATGTTTATTAATACCTTGAAGTTGATGGTAAATTTGTTCAACTTCTGGTGTCACGGCTTTAGCATGAATTGTGATACTGGTATCATCATCGTCCAGATCTGGATTTAGTTCTATTTTTATTTTCACGCTTCTCACCTGCCCTTCATCACTTGATGATTTAATTAAACGCTTATTTTAATTTAAAATCTAGCACTTTTGACTAAGTGGCAATTATAAGAAACCAAGTGGCATATTTTTTTGATTTAGAAGAAGCCAAAAATTTAAAGTCAGTTTTACTATAGTATTTTATTTAAGACAATTTTAGACTAAAATATACAAAAATTACCTACAATATGCTATTTTAGGTAATTTTATGATATTATTTATGTAATAAAATGATTTTGGGAGGCAAATTATGGCAACTAAGATTGTTACTAAAAGATATTCTGTTAATATAGACAAACAAATAGCGGATACAGCAGAGCTAGTTATTAGAAAAATTGGTCTTAAACCTAATGATGTGATTTCAATGATGCTTACACAGATTGCGGACAAAGGTAAACTACCCGTAGCATTTTCAGTTGATGACTATGACCATCTAAAAGATGAAATTATTGCAGCTAGTCGTAAAATTCCTGCACAAAAGGTTGAAACCTCCGAAGAAATAGCTGACTTTTTCGCAGATTAAGGAGACCAGTTAATGAATTTGGGCGATATTTTTATAACATACCTTGAATACGAAGATGTACCAAATGGAAAAAGTCGGCCAGTTTTATACATTGAGCAGGATGATGAATTTTATTATGTATTTAAAATTACCAGTAAATATCAAAATAAGTCAAAACGCATTCGCGCAAAGTATGCTAAAATTACCGATTGGCAAAAGTCTGGCCTTAACAAGGAATCATGGATAGACTGTAATAAACGTTATCAGCTCAGAATTGATAAAACTCGACTAAAAGATATAGGTAACTTAACGGTAACTGATTTGAATAATCTTAAGAAATTTATGTGGTAACCAGCAATCTTACAGGCATTTATGCCTGCAAAGTTGCTTTTTGATATAACCAAAAAGTGGCCATTAATCTGAAAAAGAAAGCCAATTACAAATTAAGTAATGGCTGCCTCATCACTGGTATGCCACTGATTAGTGATGATTGATCTCTAATCTATTAAAACCAGTAAACAATATCAGAAACCAAAAATGCATTGAGTAATGAATCTCAATGCATTTTTGGTTAGTCTAATAGCAATAATTTTTCCCTGACTGCTTTACTAATTATTTATTCTAAACCAACTTTTTTAAAGATTTCGTCAACATGACGCAAATGGTAATGATAGTCAAAGGCATCGGCTACATCTTCTTCAGAAAGATAATCCATAATTGAACTATTTTCAACTAATTTTCTAAAAGAAATGCCTTCATTCCACGATTTGGCGGTCAATTTTTGGACCATGTCGTAGGCATTTTCACGAGAAAGACCAGCCTCATCAATCAATTTTAATAATAAGCGCTGGGAATAAATCAGGCCATAAGTTTTATCCATGTTCTTAAGCATTGTTTCTGGAAAAACATCTAGATTTGTCAAAATACGGTTAAAACGATCAAGCATATAATCAATACCAATTGTCGTATCCGGTAAGATTATTCTTTCGGCACTGGAATGGGAAATATCGCGCTCATGCCAAAGTGATACATCTTCATAAGCAGTAATAATATGACCCCGTAGAACCCGCGCCATTCCGCAAAGATTTTCTGAGCCAATAGGGTTGCGTTTATGAGGCATTGCCGACGAGCCCTTTTGTCCCGCACGGAAGTGTTCCTCCACTTCGTGGATTTCAGAGCGTTGCAAGCTTCTAATTTCGGTAGCCCAGTTCTCAATACTGGTAGCTATTAGCGCCAAAGTCGCAATATATTCAGCGTGTAAATCACGCGGCAAGACCTGGCTGGTAATAGGCTGCTGGGTCAGGCCCAATTGTCTTAAGACACTAGTTTCAACAGCTGGTGGGACGTTAGCAAAAGTCCCAACGGCACCAGAAATTTTCCCTGATTCTACACCTTTTGCTGCATGTTCAAAGCGTTCAATATCCCGAGTAATTTCTGCATACCAGCGAGCGAGCTTCAGACCGAAAGTAGTGGGCTCAGCTTGCACACCATGCGTGCGTCCCATTTCCACCGTATTTTTATATTTACGTGCTTTATTCGCAATCGTCTGTTTTAAATCTTGCAAATCTTGGCGAATAATTGCATCAGCCTGTTTTAAAATATAACCCTGCGCCGTATCAACCACATCTGTTGAAGTCAAACCAAAGTGCACCCATTTTTTCTCCGGGCCCAGACTTTCAGAAACTGTTCTGGTAAAAGCTACTACATCATGGTGCGTTATCTGCTCTAATTCAGCCACTCTTTTAGGCGTGAAGCTGGCATTTTGGGCAATTTTAGCAGCATCTTCTTGAGGCACTTCCCCTAATTCGCTCCAAGCGTTGGTAGCAGCTATTTCGACTTTAAGCCAAGCTTCATATTTATTTTCATCAGACCATATTTTACCCATTTCTGGGCGAGTATAACGTTCTAACATAAATTACATTTCCCACGGATCTTGTAAAACTATCGTTTGTTCACGGTCAGGACCCACTGAAACAGTAACTAGAGGTATACCCACAAGTTCTGACACACGATTCAAAAACTTCTGTGCATTCTCTGGCAAATCAGACCAGGTCTTGGCATTCGTAATATCTTCTTTCCAAGCCGGTAATTCTTCGTAAACAGGTTGACAGCGGTCTAATTCTTTTAAACTAGCTGGGTAGTAATCAATTTTTTGACCATCAAGTTCATAAGCAGTTGCAATTTTAATGGTGTCAAAGCCGCTGAAAATATCAAGTAGGTTAAGACTTAACCCGTTAATGCCAGAAACGCGTTTGGCATGACGTAAAGCGACTGAATCAAACCAACCTACGCGGCGCGGACGACCGGTAACTGTCCCATATTCATGAGCAGTTTCACGAATACGGTTACCAGTTTCATCTAATAACTCAGTTGGGAAAGGGCCGGCACCAACACGGGTCGTATAAGCTTTGCAGACACCAATAACAGTTTTTAACCGATTAGCACCTACTCCCATGCCACTGGCAATGCCACCGGAAATGGTATTTGATGAGGTAACAAATGGATAGGTTCCTTCATCTATATCAAGCATAATTCCCTGTGCACCTTCAAATAACACTTTTTCATCATTATCTAGGGCATCGTTAACTAACACTGATGTATCAGTAACATATTTCTTCATTTTTTGACCATATTCATAATACTTAGTGAAAATGTCATCAAATTCAAGTGCCGGTTTGCCATAAATTTTAGTGAAAATGTCGTTTTTCTGAGCCAAGTTAACACGTAATTTTGCTGCAAAAGTATCTTTTTCAAGAAGATCACAAACACGAATGCCTATTCTGGAAGCCTTATCCATGTAGGCAGGTCCAATACCATTTTTAGTAGTGCCGATTTTCTGATCGCCTTTTGCTTCTTCTTGGTACTCATCTTGCTTAATATGATATGGCATGATGATATGAGCACGATTGGAAATTTTTAATTTGCTAGTATCAATTCCCTTTTCTTCCAGATTTTTTAATTCGCCAAATAAAACGTCGGGATTGATAACTACGCCATTACCAATTACCGCACCCTTATCTGACGCAAAAATACCAGATGGAATTAAACGCATCTTAAAGTCTTGACCATTTATCTCAATAGTATGACCAGCATTATTACCGCCATTTGAGCGCACAGTGTACTCTGCTTTGTTACTTAAAAAATCGGTAATTTTACCCTTTCCTTCGTCGCCCCATTGACTACCAACAACTGCAACTGCTGTCATTTTTATTCACCTCATTAAAATTCTACAAATATCACGTAAATAGTCTAGCAATTTACCAATTTTTAGTCAAATTTAAATGCGAATTATTATAGCTGGTACATTTTTGATAGTTCGATTTTTATGTTGACAAAAAAACTTTTATTGATTATAGTTACTTCGTTTGCAAAGAGATTTTATTTAGGAGCCGATTTATTTATGAGCAATTATTTCAGTATGGAAGCCTTTGATTATGATGATATTCAACTTGTGCCCAACAAGGGAATAATTAAAAGCCGTCATGACGCGGATACAAGTGTTAAGTTTGGAAACCGAACATTTAAAATACCGGTTGTTCCGGCAAACATGGAAAGCGTCATTAATGATGATTTAGCTGTTTGGCTGGCACAAAACGGCTACTACTATGTCATGCACCGCTTCCAACCGGAAAAGCGACTCGCTTTTATCAAAATGATGCACGAAAAAGGCTTATTTGCCTCAATATCTGTCGGTATTAAAAAAGGTGAATACGACTTTATTGATCAATTAGTTAATGAAAACATTAAGCCTGAATATATCACGATTGATGTGGCTCACGGTCATTCTATCTATGTTATTGATATGATTAAATACATTAAAGAAAAATTGCCAGATACTTTTTTAACAGCGGGCAATATTGCGACCCCGGAAGCAGTTCGTGAATTAGAAGGTGCAGGAGCAGATGCCACAAAAGTTGGTGTTGGCCCTGGTCGTGCATGTATTACAAAACTCAAAACTGGTTTTGGCACTGGTGGCTGGCAATTAGCCGCTTTAAGAATGTGCAGTAAAGTAGCTAGCAAACCATTAATTGCTGACGGCGGTATCCGTTATAACGGCGATATAGCGAAGTCCATTCGTTTTGGTGCCACCATGATTATGATCGGTTCAATGCTTGCAGGGCATGAGGAGTCACCCGGTAACGTTATTAAAATTAATGGCAAAACTTACAAGCAATATTGGGGGTCAGCTTCTGAAGTGCAAAAAGGGGCGTATCGTAACGTTGAGGGCAAGCAAATGCTTGTTCCTTATAGAGGGCATATTGCCGACACTTTAAGAGAAATGCAGGAAGACTTGCAATCTTCAATTTCGTATGCCGGTGGTAAAGACCTTAGTTCAATTAAGTTGGTTGATTATGTAATTGTCAAAAACACGATTATGGATGGCGATAAATAAATTCAGCTAATTTGAGATAAATTATGTAATTTATATGGTAAAACGGAGTTATTTTCGATAAAATGAGATTTATCTCAGTATTGTTAGGTAGGCAATGCTGAGATTTTTATTTTCTTCTAATTTTCATCACAATTGATAGCAATAACACAAAAACACACAATAGTCCTCTTTTGACCAAATTGTGTGTATCTCATCTAATTTAAAAACATCACTATCTTTAAAAGCGTTATGCTAACTTCTGATAGTCCTTTTTATCCGATATTCAAGTCTTAATTAAACCCTTCACTTGTCACTTGTATGATTTAAAATGTTAAATTTAGTAGTTTTATCTAAGTTAGTCATTACAACTATAATCGTATCATCTATTCCTTTTTTCTTTAGATAACCTAGATCCACTTGCGCTATATTAGTTTTGGGGGTAACAGAATCTCCTTCATTAACCAATATATTAAATCCTTTTCCATTTAATGAAACTGAATCTATACCTAAATGTATCAAAAGTTCTATACCATCATTGGTTTTCATTCCAATAGCATGTTTTGTAGCGGCCACAGTGATTATTTTTCCTGAAGCAGGTGCGAAAATTTCACCATTTTCTGGTTTTACTGCAAAGCCATTACCCATCATTTTTGAAGAGAAAACATCATCAGCAACATTTTCAAGAGGTAATATTTCCCCTTTAACTACTTTGTATAAATTAATGGACTTTTCTTTTTCAACAGTAATTTTTGTAGTTTTGGAGTCTTCTTTTTCGTTTGGAATTATCATGTAGGCAATCATAAATGAAGATGAAAGTGCAATAATTATTCCTAAAATGGCAAAAACAAAATATTTCCCAATATATGCTGGCAAACTAAAAATACTAGACAAAATATAGCCATAAATCCTAACCCCAAAAAATGTTATAAATGCAGATGCCAGACCACTACCAATAGTTGCGGCAATAAAAGCTTTTTTATATTTTGAAAGAACACCGAATAATGCAGGTTCCGTAATGCCTAATAATCCAGAAATTGCCGAAGAAGCAACCACACTTTTTTCTGACTTTGATTTAACTTTAAAGTAAACTGCTGCTGTGGCTCCTGTAATAGCCAAATTAGCCATAAACATAGTTGGCATCAATCTATCATAACCAAGATTGGCAAAGTTCTGCAGAGCTATTGGCGTAAAAGCGTGATGTAATCCCGTAAAAATAGCAGCAGGTCTAATTGCACCTAGTACAACTCCAGCAAGGATAGGTGAAATCTTAAATAAGGAGTTAACTGAAGTTGCCAAACCATCACCTAAGTAAATGCTTATTGGTCCTATTAATCCCAGCGCAATTATACCTGTAGCAAATAATGATACAGTTGGACTAAAAACCGTCCTTAAAGCTTGTGGCATATATTTATCAACATAGCGATAAACATACTTAAGAGCAAAAACTGAAAAAATAATTGGAATAACTGTTCCACCGTAATTAAAGACTGGTATTGGAATGAAGCCAAACAACGTGAACTGCTTTATTGCCCCTTTCGTAGCCGCATCTACCATTGTTGGAAATTGCATAGCTGCTGCAATTGCTACTGCTAAGTAGCGATTAGTTTTAAATATTTTAGCAGCTGAGTCTGCAACGAAAAAGGGTAAAAATGTAAATACACCACTTGCTATCATATTAAGTACAATAAAAGTGTCTGTTTTATCAGAAATTACATTTAAAGCTACTAGACCTGACATTAGTCCCTTGATCATGCCTGCACCAGCTATAGCAGGTACTATAGGACCAAAAACGCCAGAAACAGTATCCATAAATAAAGAAATAAAGCCCTTTCTCGCTTTTTTATTATCTACTGCTTTCTCATCACTAGAATTATCTAGCCCAAGTTGCGTAGCAATAGCTTCATAGTAACTCGATACGTCAGTACCAATAACAACTTGCAATTCTTTGTTTTGATATTTTGTACCAACGACTGCTGATAAATTATTCAGCTTATCATACTGAATTTTACTATCGTCTTGCAAATTGAAACGTAATCTCGTCATACAATGCCACACATTATTAATATTTTTTTGTCCTCCAACAAAGATAATAATCTGTTGTGCAAGTTTCTCATACTTATCACTCATAATCTTTCTCCCTTTGACTTCTGTAAGCGTTTACTGATGTGCTTCCAACGCAATACTATCATTGAAAAAATTTTTTGCCAAATCTGGCTTTTACCCACGTAAATTATTTAAAATCTCTTTAAATCAGCATTTATAGCCACAAAATTATAAAAATTGGACTGGTTTTTAACCTTTATTAGCACTTTTTAAATACCAAATTGACTTTTATTATTTATACATGCTTCAATATGGTTATTAATGATTTAACAAAATTGAAAAAGGAGAGACATTGTGGAAAAGACAATAATCACTGACGTTAAAAGTTTTGGCGTTAAGCCTGACCGTCATAATTTGGTTGTAGTCAAAGTAGAAACAGATCAGGATGTTTCCGGTTATGGATGCGCTACTTTTCAGTTTAGACCACTTGCTGTAGAATCAATTGTTGAAAATTATTTAAAGCCTTTACTTATAGGTCGAGACGCTAATCAAATTGAAGATTTATGGTACCTAATGAAAGTAAACTCATATTGGCGAAACGGACCAGTTATAAATAATGCAATTTCTGGTGTTGATATGGCTTTATGGGATATTAAAGGAAAGTTGGCAAATATGCCGCTTTATCAACTTCTTGGTGGAAAAGCAAGAACAGCAATTCCAGCGTATACTCATGCTGAAGCAGAAAGCTTAGATGATTTATATAAAAAAATTGATTCTTTTTTAAATGAAGGATACAAATATATTCGTTGCCAATTAGGTTTTTATGGCGGCACTCCTAAAAATTTGGCTACACCAAATAATCCACTTCCTGGTTCATATTTTGATCCCGAACAATATATGACAACAACTTTAAAAATGTTTGAAGCAATTAAGCAAAAGTACGGCTCTAAATTTCAACTAATTCATGATGTCCATGAACGGCTAGCTCCTAATCAAGCACTCCGCCTTGCTAAAAAAGCCGAAAAATATAATCTTTACTTTTTAGAAGATATCCTTCCACCTGATCAAAACGAATGGCTGAAGCAGCTTCGTAGTCAGTCTGTCACTCCGCTTGCAACCGGTGAACTATTTAATAATCCAATGGAGTGGAAAGACTTAGTTGCCAATAGACAGATTGATTTTATGCGAGCTCATGTTTCTCAAATTGGTGGTATCACACCTGCTATTAAGCTTGCAAATTTTTGTGAGATCTTTGGCATACGTATGGCGTGGCATACTCCACCAGATATCACACCTATTGGAATTGCTGTAAACACTCATTTAAATATTCATCTTCATAATGCTGCCATTCAAGAGAATGTTCCTGTTCCCGAAAATACCAAAAAATTATTTGGTGGCATCCCAGAAGTAAAAGGTGGCTATTTTTACCCAATTGAGCGCAGTGGAATAGGCGTTACATTCAATGAAGAACTAGCAAAAGAATTCCCTATAACTTATAGACCACACGAGTGGACACAAAGCCGTATACCAGACGGAACTATAGTTACTCCTTAACATAATTATTTTAATATTTAAAAATACGATTCTAAGATCCTAGAATCGTATTCGCATATAAAAATGTTATTTGAAAATTTAATATAATAGCTAAAAATGAAAAAAACTGATTTTATTGTACAAGACTTATTAAGTAAAATTTATCAAGGAGCTTATAATTTAAATAAGTTACCAAATCAAAGAAAACTAGCATCTTCTTATAAAGTTTCCAGATTCACCATACAAAAAGCAATTGCTGATTTGGTTGACATGGGAATTATCTCAACCATTCAGGGTTCAGGTATTTTTATTAATAAAAAGGCTCTTAAAAATCCACTAATTTTCAATTCCTTAACTAAAACTCCTTATAAACGTCTTAAATCAAAAATGCTAAGCTTAGAAAAAAGAAAAGCTAATTCTAAAGATCAACAAATTTTTCAGATTGAACCAAATAGTAAGGTTTGGGTTTTTGAAAGAATACGAATTGTTAATTATAAAATTGAACAATTAGAGTATTCAGTGATGCCTTGTTCTTTATTTTTTGATCTTAATCAATCAGTGATTGAAGGCTCAATTCAGCAATATGTTGAAAGTAAAGGGCTTAAAATTTCTCATCATATAACCAGCTATATACCTACAATATCTGATGAACATACTTCTCATATTTTGTTATGCCGTAAAGGAACACCAATGATGAAAATAATAAATCGATCAGTTTTAAATACTGGTAGAGTTTTTGAATATAGTGAAATAGCTGCAATTGATTACTCAGTTACTTACATAAGACCATATAATCGTGAGGGACAAAATTTCAGGGCTCTATAAAACAAAGAAAAAACTAAAAAGCGCGTCATATTAAGATTTCTTGGTCTTAATACGACGCGTTTTGAATTTAATTAAACTTTTTATCTTAATACACGCATATTACCTTGTTTAGCCATTACCGCTTGAATTTCTGCATCACTAACTAAGTTAAAATCACCGCTAATAGTTAATTTTAAGACGCTGGCTGCTAAGGCATAATTAAGCATCTTTTCCTTAGAAAAATTATGCACCAAGCCATGAACTAAACCGGCACCAAAAGCATCACCAGAAGCTACACCTTCCCAGACATGCATTTGATAGACTGGTGCTTGAAAAACCTCACCATGATCAACCATCAAAGCAGTCCACTTTGAATCTTCAACTGAATGAATATCTCTTAAAATGCTGGCTACTGTCTGACATTTAGGATATTTACGCGAAATTTCTTTCATCCCTTGAATAAATGTTTCTCTTTGCTCAATACCATGACTCATATCGTTATCAAAAGCTTTGATCCCTAAAGTCGCTTCAAAGTCTTCATCATGCGCAAGACAAATATCTACATAAGGCATTAATTTTGCCATTGCTATCTGTGCATCCTTAGGCGACCACATTTTTCCCCTATAATTAAGGTCACAGATAACCTTAATATCATGCTTTGCGCAATATTGACAAGCCGCCAAAAGTGCTTTTTGCAATGCAGAAGAAATCGCGGGCGTAATTCCTGAAAAGTAAAAATAACCTGCATCTTGCAAAATTTGGGGCCAGTCATATTCTTCAGCCGGCGCCACAGCAAAAGAACTTCCTGCCCGATCATAAACTACACTGGTATTGCGGATGCTGGCTCCCTTTTCGAAAAAATAAATGCCTAAGCGTGGTCCGCCCCGATGAATTTCACTGGTATCTACCCCATAACGACTTAGCGCTCCTAATGCTGCCTGACCAATAGCATGAGCTGGTACTTTAGAAACAAATTGAACACTATCACCTAATAGAGCCAGTGATACGGCTACATTTGCTTCTGCTCCTCCATATAGACCAGAAAAGCTATCTGTTTGAATGATACGCTCGTTTTCACGCGGCTTTAAACGCAACATAATTTCACCAAAAGTGACAACCTTTTGCATACCCATCACCTATTTTCTTTAATTCGCAGATATTCTTTGCGATATAACTTAGCCTGCTCAGTTACTGCCGCATAATTTCCTTTGGCAGCAGCTGCAGTCAAATTGCTGCCCGCACCCACTACAGTGACACCAGCTTCGAACCACTCGTGCATATTGCTTAAGTTAACACCACCAGTCGGCATAATATTAGCTTGGGGTAAAGGTGCTTTAACAGCCTTAACAAAGCCAGGTCCCATGGTACTTCCCGGGAAAACTTTAACAATCTCTGCACCATAGCGCATAGCCGTTTGAATTTCACTCACAGTCATACAACCTGGTATATAAGGTACCTGATACTCATTACACAAAAATGCGGTATTCTGGTCGAAAGTAGGAGCTACAATAAATTTGGCTCCTGCCAAAAGTGCAATTCTTGCTGTTACTGCATCTAAAACTGTGCCGGCACCAATCACAACATCTGTGTCTTTAGCATATTTTGTACTTAGTTTTTGTATAATTTCTGAAGCATTAGGCACAGTAAAAGTTAATTCAATCGCTTTAATTCCACCCTTAATACAGGCATTGGCAGTTTTCTCAGCTTCTTCAGGAGAGTTTCCTCTAACTACTGCAACTATTCCTGCATTTTTGATAGCTAAAAGTGTTTCTGATTCTTGCATTGTAAGTCCTTTCATTACTCTTTTTATCTTATGGTAAACCTTTACCTAAAATAATTCAATGACGTTTTTCGCGGACCCGTCAGTTTTTGGTTATTTGCTATAATAAACTTAGTACAATTATTCGAGGGTATTATGAAGAAAAAAACAGCAAGTATTAAAGATGTTGCCAACTTGGCAAATGTCTCTATTGCAACAGTTTCACGTTATTTACATGGTCAACTTAATCGAATGTCAGCTGAAACAGCTGATCAGGTTAAAAACGCAATTGTTAAACTGAATTATGTTCCTAATGCTGCAGCCAGACAGCTAATAACTCACAAAAGTAAAATGATTGCGATTATTGTTGTTAATATAGCTGATTCGTTTTCTACTGAATTATATAAGGGAGCGAATTCCGTCTTAGAACGCGCTGGCTACGCCACCGTAATGCTTGATACTGATTCTCAACAAGCTAAAGAAAAACAGCTAATTAATATGGTGGGATTAAATACTTATGACGGGTTAATATTACAGCCTTTAAGTAGTGATGTTGCTAAAATCAAATCTGAAGTCCGGAGAGATTTGCCAATTGTAATTCTTGACCGTCAATTAAAGGACTCCTCGTGGCCCCAAGTAATAAGCGAAAATTTTGCAGCTAGTAAAAAAGCTGCTCAGTATTTTTATCAACATGGATTTACACAAGCAATTGTTTTTTCATCCGCAATCGCAATTGCCTCGACTAGGCAAAAGCGTCTTAAAGGTGTTAAAGCTGTTTATCCGCAAGTTACCATCTTTGAACTTGACGAAAAAATGCTCCAACATAAGGAAATATTTGCTAAATTAGAAAAAATTTTGGCCGAAAAAGCAGAAAAAACCGTGCTTTTCTTTTTAGAAGAACGGTGGCTTTTGTTATTTTTACCAGATTTAATCCATGCTAACCTTTTACCCAACAAAAATATAGAAATTTCTGGTTTTGCGGATTCCAGCTTAATTTCGTCTATTTGGCCCTCTGCTAAGATGATATTGCAAGACCCTTACAAAATGGGGCAAAAAGCTGGTGCAATCATGCTTAATTTATTGGCAAACAAACAAAACATACCTCATACTTCAATGGTTAAAACCAGTTTTATTAAAAAAGACTAAAAAGGGGCAAAATCTAACTCAAAAAATAAAGCGTTGAGAACTTATCTTCTCAACGCTTTTTCAGATTGAATATAATATTGGTTTTCGTTAATTTATTCTGACTAATTTACACTATAAAAGCACAGTACAAAACATTTTTTAGCCTGCTAATATAAATAGCTACTTAGGAACATGAACCAGGTTGTCACGTACCAAGCATTCTGCAATCTCAACAGTATTGCTAGCGGCGCCTCTTAATAAGTTATCGGCTACGACCCACATATTGAATGCGCCGGGATTTTCTTGGTCTGGACGAATACGCCCAACAAAAGTCTCTTTTTTGCCCGCTGCTAACAAAGGCTGTGGATAAATCTGGTTTTGGGGATCATCTTGTAGAACCAGTCCTGGAGTCTTCTTAATTTCCTGCTGGATAGCAGCAGCAGTGACTGATTTGTCTTTAAGGACGAAATAAACCGTTTCGCCATGACCAATTTCAACTGGCACCCGTACGCAAGTAGCAGTAACTTTTATCTGCTGTGAATCTTGATCATTATACAAAATCTTTTTTGTTTCATGAATCATTTTCCATTCTTCGTGTGTATAACCATCATCTTCAAATACATCAATTTGCGGTAATAGGTTAAATGCCATCGGATAATGCTTTTTAGCAGATGCAGTTGGCAATATTTTGGCTTCAGTCTCTTGATTATTCAGCCTATCTTGTGCTTGTTGAAGCAGCTCATCCCAAGCTGCCTTACCGGCACCAGAAACGGCTTGATAAGTCGAAACAATAATTTGTTTAATTCCCCACTTAACGTGCAGTGGATAAAGCGCAGCCACCATTTGTATTGTTGAACAATTGGGGTTAGCAATAATTCCGTGATGGTTAACTAATTGGTCATCGTTAACTCCTGGCACAATTAGCGGAACATCATCAGCCATACGAAAAGCACTGGTATTATCTACACACACTGCTCCTCTTTTAACCGCTTCAGGCAACAATTTTTGAGACACCGCACCGCCGGCAGATGATAAAACCAAGTCTACGCCATTAAACGAGTCCGGCCGTGCTTCTTCTACTTTAATTTCTTGATTTTTAAATTTTAGTTTTTTACCTGCTGAATTCTTAGAAGCCAGCAATTTAACTTCTTTAACAGGAATTTGTGCATGTTCCAATTCACTAATTAAGCGTTGACCCACTGCGCCTGTAGCACCTAAAATTGCAACTACATATTCTTTCATTTAATATCGCCCTTTTCTGCTAAAAATTTTTGAATACGCTTCATAGCTGTATGCAGATCTTCATCGCCAGCAGCATATGAAAAGCGAATATATCCTTCTCCACCAGCACCAAAAGCACTTCCGGGAGTACCACCAACTTTAGCTTCATGTGCTAAATCTAAGGCAAAAGCTTCGTCATTTTGACCGTAACTTGCTGGTATTTGGGCAAAAACATAAAATGCGCCCTCACTCTTATGCGTTTTTAAACCCATTTTATTCAAAGCAGCAACAATATAGTCACGCCTTTTTTGATAAATTATTCGTGCTTCGACAGGATCCTGATCGCCATTTTCAAGGGCTTCTGCAGCCGCGGCTTGAGCAGGATTAGAAGGTGCGGTCACCAAAAAGGCGTGCATCTTGGCAACTAAACTAATTAAAGCAGCTGGACCTGTCACATAACCTATTCTATAACCCGTCATAGCATGAGATTTTGAAAGACCGTTAATTACTAAAGTGCGTTCAGGTAAATATTGAGCTATTGAAATATGGGCAAAATCATACGTCAATTCACTATAAATTTCATCAGAAATCACATACAGCTGGTGCTGCCTAATAATTGGAGCTAGTTGACCTAAAACTGAGGCTGGGCACTCCCTACCAGTAGGGTTAGTCGGGTAATTCAGTAAAATGGCTTTTGCTTTAGGATACTTAGTTAGAGTTTTTTCCAGAACTTGCGGAGTTAAAACAAAATTTGTGTCTGCAGTATTAATGGCAATCAATTCGGCTTTAGTATACCCAATTAACGGAAAATAAAGAGCATACGATGGCGTTGGTACAATAATTTGATCTCCCGGTTGAAACAATGCCAACATAGTTGCAGCTATGGCTTCAGTTGCACCAACAGTAGCAATAATTTCAGTTTCAGGATCATACGAAAGATTTTGTTTACGTTTTAAATACTTGCTGATTGCCTTCCGCAGTCTTAAAGTTCCCTTTTGAGCTGAATAGTGTGAATCATTATCTAAAATGCTTTGAGCAGCCGCTTGTTTAACATGTTCAGGTGTATTCAAATCTGGTTCTCCCAGAGTCAATTTGATTAAATCAGGTACATTTTCAATTTTTTGAGCAAAAGCCCGGATACCAGAAGCAGGAATTTGTGCCAAAGGTATGTGGGTAATTGAAGTTAAATCAGCAGCTAATTGTGGCATTCATTATTCTCCTTATAAAATTTGGTCCAAACCGACCACTAATTTCGATAAATTCATTATTTGATCTAAAGCAACTTTCACGCCTTGCATAAATGAAGAACGTGAAAACGAGTCTTGTCTAATAGTTAAAGCTTCGCCAGGACCACCAAAAAGCACCTGCTCGTGAGCTATATAGCCGGGTAACCGCACAGAGTGAACGGGAATGCCATCATAATCCGCACCGCGAGCTTGAGAATCATTTGCTGTTTGAGAGCAGTTTTCTGAATTACGATTAGCAGCAATTAATTTGGCAGTGGTGATAGCCGTAGCACTCGGAGCATCCTTTTTGTCAGCATGATGCATTTCAATGACTTCAGCATCAGGAAAGTAACGGGCTGCTTTTTGCGCAAATTTCATTAATAACACGGCCGACAAGCCAAAATTAGGAGCAATAATACCGCCTAACTTTTCTTTTTGTGCAATTGCTTGTAATTTCTCAGTTTGTTCAGTAGTTAAACCACTAGTGCCAATAATAGGACGTATATGGTGCTTGAGTGCAAATTCGGTATTTTCATAAACAGCTTGTGGAGTAGTAAAATCAATCCAAACATCAGCAGCAACATCAACCATTGCTAAATTATCAAATCGCTTAACGTCAGGCTTGAAATCCGAACTGCTAGAGACTGTGGGTGCTAAAACTGCTACCAATTGGCAATCCGGTAATTTTTCAACTAATTGAACTGCTTGTCTGCCCATAGATCCTGTGGCACCAGCTATTAAAATTTTTTTCATTAATCTACTCCTAATTCTAGTGGCAGTTCATGCAATAAAGCCGCTTCATCTAAACCTAAATGAATAGCTAATTGCCGTTTTTCTGTCTCATTTAAATCTACAATCGGTAACCGGCAGCCACCAGCAGGTAAACCCTGAGCGTTTAAAACTGCCTTAACCGGTGAAGGTGAGGGGTACATAAATAATGCTTGCATTTTCGGCATTAGTTGTCTTTGCAATTTACCCGCTGCAGCAATTTTGCCCTGATCTAATTCATCATACATTTTCCGCATAGCTTTGCCATAAATATGAGAAGCTACCGAAATTACTCCTTTTGCTCCCAAGACTTTAGCCGTTAAAGATTGTAAGTCTTCGCCTGTATATACCAAAAATTCATTGGCTGCATGTTCAACAATATATTCCAAGTCTTCTAAATCTGAGCACTGCTTAACACCAGCAATTTTTGGATTACGCGATAAATCAACCAGAGTTTCCTTGCTAATCTTAATTCCTGTTCGTCCCGGAATATTATAAATAATGATTGGTACAGGTGAATTTTCAGCTACTTTTTGAAAATGAGCTGTAATTCCTCTTTGATTCGGCTTGTTATAGTATGGCGCAACTACTAATGCCATATCAATACCGGGAATTTGTCCTACTTCTTGCGTAAACGCAACGGTTTGGGCAGTATTATTGCTGCCTGTGCCGGCTATCACAGGTACACGGTGATCAACTATTTGAGCGAATTTAGTGTACAACGCAATTTTTTCATCATGGGTCATGGTTGCTGTTTCACCAGTCGTACCGCCAATAACGAAACCATTGCTACCTGTATTGAGTAAATGCTCGGTTAATCGTTTCAGACCAGGATAGTCAACTTCTCCCTCCTTATTAAAAGGGGTAATTATCGCGGTCATTAAATCTGCCTTATCAAAATTAGTCATGTTTTTTCTCCTTTTGAGCTACATGTGACTCAGTAAAAAACCCACCATTGCTTTAATTCCTATTACTATTGCTTCTTCGTGCGGATTAAATGTTGCAGAATGAAGCTGGGAATTATCATTTACGCCCAGCCAAAACATGGTACCAGGTATTTGTGCCAGTAAATAGCCAAAGTCCTCTCCTGTCATAGCCGGCTGCATCTCTTGGTAATTAATTTGAGTATTTTCCTTCATATAATTAATGAACTCGTTTGTGATTTGAGGATTATTTTCAACTGGCCAATAGCCGCCTTGATTAAGCTGTAAATCAACCTTAGCATTATAGCTTTGTGCTATTCCTTGAGTTACCTCCCGCAGACGCTGATCGATTCTTTCGATCATTTTTTGAGTTAGCCCGCGAATAGTTCCTTCTAAATGAGCATGACCGGCAATCGCATTTCTAACTGTTCCAGCCCTAACTTTTCCTATTGTAATAACACCACTTGCAATTGGATCAATACTGCGAGATATAATTGTTTGAATTTGTTCTATTAAAGCAGCAGCGGCCACTACCATATCATTAGCCTGCTGTGGATATGCGGCGTGACCATCTTTACCATATAAGTCAATATTGATTTCAGTTGTGCCCGCAAATAATGTTCCTAAACGGCAGCCAATTGTGCCGGTGGGCAAGTCGGGAGTAACATGCAAGGCGAAGAATTCATCTGGATGCCATTTACCAGTAAAAACCCCAGCTTCATAAGCTTTTTTACCACCACTTTCACTTTCTTCAGCAGGTTGAAAAAAGAACAACAAATTGTCCTGTGGTTGGTGCTCGCAAAAATAAGCCAAAATTCCCAGCGCTACTGCCATGTGGATGTCATGACCACAGGCATGCATTTGACCATGATTGTGGGAAGCAAACGACAAACCAGTATTTTCTTGAACTGGCAGACCATCTATATCTGCTCGATAACCAATTGTTTTTTGTGGTTTACTTCCCCGAACCAGAACTAATATAGCTGTAGGCAGTTCAGGACATTTACGTATTTCAATATTTTTCTGGTTAAAATTACCAATGACTTGTAAGAGATATTTTTGTGTTTGATATTCATGCAACGCTAATTCCGGTATTTGATGCAAGTCACGGCGAATTTTAATAAGTTGCGCAAAAGTTAACATTAATTCACAGCTTTCTTAGTCCCTGTTCAATTCCTGTCTTAGAGGCAGTTTTTTGATCACGCATTTTAACAATTTTTGCTGGTACTCCGGCAACGACGCTGTTTGCAGGTACATCTTTTGTTACTACCGCTCCTGCCGCTACTACCGCATGGTCACCAACTTGGACTCCTTCTAAAACTACTGCATTAGCACCTATCAAAACATTTTTGCCTATTTTTACAGGTTGTGCTGAGGCTGGTTCCACGACTCCGGCAATTACCGCTCCTGCTCCTATGTGGCTGTTCGCACCAACGATTGCTCGGCCGCCCAAAACAGCATTCATATCAATCATGGCATTTTCGCCAATTTCTGCTCCAATATTAATGACGGCCCCCATCATAATTACCGCATTTTTGCCTATTTCAACATTTTCACGAATAAGGGCACCCGGTTCAATTCTGGCAGAGATGTTCTTCATGTCTAGCAGGGGAATAGCAGAATTCCGACTGACATTTTCCACTTGATAATATGTTATCTTCTCGGCGTTTTTTTCTAAAAAAGGACCCAAGTCTTGCCAATCTCCAAAAATGACCCCGGTATGAGTTTCACTAAAAATTTTGCAATTTTCAGGCCACTTTAACTTAGACATCTCAGCCTTGATATATACTTTCACAGGTGTTTTTTTGGTTGAATTAGCAATGAAATCAATAATTTCAGTTGCCGACATTTTTTTCATATTTTTAATTATCCTTTCGGTTGATAAAAGCGATCATGACTAATTAAATCCGCATAAGTTTCACGTGTAACTACTACCTGTGCTTGACCATTTTCTGCAAATACGACTGCTGGCCTTGGAACACGATTGTAATTCGATGCCATGCTATAACCATAAGCGCCAGTAGCTAGTACTGCTATTACATCGCCTGGTTTACTTTTGGGGATTTTCAGTTTGTTAATAATAATATCGCCTGATTCACAATAACGTCCCGCAAGTCTAACCGTTTCTACTGGTTCTGCATGTGGCTTTTCTGCTAATACTGCCTCATATTGTGCTTGATAAAGTGCCGGTCTGATATTATCACCCATACCGCCATCAACTGCTACATAAGGCAGCAGTCCCGGTACTTCTTTGCGAGCACCGATTGTATATAAGCTATAACCGGCTTCACCGACAATTGAACGTCCTGGTTCAATCCAGATAGCCGGAATTTTTAAGTGGCTTATTTGCGCACACTTTTTAACTGTCCGCATTATTTGACTGATGAAGGTTTGAGCAGTTAAAGTATCATCCTGTTCGGTATATCTAATACCAAAGCCGCCCCCTAAGTTTAAAACACGCGGCTGGTAATCATATTTTTGCTCCCAGTCCTTGACTAATTGCATAAGTCTTTCAACTTCCAGCTTAAACCCGGCTGTCTCTAGAATTTGTGAACCAATATGTGCGTGCAGACCAATTAGTTCCATTTGCGTGTTAGCTTTAACCTGTAAAAAGGCCTGCTCGGCTTGACCCGAACGAATATCAAAACCAAATTTACTATCTTCTTGACCAGTTTGATCATATTCGTGAGTATGTGCAGAAACTCCTGGTGTTAGCCGCAACATTACCTGCATCTGACTATTTGTTTCTTGCAAAATCTGGCCTAACAACTTAATTTCAGTAAAATTATCTAAAATAATGACGCCAACATGATTTTTCACGGCCATTAATAACTCAGCTGCAGTTTTATTATTACCGTGAAAGCTAATTCTTGCTGCAGGAAAACCTGCTTGCAGCGCGGTATATAATTCACCCCCAGAAACAACATCCACATGTCCGCCCAGCTCATTAATTACCTGGTAAATTGCTATCGTAGC
This sequence comes from Lactobacillus helsingborgensis, assembly GCF_003173695.1. Taxonomy (NCBI): domain Bacteria; kingdom Bacillati; phylum Bacillota; class Bacilli; order Lactobacillales; family Lactobacillaceae; genus Lactobacillus; species Lactobacillus helsingborgensis. The sequence goes on from NZ_CP029544.1 coordinate 1,772,665, forward strand.
AAATGCTTTACTGGCATAACTAATCGCATAATTCACATTTTCTTTTGCAAAAGCGTTTTGGAAAGCCCGAAATTGCTGTTTGATTTTTTGTACGTCATAAACAACTAATGGAGAACCAAACTCTTTTGCTAATTTTAGTGCATCAACCCCACCAATTACCAAGTGACCTTGAGCATTAGTTTGATAATAATCATTAGCAGCCATTTAAGTCTCTCCCTTTTTCTTAAAATAAAAAGGGCTCTTTTGTCGTGCCTAACAAAAGAGTCCTTCAAGTTATTATCTGGTATCAATTTTGTCGATAGCGCTCCGCGAATATAAAATTGCGACAGTCCGTAACCTGTTAGATTACGTCCCAGCTAATTAATTACCGCAATAATTAATGCTTCGGCAACCGCCCCTTTCACTAGTTTCTCAGCCTTTGCAGAAACTCCACCAGCTACTTTTGTTGGTTGCAACCTCTTCGATTTATTAAAATATTATTATTAATTAAAATCATTGTCAACCATTTTCAGTCAGAATTATTTTTTGTTTTTAAAATAAAGACAATGATTTTAAAAATTTGTCATTTTAGCTGCAAGCAAAAAAACTTCTAGTAGCAATGTTTTTTGGCTTTTTACAGCTTAAAAATAGTTAATCAAAATGGCTCATTTTCAAAAGTCCTCTTTTGATTTTTGATTGAAGATTAAAATTTTAATGATAAAATGCAATACTAATTACTTAAAATTAAATTTAATTGTGAAAGGTATTAACATGAAAGTCGTTAAATTTGGTGGCAGTTCCCTTGCAGACGGGGAGCAATTTGAAAAAGTAGTAAATATTATTAAAGCTGATCAGACTCGTAAAGTAATTGTAGCTTCTGCTCCAGGAAAAAGATTTGCAAATGACATTAAAGTAACAGATTTATTAATTGAGTTTGCACATAAAACAATTAATAAAGAGGATTGCAGTTCAACTGTAAAAACAATTTGGTCTAGGTATCATGATATTGCTGCTTACTTTCAAATATCTGAACAATTATTACAACCTTTACTGCAAGAACTAATTGCTTTGCCAAAAGCTGATTACCCTAATCAAGACTATTTAATGGCTAGCTTTAAAGCTCACGGTGAAAAACTTAACGCACAACTTTTGGCTTTAGTTTTACAAAATTATCATTTACCAGCTTACTTCCTTGACCCCCAAGAAGCGGGCTTTTTGGTTACTGACAACGCTAATGACACCCAAGTGATGCCAGAAACTTACAAAAATTTAGAAAAGTGGTCTAACAAAGATAACGTGTTGGTTGTTCCCGGCTTTTACGGTATTACCAAAGACGGCTTAATTGCTACTTTTTCCCGTGGCGGATCAGATATCACTGGCGCAATTTGGGCACGGGGGATTAAAGCAGATTTATATGAGAACTTTACCGACGTCGACGCTATATATGCCGCTGATCCCAGAATTATTACTCACCCCCACGCAATTAAAGTTATGACATATCGCGAATTGCGGGAGCTGTCATACGCTGGCTTTTCGGTTTTCCATGATGAAGCGATCATTCCTGCAATTGAGGGTCAAGTACCCATAAATGTCAAAAATACTAACCACCCTGATTTACCAGGAACAATGATTGTTCCCGAGCATGATTTTCATCCCCAAAGCATAATTACTGGGGTCGCAAGTTCTAGTCATTTTGCTGCATTATATTTACATAAATATTTACTAAATAAAGAGGTTGGATTTACACTTAAATTATTACAAATTTTCTATAAATTTAATATTTCATACGAACACATGCCATCAGGAATTGATGATCTGACTGTTATTTTTGACAAAAGACAATTTAATGAGCAAATCCGCCAGCAAATGTGTTTTGAAATTCAACAAGCATTGCAACCTGACCAACTAGAATGGTTTGATGATTATGCCATCATCATGGTAGTAGGAGAAGGAATGCGCAACAAGATTGGCGTAATGAAGAATATTACAATGCCGTTGGCGCAGAAACACGTCGCAATCCACATGATTAATCAGGGTGCCTCACGTATTTCTATCATGCTGGGCACTAAAAGAGCTGACGCAGCAGCGGCAGTTAAAGAAATTTATCAGCAATTTTTTAAGTAAATATTTAAAGGAGAAACTTTATGGTACAACTACAAAAAGTTCATGGCTCGCAAAACCAATTTTTTCTGCTTGATCAAACCCAATTAAAAGCACCATTAACTAAAGAAGAACTAGTCAACTTGGCACAGCAAATAACCAGACGCAACACAGGTTTATTAAATGGCGCGGACGGTTTGCTTGTAGTCAGCAAGTCACACCATCCCCAAGTTTTAGGTAAAATGCAGGTCATCAATGCTGACGGCTCTTTTGCTTCAATGTGTGGTAACGGCCTAAGGACAGTCGGCCGCTATTTAGCACAAAAATATCATAAAGAAACATTTAAAGTTGAGACTATGCAGAGTGATTTGCGTGTCAGCTGCAAGCTGGATTGGGCTCAAGACGTTAAGGCAGTCAGTGTTGAAATCAGCCCTGTCAGTTTTCAGGCAAGTGATCTCCCGTTTACCAATTTAGGCGCTACTGAGTTAATTAATCAAAAGGTTCCCGAATTTGCACCTAATTTAAAATTTTCAGCAGTTGCTGTTCCCAACCCACATTTGATTAGTTTAGTGCCAAATAACATTTTACAAAGTAACTTATTGGAAAAACTAGGAACAAGGTTAAATCAGAAAAACCCTTATTTTCCAGACGGCGTAAACGTTAGTTTCGCTCAAGTTTTGAATACGCATCATCTATTTGTGCGCACTTTCGAACGGGGTGTGGGTTTTACCAATGCTTGTGGCACTGGCATGTCTGCCGCAAGTCTGGTTTACGCATTAACTTGTCCGCAGGAACACCTTTTTGGGCAGTTACTAACTATCTCCAATCCCGGAGGATTTGTTCAAACTAAAGTGCATCGGAGTGCACATAGCTATTGGATAGAATTAATAGGTAATGCGACAGTTACGCACTATATTGAGGTTACAGAAGGTGAATTACACGAAAAACAGCCGGACTTTAGTAACTTTAAGATTACATCAACTACAGAAAATGAAGCTTACCAGAAATTTATGGCAACACATCACAAGTAAAGGGTAATTTTGGTAATAAAGTATTGTACTAAAATAAAAATTTGAGCTGCTTAATAGCCATTTTGAAGTGACTTTATAGCCTTTCTTTTTCATAATAGTGAAGTAAAATATATTTGTTAAAGCGATTTCACAAAAAGGAGTGCTGTAAAATGGCAGAACCAGATTATTTAAAATTAGTGCAGGAAATGCGAAAAGAATTTAAAAAAGGTGATGACCAGCGCGACGCTGATTTGCCAACACAAATACCTGAAGTAGAAAGATTTGATAATGTGCCTTACGGTCAAGATCAACAATATCAGATTCTTGATGTGTATTTACCCCAAAAAAGAATTGATGCTAAACTGCCGGTTATTATCAATATCCATGGTGGTGGCTGGGTATATGGCACTAAGGAAACTTACCAGTTTTATTGCTTAGCTCTAGCTAAAGCAGGCTTTGCAGTCGTCAACGCCAATTATCGCTTGGCACCCGCCGTTGTTTATCCGGGCGAATTAGATGATGTTAACCGTGTATTTCATTGGGTAGCCAAAAAAGAAAATGCGGCTAAATATCAGTTTGACTTAGACAATGTATTTATAGTTGGTGACAGTGCAGGCGGTCAAATGGGTGAACAAATTTTAGCAGTTTACACTAACAATGAATACCGTAAATATTTTGGCTATTCTGTTCCTAACCTGACCATTAAAGCAGCAGCTTTAAACTGTGGCGCTTACTTCTTAACGGAAATTAATTCCATTGCCGGCGCACCCGAGGCTTATTTCAGACCCGAAATTCGCATGAATAAACACGAAGAATTAAATGTAGAACAATTTCTAACTTCTGCATTGCCGCCTTTATTTATCATGACCTCTACCGATGACTTTTTGCGTGATAATGCCTACATGCTTTCCGGATACTTACATGCCAAAAATATTTATCACGAACTACATTTTTATGGTGACAGTAATAATCCTCGCGGACATGTTTTCCACATTAACCAAAAAGATGAGTTGGCAAAGCAATGTAACGAAGATGAGCTGGACTTCTTCCGTAAATACCTCAATTAAATAATAATTACCAAAACTGGTTGAACTAGTAGCTTTTTTAGTTCGACCAGTTTTAGTAAAGGAGAAAACATCATGGCAAGTGACAAGCATGAGTTGGTGCAGCTAGATGAACTGCCTGTTTTTATTAAGGTTCATCAATACCCGGGCTCCTCAGAAGTACCTCCCCACTGGCATCAAAGTATTGAACTGAGCTTTACATTAAAGGGAAAAATTGACCATTTTATCATCGGCGGTGTAGATTACCAAACCCAACCGGGCGAAATTTTAATTATTAATACCCAAGTTGTTCACAGCGTGCGCAATCTTAACAGCACTAAAAATGATTTGGCTTTAACCCTGCTTTTCCCTTATTCTTTAGTATTACAAATGTTTCCTGAAATGGATCATTATCAGTTTGAAGTAAAGCCGATTGAAGAATTAAGCGTAGAACAAGCAACACAATATCATCATCTGCAAACTTTACTAAGTAAAATTATTGCAACAAAATTAGCACCTGCTGCAACTTTTAAAAATCTTGATTTAACTATTCTTAGCTATAAGGTTTTAAAGATATTGCTCAAATACTTTTTAAAGCCACGTGATAACAAGTGCCAAATATCACGTAACTTAATTATTACAGGACATTTGCGTAATGCGTTAGATTATATTCAAGACCACTATCAAGAACCGATCACGCCACAAGATATTGCAAACAGTTGTCATTTATCACGACAATATCTGCAAAGAGTTTTTCACCAAAATATGGGAACTACTATCGGAAAATATCTCAAGAATTTTCGGGCGCAAAAAGCCTATCAGGACTTGCGTCACACTGCCAATACTCTTACAGCAATTGCAATGAATAATGGTTTTAGTGGCATTCGCTCATTAAACAGGGCAATGGTTGATTATTACGGACAAACTAGTATGCAAATCAGAAAAAGTTCCTCAGCGCCATATTCAAGCTACTGAAAGCGCTATTTTATATGCAAAAAAAGAGTAATATATTACTAAACTAATATTCAGTAAAAAAGAGGCAAGTTAATATGAAAAAAATTAATCCTAAATCTGGGTTATTCAAATGCGCTTTATTATCAATATCGCTATTGCTAATGATAGCGCCACAAATTTCTTCAGTATTGCCATTGATGTACTCATCATTTCCACAAGTTTCAAGAGCAGCTGTCGAAACATTAAGTACGATTCCTAATATTGGCATTGTCGTTGGTCTTATTATAAGTCCATTTTTAATTAAACTAATCGGCACTAAGCCAACAGTTATGGCTGGGCTAGCAGTTGCCCTGCTGGCAGGTACTTACCCAATATATGGCACAAGCTATACACCAATTTTAATTTCCCGTTTTCTTTTAGGAGCTGGGATTGGGCTATTTAATTCTTTAGCAGTTAGCCTTTTGTCCAAATTCTATCAAGGCGATGAATTATCAACTATGCTTGGCTTTCAAAACTCGATGGGTAGTGTGGGTGCTGCAGTATTTTCCTTTTGTGTTGGTCTGTTAGCCGTATTGGGCTGGCATGCAACTTTTGCAATCTACCTAGTATCATTACCAATCATACTCTTGTTTGGTTTAGTGGTATCATTGCCTGACGAAAAAAGTAGTGAAACAAATACTGGAGCCCCGGCAGCTAAAGAAGAAAATAAGATTAACGGTAGCGTAGTGGAGATCTCTTTAATCATGTTCTTTATGTACGTCTTCTTTATGCCAATGACTTTTAAGTTGCCGCAATTGGCTACTACACAAAGAATTGCCAATGTGAGCCAAATTGCTTTTGTTTCGAGTGTGGCAACTCTTGTTGGTATTCCTGTTGGTATGTGCTATGGCTATTTAAAAAAGAAACTGCAAAATTTGATCTTACCAATTGGCTTATTACTACAAGTTGTTGGTCTATTGGCTCTTGCTTATGCTTCTAACCTGCCAGTATTGGTGATTGCTGTTATTGTTTTAGGCACTGGGTTTGGTCTATCCGTACCGTATATTTTTAATTGGCTAGATGAAGCAGCACCGCAAAATTCAGTCAACTTTGCTACAACTATTACTTTAGTTCTTGTAAATGTTGGCTGCGCCGCTTCACCAACAATTATTGATTGGCTGGGCAGCAGTTTAGGCAATGGTTCACCTCGTGCCGATATGACAATGGCGGGTGCCGGTATGGCTATTCTATTTTGCTATAGCTTAATCCACTACTTTAAAGTCAAAAAGCACTAAGAAATAGCTAGATTAAAAAAGAGTTGACGCGCTCTTGCACGTTCAACTCTTTTTTAATTGCATAATTTTTTGTTGCAAATTATTGTTGCTCATTTCTTTCTTTTCTGGAGAACCAAAACATGAATAACGGCAAAATGACGAAGCCGAAAATCATCATAATGATTGCATACCAGTTTACACCAACGACTTGACCATTCTCAATAATGCCGAATTGCGCCTGCCAATTATATTTAACCAGCAAAAAGATTACTAAAACTATTGACAAAATTGGTACAAAGATGTCAGTTACAACATTTTTAGGGGCTGGTAAAATTGGCTGCTTATTTTTACCATAATAAAAGCAAATTACTGCTAAAGGAACAATAATGAACCCTAAAAATCTGACCATTGCACTCAAAGTAATCAGGTTTGTCATATTAAATTGAAATGATAAAGGTACTAAGACTGCCAGTGCTTCAGAGATAAAAAATGTCTTAATGGGAAAATTATTTTTAGTCCTTTTTGTTAAAGTTGCCGGTAGCTGGTGCTCACGCGCCATTGCTTCCAGAATGCGCGGTGCATTAAAGCTAGAAGCGACATTTATTCCCAACATAGAAATAAGCGCACCCACTAAAATTATATCCCGCAAGACTTCATTTTTAAAAATTGCACTAATGGCTACTACTTGTTTAGTTGTCATGAGGGACTTGGGATCTAAAACCATTGCCACGGCTACTACTCCAATATAAATTGCGGCAATAACTAGAATGGCTAACGGGATAGCCTTAGGTAAATTCTTTTCTGGTTCCTGCATGTCTTCAGAACCGGAAGCAACTGATTCAAAGCCCGTAAACGCATAAAAGGCAGAAACAACAGCCATCACAAAGCCTGTAGTAGTTAACGCGGGTACGATTTTGTGGCCGTTTTGTGTAATTTGATCAACAGATGATAGGCTGTGTGTAGCTCCCGTTGTAATTAATAAAACAACGCCAGCTACGATAATCAAAATTAATGCAGCTAATTTCCCTACTGTTGCCATATTCATCACAAATTTCACAAATTTTTGCCCGAATAAATTAATTACTGTAACGAGCAGCATTAGTATTAAGAAGCCGATAGTAACATTTAAAAAATTATCCGGATTGCCGCCGAAAATAGAAATAGTTGATTTGATAACACCGACAGCCATCACACCCCAAGCAACACTGGCGGAAAAGTAACGCAAAATGCCGACGTAAAAACCCATATTATTGCCAAAGGCAGCCTTAGAATAAGCATAAGACGCACCAGATTTAGTGACATATTTAGCGGCTGCTGAAAATGAAATAGCTAAGACTGAGGCAAAAATTGCAGCAATGAAGTAGACAATTAAAGCTTTACTCCCTGCCTGACTAACTACACTACCAGGTGTTAAAAAGATACCGGAACCAATAATTGAGTTAATAGCTAAAAGAACAATCGACCAAAAGCCAAGTTTGTCTCCTGCGTTTTTGTTTTGAGTCATATTTACTCCCTACTTGGCATTTTCAACCACAAATTTAAATAAATTATTCATATACTTAGTATTAGGATTGTTATGTAGCATTTCTGGGTGCCATTGAATCGCCAAAACAGTACCCTGTTTATTTTCAAGTCCTTCCGGGACGCCATCGCTTGCATCCGCAACTTCAAGTAAATCAGGAGCAACCTTCTTAATTAACTGATGGTGAAAAGAATTAACCATACATTCGGTTACACCCAATGTTTTAGCTAATAAACTATTTTCTTTGATAGTTATTTTATGCGTAGGTAAATCTGGTGTATGCCCCTGCTCATGCTTTAATGTCTGCTGAGTGCGATAGCTAACATCTTGGTAAAGACTGCCGCCGTGCGCCACATTAATAATTTGCGCTCCTCGGCAAACTCCCAAAACTGGTTTATTAGTTTCTTCTGCAATTTTTAATAAAAGCATGTCAAAATGATCCCGCTCGGGCCAAATTGGACCAATTTTAGGCATTAGTTCCTCACCATATAAATGGGGATCAACATCATGACCACCAGATAAAATCAGTCCTTGAACTTGAGCCATTTGGCTTTTAATAACTTCATCATCAGCAGTAAAAGGGATAATAAAGGGAACGCCGCCGTTTTTAACAACAGAATCCACATAGTCTTCATTCACATAACTACGCCGATAACCAGGAAACATTCCACCAGAATCAATCATTTCCGATCCCGCAATACCAATAATTGGTTTAGTCATTTTTCCTCCTTAATCAAACTTATACTATTAGTTATTAACATTATAATAGTTATTAGCAATTTGCGTGTGCCATTTGTTTTTAATATTGACCCCTTAATTTGCTTTACAGTAAAATACTTAAAGTAAAACAAGCCATCCATAATTTTTGCTACTGTTGTCCCAATTAATAAAACTTAGTTCTCTTTAGAGATTTTATGTTTGAGATTATTTATTTCCCGGGAAATATTTTCTATCTCTTTAAATGAAACATTGGGGTCGGTAATTAGTTTATCTAATTTAAATTGAAGCAAATTAATCTGATTATCAATGTTGGTATTCTTATGACTGGAAAAATCACTAGCCGTAATTAATTTATGATTTTTTATTTCCCAGATTGCAAAATTCAAATTTTTCAGCAAGTTCTGATCATGAGATACCAGAATAATAGCAAACGGATAATTTTTTAGAAATGTCTCAAGAGCATTAATAGCCGAAATATCTAAAAAATTATCTGGTTCATCAAGTATCAGTAAGTTATGTTCACCTAATAGCACCTTTGCCAATTTATAACAAACTAGCTGGCCTCCACTTAAATCACAGACTTGGTTATTCAGAAATCTTCTTAAATGTAAATCACCTAAAAGTTGCATAGTAGTTGTTTTATCAAAAACACTGATTTTAGAAATTGTTTCTATCACTGTCTCCCTTTCCGCAGCTTCTTGAGCAATATTCTGTTTAACATAACCGATTTTTAATTGCGGATTAAACCAAGCGTTAAGTTTTTGATGAAATAATTTTGCTAAAAAAACTGATTTTCCGACACCATTTTTGCCAGTTAATGCAATTTTTTCTCCTCCCTTTATCTGCAATTCTTTTGTTATACTGAACAAATTATTTCCGTGTAAGACAACGTCTTGAATGCCTAATCTAACTAAACTACTTTTTTGTGATAGATCTAAGTTTGTGGTCTTAACGTTACTTAATGTAATTGTATGATGGACTTGTGGTTTTCCCAGTAAAGCTTCTTCGCTAGTTATACGTTTTTTTAATTGAGTACTAATTCGGCTAAGCCTTTTCTCTATCTTGCTGCTGTCTTTTATTTTCCAATCCGACCAAGACATATCTTTCTTTTTCTTGGTAGCCTTTTGAGACTTTATTTCAGCGTCTCTTTGATCTTTCTTTAGTTTTTTAATTTTAGTTAGTTTTTCATGGTATTCTATGTTTTTTCTTTTTTCTTCAGCTGTGAGAAATCGACAATATTCACTATATGAACCCTTAAATTCATGAACTTGATGATCTTTAATGTGCCAAATAACATTAACAAGTTTCTGTAAAAAAGACTGATCATGACTAATTATCAAAATTGGTTGTTTTAAACTACTTAAGGCTTTAATTAGCCATCTTTGTTGCTCAATATCTAAATTAGAAGTTGGTTCATCCAGAATCAACAAAGAATCTCTGGCTTGACCCAATCTGATTATTGCCTGAGTAATGGCTTCTTTTTCTTTTTCCCCACCACTTTGCTCATCATTATTTAAAAGTTGTGGCACCAAAACAATGCGACAGTGGCGCTGAATTTGTCCCGTTACTCTAAAAATTGTGGATACTTGAGCTATAGTATTAATCAATGTGGTTTTACCTACACCATTATCACCTATTAAACCAATTATTTGATGGTCTTGAATGTTCAAATGTGGGGCATAAAACAAAGTTCCGTCTCGATTTTCAACGGTGAGATTAGTTATTCTAATATATTCCATACTAGCACCTGCTTTTTGCTAAATAAAAAGCACTGATAACCAAATTGCCCATAATTTGATTAGCAGTGCACAAAAAGCGGTGAAATTAAAGTGCCACCTTGCATAGAGAACAGTACTAATTTCTGATTATCGGCAAAAATGCATGATAAAAGCATTGGTTATCAAACTTTTTTGCTTACTAATAAAACCAGAAATTAATTCTCCATTTTTTGCAATACCTTCTTTTCCTAAATTGTTTCAACTATATCATATTTATTTAATTTTTCAACAGCCTAATTACTCAACTTTTTCAAAAATTTCACATACCATTGGTGCCTGAGGATAAAATTTTTGACCATTGGCTTTAAATTCTTCCTCAAAGAATTGATCATGAACTTTGCGCCAGTACTGATAACTACGGTCTCCTTCACCTTCATGATAAGCATGTTCTGCAGAAATTTGATTATAAGGAATAATTTCTACAACTTTATCTTGAACAACGCAGACAGGTTCACCCTGACCATCAAGAATTATGTTCCAATCGCCAATATTTTAAATATCTTCATAGCCAGGTACATATTCCGAAGTTGTTGCAGTTTTGATTCCCTTGTCAACTAGTTCAGCCAATTCATCTGCATCTTCTTTACTAGAACCAAAAGCCCAGGCATCAACTTTAGTATCAAGAGCCAAATTGTGTTTAAGACAAAAGTTATACCAGAATTGTTTTACTTTCTCGTCCATTATAACCACCATTCTGGAGTCAGTTCACCCATCGTAGCGACCTTCCCACTTTCATAATCCAGCATCACTTCAACATGGCGATAATCTTTTTCCATTAGTTGAACAATAAATTCGCGACAGGCTCCACACGGCGCACCATTTTTACCATCTGCCATTAATGCTAAAACTCTGCTAATCCTTGTTTCACCGTTAGTAATCATATTAAAAAGAGCATTTCGTTCTGCGCAAACACCTAATCCGCAAGCCGTGTCAACACAAACTCCCGTATAAATATTTCCTGACTCTGTCATAACTGCAGCAGCGACACCACCAGCTTCCATATGGGGACCAATCGCGGTGAATCCTTGTACTTTCTTAGCTGCTTCATACATTTTTTGCCATTTTTCATCCATCTTTTTCCCCTCATTTTTTATAAATTGTCTATAGATTACGTTCAAATTTTCTTTGACATAATATTGAATTTATAGATGCCGCCATTTGAATGAACCATTTCTGTCCCTGTGTTGACATAACCGGCCTTTTGGTAGACTTTAATTGCACGCAGGTTGAATTCAGCTACCGCTAAAACAATTACTTGATAATCATAGTTATTTTTAACATAATTTTCGATAACCGTCATAAATTCGCTGCCTAAACCACGACCAGTTAAATTTGGAGCCAATCCCAAGCCAACTTCAACTTGTTCTTTTTTCTCCTTATCTGGATCAAGACAAAAGAAGGCGACTAAATTATCATCTTCATCCAAAACCTGAAAGTAATTATTTTTACGCAATTGGGGAGAAATTATTTCATCATAATCTTCTTGATCATTTTTCATATCATAAAAAGCGTATTGTCCGTTGTAATGCCATTTATCCGCAATAATCAAGGCATTTTTTTGCGACAGCATTGCTATTTTTTGAAAAATACTTTTATTCATTTCCTCACCTCTATTCTTTTAAATATTAAAGACTAATTAATTATTTAATATACGGAAACCCCATTCAAAAAGCAAATTTACGACAAAAAATCCGTTTTTACTTATTACACTAAGTAAAAACGGAAACTAAATTTTATTTGTTACCCTTTAATTAATAGCTGGTCCACCTGTAGCACCATAGACTTGACCTGTGACATAACTTGCCAAGTTTGAAGCTAAGAAAATATAAACATGAGCTATTTCATCTGGTTGTCCTGCACGTTTCAAAAGTACTTCTTGACCGAAAGTAGCAAGAGCCTCAGTTGGTTGACCGCCGCAAACTTGTAAAGGTGTCCAAACTGGGCCAGGAGCAACACTATTAACCCTAATACCCTTTGGAGCAAGACTTTGAGCTAAATTAATAGAGAAGCTGACGATTGCCGCTTTAGTTGCGGCATAATCAAGCAATATTGGTGATGGACTAAATCCTTCTAAAGAAGTCGAGGTCAAAATTACACTGCCCGGTTTCATATGCGGCACAGCCGCTTTAGCCATTTCAAACATGGAGATGATGTTAACTTCAAAGGTATCGTGAACTTGATCCATTGACAAATTCTCTAAACCATCAGCATTTTGTTGGATAGCTGCGTTCATGACCAGTAATTCTAAGCTGCCAAATTCTTTGACAGCTTTTTCAACAACTTTTTCTGCTTCGCCGCGTTTACGGAAATCAGCTGGCAGCAAAACTGCCTTACGTCCAGCCTTTTTAATGAGTTCAGCTGTATCTTTAGCATCGGATTCTTCTGCCGGTAGATATTGAATTGCTACATCGGCTCCTTCTTTGGCAAAGCCAATTGCGACAGCACGACCAATACCAGAATCACCACCAGTAATAAGTGCATGGCGATCTTTTAACAAGCCGTGTCCTTCATAGTCAGCCATGTCGCCACTAGGCGTAGGATCCATTTTACTTTGCACGCCTGGATATTCCTGCGATTGCTTAGGAAAATCATCATGATGATAACGTTTTAACGGGTCTGATAAATTATTGTCCATTTCTACTTTCTCCCTTCAATAAATTCAATTTCAAGATACCGCTTTTATAATAATAAAACAAAAATATTGCTTATTAATTAACAAAAAGTCATTATCTTTGCCCAATTAAATGCGATGCTATATTATGAATTTATTAGGTGTAATAGGAGGATGTACTTAATGTTTAAATCATACAAAAAATTCTGGCAGAATATCTTTAATTTTTCTGGAACTGCTAGTCGTTCAGAATACTGGTGGCCGGTGATTATTAATTGGGTTCTGGCTTTTATCTTAATACATTTAGTTGAGAGTCTTTTAGGCCATTCAATTAATGATATTTATACTTGGGGCGACTGGAGTATTAAGACTAGTTCTCTCATTATTTCCTTCGTTGTCTGGATTGCAATGCTATCTCTGCGTTTTCGCCGTTTACATGATAGCAATCACTCTGCTTGGTGGATTCTAATTATGATAATCCCAATCATTGGCGACATTTGGTTTGTCATTTTAATGCTGTTACCATCCAAGGCAAATAATTACGATTAAAATGTAATTCCTTTTCTAATATAAATCACGTGCAATAATGTACTTTTAGTGCAATTATTGCACTTTTTCTTTCGTAGCCAATACTTACGCTAGCAACATAACCAAGATTGGATACGGCTTGCATTATACTACTTTATGTTTACCCTCGGCTCAATGATCGTAATGAAATGAATCTCATATTGGTGTATCAGGTTCACGCAAAAGCAATGCAGATGCAATTTTAAAAATCGACAAGCAATCCTGAATTATAGTTAAATCGCCACATAGATTTTAATATAACTAAACTCAGTAACCAGAAAAAACTAGACCAGAAACTTGGAGAATTTGCTAGCATGATTGCAAAACAAAATATGGAAAAGTCAGATGAAAGTTTAGGGCTTTAATTCAAAAATTGTAAGTATTTTTACCATATTCGGTAAATTAATTGTCCTATTATGGTATAATAGATCTAAGAGTTTTAGGAGTGAAAATACTATGGAGACAACAATTAATAGACTATTGAAGAGTAAAAATATTAGTATTGTAGAAGTTGCAGAAAAAAGTGCAGTTTCCGCTAGTACTTTGAGAAAAGCAGCAACTAAACCACTTGAAAACTGGTCGGTAAGGGTGCTTAATGCTTTTGCAACTGGTTTAAATGAAAGAGCGGGCGATCTACTAAATATGTTACAACCCAAAGAATATAAACTTGATATTAACGATAAAAATCAAACTATTCAGGGCGTTTATGTGTCTGATAAAGCTATGTATCTTGAGCTAAGAGGAGTTATTGAGGCTAGTCATTTGGAAGGTTGGAACCCAACTAAAAAAGATGTTGAGAGCGTATTAGATGGAGTTCTTAACCCAGACCCAGAGGAAGTTAAAGAAATTATGGAAATTTGGGAGGGCAGCGATGAGTGACTGGATTAAAGATACACTATATGACAATGGTGTAATGAAAAATAAGCAAAATATCAAAAATCAACAAAAGCTAGAAGATTTAGAATACCTCCAGTCTTCAAGAAGGGCTTTTGTTTTTTTGAGTTCTAAGCCTAAAATTTCTGATATTCGCGACTTAAAAAAAATACACAAAATTATGTTTGGCCAATTATATGATTGGGCAGGTAAATATCGTCCGGGTAATTTTCAAAAAAATGGCTATGAATTTTTTGATCATTCACGCTTTGGTTACGCAGAGAAAAATATCAACGATATTATTCATGGACAACCCAAACAAGCAGGCTTAGCAGCAACAGACTATGCTAAATTACTGGATGAAATAAATTTTATGCACCCATTTAGAGAAGGGAATGGTCGAAGTTGCAAGGTATTTTTACTTGCTTATGCAGCTAATCATGGGCAAGTAATTGATTATCCACGCAAGAATGAGGAAATGATTGCTGCCCAGGAAAATGCCGATGTAAAGCAAATTTCTAGTTTAATAAAAATTCAAAACTTACCTAGTCGTGACGCTGCGTTCAAACTTCTAACTAAACAGATGAAAACGTCTAAAGACCTCAATCAAAATGAATGATTATAGCCTTTTAAATAAGCATAAAAGTGATATGATCCCCAAATTTAACCTAAATTCGGGGATATTTTTATGGCTAAATTATCAACTAAAAACTGCATTTATAAACCAAACTTTTACCAGTATCTACTGAAATAATTAGTTGAATGATATTAGTTAATTTAGTAACAGTTTTAATTATGAAAGTGTTTTAATTATTTGCTTTAAATTGGATATTAGCTTGATGTAGTAGCAGCAGTAGCAATACTTATAATATACAATTTTTTAAATGTATATAAAATATTGATATAATTGTCACAGAGTTAATGATATTTGTATGAAATTAATCACTTGCCTATGATTAAAATTTTCATATAATTTAAAAATGTACCGGTACTAAAAATTTAGCAGCAAAGGGATGATTAATTTAAAATTCAAAACTAGCAATTTCAGGAGTGACTAATTTAGCTTTAAGTCCAATTGCAACTTTTATCTTTTAAAAAATAGAGTGTTATTATGGAAACAAATAAACAAAAATTAACGGTAAGTCAAAAAAGATCTAGAAGTAAGCCCAAACACTTTAAACTTTATCAGTTTTTTGCATACTTTTTCTCCATAATGATAAGCAGCATTTTGACTGAAAAGTTTTTCCCAAACTGTTGGCCATTTTGGTCTAGTGGCAGAAATCTTCTGATGTTTTTAATTAGTCTTGCAATATATTTTATATTTTTTACTTTTACGGATAAAGCTCTTGACTATTTCTGTTCTAAAAATAATAACTAAACTATAATTACGAATGCAGATAAACCTCTCGACTATTTCTATTCTAAAAACAATAATTAAACTATAATTTCGGGTGCAGATAAATCATTAAATTGTGATTTATCTGCTTTTTTTGTGATTTCATTGATCTACTTTTTTACTTTTTCAAAATAAAAAAAGCAGTTCATTGTGTATTCAATAAATTCAACTATCTATTGTCGAAATTTTTAAAAGCCAAACAAAATAATGAGGTGTAAGCATGGCTAGGTTGTAATTAGTATTAGATAATCCAACCTGATAACGCGGACCTAATTCACCAGAAACAATTTAATAATCATGCTAAAGCTGATAGATTTCAATTTTATCTTATTTAACGATAAAAATACCCCCAAATTTGTCTTAAATTTGGAGATCACATCATTTTGTAGTTGCTTCATCTTTTCGTTTAAACATTGCTACCTGCCTTCTAGTAACATATTTTGCTAGAAAAATATAAAATACGAACTTTAATAATACAACCCAATCTTCTTGTTCTTGCATAGTTTTTAATTTTATTTTATTCTTATTATTGTCACATTCGATAATAAGAAAGCAAAAAGTGAGGATCTAATGTCAAGTTTTCAAAAATATTACGCTAAACTATCTGAAATTGCTGATTTTTTACTTCATAATCCAGAACTTGGTTATAAAGAATTTAAAACATCTAGCAAGATTGAAGCTGAAATTAACAAAATTAGTCCCGAGTTAAAAGTCGAACATTATCTCAATACAGGTTTAAAAGTAACGTTAACTAATGGTAGCCAAAAAACCATTGGAATTATTGCCGAAATGGATTCACTCTATCAGCCTAATCACAAAGTAGCAGATACGAGTACTGGTGCTGCTCAAGCTTGTGGTCATTACACACAAATCACTACCGCACTAGCAATTATGAATGAAATAATTACCAATCACCGACTTAAAGATTTTGGTGCTAATCTAGCATTTATTTTCACTCCATCCGAAGAATTTGTTGATCTTGCTTGGAGAAAACAGCAAAAAGAAGCAGGAAAAATAGATTACTTTGGTGGCAAACAAGAGGCTATTAAACTCGGCATTTTTGACGATATTGACTATTGTGTTTCAGTTCATGCAATAGGTGAAGACTTTGATGAACGAACTATCGAAATTAATTGTGATCTCGCGGGCTTTAATTTTGAATATTTTGATTTTTATGGCAAGGCCAGTCATGCGGCTTTCGCTCCAGATGCAGGTATTAATGCTCAAAGCATAGCAACATTATTTAATACCGCTTTAGCTCTGCAGCGTCAGCAAATTAAGGATCCCAATCGTATAAGATTTAATCCCGTAATTGTTGGTGAAAATCATGAATCAATTAACGTAATTCCTGATCACATTAAGATGGGGACAGATTTAAGATTTTTCGATATAGATAATGCTCAAAAATTAATGAACCGTTTTAAACAGGCAGCAGAAGGCTGTGCATCAGCACTTGGTGGCTCAGTTGAGTCTGAAAGGCAAGTTGGCTACCTACCTTTGATCTCCAGTAAAAGTATGAGCGCTATTGTGAAAGATGTCTTCTCTGCAGATGAAAAAATTACCGGTTTAATCGAAAATCGGGGCTACACAATGGCGGCAGGTGATATTGGGGATGTCAGTTTTTTAATACCAACCATCCAAATCGGTTATGGTGGTTGGAACGGAACTATTCATGGTGATGACTTTACCCTAGTTGATCCTGAGTTTGTTCTAGCAATTTTCCCTGAATTTGTCTTTAACAGTATTCTTAAGATTTCAAATAACTTGGATCAGGTAAAAACCTATAAGAAAACAAAAGAAGAATATTTAACTGAATTAGAAAAGATGGCAAAATAAAATGAAATATTTAAAAGCATACGGCCCGCTAATCATTTTAGTGTTGTTAATAGATACAGTTTCTGAAATGATTAGTACCCAAGTATTTAAAATCGGCAAAATTGAAATCTCTATCTTACCTCTAGTATTTGCGGTAATTATTGCTATTTTAGTTTATTTAATCCCAGCAAAACCTATTAAGAAACTTTACAATGATAAACGGGTGAAATTTGCCGGTAAATACATGATTCTTATCATGTTGCCTTTAATGGCACGTTATGGAGCGAATGTGGCCCCTAAAATCAATGAAATTATTTCTGTTGGTTGGGTTTTTCTAGTCCACGAATTAGGTAATTTAGGCACGATTATCTTCGGTTTACCTGTGGCACTATTACTTGGTTTAAGAGAAGAAGCTATAGGTTCAACGTTAGGCTTAGGCCGTGAAGGTGAACTAGCATATATTAGTGAAAAATACACGCTAAATTCCCCTGAGGGTCGTGGCGTACTCGGAATTTATTTAATTGGTACCATTTTTGGTTCAATTATCTTTTCAATCCTTGCTCCACTTCTTCTAGGGATGGGCTTTAACTATAAAGCTGTCGCAATGAGTGCTGGTGTTGGTTCTAGTTCAATGATGACTGCAGCTTCATCGTCTTTAGCAGCTTTGGTACCAAAACACAGTGACACTATTTTGTCCTTTGCCGCGGCCAGTCAGTTACTAACTAGTTTTATTGGTACTTATATCATGTACTTCTTGGCAGTGCCTCTGCAAAGATTCATGTACACACACATTACCAGCCTGCTAGACAAAAAGAAAGAAGTTTATCCAGATCATGACTAAAGAAAACAATTTATATGAATTATTTAAAGATGCTGTCATTCTTTTACTCAGTATTAGCTTAGTATTATTTGTTCAATGGGTTAAGTTAATTAGAAATCCCAAAAGCACACCAATTACTATTGACACATTCATTGGTTTGGGTATGTTATGGCTTTTTTCACTACTAGGCATAGTTATTAGTATGCTGATGAAAAAAGTACCTTGGAAAATCATTCAGGGCTTCCCTATTCTAGGCTGGGTTTCAATTGTTTCTCTAATTTTTTGTTTGCTTAGTCCCTACTGTGTTCGTGTTATTAATGCTGTAGACTTTCTTTCACTAACAACCTCTGTTCTAGCATTTGCTGGAATATCAGTTACCCATCGTTTGAAAGAACTGACTAAAATATCTTGGAAGATTTTAATAGTAGCAATTTTTGTTTTCTTTGGTATGTACTTTATGGATACCTTAATCTCACAAATTGCTCTCAATCTTCATTAAAAGTAGTTTTAAAGAGCTAAAAGTCGCGCTAACTTTAATTAGTTTAAGCGGCTTTTTTGTATTGCATGTTATAAAATAGGATAAGTTTATTGCCAAAAAAGCAAATACTTTTAATAGCTTTAATTCACGTATCAGTCTATACGTTATTATTTCCCGGGAAATATCATATAATCTTCTACTCTAACTATTTGGCTCATTACTTTTCCATTTTCACATGAAACAATACAATTTTTTATTATGCTTAAGCAGAATATTTTGTTAGTCCTGCTCTTAACCGTTCTAAGCCATCTTTAACTGTTGTTAACGGACAGGCAAGGTTCATCCGCAAGAATTTATTACCATTGCCGCGATAAATACTTCCCGGTGATAAAACCAGTCCTGTTTCCTTTTCTAAAAACTCTGCTAATTTTTGTGAATCTGTACTAATCCGTTCCACATCAAACCAAATTAAGTATGTTGCATTTCCTGCAACCACTTTAACTTGCGGTAGATTTTTACTGATAAATTCTTGAGCATAAGCAAAATTAACATTTAACTGTTTAATCAATGCTTGCAGCCAGTCATGACCATGTTCATAAGCAGCAATTGTTCCCGGAATGGCGAGCAAATTTGGTTCAGCCACTTCATCACTATTAAGACCACGATTAACCATAGCGCGCAAATTACTATTTGGCACAATCGCAGTCGCTGCATGTAAAGCAGCAACGTTAAAAGTTTTACTTGGTGAAACTAACGAAATAACATTGTCACGTGCAGAGCCATTAACCGAAAAGCTTGGAGTATAACTTGGGCCTTGCCGCACCAAGTCACCATGAATTTCATCAGACAAAAGTACCACATGATGTTGATAACACAAATCAGCAATCCTTTGAACTTCTTCTTGAGTCCATACCTTGCCAATGGGATTATGCGGATTGCAAAAAATCATGAGTGTTGTTAACGGCAGGGCCAATTTCTGTTCAAGATCTTCCCAGTCGACTGTATAATTTGAACCATTAAATTGCAAGTCGTTGGACAAAACATGCCGACCATTATTTTCAATTGAATTGTAAAAGACATTATAAACCGGCGCTTGCACTAAAACATTGTCACCAATATGCGAAATTCGCCGCACAATTGCTGAAATTGCTGGTACCACACCTGTGGTGAAAATCTCCCATTCTTGCTGCGGGCGATGACCATGTTCCTTTTCCAACCAATCAGCCACGGCTTTAAAATAATCGTCTTCAGGCCATTCGTAGCCAAAAACACCTAAATTAACCTTTTCCTTCATTGCCGTAATTATTTCCGGGGCTGTTTTAAAATCCATATCAGCAATTGACATTGGCAATTCGCCTTTTTTAACGTGCCATTTGACTGAGTCCGTGCCGCTTCTATCTGGTGCATTAACAAAATCATATTTAGCCATTATCTTTAATCCTTCGCTTTCTGATTTTGATCTGAACTATTAACTTTCTTGTCAATTTTAGCACAGATAATTTCAGTTTTAGCGGGGGTAATTTTTTGCGGATCTAAAATTAACTTGCCAATTGCCGGAGCAGAAATCTTACCGGAAATTGGATTTTTTACACTGTCAATTTTAGTTGAAACAGTAGCATCAATATCAGAAACATATTCGAAAGCTAAATCGGTATGAATTAAACTGGTATTTTTCAGTTCCAGATGATCAATATAATTAAGTCCCTGATTGCTTTCAATTTTACAGTTGATAAACTTGATATTTTGTCCGTTCCAGGCCAAATATTCACCATCTATTAGCGAATCATACACAGTAACATTTTCACAGTTCCAAAAGGCATCTTTAGAAATAAAAGTAGAATGATGGACTTCAACATTTTTAGCGCCATCAAAGACGTAATTACCAACCACGCTAACATGATCAAGGTAGATATTCTGGCTATCTTTACCAAAATAATCACCATTAACTTGACTGTTCGTAATTCTAATATCTTTACAGCTCCACATTGTTTCTGCAGCGTTAGCAAAGTGAACATGATCCAAGTTTATCTTTTCTGATCTTCTAAATAGTTTCGGTGCCTGCAGAGCCGAATTTTTGATAGCAATGTTTTTGGTATACCAAATACCGCTACGAGCCATAGTTTCAAAAACAGTACTCTCTACAGTAACGTCATTGTCATACCATAATGGATATTTCCATTTAAAAACAGAGTCTTTAATATTGATTTTACTGGCTTCCTTAAGTGGCGATTCACCTTCGCCAAAAGTAATCCCTACCAGCTGCGAATCTTTTAGTCCAAAAAGAATTCTTTCGCCTTCAAAAAAATGATCTTTGATAATTTTCATTCTGATCTCTTTTCTTTTAAACCAAACACTGTTTTTTGCTAATAGCGGTCAACTATTAAAATTAAAGCTTCTTTTTCTATCAATTATCCGCTGAATTGACTGCAACTTAAAATACTATTTTATTAGGTCTTTTAATTACAAATAGTTATACCAGTTTTAGTATTCATTAATAATTTTAAAATACTTTTCTTCAAAGTGATTAATAAAATTTATATACAAAAACTATTTGCACATGAGGATGTCAACGGACACCCTTTTTTTGCACATCAATGTATTTGCTTTTTTAAATATGCCTTTTATAAGATTGGCACCCTCTTAACCCTAAGCAGAAAAAACTAGCAGGGTTATTCTTAAAAATGTCTAGTACAACGGACATATTCTTGGAAGGGCTTTCGCAAGTTCAAAATTATAATCAGTTCTAGGGGGTAGTAAGCAAATGCTAACAGACAATGAAGACAACATTATCAATTTTTTATTAAACAGCAACTCTTTTGTGACAGCTAAAGAAATTGCAAACCAGTTTTTGATGTCAACTAAAACCGTTTACCGCACAATTAAACATCTTAATTCCCTGACCCCCTCAGGCGAATTGATTAACAGTAAAAAAGGAAGGGGGTTCAAAATAAACTACGATAACTACTTAAAGGAAATGAATTATCAACAAGATTCCAACACTTTTACGGCAAAAGATCGTCAACAGGCTACTTTGACTAAATTATTGATGATTGCACCCAGATCACTAAAATTATCTTCATTATTCAGCCAATATTATTTAAGTGAAACCAATATCAATGAAGACTTGAAATCAATTAGATCCCAATTAGCATCATATTCTCTAAATTTAGTAAGAAAAAATCATCAATTAAAAATAACTGGAAGTGAAACGAATATTCGTCATGCGTTACAGGATATATTGATTAAGCAAAATGTCTCCAATACTTCTTTATCCAAAAAAGGCGGTTTAAATTTCTATTCGCTGCAGTTCTGCATTAAGCAACTAAATTTTATTAATGAAAAACTAGACAGTGAAATTACTTATCCATACAACGTAAACATTATTTCTCACATTTATATTTTGATTACCAGATACCAAACACATGCAGTGGCCAAAAGTGTCTTAACCAAATTAAATAGCTATGATCAAATGATTATTAAAGAGAATAAGCAACTATACTCCATAGCGGCAGAAGTAATTAAGCATATTGAAAATTACTTGGACATGGCTTTAGAACCTAATGAAATTTATTTTTTATTACAATATTTAATTTCTTCACGTCTAGATGTAATGGATAAAATTGAAAATTCTGCTTTTCAGTCTAATCTCGTCCAAAAAGTGACTAATTTTTATATCTCTAATGTGGTTGCCAAGTTAAATTTAGGAACAATTAATAATGATTTTAAAGCTGACCTAGCAAATCATATTCGACCAATGATAAATCGCTTATATAACAAAATAAGTTTGAATAATGCACTGCTGCCCGAAATAAAACGTGTGTATTTAAAATTGTTTAAAGTGATTGAACATACTTCGGATAAATTAACTAAAGAATTGGGGCTACCTCCCATTTCTGCAGACGAAAGTGGATTCATTACGATTTATTTTGCTCGTTATTTAGAACAAAATCGTCAATATATTAGAGCTCTTGTTGTTTGTACAACTGGCGTAGCTACTGCACAACTGATAAAGGTTAAAATTCAAAGTTACTTTAACAATATCATTGTTGTTGCTGATGCTGCCAGCAGCAATGTTCAACAGCAAATTCACAAATACGCTCCCATTGAATTAATTATTTCAACGATTCCACTCAATAATACGTTTGAAATTCCAGTAGTTGTCGTAGGGGCATTATTAACCAATCAAGATAAAAAAAGAATAGAAGACAGTATTAAGCGAAATTATCATTTTCAGGGAAGTGAAAAGATGTTAAGTGAAGTTACTAATGAATCGTTAATTAGGCTCAATATTGAAGCTGTAAATTGGAAAGATGCAATTAGAAAGAGTGCGAATCCATTAGTAAAAAATGGTTATGCGACTGAGAATTACGTTAACGGTATGATCAAAACCACAGAAGAATCAGGACCGTATATCGTTATTAGTAAAGGTGTGGCATTGCCACATGCCCGTCCCGAATTAGGTGCTAAAAAAATTGGGATAACGGTTACTACTTTAAAGACGCCAATTAAATTTGGCAATAAAAGCAATGATCCCGTTCAGTTCATCTTTGCTCTGTGCGCAGTTGATAATAAGTCACATTTAAAAGCGATGTCTGAGTTAGTAAATTTTATTAGTGATCAAAACTTTTTAAAAAGCCTAGTTAAAGAAACTAGGCCTGCTAATGTCTATACATTAATAAAGAAGTTTGAATCGAGGTATAGCGAAAATGAGTAAAAAATATTCTATTTTGGTAGCTTGTCGAACAGGAATGGGATCCTCAATGATGCTCAAAATCAAAATTAATCAGGTTGTACGAGAGAACAAATTTCCCTTCGAAGTCTCTCATGACGTAATCGACGCAGCAAAGGGACTTGATCCTGATCTATTGATAACGATGGAGGATTTAGTACCTGATGTTAAAGATGACGTCAGAAATATTATTGGGATAAAAGACATAATGGACAAGAATGAAATAAAAACGAAGTTGCAAAATTTTCTCGATCAACAAAATCCTGCATCTTAAAAAGGAGAGTGAATAATAATGAATGCCATTCTATCTCTATTGGTAGATTTATTAAGTACAGCTTCAATTATGATTGGACTGATATCTTTTATTGGTCTGGTCTTACAAAAAGAAAGTCCCACTAAAATTATCAATGGTACTTTGAAAACTATTGTTGGTTTTCTAGTTTTTACTATTGGTAGTTCTGCTGCAACAGTTGCTTTAAACGATTTTCAGGCACTATTTGCTAAAGGATTTCATCTTCAAGGGGTTTTACCATTAGCAGAAGCCGTTACCGCTCTAGCACAACAGCGTTTTGGCACTGTAGTTGCATTGGTGATGACTTTAGGCTTTGTAGTCAACTTAATTGTTGCTAGATTAACGCCAATGAAATATATCTTCCTTACCGGACAACACAATTTGTATTTGGCAGCACTATCTACCATCATGCTTAAATCAGTAGGTTTGAGTAATCCCTATATAGTAGTAATTGGAGGAATAATAGTCGGCTTTATGTCCGCAGCAATGCCTGCAATCGCCCAGCCAGGAATGCGTAAAGTTACTGGCGGTGATGATATTGCATTAGCTCACTATGTATCAATTGGTTATGCCCTTTCCAGTTGGATCGGAGGGAAAGTGGGCAGTCCGAAAGAAAGTACAGAAAAATTGAAGTTACCAGGATGGCTTAGTATTTTCAAAGATTATGTCATTGGAGTTTCAATTACGATGGTCATTTTCTATTACATTGCTGCTTTATTCGCCGGCAAGGCACAAGTTGAGCAATTATCAAAAGGAGTTAATTGGCTAATTTATCCTTTATTACAAGGACTACAATTTGCTGCGGCCTTATACGTAATTATTACTGGGGTGAGATTACTTTTAGGCGAAATTGTTAATGCCTTCGTTGGTATCTCAGAAAAACTGATTCCTAATGCAAAACCAGCTTTAGATGTTCCCGTTGTTTTCCCTTATGCCCCAACAGCAACAGTTATTGGCTTCGTATCTGCTTATGCAGCGGGATTGTTGATGATGCTGGTATTTGCAGCTCTACATATGCCCGTAATCATCCCAGTTGCAGTACCTTATTTTTTCATTGGTGCTACAGCCGGCGTTTTCGGCAATGCTACGGGCGGCTGGAAAGGCTGCGTTATTGGTTCTTTTATCGTAGGAATTTTAATCGCAGTAGGTCCATCCCTAGTATATCCAGTATTATCGTCAATTGGCTTAAAAGGAACTGCTTTTCCGGAAACAGATTTCAACGTCGTTGCCTTAATTATTAAATTTATTGGTCAAATAGTACACAGTATTTTTTAGCAATATTAAAGGAGTCAATATAAATGAATTCAGAATTAGACCAATTATCAGTTGATACAATTAGAAATCTAACTCTTGATACGGTTCAAAAAGCTCATCATGGTCATTTAGGAATGCCTTTAGGAGCAGCTCCTTTAGGCTATACTTTATGGCGGTATTTTCTTAAGGTTAATCCGGCAAACACAGAGTGGTTTGATCGTGACCGCTTTGTCTTGAGTGCTGGTCACGGATCAATGCTTCTATATTCACTACTACATTTAGCAGGCTTCCCGCTTTCTATAGCAGATATTAAGCAGTTTCGTCAATTACACAGCCTGACCCCAGGCCATCCTGAATATGGCAAAACAGCAGGAGTCGATGCCAGCACAGGTCCACTAGGGCAAGGATTTGCCATGGGAGTGGGAATGGCGATTGCGGAAGCTCATTTGGCAGACAGATTTAACAAACCTAATTTCCCTGTTATTAATCACTATACGTATGTAATTTCAGGCGATGGTGATTTTGAAGAAGGCGTTTGCCAAGAGGCAGCATCTCTTGCCGGTAATTTAGGTTTAAATAAACTAATAGTCTTATGGGATGCTAATAAAGTAACTTCGGACGCCGATTTAACAGCTTCGAATACTGAAAACGAATTACAAAAATTTGCTGCTATGGGCTGGAATACACTGGAAGTTGCTGACGGCAATAATTGCCGTGAAATTTATAATGCTCTTAGCGCAGCTAAGCGCTGTTCAGACAAACCAACTTTGATCAAGGTTAATACAATCATCGGTTATGGTTCGACCCTTCAAGGTACCAATGCTATCCACAGCGATCCTGTTTCAGAGCAAGAAGCAGAACATATGAAAGAGCAATTTGGCTTTACTGATAAAGAAGCTTTTTATGTGCCCGAAGAAGTAAAACAGTGGTTTTCCGCTGTTAAAGAAAGAGGAGCTAAAGCCGAACAAAATTGGCTTAGTTTAAAACAAAATTATTTAGAGCAGTTTCCGCAACTGGGTCAACAATTAGAACAAATTATGACTAATGAGCTTGCCCTACCTGATTTTACTAATATTAAAATCACAGGAGAATTAGCTACGAGAGCTGCTTCTGGTAAAGTTCTTAATGACATTTATCAGCAATACCCTATTCTAGTAGGTGGGAGTGGTGATTTAGGCACATCAAATAAAACCACAATTAACAATAAGTTTTTTATGTCTAAACATCGTTATCAAGGTCCAAACATTTACTTTGGCATTAGGGAATTTTCTATGGCAGCAATTGCTAACGGAATAACACTGCATGGTGGGTTACGTGGCTATACCGGAACATTCTTAGTCTTTTCAGATTATATGAGGAGTGCTATCAGGCAAGCAGCAATTATGAATACACCTACAATTTTTGTTTTTACACATGATAGCCTTTATGTAGGGCAAGATGGACCTACTCATCAACCTGTTGAACAATTAATGTCACTAAGAGCCATGCCTAATATTACAGTTTTTCGACCTGCAGATAATAATGAGGTTAAAACTGCTTGGCAATTAGCCCTAAAGTCTGCCACAACCCCAACTGCAATTATTTTAAACCGTCAGCCTGTACCACAACTTGCTGGAAGTGACAGTATTAAAGCTGAAAAAGGTGCCTATATTATTTCCGAAGCTGCTAATAACAATCCTACTGGGATTATCATTGCAACAGGTTCAGAAGTAAGTTTAGCAATTGCGGCCCAAACTATTTTGGCAGATCAGGGGGTTTATGTGAGAGTTATTTCAATGCCATCATGGGAACTATTTAGCGAGCAAACTCCAGAATATCAAACTAAAATTCTGCCTGTTAATATTAAAAATAGGATGTCTATTGAATTGGGAGCTACAATGGGCTGGCAACAATATGTTGGTCTGGACGGCGTTCGCATGGGTTACGATCATTTCGGCGAATCTGCTCCAGCTTCTGACATTATTAAGATGATTGATTTCACTCCCCAACACGCAGCACAATTATACTTAAATTCTTTTCCAAAATAGGTTAGGATTTAGAGATAATTTAAAGCAATAACAACTAAATACGCGTTTTTAACACCAGTTTAAAAACGCGTTTTTTATTTATATTTTCCCCTGTAAAAACTACATTGGCGGCTTGCGGTAATTACGCTTACTCATTGCTTCTCTCTTGCCTTCTGCTTTGCGGCTCAATTTTTTGGCGGTTTTAGCATCAAGATAGCCCTGTGTAGATTGGCTTTCTTCCTGCAGCTGAAGAAATTGATCATAAGACTTGCGCTCTAGCGTACCATTCTTCACGGCAGCTTTAACTGCACAACCCGGTTCGTCAATGTGCTTACAATTACGAAAATGACAATTTTGGGCCAATTGTACAATCTCAGGAAAAACCTGCGCCAAGTCACTAGCGCCCACACCAACACTTTTTATTCCCGGGGTATCAATCAAAACAAAATCACCCTGTTCAATCAAAATTAGCCGCGAACTAGATGTGGTATGACGTCCCTTATCTGTTTTGCCACTAATATGACTAGTTGCCATTACCTCTTTTTGAGCAACGGCATTTACTAGGGTTGATTTGCCTACTCCAGAATTGCCATAAAAAGAAACTGTTTGTCCTGGTAAAATACTGGCTCTCAATCCTTCGATTCCCTCTGTTGTCACACTGGAAGTAGCAAAGACAGCAATATCAAACTCATCTGCAAGTTGTGCAGCTATCTCTGCGCTTTCCGGGTTGAGATCTGATTTTGTTAAAACTAGGGAAGTTTGATACTCATCATCTTTTTGAAAAGCATACAAATACCGCTTAATACGGCTACTTTTAAAATTCTTATTCATGGAGATACAAATAAACAATTGGTCTATATTGCTGGCAGCATCTTTTTCCTGAACATGATACCCTTCACCCGTTAACCTGCCTAATGTACTGTATCGTGGCAAACGCTGATTAATTAAGTCAAAATCAGCTTGGGGTTCTAAGGCTACCCAGTCGCCTACTAAAAATTGTTCGGTTCTATTTTTAGGAATAGCATTTATTTCAGCGCCATTTAAATGCATAACTTTATACATCCCTGCAGAATTCAGCGATATACGGCCCAAAGTTACATTATCATCAACTTGCTCATGTTGTTTATACGTGTTTAATCCTAATTCCATAGTTATCTCCTAATAGCAATGGTTAAAATTATTAATCAACTTTTTATCATTTTCTCACTATTCAACCTAACTCGCAATTAGGTTTTTAACAGAAAAAAACGAGACCTCAGCCTCGTTTTTGTTCCCGAATTTCCAACTTATTCTATTGTTTGGACCCAGCCATCTGGTCCTTTCTTATTACCATATTGAATATCAACTAGTTCATTATAAAGCTTAGTAGTAATCGGACCCGTTTCTGTTTCACTGTAAATAACGTGCTTTTTACCTTTATAAGTAATTGAGCCCACAGGAGAAATTACCGCAGCTGTCCCCATCGCACCAGCTTCTTTCATGTTAAAGGCTTCTTCTAAAGTAATTTGCCGTTCAACCGGGTCTAGTCCTTGCCACTTAGCGACTTCCAAAAGTGAGCGCTTAGTAATCGAAACCAAAATTGATTTTGACTTCGGTGTGACAAATTGACCTTCTTGGGTAATACCATAAAAATTGGCACCACCAAATTCATCAACATATTTATGTTCACGTGGATCAAGGTACAAGCAATCGGCATAACCATTTTGATGCGCATCAACAGCTGGAAGCAGGCTGCTGGCGTAGTTACCTGATGTCTTTGCTCGACCCGTACCGGCATAAGCGGCACGATCATAATCACTAACAATGTAATCTGCAGGGTTCAATCCTTTAATATATGCACCAACGGGAACCGCAAAAATGCGGAAAGTATATTCATCGGCTTTTTCAACGCCCAAAACTTTAGAAGTTCCCACCATAAGTGGTCTTACATACAGAGTTGCGCCGCTATCATAAGGTGGCACAAATTCTTTATTTGCTAAAACCACTTGTTTCACTGCGTCAACAAACCTATCTTCTGGAAATGGCGGCATGGCTAAACGCTTTGCTGAAAGAGCAAAACGATGGGCATTTTCATCAGGTCTGAAAAGATTAATCTTACCGTCTTTTCGCCGATACGCTTTTAATCCTTCAAAAATTTCTTGACCATAGTGCAGTACTTCCGCACCCTCAGAAAAAGTCATGGTTGAATCTTCAGTCAGTTTACCTTCCTGCCATTCACCATCTTGAAATTTAGCCTCATAGCGATAAGGCAGATCACGATATTTAAATCCCAGATTCTTCCAATCCAGGTCTTCTACTCGTTGTTTCATATGAATTGTCCCCTATATACAAAAAACACAAAGCTGAAAATCTTTCAGCTTTTTAATATTAATTTAATTGCTAACTAATTTAAACTAAATTT
This sequence comes from Lactobacillus helsingborgensis, assembly GCF_003173695.1. Classification (NCBI taxonomy): domain Bacteria; kingdom Bacillati; phylum Bacillota; class Bacilli; order Lactobacillales; family Lactobacillaceae; genus Lactobacillus; species Lactobacillus helsingborgensis. The sequence continues at coordinate 1,802,266 of NZ_CP029544.1, forward strand.
TCACTGCTGTCAATAGCTTTACCCGTTCTTTTTTTATATTACCATTATTCTATTTTTATATTGATTAACTGCTGTTTCACGTGAAATAATATTAACCAAAAAAAGGGGTCATCCCTTTACGAGATGATCCCTTTTTAAAATTAGTCTTATTTTGCTTTAGCTTTTGGTTCTGGTTTTTCGGCAATATCTAAAATAGCAGCATCATTTAAGTAAACATGCTTGTTATCAGCTGTAAACTTAACTTCTTTAGTGTCAGGCTCCTTCATTAATAATTTAGCAATCGGTGTCTCCAAGTCTTGCTCAACTACTCTGCGTAAAGGTCTTGCACCAAATTTCTTATCATAACCTTTTTCAGCCAGATAAGCTTTAGCCTCATCAGATACTTCAACTTTCACATTCTTTTTAGCTAAAACATGTGCCATCTTCTTTAAGTAAATATCAATGATCTTATTCATATCATCTTTAGTTAATGAATTAAACGGCACGATCGCATCAAGCCTATTCAAAAATTCAGGTCTGAAGTATGCTTCCAGAGCTTTAATCAGCTTATCATGATCAACCTTGCCGTCTTTTAATAAATGGTCAGAATAACCAGCATTAGAAGTCATGATTAAAATTGTATCCTTAAAGGAAACAGTCCTGCCTTGAGCATCAGTTAAACGACCATCGTCCATGATCTGAAGCAAGGCATTAAATACTTGTGGATTAGCTTTTTCAATTTCATCGAACAAAATTAAGCTGTATGGTTGGTGACGAACCTTTTCCGTCAATTGACCGCCCTCACCATAGCCAACGTAACCAGGAGCAGAGCCAATCAGTTTATTAACAGCCATCTGATCTTGATATTCAGACATATCAAGTCTAATAAGATGATTTTCCCCACCAAATAATTGAATGGCCAATTGTTTAGCTAATTCTGTCTTACCTACACCGGTAGGGCCAGTTAATAAGAATGTGCCAGTAGGACGATCATTGTCTTTGAAAACTTGTTTACGGGCAATTGCGTCAGTAATGACATCAACCGCATTATCTTGATCAATAACCACTTTCTTTAATTTCTGAGCCAAATCAAGGTTCTTTTGTCCTTCACTTGCGTGCAGTTCGCTCATTGGAATTTTTGTCTTGGCTTCAATCAAAGCGTAGATATCCTCATCGGTGACATGCGGCGTTGCTTTCTCATCTACATGATTAGCTTTGTCGCGTAAGTCTTCAATCTGCTTCTTCAGCTGGCTTGCTCTACTGTAATCTTCTTTTTTGGCAGCAGCTTCTTTTTCACTTTCCAGCTTTTTAATCCGCTTCTTTAAAGTTGCTTCATCATCAGGAATTGTGTCGAGACCCTTTTTGGCACCTGCTTCATCCATTAAATCAATGGCTTTATCAGGTAAATAACGTCCCTGAATGTAGCGCTGTGATAATTCAACCGCCAGCTTTAAAGCACTGTCACTGTATTTTACATGATGGAAAGCTTCATATTTATCTTTTAGACCTGCCAAAATTTTGACAGTCACTGCAGCAGATGGCTCAGGAACTTGCACTGGTTGGAATCTACGTGCCAGTGCCGCATCATTTTCAATTCTCCGATATTCACTCGTGGTCGTTGCACCTATTAAGTTCAAGTCACCACTAGCTAAAGCCGGCTTCAAAATATTAGCGGCATCACCGTTATTGTTTTCAGAATCTGTAGAACCTGCCCCAACTATATTGTGCAATTCATCAATGAATAAGATAATATTGGGGTTCTTCTTAGCTTCATCAATTACTTTTTTAAGACGTTCCTCAAAACTACCACGGAGACTAGATCCGGCAACCATATCATTAATGTTGATTGCAATAATATGCTTATCCTTCATTTTATCTGGCACATCGCCTGTAGCAATTTTTTGTGCCAAGCCTTCAACTATAGCAGTTTTACCAACACCAGCCGGTCCAACTAAGACTGGGTTGTTCTTTTTACGCCGACTCAAAATTTCAATTACTTCCTGAACCTGTTCGTCACGACCAATAACAGGATCGTATTTATTCTTTTTAGCCTGTTCAACCAGATCAACGCCAATTGGTTTTTGACCTTGCTTTTGTCCGCCTTGTGCATTTTGTTGAAAATCCTGGGGAGAAATGTTCATGCTACTAGAATAGTGAATAGGAATAGCACCGCCGTTATCATTAGTATTGTTAAAGAAAGAATTGTTTAATTCATTAAATAAATCGTCAAAATCGTTATCAAAATATGCCATATGTAAACACCCCTTTGATAGGTTATAAATTTGTAATTAGCACTCGAAGAGTTCGACTGCTAACTGCTTACATATTATATTATAGCAGGTTATCCACAGAAAGCAACTTTTTTACTTGTTTTTTCCACAATTATTGCTTATTTTTCCACAGCAGCAAAAAAGCCTAGTATAGCACCACTTCATTTGGACTATCAGGCTCTGGTTAAGATTATTTTTGATATAATTTAAATTGTTTTCTTAGATATTTACCGGTTAAACTGGCAGATTTTTGAGAGATATCCACAGGAGTACCGCTTGCTATAATTTTTCCTCCTTGAAGTCCACCTCTTGGTCCCATATCAATCATATAATCACTGTTAGCCATAATATCTAAATCGTGGGTAATAGTGATAATCGTTCCTTTTTGATCAAGTAATTTCTGAAATACTTTTAACAGCGTTCTGACATCCTGTGGATGTAACCCAACTGTAGGCTCATCAAAAACAAACAGAGTGCCCTTTTGTCTTTGATGAATATGACTAGTTAATTTCAAGCGCTGCGCCTCTCCACCCGATAAAGCTGGAGTTGATTCTCCTAAATGAAGGTAGCCCAAGCCCATGTCATGCAAGGTACGAATAGTTTTATTAATTTTAGGTTCTTCTTCAAAAAGTCCTTCTTTTAATGCATCATCAACTGAATAATCCAATACATCCGCAATACTTAGATTATGCCATTTTACTTTTAAAACTTCTTTGTTAAAACGATGCCCTCCGCATACTGAACAAGTTTCGACCATATCTGGCAAATATTGTATATCAAGTGAAATCACTCCCGTACCATTACATGCCGGACATGCACCTTCTTTATTATTGTAGGAAAAATGAGCAGCAGTATATTTTAATTTTTTTGCTAATGGTTGTTTAGCAAATAGTTTGCGCAAATTATCCATAATGTCAGTATAAGTTGCAACAGTTGAGCGTTGATTTTTGCCCACGGGTGAAGAATCAACACTAACAATATTTTTAATACCAGGATTGACTAAATTTTTTACCCACTCTGGTCCATGATTATTTTGTGCCTTAAGGGCAGGGATAAGAGAATCAAGTATCAAAGTTGTTTTACCAGCACCAGAAAAACCGGTTACTGACGTTAAGCGGTTAATAGGAATCTGAGCATGAATATTTTGTAAATTAAACCGATCCGTTACAGTAAATTCTACTTTACCCTGATCAAAAATATGATCTGCACCCGCTCTTTTGCGAACAAGTAGGGCTGCTTTTCCTGTTAAATATGGACCAATTAGTGATTTATCATTATGCTTTATATCTTGAGATATTCCCTGGGTAATAATTTCTCCACCTTGACTTCCAGACCCTGGACCAATTTCAATTACCCAGTCAGCTGCATTGATAATGGCAGTTTCATGGTCAACCACAACCAGAGAATTTCCTTGATTAACCAGTTCATGAAAAACTTCAATTAGTCCCGCCACATTGTCAGGATGTAGTCCCACAGATGGTTCATCTAAAACATACAGCACACCAGTTGTTTCTGTGCGCAAAGTTCTCCCCAGCTGGATTCTTTGAAGCTCACCTGTGGACAAGCTGCTGGCTTGCCGATCTAAGCTCAAGTAGTTTAGTCCTAATTTTAATAGCGGCCTCACTTGGTGCATTAACTCGTCAATTAAATTTTTAGCTAGATCATACATATTTTGCGGCAATGTTGCTAAAATTTCTTTCATATAATGACCTAATTGACCCAGAGTCAATTGTTCAGCTGCTACAATATTTTTACCGGCAACCATTTGTTGCCACCTGCTAGGATCAATACGATAGCCATGACAACGTGGACAAGTGCTAAATTTATAAAAAGAGTTTATTCTTTGCAAACCCCGCTCCGACTTGGTGGTTTTGCGTGAGTTAGCTACAGCATTATAAGCATTTTCGTATAGTGCATCTAAGTGATAGACCCTACCCGTTGAAGTTGGCAGGTCAATCGGTACCTTGCGCTCTTTTCCATGCAGCACAATTTCTTTTTCTTTGGCGTTCAATTTTTTATACGGTATATCTGTGCGCACTCCCAATTCCCGCGCAATCCGCCACATCCAATTACGACCTGGAATTTGCCAAGTAGCAACTGCCCCTTTTTCAAGAGACAAATTTTCATCAGCAATAATTTTACTGTCGTCAATTTGCTCAACAGTTCCCAGTCCCTGACACTTTTGACAGGCACCATCCGAATTAAAGGCGAAATCCTCTGCACTATAAGCATAAAATTGCACGCCACATGTTGGGCAAGTCAGCCGGCCCATTGCATCTCCGGTTAAATCCATTGCCTCAGCAATTTTAATAGTCGGTGGCACTCTGTGGCCGTTGGGACAAACCGGTGAACCTAAACGCGAAAAAATTAGACGTAAAATATTAAAGACCTCGGTAACAGTGCCTACCGTTGAACGTACACCTGGAATGGCCGGGCGTTGGCGCAAAGCCAAAGCCGAGGGAATGTGTTTTACTTCGTCAACTTGTGCACGTCCAACTTGACTGATACGTCTCTTAGTGTATGCTGCTAAAGAATCAAGGTAGCGTCTTGCTCCTTCAGAATACAAAATGCCCATCGCTAAGCTTGATTTACCAGAACCACTTAAGCCCGATATAGCTACAAATTTATGTAAGGGAATATCAACGTTAATATTTTTCAGATTATTAACTCTGCCACCAATTACTTCAATATGCGTGGGCTGTTTGTGATACTTCATCAATGATTTTCCTTTCTTTTATTTGGTTTTAAAGGTCTTTCTGGTTTCTTTAATAGATACTGGCGAATAGCCTGAATAACTTGTTTGTTTTGAGGCAGGTCTGAGTGATCCGCTTTTTCACCAGTTACTGTTATGGCTGTATAATTCTTAACTTGATTTTGAAAAATAAATTTTCCTGCTGCCACACTCGTTTCAGGAACAATGCCGTCTGATTCGTAATTTTTTCCTCCTGAAAGAGAATAGACTTTCAAATACGTAGGCAATTTAGACCGGTTTTTAATAAAATCTGCCAACATTTGGGTACGGTTATTAATATTACTTTCATTAAAATTATACGGCGTACCAAGTGTCATTAATTTTTTTATTTTGATATCGCCAGAATATTCAGCATAATAGTGTTCCAGCCAATATGTCCAAATTAATCCGCCATTAGAATGGCCAAAAGCTTTGAAATTGTTAAATTTATAATTTTGCGCTAGTGACTTAAATGCTGCATTTAACCATTTCGCCTGCTTCTTAATATTAGTATAACCATCCTTGTTATTGTCAAATCCGATAATAATTAATGGCTCCAAGTCATTTTTACCAATAGCACCGCTGTATGTCAATTTTGCTTCACGTGAAACTGTAATTTTGATTACGCTGTGTCTTTTAAAAGTGGTTTTATTCAGCTCATCAATTAACTGGTTAAAGCGCTCAGTAGTAGCACTGGAACCCGGTACCATGATTACTGGCGAAAGAAGGGATTTACTACGTTCTGCTCTTGCATTATTATCTTTTCTCATCCAAAAGAAACTGGGAATAGACAACACAGTTAACATAATTACTACCAGCACCAGCCATTTATAATTGGTCTTTTTGTTCATTTTGCCTACCCTTTCTTTTGGTTATTTATCCTTGTTACCATTTTTTCATTAAAAATAACCACAGGTAACAATAAAACTATATCCAGCAAAAATAATAGTATTGTAAAAATTAGCGCTGCCCAATTGCCGTTTGTGCCGAAAAATGAAACTAATAATCCTGGAGTTCCCTTTAAAATCTGGTAAACGCATACTGGAATAACATGTAAGCTAATTGCTGCTGCAGCTAGCGTCATGTTAATAAGCGGAATCACTATGCTAGGGATCAGGAACACAGGATTTAAAATCAGTGGTAAACCAATATTAAAGCCTAATGTAGAACCAAAAGTTGCAGGCAACAAATTAACTTTGGCATTGACCTCATTTTCTCTATTACTCCTTATTAGCAACATTAGTACTATGATGGCTAAAACTACGCTGGCTCCACCCATAGTGCCGTAAGTATTAATAAGAGAACTGCCCAAAAATTTGTAAGGAACATTCCAAGAATTCCCATGCCTTAACGTGTAAGTCAGGTTTTCAGCAGTATAGGCATTATTGACTGTTCCTGACAAAGAATGCAGCGGGAAGCCTATACCCAACCAATCTAAGAATGTAATTGCAACCGAAAGGACTAAAACTTCAGCAAAATTATTAGTAGTTTGCATGCGACTGACAATTTCGTTAAAGCTGGCAGAATTAAGTAATTTCAATTGTAATTCATAAATAATAATACCTAATAAGATGCCTGCCAAAAGTGAAACGAAACTTGGTAAAGCTGCAGCCCCCGCCCTTTTTTGTAAAACTTTTGTGCCCTCATCTTTTACATAAGAATAATTTTTGCCTAACAAATGAAAAACTTGCCCCACACAGTAACCCACAATTAATGCAATAAATAGCGCATTAACTTGTAATAAACTTGCTGTAAACGGCATGCGGGCGTCACGACCGCTACTAGACGCATAGGAACAAAAAAGCATAATTGATACGGCAGTTAAACCCGCCATTGTAGAGTCTTTATGATAAAGGCGGGCAGTATACCGTGCCATAAAATAGCTGGCGTAAACGCCAAAAACGCCAAAGGTAATCTCAACCATACCCCGACAAACAAAAGAACCGGCATACCATATATGGTCTGACAATATTTTGTCTAAGCTAAAAATGTTATAAATTAACCCATTAGGTGTAAAGACTAGATCATTGAGAACTTTAAAGTATGAACCAACCACAGCGATTGGCATTAGCATCGCCATCGTGTGTCGTGCCGCACGAAAAAAGGAGTATTCTTGTATGCGCACCAGGAAATTAAAAGTAAATTCTTTCATTTTGCAGAACCTTATCTTTATTATTTTATTTAAAAGAAAATAATACTCTAATTTTTTAGTACTAGCTATTTTTATACTGTCCTTTTTCGTTTTTAAATATTTAATGTTGTAAAAATGTTATAATGAAATTGAGTTCTAGAAGGCGATAAAATGAGCAGAAGAAAAATCGAACTGAATGAAAAAGTAGCAAAACTGACGGCAAAGTATATGGAAGTCACCGATACCGATTTTAATGATCTGATTAACGAGGCACTTAAAATGTATCTTTTTGATCGCTTGAATTCCAACCAGATTAAAGATGCACTTAAAAAGTCTGATGATACAAGTTCTGAATATACCAGCAGATTATTTAGAGAGCGTATTGATGACTTAAATCGCTTTGAATAAATACTACTATATAATTAAAAAGAGTGGGATTTTTAATAACCTCACTCTTTTTATTTATTATTAATAGTTACTTTTTTAAGAACTGATCTCCAGCTAAATTACGGTAAAAGTTGGCTTTTGTTGTCTGTTCGTATGGCAATAGCCAGATATAACCGATGCCGAAAGTAATAACGGAAAGAATGTACCAGCCAATAAAGCTTAAATTCAACACAAATAATTCCCATTTATGCCCGTCCATCAATTGCCGACTCGCTGTTATGGCAGTGGTTGCATGCACTTCTTGTCCACTTTCCACTAAATCATTAACTATATAGGGTGTCATAGCATAGGAATAAGATTTTATCAGACCAGGAATTACCAGCAACAAGGACCATAAAAATTGAAAAATATAGCTTAACAGAAAGTTCAGAAACTCGGGCACAAAACGACTATCCATAAAAACAGAAAAAATGCTCTTGAAAAAGCCCATCCTTTCCCCACGGGTAAAGTGCAAGAACGTCACCACTAAACTCAATAGGAAAAAGCTGCCGAGAAAGTTTACTCCTGTGTTAATACCTAATTGTCCAGCCCAAACTCCGGGCTTAAATACTGAATCAAGCGAACCGCTACCCATAGCGTCATTCATATTATTCATAGTTCTTACAGTGGTATCAAACACGGGTTTACCAAAAAAGATACCAACGAACACAGTCATTACTATACCAACAGAAATTGCCCAGCCCCAATTATGCCGTAACTGGTTTTTGGCTTCTGCTTTTAATTCTGCTCTAGTCATAACCTATCTCCTTACCTAATATATATTAATTTTATTTTACACTTCATTAGTAATATTTAGCAAAAAATATACCAAAAAGCATAGATTTATCAGCATTTAATCTATGCTAATACTATGTCTGTATTGATTTAATACCCACATTATAAAAACTAATTTTTATTCATTATCTTTATCTATATGCTTTTTATGCTGGTTGCTTTAGGCTAACGAGTTTTTTACCTGCATGATTAATATCTGCAGTTTGTTTTGGCTTGGGAGCCAATCTTCACAACTCCCAGTATTTACGGCTAGTATAGCTGCACATTTCACGTTGCAGAGTGCTGCTAAAACTGCGTCTTTACTTTAAAAAAATATTATGACTTTATTTATCAATATTTTGAGGCATACAAAAAGCCTAGTTCCACCAACATCGGAACTAAGCTCACACAGTGTTTGTGCCGTCATTACTGACCACATTAAAGAAATTTACATTTTCGCTACCGGAGAAAATGATTACTTTCCTATGGCGACACAACAGAATTTTAGCATGCAATTATATAAAAAACAAGTTTTAACCAAACATATTTGCACTTCTAGCCTTACGGCCAAGCAGTTCTAGCATAATTTGATTGATTTGCCCTTTTAGCTGGTCAAACTCGCCTTCACGGGTTTTATTTGACTGAATAATTAATATTGTTTGAGCATTATTACTGCTGCGCATGAAAGTATAATATCCCTGCCCAGCACCGTTAGCTGTTTTAGTTTGCAGCTTATTATTATTATAAAAACCGCCATTATAATAAGCAGGTGGTCCGGCCCGATATAGCAGCATACGACTCTTTTTAGTCAGTAATTTGCCCACCAGGAGATAATGAATTACTTTGGCCAAATCATGATTAGACATCACTACCGATCCTGCACCCAATTCATTATGGGCATCTTTTAAAGCAGCCTTATGCTTAACCACATCATAACGACCCTTGCGGTAAATCATTCCCGGTACTAGGTGACTGGCAATTATTTTTCCCGGTTTAGACCATAAAAACTCGGTCTGTCTCAGCCTTAAAGGTTTAACATAAGTTTGACGAAATAGCCGTTCATAACTTTTTTTAGTAATCTGACTGGCAATTCCGCAGAGATACACATAGTTGAGTGAACTATAGTGCCATTTATTCAATAGACGTGGCTCAAAAATAGTTTTAGCCGCATCACAACGAATATTATCATTATCTGAGATAAAATGCTTACGCCCTAACTTTGTTCCCGGCTTAAGATCCAGTCCTGCTGTCATTGCCAGCAGGTTTTTTATTTTAACCTTATTCGCGCCCGGAATTTGCGGATAAAATTGACTAAGCTTATCCTGCAAGCTTAACTTGCCTTCTTGTACCAAACGCATAACGATTGCAGCAGTCATAGACTTCTGCACAGAATTGATTAAATAACTAGTGTCAGTATTATTGCCTAAAGCATAGTTAAGCATAATTTTGCCATTTTTAATGACTAGAATTGAGCCTTTAATTCCCAGGGCATCAACTTGCTGGCGCACTACTTGCCTTTTAAAGATTCTTTTGAATTGCTTTTTAATGGATTTTCATTAGTTAAACTAATCTGATATGGCTTATTCTGCCATTTGCGACTGTAAAAGTAATTATGGATATTATAATTACGTGGCAGATCACTTTGCGCCATAAACGGCTTTACTGCCTGGTCAACAGCTACCCAGCCGCGCCAACCTATATGAATAGTATCCTCCATGAAATACTGTTCACCACCACGTTTGGATAAGTCAGTGACGTTATCAAAACCTTGGCTCGCCAGCTGGTATTTAATTTTAGAAACGGCCTTTTGGTACATCTTCTGGGATAAGCCCGTATAATTAGACCATTTTTCATTAATCGGCGGGATAATGAACAACACATTGGTATGCTGATTGGCAAACTGGTGTAACATCAACTCGAAATCGCTGTATTCCACCGATTTAGTGTAATTAAAATGACGCTGACTATTTTTTAATTTAGCTAGTACTCTCTTATTTAAGCGCTTCTTATAAAAACGATTATTAATACCAAAGTTATTAGAATTGGTGTTTATAGCAGCCTGCTCACTTGCCACTTCATTTAAAGCTTTAACTGAATAGGTAGCTGGTAGCAGCTTGGCCCGATCGTTAATTTTTTTGATACGGTCACGCAACTGAAAGGTACTGAAAAACTTATCTTCATTGTTAAGTATGCGCCGCTGGTTTTCGAGATAAAAACGTTGAAAACCGGTTAGCTTTTGCCCGTGAGCAACTCTTTTCATCCCCTGCCTGACAAAACTATTCACTTCTGGCATTTGCAAGAAACGCTTAGCTGCATAACGGTTTGTCGGTGTATCTTTTTTAATCTCTAACAGAAAATTACAGGCTTGTAGTGGTGAATAATACAGCGCGAAGGCATCGGGATTTTGCCCCATCTTGGTAAACCATTGCGGTGAAACAATAACCACGGCCTTTTTGCCCTTAAGCTGCTCGGGCGTGCTCTGCATTTCCAAAAAGTGCGCTAAGGATTGACTGCCTGGCCCGCCTAACAAAAATGGCCGGTAATTGCGGTGATATTTTTGCGCAATTACACTGGGATGCAGCGGATCAAGCCGGGACAATTCACTTGAACCATAAAAAGGCACATAACCCTCTTTATAAGCATCTTGTTTCATTAAGGAGCCCTTAAAAATGGTCGTGGTCTGCGAATTCGCAGCTTGATAGATCGCACCTTGCGAAAAAGTCCGCTCCCACGGCAATAAAAAGATGACCAGTAACAGGACTGCAGCGCAAAGTACCGGGCCAAAAATCTGCCACAGCCGGCGTTTGTTACTCATTTTCTAAATTTTCCACCTTTGCCACAATTTTATTAGGCGTGTCCCATTCATTTCTGTCAAATTCAGAAACAGGTACATCAATTTGGAATTTTTCCTGCAAATTTAACAACATTTGCACACTGGCCATTGAATCCATTAAACCATTGGCAAAAATATTTTCATCCATTCTGTCTGTTAAATCTTCACCAGTTAAATCTTGTAAAATTGCTAAAACTTCTTTTTTGGTATCCATGATAAAAACTCCTTAATAATTCACTGCTTATTTCCAGCCAAACCATAATTGACTGAGGAACCCTGAAAAAATCAGGAAACTGAAACAAACAACATTAAAAGTAACAAAAATTGCCAGCCATTTCGTATATTTGTTCGATGGCAATTTATCTTTGTGCTTCTTTTTAAACCGCAACCAACAATCATTGATGATGATAGCGAAAGCATGGAATAAGCCGTAAACAATGTAGTACCAGGTTAACCCATGCCAGAAGCCCATCACTAAGAATAATAACAGATAAGCTGCTTGAGATAGTCTAACGGGATTTTTGAACAGCTTTTTCTTCATCGCAAAGAAGGTAAACCGCATATAGATGTAGTCGCGGAACCAGAAGGACAAGGTCATGTGCCAACGATTCCAGAATTCTTTGATGTTTTGCGCAATAAACGGCTTATTAAAGTTCATTGGAGTGTGAATGCCCATAAAATAGGAAATCGACACGGCAAACAAGGAATAGCCCGCAAAGTCAAAGAATAAATACATACTGTAGCAGTACATGTAGGCGACTACCCACCACGACAGTTTCAAACCACCATTAGCCGTACCTGTTATCATTGCTGCTCGCGTAATTCTAGGTAGCCAGTGGGTACCAAAGAACCAGCCCAAGACAAATTTATATAAGAAGCCTTGAAACAAATAACGTGTCGCTAGTTCTAAATCGTTTAGATATTCGCTGCGTTTAGGAGCCATATCACATTCCTTAGCAAACCTACGGTAGCGATCAATTGGGCCCGATGAAATAGTGGGAAAGAATAAGAGAAAGCGTAGATACGTTCCGAGATTAAGCTCTTTAATGGCACCATCGCGGACCTCCATTACAACTTGAACAGTCTTAAAAGTTAGGTAAGAGATGCCCAAAAATGCCAAAACGCCGGGTATCTTAGCTTGCGGAAAAGCAGTTTGCACTTTAACTAAAATCAGAGGCACAATTGCTAAAATGACGGCCAGATAGAAAACCCAGGTTTTATTTTGACTATTTTTACGCCTCCGATAATAAAGGTAGCCGTAGGTGACTAGCAACTGAAACAGAACGTAAATAATCAAACTAACACCCTGTTGCCACTTTTCCGCATCAAAAATAAGAAAAAGAAAAACTAATGAGAACACAACTTCATAGATTTTTAAGCGGCGTCCCCAATACAGCCCAATAATGATTGGAATTAAACCAATCAACAAATACACAAAGTAATGCGGATTAGAGTACGGCTGCAAGTTAATGAAATTAAAATTCACTACTCGTTAACCTCCTTGATAACCGCTTTAATATCAACCTTACCATTTTGGGAGACAGGTAATGTTTCACGGTAAACATAGCGCTGCGGAATCATGTACGGCATCAGATTTTTAGTCAAATCTGCTCTAATCATCTTAGTGATTTCTGCTTCAGAATAGCGGTCTTTCACACCATCTTTCAGCTTAATTTCGGCGACGATTTGCTTGACCGTATGATCTTGGTTGTATTTAGGTGCGGCTACTCCGTGATCAACCAACTTATTCATCCCGATATAATGGTTAATTTCTTCCAGTTCAATACGGTAGCCGTTAAACTTGATCTGAAAATCAATCCTGCCCCGATAAAAGAGCATGTCGTGATCAAAGAAACCCTCATCACCTGAACGATGACTCAGATATTGATCACCCGGTTTTTTAAAGAAAGCCTTAGCAGTTTTTGCAGGATTATTCATATAACCCTTCGAAGTACTTGGTCCGGTAATGATAATCTCGCCTTCATCAGGTTGATCACCCTTAGTTTTATCAATGGTAATTTTGGTATCAGCTTTAACTTTGCCTATAGGCAGACGGTCATATTTTTTTAAAACAGCATCAGTAATTTCTACTTGAGTGACTGCGACCGTAGTTTCAGTTGGCCCGTAAGTGTTAAAAATACGCGTCTGGGGAAATTTCTTTTTTAACATTACCACTTCGTTATGTGGCAATTCTTCACCGCAAAACATAAAATGAGTCAGGTTTGGATGGTGCTTTTCGTCAAAAGTTTTATCCAGAAAACACATTTGCGCAAATGAAGGTGTCGAAACCCAGACGTTAAATTGCAAATTGGGCAGCGTCTGAAACAGCTGGGCAAAATTTTGCGTGACTTCATGTGGCAGAGCAACTAACTTCCCTGCTCCAACTAAAGCGGGATAAAGACTCATAACTGAAAGATCAAATGAATATGGCGCTTGGGATAAAAATGCTGGATGCTCTGGCAGAGCAAAATCCGTCATTTCCCAATTGATAAAGCTAAGCAGATTATTATGACTAATTTGCACCCCTTTAGGCTTGCCACTGGTGCCTGAAGTAAAAATGATGTAGAAGTTGTCATCACCTTGAACAAAGTTCGCAGGGTCAGATTCAAAGTCTCCTTTTTCTACATCAGCAGAATGCACTACTTTAATAGGTGGTAAATCAATTTCAGGCAGATCGTCAATCGCTAAAAGCGCTTCAGCGCGGGAAACCTCTTGGATCATAACTATCCGTTCAGCATTAGAGTAACTGGCAATGGGAATATAAGCATGCCCCGACTTGACACAACCCAAAAAACTGGCAACAATTTCGAAGTCTTGGCCGCCCCAGATCATAACTGGGCTTTGGGGCGAAAGACCTAAATTGGCAATTTTATGTGCCCACTCATCTGAACGCTTTTTTAAATCACCATAGGTATTGGTTTTACCCAAATAATCATAGGCTATACGCTCAGGTTCTTTTTGGGCAACTTCATCAATTTTTTCAATTACATTTTTAATCATATTAACGTACCATCTTAAAATTCATTATAAATAAAGTGAACGGAAGTAAGGCCGCTGTATTGATACAAATAAATTAGTACCAGTAAAATGACGCAATAGATAATTGTCGTCAAAATAAACTTACCCACACGTTTACCACGTGAATCAGTTTTTTCTTTTTTAGCCATAATTTCAGATCTCTTTCAAATATCAATAAAATGTACTATCGAATATAGTACTACTAAAGATTTCCAACTAAAAAAATCGTCATCAACTTTTACCAAATTTAAATATTTTCCTAATACTATTCGCTATTCAGTTTACGGCAAGCGTGATATGCAAAACCTAGCGGAATTGCCACAATAATCGGTCCAAATAACAATGCGATAATTATCAGAATAAAAATATTTTTTTCTTTGAGCCAGCGCTCACTTAACGCAGTGGTCAGAATATAGACCGCAAACAAAATTGTGAAAACCAGTTCCGCTAAAAAGAGATATCTCAAGGGACTTTGACCAATTCGCTGGTAGAACAATAATAAGTTGGATGCTGGTAGTAAACAAAACCAACCTGAAAAACGTAACCAGAAAGTAATTTTTTTACGGTAATCTTGCTTTTTCATATTTCTCCTTAGGCTTTAATTCTATTATTTGAAATAAAGTAAGTCCAATTATAGCAATGAGACTTGTAACAAACAATTTTGCAGTAATCTAAAATTTGCATTTTTCCTACTTTCGTCATACTTTTTTCACATTTTATAGTTATACTGAAAATGTGATATAGGAAACATTTGCTTTTTTCTTATATCACACTCAACTTTTTGTTTTTCATTCATACTCCTCCAAGTATAATAATGAAAAAACCGAAATGACTTTACAGGTCATTTTCATATCTATCCCTTTCGACTCACGTGCGTTACGTGAGTTTTTCTATGGTCTTAAACAGTTCTAAAGAAATTCTTTACTCTTTTATAAGAGATTTTCTAACTTAACTTCATATTTTAGAGATATTATTTTTTATGTAGTAAGCGATAGCAAAACTTACTACATACTCCCACTTTTTTATTTCATTCATTCTTACTCCTTCAAAGTAGATGAAAACTAACAGGCTCGCAGATCTTGCGGGCCTTTTTTCTTTGTTATAGGATTAAATTTGAACAATTATTATTTTTCATGATGAAAGGTTTATATTTAATGTTTTCACCCACAATCAAACACTTATTGGAAGAAAAATCAGGTTCTTTCATTATTCCTGCCTCTCGCATCGCTTTTGTTGAAGACGACAATCCCTTATATCACGCATTTATGATTCTGACGCGTGTCAAATATTCAAAAATTCCGGTTCTTGACCGTCAAAGCCGTGTTGTTGGACTTTTAAGTTTGGCAATGATTACAGATAAAATGATGGAAACAGACAGCATCTCACTTGAACCACTAAATAAATTGCAAGTGCGCGATGTCATGCAGACAAAATTTGACAAAATTAACTTCGTGCAAACGACTTTAGAAACACAATTGCACTTACTTGTTAACAACGCCTTTCTACCCGTTGTTGATGATTATGGCGTTTTTCAGGGGCTGCTAACTCGAAGAGAATGGATTAAGGCTTTTAATTACATTGCCCACAATTTTGAAAGCAAGTATCAAGTTACTCCTATTAATAAAAGCAAACAATTATAAAATATACTGTTAATTTATGATTATTTATTACTTTTTAGTGTACTTTATTCTAAACTAGACTATAATAAAAAGTAGCAGGGAACAACGTGTTGTTATTTCCTTATATGGCTATTTGGTTGATATGATATTAAAATTTCAATCAATTTTTGTATGTATTTTTAAATATATACACAATTACAAATATTCTTAATTTTTATTAGGAAATAAATAACACTTTGCTAAATTAGTTAATAAGTTTTATTGGTAATCCTAAAGTATTTGGAAAAGAAGAACACTAATATGGCAAGTAAAATGATTTCTGAGCAACTAACTTTTTTGGTAAGCGCAATTATTAAAAACTGGACTTATCCTAATGGTCAAGAATTATCGTTAAAAGAGCGGTCTGAATTGGTTGCTCAGCTAAAAAAACTGACCGCAAATTCAAAAAATATGGATGAAGTAACAAAAATTACTGAGGCTTTTTATAGAGATAAGGTAAGTAAAAGATTCAAATCAGTGGATTCAAACTTTTCTTGGATCTTTATGATCTTGCAGCATGAATTAGTATCAGCTACCCGGTTGCATGCTCTTTTGCTAGACTTGGCACGTGAAGAACACTTTTCGGAAAAAGGAATAGAGAAAATTAACCACTACTTTGCTGAAACCGATGACTACGGCGATAATGACAACTTTATTACCATGTCTTCTTCTGACATAATTGATTCAATCGGGAGAACAAAAATCTTTCAAATCACCCCAATAAATGATGACGATAAAAAATCTTCAAAAAATCTTCATCTTGAAACTAACTCAAAACAAAATAAACAAAGTAAGCAATTCAATAAGATTATTAAACTTAAAGATTATTAAATTAATGAAGGTGTTTAGTTCTCCACCTTCTTTTTTTATGCTAAAAATTATATTCTAATTTAGACTTATTCTAAATTAGTGTTAAAATAAAAATTATACTGTTTTAGGAGGAAGCAATTAATGAGTTTAAAACGTCAATGGAAATTTATCCTGGTGTTAGTCGTTGGAATTATTGGTTTGTTTTGCCAATTTGGTTTGAAAGCAAAAAGCCTGTTTCAGTTAGGCAGTTTACAGTTCCCCATTCAAGCAATTTTGATTGATATTATCGGTATTATGATGGCAATTTCTTTATTATGTGAAATTGCTAGCGACTTTAAGTCAGGGCGTTATGGTGTTGACATTTTAGCCGTGATTGCTGTCGTTTCTACAATACTAATTGGAGATATTTGGGCCGAATGGATGATCTTGGTCATGATGACGGGTGGTCAAACACTGGAAGATTATGCCACTGGTCAAGCAGATAAAGAATTGCGCTCCCTTTTAAGCAATTCTCCAACAATTGCCAATAAAATAGTTAATAAAGAATTGGTTTCTGTTGATGTTGACCAGTTAACAATTGGTGATCACGTTCTGATTAAGCCGGGTGAACAAGTTCCAGTTGATGGTAAAGTAGTTAGCGGAGAATCAAGTTTTGACCAGTCATCATTAACAGGAGAATCAGTACCTGTTAATAAAAAAATTGGTGATGAGCTCATGTCAGGCTCAATTAATGGTAGTGTTGCGGTAGAAATGACCGTTACTAAAAAAGCCAGTGATTCAGAATATCAAACAATTGTTTCACTAGTTGAATCTTCACAAGCACAACCAGCAAAATTTGTTAAAATGGCTGACCGTTACGCTGTGCCTTTTACTATTATTTCCTTGGTAATCGGAATTGCTGCCTGGATTCACTCTGGCAATCCTGTTAACTTTGCAGAAGTTATGGTTGTTGCCTCGCCTTGTCCTTTATTAATAGCTGCACCTGTAGCCTTAGTATCAGGCATGAGCTCAATGTCAAAACACCACATCATAGTTAAGTCTGGACCTACTTTAGAAAAATTAGCTACGGCTAAAACATTTGCGTTTGACAAAACTGGCACACTAACAGAAAACCAGCTGGTAATTGATAAAATCATTCCAGCAAATAAGGGTGCTGCTTTTAGTCCTGAAACTTTGCAAAGCTATGCTACAAGTGTAGAACAACAGTCTAGCCACATTATTGCCAATTCATTAGTAAATGTGGCTGATAAAAAGCTTTTAAAGCCTGCAACAGATATCAAAGAAGCTACCGGACAAGGAATTAGTGGTACGGTAGAAAATCATTTAGTTAAAGTTGGTAAATTACAATATGTTAGCCCTGAAACGACAACTGCTCCGATTAACGCTACTGCTGTTTACATTTCCATTGACAACAAATATGCTGGTTGCATTACCTTTAAAGATCAAGTTCGTCCGGAAAGTGCAGAAACAATAGCACGCTTGAAACGTCAAAGCGGTGCTCATATCATGATGCTAACCGGTGATCATAAAGATGTCGCTGATAAAATTGGTCAGTCTGTAGGTGTTACTGATATCCGTTACGACTTATTACCAGCAGAAAAAATTGCTGCTATTAGAGATGTTAAAAATGAAGATAGACCCGTAGTAATGACGGGTGATGGTATCAACGATGCACCTAGTTTGTCAGCTGCTGATGTTGGTATTGCTATGGGGGCAAAAGGCGCTTCTGCTGCCAGTGAAAGTGCGGACGCCATCATTATGGTTAATGATTTATCAAAAATTAATGATGCAGTGGCAATATCCAAGCATACTATGAAAGTTGCTAACATTGATGTTTTAACCGCTATTACGATAGTAGTTATCATCGAATTGATTGCTTTTACCGGTATTATTCCTGCCTTTTGGGGAGCAATTCTACAGGAAGTTGTTGATATGATTTCGATCAGCCTTGCGCTATTAGCAAAAACCACTCCCAAAAATCCTGCACAAACCGGCATTAAAGCCTCTAAGTAAACTTTAAAATTTTTTCAACTAAAAAGCCTGATAAATTGCATTTAATATCTGATGCAAACTTATCAGGCTTTTTTATACAAAACCCAGTGAATTAAAAAGCATGTGCGACAGCATTGAATAGCGCAGATCCCTGGTGGTTGTGTAGACCCATGCTAATACACAGCCTAATGCCCAATAAACTAATATGTATTTAGTTAGTCCGGGATCATGAACATAGCCAAAAATAAAACCACTTAGAATTATCCCCAGCCACTTATTTAATTTGTTATTTTCTTTAAAGAAAGTATTAAAGAATAATCCCCGAAAGATGAGTTCCTCAAACATCGGTCCCACTATAATAACCATTACCGGATAGAAATAACCTGACTGATGGGAAATTTGATCAAGCAAATTTTGATTGGTGGAAGTTTGTTCAAGACCTAGTCCCAAAGCAAACTGAACGACCGCACTAGCAATAATCAGCATGAATGTTCCTAAAAGGGCAATCAATATTTTCTTGAAATGCCAGTGTGGCCTGCTATTGTAGTTCCATTTGTTACTTTGCTTTAATTGCATGCGATACAGGAAAAAGATTAATAACAAAGTTATAATTGTAATTGCCAGTACCAGAATAACAAAAGAAGAACTAGTTAATCCCAGTCTTTTTTTTAATTTAAAAGGGTAAAAGTAAAATTGTTGTACGAAGCTGTAGATTATAAAAGCAGCAATCATAGTAATTATATTGCCTAAGAAATAAAAAATTTTCTTCATCATGTTTACACCCTTTTCATATTAAAATCAGAATAGTCAGCTACCAGCAAGTTTCCGTGGCATGTGCTACTAATTCATTAAAACCAGTTTGAAACAAAATATTGCCTACTAGATTATTTCCCGGGAAATAACTTTATTATTTTATCATATTTTAATTTACTAGGACTTTTTATTCATCTTTATTATAATAGACTTAGTTTTAACATCTAAGGTAGGATATTATGATCAGAATTTTTGAAATATTAAACCAGAACCGCTCTTTTATAATTCTATCGCTTATTATGCTGACATCTTTTGCAGTCTTTTTAATTTCATGGTTAAAAGAACCACGCAGATTACTTAATGGCATTTTATTTACCATTTTTTTACTGATGCTGGGTGTTTGGCTGACAGTGATGATTTTATCTACCAGTATTCGGCCGCTCATATTAGCTTATGAAATTATAATAGTGCTGTTTATAGCGGTAATAACTTTGATGGCGGCTTTTTCATGGCTGTTTTTCTTGTGGAATGCCTACATTGTATGGAAAAGGGAAAGTCATACTCTATCTAACCTTTTAACTTTATTTATTGGTATCGGAATAATAGTTATTTGGCTCATTGCATTGATTGGTCCCTTTAGAAATCTGCCTTCTTGGGTAAGAATTCTGTTGTATGCCCCTACTGGTGTCTTAGATTATTTACTTTTTGTTGCCTATGATTTTTTAGTCAATCTCACGCTTTATCAAATTGTACCGAGGCAGTATGATCAAGACTACCTAATTGTCTTAGGAGCAGGACTTTCACACGGTGAAACTGTTACACCATTATTAGCAAGTCGCATTAATCGCGCCATTGAATATGCTCAAAAGCAAGTTACTAAGGGAAGAAAAATGCCTAAACTGATCATGTCCGGTGGTAAAGGCGGAGATGAAAAAGTTTCTGAAGCTCAAGCTATGACCGAATATGCTATCGCAAGGGGAATTGAGCCTAACCAAATCTTACTTGAAGATCGTTCCAAAAATACTTTCCAAAACATGAAATTTTCTGCCCAAGTGGCAGCAAAAGATTTTGGTAGTAAAGACTATAGAGCTAAGTTTTTCAGTAATAACTATCACATTTTCAGGGCTTCTCTTTATGCTAAAGCAGCAGGTTTAAACGCAAATGGCGTAGGCTGCTATACTCGTTTCTATTTTCTACCTAATGCTATTGTGCGCGAGTTTGCGGCAGTTTTACTCTTAAAAAAGAAAAGGCACATTGTTGCCATCCTCTTAATTATTCTCTTCTTCATTATTTACGCTTTATTTGATTTAACTGGTCTTATTCATTAAAAAATTTAATTAGCAGAATTATTATCATTAAAAAAATAAAGTTTGGTCTTAAAAACAACTTCTTTTGGCTTTGCGATTTTATAAATGTTAAACTATCTCTTATTAATTAATTATTAAAAAGAAAGAGAAAAAGACATGCTGCAGTTAAAAGATTTACGTAAATCATATCATGTCGGTGATACCGTCACCCATGCACTTGACGATGTTTCTATATCTTTTCGTAACCAGGAATTCGTCGCAATATTAGGACCTAGTGGTTCTGGTAAAACAACGCTCTTAAACGTTGTGGGCGGACTCGATCGCTATGATAGTGGTGATCTAGTTATCAATGGTAAATCCACTAAGAATTTTAAAGAAACAGATTGGGATGCTTACCGGAACAATTCCGTTGGTTTTGTTTTTCAAAATTATAATCTGATTTCACATTTATCAATCATTGCTAACGTCGAATTAGGAATGAATCTGTCTGGCGTTTCAGCTGCGGAAAGACATCAGCGGGCAGTCAATGCCTTAACGCAAGTTGGATTAAAGGATCATATTTCTAAAAACCCTAACCAGCTTTCTGGTGGACAAATGCAAAGGGTTGCTATCGCCCGTGCTTTAGCAAACGATCCTGATATTCTGCTTTGCGATGAGCCTACGGGTGCTCTTGACACCATAACTTCTGAGCAAATCATGAAATTAATCAAAGAGTTGTCAAAAGACCGCCTAGTAGTTATGGTTACCCATAATTCCGAGCTCGCTCAAGAATATGCAACCAGAATCGTCAATTTTAAAGACGGCAAAATTTTAAATGATTCCAACCCCTTCACTCCTGAAAAAGAAAAAGATACTTTTAAATTAAAGCGGACAAAAATGTCCTATTGGAATGCTATTAAATTAAGCTTTACCAATATCATGACCAAAAAAGGTAGAACCACCTTAACCGCCTTTGCTTCAAGTATCGGCATTATTTCCATTGCAGTTGTATTAGCTTTGTCTAATGGTTTTCAAAAACAGATTGACACGACGATGAGCAAAGCACTGGCTAAATATCCCGTTACCATCAATCAAACTGCTACGGATGCCAGCAGTGTGCAAGACCGCAATGAATCTGATAAAAATGTCAAAAATCACGGCTATATCACAATTGAAAAAGATAGGCTGCAAGAGTCAACTCACCAAAACAAAATTGATCAAAAATACGTTAATTACGTTAAAAAGATCAATCCTAATTATGCCAACAGCATTTCATATCAGCGCGGCGTTAATTTAAATATCTTAACGCGTAAAAACCACAAAGTTAAGCCTGTGCAATTTTCGCCAATCTCCGCTGATTCAAACGGCTCACAGGCTGCTGCTCAGATGCGCATGCAGGCAATTAGTGCCACTGGTCTGGGCTCTTCCGTCTTTCCTACTACTCTAAGAAAAAGCAAAAACAATTTTTTAAAAGAAAATTACCAATTATTGTCTGGTGCTTGGCCAGATAAGTCCACTGACCTGGTTTTAGTGACTGACAACAAAAACAAGCTAAATATTAACATCCTTAAAAACCTTGGTTTAAAAGTTAAAACAGGAGAAAGGTTAAAATACCAGAAGCTAGTTGGGCAAAAATTTAAAATTGTTGCTAACGATGATTATTACCAAAAACTGCCTACTGGAATGTTCATACCGCAAAAAGTAAGCAATTCTATGTATGAGAATAGTAAAACTACTCTCCGAATTGTTGGTGTCATCCGACCTAAAAACGAAAATTCGATGGCTCTTTTATCCTCTGGAATTGCTTACAGTGATCAGCTGGCACAAAATATTATTAAGGAAAATAAGAATTCAGCAATAGTAAAAGCACAAAAGAAAACCACTCAAAATGTGATGACTGGTCAAAATATGAATTCACGGGAAAAGAAGCAAATGATGCAGTCAATTGGTGGCTCCACTATTCCAACCAGTATCATGATTTATCCTAACGACTTTGATGCTAAAGACAAAGTACTTGATTATTTAGATAAGTGGAACAAGGGCAAAAAGAAACAAGATAAAATTATCTATACTGACATGTCAAGTGCTGTAACTTCAATGACTGGCGGTTTGCTAAATGGTATTACTACCGTCTTAGTTGCTTTTGCCGCTATTTCTTTAGTAACCTCAATGATCATGATTGGAATTTTAACTTATACTTCTGTTTTGGAAAGAACCAAAGAAATTGGTATTTTGAAGGCCTTAGGTGCACGCAAAAAAGATATCACCCGTGTCTTTGATGCAGAAACATTTATATTAGGCATCTTTTCCGGCGTGTTAGGCGTATTCATTGCCTGGCTGCTGGTATTCCCGATTAACTCTGTTCTCTACTCCATTACGGACCTATCTAATGTTGCACAGCTAAATCCGGTGCACGCAGTGGTATTAGTTATTATTTCCACTATTTTGACAATGATTGGTGGACATTTGCCTGCACGTATGGCAGCTAAAAAGGATGCAGCAATTGCATTGAGAAGTGAATAATTAATAATTACTAATGAGTTCAATTAACGTGTGTTTCACATGTAACATTAATTGAACTCTTTTTATATTTAAAAAATAGTAATTAATGCACTTTATACCAGTTGACAAATTGGCATATACCAATTTATAATTAAGGTAACAAACATGGAGGCGTAAATAAAATGAAAGTAATTATTACAAGTGACAAGTCTAATGGTAGTAAAAAGGGCTTTGAAATTTTTGAAAAAAGTATCGCTAATGGTGCCAAAGTTATTGGCTTAGCAACTGGCTCTACTCCTGTTGCTTTATACCAAGAATGGGTTAAGAGCGACATGGATACGAGTAACCTAACCAGCATCAACCTTGATGAATATGTTGGTTTAGCTCCTGACAATGACCAAAGCTACCATTACTTTATGCAAAAATACTTATTCAATGAAAAGCCATTTAAGAAGACTTATGTACCAGATGGTATTAAAGCAATCAAGGATCCTGAAGGAGCTTCAGACGATTACAACAAGATAATTGCAGAGAATCCAATTGATATCCAGTTATTGGGCATTGGTAGAAATGGACATATTGCCTTTAATGAACCAGGAACATCATTTGATTCCGTTACCCATGAAGTAAAACTGACAGACAATACTATTAAAGCTAACTCACGTTTCTTTGATAACATTGATGATGTGCCAAAGACTGCAATCTGTATGGGAATAGCTAACATTATGTCTGCAAAAGAAATTGTGGTAATGGCATTTGGCGACAATAAAGCTGATGCTGTGGCTAAAATGGTTGAAGGCCCAGTAACAGAAGATGTACCTGCTTCAGTTTTGCAACAACATCAAAATGTCACTGTAATTGTTGATCAGGCTGCAGCAAGCAAGTTAAGTGCTAAATATCAAAAATAATCAGTTCGTTTTTGCAAATAAAGGCGGTGCTTTACGGCACCGCTTTTTGTGTGTAAAAAAGCGCAAACTGTTAATGTATATATATGGAGCATATTGTTAGTCTGTTAAAATAATCAGTATTATTATTAAGGTGAACACTGAGAGGATGGTGATAAGTTGAAAAGAATTAAGAAATGGCTATTAGTACTATGCATAATATTATTGCTACCAATTCCCGTTTACCTATTATGGGAAACCAGCAGTTTTTGGCAAAAATATTTAAGGATTAAATTACCGCATTTAGGTTCTCTTAATCCCATCTTTACATGGTACTTAATTGGTATTAGTGCAATTATCTTTATAATACTAATTATCAGTTTATTTGTCATCCTATTCTGGCCAGTCCAAAGATACTTTAATCTAATTCACAAACGTGATGGTCAAGTTAAAGTCACCTCAAAAGCTATCAACAGCTTTGTAATGAATTCACTTGTTGATTTACCTTACCTAAATAATGCTAAAGTTAGTTCCAAGTTAACAAAACGCCATATTAAAATCAAAATTGGCGGTGACCTTGGTGCAGGTGAAAACATTTCTGCTCTACTTGATGAATACCTTGAAGAATTGAAAAAGAATCTAAAGCAGTTGCTGGGAATTGAACAAAAGCCAAAAATTAACATCAAGTTTACCAATTATCACAAAGGGGCTAAACCTGAGAAGCGCGTTCAATAAAGGAGGTTAAGATGAAAGAAGAATATAAAAAATACCTCCCAGAAATAAGCGGTGCTGTAATTGGTTTGTTACTGGCATTTTGCTTTTTGGTACTGGGATTTTTCAAAACTATTTTCGTCATTGTAATGTTAGTCTGTGGCTTTTTAGTTGGTCATTACTGGCCGATATTTAAAAAGATGTTGCAGAATAAATAATTTAATATAAGGAGTATATGCAATATGGTACAATCAAGTTCAAATCAAGGAAGTTCAAAACCTGAAGTTAAAGGCGATCTAAAATATGATTCAAAGGTGATTCAAAAAATCGTGGGTATTGCCTTATCTGACATTAAAGGTCTTTTAACAGTTAACGGCGGCTTTTTCTCAAATATTGCTGATAAAATAGTTAATAGCGATGACGTCACTTCAGGTGTAAATGTTGAAGTAGGCAAAAAGCAAGTAGCCGTTGATATTGAGATCGTTGCAGAATATGGCGTAGACATTACCAAACTATATGATCAAATTAAAGAAAAGATCCAAGAAAAAGTCAAAGAAATGACCGGTCTTGATACAGTCGAAGTCAACGTTACTGTAGTTGATATTAAAACTAAAGAGCAGCATGAAAAAGATTCTGTCAGCTTACAGGACCGTATCACCGGTGCTGCTAACGACACTAAGGAAAAAATGAGCGATCAAAAAGACAAGGCTCAAGATAAAGTTGAGGAAAAGAAGAAAGAATCTAAAGAATCTAGAGTTAAATAATAAATATAATTTCAATCTGCAAGCACAAGCTAATTTATAAATTGCGTGTCTGAGAACAAATAAACTATGAACTTATGAAAAAGAAGGTAACGTGCAATTTTGATGTGAACCCTAAAATTATGACAAATTTGGGTATCATATCATTTGACTGCTTTACCTTCTTTTTATCTCTATTATTAAATTATAAACAATAGCTCAATTTTCTCTCAGGTCTAACTTCTTTGCCAATATTTGTTCAAAAGCACTGACAAATAAAACTCGCTGCCTTTTTATTGGCTTAAGGGATTGTTTATCTCAAATTCATTTAATTGAGAATAAAAGATATTCAAATTCCAATTAGCCTAATTCGATTATTCGATCAAACTGCTTTTTAATTTCCGGTCGCAAGTGATGGGAAATGTAAATCAAGGTCACTCCTTGCAAGTCAAGTAAACTTTGTTCAATCTTTTGACCATCTTGTTCATCAATGGCCGAAGTGATCTCATCTGCCAAAACAACTTTAGGTGAAGTAAGTAAATTACGTGCCAGCGCAATCCTTTGCTTTTGGCCACCTGAAATATTGTTACCAGCATGCTTTAATGGTGTATCAAGTCCTTGAGGACTATCAGCAATAAAGTTTTCTAATCCTGCTTGTTCTATCACCTTATCAAGGTCTGTCTGCTGAACTGACCGTCCCAAAGTAATATTGAAGCGCAAACTGCCATCAAAAATGTATGATGATTGGTCAATATAAGAAAGTTGCTGGCGCAATGAATTTTTATCAATTGTCCGGTATTCAGTGCCATCCCAGGTGAGTGAACCTTCATAATCTGTAAGTAAACCCGCTAAGAGTTTAACTAATGTGGATTTGCCACTGCCAGAGGCGCCAATGATTGCAATGTGCTCACCTTGTTTAATTACTTGAGTAAAATCAGACAAGATTGAATGTTTGTTTTGATCATAACTAAAAGACAAATCATTTATTACAATTTCATCAGTTAGGGGTCCGACTGGCTGACCAGGTTCATTATCGCCCTTTACTAACTTGTTATATTTATCAAAGATTGGCTGAACGGCACGAATCGCTGTTAGCTGAAAACTAATGTTAGTCAATCCACTGAATACTTGCCCAGCCATTGAACCAACGATTAAAATGGCCCCAATAGGTAATTCGCGTTGGAAAGCTAAGTAGCCAGTTTCTACAGTCAAAATAATTTGTGATGCAATGCTAACTAAATTAATTAAAGCACCTGAAAAACTGCTCTCTGATTGATAGGCAACCATTGCTTGGCCAGCTTTTTCTGAAGCTTTTAGGACAGCTTTTTTAATTAAGTTGCGTTGACCTAACATTAATAAATTAGTAAATCCTTCGAGTACGTCAGTTAACTTCGTAGTTAGTTGTTGATTCTTTTCACTTTGGGCAACAGACAATTCACCAAGCTTTTTTTGAAATATTTTGGGAAATGATACCATGATGACGGCTAAAACCAGTGTAGTTACTAATAATAAAGGATGATAAAACAACAATACCGTTGAAGATAATATTGCTAGTACTGTACTACCAAAAGCACTATTTATTGCTTGGTAACCACTTTGGTTAAGTTGGTTAATGTCATTGGTAAACCATGACAAGTAGTCAGATTCATTATTGTGATTGAATTCTTCATATTCTTGATCAGCAATGGTTTGGGATAAGTCTCCCCTAATTAGGTTATCAACTGTCTTTATAACAATAGCTCCGTACTTGGAAGTGATAAAATAAAATAGTAGAAATACGACCCAACCAAGGGCAGATATTGCTTCATTAATAAAAAAGCCGGATAAACTGCGGTTAGTTAATGAAGTTAATGCGTTCCCACTGTAAATGTTAGCAACTATTTGTCCTATTTGCCAGATTACCAGAGCAATAGCTAAAATTAGGTATTGCTTCCAATTGCGTCTAACGTATAGCCACAGATTAAATTTCATTTTTCCAATTTTCAAAGCGGCTCCTTTCATAATAAAAAATGTTCCTATGAAATGGCAGGAACATAAACTAATTTATAGTATGATTTTTTACTGATCGACGGTTGTAGCACCTGCTACAGTACAATAAATTGGGCCAGACATCGCTTTGGTAGCTTCATCATAAAAACTATTAGTGGCTTCCATTTGATCTAATGAACTAATTGGGATAGCAAAACCCTTAACGACAACGGCTTTTTTGTTTTCAATGTTGTAGCAACCATAAAAATTCTCCTTTACTAAATATATTATTTTGATTACACTTTAATTATATGATATTAATATTAAAAGTCAATAATATTTTTTAAGAAATTTGAGGAAATAATTATGTTTGTGGATTTTAATTTAATTAAACTCGTAAAAAAAACTAATAATTATCATGTTCATAGTGATGATAATTGGATTTATTTTATTTCTAAACTTTACCCTCTTCCAAATCAAGGCTGGAAAATCCATATTTCTTGTTTACCCAGTGAACTTGCACCAATCGCAAAGATTAGCTTTTGGCGGAGCAGGTTATTTGAGTACAGGAAAACAAGTAACTATTTATCTTCCAATGACTTTAAATGAAGCTGAGTTAGAAAATTTTTGTATAAAGTTAAATGAAGTTTTATCTATCAAAAAATTTCCTAAAGTTATCACAGATATTCAGTATAAAAACACGCCACTTTTTTTAAGATACGGAGGCTTCAAAAGCCACTATCGTTTAAGTGAAAGTGGTACTAAAATATTACAAATTCAAGATGAGAATGGCAACTGGACAGATGATGTTAGACAAGTAGGCCACTATGCACCTGCATGGATTAAGATTCCTCAGTTTTTGCAAGCTAACTTTGCTTCTAATAAAGAAGGTGAACAAGCTGTTCAAATTGAGCAAATAAATTTGATTTCACGAGGTACGAAAAGTTTAGTATTCTCAGCGGTTTTTAGAGGAGAAAAAGTAATAATTAAGAGGAGCATAAAACAAGCTATTATTGATGAAGCTGGACGAGATTCTACTATTCGCTTACAACATGAAATTGATATTTTGAAGCAATTACAAGACTTATCTAATATTCCACATATTGTTAATGTCATTAAAAATGATTCTAGCTTAACCCTTATTGAAACTTTCGCAAAAGGCATGCCATTAACAGAGCTGTTTAACAATTCACCGATAAATGTTAATCAGCGGGATCAATTAATTACGAAAATTGTCAAATCATTGGAAAACACATTAGACAAAATACACAACCATAACTTTGTATTTAGAGATTTAGCACCGCAAAATATTTTTTATACTTCGACAGGAGATGTCTTTTTGATTGACTTTGAGTTAACGGAAAAGATTAATCAAGCTAATCCATTACAAGGTGCTACTCCTGGTTTTGCAGATCTACGACACGGAAAAAAGACAAAAAGTTTTGCAGTTCTTAATGAAGATTTATTTGGATTAGGTGCAATAGAATTTTACTTAGCTACAGGTATTCGTCCAGCATTTCCTGAAGCACTTTCTACAATTGATGGCTATAGTCTTGTTAGTAAGCTAATTACTGCAGCTGATAATATCTGTAAAACTGTCGTAACCCGGCAAATAGCTCAATCAGGGATTAAAAAAATTGGGACTGCTCTAAACTATAATTTTTCATCAGAATTATCAGAAAATAATCAGTTGAAAAATAGTGACTTATCTAAAGAAATTATAGATAACGCTGCACGCTATTTTGGAAATAAATTACGAAATCAAATTTCTAGTAATCACTTTAATAGTTCATTAGATAAAGGACTATCTGGCATATTGATAGGTACCAGTGTACTAATGAAACATACTAATGTAGAACCGTATATTATGTCTCTTTATAGTCAGGGAATGGATAATTTAATCAAAAATACTGATAGTTATGAAAATATTTCTTTAATCAATGGCTCTATTTCAAATATGATTCTATTTGGTATCAATAATTGTCAAGACGAGTTAACTACATGTCTTAATTCTCTACTATTATATCCTCTTTTTAAGGTTCCGTTAGGATTATTTCATGGGTTGGCTGGTATGTTATTAACCTGTTCTATAACTTTTAAATATGCTAGCGACAAAAGTAGAGACAAGTTATCGCGTCTAATTAAAAAAATAATTACAGAAATTACTCAGCGTACCTATCGTTCCGATCAATGGCCACTCTCATTTGACGTTGGTCCTAAAGGTAAACCTCAGCTTCAGATAAGCCCTAATTTAGGATTTGGATTAGCAGGATTACTCATAGGATTAACTTATGCAAATGATCTTTTAGACAATAAAAAAGTTTATGCTATTTCTAATCAAATTTATCAAGAATTGTATTCATTCATGGATCAGAACAAAATGTTATCATATTCAGGATCATTAAGTCTTTCGCATGGTTTTTGGGGGATATGGTTATCATTTTTGTTATTTGATATAAATGATAGCTCTCATTCAGCTAATCTCTTAGGTAACCTACCTTTGATTAATGAACGAAAGGACTTACGTCCTGATAATTTTAGTTTAAAAACTGGATATGCGGGTTATTTATACTTTGAACATTTGTTAAAGCAATTTCCTCAAAAAGGTCTTATAACCAATGAATTAAATATCAAAAAAATAATTATAGGAAGTTCATCTACTATGTCAGGAAGATATACCTGGACTAATGGAATCACATATCTAAATAAAGAAGACAGATTATTAACCGGTGATTTAGGAATTTACCTAAGTTTGCTTTCCACGCTAGATAAGTAATGTTTGTCTTAATTATGTCGCAAGAATAGCAACATTCTTTGTTATCTATTAAATATTGAAAAACCCTCTAGATTAAACCAAAAGCCACCTAGAGGGTTTACTATAGTTATGTTTCCAAAAAATTACAGGCACTTAACTTGCTTAAAGAACGCTACAGCAACTATTTCTTTGGCCCAAATAATTACCACGGGTTCACATTATCCGTGCTACACAATTCCAGCACTTTGGCCTATAGGACTTAGATATTAGTTGCTTTTGCCGTTAACACCTCATTTTGACTGCTTTGTTTTTGCGATAACTCCTCCAACTTTTTCTTAAAAAGACGGGGAAATAAAATCATAACAACAGCAAAAACCAAAGTGGTGACAAATAAGAGCGGATGATAAGAAAGCAGGATGACACTGGCAATAATACCTAAGAGTGCACTGCTATATGTTTGCTCTAAACTGAAAAAGCCATCTTGATTAATTTGGTTAATATCATTAGTAAACCAAGAAACATAGTCAGCTTCCGTGTGTTTATTAAAGCTTTCATATTCTTGACGACCAATTACATGGGCTAATGAACTCCTAATGGAATTATCGACAGCCCTGATGATTACAGCGGAATACCGTGAACTACAAAAAAAGAAAATTAGGAAAAAGCCCCAGCTAAGCAAGTTTAAACCTGTATCAACAATAAAACCCTTTAAACTGTGCTGTGTCAAAGCAGTAAGTGCATTACCTTGAAAAATGCTGGCACCAATTTGCGCTAAATTCCGCCCAAAATATAAAATAGCCAGAATGACATACATACCTGAATTACGTTTAACGTAGGTCCAAAGCGAAAATTTTGCTACAGTGTTGTCCATGATTTACTTCCTGTCTAAATCCCTATTTTCAGGGTTAATACTAAAATGACATATCTTCTTGAGAGAAACAGTTTGCAAAGAACATTAATCTTTGACCTATTTCAAAGCTGCAGACTCTTAAATAATTTAATTATTATTGGAAGTTTTAATAGTTTTTGTATTCTTCCTAAAAAGCCCGTCGTATCATTTACAGCATGAAACATATCAGCTTACCTTTGTATTTGAAGTATTCGCTGTTTCTTTTATAATCTACTTATTATTTTATTTTTTTACTAACATAAATGCAATTTATTTTTAATTTTTTAGTTTAGAGTTGTCTCATCACGGCAGTATATAAATATTACGAACAATTTTTTGGGACTGAAAAAAGGCAAAATATTCTGCTTTATAAGCGCAAAAACACTTATCATAATTAAATCAATTTAAACCAGGAATTATTGTTTATTACAGCATTAAAAGAATCAAAGTACGGACTAAAGGGATTGATACCAAATAATATCGCTAACATGCCCTAGCAAATTAAGACTTTCCAGTCCGAAATTTAAAATTTGCTTTCTTAATTTTTAATTTTAGTTCCACGTGTAACATTTAACTTAAACAACAATTTAGTTACTTTATCAAAGCTTAATTTTTTATTCTGTATTATACAAAATCACTTGACTTTTAAGACACAATTTAAATTTACTTTTTGCTTGTATACCACTATATCTCGTATTAAACTAGATAAGAATCTATATGTTGTATTTAATATTTAAGAAAGAACGTGATCCAAGTTATTGTTTTAAGTGGGCCAATTGGAGCCGGTAAATCCAGTTTAACTAGTATTTTAGCTGAGCACTTAGGTACACAAGCTTTTTACGAGGGAGTAGATAATAATCCTGTTCTTCCTTTATATTACCAAGACATGAAACGCTATACTTTTTTGCTTAACATTTACTTGCTTAACCACCGTTTAGCACAAATTAACCAAGCAATTCGAGAAAAAAATAGTGTTTCAGACCGTTCAATCTATGAAGATGCACTCTTTTTCAAAATGAATGCAGACAGCAAAGTGGCTGATCCAACTGAATTTAAGATATATGATAGTCTACTTGAAAATATGATGGAAGATACCCCCGGTAATCCCAGCAAAAAGCCTGATTTACTGATTTACATTCACGTTTCTTTAGACACTATGCTTAAACGCATTAAAAAACGTGGACGTTCATTTGAACAAATCAGTACTGATCCTAGTTTAAAAGACTACTATGCCAGGTTAATTAAGTATTATGAACCATGGTATGAAAATTATGATGCATCTCCTAAGATTAAAATCGACGGGGATAAATACGATTTTATCTGCGATGAAGATGCCAAAAAAGAAGTTTTACGTCAGATTGATGACAAATTGCATGCAATAGGCAATTTAGAATAGAGAAGGAACGTGATGACAGTTATTGTTTTAAGCGGGCCAATTGGAGCCGGTAAATCCAGTCTAACCAGTATTTTAGCTAAATATTTAGGAACCAAACCATTTTACGAAAGTGTCGACAATAACCCAGTTTTGCCACTCTTTTACGCTGATCCTAAAAAATACGCATTCTTACTTCAGGTGTTTTTCCTTAACACTCGTTTTCGTAGCATCAAAAACGCACTAACTGACGATAACAACGTTCTTGATCGTTCAATCTATGAGGATGCCCTTTTCTTCCAAATGAACGCTGATATTGGGCGCGCAACGAGTGAAGAAGTAGATACATATTACGAACTTCTCAACAACATGATGGGTGAACTTAAGCACATGCCAAAGAAAAACCCAGATCTGCTGGTTCACATTAATGTTTCATACGATACCATGATTAAAAGGATCCAAAAACGTGGTCGACCATACGAACAGCTGAGCTATGACGCGACGCTGGAAGATTACTATAAACGGCTTTTGCGCTATTACAAACCATGGTACGAAAAATATGATTATTCTCCTAAAATGGAGATTGATGGTGACAAGCTGGACTTCATGACTGACGAACATGCCAGAGAAGTTGTACTAGATCAAATTGTTACTAAGCTAAAAGAAATGGGTAAATTACCCAACTCTTGGGACAAACCAACAGATATTCAAATAGAAGAACAATAAACAAAAGTTAGCTTACTCAAAGAACCCCTAGTTATTACTCTAGGGGTTCTTTTTCACTTAGTGTTATACTATTTTTTATGTCATTTAATAATCAAGCCTCAAATTGACCAAATACAGGCTTTAAATTGTTTAATCAAAAGTAATAAGGCGCTAGATTTGTGTTATTATTAAATCATATCTTTTTTCACATATTTTTTTAATTATGTTATGTAGAAATATTTTTACCAACTTAAACTCGGTCTCAGCTAAATACAAAGGAGAAGAAAATGGACTATATCATCTCAATCATGCCCTCTTTAATCACAGGCGCAAAAATGACTTTGATCTTGTTCTTTTGGACTTTGATCGTTTCTATTCCTCTGGGAATCATCGTCAGTTTAGGTTTACTTTCTCGCTTTAAGCCACTGCGCTTAATACTAAAATTCTATATTTGGATTATGCGTGGAACTCCACTGCTTTTACAACTAATTTTTATTTTTTATGGTCTGCCAATCATTGGTATTATATTTCAACGATACGATGCTGCTCTTTTTGCTTTCATCTTAAACTACACTGCTTATTTTGCGGAAATATTTCGTGGTGGCTTTCAATCAATACCGGTGGGTCAATATGAAAGTGCTCGGGTTTTAAGGCTAAGCTATTGGCAAACTTTATCGCACATTATTATTCCTCAGGTTAGCAAAATAGTTATTCCCTCTATTGGCAACGAAGTCATTAATTTAGTAAAAGATACTTCTCTGGTTTATGTTATCGGTTTGGGAGAACTATTACGAGCTGGTAATGTCGCCACTGCTAGAGACGTAACACTGGTTCCATTAGTAATAGTAGGAATAATATATTTAATGATGACTGGTATTGCATCATTCTTACTGAAAAAAATCGAACACAATTTTGCTAAATGGAAATAATGCAAAGGAAATATTATGCTAGAACTTAAGAACATTACTAAAAAATTTGGTTCCCGCCTTATACTCAATAAATTAAATCTCACTATCCCCGACAGACAAATTCTAGCTATTGTAGGACCGTCAGGTGCGGGAAAAACCACGCTACTACGTTGTTTAAGTGGGTTAGAAAAAATAGATTCCGGTAAATTTCTCTGGAACGGACAAGAATTTAATCCAGCTGAGCCTGATAGCAAAAACCACATTATTGGTGTCGTTTTTCAAAGTTACGAACTTTTTCCCAACCTAACCGTCATTGATAACATAACTCTTGCGCCTACGTTAGTTTTAAAAGAAACAGCTAGTCAAGCTGAAAAGCAAGCCCGTAAATTATTAAAACAGCTTGATTTAAACGGAAAAGAAAGCCTTTATCCGTACCAATTATCAGGTGGCCAGCAACAAAGAGTAGCTATTGTCAGGGCATTAGCAATGCAGCCTCATATATTATGTTATGATGAGCCCACATCTGCTTTAGACCCTGCATTGCGGACAAAAGTGGGCGAAATAATTTTAAAATTAAAAACCGACAACCAAATGACTCAAATTATTGTCACTCATGACATGGAATTTGCACACCAAGTGGCTGATCAGATTTTTACCGTTAAAGCTCTAGATGATAAGAAGGTAATGTAAGTGAAAATTAAGCGCCTTGCGGCTTTATTAATAACTCTAATTTGCACCTTATTCATTTCTGCTTGCAGCGGCGTATCAGTGAATAGAAAAGCGAATATGGTAGACAATTGGTCTCACATAAAGCAGCGTGGTTACATTACTGTTGGTGTTGATGATACTTTTGTACCGATGGACTTTAGGCAAAAGAATGGTCAGTTAATTGGCTATGATGTCGATCTTGCTAAAGCCGTTTTTGATCTTTATGATATCAAAGTTAGTTTCCAGACTATTGATTGGTCAATGAACACCACTGAACTCAAAAACGGCACTATTGACCTCATTTGGAATGGCTTTAGTAAAAATCCCGAACGGAAAGCTAAAATTAATTTTAGTAAAACTTACCTATATTCCACCCAAGTTTTAGTAAGCCTTAAAAAAAATAAGATAGATCAGATC
This sequence comes from Lactobacillus helsingborgensis, assembly GCF_003173695.1. Classification (NCBI taxonomy): domain Bacteria; kingdom Bacillati; phylum Bacillota; class Bacilli; order Lactobacillales; family Lactobacillaceae; genus Lactobacillus; species Lactobacillus helsingborgensis. The sequence continues at coordinate 1,837,486 of NZ_CP029544.1, forward strand.
GCTGCCATGAAAGGTAAGACGCTGGGTGTACAAACAGGTTCTTCCGGCTACAATGATGTAATGCAATATCCACAGGTTTTTAAAAAGCGAATTAAAAACCATGAGCCAATTCTCTATGATTCTTTTACAAATGCCTTTATTGACCTTAATGCCGGTCGTATTCAAGGTTTATTAATTGATAGTACTTATGCCAACTATTACATTTCACGGCAAAAACATCCAGAAGACTATACTCAAATTAATAGTCCATTTCCTAAAGAAGAATTTGGTGTGGGTATGAGAAAAAGTGATATAACTTTAAAACGCAAAATTAACCACGCTTTGACCAAATTAGCTAGAAATGGCACTATTACAAAAATTGACCACAAATGGTTTGGCAAAAAGGCCGAATCTCCATTACTTTATAAAAACTAGTTTAATTGATTGAGTATTAAGGCAATACCATCGTGATTATTATCTAATGTAGTTCTAAATTTTTTCTTCAAATTTTCAGGAGCATTTCCCATTATTACTGGATGACCAACCGCTTCAAGCATCTTTTCATCATTATAATTATCACCAAAAGCCCAGCAGTCCTTTAAATCTACTCCAAATTCCTGTGCTATCGCTCTAGCACCTTGTCCTTTAGAGACCCCTTTAACAACGATCTCTAACAAGTTAGACGCAGATTTTACTATATAAAACTCGGGATACAAACCCTGTAAGTCTTTCTGCGTGGCATCTAATAATTCTGGAGCCCCCATGAGCAAAATTTTATGCACACCCTTAAGTTTTTTGACTTCAGCAATAGAACTCGGTTGTGCCTTAACTCTTACTATTGCTTCTTCATTTTTAACTCGCCTATTATTATTTCCCGGGAAATAATACCAGTTATAGCCACTATATACGTTCCAAACGACACCATTATTTTTACTTTCAATGTATGTGCATATTTCTGCTGCTTTAGCAGCCGTCATAAAATAGGAGTTCAGTGGTTGTCCCATCTCATCTAGCACTAAAGCACCGTTGTAAGCGACCATTGGACAAGACTTGGTAATTTGTCCTGCGACAGTCATGATTGCTTGTGGCATACGTGCAGAAACTGGAATAAAGACGTTGCCTTTAATAATTTGCTGACGGATAGCAAGTTTGGTTTTCGGGGTAACTTCTTGCTTTGAATTGATTAAAGTACCATCAATATCCGAAAAAATCAGTTTAGCCATTTTTCCTCCTTATGGACTGCAATATCTATGATATTTATTTTCATTTTACCGATTATCCTATCGTGCGGTCAACTTGCGGTTTTGGCTTATAGTTGAGAATAATTGCTTTTTGCTATACTTTTACCTCTTATAATTCGTGTTTACATTTATTTTCATGAATGGTAAACTATAATTGTTGTCTAATTAATATTAAAAGACGAACAATAAATTTGGGAGAGGTTAGATGAATTTTATAAAGAGTTATTTTCAACTCGATAAATATAAAACCAACGTTAAAATTGAATTTCTCGCTGGTCTAACAACTTTTATCAGCATGTCATACATTTTATTTGTTAATCCTAGTGTTTTGGGCGCTAGTGGCATGGATAAAGGTGCTGTTTTTACAGCAACAGCCTTAGCTAGTGCATTAGGTACAGCAATAATGGGTATAGTTGCCAATTATCCTATTGGCGAAGCCCCAGCTTTAGGCATCAATGCTTTCTTTGCTTATACAGTCTGTGTAGGTATGCATGTTTCATGGGAAACAGCTTTGGCGGCAGTTTTTGTTGCTTCAATTATTTTTATTCTGATCACTATGTTTAAGTTAAGGGAAAAGATTATCAACGCTATCCCTTCTGACCTAAAATTCGCAATTTCTTCTGGAATTGGTTTGTTCATTGCATTCTTAGGAATGCAAGACGGTGGCTTAATCGTAGGAAATAAGTCTACTTTAGTTGGACTAGGTTCCCTTCATGATCCAGCCGTTTGGATTACCATTTTTGGCTTAATTGTCACTGTTATCTTAATGATTTTAAATGTACCCGGTGCTATTTTTATCGGTATGGTCTTAGCTGCCATTTTTGGTGTAATAACTGGACAGATTTCTTTGCCAACCAAAATAGTTTCAGTAGCGCCAAGTATTGCTCCTTCATTTGGTCAAGCAATTTTTCATGTGAAAGATATTAATACTTTACAAATGTGGGTAGTTGTATTGACTTTTCTCTTGGTTACATTCTTTGACACTGCTGGTACCTTAATCGGTTTAGCACAACAAGCCGGTTTTATGAAAGATAATAAAATGCCACGTGTAGGTAAAGCCTTAGCTTCTGACTCAACAGCCATGATGGTTGGTTCAATTTTGGGAACTTCACCAGTCGGTGCTTTCGTTGAGTCAAGTGCTGGTATTGCGGTTGGCGGACGAACCGGTTTAACAGCTGTCTTCGTAGCCATCTTCTTCTTAATATCAATGATATTCAGTCCACTTTTAGGCTTATTTACCACCCATGTGACCGCACCGGCATTAATTATTGTTGGTGTCCTGATGGCACAAAATACAGCACACATACATTGGGATAAAATGGAAATTGCCGTGCCGGCTTTCCTAATTCTAATTGGTATGCCTCTTACCTACTCCATCTCTGATGGTTTGGCATTAGGATTAATAACTTATCCAATATGTATGGTAGCAGCTAAACGTGCTAAAGAAGTTACCCCAATGATGTGGATACTGTTCTTCGTATTTATAGTCTTCTTATGGGTTTTGAACTTCTAAAATTAATATCTAAAAAGCAAATATATTTAAAATATATTTGCTTTTTTAACACATTTTTTATAAGAGTTACTAACTATTTATCTAATCTCAAAACTAGATTTATTGCACACTAAATTTTGGTGGAGCCTTATTTTAATAATTAAGCAATGATTTTATTTTAACCAATCACAAAGATACTAATCAAAACTAGCCAATAGCAAGTATTTCCTGGGAAATATTCTCTATTCGGGTAACTCACAGTACAAATAAGTTATATACTAGATATATTAGTTTTTTGTAATTTAAATATTTTTGGAGGAAAAAATGACGACATTAGACAAAGTCTTTCATTTAAACGATGCTCATACCACTGTTAAACGTGAATTGATAGCTGCATTAACCACGTTTGTCAGTCTCTCCTACATCCTTTTTGTTAACCCTAACATTTTACACGCAGCTGGTATTGATAAAGGAGCAGCGTTTACTGTCACAGCAATTTCAATTGCAATTGGCTGTTTCATTATGGGTTTGGTAGCAAATTATCCTGTAGCTTTAGCGCCAACATTAGGTAGTGCTGCGTTTTTTGCTTACAATGTCTGTGGTGGCATGCATATTAACTGGCAAACAGCTTTAGCTGCAGTTTTAGTAGCGTCTATCTTGTTTATTTTGATAACAGTCTTGAAATTGCGTGAAATAGTAGTTGATGCTATTCCACAAGATTTGAAATATGCTATTTCAGCTGGAATCGGTTTATTTATCGCATTCATTGGTTTGCAAAATGGTAAATTAATCGTAAACAGTGACTCAAATTTAGTTACTCTAGGTAAGTTTAATTCACCAGCTGTTTGGATTACCCTCTTTGGTTTAACCTTAACAGTAATTTTAATGGCTATGAATATTCCCGGCTCAATCTTTATCGGCATGGTGGTAACAGCTGTGTTCGGGGTTATTATCGGTCAAGTCGCTGTTCCTAAAGGTATTATTGCCAGTGCTCCCAGTATTGCTCCTACCTTTGGGCAAGCTGTTTTTCATTTAAAAGACATTAATACCCCACAATTGTTTATGGTAGTTTTAACTTTTCTTTTAGTTACATTTTTCGATACCGCAGGTACCCTGATTGGTATGACAGAACAAGCCGGTATGGTCGATGAAAATGGTAAGATTCCACGTATCGGCAGGGCCTTTATTTCTGATTCTTTAGCAATGGTTGAAGGAGCTGTCTTGGGTACAGCACCACTCGGGACTTCTGTAGAATCAAGTGCGGGAATTGCAATGGGAGGCCGTACCGGATTAACTGCCATTTTTGTAGGAATCTTTTTCTTGATTTCAATGATTTTCAGCCCGCTGTTAGCTGTTATTCCTACCACTGTAACTGCACCTGCATTGATCATTGTCGGTGTGCTAATGGCAGGAAACCTGAAAAAAATTAACTGGGACAAATTTGAGATTGCTTTTCCAGCATTTTTAACTGTAGTTGGCATGCCACTAACTTATAGTATTTCAGATGGTTTGGCTCTTGGTATGATTGCCTACCCGATTACTATGATCGCTTCTAAGCAAGCCAAAAAAGTTTCACCAATGATGTACGTCTTACTAGTTGTGTTCGTGCTCTTTTTCTTAATCACCAATATGTAAAAATATTAATTTAATTATTAAGGATCACTTCTTTAGAAGTGATTTTTTTGTTTTCTACATAATTAATAAATATTTATTTTTTGTTTGTTTAGTATTATAATGCAACATAATATTTTAACTAACAGCGAAAGAAGCGAAATTACTATGCCCAAAACTGCCAAAAAATTGCTTAATCAATATACCGGTACCACTACTTTCTTTATTGTTGCTTTACTAACCAGTTTCAATTCTGCCTTTTTCCCCTATTCTATTACTGGAAGACTCTGTGCCATTTTATGGCTCATCACTTTTAGCTTTACACTATTTGCTGGGGAATATTTGATCAATCATATTAGCCTTGATAACAAAAATACCGCAAAAGCAGTGGTAAATTTCAGTATCTGGCTTTTAGCAGCTTTAATATTGGTATTATTTGGCTTAGTTTTTCAAAAATAACGAGTAACCAGCGCTTAAATTTCAAGCTACCTTTCCCCAGTCTTTTTGCACGAACACTAAAAATTTGTTATGTTAGATAACAGTTAAGTCATTTATTGAAAGGGATGTTATAAAGTAGGTTGAGCAGTGATTGCTTAATTTATTACTATGCTAGAAAAAAGGCAAAATTAGCCAAAAAAGATTATAAAAAAGCGCCACTTTCAAAAGTTCATTTGCGGGTATTAACTGCCATTATTTTGGGCCAATTTACCTGCGGTTTTTCATTAGGAATTACTGGCGGCGCGCTAACTAATGCTACAAAATATATTCAAATTAGTGATATGTGGATCGGATTTATCGGTGCTGGTGGACTAATTGGTTTATCTAGTAGCGCACTTATCGGTCGTTTATCCGATAAAATTGGCCGTAGCCAATTATTGATGAGCAACATGTATATATTCTTTCACTTTTACATCCCCTTACAAGCAGTTTAGCGCTGACTTTTTTAATTAGGATTGGCATTGGACTGATGATGGCAATTGATTATACAGCGGAAAATGCTTTATTTACTGGATGTCTGCCTAAAGGTGAGGATAGTAAACGGCAAAGTCACCTATTAATCTACTGGGTTTTAGGCTTTATTGCTTCGTATTTAACCGGGACTTATCTTGAAGGATATGGTCAACATACCTGGCAAATTATTTTAGCAACCCGGTGCCATACCAGCATTGCTCACAGCTCTTTTCCGTAGTTTCTTTCCCTTGCCGCCTTCTCCTTGATGGTTAGCAAGTAAGGGTAAAATTAAAGCTGCAAACAGATTAATTGGTAGAATTTTAGGTCATAAATGGGGCATCTCTTGTCACTTTAAACGCTCTAAAAAGCAAGGACAAGTTTCTTGGACAATACTTTTTAGCAAAAAGTATATCAGAAGTACACTAGTAGGCGGCAGTTTTTATGCTTGTCAAACCTTTGCCTTCTTTGGAATTAGTATTTTCTTGCCTATTTTGCTACAGGGGATGAATATTACTAATCCTAAGATTTCGGGAAATTTATACAACATTAGCATGTTAATAGGTATCTTTTGGGGGATATATCTTTTCAATCACTTAAGTCGACGTTTCTTTTTGATTAGCAACTTTTTGTTATCTGCAATATTAATTAGCGTTCTTGCACTATTACCACAATCTTCATCCTTGGTTAAAATAATTGTCTTTTCTATTTTTGCAATTGTTTTATCTTCGGGGCTAGTACTGGATTATCCTTATCCCACTGAATTATTTGATACCAAAGTACAGGCTAGTGGCGTAGGAACTTGTATCACAATCAGCCGTATTGGTGCTGCTGCCGGTACCTTTTTATTAGCTATCTTGACAGAAATTGGTGGTTCGAATTTAGCAATGCTAGTTTGCGCCGGCGTTTATTTGCTGCTTTCATTATTTGCCTGTTTTGGGCACCAGAAACTGCGCCAAAATACCAAAAGAAATAAAAGACACGCTATTCTACTAGCGTGTCTTTTTTAGCCGTCGTAGCGCACTTTTTGCATCCGTTTAATTTGGCTAAATACGGCCCCTCGGCGACCTGCATCTAAGGTCAAAATCAGAGAATCACCTGCTTTAATTTTAGTCTGACCATTGGGAATAATAGACTTACCATCGCGATAAATTGCTTTAACTAAAGTATGTTGAGGCCATTTGATTTGCATAATCATTTTACCGTTTAATTGACTATCTTCATAAATAGGCACAGTCAATTGATCAGTTTCACCAGAAATTTTAACCTGCTGCTTTTTACTGTTTGTCAACATTGCACGTGCCAGCGTACCATATATTGGCTCTCCATTTAAAAATTCATCGACTAGCAGCGCCACAAAAGCCACCACGGCGAGTGGCATTAAATGTAGTAATGAGCCAACCATTTCCGTAATGAGCATTATGGCGGTAAAAGGCGCCCGTATTACCGCAGCAAAAAACCCCGCCATAGCAAAAATTACTAGATTAATAACCAATTTTGCTGGTAATAAATGAAGCTGCACTAAAGTTAAGCCATAGACTGCACCAATTAAAGCCCCCATTGTCAATATTGGCAGAAAAATTCCACTGGGCAGTCCTGAATCATAGGAAATAATGGAAAATACTATTCTAATAATAAAGAAAATACCCAAAATGCCAATTACCTTCCAGCCACTGTGTTTAATTATTTGTGGTAAAGCTAAAATCAAACGATTACCTGGACCGGTTATTAGTGGCCAAAAGTAGGCAATTGGGATTAACAAAAATAGTGGGATCAACCCGTAGAGCCAGCTAGGTAAGAAAGTAATTTTTGTGTATAACTTTTTACCCTTAAAGAGTCCAGTTTTATATAAGTGACCTAATAATCCTAAGAGCAAACCTAAAATGAGCAAATAACCATATAACTTTACGGGAAAGGAATGACGATAAACAAGAGATAAAGATGGCTTCTGCCCAAAAATGTTGGAAACAACAAAATCTGCTACTAAAGCACCTGCAAGTGCGTTCATCCAGACGCGGGGAGAAAAGTTGTGAAAAACTTCTTCAAGTACGAACAAGGCTCCACTTAGCGGGGCTCCAAAAGCCGCGGCTAAACCGCTAGCCGCTCCCGTTGCTAAAAGCACGCGAGCGTTTGTTTTAGACTCTTTAGCGCTTTCTCCGACACCTTGACCTATAGTTGAACCGATTTGTAAAGAAGGGCCCTCAGGTCCTAAAAACAGCCCTGTACTTATAACTAAAATGCCTCCTACTACTTTACGCCATAGTGTCGGCCACCAGCTTAAAGTCAGGTTCCCTGCCAATTGCAGTTTTACTTCAGGTATGCCTGAACCACCAACATGCGGGTATTTTTTAACAAAATAGCCTGCAATTATTCCTACCGCCATCAGACCAAGAATAATGGGCATAAACCAGAGAAAGTTTTTATGTGCCACGTGAAACAGAGTCAGCCATAGCTTTGTCATTTTGGCGATGCCAAAGCGAAAAAAGCCAACTACTATGCCACTACAGAGTCCTACCACCATGGCTAGGACCAAAAGTTTTATTTGCGCTTTTTTATTTTTCATAGTACCTCCACTCTTTAGCTAAAATATTTTTCACACTAGCAAAAAACCAGTCAAAGCTCGAACTTAACTGGTTTCAGTTGTTACACGTGTAACAAAATTATTTTTCTTCATACCATTGAGTGTGGTAAACACCGTCACGGTCATTTCTGAGATAAGTATGGGCACCAAAGTAGTCTCGTTGCCCTTGAATGAGATTTGCCGGCAAACTCGGGTTAAAGATTGATTCTAAGTAATTTAGCGATGCGCTTAAAGTCGGTGTTGGAATGCCCGCTTCAGTTGCCAGTTCAATTACAGCCCGTAATGCTGGAATATTCTTGTTCATCAAGTCTTTAAAGTATGGATCTTGGAACATATTATCAAGCTTTTTACCCTCAGCAAAAGCATTTTCAATATCTTTTAACATTGATGAGCGAATAATGCAGCCTGCTTCCCATGATTGTGCAATTGCTGGGTAACGTAAGTCCCAATTATAAGCATCCGCAGCCATTTTTAACTGTTGGAAGCCTTGAGCATAAGCTACAGCTTGGCTCAATTGCAAAGCTTGACCGAGATTATCAACCAAGTCGTCAGGTACAGCACTACTCCACTTTACTTCTGCACCTTCACGTGTAGTTGCCTTAGACATAAAACGGCTAATAACTGCTTCAGCGATTACGCTAATTGGCGCACCTAAATGCACACCATCTTCAAGCATCCAATTACCAGTACCCTTGTAAGATGCAACATTCAAAATATGATCAATCACATGGTCAGGGGTCAACTCATCTTTTTGCTTTAAAACTTCAGCCGTTATTTCACTAAGATACGCCTTGACTATCCCCTTGTTCCAGTCAGCAAAGATAGCCGACATTTCATCATTTGTTTTGCCTGCAACTTTTCGCAGTATATCATAGACTTCAGAAAATTCCTGCATGATGCCATATTCGATACCATTATGAACCATTTTGACATAATGTCCGCTACCTTCTGGACCAATAAAGCTGACACATGGCTGACCTTCCTCATTTTTAGCTGCAATCGCCTCTAGTATAGGTGCGACCTCATTATAGGCTTCTTCATCACCACCCGGCATGAGCGCAGGGCCATTTAAAGCACCTTCTTCGCCGCCTGAGACACCCATTCCAATAAAATGAATACCATGTTTTTCCATTTCATGAAAACGACGATTGGTATCATGAAAATTAGAATTGCCACCATCAAGCAAAATATCACCCTGATCAAGCAAAGGTAATAATTTTTGCAAAGTTTCATCAACGGGCTTACCCGCTGCTATTTGAATTAAAATTTTGCGCGGCTTTTCCAGTGAATTAACAAATTCCTCCCAAGTATAAGTTGGTTTTAGTTTAGCATCCTTATATTTAGCAAAAGCATCAACTTCTGGCTTATCAATAGAAAAGCCAGAAACGGAAAAGCCATTATTTCTAATATTTAAAGCCAGGTTCTTACCCATAACCGATAAGCCTATAATACCGAATTGTTGCATTGATAGTCCTCCATCATTAAAAATCATACTTTATTATTATACTTGTAAGACAGCAAAAAAGCGAAACTTTCAAAAAGTTCCGCTTTTTTCATTCTAATAATTTAGCTTATTAGTGAGCTGAAGCACCTGAAGTTGTATCAGGTTCTTCTTCTGGTTCTGGCTCTGGCTCTTCTTCAGCTTCTGAAGCGCCTGAAGCAGTATCTTCAACCAAGCCATACTTTTCAGCAAAGTAGCTAAATGGTTTCAAACCTTCAGCTTGATACTTCTTAACGAATTCTGGGTCATCAAGAGTATTCAATTCAGTTGAGTAAGGCATGTCATGAGTGAACTTGATGTCGATTAACATTGGTCCATCCATTTGCTTGAATTCCTTAACTGCGTCTTCGAATTCCTTCTTAGTACGTACAGTTACACCCTTCACGTTCATACCTTCAGCAACTTGAGCCCATTCGTTATTAGGCATAATAACACCTGATAATGGTTGGTGTGATTCGTCAACTTGCTCAGCTTCAATGAAACCTAAAGTATCATTTGTGAAGACAACATTCAAGATATGCATGTTGTAACGAGCTTCAGTCAACAACTCTTGACTCATCATAGCGAAACCACCGTCACCGCTCAAGTTCCAAACTTCGCGTTCTGGGTGAACAGTTGCTGCTGCAAGTGCAGCTGGAGAACCGAAGCCCATAGTTGCGTATAAGCCTGAAGTTGCCCAAGTTTGTTCATCATGCAAGTTTACTAAACGTTGGAAGTCAATGTTGATGTTACCAACATCAATAGCAAATTGTGCATCGTCATCAGCGTATTTGTTAATAATGTCAAAAATTGGTTCACGACGAATTGGCATTTCGTCTGAATCGTCAAAGCTGTGCTCCCATTCTTCCCAGTTCTCACGGTCTGCAATAGCAGCTTTGTAGAGTGGTGACTCTTCACGAGGTTGACCTGCATCAATCATAGCTTGCAAAGTCTTAGCACCGTCAGCCAAAATTGGAACATCAACTGCGTGACGCTTACCCAATTTTTCTGAGTCAACATCAATTTGTACTACCTTAGCCTTAGGGTCAAAGAAGAACAATGAGAATGGTGAGTCATTACCAACCCAGATAACTGCATCAGCATGGGTTTGAATGTCATCACTTGGCTTAGGTGCAACACGACCAATTGAACCCATATAAGCTGGGCATCTATCTTCAACAACACCTTTAGCCATAACTGAGGACATCAATGGGGTCTTGAATTTTTCAGCAAATTTTTCTAAGACATCGCCATGACCCTTCATACCTAGACCGAAGTAAACAACTGGGTTCTTTGCTTCTGCAAGAAGCTTAACAGCTGCTTCAACTTCTTCTTTTTTAGGAGCTGCATAGTTTGGAACAGCTTGCATTGCATTGTAATTTACACGGTAGCTGTCACTAATCTTGTCCCAACCGAAGTCCTTAGGAAGAATTAATACGGCTGGACCCTTCTTTGCATAAGCTTGACGAATTGCTTCATCCATCATTGAAGGAATTTGTTCTGCACGCTTAACTTGGTGGTTCCAAACAGCAACCGGATCAAACCAAGGCTTTTCGTCAAAAGCTTGGAAGAAATCCATATCCTGACGGCTAGTTGGAACGTTAGCTACGATTGCTACCATAGGAACCTTGTCGTATTTTGCGTCATACAAACCATTCATCAAGTGAACAGCACCAGGACCAGCTGAACCAAAACATACACCAAGTTTGCCAGTGAGTTTATATTCAGCTGAAGCTGCCAAAGCGCCAGCTTCTTCGTGACGAACTTCAATGTACTTCAACTTACCCTTAAAGTCATGGATAGCGTTCATTGTTGAGTCAAATGAGCCACCCGGAAAACCATAAATATGATCAATATGCCAGTCCAATAAAACTTGGAGCATGGCATTTGCGCCATTAATTTTTGCCATTTTAAGTGCATCTCCTTAAATACATGTTTACTTACATATTGTATTAAAACATATAATTTCACAATTTCAAGTGAGCAAAATTTACGATTATTGCAAGGTGTAAGCGCTTTGTAAAAATATTATCTTCACAATGTTGTACAATTAATTTATAACTTTTTGATAATAGCAATAATCAATACTTGTGATTGTTTGATCATTACCATAAAATTTGTGCATTTTTTGGGCTAGATTAGTCAGCAAAAATATTTTTTATAATTTTTAAATTTTTACTAAATTTATTTGTTAATTTTGGTATAGCGCCCATTTTGCACGTAAACGCTTAGAATTGCCATATCTGCTGGATTAACTCCAGAAATACGTTCAGCCTGGGCAATTGTTTCCGGTCTGATTTTGGCAAACTTTTCCCGTGCTTCTGTTGCCAGCCCATCAATTGCATCGTAATCAATATCAACTGGTATTTTCTTTGCTTCTTGGCGATGCAATTTGTTAATTTGCTGCTGTTCTTTCTTAATATAGCCCGCGTACTTGACGTTAATTTCAATTTGTTCTCTCACGTAGCGCTCGTTTGAAATACTCATTCCCGTCAAACGTTCAATGTCAGCAACTTTAACTCGCGGTCTTCTAAGAAAAACGTCGGCTTTGACACCCGCTTTTAATTTTTCTTCACCAATACTTGCAAGATAATCCTGTACTGCGGGTGTGGGGTGAACCGTAATATTTTTAACAGCATTAGCAGCTTGTGCAATTTGTTCTTTTTTTGCTAAAAATTTGGAATAACGCTCTTCAGAGATTAAGCCAAGCTGAAAGCCGTAATCAGTTAAACGTAAATCAGCATTGTCATTACGTAAAATCAAACGATATTCTGCTCTTGAAGTTAATAAGCGGTAAGGTTCTTCAGTTCCCTTGGTGACCAAATCATCAATTAAAACACCAATATATGCTTCGTCACGGCCTAAGGTAAATCCTGGCTGACCAGCTGAGCGTAAAGCAGCGTTAATACCAGCGATCAGTCCCTGCCCAGCAGCTTCTTCATAGCCTGAAGTACCATTCATTTGCCCCGCTGTGAATAAGTTTTTAATATTTTTGGTTTCTAAAGTATGTTTTAATTGCCACGGATCAATCACATCGTATTCAATAGCGTAGCCTGGCCGCATTAATTCTGCATCTTCAAGCCCAGCTACTGAATGCAACATTTCTAGCTGAATTTCTTCTGGCATGGAGGTTGAAAAATCGCCGACATAGACTTCCTTAGTGTCTTTTCCTTCTGGTTCCAAAAAAATCTGATGACGCGGCTTGTCCGCAAAGCGTACTACCTTAGTTTCAATTGACGGGCAATAACGCGGCCCTACGCCTTTAATTTCTCCTGAAAACATAGGAGAACGGGCCAAATTCTGATTGATTATCTTGTGTGTAGTTTTATTAGTATAAGTCATCCAGCAAGAAACTTGATCCTTGAGATAATCTTCATCTTTAGTTTCATAGGAAAAGTGTCGCGGAATTTTGTCACCGGGTTCTTCCTCTGTTTTAGAATAATCAATAGTATTGCTATTAACACGTGGTGGCGTTCCCGTTTTAAAACGGCGCAGTTTAAAGCCCAGCTTTTCTAGATCTTCTGATAGTTTAATTGCAGGAATAGTATTATTGGGACCAGATGAATAATTCAATTCGCCAATAAAAATGCGTCCGCGAGCTGATGTTCCGGTAGTTAAAACAACACTTTTAGCATGATATTTAGCGCCTGTATTAGTAATTACACCTGAGCAAACTCCATCTTTAACAATTAGTTCATCAACTGTCGCCTGCCGCAAAGTTAAGTTTGGCGTGTCCTCAATCACTTTTTTCATCTGCTCGTGGTATTGCCATTTATCAGCCTGTGCACGTAATGCTTGCACGGCAGGACCTTTACCAGTATTTAACATGCGCATTTGAATATAGGTAGCGTCAATGTTTTTACCCATTTGACCGCCTAGGGCATCAATTTCGCGTACCACCGTTCCTTTAGCAGGCCCACCTACTGAAGGATTGCAGGGCATAAAAGCTACCATATCCAGGCTAATAGTTAAAAGCAGTGTCTTTTGCCCCATTCTGGCACTTGCTAGGGCCGCTTCACTACCAGCATGTCCCGCACCGACTACAATGACATCATAATCATTTGAATCATAACTTTTAATCATTAATTTTCACACCTATTTTCCTAAACAAAATTGACTGAATAGTTCATTAACCAACTCATCCGGACTGCTTTCACCTGTTATCTGACCTAAAGTGTCCCAAGCACCATTGAAGTCAATTTGCGCAATATCCAGCGGCACCTCGTCTTTTAGTGCTTGAATAACGTCTTGGAGCTGCTTTTTAGCCTTTTCTAATAGTCCAACCTGTCTTTGATTGGTTACCATTACTTGATCATTAGAATTCTCAATACCCTGGAAAAATAGTTCTTTAATTGTCTTTTCTAATTGCTCAAGATTTTGTTTCTGCAAGATTGAAATAGCGATTACGGGGCTCTTAGTCAGCTGTTTAATTTGAGCAGCAGTAATTTTTTGTCCTAAATCCGTCTTATTCAAAATAGCAATCCGCTTTTTCTCCGCTGTTGCAGCAATTAAAGCATTATCTTCTGCTGATAGTTCCTTACTTGAATCAAACAAAAGCAAAACTAAGTCGGCTTTTGCCAAAGCCTTCTTCGAGCGCTCGACACCGATTTTTTCTACCTTGTTTTCGGTATGCCTAATACCTGCAGTGTCAATTAATTTTAAGGGGACGCCTTTAACCGAAACATATTCTTCCAGCGTATCCCGCGTTGTGCCCGCAACATCCGTTACGATAGCCGTATCGCTTTGCGTTAGATAATTAAGCAAGGATGATTTTCCGACATTTGGTTGACCAATAATCGCGGTAGCCAAGCCGTTACGTAACGCCGTTCCTTCACTTGCCGTTTTGAGCAAGCGATCTATTTTCTTAATAACTGATTGAGAAACACTCGTCATTTGTTTAGCCGTTACGGTATCAGCATCATATTCTGGATAATCAATATTAACTTCTACATTAGCCAGCGTATCCAAAATTTCCTGCCTCATTGCCCTTATTTTTTCAAGCAAGCCACCTTCCAGCTGCTTTTCTGCTATTTGTCTAGCCTTATCAGTTTTGGCACGCACGATATCCATCACGCTTTCAGCCTGTGTCAAATCAATCCGGCCATTAACAAATGCCCTTTTAGTAAATTCGCCGGGATCAGCCATCCGCGCACCATTTTTCAATAACAATTGCAAAATATGGTTGGTAACAACAATACCACCATGACAATTGATCTCAACAATGTCCTCACGGGTAAATGTTTTAGGAGCAAGCATCACAGAAACCATAACTTCATCAATGACTTGCCCGTTTATTGGATCAACTATGTGCCCATAATGAATAGTATGTGTTGGTACCTTAGTTAAATTAGCACCTTTGAAAACCTGATTGGCAATTTTAACTGCATCTTCACCAGACATTCTGACAATAGAAATGCCACCTTCACCAATTGGTGTTGAAATTGCTGCAATCGTATCAAACTCCGTTAAAGTTTGGGCCATGATTTTCTCCTTTTTCAATAAAAAAAGCGCATTATTCCACCATGAATAATCATGATGGATAAAGCACTTTGACTACTTTATCTAAATCAATACTTTAGATTAAAAATTATTTTTTGCGTTTCAGCCGTTTATAAGTCTTTCTCAACTGCCGTTTGCGTTCACGCTCTTGGCGTGCCTTTTCCTCCTGCTCACGGCGGTATTTAATCGGGTTCTGCAAGATGAAGGTCTGGATTACTTGGAATAAGTTTGAAACTACCCAGTAAATTACAATAGCTGATTGGAAATAAATACCCATTACACCAACCATGATTGACATACCATAAGTCATTATTTTAGATGACAGAGTTTGTGATTCCTTCGGTGTTGACAACTGACTGATATATGTCGATAAGAAGGTTAAAACCATAGATAAAATCGGCATAATATAGTACGGGTCGGGTACACCCAAATCCATCCACATGAAATGTCCGGTCATAAGCTGCGGTGTTTGAGCAATTGCTCCGTATAAAGCAAGCATAACCGGCATTTGGATAATTAAAGGCAAGCAGCCAGCATAAGGATTAATTCCAGCCTCTTTATATAATTTGTTAGTCTCCTGCGAAAGCAAAGTACGCGATTCTGTGTCGCTACCAGGATACTTTTTACGAAGAGCGTCCATCTCAGGCTGAATTTTTTGCATCTTAGTAGTGCTTTTAATTTGGATGGCACTAAGAGGATACAAAATAAGCCGCACAATAACAGTAAAGATGATAATTGCCCAACCGTAGTTGTTACCAATTAATTTAGACAGCCAAAGTAAAAACGTGGACATATAATAAATAACCCAGCGATTCCACCAGCTGCCGCTTGTATGTGAAACGGGTTCTGTATTGTTAGATGACGCACAACCTGTTAAAACAACTGCTAAAGCAACTACTGTCAGCAGCACAAGTAGACGCTTGACATTCTTTTTGGTTAAAATGTCTTTCACTCTAATCTTCCTCAACTTTATTCGGTATCTCTTTAATTATATTGGCTAAAAAGAGTGCATGCAATAGGTTCTTACGAACGTCCACCCATTTAAAGTTACGCACATAAGGTCTAGCGATTACTAAAAAATCAATCTGGGGATTGATTAAAGACCTGTTTTCCGTAAGAACAGCACGAATATAACGTTTGAGGCGATTGCGGACTACAGCAGTGTGACCGACTTTTTTACCAACGGAAATACCAACACGAAAATGTTCATTTTCCGGTTTATCTAATTGATAAATAACGAAGGCCCGATTGGCTACTGAATTGCCCGACTTAAAAACTGTTTGAAAATCATTTTCTGTTTTAACGCGATAAGACTTTCTCAAAACGTTTCATTCCACTCTTATAAATTAAAAAAACCACTGGGATTTCAGTGGTTTAAGCAGATAAGACTTTTCTACCCTTTGCACGGCGTCTAGCCAAAACCTTACGGCCATTAGATGTACTCATCCGTTTCATAAAGCCATGAACTCTTGAACGGTGACGCTTTTTAGGTTGGTAAGTTCTTTTAGTTGTCATTAAACTACACCTCCAATTTTTGTATGCAGACTGCACAATTTAATATCTAGAATACCATGATTAAAGTAAAAAACCAAGCAAAAAGACAAAAAATTGCGAATTTCAAAACTAAAAAGAATTTAATTATATTAAAATTAGCTGGAGCAAAAAGCACAAATCTCAATGTGAACAAACTTTTTTTTAGTTTTAAATTGTAGATAAAATTTTTTCGTTTTTGTTGATTTAATCTAGTTAATACTCTAGTTAACACTTTAGTTACTATTATAGTTATTATTTTAGTTTATACGCATTTTTTTTCATAACTATGATGAATTTATCTAACAGCTTGATTGGTCTTATTTGGAAAAAATGTTCTTGCAAATAATCTTAATTCATAATATAATCACATTAACTAAACAAAAGTAGTTTATTACTTTGGTTTAGAAATAAATTTAAAAAAAGCCATCTTAATAATAAGATAGCTTTTGGAGGTGATCCTTTCCAAATATTTTAATAACTCCGACCCGTACCTAAGTGCACCTTAGGTGGAATAAGGAGTTATTGTGATACTTTTACGGGTCTGTATTCTAACCTCTCCAGTCAGAGATAGTGTATCACTAATTTTAACGCATAGCAATAGTGTAGCTATTGCTATGCGTTATTTTTAAATAAATTTTTATTACATAATAATTGAAATTCAAGTTTTATAGGAGTGAAAAATGATAGATCATGCAAAAATAGGATTAGGTTTTTTAGATAAAAAAAAAGCTAGTAATAAAATAAAATATAATTATCGAAAATGGAAAGAATTTAATCATGGCATTAAATCTCCCTTTTTTAAAGCTGAAGAAAAACTATTGGATTACTTACCTTTTATGACAACTGGTGCAATAAGACTTTACTTATACTATGGATTTCATTCAAAAAATGATACTGGCGATTGCTGGCCATCAATAGCTAAGATTGCAAAAGATTTAGACGTTAGTCAAAGAAGTATTAATAATTGGAATTCTCAGCTAATTGATCTAGGGCTAATTATACGAAGATATGATGACCATCCTAGTCAAACTACCTACTTACTTCCTATATCAAGTTTTATAGTCTCATTTGATGACTATGATGATAACCCCAAAAATGATAAACGAAATTTGTCAGAAATAATAGATAAAATTAAAAGCATTAATCGCAATGCTAATAGAACTTTAACTAAAGTAATTCAACTATTTCAGTGGAACGATAATTCTAAAAAATCTCAAAATTTCTTCAGTAGTATTTTGTTTTGTTCAGAAAATAAAATTAATAAAAACAGTAATACTAAAAACTATATGATGATTAATGTCATGACTTCTTTAATAGATGAAAACAAATTGGAAGGAAAAATAGATAAAGAATCAAATAAATTCATAAAAGATGAACATCTACAATTTGATCCTCCAATAACAATTATTGACGGTATACCTCAAATAGGAATTGCTGTTAATCCAAAATTTAATTTGTCGGAGATGTTTAAAGATAAGCAGATATTACAAATATTATATACTTTAGCTAAAACTAGTAATCAAGAGCTGAATGATGGTTTAAATACATGTCATTGGATACAGTAACCATATAATTATATTTTATAAAATATAGTATATTGATTACATTAAATAACAAGGCTGCACCAGGGGTTAACAGCAGAAAAGCAACTTTAGCGAGACGCAATGACATCAATTACCTCTTTCAGACGTTTGCGCTCGTTTCCAACATGACCGTGCGACAGAATCTCAAGTTAGCCCTAAACTTTAGCCACGCTCCCAAAAATAAAACCGACAAACAAATTACAGACATTTTGGCAGAAGTCGGATTGCAAAACCGGCTGGATGATACGATTGCAACAATGTCAGTTGGCGAAAAGCAACGCGTTGCGTTAGCACGTGCATTTTTAAAACCCGGTAAGCTAATCCTTGCCGATGAGCCGACTGGCTCGCTTGATCCGCAACTTGCTCTTCATGTGCTGAAACTGATCCAAAAATTGCAGCACGAGCACCATAAAACTATCATCATGGTCACTCATGATATGAAACTGGCCCAGGCAGCAGACTACCAAATTGTACTCAAAAAGGGGCAATAATTAACGAAAGTTAATGCAGAATGCCGTAAAAAATTAACTAACCAAAAAGACATATTTGCTATTTTTCAAATATGTCTTTTTGCACTTCTGCT